>JBBIJE010000039.1:0-2834 GCA_037446155.1 Myxococcales bacterium | reverse complement strand
CCCAACCACCCCCACACCGGCCAAAGATCCCGTATCGCAGGATTGGAAACGATGGAGTGAAAATCATCGAAGACGAAGGGAACCTTTAGACTAGGTAGATAAACGAGCGCGCATGCCGCGGCGATCGCCGCGGCGGAAACGGCATCGGCCCACCCTAACTCGACGACAGCCCGCTCGTGCATGGTAAATAGAAACAGTACACGAAGACGGGAAGGAAATGGAGAGCGCGCCGATCGGGCCGGTCCCTGGCGGGCTCGGGGCAAGCGGAAGGGGCACGAGGTCTCCAATCTGGTGCTAATTACCGCTGGGAGGGCACCTGTCCCGGCCGCCGAAGAGACTCTGGCCGGACGCCCGCGCACCCCGCAAGACGCGCTCCACCTGCCAGCGGCCCTGCGGTCCCTCAGCTCTGGACCGATTTTCTTCGTCCGCCTTCCGGGCGATATTTGGACAAACCGCAGCCGGGTCGGATGACTCCGCCTCGGCCCCGGCCAGTTTCGGCCAGGTTCTTGCGCAATTCGGCCGCGCCAGTTATGCGACGGAGCGAGCGATGGGCAAGGTCAGCCGGCGCAAGCGAAAAGAGAGAGGAGTCGGTGCGAGGGTGGCGCCAGCAGCGGCAGCGCCCGCCTGCCCTGGTGCGCGGCGCCGATTTGCGAGCGAAGCCGCTTTGGTGGTCTTGACCTCGATGGTAGTTTATGCCAACTCGCTTCGAGGCGAGCTTCTCTTCGACGATCTCAACGCGATCGTGAACAATCGCTATGTCCGGGACTTCGCCATCGGACGCATCTTTACCACCGCATCCTGGTGGGGCGAGCTTGGCTACGGCAAGCTCTACCGGCCGCTCGCTACGCTGAGCTTCGCCCTGAATCACGCGCTGGGCGGCCTCGATCCCCTGGGCTACCATGTGGCAAACGTCCTCCTTCATGGCGCAGTGTCCTGGCTGCTCCTCGTGCTTTTCTGGCGGATGACGAGCGATCGGTGGCTCAGCGTGGCCGCGGCGGTTCTCTTTGCCGTCCATCCCGTACACACCGAAGCGGTGGCGAGCGTGGTGGGTCGCGCCGAGGAGCTAGCGGCGCTCTTTGCCCTCGCATCCTGGCTTTCGTTGTCGAGAGGAAGAGAAGCTGGAGGGAGGCGAGGGGCGTGGTGGCTTCTCTTGGCTTACCTGTGTTTGGCGCTTGGTTTTCTCGCCAAAGAGAGCGCAGTCACCGTCATTGGCGCGATCGTTTGCGCCGATGTCATCTTCTACCGCAAGTACGGGAACTCGCGAGCCGCCGCGCTCCAGCGCTTTCGGGCGCAGTATCTCGGGTTTATCGTTGTGGCCGCGCTCCTCGTTGCTTGGCGAGCCTCCATCCTGGGCGCACTCGCTTCCAAGCCCGAGCACATGGACAACCTGCTCGTCGCGGCGGCGTGGCCTGCCCGCTACATGACTGCCGTCGCCGTGGCCGCCCGCTACTTCGCGAAATTGGTTTGGCCGTTCGATCTTTCTGCCGATTATTCTTACCGGCAGATCGACCTCGTCTCGTCGGCGGCCGATTTCTGGTTTCTCGGGGGTCTTGCGCTCCTTGCCGCGGCCGCTGTTACGGTGATCATGGGAGCTCGGCGGCTGCCCGAAGCCGCCTTTGCCGTGACCTTTTCGGCGGCTACTTTCTCTCTCGCCTCGAACATGGTGGTCCTGATCGGGACGATCATGGCCGAGCGGCTATTGTACCTGCCCTCTGCTGGGTTTTGCCTGCTCGCCGCAATTGCGCTTAGATCGGCCTGCCGGGGCGTTCTCAAGGAGCGCATGCGTTTGGCTGCATCGGTTGCCGTTGCGACCATCGCCTTGACCTGGGGGGGCGCCACCTGGGCCCGCAACCGGGTCTGGCGCGAGCCGCTCGTTTTTTTCCAGACCATGGTCGAGGATGCACCCCATAGCGCACGAAGCCACAGAGAGCTTGGGCTCGTCTACAGCCGGCTCGGGCGGCACGAGGAAGCACTTGCCGAAATCCAGAAATCCCTGGCCATCAAACCGCGTGACGCGGCGACACTCTACAACCTGGGCAACACGCTCATGCGGGCCGGCCGTCCCCTAGAGGCGATTGCCGCTTATGAGGAAGCGCTGGAAAGGAAGCGGGACTTCGCCGAGGCGATGACCAACCTCGGTAACGCATACAGCACGCGGGGAGACGAGGCGTCGGCCGAGCGATGGTTCAGGCGGGGGCTTGTGCTCGCCCCGAATTCGCCGGTAATTCACATGAACCTCGCCAACTCTTTGTTTCGCCAAGGGCGGCTCGAGGAAGCGGAGAAGCACTACCGGCTTGCCATTTCTCTCGATCCCAGGGCAGCCAACATCCGCACGAATTATGGTTCGGTATTGTATGCGTGGGGCCGTTACCGGGAGGCGGCCGAGCAATACCGAGAGGCTTCGCTCCTGGAACCCGCGGCGGCCGCAGGCTACGTCGGTCTCATCGCGGCGTTGCTCGAGGCGGGAGAGACGGCCGAGGCGAAACGGGTTTTGGCCGTGGCCGAGAGCCGGTTTCCCGACGATGCCGGCGTGCTCCAGATGCGCTCGCGCCTGGAGGGGAAAGGAAGCCGATAGGTGAGTCGGACGCGCGGCGGGCGGCTCGGGCGAGCGGTTGCCGAGGGGCCGCCTGAGTCCTCCTTGCAGGCGCTCGGCTGGACGCTCGGTGTTTACGGGCTCATAGCTTTGGCTGGAGCGCTCGTGTACCTGGGCAGCCTATCCGTTCCTTTTCTCCTGGACGACGAAGGGGCGATCATCCGCAACGAGGGTATCAGACACCTCTGGCCGGTGTGGGGGTGGTTGGGGGGGACGCGGCCGGTGGTGGATTTTACGTTGG
>JBBIJE010000038.1:0-2928 GCA_037446155.1 Myxococcales bacterium | reverse complement strand
TGTGGCGGGATACGGTGAGCAAGGCGCCGCGAAACGCCCGGGCCCGCAACAACCTCGGGCGCGCCTTGATCGATGCGGGGCGCTGGGTGGAAGCGATCCCCGAACTCGAGAAGGCGATCGCACTCGACCAAGAGAGCGGAAGATTCAAAAAGGCGCTCAACATAACCTGGTCGGCAAGCAATAACCTCGGTGTTGCGTACACCCGTGCCGAGCAATACGACAAGGCGCGCACCGCATTCGAGCGCGTGATCCGGCAGACGACCGATAAGGTCGTGCTGAGCTCGGCGCTCACCAACCTCGGGTACCTTTACTGGCGCCAGGGAAACGATCAGGACGCGCTAAGCTACTGGCTCCGGGCGATCGAGGCCCTCCCCGTCAACGGCCCTGCCCACGGTTACATAGGCACTCTCTACGCCAAGCTGGGACGCTGGCGAGACGCAATTGGATATTTGGAGCGGGCCACGACGCTCGCCAGCGCAAGCGCCGTCGTGTACAACAACCTGGGGCTCGCCTACGCCAACGTTGGCCGCTACAGAGAGGCGGCGGCGAGCTACCGAAGGGCACTGGAGATAGACCCCGAGCACAAGCTGGCGAGAGAAAATCTCGGGCGGCTTCCGGCGCAGTGGCGCCGATAGAACGAGGCGGCGCGAAAGGCGCCGGTTCGAGGAGCTGGTGAAGTCACTTGTCTGCGTCATCGTCGTGAATTGGAACGGTGTTCGGCACCTTGTGGAGTGCCTCGATTCGCTCCTGCGGCAGAGCGCGCCCTGTGGCGTCCTCGTGGTGGACAACAACTCCAGCGACGGCTCGGTCGCTATGGTGCGGGAGCGCTACGGGGGGCGGGTCGAGCTTATCGTGAACCCCCAAAACTGGGGATACGCGCGAGCCCTCAACATAGGCATCCGCGCCACGACCGACCCGTTCGTCATCGTCCTCAACAACGATACCGTGGCGGATCGGGATTTCGTGGACAGACTCGCCAAAGCGGCGCTCGCAGACCAACGCGTGGGCATGTGCGCTCCGAAGATCCTAAGCCTCTCCGATCCGACGCTGATCGACAACGCTGGCCAGTGCCTCTATCGGGATGGGATCGGCCGCGGCCGCGGCCGCCTGCAGCGCGACGTCGGCCAGTACGATAAGCCGGGCGAGGTGCTTCTGCCGAGCGGCTGCGCGGCGCTGCTGCGCCGCACGATGCTCGAGGAGATCGGGGGCTTCGACGAGGACTTTTTCGCGTATTGCGACGACACCGATCTCGGCCTCAGGGGGAGACTGGCCGGCTGGAAGTGCGTGTACGAGCCGAGCGCCGTCGTTTACCACAAATACTCCGGCTCGAGCGACGCCTATTCCCCGCTCAAAGCGTTTCTCGTCGAGCGCAACCGCTGCTGGGTGGCGCTCAAGTGCCTGCCGCTACCATTTCTCGCGGCGGCTCCGTTTTTCACGCTGCTTCGCCTTTGCGCGCAAGCGTATGGAGTGGCCCGCGGAAGCGGCGCCGCCGCTCGCTTCGCGCGGCGCCGCTCCGCGCTCGCGCTGGCTCTCATAGTGTTTCGAGCTTGGGCTGCGGCCTTGGCCGGGGCCCCGAAAATGGTAAAGAAGCGTCGGCGGGTACAGCGCAGTCGAGCCGTTTCCAACGCGGAAATTCGGCGGTGGTTCGCCGAGTTCGGCTTGAGCGTGCGCGAGATAGCTCTGGTAGACTGAACTATGCGGTCGCTAATCGTGGTGCCGGCGTACAACGAAGCAGGCAATGTGGGGCGACTCGTTCGTGCGGTGCGCTCCTGCGGACTCGATCAGGATTGCCTTGTGGTGGACGACGGGTCGAGCGACGCCACCGCACTGGAAGCCAAGGAAGCGGGCGCGTTGCTGGTCCGGCACCCCGTCAACCTCGGGGTTGGGGCGGCCGAGCAGACCGGCTACCTCTTCGCCCTGGAGCGCGGCTACGAGGCCGTGGTGCGGCTCGACGCCGACGGGCAGCATCCTCCGGCGGCGGTTTCGACTCTGCTCGCGGAACTGGAGTCGGGACGAGCCGATGTGGTGGTCGGTTCCCGGTTTCTGGAGGCGGGGGGTTTCCGTTCGAGCCTGCCGCGTCGCCTGGGTATCAAATATCTTTGTTGGATCATCGAGCTGCTGTGCGGACTCAAGGTTACCGACCCTACCTCGGGGATGCGGGCCGTGAACCGGCGGGTGCTCTCGCTTCTGGCACGCGCGCAGCCGGAGGACTACCCCGAGCCGGAGTCCCTCCTTTGGCTTCACAGGAAGGGTTTTCGGATAAGGGAGGTCGCGGTGCGCATGGCCGAGCGCGCCGGCGGCAGCTCTTCCATCGGCTCTCTTGGGTCCCTTTACTATCTCGTCAAGGTCACGCTGGCTCTCGTTATGGCGACGCTCAGGCGAGCTGGGAGGTGAAAAGGCATGGCCGCGATTCAGCTTCTCGCCCTTTTGGGTACCCTGTCGTTGCTTCTCTTCGTGGTGGAGGCGATAAGACGCGGGCGCCTCAAGGAGCGTTACGCGCTCTTGTGGCTGGGTGCGTTCGCAGTGCTTCTCCTCCTTTCGCTGGCCCGGCCGTGGGTGGACTGGCTCGCGCTTGTCTTAGGTATTAGGTACGGCACGTCGCTCATCTTTCTCATGGCCTTTTTCTTCCTCCTTCTCATCGTTTTGCATTACAGCCTCGTGATCTCCGAGCAATCGGAGGTGACGAAAAGGCTTGCGCAGCGGCTGGCTCTGCTCGAGGCCGAAATCGAAGAGCTGCGCTGCGGGCGTGGGTGAGCGGAGGGGCAAGGTGCGTGCCCGCGGCCGCTTCTGGCACGTGCTCCTCATTCCCTTGGCCGCCTTCGCGGCTTTTTCCGGCAGCCTGCGCGTCCCCTTCGTGTTCGATGACATAGGTACCATCGTTTCCAATCCTGCGATACGGGATCTTTGGCCGGTGTGGGGGTGGTTGGG
>JBBIJE010000037.1:0-2945 GCA_037446155.1 Myxococcales bacterium | reverse complement strand
GGGCGACGGTGGAGCGCAACCGGGTGTGGCAGGATCCGGTTCGGCTGTGGCGGGAAAACATAGAGCGGTATCCGAACAATCCTCGCGCCTATGAGGCGCTCGCCACAGTTTTCGTCTCGCAAGCCCGTTTTGCCGAGGCAATCCCCCTCCTGGAGAAAGCGGTCGCGCTGGCCGAGCCGCGCGCCGGCGGATCGCCTAGGATCAAAACCGTCCTCGTGGGCTCGCTCAACAACCTGGGGTGGTCTTACGCCAATACCGACCGCGAGCGCGAGGCCATCGAGGCAATCGAGCGCGCGTTGGAGCTGGACCCCGAAAACGCCGCGGCCCGAAACAACCTGGGCTGGGTTTACGGGCGCCTGGGAAGGTGGCACGAAGCGCGCACCCAGCTCGAGGAGGCAGTAAGGATCGAACCCCAAGATCCCGCTTCGAACGGCAACTTGGGTTGGGTGCTCATAAACTTAGGTGACCCAAAGGCCGCCCGGCTTCGGCTCGAGCGCGCGATCGCAGCCGATCCACTCCAGTTCGCCGCCCAGGCCAACCTCGGCTGGGCCTGCTTACTTTCGGGGGACCCATCGTGCGCGCTAAAAAGCCTTTCTATCGCAAGCAAGCTCGGCCCACCCAATCCTTGGGTGAGCGAGCTTATGGGGATAGCACTCGCACGAAGCGGCCGGGTGGAGGGCGCGAGAGCTTACCTGCAGGCGGCCACTCGACTAGACCCGACCTCTCAGCGTACTGCTGAAAATCTAGCGCGAATCGAACGAGGGGAGGAGCCGATCGTCCCCTACCCGACCGCGCCCCACGCAACGCGGAAGCCCTAGCCCCTCGGCCGACCACGCGCCCCTTCTCTTCGGCCAACCGCTAAGGGGAGTTCGACTCATCTCCCTCCCCCCCGATCTACCGGCCGATCGAAGCCCCCCTTACCGTGAAGATAAGAAAATCTTTCGGATATGGCGGAGAAGGGATGGAGTCGAACCATCCGTCCCGCTTCGGGCAGGACAAGCCGGTTTTGAAGACCGGTGGGGCCACCGGGCCCCTTCCCTCTCCGCTCGCCGAACATTAGCGATTTCACGCGCTTTTGGCAATTCGCCGCCCGCTTTGGTTCATTCCCCGGGCGGACGCTAGGCCACCCGCGCGCGCGATCTTCCGCAATGGCTCAGCGCGTCAACCATGTGGAGCCGGTACGGTACTGGCACGCCATGGGACTCTCGGGCCACGTCGCGCGAACACACGCAAGCGCCGATGGCGCAGCGCAGCGATCTCGGCGCCCAGTTTCCGCTTGACAGGCAAGCCCCGCACGGGCTAGGTTAGCCACTGCGTGCTGTTCCCAGTGGTCGATGAAGCAGTGCCGTATCCGTGTTCGCGGGGGCGCTCGTGTCGCGGTGGTGTCAGACACCATCGAGCTGGGCGAGCCGAGGAAGGATGGGTTTAGGTCCGGAGGCGGGGGTTGCTTCCGGACAGTGCTTTTCCGACTTTTTCAAGGAGGGTGAGACCATGAGAGTAAGTGCCAAGGGGGTTTTGGCGGCAATGGCGGCGCTCGTGGCGACAGGGGTCATCGCGACCCCAGCGCGCGCAAACCTTAGTAGTGCGCTCATTCCGTGTCAGGCGACGATCGCCAAGGAGTCGCAGAAGTATCTAAAGGCGGTGCTGAAGGCCAACCAGAAGTGCAACGACGCGAACCTGAAGACGCCTGGAAGCTGCACCGGGCCCGACCCCGCGAAGCTTGCAAAGGCGCAGAGCAACCTCGAAGCCAAGATCGACGGTGACTGCGCTGGCTTGACCACAAGTCAGATCGAGAGTCCCAATCCGAACGGGCTTAACTTTCCTGGGCCCTGCCCCGACCCCGACGGAGGGGATTTCACCGTCGACAACATCAAACAATGCATGGTCTCGCGCCATAGCAGTAAAGCAAACGATCTCCTGGCCGACCAGTACGGCAGCACAACCGGCCCCCTGGGCAGTGACCTTCGCAAGTGTCAGAGCGCCGTAGCCAAGGCCGCGGCCAAGTTCGCGACGTCGAAGCTAAAGTGTCTGGAAACGAAGTGCCGTTCCTTCATCGACAAGAACCAGCTTTCTTTGAACCCGGATGACTGCGAGACGGAGCCAAACACGGCGGCGTGCATCGGCAAGGCGCTGACCAAGCTCCAGACCAGCATCGCCAAAAAATGCACCGATGCGGACATCAACGCCCTCGACATCTGCACGCCGAAGGCAACCACGGTTTCAGAAGCGCAGGCCTGTCTCGAGCAGTCGCACGAGGAAGCCGCAAACTTCCTCATTAACGTCGAGCACCCCGCGCCACCGAAGTGTGGCGACGACGCGGTAAACCAGGTGACGGAAGAGTGCGACGGGGCCGATGACAGCGCTTGCTCAGGGCTTTGCGGAGCGCCAACGAGCTTCTTCCCGTGCATGTGCACGGATATCCCACGGTTTTACAATCGTTACGACCAAAATGCCGACCTCGAAACCGGCTGGACCGGAAAGTCTCACGACGGGAAGGTGGTGGATGGCGGCGGCTACTATGCCGAGCTTTCGCACTGCGGCACGACGGGGCTCGGGCCAGACGTTTGTCTTACGGGCACGACCTGCGTGAGCACGCCGCAGTTCTGTCGCGACGATTCCGACTGTCCCGGATCCGATACCTGTAACGCCAGGCAGCTCAGGACGCTACCTCACTGCGCCGACAACCCCAAACAGGCTTGCCGGATCTGTAATGGCGGCTCGCGGGACGGGCAGCTTTGTTCCCTTGATGCCGACTGCCCGGCCGGAACTTGCTTGAGCTGTTCGAGCGGAGTCGAGTGTGTCCTTTCGTTCAACGGCTACCCGCTTCCGATCGCAGGCGGGGGAACTTCAGTGTGTGTCGTAGATACCCTAGTCGACGAGGTTTACGGCAGCATCAACTTGGCTACCGGCGAGTCGTGGGAGTTTCTGCGCGAGAACTCCATGAC
>JBBIJE010000036.1:0-3101 GCA_037446155.1 Myxococcales bacterium | reverse complement strand
ACATCGAGACAGTTACCAGGGGATTTTCACGCCGTGCCAGCCGGGCCTGGGCGAGTATTTACACTAAATCAACCGGACAAAGTTTCCGGCATTACCCCAGCAGATTTTCCGGCTCACACCAAGCGATTGTTTCGCAGCACGAATAATAGATAATGATCGGTAAGAGAACGAGGAGGTAGAAAGCATGAAGTTCGAGCGTACTACCGCGGACCCTCATGTTTGCACCGGCAAGCCATGTATTCGTGGGCTTCGTTTTCGGGTTTCACGCTTGCTTGGCCTTCTGGCTTCCGGAGAGACCAAGGAAACGATTCTTGGGGCGTACCCTTACCTCGAGGCCGAAGATATTGAGGAGGCTTTGCGCTACGCTGCTTACCTCGCAGAGGAAGAAACGATGGAATTTTCTCGATGAGATTTCTTGTCGATATGCCGCTGTCACCGGAATTGGCCGTCTGGTTTGGGCAGCAAGGGCACGATTCCGTTCATGCTCTCGAAGAAGGATTAGATCGCGCTTCGGACGAAGTGATTTTGGAGCGCGCTCGCAGTGAAGACCGAGTAGCCGTCAGAGCTGACTTGGACTATTCTCGGCTTTTGGCTTTGGCGCGAGCCGACAGGGGCCTGGCCCGATACTCTTCCGAGGTGGGAATCATAGCGGACAAGAGGCTAGGGAGCGTCCAACGCGAGCCCTCGAGACGGTTCCAAACGAGGAGTTGCCAGATTCTATCGTTGTCATCGAAAAGGGCCGGATTCGTCGTAGACGGCTTCCACTCGAACCGAACCCGTAACGGAATAGAAGCGCTTCGCCTGACATTTGCGTGCCGCCGACCCGCCATCGCGGGCGGCTCATGATTGCCGTCGAATTGAACCGTTGCGCAGCGGGCCGCATCGCGAAGCGTCCTGCTCATCTCTCCTTTTCCCTCATCTCCGCGCAAAGTCGTGATGAGTTCGCTTAAGCCTGCCAAACAATTGCTTCCATTACCCGTGCGATAGCGCCCCGCGCGGTTACGATCGCAGGAGGAACCCATTATAACCGAGCTACGCACTCGAATAGTGCGGGAGCCGGATGTGCGTAACTTCTCCGCGCGCACCCTGGAGGCTTACGTTGCCAGGCCACAGGAAAAAATTGCCTTTGTGGGCAACTGCCCTGCGTCCCACCTTGCCCGCCTGCAACGCCGCCCTGCGTGCGGTCGCGCCTTCTACCTCATCGAGACCCTTGCGCCCGCTCCCGTAGGCTACGATGCCTCATGAAACCCCACACGCTTCTCCCTAGGATCGGCGCACCCGTAAAAAACCCCGCTCGCAACCGATCAAGCCCGCAGGCGACCTTGCATGCACCTCTCTCCCGTCCCGGTTGCCGGATCTACCCGGGTGGCCCGGCCGCCAACCAGCGCTCACGCCCCCTCGCCCGCCCGCCTCCACCATCTCCACTCCTTGCCCCTTGCCAGCCATCTGCGGTAAAATCCCGATATTAAAGAATACCAAGGAGGTGGACCACCGCTCAGCGGTTCAGTCGAAGGGCCCGTTCCGTTAACCGGTGAAGCGGTGCCCGTGCCCACCGCCACGCCTGCTTGCGAACGGACGGCGGAAGCCCCGTCTGGCGTTTACGCGACTACCAGTGAAAGAGGGCTCGATTCCAGGGGGATGCCTCGACTGGAGGGCGCCGGCGGCGCGGTTTCGCACCGCCGGTCATCCGCTCCAGGGGGGGGTGGTCATTTGAGATCCGATAGGCTCGCACCGAAGTTGATGTGGAAGGGCTGGCCATCCAGAACCAGTGCTGGTACGGACTTGACGCCGAGTTTTTCGGCCTCGGCCAGGCGGCGCTTTTCGTTACCGAGGTGGACGATCTCGACATCGAAACGGTTCGCGTCCAGAGCACCGAGCACGGTCCGCTCGGCGCTTACGCACACGGGGCATCCGGCGTGATAGAAGATGGCTTTCTTCTTACTCATGACGTCTCTCCTTTCGTATCTTGTCTTCTGAAACTCGGCCCGTTCGCCGTCACTCCTTCAAGATCAGCGATTGTGCCAGAGGCGGCAAGAAGGCACTTTTTGGTAAGCTAGGTACCCAATGGTTCCCCCTCATCAAGATCGGCCGGATCGCGTTATGGTCAGTACCCCGGTCGCAGCCATGGTCGAGAGCATCGTCGGCTGCAAATGGTCGATGCGGCTTCTCAGGCTGATTGCCGACGGATGCCACCGCCCGAGCGCGCTGCTTCGGGGTTGCCCAGGGTTATCGGCGAAGGTCCTGAACGAGCGGTTACGCAAGCTCCTTCGCTTCAACATCGTCAGCCGCAGCGTCCACGGTGAAAAGCCTCCCCTCGAGGTCGAATACAAGCTGACGGCGTTCGGCCGGCGTTTCATCGTGATTCTCGACGAGATACGCAGGCTTCAGGAGGCGGTTGATCGGGGAGCGCTCTCGAAGAGCGCTCAGGCGGAGGAACAAGTGAAGCATGCAGGTCACCAAACGAAAAATATACCCGGCGGCACGATCCGCCGGAGTTGATGGCGATGCCGTTCTTGGATGTGCCCGAAATCGGCACGTTGCGGGGAGCCCGCGAAGCATGAAGACGCCACGATGAGTACCTCCTATCACGCGAAGTACTTTGCGTGCGAGCTGACCCGCATCGGCGGGGCGGGCGTGGAGCGTCTTTCCCGGTCCCTCTTCGACGCGTGCGTCGACCTGAATCCGCACCAGATCGAGGCTGCCCTCTTCGCCTTCCGATCCCCGATTTCCAAAGGCGTCCTTCTCGCCGACGAGGTCGGGCTTGGGAAGACCATCGAGGCCGGCTTGGTCCTCTGCCAGCTCTGGGCCGAGCGGCGGCGACGGCTTCTCGTCATCTGCCCCGCCTCCATCCGCAAGCAATGGGCGCTCGAGCTGGTCGAGAAGTTCAACCTTCCGACAGCTATCCTCGACGCGAAGGAGTACCGGGAGCGACAGGCTCGAGGACGATCCAACCCCTTCGAGGCGGAGGAAATCGTTATCACGTCCATGCACTTTGCCAGCGAACACGCGTCCGACATTCGCCCCGTCCAATGGGACCTGGTAGTCATCGACGAGGCCCACAAGCTGCGAAATGCCTACCGGCCGTCGAATCGCATGGGCCA
>JBBIJE010000035.1:0-3764 GCA_037446155.1 Myxococcales bacterium | reverse complement strand
GGTCGAGTGCGTCACGGCCCACTGCGCCGAGTTCCACCACAGCCGGCCAGGCCGAGTGATTGCGGGGAAACGGTAATGACTGACGATGGAAGGCAGCGGCCAGAAAGCCTCTTCGCGCGGATAGCTAAGCTGCCGCTCGGCAGCTCTGCTTACGCGCATCAAATCGAGACGCTTCGCCTCCTATGCGATGGCAAGTCGGTCCTGCTCAATGCCCCTACGGGGTCGGGGAAATCCGAGGCGGCTTTCGTACCGTTTCTGGCGCTTCGGGGCGAGCCGCAATTTCCTTCACGACTGATCTATGTCTTGCCTACTCGGGCACTGGTCGACTCTCTCGCCGATCGTCTTCGAGTACTCGCGGCTCGTTTCGGAAGCGACATCCGCATAGCTGCTCAGCATGGCCGGCGGCCGGAGAGCGTCCTTTTCTATGCCGACGCGGTTGTGGCTACGGTCGATCAAGTGATCGCGTCTTATGCGTGCGCTCCGCTGAGCCTCGGGGTGCGCCATGGGAATATCCCTGCGGGAGCAGTGGCTACGAGTTTCGTGATTTTCGACGAGCTTCATACCTTCGATCCCGAACGTGCGCTCCAGTCCTGCTTGATCATTGCGACTCGCCTGAGGATCGCGGGGGTGCCCTTCGTAATCATGACAGCGACGCTTCCGCAGCGGGCGCGCGATCTCCTAGTGGAGCGACTTGGCCTCGCAAGGGTTGATGCTCGGGAGGCGGACATACCGGTCCGGAGCCGGCGGCAGGTCACCCTCCGCATGGCCCTTGACCGCGAACTCGGCCCCGAGGTCGTACGCAAGGCAGCCGGCTTATCCCGACGGATATTGGTAGTTTGCAACACCGTTGATCGGGCGGTTGCGCTTTGCCGTGCTCTTACTGATTTGAACCCCGTCCTTGTGCACAGCCGCTTCCTCGACGACGATCGGAGCGGACGGGACAGGTTGTTGCACGGAGTCCTCGGTCGGGATGCACGAGGGCCCACACTGGTGGTTGCAACCCAGGCTGTAGAGGTTGGGCTTGACATCTCGTGCGATTTGCTTCTGACCGAACTTTGCCCGGTCGACGCTCTGATCCAACGAGCGGGGCGGTGTGCCCGTTGGGCCGAATCGCCCGGCGAGGTCGCGGTGTACGGCCTGCCTCGGCGGGGTGGAAGGTGGATAGCTGCTCCGTACGACGAACAGATCGTACAGGACACCTCCCGTGTACTGAAGGAGGCAGATGGAAAGGTTCTGACTTGGGACCTCGAGCAGGAGCTTGTCGATCGGGTTTTGGGTGCTCGCCACGAGGCGTGGCTCGACCCGGAGAGCGCTGCAGGGGCCGCGAGGAAACTCGCCGATGCTGCGTTCACGGGCGACAGGGAAAAGGCGCAGCAGGCGGTCCGCGAGGCAGATTCTGTCGAAGTGGCGTTACGCACGAGGCCTGAAGAGCTCCGGGGGCAATTACGCTTTCTTCCGCGTGTCTCGGTCTCCGCCGGACTGGTGCGCCGTTTCGTGCGCGAGCACCCGGACGCAGTGTGGTCGCTCGATGTGGACGCAGGGGGGGAGAGCATCGAACGTGTTTTGGATCCAAGCGATGTCCGTTTCGGCCACATCTACATCCTTTCGGCTCACGTGTCATATTCGTCCGAGACGGGCTTGCTGTTCGAGGGGCAAGGCGCAGACTGGGAACCAGGGAGTGGACAGCATCGACCTATCCTGCCGGGACGAGGGCCGCTCCTCGAGACGCTGGAGCAGCACATCGAGAGGGGCTTGAGCTGGTTCCGGGAAATCGTCCGCGCGAAGGAAGGCTACGGCCTTACCAGAGTCGCCTCCATTGCGGGTCTCACGAGCGACGACGTTGAGCGGCTGGTAGTGATCGCCCACATTTGCCACGACCTCGGCAAAACAAACGAAGCGTGGCAGCGCGCTGCGTGGAAGACTGTGGACCTCTGGCTCGAGGAGGATCCGTCCAACGTCGATCGGCTAACGCAGGAGGAGCGAGAGCTTCTGGGGACGGATCGGCACCGAACCTTCCTTGCCCGCTTCCCCTCGCTCGCCGACCGCTCCAGGGAGCCCGCCCGACCCCCTCATGCTACAATCGGGGCCTACATTACCTGGGATTGGTTGAAGCAGAACTGGGGGAATTGGGGGGTGGTCGCGGCTTTAGCAATGGCCCATCACCACTCGGTGCGAGCCTGTCAGGTGCCTCGCTATCGCCTCCAAGGCGGCTGGTTTGATGTGGTTCGACCCCTCGTAAGGACAGCAGCGGGCATGGATGTCGATGGAGACGTAGCGGCCAGCGCCGAGCAGCGATCTGTTACGCGACTGCCATGCACGATGCCGCCGTTTCACCAGGAGAAGCCCTACACGCTCTACGTCCTGCTTTCTCGTTGCTTGAGCTTGTCCGACCGTATGGCCGCGGGAGGAGGGGAAGATGCAATTCTGGATTACGAAAAGTGGGCTGGAAATCTTTGATGTCGCCCGGGCCTACGGCTTGGCGGCCATGCTGAGCTATGCCGACGAGGACCAATCGTCTTCGCCGGAGATAAGCGATGCGGGCACGGCATACCGCATTAATTTCCCCAATGGGAGGCCATCAGCAGCTCGCCTGAACGGCCCCGACAACAGCGGCTGGCTTGACGCGTTCGCCCCCGGAGTGTTTGGAGACCCGCGTGGGCCCCAGTGGAACAACATCTTGCTTACGACCCGAGAGCGCCAGCAGAGCAAGAAGAGCGGCAAGGTCTCTTATCCACGAAAGCAGAAAATCGAGAAGGTGAAGGCAATTCTTGAGAGGGTGGCCGTGGGGTTTTCACAAGGCAGCGGACACGAGGTTCTCACGCCGAAGATTGGCACAGGAGAGTTACTTCCGGGGCCCCTGGATCCGTCCGCCTTCAAGGGCCTTAAACATACGACCCGGTCCGACTACGACGAAAACGAGACGTCCGTTGATGATGTCAATTGGGCCTTGGGATGCCTGGGTGGGGCATTGGCTGGACGGTTCGTCTACCAGCGGAACGCGGGTTATTTCGTTCTCTACCCCGTTCCGGAGTCGGTGCAGTGGACGGATTTCCGTGAGGTGCGCCAAGAGACCTATGGCGAGCGCCTCAACTCCCTGAGCGTTCAGAATGCCGCCGCACACTACTCCGTTGTTCTCGCGGAACACTTGCGGCAGCGGGCGGCCAGCGGTTCTCCGTCAACGCCTCGCTACTCGACCATCCTGTACTTCTCCCTGTTCAAGACCCTTGGCCAGTGGAAGCCGGGGACGGCTGGACGTCTTAGCCTTCAACCCTTGCTGGAAATGGCAGTCCGACGGCCGAACGAAGCAGAAGGTGTGTTTAACGTCTGGCGATATCTCTTTCGCCGGGGTAGCGTCCAAGGTAATGAGGACCTTGCGCTGGCTATTACCGATCTCATCATGCATCCGACGCTTAGGACGTACGAGCGGCATGTGCGGGTCTTCGCCCGGTACATAGCGCGAGGCACAAGACTGGAAAACCAGTACAGCGAGCAATCTCTGAAGGAGGTGATGTCCCTTGTCGCGTCTCAGTGAAGTCTACAGCCACCCGGCCATAAAGCGATTCGGCCAAGCTTACCGGAGAGCTTTGCGAGACCGGTCGACGCAGGACTATGCCTCCCTGATCGACCTGGAAAACGCGGAGACGCCGGAACGACTCGCCGAGGCCATCCGCCGCTTCCTGCGGCGCAATCACAAGGCAGCGGAAGAGAAGAATTGGTTCTGGCCTGGAGATCAGCAGCTTGAGCAAGTGATGGCTCTGGCCGAG
>JBBIJE010000034.1:0-4824 GCA_037446155.1 Myxococcales bacterium | reverse complement strand
TGCGGATATCCTCTACTATGGGAGAGGACTCCTCCCGGCGAAGCTTGGCCAGGTAGGAAAGCCCCTCGGGGCCATCGCACTCTTTCCCCCTAGCCTCGATCTCACCGAGAGGAAAAGCACTGTACCACGACCCTCATCCGGGAAGCCCAATAAGAGGAGCGGCTACGCAACTCCCGCCGGTCTCCAGATCCTGCGTAAAGATCCTCGGTACGGGGACGACAACGCCGGCTCGCATGAATTCGAGGGTGACGGCATGTTCGACGCTTACGACATTGCCAAAGGGTGGCTTGATCGTTACCAACCTGGCTTCCAGGCTAACGGGAGCGACGACCGACACGGCCACTGGCCCTTGAACCTCCAGGAGAAAGCACTGCCTGGCGACGACCTGACCCGAGTACTAGGCAAGCCGGGGTAGCTTCGGTGCAAACCCAGCCCACCGGTACCCCTGTAATGCGCACGATCGCGACACCGACCGGGATTCCTTCGAGGACGGGAGCGAGCTCTTGGCGGGAACAGACGCGACTGATCCCTGCAGCCACCCCTAGCGCGGCGCGGGTGCGCGCTGGGTGGGAGCGGGAACCGCCGCGGGGGCGTCTTTTCCCTGCCGGCCACGACAGGGAGAACTTTCTGCGGTGGCGGCATCTGGATGTTGGTGCGTGGCTTCCCAGACGGCGGTAGGGGCGGTCTTGCGACGCCGTGCGTGATCGGGCGCGTCGATCTGTTGACGAAGTCTTGGCCTGTGTGCTTCGCTGCCTTCTGATTGGGCCCGCGGCCAGCGGGCTGTCCGCCGCGGGCGCGGTCCAAACGGTGCCCTGGCGCGGTCAAGACTGCCAAAAGAACCGCGGGCAGGAGCGAAGACAAGGGCACGGGGAGCGTCGTATTCTTTTCTACCACTCAAGGGGCGGTCGCGGCGAAGCTCCGAGAGCCGCTGCTCAGCGTCTCCATTGGCCGCCGCCGGTGACAAGGAGGATAGACATGCAAGAGCCGGAATAGAAGGTGTTCAATACCGGAGGCGCAGCGGCCTGCGCGCTCGCTCGCATTGGCGCTCTCTCAGGCCGGGTGTTCGCCGCTTTTCCCGTTCGAACCTGCAGGTGAGCCGATCGACAAGGTACGGCTCCCCCCGCCAGACCATGCGCCGGTCTTTGCCGACCCGGCGCGACACGAGGCCGTGCCGGGTACGGACCACCACTTCGGGGCGGCGCTCGCCGCGGGGCTCTTTTCGCTGCCGAGCCAGCACCATCGCGACCTCGAGCTCGCCGTGGGCGCGCCCGGAACGGAGAAGAACGCGGGATCGGTGGTGCGGTTCTTGAAGACCGCCGCCGGTGCCGAGGTGCCGGAGAGGATCACGCCTGACCGGTATGGCCTGGCAGCGAAAAACGCGGACTTTGGGTCCGCCCTTGCCAGCGGCGACTTCGACGGCGATGGTCTCGATGATCTCGCCATCGGAGCGCCTGGATTCGAGAACGGCGTGGTTATCGTGCAGTACAGCCGGCCAGGGAACCCGTGGGCGCGCCTTGAGCCCCCCGCCGACCGTGCGGGGCCAAGGCATTTCGGGACCGCGCTTGCCGCTGGTTTTCTCGACAACGATGACCTGGCTGACCTCGTGATTGGCGAGGCGGGTAGCGCAAAGGCTGATGAGGGAGACCCGGGCCGTGTGTGGGTCGTCCGGGGCCGCGCAGCCCCACAGCCGGTCAACATGGCGGACGCCGCGTTGCTGTCGGTTCCGGCGGCCGACGCGCAGAGGAACGACACGCGTTTTGGCGCGAGTGTCGCGATCGGCAATTTCGTTTTGCGTGAGGACCTCAGCCAGCCCGCGCTCGATGACATCGCCGTCGGCGCGCCGCGCTTCGATAACGCTGGCGGGCGCGCGGATGTAGGGCGGGTGTATGTGTTCCAAGCGGGTCTTGGAGACCCGCGAGGCGCCGGCTATGGGGTGCGCGTCACGCTTGAGCCGCTAAACGGCTGGGAGCGATACGCCAAAGAGTTTGGCTTCGCGCTGGCCGCCGGCAACTTCAACGATGACCGTGACCACGGGGAGGCCGCGGTGGACCTCGCGATCGGCGCGCCCGAATCCTCGATCCCCACCGACGACGGCTTGGACACAACCTTCGGGCAGCCGAGCGGCAAGCCACGCACCCCGGCCGCTGGACTGGTATTCTTGGCCCCGCACGTGGGTGGGGCGGTGTCGGTCGCGCTCCGCGTCCTGTCTCAGGACCGGATGGGGCTTAGCGAGAAGTCGGACCGGTTCGGTTTCGCGGTTGCGGCTGGCGACTACAACCGCGACGGCATCGACGATCTCGCCATTGGCTCGCCGAACGAACGGGTGCGCTACGGCCTCGAAACCGCGGCCAAGCAGGCGGGCGCGGTCTTCATCCGCTTCGGAAACGATGGCGGGTGGGCGGTAGGTGGAGGCATCCCGCAGATCCCGACAGCGTGTTTCGACTATATCGACACACTGCGGGTCGGATTGGGCAAGGGAGATCATTTCGGCAACGCGCTGCTCGCCACACTGTTTGACGATGACAATGCGGTGGATCTGATCGTCGGGGCACCGGATGCGGACGTCGTGGAAGGGAATGACAGGGTAAAAGATGCTGGGGCGGTGTGGGTCGGGCTAAACCGCGAGACCACACCGGTCCCTCTCGATGGCTCGTTCACCGGAGAGTTCCGTGATGACCCGTGCGGTGGGGCCAGGGCGGCCGAGGTTACGGCCGACATCCGAGACCGGGAAGGGGCCCTGTGCGGAAGCATCGCCACCGACCGAGGTCTCTGCTTCACGGTCGACGATGAGGAGGTCACCGTCACCCGAATCGACCTCGATGTGGCCGCGGCCAACGCCAGCGGTTCTTTCGATATGGCCTACCGCATACGCGACCGCGAGGGGAAAAAGGTCGGCACCCTGTACGCGACCGGCACCCTAATCGATGCCGACGGCGACGGCCCTGACGAGGACGACGACCTGCAACTCGAGCTGCGCTTCAAGGGGAGCGGACTCGACCGCAGTGTGACTCTAGTGCTCGAGCGGCAGTAGCGCGCGCCGGGAGTCGCTAACCCTCGTTAAGGCCCCTTCGGGTGGTAGGTGGCATAGCGTCCGAAGTCGGACGCGTTATCTCGCTCGCCTCCCCCTAACGACGGTCAGATTTGGGCGCCTGGCCAGGCTTGCACTTGCTTCTGTCTTCCTTGCCATAGACGCACTCCCACGGTGCTCGATGTTCACCGCTCTTGTTCGCTAACTTGCCGAGCGACACAATATTTCGAGGCGGCTCGAGGTGCGCTTCACCTGCGGCGGGCGCCCACCTTGGGTTTTCTTCGGGGAGTGCGTTTCGGGCCCGAAGCTGGCTGCAATCGGTTGGACAGCCAGCGATCCAACAGGCGAGTCGCCGAGCTCCCGCGAGCGCTCCGGAGCCACTTCCGCAGCTCCCCGCGGGCAAGGTTCGCCCGAACGCCGGGAACGTCGAGGGGCGAGCGATCCGGCTTTGCGGGAAGCAGAACGAACAGCTGGCCATCACGGCGTCGAATCTGCACACGCCCCTCGCGCCGGGCCCGATCAAGCAGAGAAGCGAGCTGTTGTCTCGCTTCGGAGTACGTGTAGGTCTTCATCGGTTAGATCTCCAGCAGGCTAACTCCGGCACGCTCCGCCGCCCGCCGCAAGGGCCGGTCGAGGGTCAGCAAGGGTGCCCCCCGTGTCACGGCGGCCTCTAGTACGTACGCGTCATACGCATACAGGTTATACTCGGCCGCCGAGCGGACCGCTCGGAGGACATCCAGTTCCACGAGTCGGAGCGGGATCTCCTCGAAGGAGGCCCATGCGGTCGCGACATCCTTCAAGGTCAGACGCTTCCTGCGCCAGCCGGCCACCAGCCCATTCCCGATTTCCCAGGGAGTCGAAGCGGGCGTGATCAACACGCCCCGCGCGGTCGCTGCGATCAGGGGCTCCCGCTCAGGCTCGTGGAGCAAAACCGCCAGAATGGCCGAAGGATCAATCACGATCAACACCCCGCCAATCCCCAAGGGTACATTTGTACAATAGCCGGGAGCGACAGCCCTGTCAACCGAACAGGGTGGGCCAACACTCGGCTTGGGATAGCCTCTGAATATCGAACTCGTCAAACCCTTCTCGATACTCGGGCCAATGCTTTCTTATCGAGCTCCAATTCAAGCCAGCCTGCAACAGGCACAAGGATAGAATCTCAAAATACTCTTGGTCGGATTTGGGCTCTCGGCCGCGCTTGCATTTGCTTCTGTCTTCCTTGGCATAGACACACTCCCACGGCGCTCGATGTGCACCGCTCCTGCTCGCTAACTTGCTGAACGATACGATGTCCAGTGGCGGTTCAACGGTGCTTCGCCCGCGGCAAGCGCTCGCCTCGCCTCTTCTTTCGGGAGTGGGCCTTGCACGCGCAGCCGGTTGCAACTGGTTAAGTGGCGGCTCAGGTGCTCCTCAGCCGAACCGCGCCACCAGAAACCCGATGAAGAGGATCGAGAATCCTCCAACCTCCGAGATTGCCAGGATCGCGGTTCCTACCGTCGTGGTGAAGTTGCGCTCGGCAGGCTGGTTGTCCGTAGTGTCGAAGTACCCGAGCTTCAGGTAGAGCGCGATGGCAAAGGCGAAGAAGAAAAGAGGAAGCGCGCTTGCGGCCACGTTGGCCCACTCGGGGAGCGGACTTAGCTGCAGGAAGTGGAGCAGGACGAGACATGCGAAGCTGTAGAGTAGAGCGGCTCGATGGGCGGTGTCGACGTAGTGGGGGGCCAGGTGATCAGGTGCATTCAGCTGTAAAAGTCAAGACTCCATCTGGCAGTATCTGTTTCCAGCTCCTCGGTGTC
>JBBIJE010000033.1:0-5934 GCA_037446155.1 Myxococcales bacterium | reverse complement strand
TGTGGCGGGATACGGTGAGCAAGGCGCCGCGAAACGCCCGGGCCCGCAACAACCTAGCCAATGCGCTCGAGCGAGCGGGGAGGTTCGAGGAGGCGATGGCGGTATGGAATGAGACCGTCGCCATGTGGGAGAAGTTGGTCGAGCGGCGCCCAGAGGATGCCGACCTCCTTCTCAACCTCGCCAATGCCTATTCTATGGTAGGAAAAACCGAAGAAAGCATAGCGACCATGAGGCTTGCGGTTTCCAAGGCAAAACGCCCGATCACTCGCGCCAGGCTTCGCGTCTCTCTGGGAGCGGCGCTCGTGCGCGAGGGGAAGCTCGAGGCTGGCGCGCGCGAGCTCGAAGAAGGGATCGAAGCTTTACGCCAACGGCGCGCCCCGGCGGATCGGTCGCTGCTATCCTCGGCGATGAGCAACTTGGGTTGGGCCTGGGCCAACTTGGGGCAAACGGAAAAAGCGATCGGCCTTCTCCAAAGAGCGATAGAGGAGGATAGGAGCAACGTGGCGGCGCGGTCGAATTTGGGTTGGGCGTTGGCGATGGCCGGTCGGCTGAAGCAGGCGCGGGCAGTTCTCGAAGAAGCCGTGGATTTAGGCCCGGACGCTCCCGCTGCCCTGAGCAACCTTGGGTGGGTGCTAGCGGCGCTGGGAGATCTCGGACCGGCAAGGGCGACACTGGAGAGAGCGCTCGAGATCGAGCCGCGCGAGTTCTCGGCGCGTGGCAACCTCGGTTGGGTTTGCCTGAGGGAAGGGGATCTCGAGTGCGCGGTTGCCAGGCTGAACGAAGCTTCGGGCATGAAGCCAGAGGATGCTTGGGTGCAGCACATGCTCGGGGTAGCCTATGCCAGGTCGGAGCGCTGGCAGGAAGCTATTCGCCACCTCGAGCGGGCCTCGACGCTCGCCCCCCAAAACATCGCTTACCGCGACGACTTGGAGCGTGCCAAGCGACGAGAGTTGCCGTCCATTCCGGGCCAGTCATGATTGCAGCGCTCGCAACCCCAGCCGGCCGGACTCTCCGGCCGGGAGGATGGGTCGTCGCAGCGGCCTACGCAGGTTTGGTCTTGGCGTTCGTGCCGATCGTGCCCTATCTGAACGAGCGCGCGCAAAAGAGCGCGGGCGCGGCGCATCTCTTGCACTATGGGCCCTGTTACCTTCTCGGTTTGGCGCATGCATGGGCCTTCGTTGCCGAGGGAAAACGCCTTACGCCGCCAAGGGCTGTTGCGCTTTCCCTCTCGGCCTCAGCAAGCGGCGTCTTGCTCTATTTGCTCGGCGACCCACCGATCGAGCGGATACACGTCCCAGAATATGGCCTCCTCGCTCTAATTTTCTTGCGCGCAATGGCGGGCAGGGGTGTCATGCCTGTGCGTTCGCTGGTGGCTTGGCTCCTTGCCTCTCTGGTCGGCGTTTTGGACGAGTCCCTGCAACTTTTTTTGCCTAGTAGAACCTTCGACTGGCGGGACATCGCCTCCGACGCGGCCTCGGCCGCGGTCGGGGTCGCTTTCGCGCTGGGGCGCGGTTGGCCCAACCCGCCCCAGGCTGGCCGCTGACTCGAGCGGGTCGGGCGGGAGCGCGCCTACATCCCTCGGCCAGGTGTGGCCCGACGCACGCCGATGTAACTTGGTTCGCCCACGTACGCCGGCCCCAGCGAGGTTTCCGAAAGAGTTCGAGTAGTCAGTGAGCCTTGCGGGGATGGACCTGGCGGCCTCGGGGTTGCCGAAGGCAGGCCGAGGGCACAGCGTCGCCCGGCCAGCGCTGACCACTGCCGGGAGGGTGACCGCTGCGGCTGCCGAACGGACGTCGCTTGGGCACCCGCGCCCCGGGGAGACCCGAGTTTACCCGTCAAGCCCCTGGGCCGGATCAATAGGAGGGGTGCGTGGCGTTTGGGCTTCCGATTTTTCACCGATCCGCCGGGGTGGCGCAGGAGGGAAATGAGGAGGACTTGGCCCTGGCCACCAGGTCAGGATGCTTTGACTTTCGCTGACCGATGGGTTAGGGACTTTCGAGCATGGTCGCCCGAGGGGGGGTGGCTGGCCTTTCGAGGGCGCAAACCTACAGCAGTTCGAGTTCAGGGGAGACGATACGAAATGTTTGGAACTGAGAGAGCAACCGGCGAAGGCTATCGCAAGGCGGCCGACGTCGCGGGAGCCGACGAGTTTCTGGCCAAGCTCGACCATGTGATTTCCCGCTCGCAAGACTATTTCTTGCGCGAGCAGAAGCCCGCCGGGTATTGGCACCGCCCTTTGGAAGCGAATGTCACCATGGATGCCGAGTACATTTTCTTCATGCATTTCATGGGCCGTGTGAACGAGGGGCGGCAGCGTCGGATCGTCGAGCATCTCTTGGCCACTCAGGCCGACGATGGAAGCTGGAATCTCTTTCCGGGTGCTCCAGGCCACGTGAGCACGACGATCGAGGCTTACTTCGCGATGAAGCTTGCTGGTCTTGGGGGCGACCACCCCGCGCTAAAGAAGGCCAGGGGCTTTATCCTCGATAACGGAGGGATAACCAAGGCGGGCGTCTTTACGCGGATGTTTCTTGCGTATTTCGGCCAGTTCAGTTGGGAGGGGGTGCCATCGATGCCCCCTGAGCTTGTACTCTTGCCTCCGTGGTTCCCGATCAACATCTACGAAATGTCGAGCTGGGCGAGGGGCACGGTGGTCCCTCTGACCATTCTGATGGCGCTTCGGCCGCGCATCCCCTGCCCGCCGGCCGCTCGGTTGACCGAGCTCTACCAGGGCCCCCCGGAGCTTGCCGATGTCAGGTTCAAGTGGGTGAGCGGCGGGATCTGTTGGAAGAACTTCTTTATTGCCGTCGACCGTACCCTGAAGCTCCTCGGGCGGTTGAACTGGGCGCCCTTGAGGAGCAGGGCGCTTACCGCCGCGGCCGATTGGATAATAAAGCACCAGGACTGGAACGGCGGGTGGGGAGGAATTCAACCGGCCATGATCAACTCGGTCATGGCGCTTCGCGCCCTCGGTTACCCGGACGACCACCCGGCGATCGCCAAGGGGATACAGGCGATAGAAGACTTCGTCATCGAGGAGGGAGGAGATCTCTTCTTTCAGCCCTGCGTGTCTCCGGTATGGGATACTGCGTTATCGGTGAAGGGCCTGCTCGATTCCGGGATGGATCCGGCGGCAGAGCCGCTGGTTCGGGCCGGATCCTGGCTGCTCAGCCAGCAGATCATGAAGCCCGGGGACTGGAGCGTCAAGAACCCCGATTTGGAGCCGGGCGGCTGGGCGTTCGAGTTCGCCAACGACTGGTACCCGGACACCGACGATACGGCGGTCATTCTCATGGTATTGAAGCGGCTCGCCCTGCCGGACGAGAGAGCGAAGTGGGCTGCCATCGCCCGGGGCCTCAACTGGACCCTAGGTATGCAAAGCCGCGACGGCGGATGGGCGGCTTTCGACACCGATAACGTAAAGGAGATCTTCAACCAGATCCCCTTCGCCGACATGGAGGCGATGCTGGACAAGCCCACGGCCGACCTGACCGGCCGGCACCTCGAGCTCATGGGGGAGTTCGGTTACGACACGCAGATGCGCAAGGCGCGCCTGGCGCTCGATTTCATTCGCCGCACCCAGGAGCCGGACGGGTCCTGGTGGGGTAGATGGGGTGTGAATTATATCTATGGGACCTGGTCGGTGTTGTGCGGGCTTCGTTCGATCGGGGAAGATCTGCGCGCTCCCTATGTGCGCAGGGCGGTTCAGTGGCTCAAGGAGCATCAAAACGAAGACGGGGGTTGGGGCGAGACTTGCATGTCGTACGCCGATCCAACGCTCGCCGGCAAAGGCGAAAGCACGCCGTCTCAGACCGCCTGGGCGATTCTCGGTCTCTTGGCGGGGGAAGACGACTTGTCGGAGGCGGTTTTGCGGGGGGTCGCTTTTCTCGCGCAAAGTCAGCGCGACGACGGCACATGGGACGAATCCCCCTTTACAGGCACTGGCTTTCCCAAGTATTTCTACCTGAGATACTACATGTACCGAAACTACTTCCCGCTTATGGCGCTGGGGCAGTCTCGCAGGCGCTATTTGCAGACGAGAGCGGCTGCGACCCGGGGGGACGGCCGCAGGAGCGACCGAAGCGACATAGGCCGCTAGCAGGCGGAGCGATGCGAAAGCGTAGGCTTGGCATCCTGGGCTCGACGGGCTCGATAGGGACCACGACCCTTTCGCTCGTCGAGCGCTTCCCGCAAAGCCTCAGTGTCGTGGCGCTCGGGGCAGGTCGGAACGTCGAAAGACTGGCGGAGCAGATCGAGCGCCATCGGCCCGACCTGGTATCAGTTGCCGATGAAGGCACGGCGGAGGCGGTCTTGCGAAGGATACCGTCTTTTCGCGGCAGAGTCCTGTGGGGAGAGCAAGGAGCGTGCGCGGTTGCCGCCTATCCGGAGGCCGATTTGGTCGTCTCCGCGATGGTGGGAGCCGCGGGGCTCGCGCCGACGCTCGCCGCCATAGAGGCGGGGAAGGATGTCGCGTTGGCCAACAAAGAGGTGCTCGTCGTGGCCGGGGAGCTCGTGACCGGGACGGCGAGCAAGGCCAAGGTGCGGGTTTTGCCGGTCGATAGCGAGCATAACGCCATTTTTCAAGCTCTCCAGGGGCAGCGCCGGGAAGACGTGAGACGAATCACCTTGACCGCCTCGGGGGGGCCGTTTCTCAAGCGCCCCCTCGAGGAGCTGGCAACCGTGACGCCGGGCCAGGCGCTGCGGCATCCGACGTGGAAGATGGGAGCCAAGGTTACGATCGACTCGTCCACGTTGATGAACAAAGGCCTCGAGCTCATCGAAGCGAGGTGGCTATTCGACGTGCCGGCGGCGAAGCTCAATGTGCTCATCCACCCCCAGAGCATAGTTCACTCCATGGTCGAGTACCGGGACGGCTCGGTGATCGCACAGATGGCCGTGCCCGACATGACCATCCCCATCGCTTACGCCCTCTCCTACCCAGAGCGGCTGGATCTCGGTCACCTGCCCAGACTCGATCTCGTCTCGGGCCCGCTCAATTTCGTCGATCCCGACCTGGAAAGATTTCCCTGTCTCGGCTTGGCCTACCGTGCCCTGGAGATCGGGGATACCATGCCTGCGGTCTTGAATGCCGCAAACGAGGTGGCGGTCGAGCTCTTCTCCGGCGGGGAGATCGGCTACCTCGACATCCCGCACGTGATCGAAGCGGTAATGGATGCCCACGAGACGCGGCCGGCCGACGGCCTGGCAACCCTTCTTGCCGCTGACCGCTGGGCTCGCGAGGCGGCAAGAGTCGAAGCCGCCGCCCGCGCCGGCGAAAGCCGCCGCTCGCTCCCGTGTCGGTAGCTTTGTCACCGTCTTTAGCCGAAGCTTACGGGTACTGCGAAGCGGTGGCGCGGCGAAGCGGCAGCAGTTTCTACCGCGCATTCTGGCTTCTCGATCTGCCGAGGCGCCGGGCACTTGCCGCCCTTTACGCCTTCTGCCGTTTTTGCGACGACTGCGCCGACGCACCCGGGGGGCGCGCGGCGCTGCTTGCGCGCTGGAGGGGCGAGATCGAGCTTGCGTGTGCCGGGCGGGGCGAACACCCGGTGACGCTTGCGCTCGGGGATGCGATCCTGCGCTTCGGCCTTCGGCGAGATGACCTCGAGGCGATAGTGCGCGGAGTGGAGATGGATTTCGAAAAGCGGCGATACGCCACCTTTGCCGAGCTCAGGCAGTACTGCTACCACGTGGCATCCGCGGTAGGTCTCGCTTGCATAGAAATATTTGGGTACAGGGATCCATCAGCCAGAAAATATGCGGAGAATCTCGGGATCGCCCTTCAACTGACCAACATATTGCGGGATCTCGCGGAAGACGCCGAGCGCGGGCGCATATACATACCGAAGGAGGACATGGAGCGCTTTGGGTACCGCGAGCGCGATCTGTTCGCCAATCGGGAGACGGAAGCCTTCAAGTCTCTCATGGCTTTCGAGG
>JBBIJE010000032.1:0-6258 GCA_037446155.1 Myxococcales bacterium | reverse complement strand
CGTCAAGATCTGACCCCGCTTCACGTCAAGATCTGACCCCGGTGGTTGCGCGGGTGCGGAGGGCGGCGCGAACACGCGCTTTCACCTCCTCCGGAATATCGTCGCATCGCAACTCGCCCCCAAGTCTGATGATCTCCGCATACTGGCGGCAAAACGCCTTGCAGTCGGGGCAATCCTCGAAGTGGCGGTCGATCAGCGCTCGTGTCCGGGGATCCAGCGTTCCGTCGAAGTAATCGTGCAACACGGCGACTACCTCCTCGCAGGTACGCTTCCCTAAAAGATGCATCATCTTTGCTATCAGCCGCCTCACGAGCGCTTCCCCAGAACCCGCTCGAAGCGCCCCCTCAATACGAGGCGCGCGCGATGAAGGCGGCTCCTCGTTGCAGAAACGCTAAGGCCGGTGGCAGCCGCGATGTCGTCGTGGCTGAGGCCCTCCACATCCTTTAGCCAAACAACCGCCCTGTCCACTTCCCCTAGCTCGTCGAGAGCCTCGGAGAGCATTCTTCTAAGCTCCCCGCGCTCCGCCTGCACCTCGGGTGCATCCGCCCAACCCGAAACCCTCTCCCTGTGCATTCCGAGCAAGTTGAACTGCGGCAGGTCCTCCTTCGAGATCACCGGGTCTCGGCTCGCGGAGCGGACCCGCATGAGAGCGCAGTTTACGCCGATCCGGTGAAGCCACGTCCCGAAACTCGATCCCCCGGCAAAGGAGTCTATCTTCTCGAAAGCGGAAAGGATGGCCTCTTGATAGACATCCGCCGCATCTTCTGGCTTTCGCACGATGCGAAGAATCGTCTGGTAAAGCCTACCTTCAAACGGCCTAATTAACTCCTCGAAGGCGTCGGGGTCTCCACCCCGGACTTTCTCGATAAGAAAGCTCTCGTCTGCTCTGGCCAAATACCCCCCCACCGCCCCCAGGACAAGGCGCACATACCGTTTTGGCCTGCGCGCTGCTCCGCCCCGAGGCAACCCCTCAATCTCGCACACCCCCTCGGAGGGCGCAACGACGGCCACCAACCAGCCTTCACGCCCAGATCGTACCCGCTGCCATCCAACCGATATATTCACGCAATCGTCCATCGCCTGCGGCGGCCGACATCTTGGGTTCGCTGGAACGCCGCCCACGCCTCCAATTCTCCCCCTCCCTGCCGCCGGCGCTAACCGCCGCTTGGTGGGCGCCACTTGACGCCCCGGGACCGCGATCCTCGCAACGACCCCAAAGAAGACGCCGCCCCGGGGAGCCCGCCCCTGGCCGAACGGCCGCGGAACCCCTCTGCTACTCACTTTCGATGCCGCTTGGCCGAGTCATGTGGCACCATCGCGCAAAATACGCTCGCCTCCGGTCTCCAAGCCCCTGCCGCCTCATGCCTTTTCCCCTTCGAGCGAGCCCCCTGCAACAAACCGCGCCGCTGGGCATCTAAGCGCTACAGGGCACCCAAAGAGTGCCGCAGAGGTCGCGCGCCAACCGAGCACCTAGCCCAGGTCGGCACCGACCCAGAAAAGCAAAAGGAAAAACGACGGAGGAAGAATCGAAAGATGTCAAATGTGAAGTCCGTTGCAAGTCGCCGGCCAGCTCTGGAACCGCAGCTTTTGAGCCTCGCTCCCGCACATCCGAGTCGCCCGCGTTTTTGCGCGCCTCGCCTTGGCACCCTGCTTTTCGCGGCTGCCCTCGCATTTTCGGCCACTCGCTCGCCGGCCGCCGCCGCAACCTACAAAGTCGATCCCGACCACACCACCGTCTCTTTCTCGGTCCGCCACCTTTTCACCCGCGTCACCGGCCGCTTCGATCGCTTCGAGGGTACGATAGTCTTCGATCCGGCAAAGCCCGAAGCGACCGAGATCCGAGGCTCGATCGAAGCCGCAAGCGTCAACACCAACGTTGCCGAGCGCGACAAGGACTTGCGTTCGAAGAATTTCTTCTTCGTCGAAAAGCACCCCAAGATACTTTTCGAAAGCACCAGCATCAGCGACATCGATCAGACCGCGCGCACAGCTAAAGTGCATGGAAAGCTTACCATTCGTGGGGTAACTCGGGACGTCGTCATAGATGGTGCATACCTCGGCGCTGCCAAGGACCCCTGGGGAAACCAGCGCGCGGGCTTTTCCGCGTCGCTCACCATCAATCGAAAGGATTACGGTCTCACGTGGAACGAAATTTTGGAAACGGGGGGCGTGCTCGTCGGCGACGAGGTTGAGATCCGCCTCGATGTCGAAGCGATAATGCAGGAGTAAAGTGGCATAGGGAACCGGGCGCCTCCGCGTATCGCGAAGAGCACCCGGCTAACGCGGGCGCCCCAGAGGCGCCTCACAACAAAAACCGTAGGGAGGTAGAAATGAGAAAGATCGTAAACCATCGCAACCTACTGCTCGCATCCGCAGTGGCCGGAATGCTTGGCGCCACCGCGCTCGTACCGGCGGCGCAGGCCGAAGGCGGCGATCAGGTGCGCTGCTACGGCGTCAACAAGTGCAAAGGGGTCGGTGACTGCGGCGGCAAGGGCCACTCCTGCGCCGGCAAGAACTCCTGCAAGGGACAGGGCTATCTCATGATCGACAAGGACACCTGCCTGAAGATCCAGGGCGGCCGGTTGACCGAGGATCCGAAGGCAGAGCAGCCAAAGTCCTAGGGTGCAAAGGAAGCTAAGGAGGCCGCGCGTGTCTGCCACCCCAGACTGGCCCGAACTCGGCTTCGGAGTGGGCCTGCGAGCCGAGCACTACCAAACGGTGCTCGGCGAGCGCCCGAACATAGACTGGTTCGAAGCCTTGACGGAAAACTACATGGACACGCGCGGCCGGCCGCTCTCGGTTCTCGAGGCGGTCCGCCGCGACTATCCGGTTGCGCTCCACGGCGTTGCACTCTCGATCGGATCGGCCGACCCGCTCGACCGTAAATATCTACGAAGCCTAAAGGAGCTTTCGGACCGGATCGAGCCGGTGCTCATTACCGACCACCTCTGCTGGACGGGCGTGCGTGGAAGAAGTTTTTTCGATCTTCTGCCCCTTCCCTACAACGAGGAGACGCTTGAACACGTAACCCGGCGCGTCGAACAGGTCCAGAACTTTCTCGGCAGGCGAATTCTCCTCGAAAATGCCTCCGCCTATCTCGCCTACCGCACCTCGACGATCCCCGAGTGGGAGTTCATCTCGGAAGTGGCGACCAGGGCCGACTGCGGGATCCTCCTCGATGTCAACAACCTCTACGTGAGCGCCAAGAACCTCGGCTTCGATCCGATCGAGTATTTGAACGGGATAGCCCGCGACCGAGTCGGGCAGTTTCATCTAGCAGGATATACCGACATGGGATCCTACCTCTTCGATACGCACAGCCGGCCCGTTTACCGGGAGGTCTGGGAGCTTTACGAGCATGCCGTGCGCCGCTTTGGACCTGGTGTGCCGACCCTGATCGAGTGGGATGCCGACATACCGCCCTTCGAGCGGCTTTCGGCCGAAGCGCAAAAGGCCAAGGCGGTAGCCAGGTGCGCGGCTGACACCCTAGGGAAAGAAAATGCCAGCGCTGCGTGAGCTACAACGCTCGATGGCTGAGGCCATCCTGCGAGGAAACCTGGTGGGGGAAAGCGGGCTTCATGCCCCGCAGATCCTGCGCCTGCTTCGCTTGCCCGATGGCGCCGACGCGGCGATTCGCCTGGCGATTCATATAGACGGATACCCGGCGCGTGTTCGCGAGGCTCTTCTGGAATCCTTTCCGGCCGTGCATCACGTGGTCGGGGAGCGCGCGTTTACCGGTATAGCGTACCGCTTTCTCCCCGAGCTTCCAGAGAACGAATACAATTTGAACCGCATCGGCCGAGCGCTTGCGGACTTCTTGCGCCGAGACTCGCTTACCGAGCGGCTTCCGTTTCTTCCCGATCTGGCGACCCTCGAGTGGCGGCTCGTCGAGGCGTTTCACGCGCCGTCGGTCGAGCCCTTCGAGCCTACGAGATGCGCCAAGTGGAGCGAGGCTGACTGGCGCAGGGCGCGCCTGCAGTTTCAGCCGGCGGTTTCCGTGACCCGCTCGAAGTGGCCGATACTCGAGATTTGGCGAGCGCGCACGCTACCGTTGCAAGAGATAAAGATAGACCTCGTTGGCCGAAGCGATCGGGTGCTCGTCTACCGCCGCGGCCTCGCAGTGGAGTGCGAATCACTCGGTACCGCCGAGGCAGACCTTCTCTGCGCGCTTCTGAATGGCCTTACGCTCGGTGAGGCCCTAGAGGCTTTCGAGCCCGCCGATCTGGAGCGTGCGGCAATAAGCGGCTGGTTCTCCCGCTGGGTCTCACTTGGCTTAGTTACCGGCGCGGTAAGAGCCAGGGCGCCTTAGGACCCCCCAGGCACGACCCCCTGGCTGCGCTCGGCTATCAAGAGGGCACGGAGCAACTGTCCCCTATAGTCGACCGGCCAGCGCGGCGCAAGCCAGCGCCCGGCAACCCTCATGAGAGCATAAGTTGCCGCCTGAACCGGCAGGTAGCTCTCCCATGCCGCAAGCCGGCCGTGTTTCTCCACCGATTCGTACCACAACGTGCGGACCGCCCAGCCATCGGCCTTGAGCCAGCCTTCGACTTCGGCGGCCTCCGGAAGCGGATACGCGACGTGCTCCTTGAGCCACGGCGGAAGCGATTCTTTGAACCGGCGCGCCAGGGCGCTGTAGCAGTCCTGGGCCGCCTGCCCACTTGGAAAGACTACCATCAGGTTTTTTTCGCTCACTCGCGCCATCTCCATGATGGCCAGCCGGCGCTGCGGCGGCGGGATGTGTTCGAGAGTGTCGCAGCTTAAGACGAGCGGCCAGGAGCCATCGCGGAAGGGCAGCGCGCAGGCGCTAGCCCGTACCGCCAAGAGAAGGGGCCGGCGCTTGAATTCCACGTCCACGCCGATCACCCTGCCGCGCCAAAAGAGAGACAGCCCTTCGGGGCCGCTTCCAACTTCGAGCACCACCGGCGGCCGAATGCGCTTTATTTCTTCCAGGACAGGCTGATAGCGGATCGCCCAGTTTATCACTCGCGTTCTCCATGTTCGCAGGGCCGCAGCCGAGCCGACGATGTTTAGCCGATGCCCCCCGCGCGTGTCAACACAGGGCCACCCCAGCCAGGGTCACAAGGTGGGGGTCAAAAGGTGGGGGTCAGATCTTGACGTGACGCGGGGTCAGATCTTGACGTGACGCGGGGTCAGATCTTGACGTGAAAGCAAAATATCCGTTTGGTGAAGCGGGTGTCGTGTTTAGGGCCGGGGAAAGCAACCGCCTCCCTTTACCACTAGATCGGGGCTAGCTCTCACAGATAGCTCGCTGATGGTGCCCATTCCCCTTCAGGGCCTAAATTGATAGGCACGGACCCGGCACCCCCTACTGTTAGTCAAAGGAGCATTTGCCCCTTGCGGTACCCGTTCCTCGTTGCCACATTTTGCGCGTGGCGCGGCCCTTGAGAGTAGAGTTTCCAGGCGCTTTGTATCACGTCACTGCGCGTGGTAACGCGGGCCAGACAATCTATCTCGATGACAAGGACAGACGCCGCTTCCTCGAGCTCTACGCGGACGTCTCGGAGCGGTTAAATTGGCTTTGCCACGCCTACTGTTTGATGACCAACCACTATCACTTTGTCATCGAGACTATCGAACCTAATCTCTCCAAAGGCATGCAGCAGCTCAACTCCACCTACGCGCAGTGGTTCAATCGCCACCACAACAGGCATGGTCATCTTTTTCAGGGCAGGTTCAAGGCCATAATCGTTCAGCGCGGGTCTTACCTCCTCGAGCTTGCCAGGTACGTGGTGCTAAACCCCCAGCGCGCGGGTCTGGTGCGGGACGCCTTACACTGGCCTTGGAGCAGTTATCGGGCTACCTCCGGCATGGCGCCTGCGCCGAGCTGGCTCACTACCGACTGGATTCTCAGCCAGTTCGGTGCCACACGGGACGCGGCCATCAATGCCTATAGAGCGTTTGTCGCGGAAGGAATAAGATCCAACACCCCATGGGATCACCTGCGCGGACAGATCTACCTTGGTGAACATTCGTTTGCAGAGCGGGTAAAACGAACCGTGAGAAACGCCGCGAATCTTTCGGAGGTGCCGAGGACACAGAGGATACCAGAAAAAAGCCTGGCTAGCTACGAGCGGGAGACTCGCGACAGCGCGCTTGCGATGCTTCTTGCGTACCAATCCGGCGCGTATGCCCTTAAGGAGATCGCTCGCCACTTCGGCATCCACTACAGCACAGTGAGCAAGCGAATAAAGCGGCGGAGGCACCAGATTCAAACTAGGGCTGGGTGACACACCCTCA
>JBBIJE010000031.1:0-10707 GCA_037446155.1 Myxococcales bacterium | reverse complement strand
GACCCCGCGCCTTGACCCCGCGCCTGACGCCGCGGCACTTCAAGACGCAACCCCGGCGAGGGAACGGGGCCGGTTGCGCTCGTCCACTTGAACGATCCGCGGGTGGAAACGCTTGGCCTCGGCGTCCTCGAGCGCGCAAAAACTGGCGATGATGAGGAGGTCGCCGCGGTGCACCTTGCGCGCCGCCGCGCCATTTACGCATATCGTCCCGGAGCCCCGCTCGCCTGCAATCACGTACGTCTCGAAGCGCTCCCCGTTGTTGATATCCCAGACGTGAACCAGCTCATGCTCGACCAAATCGGCCGCCTCCATGAGCCTAGCGTCAACACTGATGCTCCCTTCGTAATTCAAATCCGCATCCGTCACAGTCACCCGGTGGAGCTTCGATTTCAAGACGGTTCTCATCATCGCGCCTGACTCCTTTCGGCACCAGGGTCTGCTCTAAGCCCGGTCTCCTCAAAATCTTCGCCGGGTGGCCTAACCACCCGATTGTCGATAAGTCTCGTATTGCCGACCCAAACCGCCAGCGCAACTAGCGCGGGCCCATCCACGACGGACACGTCTTCGAGCGTCCGCAGGTCGCACACCGAAATGTATTCCGCCCGGGCCAGAGGCTCGGCGGCGATCTCTTCTCGGGCAATGCGTACCAGCTCGGGCGCCTGCCTCTCGCCTCGGCACACCGCCCCTTCCACCCGCTCGAGCGCCCGGACCAGGCAGCGAGCCGCCACGCGCTCCTGCGCTGTAAGCCGAGCGTTTCGGCTCGAGAAAGCGACACCATCCGCCTCCCGCACGGTCGGAACCGCCACAATCTCGACCCCGAAGTTGAGGTCGCGCACCATCCGCCGAATTACCGAAAGCTGTTGAAAATCCTTCTCTCCAAAAAAAGCGAGGTCCGGCTCGACGATATTAAAGAGCTTGGCCACGACCGTCGCCACCCCTCGAAAATGTCCGGGCCGCTGCGCCCCGCAAAGAACAGAAGTCAAGCCCCGCACCTCCACGGCGGTCGAGAAATCATTCGGGTACATACTCTCTACCGTCGGGCTGAAAAGGACATCGACGCCCTCCCGCTCCAGCAGCACGCTGTCCCGCTCGACATCCCTGGGGTAGCTTTCCAGGTCGTCTTTGCGATCGAACTGCGTGGGATTCACGAAGATCGAGACCACGACCAGCTTGCTTCGGCGCCTCGCCTGGCGAACGAGCGCGAGATGGCCCTCGTGTAAGTAGCCCATCGTGGGCACGAACCCGAGGGTCTCTCCCCGGGCCCGGGCCCGCCGACTTACCTCGCGCATCTCCCCTATCCCGCAGATCCTTCGCATCGACCAAGATCCCTCAGGCACCTGCGCGCTTTCGGCCCCTGCCGCTGCCGCTTGCCCCACCCGACTCGGCGCGAAGCAGAAAGGAGTGCGTCTCGTCGGGGAATACGCCCCGTCTAACCTCGTCGGCGTAACGCTCGAGCGCGCTCTTAGCCTCTGCGGCGAGGTTGGCGTAGCGCTTTACGAACTTCGGTACGAAGCGTTCGAAGAGCCCCAGGACGTCGTGGAGAACCAGAATCTGGCCGTCGCAATGCGGACCCGCACCGATCCCGATAGTGGGTATGGAGAGCCTCCCCGTGATCTCCTCGGCAAGATCCATCGGGATACCTTCGAGCACGATCGCGAACGCCCCGGCATCCTCTACCGCAAAAGCATCTTCTACCAAGCGCTCCCTTTCCCCCGGCGCCTTTCCGCTCTTTCGTCCCTGCACCTTGTTGCCGCCCATGCGGTGGATCGACTGGGGAGTAAGGCCGATATGCCCCATAACCGGGATATCCACAGACGCGATCGCCCTTATCGCCGCCGCGACGTTTAACCCCCCTTCGAGCTTTACCGCCTCTGCGCCACCTTCTTTCACGAGCCGCCCGGCGTTCGCCACCGCCTCGGTAACGCTCACCTGGTAAGAGAGAAAGGGCATGTCGCCGACGAGCAGAGCCCGCTTTCTCCCCCTCGCCACGATCTTGAGATGATAAATCATCTCGTCCACGGTGACCGGAAGCGTGGTATCGAGTCCCTGGACCACCATACCAAGCGAGTCCCCGACCAAAATCACGTCGATCCCCGCCTCGTCCACGATGCACCCAAAGGGGAAGTCGTAGGCCGTAAGCGCAACGATCTTGACCCCCCCCTCTTTGAGGCGCCTAAGATCCGGAACCGTAACCTTACGTTCCATAAAAAAACCCTCCCGGACCGAATCCGGGAGGGAAGACATGCGCCTCGCGCCCGGTGCCTCCCCTTCACTGGGGGGCACGCTTCCGCTCTTTCTTCTCCCGTCTCGGTCCGCTGCGGCTCGTCTCACCGAGCGTGCCGCTTACCTGGATCCAAGCGGTATATAATGTTGCACACCCTGCTTCATGCTCCGGATCTCGTGAATCAGGTCAGCCAAATCGCTGCCCTGCTCGACAAAGTCGATGGCCGAGCAGTTGACCACAAGAAGCGAAGCATCCGAGTAGCGGTGGAAGAAGTTCCTGTAGGCCTCGATGAGCGCCTCCAAGTACTGCGGCGTTATGCGCCGCTCGAAGCTCCGGTCACGCTTGTGCAACCTCGCGATCAATATATCAGGTGCTGCTTCTAAGTAAATGACCAGATCCGGTTGAATTAGCTCAACTTTTTGCAGGGCCGCAATCTCCTCGTAAAGCCTCAGCTCGTCATCCGTGAGGTTCAACCCCGCAAAGATCCGTTCTTTGACAAAGAGGTAATCCGCGACCAGCCCCTGTACCGGAACCCCCTCTCGGGCGAGCTCGTTTTGCTGGCGGGTGCGCGCCAGCAAAAAGTAGAGCTGCGTCGCCAAGGCGTAGCGGGGCTGATCCTCGTAGAAACGAGCGAGGAACGGGCACCCCTCGGGGTCCTCGAGCAGCAGCCTAGAGCCGAAGCTCTCGGCGAGCCTGCGCGCCAGACTGGTTTTTCCTACCCCGATCGGGCCCTCCACCGCTATGTAACGCGACTCGTTCTGCTGCACGGAGCATGACCTAGCACAGCCGAAAATCGCTGTCTATGCTGCCGCCGTCGCCCTCGCGACGAGTAGTGCCCTCGACCGAACCAATCCACACTTCTTCGGCCGCCAACGTCGCCTAAGCTTTCGGCGCACCCCTGCTTCGTCTCCCAGCCACCTTCCGCTGCGCCCCCGTTTCCCCTCTCGTGGCAACATTATATATAGGCCTCCCGGGAGCGGCCGTCGGCGTCGGGACCAGATCTTGCACCCGCCGGGGTCAGATCTTGCCATGACACAAAAAGGGTGACGTGTTGCAAAGCAAGACCTGACCCCGCGTCATGGCAAGACCTGACCCCGCCGGTGACGTCAAAGCAAGACCTGACCCCGCCGGTGACCCCGCCGGGACCCCGGCGGTGACCCCGGTGGGCGGCGAGGAGTGAAGTTGGACACGCGGCTCGAGGAAATCGCAGGTCTCATCATGGTCGGGATTCCCGGCCCCGAGCTCGACCGCGGCACCGTGGAGCTTCACCGCAAGCTCCCCTTCGCAGGCGTCGTACTTTTTGGGCGCAACTGGGCCGACGCCCGCAAGCTTCGTCGTCTAACCTCTCAGATCCACGGCTTGCGGCGCGACAACCCCCCACTTGTCGCAATCGACCACGAAGGGGGCCGCGTCTGCCGTTTGGGGGAGCCCTTTACGCCGCTTCCGCCCCCACTCCAGCTCGCCAAGCGGGGCGAAGGCGCGGTGAGGCGCGCCGGCAAGACCGTGGGCACAGAGCTTCGCGAAGCGGGCATCGACATCAACTTTGCCCCTGTCTTGGATATCGATACCAACAGGGCAAACCCTGTGATCGGCGAGCGCGCCTTCGGAAGGACCGCCAAGCTCGTGGCCAAGCTCGGCACCGCATTTTTTCAGGCCATGCAACACGAGGGCGTAATCCCTTGCGGCAAGCACTTTCCCGGACACGGCGATACGAGCGAGGACTCGCATCTCACGCTGCCTCAGGTATCCCGCCCCCGAACAAGCCTCATGCGCCGGGAACTCGTTCCCTTCAAGCACGCCATCCGGCGCGGCATCCCCATGCTCATGAGCGCCCACGTACTCTACCCTGCCTTCGATCCGCGACGGCCCGCCACGCTCTCCCCTGTCCTCATGACCGATCTCTTGCGCCAAAAGCTAGGATTTCGGGGCGTGCTTTGCTCGGACGATCTCGAAATGCGCGCCCTCTCGCGAAACTATCGCCCCGCAGAGATCGCGATCATGGCTGTTGCCGCGGGCGTCGATCTTCTCCTTTTCTGTCACAGCCAGGAGAAGGCGCTGCAAGGCGCGCAAGCGCTCCTCCAGGCGTTAGAACGCGGCGAGCTTTCGCGAGAAAGAATCGACGAAGCCCTAGGACGCCTCACTCGCTGCATGGGGCGCCGCCGTGCCGAGCGCTAAAGGCGATCAGCCGCCTCCGCTTCCTCTCTGATAGCGGCGCGCGGGCCGGCGCGCGGCGCCGATTATCTTCGGTAGGCTTCGGCCGTAAGGAGGCCTCGCCACGCCCTTTTCCGTGATGATCGCGGTTACCAGCTCATGGGGCGTGACGTCGAAGGCAGGGTTCGCGATCTTTATGCCGGGCGGCGAGATCTGCCGGTCGAAGATGTGGCTTACCTCTCGCTCGGAGCGCTCCTCGATCGGGATCTTGTCGCCGCACGCGCAGGATAGGTCTATCGAGGAGCAGGGGGCCGCGACGTATAGTGGTATCCCATGCCTGTTGGCCAGTACCGCGAGGGTGTACGTGCCGATCTTGTTGGCCACGTCTCCATTGGCCGCCACCCGGTCGGCTCCTACGATCCCGCAGTTGATCTCGCCTTTTTTCATGAAATGGCCGGCCATGTTGTCGGTTATGAGCGTGGTGGGAATGCGTTCCTTCTTGAGTTCCCAAGCCGTAAGACGCGCACCCTGCAGAAAGGGCCGCGTCTCGCTGCAATATACCTTCACTCGTTTGCCGGCCTCGTGCGCGGCTCGGATCACCCCCAGGGCCGTTCCGTAGCCGGCCGTGGCCAGCGCACCCGCGTTACAGTACGTTATGATCGTCCAACCATCCTCGATCAGCGCGGCCCCGAACTTCCCGAGACGCCGGTTATTGGCCACGTCCTCTTCGTGGATAGCCAAAGCCTCACGCTCCAGCAGCAGGCGCAACGTCTCCGGAGAGCGGTGGCGGTTGCTGGCGAAGACCCGCCGCATCCGCTCAATCGCCCAAAAGAGGTTGACCGCCGTGGGGCGCGTCGCCGCGAAGAGCCTACAGAGCCTATCGAAATCGCGGCTCAAGCTCTCGCGCCTGAGCGTGCGCGCGCCCAGCGCGATCCCCATGGCCGCCGCAACACCGATCGCGGGTGCGCCGCGAATCACCATCGTTTTTATCGCCCGGGCCACGTCCGCGTGGTTGCTATAGACACGGTAAACCTCGCGCGTGGGCAGAAGCTGCTGGTCGATCATCACGACCCTGCCGTCGCGCCACTCGATCGTATGCACTTTCGCTTGCTTGCTCGCCATCCAAGCTGCTCCGCACTGCCTCGCCCGAAGCCGCCCGGCCCCACCACTGTGCTGCGGCTCCGGATCCAAGACGGCGACCTAATTAGATTATTCCGCTCGTTCACGTCGCGCAAGGCCGGTTGTCGCCCTTGACAACCGGGTGTGGGGGTCTTTACTCTCCCCTTCCCGGTCTGTCGCAAGCGTGAGGAAGAACAGATGACGAAAGAGTTCAGTCAGAGCTTTTCGACCATCGTGAACGCGGATGCTAAGACGTGCTTCGATACGTTGCTCGACTTCGAGGCTTACCCCGAGTGGTCCTCCCCTATCACGAAGGCCTCCGTGCTCGAGCGCTACCCGGACGGCAAGGGCAAGCGCGTAGAGTTCTTCATCGACATCAAGATCAAAACGGTGCGATACGTCTTGGAATACACGCACGAAGAACCGCACCTGCTCGAGTGGAAGATGGTCGACGGTGACATCGAGGACATCGAAGGCACCTACGTCCTCGAACCCCAGGGCCAAAAGACCAAGGCCACATGCTCGCAGGCAGTTTCTCTCGGGTTCTGGCTACCCGGATTCCTCCGAAGCACCTTCGAAAAGCAGGCCCTGAAGCAATCTGTTCTGGAGTTCAAGGCGGCTGCGGAAAAACGAAGCCGAAAGAAGAAAGGGTAGCGCAGACTCGAAACTCGCAAGGCCGCCGGCGCAACCGCAGAAACCTGAACGGGCGCTCTTGCCCCTGCGCACCGAGGCCGGACCTATCGCGGCATGTGCCGCGCCCTTAGCAACCGCCCCATGCCGCTTTCTTCGACGCCCGTCCCACGTCGAGCAGCAAGCCGGCTCGCTCGCAGCCGGTCCCCCGCCTCTTCCACTCCTCTCCAAGGCGCCGCTCCAGCTTTAGAAAGTTTTTCCCTGGCGCCTGGGCCCTCTACCGAATCTCGGGCGCTGCCCTGGCCGGGCAAAAAAAATCTTCCTTGGGGTGTTGACTTTGCCGGAGCAAAACGCATAATGGCATGCGATTATTACGGGCCAGTCGTGGCGCGATGATATCGAAAACAGCTCTTCACGCGGTAAAGGCGCTCGTTACTCTGGCTACGCTTCCGGCCGGCACTTGCATGGGTGCGGCCGCAATAGCAAGGAGCATCGGAGCCCCCCCGAACTATCTGGGCAAGCTCCTCCAGGGGCTCGTGCGCCACGGGCTCGTCGAGTCTCAAAAGGGCCTAGGGGGCGGTTTTAGGCTAGCGCGCAAGGCCGCCAGTATCTCCCTTCTCGACGTCGTGGAGCCGATCGACCAGGTTAGCCGTTGGTCCGGGTGCATTCTGGGCGGGCCCAAGTGCGAAGACGAGCAGCCCTGCGCCATTCACGAGCGCTGGAAGGTGGTGCGGGAGGCCTACCGAGACCTGCTCGGGCGAACGAGCCTCGAGGACTTGGCCCGCCGCGGCCAGCGTGGAATCGCGTGGTCGGAGCGGGCCTTATCGGCTGTCCCTAGAGGGACTACGGTCCGGCAACCGCGAAAGGTGGCCAAAAGAGCGGCTTCGAAGATTTCCGCGCGGCGCAAGCCGAGGCGGCCAGCCAGGCGGGTCTAAGGAGACTCAAAGCTCAAGGAAAGGGAATCGCGAGAAGGCTCAGAGACAAATCAGATAAGTATATGCGCTTAGCTAATAACCCTGGGAGACCGCTTCTTGCGGTTCCCAACATGCAATCAAGGAGGCGATCATGAGACCGACGGATCTGTTGGAAGAAGAGCATCGCGTAATCGAGCGAATGCTGGAGTGCTTGGAGAAAATGGTCGAGAAGGCCCAAAGCGACGGAAAACTCGATAGGGGGGCGGCGCTCGACGCCGTCGCCTTCTTTCGCGAGTTCGCCGACCGCTGCCATCACGCCAAGGAGGAGACGCATCTCTTCCCCATGATGGAGGCGTACGGGTTCTCGCCGCATGCGGGCCCCACTGCCGTCATGCGGCACGAGCACGAGCAGGGAAGAGCGCACGTGGTGGGAATGGCCGAGGCGGCGAAAGCTCTGGGTGAGGATCCCAAGGCACTAGCCACCTTCACCCGACACGCACGCGCTTACACCGAGCTCCTGCACGAGCATATCGCCAAGGAAAACGAGTGCCTCTTCCCCATGGCCAACAACGCCTTGGGGCCCGAGGAGCAGAAGAAACTTCTCGAGCTCTTCGAAAAGGTCGAGGAAGAAGGGGGCGCTCACGAAGTCCACGCGAAGTTCTTGCGGATGGCCGAAGAGATGGGCGAGCGATTCGGGGTCAAAGGCCCTAAGCTCGGCTCGGCAATCGGACACTCTCACGCGGCGTGCAACAAGTAGGGGCATGCCCTATTCTTGGCGCCGACTGATCCGTAGCATCGCAAAATAGGAGGCGGAAAGGTGATTTCGGGAAGACTCAAGGCTCTTTTCGTATTTTCCATCGTAGCGGCGGTCCTCGTGACCCTGGTGGCGGGCTGGTACACCTGGGAGGCCGCGCCTCCCTACCCCGGCAAGGTGGTAGGAGCGAACGGCATGGTTTTGACCACGGGCGAGCAGATCCGCCAGGGGCAAACGGTATGGCAGAAGTACGGACTCATGGACACCGGCTCGGTGTGGGGACACGGGACATACCGAGGTAACGATTACACGGCAACATCGCTTCACCTGATCGGAGAGTACGTGCGCGACTATCGCGCGAGGCAGAAATACGCCGCAGGGTATGCGGAGCTGGATTCCGGGAAGAAGGCAGCGCTCGATCGAGAGGTCATAGAGGAGATCAAGAAGAACCGGTTCGACGAGGCATCCGACACGCTCACCTTGACCGACGCGCAAACGCACGCGCTGGAGGAGCTTCGCGAGCACTGGGGCCGAATCTTCTCGCAGGGCGATCGCGAGACGCTCATCCACGCGGGGACCGTCAAATCCGAGGCCGAAAGACGCCAGCTTGCGGACTTCTTTTTCTGGACCGCTTGGGCTGCAGGCACGCTTAGGCCAAACAAGGGGCTCACGTACACCAATAACTGGCCGCCGGACCGAAGCGTCGGAAACGAGGTCGCTCCGTCGGTCGTCCTCTGGTCGATAGCCTCCCTTCTCGGGCTCATGCTCGCCCTGGGGGCTGCGCTCGTCATCTTCTTCCGCGGCAACTTCGATCACGACCCGAGCGCCAGAAGAAGCGACCCATCGGCCGCAGAGCGCCTCCTCCACATCCCGATAAGCGAGAGCCAGCGCAAGACCGCCAAGTATTTCCTCGCCGTGGCGGCGCTCTTTTTCCTCCAGCTCATGCAGGGCGGCCTCATGGCTCACTATACCGTACACCCGGGCGAGTTTTACGGCATAACGGGCGTCTCCGAGTATATCCCCTACAATTGGCCGAAGAGCTGGCACCTCCAGCTCGCCATCTTCTGGATCGCCACCGCTTGGGTCGGCGCCGCCCTGTACCTCGCGCCTCTAGCGGGGAAGAGAGAGCCCAAGGGACAGGGGTTACTGGTGGATCTTCTCTTTGCCGCCGTCGTGATCGTGGTCGTCGGGGCGCTCGTGGGAACGGCCATGGGAGTCAAGGGCCAAGGAGGGCAGGCGTGGTTTTGGCTTGCGCACCAGGGATGGGAGTTCCTGGAGCTGGGACGGCTTTGGCAGATACTGCTTTTGGTGGGCTTGATCATCTGGCTCTTGATTGTGGCGCGCGCGGTGTGGCCGAATTTCGCCCGAGGGGAGGACCGCTGGGGAACGGTGCCCTTCTTTACCCTCTCGGCGATAGGCATCGTCTCCTTCTTCGGGTTCGGCCTCTTCTATTCGCCCCGCACGCATCTCACGGTCGCGGACTTCTGGCGCTGGTGGGTGGTCCATACCTGGGTCGAGGGGATCTTCGAGTTCTTCGCGGCGGCCGCGATTGCGTACGTGCTTACGGCGCTCGGGCTCGCGACCAAGCAAAAGGCGCTCAGGGCCGCTTACCTGACTGCGAGCCTTGCGCTCTTTAGCGGCATCATCGGCGTCGGCCACCACTACTATTGGTTCGGCGACCCGGACCTTTGGTTGGCGCTCGGCGGGGTGATCTCTACCATGGAGCCGGTACCGATCGTGCTTCTGCTTCTCAAAGTGGCGCTCGACTCCAGGCACTCTCCGGCCGCGGAGGAGACCTTTCCCTACAAGTGGCCGCTCATGTTCATGGGGGCGTCCGCAGGGTGGTCCTTTTTGGGCGCAGGAGTGTTCGGGTTCATCATCACCACTCCCATCGTCAATTACTATGAGCACTCGACCTATCTCACGATGAACCATGGGCATACCGCCCTCTTTGGGACCTATGGAATGCTCGCCATAGGCCTCATGCTTTTCGCGTTGCGCGGACTCGTGCGACCGGAGAGGTGGAGCAACGGGCTTCTCAAAGCGGGCTTTGTGGGCATGAACGGCGGACTTTTCCTGATGGCGATCTTTACGCTGCTTCCGGTTGGACTCATGCAAACGTGGGACTCTTTCGTAAACGGGCTCTGGCATGCGCGAAGCCCGGCCTTCTACAATCTTCCCGCGGTGAGAACGATCGGCCAGTGGCGGATCATCCCTGACTTCATCATCATCGCGGGAGCCCTGTGCTTGCTGATCTTCGTGGTGCGGGCGCTAGCTAACCTGAAGCCGGCCGAGATCGCGAGCGAGGAGGAGGTGCCCACGCCCACACCGGCACTCGTCCCGGAGGTCTGAGCCTCGTTGGAGCACCGAGCCGGCGTCCGAGCCGGGGTCATGAAGCGTCCGAGCCGGCACGAGCCGGGGTCAGATCTTGACGTGAAGTGGGGTCAGATCTTGACGTGACAGCCAGCCGCTAAGACAAAGGCCCCGAACTAATCCGGCACTCCCTCGATGTAATTGGCGTCAGGTCGGGCGGCTGATTAGGGCCACCCGGGGCCTGACCACCTGACCCTTCCCAACGCCATATAGCTCGATGTCGAGCTACAGCTCCTAAGGCGCGCTCAGCCGGTTTACATCCCCCCCTTGCGCAAACCGACGCCAGAAAATGCCTACATCTGCGCCCCGGCAACGGCATCAAAAAATTATTTTACCAGAGGGGGACAGGGTCTGTGGTCTCGCGTGCCGGATCTCGTGTCGTACCATTCGTGGTTGTACGTCACGTCAACGGGCTGTTGCCCAAATACCTGGTTTCGATATGTAATAGATACTAGCCCATAGTGAGGGAGTGGGAGGAGGGGAAGGGTGTCGGTTTTCACGAGGATGGGACCCCTGTTTCTCAAAAGCTTTCCCCCCCGCCG
>JBBIJE010000030.1:7887-11024 GCA_037446155.1 Myxococcales bacterium | reverse complement strand
CCTCAGCCCATTGGGTGAATTGGGAAGCTCCCTCCTCGACCCGCTTCTCCCAGCCCTATAGCACGTCAGCATGCCACACTGGAGACGGAACCTCCTCGGGCCTGCGGGAAAGATCATCCCCGATCTGCGCCAGGGCGCGGAGCTTGTCCGCGGTCGTCATCCGGTCGAGCGGTAGCGTAAATTCCATGGAGCTTTCCTCCCGTTTATTACCTGCTCGCATGTTTCATAGGTTGGCACAGCGCAACCTGCAATCCCATTAGCGGCGCGCCGCGAGGCCGGCGTGTCTCGGTCCTGGCAACAGTCTCCTCCAAGCACCCGGTTTCGGATGTGCCTTCAAGCGAGGCGCGTCATGGCTTCCATGTGCGCTCTCCGTGCTCAAGGACGGCGCCTCCTGCGTGCCGCAGGCCTCATCGGCCGCTACCGAGCCGCTCATCTCAGCACCGCCAAAACCGTCCTCGACCGCACGGGGGGTCTGCAGGTTAGCCGCCCAGGCTGCGCCTCGCTGCCGTGCGCCCACGCCTTCGGAGGAGGCCCCTCCTTCACACCGGCTCTAGCCGGTGTCGTTAGCTTGCCAAGCTGGATATAAATGGAAACCGCGAAGTGCCTGGAGACTGTCCCTACGTGCAGGCGTGGCACCTCAACGCAAACGTATTGCGTACTGGAGGCGGGGGGAATCGAACCCCCGTCCGAAGGTGGTCCACCTGGGATCGGCTACATGCTTAGCTTCTGTTTTGTTCTCGCCTCGTGCGGCTCCCACAAGCAGGATCCGCCGAAGCCAGCCAGCTTAGTTTCGGCGGCCCACCCGCCGGCGATGGTAAAGCTGCCTAGCCCGATTTTTGGCGCCCTAGCCAACCCTACGGGCTCGGGCTGGTAGGACGTGGCTGCTTTAAGCAGCCAGTGCTAGAGGTTCGTCTGCGTTTGTTTTGCAGCCTGCCTGTTTAACGAGGCGGCAGGACCTCGGCATGCTATCCCGGCTTTCCAGCCCCCGTCGAACCCGAATCGCCCCCATAGCGCACCTCCATAATATACTCGCTTGCGAGCCGCGGCTGCAACACCCTAGCTCCCAAGCCCCTCGCGGCCCCGTTTGGCGGCATACGGCCCCAAGATCAGCCCACTCCTGCCGCCCCTCCCTTCATTGAACCAACGCATTGCCACCTGCGCCCCACGCCACCCCTTCCCTTCTTTCCGACGAACCAAAGGTGGCCTGGCGCAGTGAGGCAAATAGCGCCGGCCTTGCTCCCGGCAAGGGACGCGCCTCGAGAGCCCCTAGGCCCCATAAAGATCGAGGACCATTGGCCGCGGCGCCGCGTCCATATGGTATTCAATGCCTGCCCCCGGCAATTGTCGTACTGCCTTCGCCGGCGGTCGCAGCACTGCCTGCCCCGCCGCTCGTCCCACCGCCTGCCGCGGCCATTGCCGCACCGGCTGCGGCAGCGCTTGCGCCACCCCCTGCCGCGCTGGCCGCCCCGCTAGGCACGACGCCACCTTCGATTTTCCTTGACAAGCTTGCTTGGCGAAAGCTACCATTTCGGCCGACCGAGCCGTAACAGAGCCTAGCACGCCTCCGAGGGGTGGCCTCGCGGCGGGTGGCGGGAAGGGGGATAAACGATGTCTGCGCGCATTCGGGCGATTCCAGTGATGGCGATTCTCGCGGCGGGACTTCCGATCCTCGCATCGTCGCCAGCCACCGCCTACGGGGCCGGCCACAAGACCTGGGCCTCCATCCTAGGCGGAAGCGGGGCCGAAGAGATGGAAGGCCTGCGCGTCACTTCGGACGGGGGCGCTATCGTGGTAGGCTATACTGATTCCTTCGGCGCTTTCACGAACGGAGATGCTTGGGTGGTAAAGCTCGACCGATACGGTAACGTCGAGTGGCAGAAGACCTATGGCGGGTCGGGTGAGGACTCCCTGGTGGATGTGCGCCAGAGCACGGATGGCGGCTTCATCGCCGCCGGCTGGACCGAGTCCTTCGGCGTAGCCAAGAGCGACATGTGGGTGGTCAAACTCTCGGCGAGCGGATCGGTCGAGTGGGAGAAGGCGTACGGCGGGCCTGGCAAGGAGCAAGCCTGGTCGGTCGATGTTACCAGCGACGGGGGCTACGTCGTAGCCGGCGGTACGACCTCGGTCGGTGCCGGCCGCGCCGACTACTGGGTGCTCAAGCTCACCCCCGACGGCAACATCCAGTGGCAGAACGCGTACGGTGGGCCCGGCAACGACGCAGGCGCGGGTGCTTACGGACAGTACGTGGCGCGCATCCTCGAGGACAGCGACGGAAACTACCTGGTAGCGGGCGAAAGCTACTCGTTTGGCGCCGGCATTTCCGACATCTGGGTGCTCAAGCTCGCTCCCGACGGCAACGTTCTCTGGCAGAACGCCTACGGCGGATTGGACGAAGATACCATGTGGTCGTTCGTCGAAGCAGCAGGCGGCGGCTACATCATCCCCGGAAGCACGGTCTCCTTTAGCCCCGACTATAGCGGCGACATGTGGGTCATAAAGCTCGACAGGGCAGGCAACATCGAGTGGCAGAAGCTCTTCGGCGTGCCAGGCAACTGGGATGAGGTGCTCTCGGCGGGCGCTACCGCGGACGGTGGGTCCCTGATCGGCGGCTGGGTCGAGGAGGGAGGCCAGGACTGGGATCTCTTGCTGCTTCGGCTCGACGCGGCCGGCAACACCCTTTGGCAGAAGCGCTACGAGTACGGGTGGGATTGGCCGAACGCGATCGAGCAAACAGCCGACGGGGGGTTCGCCGTAGCCGCGGTCGGCTGGCCGCGACCCGCCGACCTCGAGCTTTGGGTTTTGAGGCTGGACGCAGGCGGTGCGATCGGAACCTCCTGCCCGCTCATCCGGGATCTCGCGCTCTTCGAAGCGGTAACTAGTGCAACGCCTATAGCAACCGGTGCCGTCCCCCAGCCGACCGACGCGACCCCCAGAGTAACGAGCGCGACCGTGCGGGAGAGCGTGGCCTCTCCCAACTTCCTCTGCCAGGGCCAGCCTGCGGAGAACTGTGCCAACGGGGTTGACGACGACGGCGATGGCCTGATCGACTGCAACGACCCCGACTGCCAGGGTGACACCGACGCCGATGGCTATGTCGCGGCTCCCTGCGGCACGGACTGCGACGACGCGGATCCGGC
>JBBIJE010000030.1:0-7787 GCA_037446155.1 Myxococcales bacterium | reverse complement strand
ACCGAAGTCTGCGACAACGCCAAGGATGACGATTGCAATGGCCTGGCTGACTGCGCGGACGACGAATGCGTCGAGCTTCCTGTTTGCACCGTAGGTACTACGTACGCCAAGCGCCGCTCGGCGGTGAAATTCAACTTGCTCCCCTCCGGCCAGGATCGCGCCGCCGCGCGCATGTGCGTGGGGCAGGATTTTTGCGATGCCCTCGCCGCTATCGCCGGCAACCCGGCCAAGACCCTTCGGCTCGCCTTCGATGGCTGCCCCGAGACGGTCGTCGGCGGCAACGCTTTTCTCGCCAACCTCGGGGGAACGGTTTTCAAAGCCAAGTCGCCCGCTGAAGAGCTTCCCGCCTACTCGATCAAGATAAGCTGCCGAGCGCTCGAGGCTATCGTCAAGCTGCGCTGGGCCGACCTTCAGGGGTGCGTCACGAACCCCGTGCGGGTGACGCTTTCGGCCCAGGGCGCAAGGGCGCTTGCGGCCGAAGCCCAGTTTACGGAACTCAGGGACGCAGACGGCGATCTGCGCAGCCTGGTATTTTTGTCAACCGAAAGCTGCTCCTAGCGGCGGGTCGCCACGAGCCGCTGCGAAATTCCCGCCGTAGGTCACCGGCGGGCCGTGCCAGCGCTCGAGACCCGTCGGGGTGAGTGTGCGGTCGCGCTCTTTACCGGCGGGTGGCGGGCGGGCCGGCCCGGAGGCTCGAGGCTCCACCGCTTCGATCCCTGAGATTCCCTGCGCTATGCGGGAGTAACCGGTGACTCTAGGATCCGAAACCGGCTTTCCCTGGAATCTAGTTCAGCCAGGACCCCAAGCGGTAACTAACCATGGGGCGGGCGTGGCCGAAGTCCACATCGGCGAGCACCGGGATCCGCAAGGGACGCAAGGTCTCGCTGAGCCAGCCATGGATCCAAGCGACCTCGGCGGGCGGGGTTCTGGCTAAACGGCCGAGTACGATCCCGGACACGCTCTCGAGGACACCCACCTGCGCACGGTGCACGAGGGAGCGGCGAAACTCGGGATACGAGATCTCGCACTCCTCGATCACGAGTATTCTTCCCGACCACTCGGGCCAAAGGCGCGTGCCGCAAAGGATCTCGAGCGTGCGCAGGTGGCCCCCGAGAAGCCGGCCACAGGCCCGGCCCGCAACCAGCCACTTCCAGCCTCCGCCGACCCCCTCTTTTCCCTCGCCTTCCGAGACCGCTTGCTCCCCCCAATCCTGCAGGCGATCGTCCGAGACCTTGGACCGAGGAACGTCGTAGGGTGGCTCGAAGCCGCGCACCATCGCCAAGAACGAGCGCTCGGTGAATTCCTCCAGTCCCCGTTGGCCGCCGAACTCGGGCAAAATGGCCGGCCCGTGGAGCGTGACGAGTCCGGTCCCGCCGGTAAGGGCTACAAGCAGGGCGGTAGTGTCGCTATAGCCGCAAAGTATCTTGCGGTGCCTCGCCAGCAGGCCCCAATCCAGCAGCGGCAGCATCTCGTTACAGTTAAAGCCGCCGTAGAGCGTGAAGATGCAGCGGACCGCCGGGTCGGCAAAGGCCTCCTCTAGGTCCTGGCACCGCCGCTTCGCGGGCGCGGCAATGCCGGCGCCACTCGAGGTGGAGGTGGCGGTGGGAAGGAGACGAACCTGCCAGCCCAAGCTTTCCAAGCAAGCGATGCCGCGGCGCAGGCGCCAAGGGGCGATGAGAGGCGCCGAGGGCGCAAAGATCGCAACCGCCGAGCCCGCAACTGCCGCTCTTGCCCTCAGGATCGGGCGATCCCGGATCGAGCCGCACTCTGCCGCCACAAGCTGCCGCGCCGGGGTCCGGCTCGGTGGAAATGGTATCACTTCCCGGATCGCTCGCCGGCCGAGAAGACCCATGAGGAATCGCTCCACCCCAAGCCCCATTCCCGAGCTCGGCGGCATGGCGAGTCGCAGCTCTTCGCAAAAAAGCTCGCACTCCCTCGGGTGCTCTGCAAGCTCGGGGTGAAGCTCCTTTTGGGCCAAAAGCCGGGCCGAAAGCTCGGCCCGATCGGTAAGCTCCCCCGCGATGTCGGCAACGAGCAAGCCACCGACGAAAAGCCACGCTTTCTCGAGCTCGGCACCACCAGGTACGGTGCACCTAACGAGCGGAGAGGTCACGCTCGGTAGCTCGGTGAGAAATGTAGGTCGCCCGAAGCGCGGCCCAAGAAGCTTTTCCGCGATTTTCATGTGCAGAATACCCGCATCGGAGATCCCGGCGAAGCGATCGCCCGCGGGCCCTAAGGCCCGTAGGACCGCGCTCACGTCCCTGTCGTCTCCCCAGTCTGCGCCAAGCAAATCCCTGCACGCTCCCCTGTAGGTAACCTCCCCCCACTCGGCGCCTTCTTCCAGCGCGCGTTGGCCGCGGCTGTCGCCGCTCCAAGAGGCCTGCGCCTCGTTCGCCGCTGCTCGAAGCAAGCCCCCGGCAACCCCCATCATGTCGCGCCAGGAGGTGTGGGCTGCATACGCCTCCAGCATGGAAAACTCCGGACTGTGGGTGGCGTCGGCTCCCTCGTTGCGAAAACAGCTTCCGAGCTCGTAGACTTTGGGGAAGCCGGCGATGATGAGACGCTTTAAGTGGAACTCCGCGGTTGGTCTCGGATACAAATCTCTCCCCAGCCAATTGCAGCGGGTAACGAAGGGCCGGCAGATGCCGCCCCCGTGACAGTACTGAAGCACCGGGGTTTGCATCTCGAGAAAGCCTTGGCTGGCCAGGAAAGCCCGCAAAGCACCCACCAGTCGGGCCCGCTGCTCGATAGCACGCCAGGCATCGCGGTTCGCCAAAAGCCCGGCCGTGCGCGCAAGCTCAGGGTTGCTTTTCCCATATCCTCGAAGGGCGCGAAAAGGAACCGCCAGATCCCATCTCGCCAGAACGCTGATCGCACGCACGTTCAACGAGCGGCGGCCGCAACCCGTGCGCACCCACTCCCCTGACGCCTCGACGATGTCGCCGGCGCGAAGGCGCGAAGCGCCCTTTTTAGGCTCAGCGCTCGCGCTCAAGAGAAGCTGTGTGCTGGCTCCGCCCAGGCCCACCTCCAAGAAGGTCGTGCGCCTGTGTCTTCGGATCGCGATCACCCGGCCGGCCACGCTGCCCATCCGAGAATCCGCCCCGGTCAACCCAACCCTCCCGAGGCAACGGTTTTTCGCCCACCGGCGCGAAGCCGGCGGCGGTGGCTCCTCGGCCCCGGAGCGCGCGCGAAGGCTATGAGGTTGCACCCCCGCACAGCCGTCCTCTCATCGGCACAAAGCAACCGTTCCAGCCGAAGCAGAGCCCGTCTCTTTAAGGGATCCCGAAGCAGCTCCGAGATCGCCTTTGACGACGAGCGTCTGGTAGTCTCTGCCACGCCGGGATAGAGCGAGACGGGGAACCCGTGCACGCCTCGGCTTGCGAATCCAGCGTCGGCGAGAAACCCCGAAATCTCCCAGGGAAAGTAAAGGTGGATGCTCGGGCAAGCGTCGGTAAACTTCACGTGTCGGGTTTTTCGTATGCGCTCGATCTCCGCGGCACGGCCGGTAGCGCAAACGAAATAGGCGCCGTGGCAATAATTGGCGAACATCAGCGCGCAACCGGCACCCCGGCGCAGCACGCGGCGAAACTCCTCGAGCGCCGCCCGGGCCTCGCACACGAAGCCAAGCACGTTATGAAAACAGAAGAGAAAATCCACAGAGGCATCCTTTACCTCCGGGAAACTGCGAATATCGCGCTCGAGCAAAGTAGCGCGCCCGAGGCACCCCGCCCTGCGAAGACTCCGCTCCGCCACGCGAAGCATCGCGGCCGACCGGTCCACGATGACCGCCCGCGCCTTGGGGTAGGCCGCAAGCACACGGCAGGTCCAGCGGCCCGTTCCCCCACCCGCATCCAGCAGGAGGAAACTCGCCGACCGGCGCCCGGGAAGCATCTTCGCTCGCAAGAGGCCCCACAAGAGATCGTCGGAGAAAGCCCAAAAGGCCTGATGCGACACCTCGTCGTACGTGCGAGCCTTTCTCTCGAAATACTTCTCGACCTCGCGAACACGGCTCTCGTCGGCGCAAACGGAAAGGCATTTGGCGGCGCCGACTACCATTGCAGCATCTTCTGCACTCGGCTGCCATAACCGAGAAGATGCGATCCTAAGTGTCCCAAGCGGCCTTCCGCAATATGGTCGCGGCGCGCACTTCCAGCCAGGGCGGGCAAGCCAAAGGGCAAGCATGCGGCAGCCACTGCGAGGCGAAAAAGCGTCAGCAGCAGGGTAGTTGCGACCCCGTACGAAAGGGCAAGCGCCGCTCCGTCTCTTCCTGGAGAAGCGGCGAAGTCTTTGTAGAGGAAAACGACCGCGGCATGCGTAGTACCTACGCCCTGGGGCGAAATCGGCAAGGCAGCGACAAGCCTCACAGCGGGAACGGCGAGAAGGAGGTAAAGAGGCGGCACGGAGAGGCCAAAAGCCCCAAGCGCCAGCGCCGAGCACCAGATGGCGGCGGCAAGCTCGGTTATGCGGTTGCCGGCATAAAACAAATACCAGCCCGGCCGAAGATCGGCCACTACGCGAGCAACCGTGAGGTCTCCGGCCCGCCGCTTGGCTAGAAGGAAAAGGAGCCAAAAGAGGCTGCCCGCTCCAGCTAGAAGCCACGCCAGGGGAAAGCCGCTACTTGGCCCTCGGGCAAGAAAAAGGCTGGCGGAGGAAGCGCAGGCGACGAGCAGAACCAGGTCGAGCAGGATTCCCCAGCCTATCATGGCCAGCCATTGCGACAGCGGGCGGACCGAGGCGCGCGCAAGACAAAGGCCGAGAACGCCCTGGCCGGCCGCGTGGTTTAGGGTGGCCGCGCCCTGCGCAAACCCCATTAGGGGCAAAAGGACCGATAGCTTCCCTCGCTCGCCCAGGCCCCTGACCAATATCCAGGCGGCCACCACATCGAAGGCGAAGCCCGAAAGCGCAAGGGCACCGGTTGCCAGGAGGAATCGCGTAAGGTCGGCCGCAACTAGGCTCGCCACGAGTGCCGGCAGCCCCACCCACCCAAAGAGAGCACCGAGAAGCAAAATGCCAAAGAGCGCAAGCGGCGACATGTCTCTTTAGCTCGACTCCGCCCAACCACCCCGCTTGCGGCTCAAGGTTTTCCGTGCCCGCCCGTTTCCCCTTGGCTTGCCGCGGCGGCCGCTTTGTCGAGCCGGTCGAGAAGCGCCTGCGGAACCACCTTTGCGTATCGCGAGCGTACCGCTTGAATGAGCCTGCGGTGCTCGTTGGCCCAGAGCGAAAGGACCGCTTCGTCGTGGTAACGCCCATCGAAGAAGACGTGGCCCGCAAGTACCCCTTCTTCTTTGAATCCGGCCCCCTTCAGAGCCTCGGCTAGCGAGGTATCGGCCACCACGCGCATGTACCACTTGCGAAGGCCAAGCTTGAAGAAGACGTAATCCGAGATCAGCAGGAGAGCTTCGAGCGCGTAGCCCCGGTGGCGGAATTCGGCTTCGACCAGCATGGCAACCTCGCAGGTGCGAGCTACCCAGTTGAGGTTGAGCAGGGATACGTAGCCGATGGCTTCTGTTCCGCTCTTTTCCTCGATCGCGAAGACGCGCTGATCCTGGCTGTAGAGGAGCTTCGTTTCGAAGAAATGCGTCCACTCGGCAAGCGACCAGGGAAAGAGAAAGTCGCGGTAGATATTGCGGTGGCCGGCGTCGGTCTGCCATGCCGCCATCTTCGCCAAATGGTGCCGGTCGAGTGGCGCTAAACGGATGCGTTCCCCAACTTGAATCATCTTATCCGTCCTCCCGGGCCAGCCGCAGCACACGTGGCCTGCGTCGCCGCCGTCTTTTTCCTCACCCCTTTCATGGGCGTGCGCAGGTGTGGATGCGGGGGAAAAGCTTCGCCTGCCATATGAAGGGAAGTCCGAGAAGCGCTTGCAGGAAGCGCTCAACTCCCACCCCCCAGCCGCTATGGAGCCTAGGTTCGAGCCGCGAGTCGAGGTAGGGGAGGTAATCGTCCATCGCCAGCTTGAAGCGGCGCGCCTTGGCTTCGAGCTCCTCTCTGGTGTGGATGCGCTGGCCGCTGCCGATCAGCTCGCCGTAGCCCGGCCAGAGCAAGTCGGCATTCATTACCACAGTAGCGTCTTCCGGGTCGAGCGCGTGGTAAAAAGGCACCTGGTCGGTCGGGTACGAGGTCACGAAAAGAAAGTCGCCGCCCAAGAGCTCGGATAGCAGCACCTCCTCGTAGGTGGTGAAATCGGCGACCGTGGGGGTAGCGTAGCGGTCGTCCCCCGTTTTCCGCCGCAAGAGACGGAAGGCCTCGGCGAAGCAAATGCGGCGAAAGTCGCGGCCCAGCAAGGCTTCGATGCGACAGAGGCGGCCGACCGAAGTGAAGGTCTCCAAGTGTTGCGGCACCGCCTCCAAGAGGCGCGAAACAACGTGTCGTAGATACCGCTCCTGGGTTGCCAGACACTCGTCGAAGTCAATGTTGGCCTCGAACTCCACGTGGGTGAACTCCGGCAGGTGCTTGAAGTCTGCCCGCTCGCGCCGAAAGCTCTTGTCCCAGCAATAAACCTTGCGAAGCCCGGGCATCGTAAGGGCAAGCTCGAGGTAAAGCTGAGAGCTTTGCGTAAGAAAAAGCTCGTGGCCGAACATCTCGAGGCGGAAGGGAGGCACGTCGGAGGGTATCGTGCCTGCCAGCGCACCGGGAGACGAAATCATTCGGGTGGTTATGGGGAGGTCTATCGCCACCGCCCCCTCCCGCCGCATGAAGGAGACCGTCTCGTAATGGACGGAGTCGTAGATCTCGGCTAGCGCACGCCAGGGGCCCCCAGGCTGCGTGATCTCCAGGTGATGCCGGGCAAAGCCGGGAGGTTCGAAGCCGCGCACCTCTTCGAAGGCGTCGCCTGCCTCCCAACTAATATATTGAAGCTCACCGTCCCGGGTTCGATAAGGACCGACTGTTACCTCTGGTGTGGATTCGACCTCTCGCGTAGCTGGCAACATAACCCATTTTCTTCCATTCGAATTGCGTCCGCCGCCGATTTGGCCTCGCGCCTCAAGCCGCCACATAGCGACAACAGGTCGCTCTGTGCAAGCCCTACGACTATGTATTCGGCGGCGGCGGGCCCGAGGGGCATCAGGTCATGCCGTGACGCGGTGTCATGACGCGGGGTCAGATCTTGACGTGACGCGGGGTCAGATCTTGACGTGACGCGGGGTCAGATCTTGACGGCTAAGCTGTGCGGGAGTCTGACGAGACGCACGCAGAGGATATTTATGGAGACAGCGCCTCAGCACCGCTTCGTACGCACCGCCCGCTCCGCCTCTCGCCTGGCTTCCCTAGCCTTGATCGCAGCGCGCTTGTCGTAGAGCCTCTTCCCACGCGCGAGCGCAAGCTCCACCTTCGCCCTCCCGCGCTCGGAGAAATAGATGCTCAATGGGATTAACGTAAGCCCCTTTTCCTGCACCTTGCCGGCAAGCCGCGCGATCTCCTTCTTGTGCAAAAGGAGTTTGCGTGGGCGCGTGGGATCGTGGTTTTCTCGACTTGCCGGCCCGTAAGCACTTATGTGCATGTTGAAGACGAACGCCTCGCCGTTTCTCACGCGCACATATGAGTCCTTGAGATTTCCCCGCCCCTCGCGCAGCGATTTCACCTCGCTACCGGTAAGAACGAGTCCCGCTTCGAACTTATCCTCGATGAAGTAGTCGTGGCGGGCCTTCCGGTTTACGCAAACCGTTTTCACCTAAACCTCAAACCGGCCGTGCACCGGGCGCAGATCTTGCGATAACGCCCAAAACCGCAACGATGTTGCGGGGCAAGATCTGACCCCGCATCACGTCAAGATCTGACCCCGCGCC
>JBBIJE010000029.1:0-13229 GCA_037446155.1 Myxococcales bacterium | reverse complement strand
TCATCCGACCTCGAAGGCGAAGGCGAGTTTGCAAAACCGAAAGTCCGGCGGGATCGGAACGGCCGAGCCGTCAAAACCGGTGGGGTTCTCGCTGGTCTCTAGCCAGTTCCTTTAGGCAGTGAGACGAGGCCTTAGGCGCTTAAGCTGTCGATTCCGGCGGTCGCCGCCGAAGAACGGCCCCCAAAGCACTCTTTGCGCCAAGCCCGCCCGCTGCTGGAGTCTTTCGCAGGAGCGGCTTGTCCCGACCGAGGGGAAGCCAAACTCCTTGGAGGAAAACGAGAGCTTGCCCTAACGCAGGGCTCGGTAGCCCGAACCCCCCATGCGCCAAATGCCCATCTGGGGTCCGACTCTGTCGAGCACGTGAGTGGCCGCGACTCGCAAGGCCCGCGGATGATGTGAATTAGCGCTCGCAGGCTCGCGAGGCCAGCAGGACCGAAGGGGTCGCCTCATGCGCGGCTTGGGCTGCCCGGTTCAAGAGGCCTTCGAGCAACGAAGGCCGGTGGGGTGACAATATCTCGCGCTGGCGCTGCCGCCGCCTGGATTTTTGCCGCGGCTTCGCCATAATGAGTGGAGGTTCGATGAGTGGGGCCGGGGACAGGGCGTTTTCCTTCGCGGTGCTTGACGTGGAAACCACCGGTCTTAGGCCGCCGGGCGCCGCTATCACCGAGATCGGTGCCTTCAAGCTCGATTGCGGCCGCGTAACCGACGCGTTTCATAGCCTAGTCGATCCCCTCCGACCGATTCCGAGATTCATCCAGCGTCTCACTGGAATCACCGACGAGATGGTCGCGGGGCAGCCCACTATCGAGCAAGTGCTCCCGAGATTGGCTTCGTTCTTGGGCGCGCGGATCGTGGTCGCGCACAACGCCGCCTTCGACTTCGGCTTTCTCGATTACGAGGCGATACGATTGTGGGGGATACCTTTGCCCCAGCGCAGGCTTTGCACGCTTCGCTTGGCGCGGCGGGCGCTACCCAATTTGCGCAGCCGCTCCCTCGATTGCTTGGTAAGGCATCTCGGCATCGCGTGCGATGGCAGACACCGGGCGCTCGCAGACGCGCGCGCCACGGCCGAGGTGCTGCTGGCGCTGCTTGCTGGGCTCGAGCGCTCAGCGGAAGCGGTGCTAGCCGGGCTTATCGAGTCCCCCAGCGCGCCGACCCGCCCGTTCCCCCAGCGTTGGCGTCATGCCGCATACGGGTGGCGCCGCTGAGCCGCCCGAAGTAAGGCTAGCGCCGAAAGTAGAGATATACTCCGACCAAAAAAGGCTCGAAGCGAATCACGAGATTGTCCACAAATCCCCAGAGAAACTCCCAGAAGATAACAGTTGGCAGCTTAGAGGGCCTGAACCCGGCGCCTATCAGGACAGCGGAGAGCTTTTGCCCCTCGGAGGCGAAGACGTAAAGGAGATGGACCGCAAGCAAAATGATGGCCGCCTCCAAGTAAGATCTGCGCCTGCGTGCGAAAAACCAAAAACCGCCCATGACCGCAAAAGTGAGCGGCGCGTTGAAGGTAAAAGTGGAGGCCATGATCCCGACCTCGGCCTTGAGCGCGCCGGGCACTCCACGGGCGAAAAAGATGACCCTTTGGCGCTCCCCCTCCGAGCGGACCTCGGTCAGCTCGACCCCCTGGACGCTCGCAACCACCCGCGAGGATACACCCACCACTGCGCGGGCGTAACTGTCTTTGACCAGGAGCCAGAGCGGCAGGGCGGTTCCATAGCACAAGAGAAAGCAAGCTGCGGCTCGCAGGATCAATGTTTTTTTCGACCGCCGCTTTCGGGCTCCCCGGCCCAGCGCAAGAAAAGGAGAAAGATCCCGAGCGCCACGGCAATCATCATGCCTTGGGCGATGTAGATGTGGACGAATTCGAAGAGCTCTTCGTGGTGGGCACCCAGGTACGCCAGCCCGACCAGCCGGGCAACATTTACCGCCTGAAGGGCCACGATTCCCAGTGCTATCCCCCAGAGTCGACTTCCCACCCCGAGCGGCATCGCCGCTACCGCCACCCCGTAGATCATGACCGCCTCCAAGCCGTTGCATCCGAATTTTATGTCGAGGGAGACGGTGGGAAGCTCGATGAGCGAGCCGCTAAGCTGACACGGGAGGCCGAGCAGGGCGGCGAAGTAACCGGTAACAGAAACGACCATCTGGGTATAGAGACCGTTCAGGTCGAGGATGCGCTGCAGGGGCTTCAAAGCGAGCGCGAGGAAGAGCGCCCCCATGGCGAGGACGTACGTGACGGCAAACCGTACCAGACTTACCTCAGGCGCCCCGGAAGGGCCTCGCCTTTCCCCCCTCCCAGCCGCAGCCTTTCTCTTCTTGCCCATCAAGCTCTGCCTCTGCGTATCGCCTTCGAAGCGATACCTCGGTTGCCCCTCACGCCTATACCGCCGCGCCCGCGCCCGTCAACCGGCGGCTGTGCCGTCGGCGCACCCAACCGAGCATGCCGAGGAGCCACGTCGAGCCGAGCGCGAACCAAAGAAACCAGGCAGTCCTCCCAGCGAGGCTGACCAGGCCCAAGACGTATAGGTACGCATGGCCTCGAAGATGACGGCGAAGCCTGCGCAGGCGCCCGACCACTCTTTTGGTCGGCACGTTGGCGGCAACGAAATAACCCGCGATGGCGAGCACTCCTGCCGCCGCCGAAAGGAAATCCGCGCGCTCGACAAGAGTGCGCCCCGAGATCGCCGCAAGGGGCACTAGCTTCGCCGCCCAGTCGCACGCCATCGCCAATCCGCCGATCCGCGGGCCGCGCTCCAGGCGAATTCTCGCGAGATCGTCGACCGCAAGCTTGAAGGCCACCGCAACAGTCGCCGACGCCGCCGCGGCCACGCCAGCCCAGTACCCTCCGAGCATAAAGAGAAAGGCGCTAAGCAGCGCCGAGGCGACCGACCCAGCCGCCAGGAGCCCCCTGCCGCGCCTTTGTCGTGCGAACCGCAAAGCGAGCCACCCGGAGAACCGCCCCAGGCACGAGCGCTCGAGGCGCCCCTGCCGGTATGCCCTAAGCTGCGCCACGATTCCCGCCTCTGCCTTGCGGTGCCCCCTCTCTCCATGCTCCAGCCTCCAGAGCCTGTACTTGCCCGCCACAAGGTAGCCTTTACATCCAGACTCCAGATCTCGGGCCAGCCGCTCGCTCAACCCTTGGCGCCCGCCCGCTCGCCACGCCTCGACGAGAGGAGTCGCCAAAGCCGGTGGACAGACGAAGACGCCCGCAAAGTCGACAGGATGGAATACGTGCGCGGGACAAAAGGCCACGGGTGCGCGGGTTCTCCAGTAACAGGGGGTGACCGTGATTCCCTCCATCGAGGGGCAGAGGTAAGGCCGCCTGGCGTCGGCGAGGGCGAACTTTTCCTCCCTTCTCGGGTCCTCCCTAGAGGTGGTAATGATGAAGCGCCGCAACAGGAGAGGATCGTGCAACACTCCATTCACGACCAGGAGAAAGGGCGCCCGCTGGATTTCGAGCGCAGGGCCGGCGAGGTTCGCTCGAGGCGGCTCCAGCCAAAACGCCCTGCCGCAAAAGCGCTCGTCGCGCACGAGCTCCTCCCGCAGCCTCTCGGTTTCGCAGCCGCCGGGTGCCAAAAGCAGGAAGTTCTCGATGCCGCTATGTTGCAGCGTGAGAATGAGCCTCTTCCAAGCAGGCACGCTGGCAATCGGCGCCTCGAGCGCGTCGGGATCGTCCTCGAGCGCGAGCATGGACCAGGAGATCATACCCTCTAAGGTGCCCCTCGGTCGGCAAGGGCGAGCATGAGGTGCTTTCTGCCGCTCGGATCGGTTCCCTCGCTAGTCTCTAATACCTCGAGCGCGCCGCTCGTCGGAGCAGAAAGGCGATCCAGGTCTCGATCCCAGAGCAAAACGAGCCATTTCCCCCCGGCCCCGCCGGAAGCTACTCCCTTTGGCTCGCCCGTTGCCACCGCAGCGCTTGCGCAAATAGGCAGCGGGCGGCCGAAGTAAAACTCGACCGCGTAATCGAAAGTGGTCTCCAGGCGGCAAAGCGGCAGTCCGCTCTGCTCGGCCCGCCGTTTGGCCGAAGCCACGAATGTCTTGAGGCTTCGGCCGGTAGCCAGCGGGGGCTGGAAAACATGAAACGCCATGAGAAACGTCGCGGCGGTGGCAACTAGGGTTAAGCCGAAGACGCGCCGCCAGGCGGCCTCGGCAAACGCCCTGCCGAGGTAAAACGCGCACGCGCCGCAAAGAATCGCCCAACCCGTGGCCAGCGGGAAATTGGCCATAATGAAATCCCTGACGAGCGGGAGGTTCGCCTGGTCTTTATGGTGCAGAAGCGGCCTTATCCATTCGCTCACCCCGAAACCGAACCGCTCGCATATGAGAATTGCGAGCGGGAAGAGAAAGAGAGTAGCCAAAACCACGCCCAAAGCGCGCACGAGCCGTGCCGCTCTGCCAGGGGCTGCGGTGGCGGGGTCGGAAAGAGAGCTCCACCAGTGCCCGACCAGCAAACCAGCCGCCGGATAGAGGGGGAGCAGGTAAACGGAGCGCTTGGAGGCCGAGGCCGAATAGAAGAGAAAAACGAACGCGAACCAACAGAGCAAGAAAAAGATCCTCGGCTCCCGCCAGGCGAGGCGGCCCTTTACAAGATCCCGAGCCACCGGAACCAAACAGAGCGACCACGGGGCAAAGCCACCTGCCATGGCCGGCAGAAAATAGTAAAAGGGGTGCTGGTGACCCGCTCCAAGGGCATCCGCCCGGGAGAAGAAGCGAAATACGTTCTCTTTCAGGATCTGCTTGCGCACGAATTCCTCACCCCCGACGATCGCCGCCACGAGGTACCAAGCACCACCCATGGCGCACGCAAGCAGCAGTCCCGCCGCAAGATGAGGGAGTGGCGCAAGCGCAGGTTTTCGACCCAAGACCAGGGCGGCGAAAAGGACTCCCGTCGGCAGGATAATGCCGATAGGTCCCTTAGCGAGGACCGCCACGCCCATCAGGGCGCAAGCGAGGAAGAAGCGCCACCCCCCGATGAATCTCTCCACCCAGCAGCGGTAGAGCAAAAAGAGGGAAAGCGTAAGGAGGGCCGTCACCGTCATGTCGACCCGCGCCGTCGTCGCCGCCCGAAGCCACTCCACGTTACTGGTTAGGATGAGCGCTCCGTAAAGACCCGCACTCCTCCCTAGCGTGACGGAGCCTACGAATGCCGTGGCGAACACAGCGGCGCACGCGAGGAGCGCCGAGGGCAATCTCGCTGCAAACTCGGTCACCCTCCCGTGCGGGAGCGAAGCGAGGAACGCGAGCCAATGAAAGAGCGGGGGCTTGGAAGCAACCTCCAGTCCATGCCCCGAAGGCCTCCGGGGCAGAATCCAGTTCTTCCCATCTCCCTGCCAAAGGAGCTGGACAGCCACAGCTTCGCGCGGTTCCCCTTTGGTATAAAAGGGAACCAGGCTAAGCGTCGGGAAATAGAAAAGCATCAAACACGCCGAAAGGAAAAGCCAGTCCTTGACCCTCAAACCTTGGCCCCGCTGGGTGTTCCCCGCACGTGTCACCGCCCCGGGCGGCCACGGCTTTGGGCTGCCCCCGGCCCCCTGGCCCCGACCATAGAATCCCACGGTCCCGTAAGGTGTCACCTTTCCACCGCCTACTGCAAGCCACCTGGCCCCAGGGTTAGGGCCAGGGACGCAAGCCACGGAAACAGGGTTACCCCATCCCCAGCGAAACGGCGTAGCAGGCGGCCCGGCTGGGGGTTCGGGCTTGTAATTCCCGTTGGGCTGGTTTAAGCTTTTCGCGCCTTTGTGGTTCGGTGAGGTGGCAGAGGGGGTGAGACAGGTGGAGGAAGGCGTTTCTTTTCGTAGCCCGCCGCAATTCGACGTTCTCTTACCTAAGGTCCTCTTGTCAGTCGTTCTCGGTAAATAGAGGCGAGGTTAGAAAGGGGGGAAGACGATGAAGCTTCGTACACTGTTTCTCGGCTTGGCCTTGGTAGGCCTTACGGCGAGTTCCGCTTTGGCCCAAAACGCGAGCCTCGAGGAGCGGGTTTCGCGCCTCGAGCAGAAGCTCGGCGCCGGCCAAGCGGGCTTGGCGGAGACGCTAGGCATCCAGATCCACGGAATAGTGGACGGCCAGTGGCGCTACGATTTCAACCGGCCCGATTCGGACATGCTCAGCCTTAGGCCGTTCGATGCCGACGACAACACGTTCACCCTGGATCTTTTCGAGCTTTCGTTGAGAAAGCCCAGGGGGGAGAGTGGAGTAGGGTTCAGGGCGGACCTGGACTTCGGCAAGCTCGCCGAACGGATCTCTGCGGACTGGAACGGCGACGGTGACTTCTCGGATACCGAGGAAGTCAACTCGGTCGAACTACAAGAAGCGTACCTGCTTTACGAGCTGCCTTTGATCGGCATCGAGAACCTCGAGCTTCAAGCGGGGAAATTTCTTAGCCCGATGGGGTCGGAGGTCCCGGAAAGTCCGCTAAACTACAATATCAGCCGCTCCTTTCTCTTCTCGTTCGGAAAGCCGATCACCAACACCGGCTTTCTCTTCAATTATCCCATCCCGAATACCGATCTCCTCACGGTCTCGCTCGGCATGGTAAACGGCTGGGACAACGTCGTGGACAACAATGACGGAAAGAGCGTGACTGGCGCCATCAATCTGATACTCGGCAAGCAATTCTCCGCGACTCTGAGCGGCATCTTCGGGCCCGAGCAGGATAGCCGGGCGGAATCGAAACGCGGCGTGGTCGATTTCGCGACTTATATCAAGCCGCTCGATGACCTGCACCTCGTGCTCGAGTACCTCTACGCATCCGAGTCCGATGTCCCCTGGCTCAGGGAAGCCAATCTTTCCCCACCTGTTGGAGTAGGAACGGGGTTCTTCGGCGACCAGCGCGCCGAGTGGCAGGGCTTCTCTGGCATCTTCTACCTCGGAGGAGGACTTTTTTCCGAGGCGTTGTCGGATCTGAGTCTGGCGGTGCGCGGCGAGTTCTTTCACGATGCGCAGGGAACGAGGATCGGCGTCACGAGAACGGGCGGAGGCTTGGGGGGACTACCGAGGGCGTCCGCGGCAACGATCCCAATGACGACGATAGGGGACCTGAATGGAGCCCTTAGCCTCGGCGACACCTGCCCGAGCGCACTCTGCCCCGTGGGCGCCGAGCAGAGTCTCTGGGCGGTCACGGTAACGGGTGCCTACCGCGTGAGCGAGGGTTTTCTCCTGCGGGTCGAGTACCGGCATGACGACAGCAATCGCGACGAGCCGGGGCCGTTCGAATTCCGTTCGCTCGACCTCGCAAAGAACCCCGGAGACGTGGCCGGAGTGCCACGCTTTCGCAGCGGCCAGGATACCATCGGGGTCCAAGCCGCCTACGTTTTCTAGTGGGCGACGGGCGCCGCGGAGCGAACGCCGCTGCATCCAGACATTTTCGGCAAGCAAGCCCGCGGGGAATAGCAATTCTCCCCGCGGGCTTTTTCCCCCGCCCGATTCGTTCGGCTAGCGGCCGAAGGCTCGATCCTCCTCGGGCCAAGTTCAGCTTTCTTCAAAGCCTCCTTCGATAGCCGAGGACGCCACGAGCTGGGCTCCCCACTCCATGAGCTCCGCCAGCGCTTTTTCTCCGTCCCCTGGCGACGCGTCAACGGCTCTAACGGCGTCTTCGATGATCACGGTCTCGAAGCCATGCGAGAGAGCATCGAGGGCCGTCGCCTTTACACAGTAGTCGGTAGCGAGACCGCAGAGAAAAAGCCGCTTTACTCCACGGCGCTTCAAAAAATCCGCCAGATCGTCATTGGTCGCCTCGAAAGCCGAGTAGCCATCGTCCGCACCGCTCGTGCCTTTGAGAAACTCCCGAGCCACCCGGCTGGTATCGAGCCCAGGTTGAAACTCCGCCCCTGCGCTCCCCGCAACGCAGTGAACCGGCCACCGCTCGAAGTGGCGACTTTCCTCCGGATGGGCGTCTCTAGAGGCAACCACCAAGGGGAAGAGGCCGACCAGCCGATTGATCACGGGCACCACTTCGTCCCCCCCCGGCACCGCCAATGCTCCGCCAGGACAGAAGTCTCTTTGGACATCCACGATCAACAGACAATCACTGCGCCGAACGCGCATCGCCGGTCCTCCTCGACGAAACCGCACGGGCCAGGCCGGCGAGCCGCGGCCCGAGCGCAACTTTGTAACTCGCAGCTCCATCGAGCCGTCGGTAGCGCTCGGGCAGCTTGCCGAGACGCTCCCGGCAATACGCCGCCGCTCGGTCCAGATCGCCCAAGCCAGCCGTAAGCTCCCCGCTCGAGGCGGCCAGGCAAAGGAGGTCCTCCGCCACAAGCCCTTGGGCTTCGATGCGCTCCTCCCCCTTTAGGCGCTCGAGGAAAAACGCCGGCTCCTCCCCCTCGAGACAGATCCCGTCGAAGCGAAACTCACCCTCTCGGCCGCTGTGCCGCCGAAGCCCTTTGCGGCCAGGCAAGTTCGCCTTCTCCGGCTCCTCCGAAATCTTGAATCGAGGCTCGCCGTCCAGGTCGGCGAGCTTGTACACGCCGTCGAGGGCAGCATCCGGTGCACCGGTTATCACCCTCGTTCCGACCCCGTAAGCGTCTATCGGCGCCCCCTGGGCCTCGAGCGCTTCGATGGCGTGCTCGTCCAGCCGATTGGAAGCGATTATCTTGACCTCGCCAAACCCAGCTTCGTCGAGCATCGCGCGGGCCCGGCGCGCAAGCGACGCCAGATCTCCGGAGTCGAGCCTGATCCCCGCAAGCTTTCGCCCCTTCCGTTCGAGCTCGCGCGCTATCCGTATGGCGTTGGGTACACCCGAGCCCAAAGTGTCGTAGGTATCGACCAGCAAGACGGTCTCGCCCGGCGTTCGCTCTGCGAAATCTCTAAACGCGTCGATCTCGCTCTCGTAACTCTGTATCCAGCTATGGGCTTGGGTTCCCACGGCTGGCATTCCGTACACTGCGGCGGCGAGCACGTTGGACGTTCCCGCCATCCCTCCGATCCGGGCGGCGCGGCTCGCTTGCATAGCGCCGGTGCCCTGCGCGCGCCGCAAGCCGAAGTCGACCACCGCTTTTCCCCTGGCAGCAATGACCATCCGGGCCGCCTTCGTGGCAACCAAGCTTTCGAAGTTGACGAAGTTGAGGAGCAGGCTCTCCGCCAGTTGCGCTTCGATCAGGTTCCCCTCCACGCGCACCACCGGCTCGCCTGCGAAAACCACCTCTCCCTCGCGGCACGCATACACCTGGCCCCGGAAGGCGAATCCTCGCAGGTACTCCAGAAAACCCGGATCGAAACCCCGGCCCTCGAGGTAGTCGAGGTCGTCGCGTCCGAAGCGCATCCCGAGCAGCAAAGGCAATGCCTCTCCGATCCCGGCGAATACGACGTAACCTCCTCCGAAGGGGTGCGAGCGAAAGAAGAGGTCGAAGACAGCGCGCTTGCGCCACCGGCCGGCGAGGAAATACGCTTGCGCCATGACCAGCTCGTAATAATCGGTGTACAGAGGGGATAGTTTCTCGATCCACACGGCAGCCTCCGTATTTTAGCCGCCATCGCTCGGAGCCGCTACCGGGTCGCTAAAGATCTTTCGCCCGAAGGCCGATTATATCGATGACGAGGTGAAAGAATGGCACCGCCGATCTCGACGAATCCGGCGCTTCCGCTACCGGTTCCGCCCACCGAGATGCTCTCCAAGCAGGCGGAACAGGTACTGAGACAAAAGCGCGAGCAGCAGGCCCGGGCGGTCAAAGAATCGAATAGATCGGAAAAGGAGGAAGGCGGGGGTGCCAAGCCCAAGCGGGAAAAGACCGGCCGCGGCGAACTAGTAGATCGCACCGCCTAGGCTCGCTCCGAAAGCTCCCGGCTCGGCCTCTGCCTCGAGGCGTCAGCATAATCCCGCGCGGCTACCCCCATCGAAAACCGAACCCCTCGACCACGCGACTGGCTGCCGTCGCGTTCCTCTTGTTCTCCCCTACCGCGAGTCACCACCCGACCTCAGGCGCTCTCTCAGCCTCGTGAACCTGCCGGCGATCCTGTCATTTTTTACCGCCATGGCCAAAGCCTTGCGCGAGCCCAGGACCACCACGAGCTTTCGACCGCGGGTTATGGCGGTATAAAGCAAGTTTCTCTGGAGCATCGGGTAGTGCTGGCGGTGCAACACCAAAACAACGGCGGCAAACTCGCTCCCCTGCGCTTTGTGCACGGAGCAACAATAAGCTAACGCCAAATCATCGGCCTGCTCGGGTCCGAGACGGACGACGCGCCCGTCCAGCTCGGCTACGAGCTTTCCCCCTTCCGCCTCAGCTCCGAGCACCCACCCGATGTCGCCGTTAAAGATTTCCAGCTCGTAGTTGTTCCGGGTTTGCATCACCTTGTCGCCGCACGCGAAGACGCGCCCGGAAAAACCCACCGCCGGCGCCCCGGGGTTGAGGAGGGTGCGGAGTTCTCGGTTTAGGTTGAGCGTACCCAAGAGCCCCCGATGCATGGGGCTCAGGACCTGAACGTCCTTCGTCGGGTCTAGCCCGAAGCGTTCCGGAATTCGACGCGTCACCAAGGTCTTGAGCGTGTCGAGCGCCGCCTGCGGATCCTCGCGTTCCACGAAGAAGAAGTCCGCGGCCTGCGAGTCGCTCTCCTCCCGGGGCATCTCCCCCCGGTTGACGAGATGCGCGTTGCGCACGATCAAGCTTCGTTGGGCCTGGCGAAATATCTCCTCCAGGCAAACCACTTTTACCGCCTCCGAGGCGATGATGTCACGCAGCACGCTACCCGGCCCGACGGACGGAAGCTGGTCCGCATCGCCTACCATGATCAGGCGGCAAACCGGAGGAAGCGCCCGAAGGAGGCTAGAAAAAAGTAGGCAATCGATCATCGATGCCTCATCGACCACGAGGACATCCGCATCGATTGGATTGCTTTCGTCGCGCAGGAACACCCCATCCCTGGGACTGAACTCGAGGAGTCGGTGAATGGTCGAGGCGGGATGGCCGGTGGCTTCGGCCAGCCTGCGCGCGGCGCGCCCGGTCGGAGCAGCCAGCGCGCACTTGAGCCCCGCCCGGTCGAACATGCGCACGATCCCCTTTACGATGGTCGTCTTGCCCGTCCCCGGACCCCCGGTGACGACGAGAGCCTTGCAGAACACCGCATCCCGCAAGGCCTGGCGTTGGCGCTCCGCCAGCTCCACCGCGGCTTGCGCCTCGAGGAACGAAATCGCATCCTCGGCATCCAAGCCAGCGGCACCGGCCGGGGTGCGAAGTATCCTTTGGAGCGCCTCGGCACCGCCGGTCTCCGCCACATACAGGGCGGGAAGAAAGATCATCTCCCCCTCCTCGCCACTCTCCACCACCACTCGCTCGCGCCGGGCCAGGTTTTCCAAGGCCTCCTCGAAAAGATCGGGTGGCGCAGCGAAATGCCTAGAGGTATAGGCTACAAGATGAGACCGCGGGTAACACACATGCCCCTCTTCCGCCAGTCGCTCGAGCGCGTGGAGCAGCACGGCTTGCAAGCGCTCCGGGCAGCTCGGGGAAAACCCGAGTGTCACCGCTATCCTATCGGCCTCGGCGAAGCCGATCCCGTCTATCTCGAGGACAAGCCTGTAGGGGTTGGAGCGAACGACCTTCGCAGCTTCGGCTCCGTAGCGGCGATAAATCTTGAGGGCGCGCGCAGCCGAAACCCCGTGCCCTTGCAGAAAAACCATGGTGTCGTGCATACCGAACCGTTCAACCCAGGCGTCGTGCAGGGCCTCGGCGCGCTTGGGGCCTATACCCGGGACCTCGAGGAGCCGCTCGGGTCGTTGGCCGATAACCTCCAGGGTGGCCTCACCGAAGCACTCGACCAGCCTTGCGGCCACTGCCTCGCCGACGCCGGGAAAACACCCGGAGGCGAGGTATTTTTTTATGCCTGCCGACGTCGTCGGGGCGACCAGCCGAGCTGTCTCGACCGCGAACTGCTCGCCGAATCGCGGGTCTCGCCGCCAGCGCCCTGTGAGTCTGACGTGGTCCCCCTCCACCACGCCGGCCATCACCCCGACCGCCGTAACGGGTCCGGCGGACCCGCAGTCTAGCATCGCGACCGTCCAGGCGGTTTCTTCGTTGCTGTAAACAATGCGCTCGATGACCCCTTCAAGGGTCTGCGCGGGGAACTCCTCTGGCGCCGGCCGGTCGCGACTCATGACTTGCCGTAGGCTTTAAAAGCCCACTTTGGTCTCCTTAGAACGCCCGATTGCCCGAGGTCAATAGCTTGAGCTAGCCCGGTCGCAACCTGCCCGGGGACAATGGGTTTGAAGCTGACAGAAGGGAGGTCCAAGCAATGCTTGCTGCGCAGTTCCGGCGCGAGCCAAGAAGCGCTGCCGGGCGCACGGGGTCGCGAACCCTTCCTGGCTCCTTTTTGGCCTTACTCCTACTGGTGGCGCTCTCCCTCTTTTGCCCGCCGTCGGCTCTTGCCCACCGTCCCCCTTACCACGATTACCTCGCGCCTCACGGATCGTGGAGCCAGGTGCCCGCCTACGGATGGGTATGGATCCCGCGCGTTGCCATCCCGGCCTGGCGTCCTTACACGGTCGGCCACTGGGAGTACACCGAATTTGGCTGGACCTGGGTTTCGGACGAACCTTGGGGGGAAGTGGTTTTTCACTACGGACGCTGGGTTTATCTACCTTCGATGGGCTGGGCCTGGGTCCCCGGGACCTTGTGGGGACCGGCATGGGTGACTTGGCGCTGGGGCCCCGACTACCTCGGTTGGGCGCCCCTGCCGCCCGAGGCTTACTGGGTAGACGACTACCTGGTGTGCCCCCCTTCGCTCCTTCCCCCGGCGGCTTGGATATTCGTGGAAAGCGGGTTCGTGAGCGATCGCCACCTGCACCGCCACCTGCTGGCGCTACGGCGCAATCATCACATCGTGGCGCGCACGAAATACCTGACCAGGTTCATCCACCGCAGCGGCAGGCACATTCGGAACCTCGGACCGCCCCGCGAGCGCTTCGACCGACTGCGCGCACGGAGGCACAGATCCGAGAGGGTGCGCGAAGCGACATTCGATTTCGGACCGCGCGAGAACCGAACCCATGGTTGGGCTTCGACCCCTGCGGGAGAAAGGCGCAAGCAGAGGGGGATCGACCCGCCAGAAAAGCGGACCCGGGACACCACGGGCGAACTTCGCGATCCGCCGCGCGAGGTAAGAGCGCGCGACGGGCGGCCTCAAGGAAGGGGGGTCCTCTCCGTCATACGCAGCCTGCGCTCTCGCACTCCCCCGCCTGCGCCCGAAGCGGGCCAGGCGCTCCCCCCGATCGGCCGCCCAAGCCGCGAATCTTTGCCTTC
>JBBIJE010000028.1:0-15067 GCA_037446155.1 Myxococcales bacterium | reverse complement strand
GGGTGGCCGCACGGTGGGCGCAGGCGTGGTAACGAGAATAATAGAGTAGAGCGTGGGGGAAGAAAATTCCGGGGGGTAAGTCATGCGGGACCTCGTTTCTTTGAGCTGTGAACAGTGCAAGCGGAGGAACTACACCACTACCAGGAACAAGAAGCGCAGCACCAACAAGCTTTCCCTACGGAAGTTCTGCCCCGCGTGCCGAGGCCACACGCCTCACAAGGAGGGAAAGATTTAGGGAGGCCGGTGTGGTAGGTCATTCCCGGTAGAAGCGGCCGGCAGCGGGAGCGGCCGGGCATGCCTCCGGGCCAGTAGCTCTAATTGGCTAGAGCACCGGACTCCAAATCCGGGGGTTGCAGGTTCGAATCCTGCCTGGCCTGCTCCAGAACGAACGGGGATCGGCGGCAGTGAGAACGCTGAGGGAAAAGGAAAAGACGTGGCGCAACAATTAGCGCGCATCAGAGAGCCCTTCGAACGCGGGCTTCGGTTTCTCGAGGAGGTCTGGCTCGAGCTCAAGAAAGTGCACTGGCCGGGCCGACAGGAGACGCTTGCGGCCACGGGGGTCGTGATCGTGGTGGTTCTTATCGTTGCGGTTTGGCTAGGCCTGGTCGATGCGGTGCTCGCCTGGCTCGTGAGCGGAGTTGTGGGCTCTTGAGGGAGATGGGGCCTATGGAGGACCAGGGAGCGCACAGGAACTGGTACGTGGTACACACGTATTCAGGGTACGAGCACAAGGTCAAGGCGGCGCTCGAGGAGCGGGTGCGCGCGGCGAAGAGCAGGCTACCTGGAGAAATAGCGGCGCTCGAGGGCAAGGCGCAGCGTACTCCCGAGGAGGAGCGCAAGCTCAACCAGTGCCGCAGGGAGCTGGCTGCGGTAGAGAAGATCGGCAAGGTGTTGGTGCCCGCGGAGAAAGTGCTCGAGGTGGTCAAGGGCAAGCAGAGAACGGCGTCGCGGAAGTTTTTCCCTGGGTACATTTTGGTCAACATGGAACTCGACGACGATACTTGGCACATCGTAAAGTCCACACCCAAGGTCACAGGCTTCGTGGGTGGTGCGACCAATCCCGCGCCGATTTCCGCCGAGGAGGTCGCCGAGATCACGCAACAGATGGAGGAGGGGGCAGCGAGGGCGCGGCCGAGGATCGTTTTCGAAACCGGGGAAAACGTCAAGGTGATCGATGGCCCCTTCCAAGACTTCAATGGTGTGGTCGAGGAGGTCAAGCCGGACAAGGGGAAGCTTCGGGTCTTGATCAGCATCTTCGGCCGCGCGACTCCGGTGGAGCTGGACGTTGTCCAAGTGGAGAAGGCGTAGGGTGAAATGGCCAAGAAAGTAGTCGCTGAGGTGAAGCTTCAAATACCTGCGGGACAGGCGAATCCGAGCCCGCCGGTGGGGCCCGCGCTGGGTCAGCGTGGCGTCAACATCATGGAGTTCTGCAAAGCGTTCAACGCGCGCACGCAATCGCAGCAGGGATTGATAATCCCCGTGATTGTCACCGTGTACGCGGACAGGTCCTTTACTTTCGTCACCAAGACCCCTCCCGCATCGGTGCTCCTCAAGAGGGCGGCTGGGATAGAAAAGGGATCGGGCGAGCCGAACAAGAAGGAAGTCGGCAAAGTAACGCGCAAGCAGGTGCGGGAGATAGCCGAGCTCAAGCTTCCCGATCTGACCGCGGGCGACCTCGAGGCGGCCATCAGAACCGTCGAGGGGACGGCCAAGAGCATGGGGATCAGGATCGAGGGGTAGCTCGGCCGTCCGAGCGAGCAGATTCCAAGATATCGGAGTTTCGAGCATGAAGAGGAGAGGCAAGAAGTACCGGGCGGTCGCGGAGAAGATCGATCGCGGCAGGCGTTATCCGCTGGAGGAGGCCGTCAAGCTCGCCGCGGTGCAGATCGCGGCCTTCGACGAAACGGTAGAGATGGCCGTTCGGTTGGGCGTGGACCCCCGGCAGGCGGACCAGAACGTCCGAGGTACGGTCGCGCTTCCCCATGGCACCGGAAAAGAAGTTCGAGTGTTGGTTTTCGCGAAAGGGGAGAAGGCGAAGGAGGCGGAGGAGGCCGGCGCCGATTTCGTCGGGGGGGAAGATCTGGCGGCTAAGATCGCGCAAGAGGGCTGGCTCGAGTTCGACAAGGTCATCGCGGCTCCCGAAATGATGTCGGTGGTGGGGCGCCTGGGGAAAATCCTCGGACCGCGCGGGTTGATGCCCAATCCCAAGATGGGGACGGTCACCACCGATTTGGCGCAGGCGGTAAAAGAAATCAAGGCGGGCAAAGTCGAATTCCGCGTGGAAAAGGCCGGTATAGTTCATGTGCCGATAGGTAAAGTTTCCTTTGGCTCCCAAGCACTGGTGGAGAATGCCAGGGCGGTTTTGGCGAGCCTATTGCGGGCGAAGCCGGCCGCGGCCAAAGGTGCGTATGTTCGCGGCATAGCGCTTTCCACAACCATGGGCCCAGGCGTGAAGGTCGATCCCGCGGCGGCGAGAGAATTGGCAGCCTGAGGAGACGGCAAGCCGCGAAGAATCCAAGACGAGGTGCCGAGTGAACCGTCCGCAGAAGGAAGAGCTGGTAAAGGGGTTAAACGAGCGATTCAATAAAGCCAAGATCGCGGTCTTGACCGAGTTCGGGGGGTTGTCCGTGGGCGAGATGAACCAGCTTCGTCGGGAGCTCAGGCAGGTGCGCGGCGAGTACAAGGTCGCCAAGAACACCCTGACCCGCCTGGCGGTAAGGACAACCCCCTACGAGAGTCTGGCGCCGGCCCTGGATGGCCAGGTTGGTCTGGCTTTCGGGGAGGGAGACGCGGCGGAGGTGGCCAGGGTAGTTGTCCGTTTTGCCGAGCAGCACGAGGGGTTCCGGGTGGCTGGGGGAGCCATCGAGGGGCGGATGCTCGCGAAGAGCGAGATTGAAGAGCTCGCCAGGCTTCCCAGCAGAGAGGTGGTGCTCGGGCAACTGCTTGCCATGCTTCTGGCGCCGGCGACGCAGCTTGTGCGGCTCATGCAGGAGCCGGCGGCTCGGATCGTTCGACTGCTGGCGGAACTCGAGAGGAAGCGCAAGTCCGAGCAGGCGTGAGAAAAACAATTAGCGGTACTGGAGGGCTGATCAAATGGCAGAGGTTACGAGAGAACAAGTCAAGGAGTTCATCAAGGGTATGTCGCTGCTCGACGCGGCGACGATGGTGAAGGAGTTGGAAGCGGAGCTCGGTGTGAGCGCTGCTGCGCCGGCTGTGGCTGTGGCGGCTGGGGCGGTGGGTGCTGCTCCTGGGGCGGCGGCCGCCGAGGAGAAAGACGAGTTTACGGTGGTGCTGACGGCGGCGGGCGAGAAGAAGATTCAGGTTATCAAGGTCGTGCGCGAGCTCACGTCGCTCGGTCTAAAAGAAGCCAAGGAGTTGGTCGACGGGGCGCCCAAGCCCATCAAAGAAGGGGTCAGCAAGGAGGAGGCGCAGAAGATCAAGCAGAAGATCGAAGAGGTGGGTGGATCGGTCGAGATCAAGTAGCGGCGATCGCCAAAGTAGGGAGAGGAATGCGAAATGGCAACTCAACTTGCCAATAATTTCAGACTACGGCGGGACTTCGGTCGCATAAAGCGCATCATCGACATCCCTGATCTGATCGATATCCAGAAGCGCTCGTACGAGGAGTTCTTGCAGAAGGATGTAGCGCCGGAGGAGCGGGCCAACGTCGGGCTTCAGGGGGTCTTCAAGTCCGTGTTTCCGATCAAGGACTTCAACGACACGGCGTCGCTCGAGTTCGTGAGCTACAGCCTCGGGGAGCCCAAGTACGACGTCGAGGAGTGCCGTCAACGGGGCATGACCTACGCGGCGCCGATCAAAGTCACGGTTCAACTGGTGTTATGGGACGTCGATCCCGAAAGCGGGGTGCGCCAGATCAAGAACGTCAAAGAGCAGGAGGTGTACTTCGGAGAGATCCCGCTCATGACCGAAAACGGGACCTTCATGGTAAATGGCACCGAGCGAGTCATCGTGAGCCAGTTGCATCGGTCCCCCGGCGTTTTCTTCGATCACGACAAGGGCAAGACCCACGCGAGCGGCAAGCTACTTTATTCGGCTAGGATCATTCCCTACCGCGGGTCCTGGATAGATTTCGAGTTCGATCCCAAGGACATCCTCTACGTGCGCATCGACCGGAGGCGAAAGTTCCACGCGACGGTTCTCCTTCGGGCCTTGGGCATGACGACCGAGGATATTCTGAATTATTTCTACAAGACCGACCATATCATCATCGACGGCCGCAAGCTGAGCAAGGTCTTCAAACCGGACCAGCTCGTAGGAATCCGGGCTTCGCGCGATGTGCGCCATCCTTCGACGAACGAACTGCTGGTCAAGGAGGGGCGTAAATTCACCAAGGCCATCGTCAAGCAGATGGAGGCCGCCGGAGTCGAGCAGGTGCCGATATCTCCCAGCGAGGTGATAGGGCTCTTTGTGGCTAGAAACGTGGTCGATCCGGCCACCGGGGAGGTCTTGATCCCTTGCGGTCACGAGATAACCGAGGAGCGGCTGGAGGTCCTTCGCCAGAAGGGGATCAGGGAAGTAGAAGTTCTCTTCGTCGACGACTTCCACATCGGCGCTTCGCTGCGTAACACCCTGATGCAGGACAAGATCAACAGCCCCGACGAGGCCATAGTGGAAATCTACCGCAGGCTTCGGCCGGGGGATCCGCCGACTTTGGAGAGCGCGACCGCGTTCTTCCACAATCTCTTTTTCAACTCGGATCGGTACGATCTTTCCAAGGTGGGGCGGCTCAAGCTCAACCACAAGCTCAAGCTCAACGTTCCTCTCGAGCAGGGAACGCTGAGGCGCGAGGACATTCTCGAGGTCGTTCGCTATCTCATCGAGCTCAAGAACGGCAATGGGCAGATCGACGACATCGACCACCTGGGAAACCGTAGGGTGAGGGCGGTGGGCGAGCTCGTCGAGAATCAATACCGGATCGGGCTCATGCGGATGGAACGAGCGATCAAGGAGCGGATGAGCCTGCAAGACATCGAGACCCTGATGCCCCAAGAACTCATAAACTACAAGCCGGTGTCCGCCGTTATCAAGGAATTCTTTGGCTCGAGTCAGCTTTCGCAGTTCATGGATCAGACGAACCCCCTTTCCGAGATAACCCACAAGCGGCGGCTCTCGGCTCTGGGTCCGGGAGGTTTGACCAGAGAGCGGGCTGGATTCGAAGTCCGCGACGTTCATCCCACCCACTATGGGAGGGTGTGTCCGATCGAAACGCCGGAAGGACCGAATATAGGTCTCATCGCTTCGCTTTCGACCTATGCTCGGATAAACGAGTTCGGCTTCGTGGAGACTCCTTATCGCAAGGTGAAAAACGGCCGCGTCACCAACGAGGTTTGCTACCTTTCTGCGTTGGACGAGGAGGACCACGTGATCGCGCAGGCCAACGCCCCCATCGACGCCAGCGGCAAGTTCGTAAACGAGCTGGTGTCGGCACGTATCGGGGGAGAGTTTTCTGTCGTGCGCGCCGAACAGGTAGAGTTCATGGACGTGACGCCGACGCAGCTGGTCAGCGTCGCTGCCTCCCTCATCCCCTTCCTGGAGAACGACGACGCCAACCGGGCGCTCATGGGCTCGAACATGCAGCGTCAGGCGGTTCCGCTGCTGCGCACCGAAGCGCCGCTGGTGGGCACCGGTATGGAGCGGGTGGTTGCCAGGGACTCTGGGGTGGCGGTGGTAGCCAAGCGGGATGGGGTCGTGGAAGCCGTGGACGCGACCCGAATCGTGATCAAGGTCGACCAGCCCGCCAAGGATGGGCGCGATCCCGGGGTCGATATCTACAACCTGGTAAAGTACCAGCGTTCGAACCAGAACACCTGCATAAATCAGAGACCGATAGTAGTGGCGGGCGACCGAGTCAAGGCGGGCGACATCATCGCCGACGGCCCATCGACGGAGATGGGGGAGTTAGCCCTGGGGCGCAATGTCCTGGTGGCGTTCATGCCTTGGGGCGGCTACAATTTCGAGGATTCGATCCTCATCAGCGAGCGCTTGGTAAAACAGGACCTTTTTACTTCCGTTCACATCGAGGAATTCGAGTGCGTGGCACGGGACACCAAGCTCGGTCCGGAGGAGATAACTCGAGACATCCCGAATGTCGGCGACGAAGCGCTTCGTGACCTCGACGATTCGGGCATCATCCGCGTCGGCGCGGAAGTGAAGCCGGGCGATATCCTGGTCGGCAAGATCACCCCGAAAGGGGAGACGCAGCTTTCGCCGGAAGAGAAGCTCCTTCGGGCCATCTTCGGAGAGAAGGCGGGTGAGGTGCGAGATACCTCGCTCCGCGTTCCCCCTGGTGTGGAGGGGACGGTAATAACCGCGCGGGTGTTCTCCCGCAAGGGAGTAGCCAAGGACGATCGGGCGCGGGCGATCGAGCAGGAGGAGATAGCCAAGCTCACTAAAGATCAGGAAGACGAGATCAGGATCATCAAGGAATCTACCTTTCGCAAGGTGAAGAAACTGCTGGTGGGGAAGACCACAGCCGTCCGGTTGACCGACGATACCCGCAAGGTGCTCCTGCCCAAGGGAGTGGAGATTACCGAGGATCAGTTGGCTCAGATACCGCCGAATTATTGGGGGGACATCAAGATCAACAACGAGCGGGTCGAGGATGAACTCCAGCGCACGGTGGAGGGTTTTCGCCAGCGTGTAGAGGTGATTCGGTCCACCTTCGGCGACAAGATGGAAAGGGTGCGCGCCGGTGACGAGCTGCCACCGGGTGTGATCAAGATGGTCAAGGTCTTCGTTGCCATCAAGCGCAAGCTGCAGGTTGGCGACAAGATGGCCGGGCGCCACGGTAACAAAGGGGTGCTCTCCCGAATCCTGCCCGAGGAGGACATGCCCTATCTGCCCGACGGAACGCCCGTGGACATGGTCCTGAACCCCTTGGGAGTCCCTTCGCGCATGAACATAGGGCAGATTCTAGAGACCCATCTTGGCTGGGCGGCGCGAGAGCTGGGGAGGCAGCTAGCGGCGAGGGCGGTGGGGGAGAACGGCCAGGCGGCCAGCACCGAGGAATTGCGCAGCCGCTTGCGGGAGCTTTACGGCCCGGACGGCTCTACCGATGATCTTTTCTCTCGGCTCGACGAGAACTCCATTCGCAAGGTGGCCAAGAGGGTCGAGCATGGGCTTCACGTGGCCAGCCCCGTGTTCGACGGAGCAAGGGAAGACGAGATCTTCAAGCTCATAGAGAAAGCCGGTCTGCCGGATACGGGACAGATAACCCTTTACGACGGGAGAACCGGCGAGCCCTTCGAGCAGCCGGTCACCGTGGGTGTCATGTACATGATGAAGCTTCACCATCTGGTGGACGACAAGATCCATGCGCGTTCTACCGGCCCGTATTCTCTGGTCACCCAACAGCCTTTGGGAGGAAAGGCGCAGTTTGGCGGGCAGAGGCTGGGGGAGATGGAAGTGTGGGCTCTGGAAGCCTACGGCGCAGCTTACACTCTCCAGGAAATGCTCACCGTGAAGTCGGACGACGTGGCTGGGCGAACCCGCATGTACGAGGCGATAGTGAAGGGAGAGAATGTGCTTGAGCCCGGCCTGCCGGAATCCTTTAACGTGATGGTCAAGGAACTGCAGAGTTTGGCCCTGGATGTCGAGCTGGTGGAAAAAGAAGCGGCTCGGGAGGCGTGAGGTCATGGGTGGTTGTCGGGCAACTTTGCGGAGGAAATCCATATGATGGAAGACCTTTTTAGTTTGTTCGAAAAGCCGAAGGACCCGCTTAGCTTCGATGCGATAAGGATCAGCTTGGCCTCGCCAGAAAAGATCAGGTCCTGGTCTCATGGGGAGGTCAAGAAGCCAGAGACGATAAACTACCGGACCTTCAAGCCGGAGCGGGACGGGCTTTTTTGTGCCAAGATTTTCGGTCCGACGAAGGACTACGAGTGCAACTGCGGCAAGTACAAGCGGATGCGCCACCGTGGAGTCGTGTGCGAGAAGTGCGGGGTCGAGGTCATCCAGTCCAAGGTAAGGCGCGAGCGCATGGGGCACATCGAGTTAGCTACCCCGGTCGCCCATATTTGGTTTCTCAAGAGCCTGCCCAGCCGGATCGCTACGCTTCTCGACATGAGCCTAAAAGACCTCGAGCGCATACTTTACTTCGAGTGCTATGTCGTCACCGACCCGGGGTCGAGCCCGCTCCAGTACAAGGAGGTCTTGACCGAGACGCGCTACCGCAAGGCTCGCGAGGAACACGGAGCCGATTCGTTCGAAGCGGGTATGGGTGCGGAGGCCATTCGCAAGCTGCTCGTCGACCTGGACGTGGAGAAGGAGAGCGAAGCCTTGCGGGCCGAGATGCGCGAGGTTGCAAGCGAGGCCAAGCGCAAGAAGATAGCCAAGCGCCTCAAGGTACTGAACGCGTTCAGGGCCTCGGGCAACCGACCCGAGTGGATGGTGCTTCAGGTGATTCCCGTTATCCCGCCGGATTTGCGCCCTTTGGTTCCACTCGATGGGGGGCGGTTCGCCACCTCGGATTTGAACGACCTTTACCGGCGGGTCATAAACCGAAACAACCGGCTCAAGCGTCTGCTCGAGCTTAACGCGCCGGACATAATCATTCGCAACGAGAAGCGGATGCTGCAGGAGGCGGTCGACGCACTGTTCGACAACGGCCGGCGGGGCCGACCCATAACCGGTCCGAGCCGCCGGCCCCTCAAGTCGCTCTCCGACATGTTGAAGGGCAAGAGCGGGCGGTTTCGTCAGAATCTTCTCGGCAAGCGGGTGGACTACTCCGGGCGCTCGGTCATCGTGATCGGACCCGAGCTTCGCCTCCACCAGTGTGGCCTCCCGAAAAAAATGGCCCTCGAGCTGTTCAAGCCCTTCATTTACAACAAGCTGGAGGAGCGTGGCCTCGTTACCACCATCAAGAGCGCGAAGAAGATGGTGGAAAAGGAAAAGAGCGAGGTTTGGGACATCTTGGACGAGGTGATCCGCGAGCACCCGGTGTTGCTGAATCGCGCACCCACGCTCCATCGCTTGGGCATCCAGGCGTTCGAACCGATCCTGATCGAAGGCAAGGCGATCCAGCTCCATCCTTTGGTTTGCGCCGCTTACAACGCCGACTTCGACGGGGACCAGATGGCGGTTCACGTGCCGCTTTCTGTGGAGGCACAGGTCGAGGCCCGGGTCCTCATGATGTCCACCAACAACATTCTTTCTCCGGCCCACGGCAAGCCGATCATAGTTCCTACCCAGGACATCGTTCTGGGTCTCTACTACATGACGCGCGAGCGACCTGGCGCCAAGGGCAGCGGCCGCGTGATGGCCAATTTCGAAGAGGTGAGGATCGCCTACGATCAGAACGAGGTCCATCTCCAGGCCGCGATAAAGGTACGATACCGCGGCAAGCTGGTGGATACGACCGTCGGGAGGGTGTTACTTTACGAGATAGTTCCGCCGCAGATCCCCTTCGAGCTGGTAAACCGCGTGATGAAGAAGAAGGAGCTGGGGGATCTGATAGATCTCGCGTTTCGCCGGGCGGGGAACAAGGCGACCGTCATATTCGCCGATCGGCTAAAGGATCTCGGGTACGCGTACGCGACGAAGGCGGGGATTTCGATTTGCGTGAAGGACATGGTGGTGCCTGCCAACAAGGAGGAACTCCTCGCGCAGGCCAGCCAGCAGGTTCGGGAGATAGAAGACCAATACAACGAGGGGCTCATCACCGAGGGTGAACGCTACAACAAGGTAGTGGATATCTGGGCGGACGTGACCGATCGAATCGCCGACGAAATGCTTCGGCAGCTCGGAACCGCCACGTTCACGGACGAGAATGGGAAGGTGCACAAGGGCGCCAGCTTTAACCCCATTTTCATCATGGCTGACTCCGGCGCTCGAGGCTCTGCCCAACAGATCCGGCAATTGGCGGGCATGCGGGGTCTTATGGCGAAGCCATCGGGCGAGATCATCGAGACGCCGATCACCGCCAATTTCCGCGAGGGGCTGACGGTTCTTCAGTACTTCATTTCCACCCACGGAGCCCGCAAAGGACTCGCGGACACCGCGCTCAAGACGGCCAACTCGGGCTATCTCACGCGCCGCCTGGTCGATGTCGCCCAGGATTCGGTGATCAGCGAAGAGGACTGCGGCACGATAGACGGCATAGAGATGGGCCCCCTGGTGGAGGGTGGGGAGATAATTCAGGGGCTCGGGGACCGCGTGCTGGGACGTGTGGCTCTGGAGGACATCGTGGATCCCTTCTCCGGAGAAGTGTTGGTTCGGGCCAACGAGGAGATCGACGAAGACCGCGTGAAGGCGATCGAGGAGGCGGGAATCGAGCGGGTCAAGATTCGGTCGGTCCTGACCTGCCAGGCGCGCCAGGGGGTGTGCGTGAGGTGCTATGGACGCGATCTCGCTCGCGGGCACATGGTGAGTCTAGGGGAGGCGATCGGCATCATCGCGGCCCAATCGATCGGGGAGCCGGGCACGCAGCTTACCATGCGCACCTTCCATATCGGGGGCACGGCCAGCCGGCGTGCGGAACAGACCACGCTGGAGGCACGAAACGATGGAAGCGTGAAATACATCAACCTGGTAACTGTGACCAGTAAAGACGGAGACCAGGTGGTGATGAACCGTAACGGAGAGCTCGCCGTAGTGGAAACACCGGAGCCTGGCCGGGAGCGAGAGCGGGAGCGCTACCCGATCGTTTACGGCGCCAGGCTCAAGAAGCTCGATGGCGAGCAGGTCAAGGCGGGGGACCTCCTCGCCGAGTGGGACCCGTACACCATTCCGATCCTGACCGAGGTGGGCGGGACGGTGAAGTTCGGCGACATCGTCGAGGGCGTCACCATGGAGGAACGGGTCGACGAGCGGACCGGTCTCTCTACCAAGGTGATAGTCGATACCAAGGAGGTCGACCGGCGGCCACGCATCTCCATAAAAGACGAGGAGGGAAACACGGCTCGGCTGCCGTCGGGAGGGGAAGCCCGCTACCTGCTTCCCGTAGGCGCGCACATTAACGTGGTAGAGGGCGCGACGGTGGCGCCAGGGGACGTCGTCGCCAAGATCCCGCGGGAAACCACCAAGACCAAGGACATAACCGGCGGTCTTCCCAGAGTGGCGGAGTTGTTCGAGGCGCGAAAGCCGAAGGAGTTCGCCGTCATAAGCGAGATAGACGGCGTCGTTTCCTTCGGGAAGGACACCAAGGGGAAGCGGAAGGTAGTGGTCACCCCAGACGTAGGCGAGCCGCGTGAATATTTGATCCCCAAGGGGAAGCACATAAGTGTGCACGAGGGGGATCGCGTCAAGGCGGGCGAGCCCCTCATGGACGGGGCGTCCAACCCTCACGACATTCTGACCGTATTGGGCGAGAAGGCGCTGGCGAAATACCTGGTTGACGAGATCCAAGAGATATACCGATTGCAGGGGGTGCGCATCAACGACAAGCACATCGAGGTGATGGTTCGGCAGATGCTACGGCGGGTGCGCATCAAAGAGGCGGGCGATACTGAGTTCCTTGTCGGCGACCAGGTAGAGAAGTGGGTTTTCAACGAGGAGAACCAGCGAGTGATAGAGGCTGGCGGTGAGCCGGCGGTGGCCGAGCCTCTGCTGTTGGGCATTACCAAGGCGAGCCTCTCGACCGAGAGCTTCATCTCGGCAGCTTCCTTCCAGGAAACGACGAAGGTGCTGACGGAGGCGGCCATCAACGGAAAGGTGGATCGGCTGCGGGGTCTCAAGGAAAACGTGATCATGGGCCGCCTGATCCCCGCGGGTACCGGCATGCCCGAGTACCGTGACGTGAGAGTGGAGACGGACGAGCCTCAGGCGGCGTCGGTGCACGAGGAGGTGCTTGGGGGCTCGGCGGGTGACCTCGAGCCAACCGTCGGGTCGGCTTCCGAGGCGGGGGGTGGGGCTTGACAGTATGCGGCCCTTGGCTTAGGAGGTATCGTTTAATTCCGGTCGGGGCATGCTCCGCCGGTCGAGCACGAAGATGCCAAACATCAATCAACTGATACGCAACGCACGCAGGCCGCAGCGCCGCAAGCTCGATGCGCCGGCCCTTCGGGGCTCCCCCCAGAAGCGGGGGGTCTGCACCCGGGTGTACACCTGTACTCCCAAGAAACCCAACTCCGCGCTGCGCAAAGTTGCCAGGGTGCGGCTTACCAACGGCCTCGAGGTGACCTGCTACATCCCCGGAGTTGGGCACAACCTGCAAGAGCATTCGGTCGTCTTGATCAGGGGAGGGAGGGTGAAGGACCTGCCGGGCGTTAGGTATCACATAATCCGGGGAACGCTCGATTCCATCGGTGTGCAGGATCGGCGCCAGGGACGCTCGAAGTACGGAGCCAAGCGCCCGAAGTAGCGAGGTCGTCGGGGACGCTGAGGATACATGCCACGCAAGGGAGAAGTAAGACGACGCGAGATCCTGCCGGATCCTAAGTTCCAGGACCGGTTGGTGGCGAAGTTCATAAATACGATGATGCGCGAAGGTAAGAAAAGCCTGGCGGAGCGGCTCTTTTACGGTGCCTTCGGTATTATAGAAGCCCGTACCAAGGAGGAGCCGTTGGCGGTTTTTCGCAAGGCCGTCGATAACGTCAAGCCCGTCGTGGAGGTGCGCTCGCGGCGCGTGGGAGGCGCTACCTATCAGGTGCCGGTGGAGGTGCCGCCGGCGCGTCGTACCTCGCTCGCTATCCGCTGGCTCGTGCAAAACGCGCGGAGTAGGTCGGAGAAATCCATGGCGGAGCGGCTCGCCGGCGAGCTCATAGAAGCGTCGATGGGCCGGGGCGGGGCGGTCAAGAAGAGGGAAGATACACACAAGATGGCGGAGGCTAACAAGGCCTTCGCGCACTACCGCTGGTAATCGTTGCTAATTTGGGAGGAGATGAGAGCGGTCGTATCCGCGGCCGCGCCCCGGTGAGTTTTATGGCTAGGTTAGTGCCGCTTGAGAGGATACGCAACATCGGCATCATGGCTCACATCGATGCCGGCAAGACCACTACGACTGAGCGTATCCTGTACTATACGGGTGTCAATTACAAGATCGGCGAGGTCCACGAGGGGACGGCGACGATGGATTGGATGGTGCAGGAACAGGAGCGGGGCATCACCATCACGTCGGCGGCGACCACCTGCATGTGGCGGGATCACCGGATCAACCTCATCGACACGCCTGGCCACGTCGATTTCACGATCGAGGTGGAGCGCTCCCTGAGAGTGCTCGACGGCGCGATCGCGGTTTTCTGTGCCGTGGGCGGTGTGGAGCCGCAGTCAGAAACTGTGTGGCGGCAGGCGGACAAGTACAGAGTGCCGCGCATCGCCTTCGTCAACAAAATGGACCGGGTGGGAGCGGACTTTCCGCGGGTACTGACCATGATGCGCGAGCGCCTAGCGGCCAACCCTGTGCCGGTTCAGCTGCCGCTCGGGGCCGAAGAGGAGTTCGCGGGAATCATCGACCTCGTCGGGATGAAGGCGGTGATATGGGAGGAGGAGAGTCTCGGGGCGCGCTACCGCGAGGAGGAGATACCGGAGAGCTATGCGGCTGCGGCGGAAGAGTATCGGGAGCGGCTGCTCGAGTCGCTGGCCGACGTCGACGAGAACTTGCTGGAGAAGTACCTGGACGGAAGCGACGTGAGCGAATCGGATGTTCGCCGCGCTGTTCGCGCTGGCACTCTACAGCTCAAGATCGTGCCGGTGCTGTGCGGGGCGGCGTTCAAGAACAAAGGGGTCCAGCCGCTGCTCGATGCCGTGGTGGACTATCTCCCCTCGCCATTGGATATCGAACCGGTTCGCGGCGTGACTCGTGGGGGAGAGCGCGAGACCAGGGAGCCGCGCGACGACGGTCCCTTCTGTGCGCTGGCGTTCAAGATAATGACCGATCCCTATGTCGGTTCGCTCACCTTCCTGCGGGTATATTCAGGAATGGTGGCGTCGGGTAGTTACATCTACAACTCGACCAAGAATCGCAAGGAAAGGATCGGGCGTCTTCTCAAGATGCACGCGAACAAGCGGGAGGACATAAAGGGGGTTTACGCTGGCGACATAGCCGCTGCGGTGGGCTTGCGGTCGACCTCCACCGGCGACACCCTGTGCGACGAGGGGAATCCAATACTGCTCGAAGCGATCGAATTTCCCGTCCCCGTGATCTCGATCGCCATCGAGCCAAAGACCAAGGATGATCAGGAGCGGCTCGGGCTCTCGCTTCAGAAGCTTGCCATAGAGGATCCCTCCTTCCGTGTCACTACCGACCGTGAAACGGGTCAGACGATCATCTCGGGTATGGGTGAGCTCCACCTCGAGATCATCGTCGATCGGCTGCTCAGGGAGTTCAAGGTGGATGCCAACGTGGGCAAACCGCAGGTTGCCTACCGCGAAACGATCCGCTCGAGCTGCGAGCAGCAGGGTCGTTTCGTGCGGCAGACGGGTGGGCGCGGGCAGTACGGAGACGTGCTGTTAAGGGTCGAGCCCCTGCCGCCTGGCAGCGGCCAGCAATTCGTCGATGCGACCAAGGGAGGCGTCATTCCGAAGGAATACATTCCAGCGGTCGAGCACGGCGTGCGCGAAGCCCTTGAGTCGGGGGTGCTGGCGGGATATCCGGTGGTGGACGTCAAGGTGACGCTGCTCGACGGTTCGTACCACGACGTGGACTCTTCGGAGCTGGCTTTCAAGATCGCCGGCTCGATGGCGGCGCGGGAGGCGGTTGGCAAAGCGTCTCCCATTCTCCTGGAACCGGTAATGAAAGTGGAGGTCGTCCTGCCCGAGGAATTCATGGGAGAGGTCATCGGAGACATAAGTGGCAGGAGGGGTCGCGTGGCGGGTATCGAGACGCGAGGCAGCACACAGGTAATCAGAGCGGAGGTGCCTCTCGCGGAGATGTTCGGATACGCGACGCAGTTGCGCTCGATGACGCAAGGGAGGGGAACTTTCACTATGCAGTTCGCCGGCTACGAGCCGGTGCCGACGGCGATTTCCGAGGAGATAACGGCGCGCGCCGTCGGCGCGTGAGTGCGCAGCCGCAGGCCGGTGCGATTGGTGGCTCGGCGGGACACGAGTAGAGATTAGGAGGGCAGGGCATGGCGAAGGCGAAGTTCGAGCGGAAGAAGCCGCATGCGAA
>JBBIJE010000027.1:0-17599 GCA_037446155.1 Myxococcales bacterium | reverse complement strand
CCCCGTCGCACTGATCGTTCGTGCACTCGTTCCCCTCGTCGGTGCAGGGAGTCCCCGCCGGGTCGAAGCAATCCTCGGTGGCTTCGTTGCAGGTCACGTTGCACTCGGAGCCACCAGCGCACGGATCGCCGGCATGGATGCTGCAGCCCCCGCCGTCGCAGGTGTCGTCCCCGTTGCAAAAGACCCCGTCATCGCAAGGAGCGCTGTTGTCGGGATGCGTGCACGCACCGGCCCCGTCGCAAATGTCGTCCGTGCAGCCATTACCGTCATCGGGACAGCCACTGCCCGCGGTCTCGAATTGGCAGGTGCTAGAGCAGCAGTCGCCGTCATCGGTGTTCCCGTCGTCGCACTGCTCCCCATCGCCCGCATCCACCACACCGTCTCCGCACTTGGTGCAGTCGGTGCGGCATTCGGGCTCGCCGTCGCAGGTCTCCCCCGAGGTACCCTGGACCACTCCATCGCCGCAACAGGTGCACTCGTCCACACCGGGGCCGCGGCATGCCTGCGTGCAGCCGGGTGCGTTCGTGCCGTCGCAGGTCTCGATCGGCGGGCTGATGAAGCCGTCGCCGCAGACTATCCCAGCGCAGAGAGTGTCGTAGCTTTGAAACTGCGGGGTCTGAAGAGCATCGACGCAGTCGACTTTGAATTCGGCCACGCAATCCAGGCAGTCCACGAGATCCTGCAAACTACTTATGGTTATCGCGCCGCACTGCCCGATCACGGGACAGCTCGTGATCCCGATCGCAGCCGGAGCGATGTCGTCGCCGCCGCCGCACGCTTTGTCAGCCCCTCCGCAGGCCTTGCATATCCCGTCCACTTTTTTCTGCTCAGCCGCCTGGATCTTGAGCAACGCCTTGCCGTCGCCCGGGTCAGGACAGTCGTTGGCATGTTTGCCCTTGATCCTCGCATCCCAGCATTTCTGCAAGGCCTTCGACTTGCTCTGGAAGAACTTGAAGACGCTCTTTCCAATCGTCCGCTGGCACTTCAGCAATGCCTTGTCGGTTCCGGCCGACGCGAAGTCCCCGTAGGTCTTGTCGATGAGCTGGTTGGCCGCCTTTGCGTTGATGCAGTCGACGCAAGTTACGATGTCGTTAAGATTATTGATCGTACCGGAACACTGCGCCTCGAAGCCCGGGCAGATGCCTGGCCACCCTATCTGGCCGGCCGTCAAATCAGGCGCGCCGCCGCAAAGCTTATCGGCGCCGCCACAAGCCTTGCAAATAGTAGAGATCTTCTTCGCGTCGGCCTTCGAGATGGCCTCGGATTCCTTGCTATCGGGGCACGAGGTCACCTTGCCGTTTATGAGCGCGTCCTGGCATTTCTGTCTCGCCTTGGAGACGCTCTGAACATACTTGGCAGCCGCTTTGGCGATCGCCGACTGGCACTTCTGCTCCACGGTGAGCCCGGCACCGGCGCTTGCCGCGGTCAGAAGAAGCGCACCGGAAGCCGCGAGCAAGACACCCCCTGACATTCTCGAAACCGATCTCATGGGATCATCCCTCCTTCCCCGGCAGACGGGCCCCCGGGTAACTTCCCGCAAGTCACCCGCCCGCGAAACGAGCCGACCTCGGAAAGCCGCCACCCCTATGGTGGCGGCTACCCGCGAGAGGACGGCGTATCCTAATATTCAAGATTTATCCGTTTTATCCCGGCGCCCGCTTCCGCCCATTCCCCATCCCCGACATCATCAGGTGTGACCAGACGGCACGGGAGCTTAAGCAGGAGCCGCTCGGCTAGCGCCACCCTATTCCTTCGCCGGTCAAGATGTCAAGCAAAAAGAAGAGGAAAGCTTTGACACGCCGCGTGATACCACCGGCGTGGTCCTGGGATCGCACGGTATGCGCAGGCTGCCTGCCCCCCCCGCAGCAGCGGCTGGGCGCCATGCCTTGGATGGGCTTCTCTAACCCGGCCGCCCCGAGTGGCCGCGCTTCGTGAGCATCCTCCGGCGCCTGAGCCTAAGCACGAAAAGATGCGCAAACCGCCAGATCCCCTCGCGCACCAGGCTAAAGCGGCTCGGGCGCCAATCCTCGCACCCCACCGGAATCTCGATCGCTTTGGCGCCCTCCCTAGTCGCGAGGAAAATGATGTCGATGACGTAAGAGGAGTCCCCGGTTATGAGGGGCAGATAGGGCAAAACGGTGCCTTTCCTGTACGCCTTGGCAGCCATGGAGTAGTCACTAAAAGGAAGGCCCAGGAGCACCCGGGTAAGCTTTATAAAAGTATCGCTTCCGAGCTTTCGGACTAAGGAGCGCTTTTGCCCCCCGGCCTGTTTCGACCCCACCACGATGTCGAAGCTTTCGAGCTTTTCGAGCGCGATGTCGATGAACCTCATCTCAACCGAGAGGTCCATGTCCACCGAAACGAGCTTCTCCGCACCCGCCCTCTCCACCGCCCCCCGAAAAGCGGCGCCGACACCCTTGTGGGGAAGATGAAAAAACTTGACCTGGCGGTGTGCCCGAGCCAGCTCCTCGCCCAACTCCACGGTGCGATCGGTCGACCCGTTGCTGGCAATTATGATCTCGTAAGGCGACCCGAGAGCTTCGAGGTAACCCAGCAGCCTCTCGGTATTGGGCACCAAAAGCTCTTCCTCGTTATAGACGGGAATGATAACCGAAAGGCCGCCAGGCACGCCCCCGACACCCCTACCCGCCGCCCATCTCTCTTAGCCGTTGCCCGGCGTATGTCGCCCAGGGCGTGTCCGGGTATTTTTGTATCACTTCCCTAAACCGCAAGATCGCCGCCTTGCGCATCCTCAGGCCTGCGTGCGACATGGCGATATGATAAATCACCTCGGGCACCTGCCTGGCCTCCGGGTAGATCTCGAGGAAATCGCTAAAGGCCCCCAGGCTCCGCGCGAAATCGTTCTTGCGGTAGTAACTAAAACCTAAATAGAGCCTTGCATCTTGGACGCGCGGCGAGTTGTCATCCAGCTCCACGAGACGACCGAAAAGCTCGATCGCCCGGTCGTACTCTTGGCGATCGAAAGCGCCGTGGGCACGAAAGGAAATCCGCGCCGCTTCGCGCCGCTCCCACACCGACCAGGCCGTGGCCGCCGAAAGCAAAAGGAGAAAGACCAAGGCGAGCGTGACGCGACGCCGCTCCAAAAAGAGCAAGACCGGCGCAACCGACGTCGCGCCGCGGCCTGTGCGCAGAGGCAAAGCCGCGAGGACAACCACCAGCGCAAGCCCCAGCGCCGTAAGCGCCTGCCCAACCAGATCGGCAGCGGTGCTCCCGTAATAAAGCCTGACCTCCTCCCTCTGCGGAAAGAGGAGCATGAAGGCTGGGCTAGCCAGAAACGGCCCCCTTGCCCCCTCGGCGCGCCAATTCGGGAAGTAGCTCATCTTGACGAGATGCGGCCTTCCGGGGCAACTGGTTCGGAACGAAAGCCCCTCCGGAAGCATCCGCTCGCGCACCTCGCACTCGCCCGTGATCCGCACGCGGGGAAGCTCTGCCAGCCGCTCACCCCTTATCTTGAACAGCCCGCGATCCGCCTCCGGGACACGATCTTCGGGCGAGAGAATGACATCGAGTCTCTCTGGGTGCTTGTACCAGCGGAAGAAATCCCGCTTCCAATCGTCGGTGCGAAAGAGGACCGGCTCGAGGGACAAAGCTTGCACGTAGGCTCGCGGGGCGGTCTTTAGCCGAAACACTTTGATCGGACCCTCCTTGAAGGCCAACTCGTACTCCGGGTGCTTCGAAAACATGGCGGTGAACTTGTCGCTTATGCCTATGACCTCGCTCACGTTGAAGAGTTTGAAGTGGGCGGTCGCCCCCTCGGCATTCATCGTCGAGTAGGTGTACTGGGGGAAGGGATTCGACGGCTTCTCGGAGATCTCCGACTGCAAGAAAAAGACGAAGGGGGAGGTGGCAGGGGTCTGAAAGAGCACCCCTTCCAGCGTCGCCCTTCCACTGAAACGCGGCAGCGATTCGAAAGCCCTCATGCTTCCGAACCTATCGTACTGGGGGGAATTCTCGTAGGCCACGCGCGGATCGCCGTAGCTTCCCCTCAGGAAGTCGTTCACCGCTTTGAAGATCGGCCAGGAGGTCTTGCGCTCGAAGCCCTCGTAGTTCCACCTAACCCAAGCCGGAAGGTTTTTGACGCTAGAGTCGGCCGACCAGATGGCGAGCGCGCAAAGCGCCATGATCGCCGGGGCGGGGGCGGCGAGCTTCGCGAAAACCTTACCCGCCAGATCGGCGGCAAGCAGACAGAGCATTATCTGCACAATCGGGATGAACCTGATGTCGGGAAATCCGATCGAGGGGGCCGCGTAAAAAGCTATGACCGCGCCGGCGATCAACCAGAGAAAGCAGCCCGCCCTGCGGTCCGCCCACTCTCCGCCAACCACGAGCGCAAGCGCCGCGCGCACCGCGGCCAAGGCGGCGGGAATCCAAAGAAGCCTCGGGAACACCTCTTCTATCGATTTTATGTGCCACTCCACGCTGAACTGCGTCGTGTACTTGACCTTCGCCAGGAGCGGAATCGACCAGAATCCCATGAGGAGAAAGGCGATCAGGGCAAGCTTGAAAAGCGGCCGGCTTCGGTGGCTCATGCCCGAGGGCAGCGTTAGGTAGAACAAACCAGACCAGAGCGCGGGAATAAAGGCGAATGCGTGGGTCAGCCCGATGGCCGCAAGGAGTACCCCGGCAAACACCCAAAGCCTTCCCTCCTTTTCCGTCACCCTGTTGCAAAGCCCGGTGAAAACGAGCCAGAGGGAAAGCCCAATCGCGTGGGAAAACTCCCCCGAGAGCACACTCAAGATGTTGCCTCCCCACATCGAGTTCCCTTCCTGGAAGAGAAAGGGGAGCGTCGCCGCCGCGGCGGCCGCGGGGCCGGGGAATCGCGCCCCCAAAAGGCGAGTCCCCACGTAGGCGGCGGCGGGGAAACTCACCGGCCCCAGCACGGTCACGAGCTTGAAGGCGACCTCCAAGGGAATCAGGTACCCGAGAAGGGCGATCAGCGCGAAGGGGAGAAGCGAATAAAACTGAAAAAGCGCGTACCCCGCGTACCCGCCCGGCTCCCAGCCGATGAGCCTCCCGTTGGGGAGCAGGCGGTCGTGGAGGTAGGCGGCAAGGTGAACGAACGAGGCCGTGTCGCCGCCCGCCGCGGTCGTGGGCAAAAGCAAAAGGTCGAGGCGCATGTGGTAGAGGATAAAAAACGTACAGGAGCCCACCACGAGAAGGTCCGCAAGCCAGGCGGCTCGACTGCCTCGCTCGAGGGAGCTTGCGGCGCCGTCCGCGGCGCCAGTCATGAGCGCCTCCGGCGCCCCTGCCTAAGTTGCAGCGCCAGCGCCGCAAGACCAAGAACGATCGCTGCACCGATCACCCAGCGCCGATAGGGAGCGGCTCGGGTCACCTCGACGTTCGCCACAGATCCGAAGAACTCGCTAAAATGCATCTTCGGTGTCTCGTACTCGATGCGGGCGAAGACCGCGTAGCTACTTCCCGCAAGCGCACCCGCCGCACGAAGCGGCACCCTAAGCGTGCGACTCTGGCCGGCCCCGAGCGCGAAAACCGGTAGCGGCACCTCGGCGATGATCTCGCGCGGGGTATCGACAAAAAAGCTCACGCGCCTGGGCTCGCTCCCCCGGTTGGTGACCTCGACCTTCATCTCACCGCCGGGATCCAGGCGCGCGGGCTCGACCGTGGCGACGACATCCCCCGCTCGGGCTTCTCCCACGACCGCCGCCATCATCACCAGGGCCGAGAACTGATAGGAATTGGCGTCACGGTACTCGATTAACGCGCGCACGGCATAGCGGCCGGGCTTCGGGGGAGGCCCGCCGAGCGAGACCTGCCACGCGTGAGGTTGATTGGGCGCAAGCACCTCCACCATCTCCCCACTCACGGCTTTGGAGCCGGTAGAAAACTCAGGCCTAACTTCGTAAGCGGGCTCATCCCCCCGGTTGGTCACCCGAGCCGAAACCTCGATCTCCTTTCCCACCTGCACATTGCCTACGGTATTGAGGCTTATCGAGCCGCCCGGTGCTGCGCTCGCCGGCAGAATCACGCCGAGCAAAACGGCCGCCGCACAAAGCGCCCGCCCCCGAAATCGGCGCCCGTCGCAAACGCTCACGGCGGCTTTTTGCCGCATGAACGGGCCAGGGTCAAGGGGACAAGAAAAGCACTTGGCCCCCGGCAACAACGAGGGACGAGGGGCAAGCGCTCCTTTTGGGACACGTATGGCGGCCTTCTCCCCCAACAGCAGTGGTGGGAAAAAATACCACCTGTGCCCAGAACGGGACTCAATCGGCTGGCGCCAATGCGTCGAATCGGTAAAAAGTACTAGAGGAGCTCGCCCTGTAGCGCCCGCGGGCGAGCAGGCCGAACCGTAGCTCTAGGGTGCCGCAGGGGAAAGCGCCAAAGGTCACCCTTGCGCCCTCCCTTTCGCGCCAGGCAAGGCGCCGACTGCCGGCATCGCTTGCAACGCCTTGCGTCAAAGAAGGCAGGGAAGCACGGGTGGCTGGTTAGGCGGATCTTTATCACGCTACGCCGGCCCGCTGGAACTTTCGCTTTAGATCCGAAACCTTACGGGTTATGCCTAGCGAAGGGGCGAGGGCGGAAGAGGGAAGGCGGGTTCAGGGGCGCGCAGTACCCGGCCTATTTTGGTTCCGCTGGCTGTAGAGGAACCAAAGGATGGGGCTCTTTTGCTGGATCTTTCCTTTTCACATTCCGCTTGACAAGTGACGCCGCACAGTCCTATAGTGCGCCGTAGCCTGAGCGGTTGCCGCGAAAGAAGAGAGCGCAAGCCCCTACCGGCTGGTGCTCGCCGCTTGGGCAGACGCCCCGATTGGGTTTGTAAGTGTCATGTGATGGTGTCTTGTGTTGAGCGGTGTTCCGTACAATTCGCTCTGTTACGCCGCGGGCCTAAGGTGTGGGGCGCACCGGGCACGGCGTATGGGGCTCGGGAACGCCGGACAACCAACAACTTGGATTTCCCGACGGCGCCGGTCTCGGTGCGCGAGTGTCGCGGGCCGCGGCAGTGGGACCGAAGTCGAGCGGGAGACCAACTAGAACGAAGGAGGGTAAAATGAGGAAAGCTTTGCTTGTCAGTTGCGCGGCGGCCCTTGCTCTGGGATACGCCGCGTCTGCCTGGGCGCAGTGTCTAGCGGGCAATCCCCGCGACTTGATCTTTGCGCCGGCCAAGGCCAACAAGTTCCAGGCCACGTTGGTCCAGGCCATGACCTCGTGCACGTTGCCAGACACGGCAACGGGCGGTGGGACGCCGGCCTGCTCGACTGTCGCACCGCTGGCCAATCGTTGGGCCTGGTGCGAAGGTGGAAGCGGGCAGGTTTCGTTCAAGGCCGGCCCCGCTAAGTCGGCGCCACTTCCGCCGAGTCCGCTGCCCACGGGATGGCTCCCCGGTGACATCGGGATCAAGGCAAACCTAAAGGGCGTGTGCTGGGGCGCTAGCGGCCCGGCTCCCGGGACGCTGGTCGGCGACAAGACCGCGCCGGTTCCTGGGACGCTTCAGCTCGTCGGCCGTCCCACTCTTGAAGACAGCGTTATCGGAGTGGTCCAGATCATCGACTTCCCGGCCCCGGTCCCGTTCGGTCTCGCCTTTGGCAAGGGCAAGGTCAAGACGAGCGTGAACGCGCTCCTGGCCGGCCTTGGCATTACGAGCCTTAGCACCTGCACGGTGATCCAGCCGGTTGACGTCTCCGTGTTGGACGACCTGGGCGGGCGCTTTGGAGTGCCGGGTACCTACCTCGGCAAGGGGAACTAAGGGCGTTTAGGAAAACACCGCTTATCACATAAGTCCGCGACCAGGGCCACCCGTTCTCGAAGAAGCGGGTGGCCCTGTTTTTTTGCCGGCTTCTCGCAAAATACTCGCTTGCGTGAAGGCACGGGGCCGGGCAAGGTGGAGGGTCTAGAGGAAGGAAGACGAATGGAACGATACGGCAGGGCTTCGCGCCTTAAAATCCTCGTTTTTCTAATTTCCTTCGTAGCCTCGGCATGCAAGGGGGAAAGGAGTGCGCCACCACCCGCAGCCCAAAGCCCAAAATCCGCCAGTAGCGCCGTAGCAACGCCGAAGCCGCCCGAACCCGCCGAGGGCGCGAAGGCGCAAGAAGAGAAATCTACGGAGTTCGAAATCGACGGCGACGCCAACACGTATGTCGGACCGGCACCTCTTCCGGTAGAGTTTACGATGACCGAGACGAATGCCAAGGGACCGGTCAAGTACGAGTGGGACTTTGGCGACGGCTCGCCTCGCGCAACCGGCAAAGACCAGAAGCATACGTACGATAAGCCCGGCACCTTCGTCGTCCGGGTGGTCGCAACCGACAGTAGCGGAGCCTTCGACCACATGAATTTCCTCCTGACCGTCTTGAGCGAAGCGGAGTGGAAGGAGTTCGCAAAAAGAGTCGGCGCGGCCGAGGAAGAAGGGGCTAGCGAGACGAGCCCGGCCCCTTCGCCGGAAGCTTCCAGCGAGTGATCTTGTAGAGCTTCAAGTTCGTGTGCATGAGAAGCGCTTTCGCCGGGGGGCCGTCGGTTGCGTGCGCGGGAAGCCCTAAGGCGAGCGGGACGTCCGCCACGTGCTCGAAGCTCAACCCGAAAACCCGAGGTGGCGTCACATACCCGCGCGGCCCGGACGTAAGCCAGTAAAGAGGACGGCTCTGCTCGGGCTTGGTAAGCGTGTAAGCTATCCCCCGCCAGTAAGGGCCGGGCGCATGCGCCATTATCGTCTCGTGGCCGTAAACGAGCCAGAGGGGAATCTGAAGCTCCCAGTTCGCTAACATACTCTCTACCACTACGTTGGCACCCGGCTCGAGGCTATCGCTTAGCCGCTCGACCGCCGCCAGCGTATCCCGGTAGAATGGCTTATCCCAGAGGTTAAAGATGGGGCGCCCCTCGAAAAGGGCGGCCACAAGAACGAGTCCCATGGCAGTCGCACTTCTCTTCCTGCTTGCCGAACCCGGCCCGACGAGGGCCGCCGCCCCAAGACCGGCCAAAACCAGCAAGCCGGGAATGACCTCGACGAGAAAACGGCGGATGGCCCAGGGATGGTTCAACGCTACGTGGGGATTTACGACGAAGACCAGCGCGGCGAGCGCCCAGACGATAACGCCAAGTGGCGGTAGTGTAAACCTTCTACGCAAAACTTGGGCGGCGCCAAGCGCGCTCAGCGCAAGGGCCGGAAAGCCTAGATAAGCGGCAATCCATCTCATCCCGCGCCCCGGCGAAAAATCGCCTCCAAGGATCGCGTAAAGGCCAAGGGCACAGCCTACGGCAAAAACCGCTGCCCCCCTAAGCCAGTAGCGCGCCGCTTTAGCGCCTTTTCGGAGGGCTAAAACCCCGCTTAGCAGGACGAGGGCGAGCGCCGCGGCACCAACGATCTCCGGCAAGCGGGCCCCCCAAAGAAGGCTCAAGCGAAGCCTCGCAAACGCTAGATCGGTCGCAAAATAGGCCTGATGGTGGCTGGGATTGGCGGCCACCTGAAGCCCCACCCAGCCCGAAACCGCAAGCCACGCCGCGATCCCAGGGAGGAACCCCTCGATCGCAGCCAGGCGGGGCACCCCCCAAAACGCTATCAGCACCGCGGCCGCCGCCTCCAGTACGACCACCTCGGTTCTCGCAAACCCCGACGCCGCAAGGGCAAAGCCCGCAAGAAGGAAGGCCTCGCGCCCGCTACTCTTAGCCCTTGCGAGTTCGACGAGCCCCCCCCAAAGGAGAAAACTCGCCAGGGGCTCGGAGAGAAGAAACTTGCCATACCACCAAAGCGCGAAGTTCGTAACGAGCAAAACCCAAGTTGCCGCACCTGCGCTCACCCCTCCCACTTCGGCCGCGAACAGAGCCACCGCCCAAACCGCGAGCGCCTCGAAAAAAGGCGCGACCAGAGGGCCGGCGCGAAGGTCCCCCGTAGAGGTAAAAAATGCCACCCACACGGGAGCCAGCGGAAAGAAGCCCGGCACCGCCTTGGGATCGTCGCGATTTCGCTTGACCAGGCCTCCCGCAAGCCGAATGAAAGGCCCGGTGCCGAGCAGGCCGACGCTCGGGAAGTTTCGGTACCGCTGCAAGGGATCGAGCTCGGCGCCGATACGGTCGGCCACCTCCCGCGAGCCGTGCCTGGCAAGGTGGACTCCGGCGCTCAAATACATCGTGGAATCCGAGGCCGCGATGAAGGTCTCGAAGGGAGGAAGATAGGTAAGGGCTGCAACGCAAGCGAGAAGACCGAAGAGCCAAGCCGGGGCCGGCCTCCCATGGCTTGCACCCTGACCCCCAAGGCGCCTTAGCGCAAAGCCAAAGCCGAGCACCGAAGTGGCGACGAGCGACGCTGCCGCCCAAAGGGAGAAAAGCTCCAGGTGGGTGAGCAGAAGACCGCTTGCCGACCAAAGGAGAACGCCTGCGAGAAACTCCCTAAAAACATCCCAGCGCCGGCGCGCCAGCCGGCAGAAAAGCGTGCCGGGCGCCCACACCAGCAGGGCCGCAAGTAGAATGCCGAGAGCCGATCGGAGGAACTCGGCCGCCAAGGTCAGTCTGTGGCTTTCGGCGTTTCGCCTGGGGCCGGCGGTTTCGGCGATTCGGAAGCCGAAGGAGTCGGCGACTTCGGCGAGGGGCTAACCGGTTTTAGCCTTTTCCAAGCCTCGCCCACCTTGGGATATTTCTGCGCTACCAGGCGCACGTACACGTCGTGCATGGCGGTAGGAAGAGGATCTTTCCTTCGCGCTTCGTCCTGGTAGTATTTATTCACCTCGTCTCGCCACTGCTCGTAGGGAATCTTCATTCGCGACATGTATCCCCGGATGTCGTGTCTGTTGGCAAGCGTAAGCCCGTCGAAATACCCCACCACGTAACCAAGCTGAAAATCGGGGCCGAAGTCTTGCCAGGCGTTGAACATCGCGTAGCCGAAGGCGCCAGAAGCGCTTAGCAGCACCCCGAACAAGACGCCGATGAGAACCCCCCGTGCTTCTCTTGCGACTCCTCTCATGCAAACCTCCCCTTCTAGCTCAGTGTACCAAACGCGAATCTCAGCCCTCCCGCTCGAGCGCTTCGTGCAAAACGACCGCCTTCACGCACGCAGCCGAGCGGGCCGTCGAGAAGGCTTGACCGAGCTCATCCGCCGAAAACCTGTGCGTTATCATTCTCTTCCCGATCTCCGCGAGTGCCGCATCTTCTACCATAAGATCGAGTGCGGTCCTAAAGTCGCCACAGCGCGAAGTGGTAACTTTGATCCCACGGCCCACCACGGCGTCCCAAAGCGCCGAGCGTCCCGATGGCGCGCTCTGGCCTGTGGCCACGATCGCCCCGCGCGGCCTGACCAGGGAAACTTCCCGTTCGGCGTCTGGCCTGAGCACCTCGTCGATCCGCGAAGGCCGGTCCACCACTACGACGTCGGCGCGCGGCAGTACATTCGCCGTCGCCTGGGCCTCGAGGTTAGCTAGCATCTCCGCAGGCGACCCGCCAGGTACGAGCGCAAGGTCGAGATCGGCTAGCTCGCCCGGCGGCTTCGCGTCGGCAAGCCACGCCACCCGCCTCGGCGCCTCTGCGCCCGGCCATGTGGGCTCGCAAAGCCCCGCAAAACCGCCTTCCTCGCCGCCTGTCGGTCCAAGCGGCCTGAGCGAGACCTCGTCCACCACCATCTCGGTCAGATGTTCAAGCCCCGCGGCCTTTCGCCCGTGCGTGGACTTGACGTGGACCTCGCGCTCGGCAACCGAAAGCGCAAGCTCGAGCCCCTCCGGCGTGCCTGTTGTATCTATCACCACGCGAGCGACCACGGAAGGGTTTTCCGCAGGCAATTGGGCGAGACCCAAGACTCGATCCGCCCCGAGATCGCGCGCAAGCCGATGAAGGCTTTCGCGTCGGCAAAGGGCAACGATCTCGAAAGAGAAGCCGTGCCGCCTGCGCCAGGCGGAAAGCGCGGCAATGACGAGCATCCCAAGCCGCCTTGGCCCGAGCACAGCCACCGTATCTCCGGCTTTGGGATCTACCACGGCAACGGCCGAAAGCGCCGCCGCAAGGGGCTCGATCAAGAGGGCGGACTGGCGCGAAAGCCCTTCGGGGATCTCGATCACGTTTTCTACCGGCGCCAGGATAAACGGCCCGAAGCCCCCAGGGAGGCGATCGATGCCGAGGACAAGCCGCTCGGGGCAGTGGTTACCGAGTCCCCGCTCGCAAAAAACGCATCCAGAAGCAAGGCCGCGCGATGCGTGCGAAGCGTTTATCTCGACCGCGAACCAGCGTCCCTTCGGGTCGCGCGCCACCACCTCGTGGCCGGCCACTTGAGGGAGGGGAAAGGGTAGATCGACCCGCGCCAGGTCGGTCGCGCACACGCCGCAGGCCGCTACGCGAAGGAGCCGATAGCCCCGCCCGAGGCGCAGATGCTCGCGACCTTCGCGCAAGACGATCCATTCGCCACCGGAACACTCCTCGAAGCAGTAACGCGCGGGCCCAACCCCGCCTCCTCGCCTCAACTCGAGCGCGGTAAATTCCAGGCGCATTTCATTGCGTATCCTCGATAAATCATAGCAGGGGCGAGCTCGCCAGGCCAAGTTTCGCCAGCAAAGTGAAGCGGCAACGCTTCGGCCTTCAACCCTCGCGCGCCTCTTCGCCGGAAACCGACGCGCGCATCCGGGCGCGTTTAGCAGACCGCCTCATCGGCGCCAAACGGCGCTGCTCCGTCTAGCACGCCAAAGCATTGGCAGCCTACCCCACCCCCTTGGCTCGGCGCAGCCGCTGCAAAGCGTTCCACTGCATTCCCTTGCTCGCTCACGGGCCACCCACCACCAGAGCTTCCGGGGCAACCTGAAGCACCTGGGTTCCGAGCGGGCGCAGCCCTTGCGAGCTGGTATAGGAGGCTACACCCGCATCCGCTACCTGAAACCGACCAGGGCCGAGGCCGCCCTTTAAGACCGCCTGCAAAGCCCAAGGACAGTCATCGTCAAGGCGGCTTTTGCCCCCTCCTGCCGGATCTCGAAGGTCCGAGCATCTACCATGCGTACGCCCCGCAAAGCACAGGCTTGTCCGCCGGCACCTGCAGCCAGCGAGGCCCGAGGACCCAGATACGGGTCGGAGAATCGGAAAGAGCAGGCCAGTTCTTCGACCCGACCACCACCGACCCGAGCGATCCGCTCGAGATCCCCCAAACGAGGGGTGAAATCCCCGGGGTTGCACAACCACCCCCGTCCCCCCAAGGCGGCGGATCCAGCATCTCGCGCCGGGGGAATCATCGCAAGTGGATCCGCCCTAGCGAAGGTCCAATCTCTCTTACGAAACGGTTTCGCGCATGGCAAGGTAGAAGTGCTCCTAGGGGGGGAGCGGCCTGGGCGCTGTGGATCGAAGCTCCGAGACTAAAACCGAGCCGAAGGGAACGATGTCCGAAAACCGCACGGCCACTTTGCCCCCTCTGTCGGCCCACCCAAGCGAGCCCTTTGGTGTGCGGCTCTTGTCGATCGCGGCGCTAGGCCTTCTGGCCTTCGCTTGCCGGCGGGAACCCGAGGCGCGGCCGGTACGACTGCTGGACCAATACCCTAAGGCACGCTTCGTGACCGTCGGGGGGGACAATCGGCGAGCCGCGCTATTCAACCCCGCAGCAGAGCTTCGCATCACGGCGAAGGAAGTTCGCTCGGGGAGCATCCTCACGGCGCTTGCAGCCGTTTCGCCAGTCCCAGAGGCGGTGGCCAGCCGCGACATCCGTATAAACGTGACGCTCTCGGCCGCCGGCCAAACCGTAGCATCCTGCACCATAGAAGGGGGATTGGCTCAGTTGGCCTTGCGCTGGGCGCCGTGTCGTTTGCACTGGGAGCGCCCGCCAGGAGAGTCCCTAGTCCTCAGCGCACGGGCCGATCCGAGGCGGCGCTTGCCGGCGGGCCTTCGCTTTGCGCTCGCCGAGCCGGTCATTCTTCCATCCGGCTGGCCGCCAAGAGATCGGGCGGCCGCTCAGCCGATCATCCTCGTGCTACTCGATACCCTGCGCGCGGACCATCTTGCCCTCTATGGTTATTCGCGCCCGCTTGGAGGGAACCTCGCGGCGCTCGCTCGAGACGGTATTCTGTTCAAGGAGGCACGGGCTCCCTCGTCTTGGACGAGAACGTCGGTCGCCACTCTGCTGACGGGGCTCTCTCCGTTCTCGCATCGGGTCATGGGGCGCGAGGATCGGCTCGCGGACGAGACGGGCTCCCTTGCGGAGATGCTTCAGCGGGCGGGTTATCTTACGGCCGCCTGGAGCACGAATCCCAACGTGCTCCCGCTTTGGGGCTTCGCGCAAGGCTTCGACCGCTTCGTCGACCTGGACGCGATGGGCTGGGTGAGAAAAGCGAGCGACGCAAGGCGAGTCTTCTCCGCAGCGAAGGCCTATCTAAAGGATGCGCCCGGCAGGCGCCTTTTCCTCTATCTTCACTTGAACGATCCGCACGCCCCTTACCGGCCGCCCGAGCCTGCGCTTCGATACGTCTCCAAAATGCCCTCTCCCCCCTTGCCAACTGACTTGCCCTCCGAGGTGGATCGCGAGGAATTGCAGAGCCAGCGCGACCGCTACGACGCGGAGATTCTCTACACGGACAAGGAGCTGGGGCGCTTCCTGCGCTGGCTGAAACGCAGAGGTCTCTATGACGGGGCCCTTATCGTGGTGGTAGGGGACCACGGGGAGGAATTTCGCGAACACGGCGGGGTCTTTCACGGACGCACGCTCTATGAAGAAATGCTGCGGGTGCCGCTGGTGTTGAAGCTTCCGGCAAACAGACTGGCGGGCTCGGCGGTGGAGGAGCCGGTCGGTTTGGAGGACATAGCTCCCACGCTGGCTGCGGCGGCCGGGCTTGGAGACAATGAGGGTTTCGAGGGAAAGCGTCTTTTCGGTAGCAGCGGCGGGAGCCCGAATGAAGGTTCAGCCGTGCATTACGCCGCGATCGTTCTAGATACCGCGCGCGCTTTTTCGATAAAGGCGGGGAATCATAAACTCATCCTCGACCGCGAGGGTTCGAGCCTGCTTTTCGATCTCGCTCGCGATCCCGGTGAGCGGCTCGATCTCTCCACCGAGAAACCCGAGCGGGCGCGGCGCCTTCGATCCCTTTTGGAGGGGCGGATCTCCCGCGCCACCTCCGGCTGGCACATCAAGGGTTGCGGCGGGCCTCGGCCAACCCGCCTCGAAGCCGCGGTGGAAAGCACCGAAAAGCTTGCGGGGATCGAGCGCATCGGCATCGAGCCCATCGATCGCGTACGCCTCGCCCCGACCGGCAAGAGGCTCGAGGTCGCCTACGATTTGCGAAAACGCATCTCGGTCGTCGAAGAGCTGGGAAGACTGAGGCGCACAGCGGTTCCCGACGAAGACGAGGTGGCGATCACGCAAAGCAAGGGGAATGTCACCGTGTACCTGACCGAGGAGAATAGCGAGGCAATCTCGGTTCGCTTGGGCCCCCACGCTTACGCCAAGAGGGGCGAAATCCTCAGGCTCTCACCCGCCGATCCCCGCACCCTCGATCGGCCCTCGGCTGCGCACCCCTGCCCCGGCACCGACCCTATGCTCTGGATCTGGTATATCACACAAGCCGAGTCGGTCGCAGCCGAAGCCATGGACGCGACCGTGCGGGAGCGGCTTAGAAGGCTCGGGTACATCGAGTGATACGTCGCCGAGGCGTTGAAAACCGTGGGCTGTGGGGTTTTGGAGAATCCCGCACCGATGCCGATGAGCGGATAAAAGCCAGGCATGCGCTGTATGCCAGAACGACTCCGCACGCAAAGCCCACCCGCATGTCGAGAAAGCTACCGCGAGGCTTCGCTTTCGACCTCGCTCACGATTTTGTCTAACTCCATGAGCCTGCAATCGCCCGCCCCGACCAGCTCGGCGAGCTTCGCCCGCACGAAGCCCCGGTCGAGGGAAGCACCCTGATCGCGAAGGACCGCCTCCACGTCGGCCAGGTCCTTGCGGCGGAAGAACAGTAACTTGAGCACGACAAGATCCTCGGGCGAAAGAATCCAAGCAGGCCGCCCCAGCAGGGGCACGGAACGGCGCCGCGCGGCCATCTCCGCGTAATAGTCGATGGCGGGAACGAAGACGTCCACCGTGAGCGCCCCGAGCCGCCCGCGAAACTGCCCTTCCTCGCATGCCTGTCGGCGCACGCCCGCTTCGTCTCCATCCGCCACGAACCCGGCTTTGGTAAGGGCGGCCAATACCTCGCGGAGCCTCTGCGCGGGCGAGACGAAGACATTGACATCGACATCCACGGTGGCGCGCGGCGGTGCGTAGTAAGCAAGCGCTATCGCCCCCCCAATCGCGTAAGGGAGACCACGCTCTTCGAGCGCGTCCGCCAGGGTGCGCGCCACTTCAACTGCCGTGGGCTCTTCGGACATCGCGACGACGCGCAAGGCGTTTGAGATGCGCTCGCGTGCTGGCGGGAAGGGGATCGACCCGCCCGAGTCGCTCCTCGCGCAGCGGTGAGCCGGCAAGAAGCTGCATGGCCGCCCGGCAGGCAGCTTGGAGCGCCTGGTCTCTTTCCTCCAGTGATCGCCCCCGCCAGGAAGGCGACTCTCTTAACGGCGGCGGTGTCTTGGACTTACCCATCCAGCCTTACTTACACCGGAAGCTTGGAGCGGCGCAAGGAGATTTTCGCTTCGCCCTGGCTTGCCTCACGCTAGCGCCCCTTCTCCACCCTAGCGGAATTTCCATTGATCGAGCAGGCGAAGAGCAGGACCTCGGCCCGGCCTCGGCTTGCGTGCCGCAAGGTCTTGACACCGTTGTGCACGCTCGGGTAGCATTCGCGCCCATGCAAGCAATAAAAAGGCTGAGGATATCGCGAATCGGCTGGTTGGCGCTTCCCTTTCTGTCCTTGCTTTTATCCGGCTGCTTTCAGGTACACGCCAAGCTAAACAAGCTGGGCGGAGCGTTGATCGCGATCAACTACCCGCTTCCCAAAAACTCGACCCTCGAGAAGGAGAAAAAGAAGTTCAAGTCGCCGGCAACGTCGGTCAAGTCGGCCAAGCTTTCGGGCAAGCGGGTGCAAATCTCGCTCGCCACAAAGGACATAACGAAGATCTCCGCCGCCCAAGCCTTTAAGCGGGTCTCCGTCACGCGCTCGAAACTCGAGGAGGGACGGCAGAGGCTCACGGTCAGCATCACGAACACGAAGCCCTTACAGGTAAAGCGCAATGATCTCGGTGTGATCAAGCTCACCCTGCCAGGGCAGGTTTTGGACACCACCGCAACGCGCGAGGTGTCGTCTCAGGTAGTCTGGAAGATCCCGATAGTGGACTATTTCGGAAAGCCAAAGCTCGAGATGAGCGTAACCTACGCGGTGGAAAACAAGAAGCCCGCGAAGGCCAAGGAAGGAAGCCCAAGCCCCGAGCAAACGCCGGGTAAGAAAGACGGGTGAGCTGCAAAATCGGGGGCGTCAGCCCCCGCCGTCAGTGGCCTCGCTCCGGGCCGCCGTCAAGCGCAGGAACCCGAGACCTGCGATCGCGTAAATCCCCAAGGCGGTTGCCAAAACCACGTTGAACCCGTACGTCATCGCTATAACGGTGCCGAGTACCGACCCGATCACCGAGAAAAAGCCATTGGTGGCCCAGGACCAGGCAATGAAGCCCTTTTGGTCGGAGCCAAGCTCCGCGACCGCTGCCAAGCCAAGCGGGAGAAAGGAGCCAAGGCAGAAGGCCAAAGGCGCAACAAAGAGGA
>JBBIJE010000026.1:5436-19071 GCA_037446155.1 Myxococcales bacterium | reverse complement strand
GGGCGAACGAGCGCGCTCGCTCGGGCAAGAAGCTTTTCCGCGTGATCGAAGAGGGCGACCGAGAGCCCATAATTATGGACGCCCTTGGCGGAAATTACCGCCTCGTAGGCCCGCCTCGCCTCCTCGGCCAGGCCGGCTGCCTGCTCGTTCGCTCGGCCCACGTTCTCGAGTTTCGCCAGCTCGCCTTCCACCTCGTCCAGTTGCAGTGTCAGCCGGTTTTCGCGTTCCAGAAGGTCTCGTTCCCAATCGATCAACATCTTGGCGTAGCTTGCGTCGTGGCACCCCGCGCAGGATTCTTTGATGACCTGGATGGATTGCGCGGGCAGAGACAGATCGTGGCAGGACTGGCACGGCAGCTCCGCCGCGGCCATCGGGTCGGCGGTGGCCTTCACACCCGAAATCGACACCTTACCGCGATAGAGCAGATCCTGTGGTCCGTGGCAGTGTGCGCATCCGAGCCCTTCCTCTTCGGGCCCGTGATGGCATCCCATACATCCTTCCTTGGAGATGATGCGCATCTGGTGCTTCTCGCGCGAGTGGCAGCCGGTGCAGTCGAGGCCGAGGTCGGTTGCGTGCAGCGAGTGCGGGAAGTCGATATTCATCTCGGCGAAAGAAACCATCCGCGGAAGCCCCATGCGATCGTGGCAGAGCAGCGTGCAAAACAGGGCCGGCTGCGCCAGAAGCGGCGGCCGCTCGGGCAACGCCGCCTCCCCTGCCCCCTCTTTCAGGGCCATTTCCACACCATCCCAGGCACCCGCCAAAAGCTTGAGCGCGTAATCGACATTGTGAACCGCTCTTCCGCGAAGAACGAGATCGACGTTGGCCTTGGCGTCTTCGACCAGGTGCTCGAGATCTCTCCTCACTCTGCCCGCCGCCCTGGCGCGCTCGGCCTGCTCGACCGCCCGCGCCGTCTCGGCCGCCGCCCGGGGCAACTCGCGCATCCAGTCATCGAGCATCCCGTCGTATCCTTCCCCGTGACAAATCACGCAGGAACGTTTCGCCGTTACGATCAAGTCCTCCTGTTCTCCCCCGTCCCCCCTGCCCTCGGGCATCCTCGTGCCGTGGCAGCCATCGCAGGCAACCTGTGCGGCGAACATGCGGCTAGGGGTATCTGGAACCCCATGACCGCCGACTCCCATGTAAAGCTCCTTTTCCGGAGAGTGCCTGCGCGTGTGGCAGCTTCGGCATTCCACGCTAAGCGTTCGCGCCATCCCGAAACCGCCGTGAGATACCGGCTCGTGGCATTCGAAGCAGTCGATCCCATTCGTAGTGACATGGATCGCGTGCACGAAATACGGACTCTTTCCACTCCACGTGCGTTCCACGTGGCAACTCCAACATCTATCTTCGCGCACCTCACCGTTGCCGTGCGCGACCTCCGCATGGCACTGCTCGCAAGGAACGTTGAGCTTGAGGTATGACTCGTGACTGAATACGAATCCCTCATGCCTGACGAGCCTCGTCGGATAACCGTGGCAGGGCACGCAGCCGGTGGCCGTTTGAGAGGCGCCCGAGCCGCGGAAGTGGCAGAGGAAGCAAACCTTCTCCGTAACCGCAATGTGCTCCCCCTGAACGATCTGGGAATGACAGCTGGTGCATCGAAGGTGCACGCCGCGCCGCAACTTCGCCAGATGATCCTTGTGATCGAACTCGATCCTGTTCTTGAATCTTGCCCGACCGTTTTCCAGGAGCCCGCCATGGCAACCCGCCGCGAGGCAACTCTCGTCGTCCACCCTGGCGCGCGGGCGCGGCGCGTAGATCCCGGTCAAATACTTGATCGTGGCCACCGTTATGAACGTGGCGCGAAACTTGTGGCACTCTATGCAAGTTACCGACGCGTGGCTGGAGGTCTCCCATTGCCGGTAATAGGGCTCCATGTAGTGGCACGTCAAGCAGGAGCGCGGCCGAGAGGAAACAGCATAGAAGGTAGCGTTGGCGAGAAGAAGCAGGAGGATCAACACAAACGGCGGGAGTATGACGATCCTCCAATGACGTCCCAGGAAATATGCGAGATCGCGAAAGAAGCTACCCAGCATCGCCTAGCTACCGGCCGCAGCCGATCCTTTCTTCCGCGCCTGATCCTCGTTGCGCTCCAGGAGCTTGCGGGCGGCCATGATCCTTTCGTACTCGAGCGGGTGTTCCTCGATCATCTCATGCTTGGAGATCCTTCCGGTCCACCAGGTCATGCTTCCAGGGAACCGGCTCGGATTGAAGTGGACGTTGTAGAAATGCCAAATGACGATCGCCAGCGTCGCAAGGAGCGCTTCGTCGCTGTGCGCCTCCTTGGCGATGTCCAGCATGAACTTCGGAAGATAGGCGAGGCTTAGGGTCTCGAACCAGAGCAGCGCCCCCGAGCCGATCATTATCACGCAGCCCCAATAGACCGCCCAGTAGTCGAACTTCTCGATGTAGCTGAAGCGATCGAACCGGGGCTTGCTGCCGGCCAGCCCGAGATTGAATCGGATGGCCTGAATCGCGTCGAAAGCATCTTTGGGTCGCGGTAGCAGAAGCCAGAAGTCGCGCCGACCGTCGGGATGAAAGAGCGTGTAGGCCACGTGGTAAACCCCCACCACGACGAGGCCACTTCCGCCTACGCGATGCAGGATGCGACTCATGTCCAAGCCCCCGAGCAGCCAAACGAGGCCGCCGAGGGGGCTCTCCGGAAACTTGAGCGGCAACCCAGTCACGATGAGAAGGATGACGCTCGTAAAGAGAATCATGTGCTGGATGCGAAAATGGAGATTGAACCGTTGAAAGGTCTCCTCCTGCGGCTCCAGCCCCCGAGCCTGCGGGAGCTGGCGCGGCGCTCTCTCTTGAGCGGCCGCCGCAAGCTCTTCAGCTATAAGCGCCTCGACCCGCCTGCGCACCCGCGCGGCTACCTCCGGGGGAAGGTCGGGGGGCAGCTCGCTGGCGACCTCCTTTCGCAGCCTCTTTTCCAGGTCTCGATCTTCCTTTTCCGATTTGCGCGATCGCTTCCACCGCATGACGTTCCACCGGTCCTATGCTGGAGCTCCTCTGTCTTTGAATCTGCGCCAGAGATCCAGGAGAATATGCATGATGAGCGCGGCTATCGTTACCAGCGTCAAGTACTTGAAAAAGGTTGCCACCCAGTAAACGATACCGGCTTCCCTGATCTTCGGGTTGATGTGGATCTTGCCTCGAGCGTAGTTGGGATTGGCGCCAGGGTGACATTTACCGCAAGTGCGGGGAATATTGGCCGGGTTCACGGAAGAGCCCGGGTCATCGGAGGGGCGAATGTCATGGGTGCCGTGGCAGCTTGCGCAATTGGCGACCCGTTTGGAACCGAACCGAACGCCGATCCCATGAAAGCTCTCCTCGAAGGTCTCCACCTGGTCTGCCTCGATCCCGTAGCGCGCCATGATGGCCTCGTCGCCGTGACAGCTTGCGCAAGTACGCGCCACGTTGAGGGCCCCGACTCGCGAGCCAGGATCGCTCACGGCCATGATCGAGTGCTCCCCGTGGCAGCCGGTGCAGTCGGGCGCGTCTCGCACGCCGAGCTCGTACACCGCCCGGCCGTGCACGCTGTTTCGATACTGACTGTATTCCTCCAAATGGCAGCGCCCGCACGTTGCCGCCACCTGGCCGCGCGCGACGCGGGACTTGGGATTTCGCGTATGCAGTATGTCATGGTTGCCATGGCAGGATTGGCAGACCGGCGCCTTGGTTTCCCCCGCCGCCAAAGCGCGGCCGTGGACGCTTCTTTCGTACTCCAGGTAAGCATCCGAGCTCGGCGCTCCCGCCGGGTTGTCCTTGTAGTGGCACCTTCGGCAGTAAACCCTGGCGGGGCGTTCCTTGTGGGGGATCTCGACCACGTCGTGATGGCAGTCGGTGCACGTCTTGTTGCGGTGGACCGAACTCTTGAGAAGGGCTAGATCGACCCAGAGCAGTCTAACGGCCCCGCTCTCGTCCACTTTCTTAAAGCCGTGCTTTCCGTGGCAGATCATGCAGCGCTGCTCCGACAGGGGTGGAGCCGCCGAGCTCTCCCCGCCCAAGAACAGAGCGGCGCCGGCAAGGAGGCAGGCAACCTTAAGGTGCCAGGCCCCGGGCTTCGTCGGCGAGCGCGGCCACCAGGCCGAACATCGGCCTTCGACCAGGACCGGCGTTGCGCCCTCCTGCTCGGGAAAGGGCGAAATCGCGCCCATGCACGATTTTCCCAGCCGGCTGTCCATCAGTCGGCGCTCCTCGCGGCGGCATCCTGGATTTTCTTACCACTATTCGAAGGAGGCCTAGTCACAGGCGAGCGGCCCGTCAGCCAGGTAGCGTTAGGGAACCTTCCGGGAGCCAAATGAACGTTGTAGAGGTGCCAGAGGACCAGGACCAGGAACGCCAGAAGTCCGTTCGCCCCGTGAACGACGAGCGTCAAATCGATCGCCCATTTCGGCAAAACTGCCATCGAAAGCACCCGAAACCAAAGCACCGCGCCGGTTGCGCTCATTACCAGAGTGCCGATGACTACGCCCCAGTACTGGAACTTCTCGCTGGGCGAATACTTACCGACTTCGCAGGAGAAAGCCTCGATACCCAACGAACGCTTGGCCGACCGGACGACCTCTCCCAAGTCGGCAAGTCGGGGCTTTATCGCCATGAGCTCCCGGTGGCCCTCCTCGGTCAATACCACGTACCAAGCGTGCCAAACCCCCACGACGCCGAGCAGGAGCGCCGCTAGGCGGTGAATCTTTCCCCGCGCCTCGATCCCTCCCTCGAGGCGTATGAGGAGCGTGCCGAGCCAGGTGTCGCTGAAAGAGAGGGCGAGCCCGGTCAACGCCAGCATCAACATAGCGACGATGAGGCAAAGGTGTTGAAGCCGCTGCTGTAGCGTCAAACGCCGGATGGTATCGGCTCTAGCGTCCTGCGGCATCTTTCCCCCTTCTGCGCGAGCCTAAAAGATCCAAGCCGACGTGGATGAGGAAACCCAATACCAGGATACCTATGAACCAGGTGTAGAATTGGCGGACCAGATAAACGGGAAGCGAACTTTCCGCCGTAGCCTCCACATGTACCTTGCCGATCGGGAACTTCTTTCCCGCACCGGGATGGCAGCGCCCGCAGGTTTGGGCAACACGGCTGGGAGAGATGGTGGAGCGGGGATCGGAGGGGGGGTAGATGTCGTGGGTCCCGTGACAGCTCGCACAGTTGGCAACCGTTATTTCCCCGAAGCGAAGCGCCACGCCGTGGTAGCTTTCCTCGAAGGTTCGAAGGCGTCCCACCGGAACGCCGTATCGCTGCGCAAGCCGCTCGCTCTCGTGGCACGCAGCGCAAGTCTTGGGCAGGTTGGCGACGTAAACCTCCCCCTGCGGGTCGTCCGTCTTGAGAATCGCATGCTCTCCGTGACAGCTCGTGCACACGGGGGCGTCGCGGACTGCGCGGATCACCGCCTCTCCGTGGATGCTAGAGCGAAACTTTTCGGCAACCTCCCCGTGGCATTGGCCGCACAGGGAAAGCACGCCGACTCGCCACTTTTGCCCTCCGACTGCCTGGATACCGTGATTTCCGTGACAGGTCGTGCAACCGGGACGCCGCTCCCCCGCAACCGCTCCATGTACGCTCTTCTCCAACCCCTTTTTCTGCTCCTCATGGCACGGAACACAATCGGCGGCAGGGACCTGCTCTCCGTATGGGGGAGCAGACCCTCCGTGGCAGTCCTGGCATTTGATTTCTCTGTGCACCGAGCGACCCAGATCCGCCGCCGCCCTCTGCTCGGGTGAAGGGACCTGTGCCCGTGCCGCCCCCGCGAAACAAAACCCAAGCGTCACCAGCGCCGCCGCCACGATTTTCACTTCGAACCCCCACCCTGCGGTAGCTCGATCTCTCTGCTTCGGCCGGCCCTGCCGATCAGCGCATAGAGAAGAACAGCCGCGAAACCTGAGATAGTAAAAAAGACAATAGCCGCGGGCCAAATCCAGGGGCTATCTAGTGCGCCCACCCAGCGCGGCTTCTCGGGCTTGCGCGCGGAAACTCCGTGGAGGCTCATCCCTGTCAGCGCCGCCTCGCCGACCTCGTGGCATTTTGCGCACTCCCGCACGAGGTTTTGCGCGTTCACCCGCGAAAAAGGGTGCGACGCGGGCCTGACGTCGTGGTAGCCGTGGCAACTCTCGCATGCGCCGCCATAGGTCGTGCCGAACCGGACGAAGATCCCATGGTAAACCCCACCTCCGCTATCGCTCGCCGGCTTGAGAGCGAGCTTTCCCTTGAGCGGTCTGGGCTCGTGACAGGCACCGCAGGAGCGCGCGCTTTTCTCTGCCGCCTTGGCGTCGGTCGCCCAAAGCCTGAGGCGATGCTCGGTGTGGCAATCGAGGCAGCCGCACGCACTCGCATCGTCGGCTCCCGCGGCCGGCGCATGCACGCTTCCCTGCCACTGCGCCTCTTGGGCTCCATGACAAGAACCACAGGCCGCAGCGCGGCTGGCCTTGCTCTGTCCCCTGTCCGCCAAGCCCGCCCCATGGGCCCCGTGGCAGTCGGCGCAAAGGGGCAGCTTGCCCTCCTCGGCCCGCTCTCGCCGCAGACCGTGTGTCGAATTCTTGAAACCGACTATGACATCGCTGCGAGGAAGATTGAGGCGCGCGGCCATGGCCTCGCTCGTGTGGCAACCGACGCAAACGGCCACCAGGCGCTCTTTGAGGATCGGCCGCTTTTCCTGGGAAAGCAACTCGATCTCGTGCCCACCGTGACAATCCACACAAGCTGGCAGGCTGGCATCTCCCTTGGCGAGCGGCACGCCGTGCGCGCCCAAGCGCATCTTCGAGGTTGCCTCGGTATGACAGCGGCGGCAGTCGACTTCCCGAGCCACAAACGGCTGGTGCGGAACAGACGTTAGAGCCGCGTGACACTCCACGCAGCGCAGCCGCCCGTGCGCCGAGTCGGCAAGGCGCTGCTTATCGACGAAAAGATCGCGGCCGGTCTCTTTTCGGCCGAATCCCTTCTCCCCATGGCAACCGAGGCACTGCCGGTCAGCGACGCGCTTCGCGGCGCCGGCCGCTTGGGCGCCGCCCACGGCCGCACCAACCGCCCCGCTCCAGAACAAACCGGCCGCCGCCGTGCACGCAGCCAGCGCAACCGACAGCCGCATCCTTCCCGTGCCTGAACCCTTCGCCGCAAACCTTCCCGCTTCCCCACAGGGTTTCTCGCCGCCGCTTCGCAGCAGCCGCCGCGGCAAGCGCTCCTTCCTCTCCCCGAAATCTCTTCTTGCGCCGCTCACTCTTCGGGTCCGCTCTCCTTTCGGCGGCAGGACATCACCAGCCTCTCGTACTCGAGCGGATGCTCCTCGATCATTTCTTCGCGGCTTATCTTCCCGTCGATCCAGGTCTTGCTCATCGGGAACACGCCGGGGCGCAAATGTACGTTATAGATGTGCCACGCAACGATCGCCAAGGCCGCCAAAATCGCCTCGTAGCCGTGAATCGCCCGACAAATATCGAGCACCCGCAGAGACCACAGAGACTCCGACCACAAGACGATGCCTGTCACGGTCATCACTACCGTACCCCAAACCAAAGCCCAGTATTCCAGCTTGTCCTTGTAGGTTACGCGATCGAACCGCGGGGGCTCGTCGCGCAGACCCAGTCCGTAGCGCAGGTTGTCGCGCGCCTCAGCCATATCCGCTAGCGGGCGAATCATTAGATCGCGAAGATCGCGCCGCCCTTCACGGGTGAACGTGACGTAATAGAGGTGATAGAAGGCCAATCCCACCATCCACGCAGCCGCGATGCGATGGAGAAGACCCCGCAAGTCGAACAGGGCATCTCCCGCAAAAGGCAGCGTCGGAAGCCTTTCGGTCGGGATCATGAGAGCGAAACCGGTCACGCAGAGCACGGTAAAGCTGACGAGCAAAATCAAGTGCTGGACGCGTTGGTTCACGCTCAAGCGCTCGAACTCGTCGGGGATCCGGCCGGCGGCGAGCATAAGCTCGGCCACCGCCGCAGCTCCGAAGCCCCGGCGCTTGAGATCTTCGGCCATCTCGGCCAACACCTGCGCGCGGATCTGCTCGGCCGACGATGGACCTCTCCCCTCGATCGGTTGCGCAGCCATGTGCGGCTTCACCTTTTCGGCCATTGGCGCACCTTGGCCGCCCTTCTCAGACGGCGCTTTCCCATGTAGTCCACTGTATTGTGCACTATCATGCCCCCTATGGTGGCCCCTACCAGAAATACGTAGATCGCCCTTATCGCCATCAGGATCTTGTCGTCCGTTCCCGTAAATGAAACATGTACCGTACCTTTGGCAAAGAGGTCGGTCGCTCCCAGGTGGCAGCGAGGTTGCCCGCACGTCTGCTTGAGATTCGCTGGATTTATGGACGAGGAGGGGTCGCTCTGGGGCTTGATCTCGTGATGCCCGTGGCAGCTTACGCAGTTGGCTACCACGGTCGAACCGAATTTGGTGCCGACGCCGTGGAAGCTTTCCCTGTACGTCGAGACTCGATCGAGTGGCAGTCCGAACCGCCCCACTATTTCCCTGTTGGCATGGCACTTGGCACAGGTATCCACGATCCTCGTTACGTAGACGGACGAGCCTCGATCGACCGGGGCCCGGATACTGTGCTCGCCGTGGCAGTCGGTGCAGACCGCCGCCTCGCTCTTGCCTTCCGAGGCAATCACGCCATGCACGCCCCGCCGCCATGTGGAGAGCGACCCGGGATGACAACGCCCGCAAGTGGCCGCCACGTTGGCACGGGCCACCGGCGAGCCGGGGTCGTCTCCCCGCTTCACATCATGGGCTTCATGACAGTCGGCGCAGTCCGCAGCGACGGTGAGTCCCCATTGCAAAACGGCTTTGCCGTGTATCGAGCCTGCGTAGCTCGAGAACGATCCCCGCAGCCGATAGCGGCTGATGATGTCGGGGTTATCGTGGCAAGCACCGCACGTCTTGGGCAGGTTCAGCCGATAGACGCTCGACTCGGGGTTCTCCTTTGCCAGCACATAGTGAGTGCCGTGACAGTCCCGGCATCTGGGAGCAGCCGACTCCCCTTGGCGAACACCCTGCCAGTGGGCGCTTCGCTCGTAGGCCTCGGCCACCTCCCCGTGGCATCCCGTACAATCTACCGCCTCGGTCTCGGACTTGTGGGGAAGTTCGGTATCCGCGAGATCCTGGTGGCAGGTTACGCACTCGATAAAACCGTGGACCGAGCGCCTTAGTGGCTCCTCGTCCACATAAACGGAGACGAGCTCCCCCGAGGAAAGCTCCTTGACGATCTCCTTGTCGGCATGGCATGCGAGACACTCTTCGTCGGTTTGCGCGCTCGCCACGGCACGCCCGAACAATACGAGTGCGAGACCCGCGGCGACCAGACGAGCTCCCGCACGGATCGAGGATTCATAGCACCTCTCTCCTTCTCCCTCGCTTGCCTCCCAAGTCGTGTCCACGGGACCTCCATGGCAAGCGCAAGGGGAGGCCGGTCCCCCGACCTCAGCGCATCCCGAGCAGACGAAGGCCCAAGGCGAGAAAAGCGACCACGGCCACGGGGCCTCCGACCCCCGCCGGCCCGGGCGGTGGCCGCCGCGTCGCCTCCTGACCCGCCCTTCGTCGGCCCTTTGCGATCATTTGCAGACCGGCCTCCACTCGGTGCGCCCGCGCAAGCGCTGGCCCGCGCTTACTTACGCAGGCCCAAGACGAACTCGACAAGCGCCGCAATCTCCTCCTCCGACAGGTTCGCGTAGGGGCGATGCGTTGGCGCGAGTCCCACGGCCTTCCCCCCCTTCTTGAGGAGGTCCGTCACCTCGGCGGCGGTCTTGAGCTTCAGGGCGCCAGCGTTCGTAAGATTCGAAGCCGGTGGCTTGAGCTTGGCCCCCGCCGGGCCGTCACCCTTGCCTTCTGGGCCATGGCAACCCTTACACTTAGCGGCATAAGTAGCCGCGCCGTCGGCGGCCGCCGCAGGCTGGTGAAGCGTCGCCAACGCAAGAGCGCACCCGAACACCAATGCTGCTGAAAGAACCCAACCCTTGCCGACAGTCATATTCCACCTCCTTTGGCTGTCTCGAGTCTTTTAGTATAGCCTCTTATTCGTTAAGTCAATCTTTATTAGGAACGCTAAGATTTGCCCCTCCCTCTCCGCAGGACCCCCCCACGGCCATAGCGACGGCACGCTCTTCGATCGAATCGCACCGAGCCTGCGCCTCAAAGCCGCTCAGACGCTCCTTCCTGCCGCTCCCTAGAAATCGCTGTGACACTTGTCACAGCCTGTGCCTTCGGGGGGCACGTCTTCGGCATGACAGGTTCCACAGAAATCGTGCCCTAGCACGAAGAGGCTCTCTCTTCGCTCCGAGTAGCGCACGTGTAAAGCGGCTTCGACTCCCTCGTGGCACACGGTGCAATCAAACCCGCTTTCCACGTGTTTTTCGTGTGGGAAAAGGATACCCTCCGGCACCGATGCGATAGCAGGCCCGTGGCAGTCCAGGCATCCTTCGCGAATCGGGCCCTTTATTCGTTCGTGACAACCGTCGCACGAAGAAGCCCCTATCTTCAGTTGCCCGTGCTCCTCGCCTTCTCCGTGGCAGAGTGTACAAGGAAGGGGCGCCCTGACGACGTGCGTCTCGTGGTCGAAGCGCGAATCGCCGCCCACCGCTCCCAGGTATTCGACGCCGAAGTGACACGCGAGACAAGCGCTTGGGTACGCCGCTTGCCGCCACGGCCGGCCTATGACTTGCGCGCCATCCGACATCGCCAGTACCTTCGCCAGATCGGCAAACGATTTCTCGAGGAGCGCGGCAGCGTATGAGGGGTTGTGAATGCCGCGGCCATCGGCCACGAACGCCGTGTTGGAGCGCGCCTCCTCCAATAGCTCGGTGACCTCCTGCGAAGGATTTTGGGGGAGCTTACCCCGAACAACCTCCAGCGTCTTCGACACCCCTTCCAGTCTCGCGGCCAGCCCCAACTGCCAGCTACGGAATATAGTGAGGTACGTCTTCCCATGGCAAGTGAAACAGCTCACTTCCGTCGCTGCCTTCGTGGCGCCGCGCGGCAGGATGTGACACGCCTCGCAGGTAATTCCCGCCAGGTACATCTTGCTCGGACTCGGGTCCACGCCGTGGCCTCCCACGCCCCGGTAAAGATCCCGAGCGGCCGCATGACCGGCTTGCTCGGTGTGGCAACTGCGGCAGTCGGCCCTCACCGTTTCGTGCAGAGCCGCCACCCGATGTTGAATCTCGATGTGGCAATTCAGACATTCGATTTTGTGATCGGTAACATGGGCTACGTGCAGAAACTCCGTCTGCTCGAATCGTGCGAGCCTCTCCTCATCGTTATGGCAGGTGTAACATCGCTCCCTGGGCACGGACCCTTCGCCCGTTATCACGTTGCGATGGCAGAGAAGGCAATCCATACCGAACCGTCGCACCTCGCCATGGTCAAAGGAGAGCCCGCCGGTGGTTATCATTTTCTCGGGGATCTCGTGGCACATTGTGCACCTTGCCGTGCCTTGGTTGGGAGGGGTATCTTTGAAGTGGCACAAGAAGCACGTGCTGCGGGTGACGCTTATGTGGCTTCCCTGGACGATCTGCGAGTGGCAGCTCGTGCAGCGCAACCGCTTGGAGCGACGCAGCTCGGTTAGGTGCGGCTGGTGATCGAAGAGAACCCCGTCGTAAACCTCGGCCCCCAGCAACAACCTCTTCTCATGGCAGCCCGAGCGCAAACAGCTTTGATCGGCGACTTCCGCCCACGGGTTGGTACTGTACGTCCCCGTCACGTACCTCGCTACCATCGCAAGGGCTTCGTATTTCTTGCGCACCTCCGAACGGATTCCAGGCGGTATATGGCATTCCACGCAAGTGACATCGTTGTGGCTCGAGGTCTTCCACGACTGGTAATAGGGCTCCATATAGTGGCAGCTTCCGCAAAAGCGCGGCTGCGAGGAGACCTGCACGCCGACGAAAACCAGAACCACGGCGATGGGGAGGGACAAAATGAGTAGGAGCAAAGCGCGCCCCACCCATCTCTTGACGAAACCCGCCTTCATTCGAACGCGCGCTCGCGAGCGACCTCTCTCTTATAGAGGTATGCCACGGCCGCGGTACAAAGGAGAAAGAACCATACCAGCAAGAGGCCGATAATCCTAAGCTCCTTCTCGCCCATCGCCGCGTGCACCGCGCCCTGAACCTCCTCTCCCACCGAGCGCGCGTTTCGTGCGAGCTCCTCCACGCGCTCCGCATCGAGCGTGTGTTGCACCGCCAGCGCTTCGGTGAGCGAGGCCCACGCCATGGGCAGCCGAGAACGGTGTACCGAGACATCTATGCCTGACGCGGTAGCCTCCTTCGCCGCCGCCTCCGCTTTTCTGAGCGCTTCCTCCGCCCTATCGAGAAGGGTCATGATTTTCCGCCCTGCGAGCATTTCTCTCGACCCTTTCTCGTGACAGCCGAGGCAAGCCGTATTAAACAGGGATCTTTTCGGCTCCTCGACGGCATGATCGCCGTGGCACGCGGCGCACTCGGAGAATTCGAGCGCGTCCATCGCAGCCTTGTGCGGGCTCTCGTTGAAGTAGCTCCGCTCGCGGGAGTGGCATTGTCCACATACCCGAGAGACGTCCTCGACCTGCGGTGGGGTGGCTCCGTGTGTGCCATGGCAGGTGGCGCAGCTCGGAGACTTGAGCGAACCACCTTCTTCGAGGGCTCGGCCATGGACGCTCTTCCTGAACTGGTCGTACTGATCGGCTGGCAACCCATAGGTAGCCATAAGCCTCTTGTCCGCGTGGCAGTGCGCGCACATTTTCGGCACCGACGAGGGATAGGTGGTCGACCTCGGCTCGCTCGCCGGCAAGATCTCGTGCGTGGAGTGGCAGTCGGTACAAATCGCCACTCTGGAGTCGCCCTTGAACAACCGCTGCCCGTGCGGGGAGGTCAGGTACTGAGAATATTGATCGGCTCGCAAGTTGTAAGCCCTCATTCGCGCTGGGTCGGAATGACAGGAGGCACAAAGCTCGACGATCGCGACGCGCGAAAGCGCTCCCTTGTAGCCCGCCCCTTCCGAATGAGCCTCGAGGTCGAATCTCGCCGCGTCCCCGCCATGACAGCCGACGCACGTGACCTCCCCAGCATGTGCGCTAGCCGAGTACTTCACCTGAACGTCACTGTGGCACACCACACAAGAGGAAGGTTCCGCCGCGCTAGCCTCGGCCAGCCACCAAACCAGGAACACCGACGCGACAACGATCATAGGCTCAGGAGCGAGGCGAGTCCCCCGAGGAGAAAAACGCCGACGAGCACAAATCCAATCACCACGAGGAGATGCCCCAACCATCTCGCTCCTGCCGCCGCGCGATCGATAAAAGGCAACGCCAGCAGAAATCCCGACCCGGCAGACAAAGCCGCTAACGCTCCAGCCAGGGGCAGGCGCTCGAACACCCCCTCCACCACGGCGAAGTACCACGGAACCCAAGAGGCGGCGACCGGCGCCAACGGATTGGCCTTAGAGCCGATCGGAACCCCCGCAAGAACGCCGGCGGATAGAACCACTCCACCGCTAAGGAGGCCAACCAGGAAAACGTTGAGCGCAAAGTCGGGAACCAGGGGGACGCGCGCACCGGGGCTCCTTTCGCTAGAAAGCCCGTGTCGCCATACCAAGAGCAGGTGTAGAGAAATAAGCAGCGCCACGGCCCAGGGCAAAATCCCGACATGAAAGACATAGAATCTC
>JBBIJE010000026.1:436-2936 GCA_037446155.1 Myxococcales bacterium | reverse complement strand
CTCCGGGGGCGAACCCCTTCACCTAACGAGGGCACACCTTCTCCCGAGGTTACGGTGTCAATTTGCCTAGTTCCTTAACCACGGTTCTCTCAAGCGCCTTAGTATTCTCTACCCGTCTACCTGAGTCGGTTTGCGGTACGGTCGCCCTAACGACTCGCTACGAGGCTTTTCTCGGAGGCATGGGATCGGTCACTTCGCGAGATCCGTGGAAATCGCTCGTCATCACCTCTCGGCGTTTGGAATGGAAGAGCGGATTTGCCTACTCTTCCCGCCTACAGGCTTAAACCGGGGATAGCCAAAACCCGGCTGACCTACCCTTCCCCGTCACCCCTTCACGTCTTTGTCGCCGCCAAGGCGGTGCAGGAATATTAACCTGCTTCCCATCGCCTACGCCTTTCGGCCTCGGCTTAGGCACCGACTAACCCTGAGCAGATTACCTTTACCCAGGAAACCTTAGACTTCCGGCGAATGGGTTTCTCACCCATTTTATCGCTACTCATGTCTGCATAAGCTCTTCCAGGACCTCCAGCAGTCCTTACGGTCTGCCTTCGCAGGCGACTGGAATGCTCCCCTACCACCGCAGTTCGGCCTAAGCCTCCCTGCGATCCACAGCTTCGGTACTGTGCTTGAGCCCCGTTACATTTTCGGCGCGGATACGCTTGACCAGTGAGCTGTTACGCTTTCTTTAAAGGATGGCTGCTTCTAAGCCAACCTCCTGGTTGTCTAAGCGTTTCCACATCCTTTCCCACTTAGCACAGATTTCGGGACCTTAGCTGGTGATCTGGGTTGTTTCCCTCTCGACCACGGACCTTAGCACCCGTAGTCTGACTCCCGGGCTGCACTCAACGGCATTCGGAGTTTGGTTAGGTTTGGTACCCCGGTAAGGGCCCTACCCCATCCAGTGCTCTACCTCCGTTGGAGACCACCCGAGGCTATACCTCAATATATTTCGGGGAGAACCAGCTATCACGGAATTTGATTAGCCTTTCACCCCTACCCACAGCTCATCCGAGAAGTTTTCAACCTTCACCGGTTCGGGCCTTCATGGGGTGTTACCCCCACTGCACCCTGGCCATGGGTAGATCATCCCGCTTCGGGTCCACTCCGAGCAACTAAATCGCCCTTTTCAGACTCGCTTTCGCTACGGCTCCGCCTTTGCTCGGCTTAACCTTGCTGCTCAGAGTAACTCGCAGACTCATTATGCAAAAGGCACGCAGTCAGGCTGAGAGAGCGGCAAGCCGCTCCCTGATAGCCCTCCCACTGCTTGTAAGCACACGGTTTCAGGTACTATTTCACTCCCCTCACAGGGGTACTTTTCACCTTTCCCTCACGGTACTGGTTCACTATCGGTCGCGAGTTAGTATTTAGCCTTGGAAGATGGTCCTCCCAGCTTCCCACGGAATTTCCCGTGTTCCGCGGTACTCGGGAACTGCCTCCAGAGAGGCCAGGGTCATTTCGCTTACGGGACTATCACCCTCTATGGTTGTTCTTTCCAGAAGCCTTCAGCTATGACCTGGCTTGGTAACTCTCCGGGCCGAAGCCCCGAGACAGCCCCACAACCCCAGGCCTATCGCTAGACCTGGTTTGGGCTCCTCCCCGTTCGCTCGCCACTACTAGGGGAATCTGGGTTGATTTCTTTTCCTGGGGGTACTGAGATGTTTCACTTCCCCCCGTTCGCCTCCCGTCGCTATGTATTCACGGCGGGATGATGCCGTATTACCGGCACCGGGTTTCCCCATTCGGAGACCTCCGGATCCAAGCCTGCTTAGCGGCTCCCCGAAGCTTTTCGCAGCTAGCCACGTCCTTCATCGCCTACTCGCGCCAAGGCATCCACCGTGTGCCCTTAGTAGCTTGACCACAAATCGCCTTGCCGCTCCTCCTCACAGAGGCAGGAGCCCGGACGCTTGAGCCGAAGCTACCGCGACTTGCACTCGCCGGCTACCCGTACGCAATCACCCAATTTTCAAAGACCAACCGGCCCGCCAATCCCAGCGGGCCGCAACAGCTCGATCAGCGGCTCCCTTCCCCGGAGGACCCTCCCACGGCCCTTGGGGAAGCGAGCGATCAGCCCAAGGGCTCCAACTGGAGCTGATGGGCATCGAACCCACGACCTCCGGCTTGCAAAGCCGGCGCTCTCCCAGCTGAGCTACAGCCCCGATCGCTTTGCAAGCCTTAGCTCGATTGGCCTTGGCACCCCCTCGGACCCACCAACTGGGCCTAGGTAGCTTCGAACTACCGACCTCACCCTTATCAGGGGTGCGCTCTAGCCAACTGAGCTATAGGCCCCCGCCCGGCCAAAACGCGCCGGTCTCTCAAAACTAGGCAGCAGCCAATGCTTCGTTTGATCCCTGTGCCCCCAACCGTTGTCGGCCGTCAATCGTCTAAACCGTACCCGTCCCCAAGGACGGGCAATTGACCTCGGATGCTCACGCCACCTAAGGCATGAACTCCTTAGAAAGGAGGTGATCCAGCCGCAGGTTCCCCTACGGCTACCTTGTTA
>JBBIJE010000026.1:0-315 GCA_037446155.1 Myxococcales bacterium | reverse complement strand
AACGTATTCACCGCGGCATGCTGATCCGCGATTACTAGCGATTCCGCCTTCATGAAGTCGAGTTGCAGACTCCAATCCGAACTGAGGGCGGCTTTGTGGGATTAGCTCCCCCTTGCGGGTTGGCGACCCTCTGTACCGCCCATTGTAGCACGTGTGTAGCCCTGGACATAAGGGCCATGAGGACTTGACGTCATCCCCACCTTCCTCCCGTTTAACACGGGCAGTCTCTCTAGAGTGCCCAACTGAATGATGGCAACTAGAGACAAGGGTTGCGCTCGTTGCGGGACTTAACCCAACATCTCACGACACGAGCTG
>JBBIJE010000025.1:15367-21710 GCA_037446155.1 Myxococcales bacterium | reverse complement strand
CCCCCCCCCCCCCCTTTTTTTTTTTAATGATACGGCGACCACCGAGATCTACACGAGAAAGCGCACATTCATCATTCTGCGCTATGTTTTGGTGGTTGCGGGGGCGTATCTTTTTCTCTGGAGTGAGGAGGCTGGATCCCGGAATAGCTTGCTCGGTCTTCTGATCGCGCTTGCGCTGGCCTCCAACGTCGTACTGGCTGCGTTGCCAGAGAAACGAGTGTTTTCGGTCCCGGGCTTCCTCGCGTTGGTCGTCGTCGATATCACCTGGATCAGTGCCGGCCTCGCAGTGACAAGCCGGGTGGGCAGCGACCTCCTGCTCTTGTATCTCCTGGTTCTGCTCTGCGCCGCCGCAGCGGAAAGTCTCTTGCTGGTAACTGCCACAGCGGCGCTTGCGGGTATCGCGTACCTGGCGGTTCTCGCCACCGGTGGCTCCGCGCAGGCCGTGTTGACGACCCCGAATCTCATGCGGCTTCCGTTTCTTTTCGCCACCGCCCTAGCTTGCGGCTACCTGCTCGAGGAACTGAAGCGCGAGAGGCGGCGCGGCCAACGTATAGCCGAGCTGGAAGAGTTGCGGGCGAAAGCGCTCAGCGCCGCGATGAGGGATCTAGAGTCCCCTCTGCAGACGATGGCCTCCGCTCTCGACGAGTTGGAGCGAAACAAACTGGTAGCTTCTCCAAGGGGGGTAAAGAGGGTGATTGGCGAAATCCTCGTAAACCTCGGGCACATGTCGCTCGTAGTCAATAACTATCTCGATTTTGCCAAGCTGAGCGGCGGTCAGCCGCCGGATGGATCGAGCGCGGAGCCGGTGGACTTGGCCGAGGTGCTGGAGGGGGTGAGAATACGGTTTGAGCCGTTTGCGCACAGCCGCAAGGTCAACCTTGCGATCCCCAACGGGGGGTTGCCGCTCATCGAAGCGGACCGCCGAGCCGTCCAGCATGTCCTTGCGAACCTGGTTCACAATGCCATCAAGTTCAGCCCGGCTGGCGGCAGCGTGGAGGTAACTGCCTCCGTATCGAACGACTGGGCGGAGATCAGCGTGGTCAACACCGGTCCCGAGATCGAGCCCGGTCGGATCGATGCGCTGTTTTCTCCGAAGCTAGCGGGAGAAGCCGAAGGTGAGCCCGGGCGTTTGGCTTTGGGACTCCACCTGGCCCATCATCTGACGCGGCTTAGCAAGGGCTGCATCGAGGTGGAAAGTCTGGCCGGCTACGGAACCAAGTTCTCCGTCCGGCTGCCCGTCTGGCGGGACCCAAGGAGGAGAGAGAGCAACGGAGCCCCGGCCGAGGCAACTTCTGCTACTGGTTGACAGCGATGAGAGCGTTACGGTGCCGCTCGCAAGGGCCCTGCGCGAGCTAGGCTATTGCGTCACGACCGCTTCATCGGGTGAAGAGGCGTTACGTCTTCTCGACAGGAAGTACCAATATGTCGTTGCGGAGGTGGCTCTTCCAGGGATATCGGGATTGGATCTGCTCGCGATCTGTAGGCACTTGTGCGAGCGAACAGAAGTGGTACTGATGGCAAGGGAGCCCACGTTGGAGGCCGCGCTGGAAGCGTTCCGTGGGGGTGCCGCAGATTATCTGGCCAAGCCGTTTTCCTTGCAGGACCTCTATCGGGTGCTGCGGCGCTCGACCAGGGCGGGCGGCGGGCTTCGGGACGCCGAGCGGGCGCACGCGGTTGCGGCATACCGCCAAGCTGCGCGTTTGAAAGGGAACAAGTGAAAGCGGGGGGCCACCCGATCAAGAGTCCTCGCCCTGCGACATTGGCAATCGCGTTCTCCGAAGTTGGCTCTTGCCCCATGGGGAGAAGTTTCGGCGGTGCGCAACCTGCGGGTTTTTTTCGTTGGTTTAAGCTACCTTACATTCAGGCTGGACAGGACTCATACGAGGAGGAATCCAAGGCCGAGAAACAAGTTGGGCATTTCTATCGGCGGCCTTCGGGTGCACGGCCGCCATGCTCTGCCACAGGCGCCCCGTGCTCCAGAAGCCGCTCTTCCGTTAGCTCCAGCTCGCACTCCAGATCTTTCAAAAGCCGACTCGGATCCACTGGCGGGTCGTTCACCACTATCGCGCCCGACTCGTCTCGGTTGACCTGCGTAATGCCGCGTGCCTCGCGCTCCAGGTCCTGGATCACAGCCGCTTGCCGCCGCACCTCACGCAGAAGCTGGCGGCTCTTGACGAGGAGGTCTCTGTGCTCCAGCGCCTGCCTTATTGTGATTGCGAGGTCGAAGGGATTGCAGGGCTTGGTGAGAAAGCGATAAACCTTCCCCTCGTTGATCGCCCGGACGGCCGTGTCGAGGGTGGCGTTGCCGGTAAGGATGATCCTGATCGTTTCCGGATAAATGAGGCTCACTCGCGCCAGGAAATCCGTCCCCGACATCCCCGGCATCGCTTCGTCCGAGACGATCACATCGATGGCTTTGGTCCCCAGTACCTCGAACGCCTCGGTGGCTCCCTGAGCCACGAGGATCTCGTAGGGCTCCCGCCGCAGGGTTCTTCGCAAGCCGGCAAGCAAATTCAAGTCGTCGTCAACCAAAAGAACGTTGTGTGACATCGCCACCACCTCCTGAGTTAACGCCCTCCCGTTCCTGCGGCAGGATGACCCTTACCGGCTCCCTGACACCCACCTTGAGCGAGAAATTGCGGACACGCTCCAGCAAGCTGAGCGTCACCTCCTGGCCGCGCGCTATGAGCAGCGTTCCCGCTGTGGTCGTGACGTCCTGGGCGAATACCATCCCCGCCTCTACCTGGCTCAATCGTAGCTCGCGCACTCTTGCGCCCCTGGCGGCGGTGCCGAGCGCCTCGGCAAAGGCGGCGAGGATCGCCGGATCGTACCACCCCGGGCGTCCGCGCAAGGTATCCAGTGCAAGCTCGGCGCTCATCCCTTGCGTTTCGAGCTCGTCGAAATCGAGCAATACCTTGAGCACCCGCGCTCCCCACGGGATCGCTTCCCCCCGCTTCCCATCCCGCGGCTCTCCCGAGCCGTCGAACCGCTTTTCGCGGTAGCGCAGGATCTCGCGCACGGGCTCGAGCCGCGGGATGTTGGAGAGGAGCTGGTCGGTGACCGAGCCCACACGCGCCACCATCTCCTGCTCGGACTTCTCCAGCGCCCGGCCCCGGTAAAGCTTCTCCACGGTGGCCGCGGGCAACGTAACGTAGCCTATCTGCGAGAGCATGGCCGCTACCTCGACCTGCCACCTGTCGCGCACCCCGAGATGGTCCAGGAGCCTGCTGACCCCCTGTTTGACTCGCATGCCTCGGCCGAATGCCGCCGGATTGGCGAGGGCAAGCGTGTCGGCGAGCGCCCTGATGCTGCCATTAAGGGTCTGCTCGAGTAGGACCCGTTCGCTCGTGATCAGGCGATGCTGCTCCAGCGCATCCCCCAAGGCCCCGAGGAGCGTCCTCGTATCGCAAGGCTTGCAGAGAAAGCGGAAGATGTGCCCTTCGTTTACGGCGCTGACAGCCGCCGCGAAATCGGTCTGGCCGGTAAGAAGAACCCGGATGGTGTCTGGAAATTCCTCTTTGACTCGCCTGAGAAGCTCTGCGCCGTCCATCCCCGGCATGCGCATGTCGGAGACGATCACGGGAAAGGAGCGACCCGAGCGCATCATCTCCAGAGCCTGCGCGCCGCTCGTCGCAAGAGCCACCTCGAAATGCGAGCGCAACTGGCGGCGCAAGGCCTCCAAGACATTGGGCTCGTCATCTACGCATAAAAGGTTGTGCCGGGTCTCAAATACCATCAGCGAGCCCCTCCATCATTCCCCGAGCCTGCCCGGCCGCCACGGCCCGCCACTCGCCGAGCCGCTCCGCCACTCCGAGCCCCTCGAGATACGCTCGAACGTCCACGTTCTCCACCGCTGCGCCCCCCGTCTGCAAGGCTCCCTCCTCCTCCCTGGCCAAAAGGTTTGCGACGTAGACCGCGCCCGTGGCGTCAAAGCTTCGCTGCTCCACTCTTTCTATCCTGTGGTGGTGGGCAACGGCTTCCACTACCGGGTAGGGCAGCCCCCAGATACCAAGAAGATATGCCCCGATCTCCGCATGCGACGCCCCAAGAAGCTTCGCTTCCACCTGTGGCGCCGGCGCGCCTTCTCGTCTCATCGCATCGAGCACCCTCGAAAACTGCTCTGGTAAGTTAGCTGCTAGCACGAGCCTTCCTATGTCGTGCAGCATCCCTGCGCAAAACGCATCCTCGGCCTGGCGCGGATCGTCGAGCATCCGCCTGGCGGTGCTGGCAACGAGAAGCGCGTGCCGTTGCTCGGCCTCTAGAGAAAATCCCGCACGCAAGTTCGCCCCCTCGAAAGCGCGAAACACCCCGAGCGATAAGGCAAGATTTTTGAGCAGATTGGTCCCCAGGTAGGCGACCGCGCTCCGGATGCTGGTGACGCGCCGGGGAAGCCCGAAGAAGGCGGAGTTCACGAGCTGAAGTAACTTGGCGCAAAGAGCGATGTCGCGCTCGACGATCCGAGCCACGTCAGCCACGGGAGTGTTCTCATCGGCGAGTGCGCGTGTGAGCTCCGCATAAACCTGGGGAACCGATGGCAGCGCCCCGATCCCAGCCACAGCCGCGCGCAAAAGCTCTTCCGACAAAAGAGCCTGCAGAGCGCACGAGCGGGCCACCACCTCGCGGAGCTTTTCCGCCTCGCAAGGCTTGGCGAGGAATTGATGAGCCACCGGCACCACTCTCAAGGCCGCCTCGACCTCGCTATAACCAGAGAGAACGATCCGAACGATCTCCGGGAAGCGTTTTTCGACCCGCCCCAAAAGAGCCGCCCCGTCCATGCCCGGCATGCGCATGTCGGAGACGATGACATCGAAAGGCGCCCGCTCCAGCTCGGCGAGCGCGGCCTCTCCGCTCGGGACGAAGGCCATCTCCCACTCCGCGCGAAGCGGATAGAGCATGCGGGCTAGGGCCTCTAACACCCCAAGCTCGTCGTCCACGAAAAGAATGCGCTTCATGCCGCCGCCTCCTCCCTTTCCGCGGCGCGGTCACTTGCGAGCGGCAGGCGCACCACGAACGTGGTACCTTTGCCCGTTTCCGTCTCGAACCAGATCCTGCCGCCGTGCTTTTCGACGACCACCGAGCGCGCGATGGCAAGTCCCTGCCCGGTACCCTTTCCCACTTCCTTGGTCGTGAAGAAGGGATCGAAGACCATGCTTCTTGCCGCCTCGGGTATCCCTGATCCGGTATCTTTGACCGTGATCTCGGCCTCATTGCCGACCCGGCGGGTAGCTATCGTGATCCTGCCCTTCTCGGTCGGCTGCTTGCCGACCACGTCGCCGATAGCGTGCGCAGCATTCACGATCAAGTTGAGGAGCACCTGGTTTATCTCCCCCGAGACGCAGGGCACGAGCGGTAGCTCCGGATCGAGGTTGGTGGTAATCTCTGCCACGTACTTCCATTCGTTGCGGCATACCGTGATTGCCGTGGAAACGGCCCTGTTTATGTCGGTTGGCGCCTTCTCCTCGCTTCCCGGGTGGGAGAATTCCTTCATCGCCTGCACGATCTTGCCTACACGCGCGATTCCTTCGAGCGACTGCTCGAGCGCCTTGGGTATTTCCTCGAGCAGATATCCGACGTCGGCCTCGCGGGCTAGCGCTTTCGCATCGGCCACGCGGGAGGGCACCGGCCCGGAAAACGCGACCTCCAGCGCATCCCCGTATTTTTTCACGACTCGTCCGAGCGCCTCGAACGCATCTTGAAGGAAACGGGTATTGTCGCCAATGTACTGGATGGGCGTGTTGATCTCGTGCGCAATCCCGGCCGCAAGCTGCCCTACCGCTTCGAGCTTTTGCGCGTGGAGCCGCTCTGCGTACCTCTTTTCCTGCTCGCTTACGTCTCGCATGAGCGCGGTGAAGATCCGATGCTGGCCGATTCGCGTCTCGCCAAGCGAGATCTCCAAAGGAAACAGCGACCCGTCCCGGCGCTGGCCCAGAACCCTTCTTATCCCGCCAACCGCGCCCGGGCGCTTGCCACGAAGGTAATCCTCGAGGTAGCGGTCGTGCGCAGAGCGGTGCGGCTCCGGGATGAGCATGCTCACGTTGCGGCCGATGACCTCGGCCGCCCGGTAGCCGAATACCCGCTCGGCGGCGGGGTTGAAAGCCGTGATGACGCCTCGCTCGTTGGCGGTCAAGATGCCGTCGATCGCTTTGGCCAAGACGATGTCGGCGATGCCCTTTTTCCCGACGGCTATCGAGTGCAGGTGCTTGCCCGCGATAGGCCACAGCAAAAGAGAACAGATGAGCGAGAGGAGGGCCGAATCCACGAGCGCAGCCACAAGGCCCGAGCCGTGCGGAACGAGGTACGGCAGTACCGCCATGACCACCGCCTCGGCCAGGAAGATCGCCAC
>JBBIJE010000025.1:0-15267 GCA_037446155.1 Myxococcales bacterium | reverse complement strand
GAACGAGGTACGGCAGTACCGCCATGACCACCGCCTCGGCCAGGAAGATCGCCACGAGCATCCTGACAAGAAGCGCCTCAGGAGATGGAATCGCCCCCGCCTTCTCCACCTCTCCCTTGGCTCCCGAAGCACGTTGCAAAAGCATGTTATCACCTGCCGTTCAGGTAGCAGTAGGCGGGAGCAAAAGCTGTGCCCGGGCACGAGGGATAGCTCCTTTCGGCGCAACGTAGCATAGGGCATAGGGATTTCGCAAAAACCCCGTCCTGCCAAGGAAAGCCTGGCGCCGTCGCTTTCATATTACTGAGCGTTATTAATGCGACAGTCCGTGGAAATTCCCCGCTAAAGGCGAAGCCCGCCCCGCTGCAAACTGCCAAGAGCGGCTCGAACAGGGAACCCGCACGAGTGCGCCGACCATATGAAGGGGCACCCCAAGGTGCCAACTCGACCCCCGTCCAAGCCTTTGCCCGTTTGCCGCAAATTGCTCTCGATCGAGGTCGGTTGCGCTTGCGGCGCCCGCGCGGCTGAGCTTATCCCTGCCAGCGGGGGCGCACCGCTACTCGAGCTCCCCGGACTTTGAACCGAAGGGCCGACGAGCAACCTCGCGCAGATCCGCTCGCAGCAAAAGCCCCTCCACCTCGTTTACACCCAAGCCCTACGAGAAGTTCCAGGTAGAGAGCACCTGTGGCGGGAGACTGATTCGTATCGCTATTCATGCGATGCTCATCGCGGGTACAGCGGCACCGTAAATTGTACCTCGGCGGATCACGAAGAGGTGGCACGATCGGCCGCGCCGACACCGATCGGCGCCCTCTTTGCGGGCTTTTTTTCCGGAAATCGCCGGTCGAAAAAGCGTGGCATGAGCTTTGCTCTTTGGTTGCCGCGTGCGCGGGCGCTTGGACGGCGCAGTGCAGTCACCGGATCGGGTGTCCGAAAAAGCAGCCGCGCAGCGACGGTGAGAGGAGATATCGTGCGAGCGAAGGCTTACGGAGAAGCGCGATGACCCGGCCCCGGCTGGTGGTGGTAGGAAACGGCATGGCGGCCGTGCGCACGATCGAAGAGCTACTTTCGCTTGCGCCCGATCTCTACGAGATTGCCATCTTTGGAGCCGAACCTCACCCCAACTACAACCGCATTCTGCTCTCGGCCGTGCTCGCCGGCGAGAAGACTCTGGAAGACATAACGCTCAATGGCTTCGAGTGGTACAGAGAGCGAGGCATAAGACTGCACGCGGGCAAGCCGGTGGCGACGATCGACCGGCTGCGGCGGCTTGCCCTCGCACCCGACGGTACGGCGGAGCCCTACGACCGGCTTCTGCTCGCCACGGGGTCGGTTCCCATCGTTTTGCCTGTGCCGGGGCGCGATCTTCCGGGGGTCGTCACCTTCCGCGACATAGCCGATGTGAATTGCCTGTTGGCCGCTGCCGGCGCCGGCGCGAAGAACGCCGTGGTGATCGGGGGCGGGCTCCTCGGGTTGGAAGCCGCCTTTGGCCTCGCCAAACGGGGCATGCACGTGACCGTCGTGCATTTGCTCGCAACCTTGATGGAGCGGCAGCTCGACGCCTCGGCAAGCGCTTTGATCAAGCGCGAGCTCGAAGCGCGCGGCCTCGCTTTTCTTCTCGAACACCCAACGGAGGCGATCGTGGGAGAGGACCGAGTGCGCGCCGTACGCTTTCAAAATGGCACCGAAATCGCAGCCGACCTCGTCGTCATGGCGGTGGGCGTTCGCCCTAACGTCGAGCTTGCCGAGCGGGCGGGGCTTTGCTGCCGCCGCGGAATCCTCGTAAACGACACGCTGCAGACATTCGACCCGGCGATTTACGCGGTGGGCGAATGCATCGAGCACCGGGGCCGAACTTATGGGTTGGTCGCGCCCGTCTTCGAGCAGGCGAGAGTCTGCGCCAATCATCTCGCCCGCGCCGGCTGGGCGCGCTATCAGGGATCGGCCACGGCCGCCAAGCTCAAAGTCACGGGAGTGGAGGTGTACTCGGCCGGAGAGGTGCACGGAGACGGCGAGAGCGAAGCACTGGTCTTTCAGGACCTGGCGCGCGGAATCTACAAGAAGGTGGTGCTTCGCGAAAACCGCGTCCTCGGGAGCCTCCTGGTGGGAGATACCGTAGATGGGCCGTGGCACTTCGAGCTCTTGCGCGAGGGGGCGGATGTCTCGAGCATGCGCGAGCAGCTCCTCTTCGGCCAAGCCCATCTGGGAGATGCCGGCCACGGATCGCCGCGCCAAGTAGCCACGCTCGCCGACGACGCCGAAATCTGCGGCTGCAACGGGGTATGCAAGGGGACGATCGTGCGCGCCATCGTGGAGAAGGGGCTCTTCAGCCTAGAGGAGGTGCGCGCACACACGAAGGCCTCTAGCTCTTGCGGCTCCTGTACCGGCCTGGTGGAGCAGATCCTCGCCTCGATAGTCGGCGACGCCTCGCCCGAGCGGCGCAAGCGGCCGATCTGCGCTTGTACCGAGTACACGCACGACGAGGTGCGCCAGGTAATTCGCGCCAACGGGCTGAAAACCATACCGGAGGTCATGCACTTCATGGAATGGAAGACCCCCGACGGCTGCCAGAAGTGCCGCCCTGCCCTGAACTACTACTTGCTTTGCGCCTGGCCGGGGCAGTACGCCGACGACGGGAGATCGAGATTCGTCAACGAGCGCGCCCATGCGAACATTCAAAAGGACGGCACCTATTCCGTCGTGCCGCGCATCTGGGGTGGGGTGACCACGCCCGCGCAACTGCGGGCGATCGCCGATGTCGCCGAACGCTACCAGGTTGCAACGGTAAAGATCACCGGGGGCCAGCGGATCGATCTACTCGGAGTGGCCAAGGAGGATTTGCCCGGGGTCTGGCGCGATCTGGGTAAGGCCGGCTTGGTGTCGGGGCACGCCTACGGCAAGGCGATCCGCACGGTCAAGACCTGCGTCGGTTCCGAGTGGTGCAGATTCGGCACCCAGGACTCGACAACCATGGGAATCAGGATGGAGCAGATGGCTTGGGGCGCTTGGACGCCACACAAGGTGAAGATGGCGGTATCGGGCTGTCCGCGCAACTGCGCCGAGGCCACGATCAAGGATTTCGGCGTGGTCGCGGTGGATTCGGGCTGGGAGCTTCACGTGGGCGGAAATGGCGGCACCAAGGTGCGGGTGACCGATTTCCTTTGCAAGGTAAAAGCCATGGAGGAAGTGCTGGAGTACTGTGCCGCGTTCTTGCAGCTCTACCGCGAGGAGGCGCGCTACCTGGAGCGCACCGCGGGGTGGATCGAGCGGGTTGGCTTGGATTACGTGCGCCAGCGGATCGCCGACGACGCCGAAGGGCGCCGCCAGCTCGCCAAGCGTTTCGCCGAGTCGCAGCGCCACGCGCAGGTGGATCCGTGGGCCGAGCGCGCCGCGGGCCTGGATGGGGGGGAGTTTCATCCCCTCGCACAGGCCCCGTAAGGTCACCTCGATGAAGGCGAGAGAAGGTGCGGCGGTTTGGGTCAGGGCAGGGCGACTCGAGGACATCCCTCGCCTCGGGGCGCGGCTCGTTCGCTCCCCGGCCGGCGACATCGCCCTCTTTCGCACCGCCAAAGACGAGACATTCGCCCTCGAAGACCGCTGCCCCCACCGGGGCGGCCCCCTCTCGGAAGGGATCGTTTTCGGAGCGCGCGTTGCCTGTCCGCTGCACGACTGGGTGATCGAGCTACGAAGCGGCTTGGCCCTGGCGCCCGATTGCGGGCGAGCAAAGACCTACCCGGTCCGGGTCGAAGACGGCGTGGTGTGGCTCATGCCGGTTCCCTATACCGATAACGGCGATGGCCCCCATGGATAGCGGTGCAAGCGTAGCAACGACTTGCCCTTACTGCGGGGTGGGCTGCGGCCTTCGCGTCAGCCGCACCCACGATGGCGCCCTGGACATAGCGGGCGATCCGCAGCACCCCGCAAATCTCGGTCGGCTTTGCTCCAAGGCGGCGGCATTGGGGGAGACCTTGGGACACGAGGGGAGGCTCTTGTATCCGGAGATTGGCGGGAGGCGAGTCTCATGGGACGAGGCCCTGTGGGCTGTGGCGCGGGCGCTCGAGCGGGTGCGAGATACCCACGGGCCCGGTGCGCTTGCGTTCTACGCCTCCGGGCAGCTCCTGACCGAGGACTACTACGTCGCCAACAAGCTCATGAAGGGCTTTTTGGGGGCGGCCAATATCGACACCAACTCGCGCCTTTGCATGGCCTCGGCCGTGGCGGCGCACCAGCGCGCCTTCGGGGCGGACGCGGTCCCCTGCGGTTACGAAGACCTGGATCTGGCCGAACTCGTCGTGATCGTGGGCTCCAATACCGCTTGGTGCCATCCGGTTCTTTTCGGGCGGATCCAGCGCGCCAAGGCTACCCGGCCGGGGCTCCTCGTCGTGACGATCGATCCGCGGCGCACACCCACAGCCGAGGTTTCCGATCTCCATCTCGCGCTATCGCCTGGTACCGACGCCATTCTCTTCAACGGCCTGCTCGACTATCTGCGCCGCTTGGACAGGTTGAATTGGGAGTTCCTCGAAGCTCACGTGGAAGGCTTTGCCGCAGCGCTAGCAACGGCGCGGCAGACCGCTCCCAGCATCCCCTCCGTCGCCGCGGGATGCGGCTTGGCCGAGGAGGTGGTCGCGCGTTTTTACCATTGGTACGCGCAAAGCGAGCGCGTCGTCACGCTTTTCTCGCAAGGTATCAACCAATCGTCGAGCGGGACGGACAGGGCCAATGCAATCATCAATTGCCATCTCGCGACCGGCCGAATCGGCAAGCCGGGATCGGGGCCGTTTTCTCTCACGGGGCAGCCCAATGCGATGGGCGGGCGCGAGGTGGGAGGGCTGGCCACCCAGCTTGCCGCTCACATGGGCTTTACAGCCGACTCACGCGATCGACTCGCCCGCTTTTGGGGAAGCCCGAACGTAGCCAAAGCCCCGGGGCTCAAGGCCGTCGAGTGTTTCGAGGCCGTGGAACGAGGGAAAATCAAGGCGCTTTGGATCATGGCCACGAACCCCGCCGTAAGCTTGCCCGAAGCCGACCGGTTTCGCGCGGCGCTTAGGCGCTGCGAGTTCGTCGCGCTCTCGGATTGCATGCGCGAAACCGAGACAGCCGCCTGCGCCCACGTGCTCCTTCCGGCTTTGGCTTGGGGGGAAAAGAGCGGGACGGTCACGAACTGCGAGCGGCGCATCTCGCGCCAAAGGGCTTTCCTTTCGCCCCCGGGAGAGGCCCGCCCCGACTGGTGGATCGTAAGCCAAGTGGCCTGCCGGCTGGGGTACGGCGCGCACTTCTCCTACGAGACCGAAGCCCAGATTTTCCGCGAGCACGCGCGCCTATCCGGGTTCGAAAACGGCGGGAGCAGGGCCTTCGACATAAGCGCGCTCGCCGATCTCTCGGATCGCGAGTACGAGGAGCTAGAGCCTCTCCAGTGGCCGGTAACGCCGCAAGCACCGCGCGGCAGCGCGCGCCTGTTCGGCGATGGGCGATTTTACCGTTCTTCGGGCAAGGCGCTTATGGTTCCTGTTACCCCAAGGCCGCCGGCACATCTTCCGACACAAGATTACCCGCTCGTACTCAACACCGGACGAAGTCGCGACCAGTGGCACACGATGACGCGCACGAGCCGCTCGCCTAGGCTTCTCCTGCACGTGAGCGAGCCTTACGTCGAGATCCATCCGGACGACGCTCGAAGCTTTGGCCTCGTGGAAGGCGGGCTGGCCAGGGTCGTCTCCCGCCACGGCGAGATGATCGGCCGGGTGCGGCTTAGCCCCAACCAGCGCGCCGGCTCCCTGTTCGTGCCTATCCACTGGAATGACGTGCTCGCGCGCAAGGCGCGCGCGGGGGCTGTGGTCAACGCCGCGACCGATCCCGTATCGGGACAGCCCGAATTGAAGCACACGCCGGCGCGCGTCGAACCCTACCGGCCGGCGTGGCATGGGTTTGTGCTATCCCGCAAGCCCCTCCTCTTTTGTGGTGGCGAATACCAGGTAGCGATCAAAGGTCATGGATGCTGGCGTTACGAGCTCGCTGGCGACAACCCTTCCCTTCCCTGGCCAGCGCTGGCGCGCCGGTGGCTCGGAGAAGAGGGGGAGTGGCTGGAGTTCGAGGACCCAAAGGCCGGGATCTACCGGGCCGCTCGGATAGCCGAAGAGCGGCTTACCGGGTGCCTCTTCGTCGCACCCACGCATGGGCTTGCGCCACGGGAGCGTCTCGAGGCTCTTTTCGCAAAGAACGCGCTGGATCCACGGGAGCGGGTGGGGTTGCTCGCAGGCGCCAACCTCTCTGCCGCCGCCTCCGAAGGCCCGGTGATTTGCGCATGCTTTCGCGTGGGCAGGACGCGGCTTCTTGCGGCGATACGCCAAAGGGGTCTTAGAACGCCAGAGGCCATCGGGGCAAGCCTCCATGCCGGGACCAAGTGCGGATCGTGCCTGCCCGAGTTGAGCGCGCTCATCGCTTCGGCCACGGGATAGAGCCGCTCGCGCCAAGGTCACCCTGGTATCGAATCGGGCGGCAGCACGCGCCAAACGAGGTCGTGCCCGCAAAGAGCTTGTCTCAGCGAGAAGCGACTCCCCTCATCCGCTCTTCCCAGCCACCATGACCGCCCCCTCCTGCCACAGCGACCCATGCACGGCGATCCGGTATCGCAGGCAAACGTAGGCGAGACTCAACGGGAAGAGAAACGCCGTGTAAGCGCAGAAGTTGACCGGCACGCTGCCACCGCCCAAGCCCGACATCGCCATGAATACCGCCGGCGGCCCCAGGGCAACGAGCCCCCCGAGGGTGATCAAGCAAATCGGCTGCTTGCGCTCGGGACTGGTTTCGGTCAGGTACCCGTAGCCCAAAGCCCCGAGGAAAAAACAGCCGGCCAAACCGAGGTACACGATCGAGGCATTGTGTACCGTCGAGTACGCGGCCGGATCGAAGAGCACCATTTCGTACGCCGCTACCAAGGGTAGGGTGACGAAATAAGGGACGAGGGCGAAGCCTCCGCTGTCGCGCAGCCAGTTGCGCGGGAAAACCAGGCCCATGTGAACGAGCGAGGCGGGAAAGAGGGCCTCCGCCAGGACATGCAGCCTGAAGAAATGGTGCGGGTAGTACAAATCCACGCCGGTAAAAGCGAAGAGACCGGCCGCGAACCCCAACGAGAAGAGCGCGTACGATACCTGCCTTTCGGCTCCAAGGGCCGCGTAAATGGCGATGAGCGCGTAAGCGGCTCCATTCAGAAGATAGGCCGCGAAAACCACCGTGTAGTCGTAGAGAGAAAACCGCATGGAGGGAATGGTTCGATCGTAGAGTTTCCCGCCTCTGGCTAGAGTGTAGGTTACCGGCGTGCCGGGCTCCGTCTTCGCGACCGAGGCGTAAATCTCGGCCGAGGTCTCGACCGGCTCGCCCCCGACTACCACCACCGTAGCCTGGTAGAAATTCCCATCCTTGACCCCGCTCCAGTCGCCGAGGCCAACCGAGGGGACTACCCGGTTGGCCATCACGAAAAACCCAGGGAAGGTTCGGCCGACCCAATGCGAGCTCGTTACCGCAACCGCCAAGCCAATGGGCACGAGGAGAAGAGCCAGGATGAGTCGAAATGCCCTAAACATGTCGCGCCCCGCCGGCACTGCGCCGATCCCCACCCTTGCGCTTGCCCTTGCCTCTCGGGAGACCGGCTCGTAAACGGCGCCAGATTCTCTCCATGAGCGGCTACAAAGTCAAGTTGCCTCGAAGCGGGAAGCTTGCGCCGCAATCGAGAGAAGGCGCAGGGCCGCAAGCCGGCTTTGGCCAACGGGTGTCCTACCGGCTACGCTACAAGCCGAGGCTTGCGATGCGAGAAAGCCTAAACAGGAAGGCGCGCAAGAAACGCCTGCGCACACGCCATCCGGGAGAGGGTACCACGGGGGCTCGGCGGTCGGGGAAAAAAGCGCGCCAGAGGCTATCCCGGAGCCGAGCCTCGCTCGCAAGCGGGCTGGCCTGGGCAGGCGCGCTAACCCTAAACGCGCTCCATATGCTATGAGTAGCACTTACCAAGGGGGGTCGGCCGCTTCGTAGGGGCGGCGCAAGGGAACTCGAGATGCAAAGGATCGATGGAAAAATCGTCTTTTCGGCTAGCGACCTCGTCAATTTTACCGAATGCGAGCATTTGGTGGCGCTCGATCTTTTGGACCTGGAAAGCCCGCTTCCCAAGGCGAAAGAAGACCCCCAGGCCGAGATCGTAGCCCGGATGGGGTTCGCCCACGAGGAGGCTTATCTCAAGCGCCTGCGAGAGGCCGGACTCGACCCGATAAACGTAAGAGAGAGCGCCAAGGACGTGGCGGGTGCGCTCGAGCGAACGAGAGAAGCCATGGCCAAGGGCGCGGCGGTGATCTATCAGGGGTGCCTGCGCTCGGCCGATTTTTTGGGCTACGTCGATTTCCTGCGGCGCACCGACGAGCCGCCCGCGCTTGGGCAGGCGAGCTACGAGGCAGTGGATACCAAGCTTGCCCGAAGCGCCAAGCCCTCCTTCATCCTTCAGCTTTGCCTCTACAGCGACCTTTTGGGCGAGGCGCAAGGGGCCCTTCCCCGCCGGATGCACGTGGTGCTCGGGGACGGAAGCGAGCGAAGCTTGCGGCTTCTCGATTATTTCTACTACTACCGGGCCGTGAAGGAGCGCTTCCTGGAGTGGGTGGGCCGGGGTGTGGCCGGGACTTACCCGGAGCGCTCCGCCCGCTGCGACACTTGCCGCTGGCGCGAGCTTTGCGCCGAGCGGTGGCTCGAGGAGGACCACCTGAACCAGGTAGCCAATATCACCCGGGCACAGATCGAGAAGCTCAAGAGCGCCCAGGTGACCACGCTGGCCGCGCTTGCGCGAAGCGAGCCCGGCCTGCGCATCCCCGGCATCCAGCCCGCGACCTGCGACAGGCTTCGCCGCCAGGCGGCGCTTCAGCTTCGCAAGCGCGAGGACCGCCAGGACCGCTTCGAGCTGCTCGATATTCCCGAAGGCGAGATCAGAGGCTTTCTTCGCCTGCCCGAGCCCGACCCGGCCGACGTCTTCTTCGATCTCGAAGGCGACCCCTTCGAAGATAATGGCCTAGAATACCTCTTTGGCGTTTTCTACCATGACGACGGAAAGGCCAAGTTCACCGCCGCCTGGGCGCACGACCGCGGCGGAGAAAAAAGGGCCTTCGAGGGTTTCATCCGCTTCGTGACCGAGCGCCTCGCGCGCTACCCGAAGATGCACATCTACCATTACGGGGCCTACGAGGAGAGCGCGCTGAAGCGCCTGATGTCGCTACACGGGACCTGCGAGGCGGAGGTGGACGATTTGCTCAGAGGGGCAAGGCTCGTCGATCTTTACAAGGTCGCGCGCGAGTCCCTGCTCGTTTCCGAGCCCGGCTATTCGCTGAAGAATCTGGAGACCTTTTATATGGAGGAGGCCAGAAGGGGCGCCGTAACCGATGCCGGTGGCAGCATCGTATACTACGAACTGTGGAAGATGACCGGCGATCCGGCCCTGCTCGAGGCGATTCGAGCCTACAACGAAGATGACTGTCGCTCGCTTTTTCTCCTGAGGCAGTGGCTGCTCTCCCTGCGGCCGAAGGAGCTTCCCTGGTTTGCGGCGGCGGTGGGGGGAGGGGAGGAAGAGAAGAGCGAGGCCGTGCGCGAGGCCGAGGCGCGGCTTGCGGAGTACGAGCGAAAGCTGCTCGGGGCGGCGGGGCGCCGCGGCAAATTGCCTGCCGAGGAAAAGCGCTTTCGCGAGCTTGTCTTTCACCTCCTCGACTTTCACCGCCGCGCGGCGAAGCCTGCTTGGTGGGCGATGTTCGCCCGCCACGAAATGACCGACGAGGAGCTTATCGACGATCCCGAGTGCATAGGCGCCATGGAGGCTTCACCCGACCATCCGCCGAAGCAAGTAAAGCGATCCATGATCTACACCTTCAAGTTTCCAGACCAGCAGTTCAAGTTCGACGTAGGTGACAAGTGCCACCGGGCGGATACGCTCGAGCACGCGGGCGAAATCGTCGCCCTGGACGAGAAGAAGCAGCTCATTAGCATCAAGCGCGGAATGAAAAGCGGAACGCTTCCGCAGAGGCTATCCATCATCCCTGCCGGCCCGGTCGCAAGCGGAACCTTGAGGGAGGCTCTCTACCGCTTCGCCGACAGCATAATCGAGGAAAGCCGCCGCTACCCGGCGCTCGAGGCCATCCTCAAGAGGGAGAGGCCGGTGGTAAAGGGCCTGAAGGCAGGAGAGCCCCTGATGCGAGGCGCTGGCGACTCGACCCGGCAGACTGTAGAGGCGGTCTTGCGGCTAAGCAATAGTTACCTTTTCGTGCAGGGGCCGCCTGGCGCGGGGAAGACCTACGTGGGCTCGCACGTAATCGCCGCGCTGCTAGAGAAAGGCTACCGGATCGGCGTCTCCTCCAACAGCCACAAGGCGATCAACAACTTGCTCGAGGCGCTGGAGGAGAGAGCCAAGGAACGGGGACTGCGGTTCGAGGGCATCAAGAAGTCGACCGACTTGGATACGTTCTTCAAAGGCAACATGATAACGAACGTTACCGAGAAAAAGGCGGCGGTTTGGTCTAACGCCCAACTCCTCGCCGGAACCGCTTGGCTATTCTGCGAGCCCGAACTCGATGGCAAGCTCGATTACCTCTTCGTCGATGAGGCGGGACAGGTTGCGCTCGCGAACTTGGTCGCCATGGGGACGTCGGCTAAGAACATCGTGCTCTTGGGCGATCAGATGCAGCTTCAGCAACCGATCCAGGGAGTCCACCCCGGAGACTCCGGGGAGTCGGTCCTCGACTACCTGCTTCGGGGCGAGGCGACGATCGCCCCTGACCGCGGCATATTTCTCGAGACCACGTGGCGGATGCACGAGGAGGTGTGCCGCTTCATATCCGACGCCGTATATGATGGTAAGCTACACCCCGAGCCCGGGCACCAAAGGCAGCGACTAAAGCTCGAGGCGGACGCACACCCTGAGCTTCGCCCGACCGGGATCAGGTTCATCGCGATCCACCACGAGGGTTGCTCGCAACGAAGCGAAAAGGAAGCCGAGGTCGTGCGCGACCTTTACCTTTCCCTCCTTCGGCAATCGTTCGTGGACCGCCGCGGCGAGCCCCACCCGATGACGCCGGAGAACATCCTGGTCGTCGCGCCCTACAACATGCAGGTCAACCTGCTAAGGCGCAGGCTCCCTGAGGGCGCTCGTGTCGGTACGGTGGACAAATTCCAGGGACAGCAGGCCGAGGTGGTGATCGTCTCCATGGCGACCTCTAGCGGCGATGACCTGCCGCGCTTCATGGAGTTTCTCTACAGCAAGAACCGCCTGAACGTGGCGCTGTCGCGGGCAAGATGCCTGGCGATACTGATCGCCTCGCCGGCGCTAAAGGCGATAAGGTGCAAGACGGTCGAGCAAATGGCGCTCGTCAGCACGCTTTGCTGGGTGGACGAATACGCCGGCAGGCTCGGCAGTTGAGCGAGAGGGAAAAGCAGGGCCGGCGCGAGGCAGCGAAGCCCGAGGTGCAAGCCGTCACGCCGGTCGGATGCGGCCGCCCGATCTCGGCCGAGCCCTGGACTTTCCTTCCCCGCCGGTGTATCGGACGCTTGCGGGTCCGCTGACCTGAGGTGCAAACCGCGGCAAGGGAGTTCGGGGCATGGTGCTAGATTCATTCGAGCGCGCGCTTCTCTCGACGCCGGGTTTGAACCGCCTCTACTGGGATAGGGCAGGCTAGCTCAGGCGCCGCTTCTGCCTGCTCCTTCGCGGCTTCGGTCTCCTGCGCCCCTTCACCTTCGTGCAGTGGCTCGCCACTTACGGTTGCAACTGCCGGTGCTCTTACTGCGAAGCGTCGGCGGGAAAGCCTAGGGCGGGGGAGCTTACGACCGACGAAGCCCGAGCCTTTCTCGACGACATCGCCGGGATGGGGGTAAAGCGCCTGCTCATCTCCGGCGGCGAGCCTCTTACGCGGCCCGATATCGTCGAGCTAATGGACCATGCCAGCCGCCGGGGGCTCCACCTGGGGCTAGTTACCAACGGCTACCTGGTGGAAAGACTCTGGCCCGATCTTAGGCGTTTTCGCTATTTCCTGTATTTTACCAGCCTCGACGGGCCGGCCGACGCGCACGACGCGGCAAGGGGGCGGGCGGGGGCGTGGGAGCGAGCGCTTCGGGGCCTCGCCCTCATGCGCGAGAAAGGCGTTGCCGTTCGCATCGTAAACACGGTCGTCCCGCCGGGAAAGGTGGAAGAGCTCGGCCGGCTCTTTCCCGTGGTCAGGCAAAGCGGGGCCACCCACCGGCGCCTCTCTCCGATTACCCGGGTCGGACTGGCGGCCGGCAAGGGGGAGTACGACCTGGACGGAGGCCAACTCGAAGCTCTGGTAGACTTTGCCAAGACTGCAAACCGCGCGTTTCCCACCGACCTCGGCTGCACCTACGGGTACCTCAAGCACTTGGCCGGGGTTCGCTTCGGCAAGCCGTTTTTTTGCGGCGCCGGCTTGACCCGCTGTTCGGTGCTTCCGACCGGCGAGGTGCTGGGCTGCCAATTGGCGTACAACGGCGCTTTGGCGGAAGGCAACGTGCGGGAAAAGCCGCTTTCGGCGATCTGGCGGGAGGGCTTCGAACGCTTTCGAACGCCCGCGCGCGACGGCTCCTGCGCGATGTGCGCTAATCGCGCGGCGTGCCTGGGCGGATGCTGGGCGGAGATGGAAACCCGCGGCGCCTGCCTCAAGGCTGCGTGGGAGCGCAGCTCGGCGGTCCGATGAGCATTATCGGCGAGCCCATGCATCCTGGCGTGGCTCCTTGGGCGAGTTGGCTCAAGCGCATGGCTCTCTCCCCCCGCTCGCTTCTTGTTCGGGAGGTAATCTTGGAGGGCGAGCTGCGCGACGGGTCGCCTGCGCGGCTCGTTTATCTCGGCGAGGGCGAGAGTCTAGGATACCTGAAGCAGTTTTTCTCTCGAATCGAGGGCCTGCGGGACGACGGCCGCTACCCGATCTGGGGGCTTCGCCGGAGGGCGGCGCTTTGGCGCGTCGGCGGCAATTTGGTGATCGCTGAGGTCAATCGGCTCTTCGCTTTTCTCAGGCCTCGGGATAGCTTGGTCTCCTATCCTTGGGTGCGGCAGAAGGTCGAGCTCGGGGAAGGCGCGTATCGGTGCCGCAAGAAAAGGCTCGATTCCAACGCGCGGCGGCGGATAAGGAGATACGGCTACCGCCACGAGCTCGCGGGCGTCGAGGCCCTCGGGCGTTTCTACCACGAGCTCTACGCGCCTTATATAAGATACCGGTACGGAGAGCTTACGCATCTGCGCTCATACAGGGAGCTAGAGCGAGCCCTCCGCTCGGGCTTCCTGCTCAAGGTGCTGGAAGGGGAAGAGTGGGTGGCTGGGGAAGTGTACCGCAAGCGAGGCGATGCCCTGATCTTCCTCGCAACCGGCTGCACCACCCCCTACGAGCGTCGCTTGCGCCATGGCGCGTTGGCCGCGGCGAAATATTTCAGCGCGCGCTGGGCTCGCGACCATGGCATAGCCGTGATCGACCTTCTGCGCTCCAGGCCGCACGCCCAAGACGGCCTCTTCCGGCACAAACTGAACTTGGGCGCGCAGGCGTCCGTGGATCCCTGGGTACACACCGCTCTTTGGTTGCTGTTACCGGATAACCGAACCGTCCCCCCGCTCTTCGAGCGCCTGCTGGTCGCGGAAAACGGCAGGCTCAGCGAAGTAGGCGGGATGCGGGCAGAGGCCCACCCTGTGGATTCGACAAGCGCCGAAGCGGTCCGGGAAGCGGCCGCATCCGCCTCGGACCGGCCGTCTTGAGCCCGGGCCCGCGTTCTCGGGCATTTCACGCCCCGGGCAAGCGCGCTTCTCGATCGAAGCTAGGCGCCGTGCCGCTCATTCTCTTTCCCTGCACCTATCGCATTTCTCCGCAAGGGGGTCCTGACTGGAGAAACCGCCGCCGCACTCGACGCAGAGAAGATAGTAGAGCGGCGCGACGATTTCCTGGTCAATGAAACTCAAAGGCTCCCAACCTTCTCCATAGGGCCAGTCCCAAAAGCTCATCTCGCGCTCCTTGCGTTGTCATCGCGCAGCATACCACCGATGCCGGCCCCGGTCATCCGGAGCGCTCGCGCCCTTGCGCCTTTCGCGCTCGCCTCTAGCTACCGAACGCTGGCCTCCGCGTCCGCGCCATCCGCATCTTCTCCGCTCTCGATCCCTTCTCCCCCGATCGAGCACCCGAGCGTGCAGTTTGGCGCTTGCGGTGGGCACTGCGCGGGACACGCGGAAAGCCCGAGGCCATCGGTGCAAACGGTCGAGCAGGTGGCCGGCCGAGTGTCGAAAAAACATTCCGTGTCGCAGCTTCTGCCCCCTCCAAGATCGGTGTGACTCTTGAAATCCGGCTCCCTGGTTCCGCACCCTGAAAGCGACGCAACTACGAGGACACTCAAGATGGCCCCCCGGGCCCCCCGCGGCGCCCCTTTTCTCCTCGATGCAAAAGCGGCTTGCCGCCGCGAGCCTTCCGTTTGACGTATTGCCACTTTGTCCCACCCCTCTCTGGGCTTGCGGCGCTAGACCGACGCCTGCCACGGCCGGCCTCACCGCCGCAGGGAATTCTGGACGAGAGGGGACGTCAACCGTTGGCAAAAAGGTCGTTTGCGCCGTACGAGAGCTTCTTCCGGCGGGCGACCCCGGATCCGCTCTAGATCCGCGGCGGCGTACCCCGGGCTGGGCTGGCGCGCCGAACAGGGCCGGCTGCCGCCTGCGCTTCCATGTCGGGAACGACCAGTGGGGCGACCGGTGCTTCGGATGCGCTTGGCTTCAGTGCCCCGCTTCGTAGCCGGCTTGAAGCACGTGCCAACAGGCTCCACGGCATGCGCATATCAGCTCTTCGACGATGCACCGGGAGGCCAGGGTCTTGCGCCCGTCGTCGGCATCGGGCACAAGACTGAAGTAGCGAACGGTCCACTCGACCGCCTCTTCCCTGCTGCGAAATGTGGCGACGGGCCATCCTTCTAAATCGCCACCCTCCCAATAATGCTGCCCGTCGAGCAGACCTAAATAGCGCCCGAGCGATCCTCTAGGCCTGATGATGAAAGTTCGCGCCATACCGGCAAGAGCGTCCTTTCCGCACGTGAGACTAAGGTTTATGTACATCCCGCGATCCACGTGGAGCCTTATAGGCGAGAAGCAATGTCAGAGGTTGCCGGAAGGGGCCGGATCGCGTGGGGCCGCCACCTTTCGGAGGCGCGAAGCCCTACGACCTTGTGTTTTGCGGCGCTGAAATATTTCCTCCAGGTCGCCAAAAAATCTCTGGCATGCCGAGA
>JBBIJE010000024.1:24638-26571 GCA_037446155.1 Myxococcales bacterium | reverse complement strand
CCCTGGAGCGCCAGCAGTTGCTGGAGGTCGGCGGGCCTGCGCTGGAGTATTTTACCGAAATCACTCACCGCAAGCCGCGGGAGCGTATCGGTGAGGCGGACGCGCTGCACCAGATGCTACAGCACCGCGGCCCGGAGCTGCTTAGGTCAGCCTTGGCGCAGGCACTCGCGGCCCAGCTCTACGGTGCGCACTACGTTAGGCACTTTCTGGCCAAGATGCAGGGCGGCCACGACAATGGGCCCGTAACTGGCTCGTCGCAGCGGCCGCCCCTTTCCTTGCCCCCACGGCGGGAGCTGCCGCTATGAACACCTCCGAGCTCAACCTGGACGAGTTGCTCAAGCGGGTGCACCTGGTCTGGGCCCGCCGCAACTGGCTGGCGCTGTGCGACCAGGCCGAGCGGGGGAGATGGTCATACCGGGACTCGCTGGCCGGGCTGGCGTCTGAAGAAGTGGCCCAACGCCGGTGGACCCGGCTGCAGCGCCGGCGCGCAACGCCCGCTTCCCCTTCCTCAAGACCATCGACGAGTTCGACTTCACCTTCCAGTCGGCGGTCAAGCTCCAACTCATCGGCTCGTACCTGTTGCCGGACTTCGTCACCGACGGCCGCTGCCTGATGCTGCCCGGGAAACCAGGCCGCGGAAAGACCCACCTGGCCATCGCCATTGCCTACCGCGCCAGCCAAAACGGTTTCGACGCCATGTGAACAACGGCTGCTGCTCTGATCGACGATCTGTCCGCCGCCGGCTCCAAGAGCCAATCCCGCGATGCGCTGCGAGCCTACACCGCGCCCGATGTGCTCGTCATTGACGAGGTCGGGTATCGGAGCTACGGCCCGGATGCCGCCAACGTGCTCTTCGACGTCGTGAACGAGCGGCACCAGAAGCGCCGGCCGATGATCTTCACTACCAACAAGGAGCTCGACACCTGGGGCAGGGTCCTCTACGGCAATGATCTGGCCGAAGCCATCGTGTATCGCATTCTCGAGCGCGGCCGCCACCTCAAACTAGATGGCCCCTCGGTTTGTACCGGACACCTCGACCTCGACTCGACCCAGGCCCAAGAGTTACTAAATCGGCCGGACAGAATTGCAGGAATTACCCCGGGAGATTTTCCGGGATGCGCAGCTGTTCGCGCGGCGAGATCCGGCCAACTCTTCGAAAAGTAGAGCGATTTGCAGAAGCACGCCGTCGAGTTCCAAGCCAGCTCATCGGGTGGGGCTCTTGGTTTCGGCTGGATTTAAGGCGGTGCCGTCGGCTCGGATCCCGTTCGGGTTGCGCGTTGCGGCTTGAATGTGTTATAGCGGCGTCAACGGACCAGATACCTACGGTCCAGTAAGGAGGAGCCGATGAGCGCAAGGAAAGTGATCATCCCCGCTCTAGGTGCCTTGTTGTTTCTGGTGCCAGCAGTTGGTATGGCGCAGCCATGCAACCCACCCGGTTCTCCCCCGCAGTGCGACGGCGCGTGCCCCCCTGGCCAGGAGTGTGTGGAAGGTCTGCCAGGCCAGTGCATATGCGAGACGTCAATAGCACTGTGCGGTGATGGGCAGTTCCCACCCCCGCAGTGCTGGGGTTCGTGCCCACCCCACGCCCCGATTTGCGCCGACATTGGTGGTACCTGCGCGTGCGTAATCCCCACGCTCTCGCAGTGGGGTATCCTGGCCATGGCGCTTGTGATGCTCGGGACCGTTTTCATGCTGCGTCGCCGAAGCGGCGAAATCCAGAGCCAGCCGGCAGGAAAAAAGAAACAGGGTCTTGCCGACCGATTACGCGGTGGCCCCAGAACCGTGTCCAGCTTTGCGAGCACTTGCCGGTGCTGTGTCGCAGCTCGGTGCTTGCTTCAAGATCTGACCCCGCTTCACGTCAAGATCTGACCCCCGCGCTGACCCCCGCGCTAGCGGCGCAGGAAGCGAGGGCGCCAGAGGCCGGTTCGGAACA
>JBBIJE010000024.1:0-24538 GCA_037446155.1 Myxococcales bacterium | reverse complement strand
TGACCCCCGCGCTAGCGGCGCAGGAAGCGAGGGCGCCAGAGGCCGGTTCGGAACAGAACATAAGCCAGGAGATACGAGAGCGTCTTTATCCCGTAAACCGTTCCGACCCAGAAGTTGACCGAAGACGCTTCTTTGAAGTACTTGGTGGTCACGGGCACCTCGGCAATCCGGCAGCCGAAGGCGGCCGCTTGCATGATCACCTGGCTGTCGAAGACGAAGTCGTTGGAGTTACGCATGAACGGAATCGTCTCGAGGAAACGCCTGCTGTACGCCCGGTAGCCGGTATGCGCGTCTGTGAGCTTGGTGCCCAATACCAGGTTTTCTATGAACGTCAGCACGCGGTTGGCGATGAACTTGTAAAGCGGCATGCCGCCCTTGAGCGCTCCGCCCTTCATTCTTATGCGCGAGCCGAACACGATATCCGCCCTGCCCGCCGCGATCGGCTCGATCATCTCGGGAATGAATGTGGGGTCATACTGATTGTCCGGGTGGATCATGATCACTATATCGGCCCCCCGCCGCAGCGCCTCGAGATAGCAAGTTTTCTGATTGCCGCCATAGCCCACGTTGTGCGGATGGGCGATCACTCTTATCCCGAGCCGCTCCGCTATGGCGACGGTGCCGTCGGTCGAGGCATCGTCCACCAAAATGATCTCGGAAACGATGTCGTGCGGGATCTCATGGTAGGTTACAAGCAGAGTCTTAGCGGCGTTAAACGCGGGCATCACGATGACATTGCGCAAGGCCCGCTCGGTTCCAGCGGCTGAAGCCGCGCTGGTGTGCTGCTGCTTGTCCATAGCCCGTTTGTCCGGCACGCCTAGCGGTGCAGTCTGCCAAACGGCCGAAGGCAGTGTCAAACCCGCCGGCCCCGCTTCCCCCGCGCAGGCGGGCAAATAGGCACTGCGCCACAACCGCAACCGCCGCTAGGACCGCTTCCCCCGCGCACGCGGGCAAATACCCGCCCGCAAACGGCGCAGCCGTTGCCGCGCCTGGCTGCCCGCACGCCCCCTGAGCAAATGCCTCAAGCCGGCGATACCGGGTGCAGGACCGACAGCCTCCCGCCCCCGGGCAAATAGCCGTTTGAAACCCCCCGCCGCTCCCGGCTATCCTCTCGCAAAGGACCTGGACCGCGGGGCCAGGCGCGCTCTGACACGTAGGTAGCTGATTTTACGGGAATCGAAGTGCCGAAAGGGGCTACAATCTTTATCCTGAACGAGCGAGACATCGAGCATCCACTGGCGGGCGGCGCCGAGGTCCATCTCATGGAAAATTTCTCCCGGCTCGCCGCTCGCGGCTACCGGGTGGTTTTGATTTGCGCTAACTTCCGCGGAGGTGCCGCGCGAGAGGTTATCCGGGGCATCGAGATCAACCGTGTCGGTAATCGCTACACCTTTTACTTCCGCGGCCCGCTCTTGTTTTTGCGCCTGTCGCGGGGGGCAGAGAAGGGGATTTTGATCGAGGACCTAAACAAGCTCCCCTTTTTCGGTGCTCTTTACTCTCCCTTTCCGGTCATGGGGATCGTGCATCATCTGTTCGGCTGGACGGCCTTCAAACAGGTTTCTCCGCCCGTCGCCCTCGCCACCGTCTTGGCCGAGAAAACCATGCCCCCCTTTTACCGGCGCATCCCGCTGATTGCCGTCTCTCCCAGCACCAAAGACGATCTCGTCGCCCGAGGCTTCGACCCGACACTGATCCGCGTCATCCCAAACGGCCTGGACCACACGCTCTATACCCCGGGATCGGACGATCCTCCAGGCCCCACCGTTCTCTCTTTGGGCCGCATCGAGCCTTACAAGCGGCTCGACCTCCTCCTTTCCGCGATGCCGATCGTGCGGCAGAGGCTACCGCAAGCGCGGCTCGTGGTAACCGGATCTGGCACGGCCCTCGATTCCTTGAAGCGGCAGGCCAGCGCGCTCGGCCTTGACTCTTGCGTCGAGTTCAAGGGATTTGTGAGCGAGGGGGAGAAGGTGAGGATTTACCGGAGCGCGAGGGTATTGGCCAATCCTTCGGAGAAGGAGGGCTGGGGGCTTACGGTATTGGAGGCAAATGCGTGCGGGACGCCTGCGGTGGCAAGCGACGTCCCCGGCCTGAGGGATGCAGTAAAGCCCGGCAAAACCGGTATTCTGGTCCCGCACGCCGACGTTCCCGCGCTGGCTGATGCCCTCCTTCGGGTCCTGGCCGATGACGCCGAGTGGCGGCGGCTTCGGAAGGGCGCGCTCGCCTGGGCGGCGCAATTTAGCTGGGACAACGTTTCGGCCGAGCTTACCAGGGCGATCGAGGAGATCGGCTTCGAGCGGCGAAAGAGAGGGGCGGCGTAACTTTAACGGCTGGGTTGGGACGTGCCTGTGGCAGGAAGGTCAGCCGAGGGTAGCTTGTTCAAGGCCGAGAGCGCGCCTCGCCCTTCGCTCCTTGCAACCTGTGTCGCGCTCCTTCTTATCGGGGCTTATCTCTTCGCCCTTCGCGACTACGGCTTCGAGCTTTCCGACGAAGGGACGATCCTTCATCAGATCGAACGCACGGCCTCGGGGCAGATTCCCTACCGGGATTTCTCGACCGGCTACACTCCGGGCTTTTTCTGGATGAATGCCCTTGTATTTCGCACCCTGGGAGAGAGCATGAATGGAATCAGACTCTTTCTCATCGGCATCCACTTGCTAACCGCCCTCGGCCTTCTCCTCATTGCCGGGCGCGTCATGCGGCCCTGGGCGGCTTCGGCCTCCACCCTGCTCTGGTTCGCTTTTCTGCCCGTCTTTCCAGGCCGCTTCTGCTCCTTCAACATCCCCTATCCCGCCTGGTACGCCACGGCCGCTTTCGTCTGGTCGGCCCTGGGGGCGCTTCGCTGGCGGGAAAGCGAAAGGGGCGGCTGGCTTGCGATGGGAGCGGTGGCGGCGGCTGTTGCGCTCGCCTGCAAGCCCAACTCGGGCGCTTTCGCGTTCATGGCCTTGGGACTTGTCCTCTTGCGGCGCACCCAAAGGGAGAAGGATCGGCTTTGGTGGCCGGCCTGGCTGGCGATCGCGGCGCTCGCTCTCGTTGCCTTCGGCTTTCGGGTACTTTCGCGCGATTTTACGATCTACCTGCTCCCTCTTGCCTTCCTTCAGCTCCTGCTTGGTTTGGGAAGGCTCGGGGCGGGTGTCGGGCCCAGTGGGGAGAGCGTGGCGGCGAGGGCGTGGGCGGCGGTGCTTTTTGCCGGCGCAGTCGTGACCCTTCCCTGGGTTACCTACTTCGCCGGCCTTCTCGGTCCGCAAAGGTTTGTCCGCGAAGTCACCCTTATCGGGTCCGGCGCCGATGTTATCTATTACATTCCTTTTCCACGAACCGGCGGAATCGCCATGGCCGCCGCGGCGGCGCTATCGGCGCTTCTCGCGCTCGGGCTTTGGCTCGGGCGGCTTCGCTCCCCGCGCGTCGGGATGCTCGCGATCGGCATCATGGTAGCCGCCCTGGCGGCCGCCGCCGCAGCGGCGCTTGGCGGGGCGCTGGCGCCGGAAGGGATCGTGCGCTCGATTATCTGGCAGCTAGAGAGCGCCTCCTTTCCCCTCGCGCTCGTCGTGCACTGGACGTGCCTGCTCCTCGGGGCCGGAAGATGGCTTAGGCCTGCGGCGCGTTCTGAACCGGCTAGGGAGTCTTCGGTTTGGCTCAGGGTCGAGGTAGTGCTCGCGTTTTCGCTTTGCATGTTTCTTCAGCTCTATCCCAGGGCCGATTTCATGCACCTCGTAACCGCCGGCCCCCTTTGCCTGGTCCTGGGGTTTTTTCTACTAGAGGAGTCTTTGGCCGGCGCAAGGCGCCTCTTTGCGGCGGCGAAACCGGCTTGGCTTGCGCGGGCTTTGGTATTCGCGCCATCGGTTGGGATTTTCGTGATTCTTGCGCTCAGGTTCTCTCCCAACGCGGGCGCCATCCTCGGTCCCCGGCGGGCCGTTTTCGAAAGCGAAAGAGGAAGAATCGAGATTGGCCCCGGCGGATCGAGCCTCTTCTCCGAGCTATCCCAGGTGGTCGAGGAGCTCGAGAACACCCTCTCGCCGCGCGAGGCGGTTTTTGCCTTTCCGGCGCTTGCGGCGGTAAACTTCTTTTCGGACCGCAGGGCGCCCTTTGCGCACGACTATTTTTTTCCGGGAAGGCCGGATCACGAGGCGGAGGCGCGCATGGCCGCGGCTCTTAGCGCCCGCCCTTCTAAGGTGATAGTTACCATGCACCGCGACTTGGGCTTTTTCGAGGAAAGCCCCGCCTACTACTTTCTCCTGCGAACGGCCGTGGAATCGGGCTTCCGGCCGCTAAAAAGCATAGGCCGCTTCGACATCCTGGTTAAACGGGAGGGGGTGTGGGAAGCGAGTGGGCAGGCCGCTTCGGCAAAGGCTTGGCAAGATGCCGAGGAGACGAGCCCTGGAGCCCCGTTGGTCGTGCCCGCAAGTCCCCGCGAGAGGATTTTACTCGCCGCCAACGCCGATGCCCCCGCAGCCGAGCGCCGGGCGGCTTTGGGGGCGACGCTCGACTCGCTCGCAGGCGGGTCGAGCGAGCGGGGGCTGGAAGAGTTGGTGTCGGCAGCGGGGCTAACCCGCCGCCAAGAGCTTCTTTTACTTCGGGCGCTGCGCGACCACGGCGATCTTCGAGCGGCATCGTATCTGGTATCGGCTTTCAAGCGCGAGGACCGTCGAATGAGAAGCGAGGCGGAAAGCGCGATGGAAATGGTTGGGCTTCGAGCGAGTGTCGCCCCGTTCTTGTGGGGCGGCCAGGGCGGCCGCCTCGAGCGTGCAATTCCTAGGGCCGGCTGGCTTCGAAACGAAGCCACCCAGTTGCTCCTCTCTGGTGCGGAAAACCCGCGCGCGCAGGCCTTCGCCGCAAAGATCCTCGGGCTCGTGCGCGGACCGTTGGCTCAGGCGACTCTTGTCGTCGGGTCTCGCAGGGCAAAAGACCCCGCGGTCAAAGTCGCCTGCGCGGAGGCGCTCTTTCGCCTCGGCGCGCCGCAGTCTGCCTGCGCGCTCGTCAACCTCCTAGGCGGCTTTCACCCCGCGCTTCGCCACCTTGCCCCGAGCCTCGTTCTCGCGGCGTACCGGGAGCGCCCGGCTTGGGTACGTCCCTGCCTCCTTCAGGCGATAAGAGGGGGTCTTGCGTCGCCGCCGCTGCATCCCGCAACCGCCCGCGCCCGCGAGGCGCTCTGGATTGGCGCCGCAACCGGCGACCCCGAGATAATTAGGGCGCTCAAGCTTGCCGCCACGAGCAGAACCACCCTGGCGCCCGCCGCCCGTTCGGCGGTAAGATACGCGGGCGAGGTTTTCGGAGGACGCCATGGTGGTTGAGTTCACGGGCGAGAGGCCCGGGCGCGGTGCGGATTTTAGCTACGACGAGTCGCGCCACCTTGCGGCTTACCACCACGCCCGCGATCTGGCGGCGGGCAAGGAGGTCCTGGATGCCGGATGCGGGGAGGGCTTCGGGACGCAGCTTCTTGCCTCCTCGGCCTCCTACGTTCTCGGTATAGATTACTCGGAGGAGGCGGTTCGCAAGGCGAGAGAGGAGTTCGCGCTGCCGAACCTCGAGTTCAAGCGGCTCGACGTATTCGACCTTCCGAGCCTCGGGCGAAGCTTCGATCTGGTTTGCAACTTCCAGGTGCTGGAGCATTTGCGCGAGCCTCTCCCCTTTCTTCGGGCGGTTTCCACGGCGCTGAAGCCTGGGGGCGCGCTTCTTCTCACTACCCCGAACCGGCTTACGTCGGTCTCGGAGAACCCTTACCATGTTAAAGAATACACCGAAGAGGAGCTTTCCTCGCTGCTGAAAGAGGTTTTCACGGAGGTGCGAATCTACGGGATGATGGGAAACGAGAAGGTGCACGAGTACGACAGGCGGCGGGGAGAGCAGGTCGCGCGGATTCTCAGGCTCGACCCACTGGGCCTGCGCCACCTCTTGCCCGCGCCGGTGGTGAACTGGGCGTTCGGGCGGCTCGCCGTGGTGGTAAGGCGGCGGCTTGGCGGCGGCTCGGGCGCGAACGCGCGATTTACGCCGGCCGATTTTCATCCCGATCTCGACTCGGCCAAAGGAGCGCTCGACCTGGTAGCCCTGTGCAGGCGCTAGAGGCGAGGGAAGGGCTTGGCGGGGAGTGGGAGGGGATCGGTGCCCTTTCGGTCTTCTACCTCTTCGCCATCTTTCTGGTTCCACCCGCCGGTAATTTCCCCCTAAACGACGACTGGTCCTACGCGCTCGCAGTAAGGCATCTCCTCGAGCGAGACGAGGTTTCGTTCCTTCCCTGGACGAGCGTAAGCTTGCTCCTTCAGCTTTTCTGGGGCGCCTTGGCGTGCAAGCTTACCGGCTTCTCCTTCGAGACCTTGAGGGCGACGACGCTCGTTGCGAGTTGGCTCGGCGCACTTGGCTGCTATCGGCTGTTGTGGCTTTGGATAAAGGGGACCTGGGTTACGCTCCTTTGCACCCTTCTTGTGGCCGCAAATCCCATTTATTTTAGCCTCTCTTACACTTTCATGACCGATGTCCCTTTTTTGGCCGTGCTTTGCTGGGCGGCGTTCTTTTACGCGAGGGGGCTAAAGGAGGAGCGCTCGCTCGATCTTTTCGCAGCAAGCCTCTTTGCTTCCGCATCGGTGCTTATCCGCCCCTACGGTGTTCTTGCCGCAGCCGCAGCCGCCGCTTGCTCGGCTTTTTTCGCTCGTGGCTTCAGGCAGCGCCTCGGGGGGCTTGCGGCTTCGGCGGCCGCGCCTGCGGCTGTCTTTGTCGCTTACCATCTGTGGCTTGCTTTGGGCCCGGGACTTCCGATGGGATACCGGGCCAGGCTAGCCGGGCTCTCGCTCTTAACGGTTCCCTATACTGCCGCCAACTACGGCTTTAGGACGGTCGAGTACCTGGGGCTTTTTCTCCTGCCGCTTGCCGCCGCCGGATTTCGCCCCAGCAGCCGAAGGCCCTGGGTCGAAGGCGCCGCTCTGTTCTTGCTTGCCTCGGGGGCTGGAATCTTGTACCTTCGCGAGGGGGCCCTGATGTTTTATCTGACCAACGTGCTTTACGACCTCGGGGCGGGTGCGGCCACCCTGCGGGACACGCTCTTTCTCGGGCTTTCGGTCCCCTGGGCACTGGGATTCCCCTTCAGGGTCGCGCTCACCGTGTCGGCTACGCTCGGCGGGGCGCTCGTTTCGGGGGTGCTGGTTCGCACACTCGCGCGGGAGGCCGGCCGAGAGCGGGATCCCGCCCTGATCTTTCTCCTCGTTTTTTCTGGCCTTTTCATGTTTTTTTTCCTTCTTTTGAGCCGCTACTTTCTCGATCGGCACATCCTCGTTCTTCTGCCGCCGATTGCGGCTTGCGTTGCGGCCGAGGCTCGCCGCCCCAGGCGCTCCTTGCTCGCGGCAGGAGTGGTCGCTTTTGGCCTCTTCTCGCTTGCGGCAACGCACGATTACCTGGCATGGAATACCGCAAGGTGGGAGGCGCTGCGGGAGCTTGCCTCGCGGAAGCGGGTTTCTTTGGAGGAGATCGATGGCGGCTTCGAGTTCAACGGCTGGCATCTGGCCGAGAGGCTAGGCACGGTGCCGAGCGACCAGGACGTGCGGCCGGCAAATCCACCGACGCGAAAGAGCTGGTGGTGGGTGGTGGACGACCGCTTCGTCGTCTCCTTCCGCCCCCTTGCCGGTTACCGGGTTTACCTGACGGTGCCCTTTCAACGCCTTCTGCCGCCGGGCCGCGGGAGCATCTACGTGCTAGAGCGGATAGAAGGTTAGCTTGCCCTGTGACGCGGGGTCAGACGCGGGGTCAGGTCTTGCCGTGACGCGGGGTCAGATCTTGCCGTGACGCGGGGTCAGGTCTTGCAATAGGAGATTCTATTTAGCGCCGGATGCCATCTTGCGACGACAGTCCCGCGGCCGGGTTCTCGATGCCTCTGGCTCCAGGGCAAACCTCGCACTCGGCGACGTTCGCGCCTGCCTCGTGACGATTTGCCGGCCCGCGTGTTGCCACGTGCATGGGACCACGGGCTTTCGGTTCCAGGGCTTGCGTGGCAAAGGTGGCTGGCCTCCGCCAATAGTAGCATCAAGCACCAGGCGCCAGCGGCAAACTAGAATATGATAACAGCCGGTCCGGACCGCCCTGATGACCATTCGCACCTTGCCTCTCGTCATACGACTCACCGCGAGCGGGTGGCACGTCGCGGAAGGTCGTCTTTATCGCTTCCTTTCCCTCCCCCGTGGCTTGACACTTTAGCCACCTTGCTTTCGTCACCGCTCGGGCCGTTCGGGGGAAGGTAAATCTACGCGTTCGAGCGCGCAAGGGAGAGCTTGCTGGGCCACGCCCGCAGGGCGTTCGCAGCGGGGACGATCGCGGCGCTGGCGGCAAACAGGAAAAGGAGGTACGTCCAGCGCGCGAAAGGCCCCAGAGACGGAGGCCACAAGCCGAGCCTGCCCGCGATGTCGTGTACGAGAATCTGCGAGAGATAGAGCCCCCACGAGTGACGCCCGCACCAGGACAAGAAGCGGTCGGGCAAACGAGGCGGTGCACAAAACCTCGCCAGAGCCAATGCTGCGTAGGTAAGCGGCAAATCGCTCAGCCGCTGAACTCCAGCAGCCGCAAGGGGCGCGGCCGGCACGATGAATGCGTGGAGCACAGAACTTGCGGCTGTGATGGTAATGAACACAACAACATGCCTGCCAGTAGCTGCCTTCGGGTATCGGCTGGCAGCCATGCCCCCAAGAACGAGCCAAAAGTATTGGGGAGCGAAGATCCACAGGGGGTAAAAGGCCGCGAGGTCCGCAGCCGGCGCGGACTGGTGCAAAAGAGAACGCATGGCTGCCATGACCTCCATTGCATACACATGCGCCAGCACGGCAAAAAGGGCCGAGAACGCCAGGCAGAGCGACGCGCCAAAACGGTCGAGGGCAGCATTGAGCAGTGGGTAAAGGAGAATAAGCTGAAAAATGAGCGTAACGAACCAGAAGGTGCCGATCGCCGGCGCGTATCCTAGATAGTTAACGAGGGCGAGCCTAAGGCTAAAGCGCGGATACCCCGGAACCCAGAGGGACAGGACCCACCACACGGTCAGCACTGCCCAAACCGGCGGCACGAGCCGCTTGAATCGCCCTGAATACCATTGGCTGAGGCGACTCCCATAGCCGAGCGAGCGGTGGCTTTCCCACCATAGTTGCGAGGTCGTCCCGAAAAGGACGAGAAACATGGGCACCGCTCGATTGATGACGTACTCGTGAAACCACCTCCCCCGCAAGGGCTCGACGTGGATGAAAAACACGAAGATTATCGCAAGCCCCTTGACGTAATCTATTTCGGGGCGCCGCTCCATGGACGAGGGGGGCTACCACCCGATTCACCCGTTGCCCCGTTTGCCAGCATCTGCACCGGTCTCATGCTATCTTTGCTGTGGCTCTTCGCAAGTCAAAAACTGTTCGGCCTGCCTTTGCGCCGATGAGCCCGGTCGAAAAAGGCTACAGGAATAGCGGCCGATGCGATATGTTGTAGATTGGGGCCGCGGTCACGGGTGCTCGACCGGGCGCGGCGGAGCTAAAAAAGTGAGTACGTCGATTAGGCGCCACCATAGGCGAAACGGCCGTTTCGGTGCGGCCATCCTTTGCTTTCTGGCCAGTGCGTTGGCGACTATCGGGGCCGTCCGCTGGGCCCTAGACAAGACCGGCGTGGAAGAGGGGCAGGTCGGTCTTGCGCTTGGCCTACACTCCTCTCTTCCGCTGGCGATCATGGCCAGACCTCAGTTCTTCGGAAGGGCGCGGGTGGGGTTTTTGGGCGACTCGAGCGTGATCTCCTATCCCAAAGGCAGGGGCCTTCACGACAGGTTGCAGCAGATATTGGAACAAAGAGCCAGGGGACGCTTCGGCGTGGTGATGATGGGCGCGCCGGGGATGAGTAGTGTAGAATACTATGCACTAGCGCATGCGATAGCGCTTGCTCACCCCGAATACCTGGTGGTGCCTTTCAATACGGCCTCGCTTTCCGCCGAGTGGCGCAGTCGCTGGGACAGGTTGGAAGTGTTGGGTTGGCTGCCCATCGGTGAGCTTCCTCGGGCGCTTTCGCTTCCCTTGTACTCGTGGGGGCTTACGCTCGACCGGCTGCTCTCCTAATATGGCACTCGTAAAATTGGGACTCGCCCGGCCCTGGTACGATTACCGAAGCCTGCAGGTCAAGACGAGCCGCGGATTGCAAAGATTGAGCTCCTGGGCCCAGCGGTACTCCGGGATGCCGGGGCTGGGGGAGGCACCGGTGCCTCTCGACCTTTTGCCCGGGAGGCCAAACCGCTTCAGCGCGCGCCGGCTCTCCGTGGTGTACGGCCAAGCCCTGGCGGGCGTCGACTCCGACCACCCCGTACTCCTCTTATTTGGCGCGGCTCTTCGGACGTTCACACAGGCCGGCATCCGGGTCCTCGTGTACGTGGTTCCTGTAAATGTCGAGCATCTGCGAAGGGTCGGCTTGGAGTCGCAGGGTGGCCTCGCGCGGACAGTGGAGGCGGTAAGGCGAGTAGCGAAGGGAGCGGGCGCCGACTTCCTCGATCTCCACGATTTCCTTCCCGATGCGGCATTTCGGGATCCTTCAGGTCACTTCACTTACGATGGCGAGATCGACGGAGCGACGTTGGTTGCCGAGCGCATCGCCAGGGCTTTGCAGGAGCTCCCCGGCGTGACAAGACCCGTCGCGCAACGCGCGCCGCGGTGACCCCATGCTTTTCAATTCCTTTCAGTTCGCGTTCTTTCTTGCGATTGTGCTCCTCGCTTACCAGTGCGCTTCGCAAAGGCGGCGCAATCTCCTCCTCTTGATCGCGAGCCTCGTTTTTTATTCCCTGTGGGTGCCGCAGTATCTCCTGCTGCTTCTGGCCGACCTAATGGTGAACTATCTGCTCCTTCGAGCCATGATCGCGAGCCGCCGGCCTCGGAAGTACCAGGTAGCCTCCTGTGTGGTGAGCCTGGGAGTGCTGGGTTACTACAAATACGCCGGCTTTTTCGTCTCGCAGGTTAATGGCTTGCTCGCGACTCTCGCATCGATAACCCTACCGGTCCCGGAAATATTCCTCCCCCTTGGTATCTCATTCTTTACCTTTCAGATGATGGCTTTGACCATCGACGTCTATCGGGGAGAACTCGAGCCGGTGGAGAGCTTTCGGGAGTACGTGCTTTTCATCATGTTTTTCCCACAGCTTATCGCCGGGCCGATCTTGCGCGGTGGGCAGTTTCTGCCGCAGTTACGCCGGGGCGGTATCCAGACCTGGGAGCGGGCACACCGGGGAATCTGGCTCATCGTCGGTGGGCTGGTCAAGAAAGTTATCTTCGCCGACGCATTGCTCGCTCCCTACGCCAACCGCGTCTTTGGGTCCCCCGGCTTCGCCAGCGCGCCGGAGCACTTGATTGGAATCTACTCGTTCGCGTTCCAGATCTACTTCGACTTTTCGGGATATACGGACATAGCGCGAGGGATCGGATTGCTCATGGGCTTCGAGCTCCCCTTGAATTTCAAGGAGCCGTATCTTTCGCGCAATCCGGTCGAATTCTGGCGGCGGTGGCACATCACGTTGTCGACGTGGCTTCGGGACTATCTCTACATACCGCTCGGCGGGAACCGCCGCGGCGCGCGCAGGACCTACCTCAATCTTATGCTCACCATGCTTCTCGGCGGGCTGTGGCACGGGGCGGGGTGGAACTTCGTGATTTGGGGAGGCTTCCATGGATTGTTGCTGGCCCTACACCGGCTCTGGCGTCACGAGCCAGCGGTCGTCGACGAGCGGGTGAGATGGAAAGACCTGCCACGGATCGTGCTGGTTTTTCATGCCGTCTGTTCCCTCTGGATCTTCTTTAGGGCCGCCACTTTCGGTGACGCGGTAGCCATTATCGGAAAGCTCTTGAGCGGCGATTACACGCGCGTGTGGCCGGTCTTTCAGAGCGGCGTTATCCTTCTCTGTGCCCTCCTTCATTTTCTCGAGCGCGCCGTGCGCTTGAATTTTTCCAGAATCCTTGCGGCTTTTGACGGCCTTTGGGGGGCGGCCGCAGAGGGAGCGCTCGCGGGCGCTATCGCTGGTCTCGTGGCGCTCCTGGGCGGCGTGGGCGGGGAGTTCATTTACTTCCAGTTCTAGGGCCCATCTAGTGCCACCTTCGGGTCTATGGACAACCTTTCGCCAATGGGCGATACTGTGTAGGCGCTAGCCCCTGCGGCGTTCGATCCAATGCCGCAAATTGCCGCTTGAAGGCCGCTTGCCGACGGGATAACAGGGTAGCAGGGCGTAGGATTTAGGACCCCCCAGGGAGAAGGAACGACAAGCGTGGAGAGCGGTCGAGCCGCAACCATGAACGTGAAACAGCGAGGGGAAGCTCGTGCGGCTCGGCGCCGCCTGCCCTGGTGGCGGAGGCTTTGGGAGGGTTGGAAGCGGGTTGCCGAGGCGATCGGCAATTTCAATGCCCGCCTCCTCCTTACCCTCTTTTACCTCGTTTTCGTCGCTCCCCTTGCGATCGGCCTTAGGCTTTTTGCCGATCCGCTAAGGCTCAAGCGTACCTCCAAGAGCTACTGGTCGCCCCTTCCCGAGCACACCCACGATATGGAAGAAGCAAAGAGGCAGTTTTCGTGAACATCCTCGGGATTTCCTGTTTCTACCATGATGCGGCGGCGGCTTTGGTGCGAGACGGCGAGCTTGTGGCCGCCGCCGAAGAGGAGCGCTTCTCGCGCAAGAAGCACGACTTCGATTTTCCCGCGCGCGCGATCGCGTTTTGCCTGGAAGAGGGGAGGCTTGCGCCCCAAGATCTCGACTACGTGGTTTTTTATGAAAAGCCCTTCGACAAGTTCGCGAGGATACTCCTTACCGCCATGCAAACCTTCCCCTGGTCGGTCAAGGTGTTCCGCGAATCCATGGTCACCTGGCTCCTGGACAAACTATGGGTGAAGAGGATCATCTGCGATAGGGTGGGAGTGGATGCCAAGCGGGTGCTCTTTTCCGGCCACCACCTCTCGCACGCGGCGAGCACCTTTTTCTGCTCCCCCTTCGAGGAGGCGGCGATTCTCACGGTTGACGGCGTGGGCGAGTGGGCTACGGCGACGACCGGGACCGGCCGGGGAACGAAGATCGAAATAAAAAGAGAGCTTCGCTTTCCCCATTCGCTGGGGCTTCTCTACAGCGCCTTTACCGCCTTCTTGGGCTTCGAGGTGAACGAGGGGGAATACAAAGTCATGGGCATGGCCCCCTACGGCGAGCCCCGCTATCTCGATCACGTGATGAAGCTTCTGGATTTGGCCGAGGACGGAAGCTTCTGGCTCGACATGAGTTATTTCTGCTACCATCACTCGGCCGAGCGCACGTTTAGTCGCAAGTTCGAGAAGCTCTTTGGCCCGCCGCGGCCGCCCGGCAAGCACTTCTTCACGGCGACGAGCGGCTACCCGAGCTACTTCGGCCCCAAGCCGGCCGATTTCGACGCGGCCGTGCGCGAAAACCAGCACTATGCCGACATAGCCGCAAGCATCCAGAAAGTGACGGAGGAGGTGCTCCTCAGGATGGCGCGCACCCTGGCGCAAGAGACGGGAATGAAGCGCCTTTGCCTGGCGGGTGGCGTGGCGTTGAATTGCGTCGCCAACGGCCGCATCCTGGCCGAGACCCCCTTCGAGGAGCTTTACGTGCAACCGGCGGCTGGCGACGGGGGAGGCGCGGTCGGAGCGGCGCTTTACTGTTATCACTCTCTTCTCGGCAAGCCGCGGCGCTTCGTGATGAAGCACGGCTACTGGGGGAAGGCGTACGGGGACTCCGAGATCCGGGGGTTTCTCGAGCGCGAGGGGATAAGATACGAGCATGTGGGCGACGAGGACAAGCTCGTGGCTCGCGTGGCGGAGGCTTTGGTAGAAGGGAAAGTCGTAGGCTGGTTTCAGGGGCGGTTCGAGTGGGGCCCGCGAGCGCTCGGCAGCCGCTCGATCATAGCCGACCCGCGCCGGGCCGAGATGAAAGACATAATAAATACCATGATAAAGTTTCGCGAGCCGTACCGGCCCTTCGCGCCATCGGTTCTGGCCGAGAGGGCCGAGGAGTACTTCGATTTGCCAGATGCGCCGAAGCACTACCCGGCCAGGTTCATGCTCCTCGTGCGGGACGTGAAGCCGAAGAAGCGGGAAGTGGTGCCGGCGATAACGCATGTGGACGGCACCGGGCGGCTGCAGGCGGTCCATCGCGAGGAGAGCCCGCTTTACTACAAGCTCATCGAGACCTTCGGCCAGGCCACCGGCGTGCCGCTTGTGCTCAATACCTCTTTCAACCTCAAGGGGGAGCCGATCGTGACGTCCCCGCAAGACGCCTTCAGGACCTTCAGCCGCGGGGGCCTTCATATGTTGGTTTTGGGAAACTACATCGTCACGCGCCAGGAAGGGGATGGCGCGGGGAGGTAAGATAAGTTGCGAATGCTATCCGGAGTGACCGCAAGGCTCGGCATCATCGGCGAGTTCATGAGCTTCCTCTGGCAGCGCAAGCTATGGTGGATGATGCCAATGATCGTCGTGCTCATGATGCTCGGGCTCCTGATGGTCTTCGCCCAGTCGAGCGCCATCTCGCCCTTCATCTACACGCTCTTCTAATCCCCCTTCGGGCGGCAGTAGGCGGTTCGCCGATACGGCCGGTCGAGGGGAAGGGAGAGAAGATCGATAAGGAAGCCGCCGGCCAGAAGGTACCACGGGGCCGGCTGGGTGACCCAGCGGCTCAGGTAAGCCCGATCGGAGCGCCAGCGCTCGACCGTTAGCCCTTCGCTCGAAAGCAAGCGGGAGAGCGAATTCAGCGTGAAGTAGTAGTTGTGGTGGCTGTCGTAGAGCAGCTCCAGTATCCGGCGGGCACGCCGGCCGCTTAGCCGATAGGCGAGATCCCCGGCGAGGTTGAAGAGGCTTGTGGTGTCGATGGTGAAGACTAAAAGCACGCCATCTCGCTTGAGCAGCTCGCGGGCACGAGCCACGACCAGCCTGGGGTCGAGCACGTGTTCGAGGAAGTCCCACATGGTTATGACGTCGAAGGAGCGGGCTTTGGCCGGCGCAGCGAGAAAATCTCCTCCCCAGACCTCCAGGCCGAAGGTGGCGCGGGCGTAGGCGCGGTGGCGCTCCGAAAGCTCGACGCCCGCGACTTCCCATCCTCTCTTGCGCGCAAGCTGCAGGAAAAAACCCGTCCCGCAGCCCACGTCCAGGAGCGCCCCCCGCTTTCCCAATTCCGCCAAATCCCCTAACGCGCGCTCATAGATCCTCACCTCCGGCGAGCGCATTCCGGCGCCCTCGACCGCGTTTCTGAAGTAAGGCGTTTCATGGTAGCGCGGGTCCTCGTACATCTCGATCAGCTCGGCCTCGCCGGGTAACGGGTGGCGAAACCGCAACCCGCACCTGCCACACTCGTAAACGTCGAAGCTCGCAAGATGGTAGCGAAGACTTATGGGAGCATTGGCCTGGCAGATCCGGCAGGACACGGGATCGGTGGAGACGGAAGGCCGAGTCATCGGCTCAGGTCCCTGGGGTCGCACCGGCCCGTCATCGTCATTTTCTTCGCGCCTTCCCGCCAAATCGTGCTCTTACCACACGAACATCGCGCTTGGCGAGAACGAGCGCCGGCTGGCGTGCGGGCACAAGCGAGACGGTGTAGGCTCCGAGTTCCCGAGGCACCTCGACATCGAGTCGCTCGATCGCCTCTTCGCCGGGGCCAAGAGCCAGGGGCAGGAGCGCCTGCGCTCCTTGCCGTTTTACGACTCTCCCGGAGCCGTCCCGCCAGGCGAGGATCAAAGGCGTGGGCTCGATCGGCGCGGGATGTACGAAGATTGCCTCGGATCGGTTGCGAAGGCGAAAGCCGATGCGAGCCTTGGGCGGCGAGGCGATTTGCACGGGCATGTCTCCCTCGGCGCCATTTAGAACCCCGAGGTCGGCCACGGTCCTTCCGCTCCCGAGCAGCCGAAAGGCGGTGTGCAAGAGCGCCTGTCCCGACTTTACCATGTGCGTCTTGCTGCTTGGCAGGTTCACCATCCGCATCAGGTGCCCACTCGTCGAAAGAAGCTCGTAGTGGAGCATGACCGTCCTAAAGCCTAGGCCATAGAGGGCGTCGGCGGCAATCGGGTCGGGCAAGCGCTTCGCCAAGCGCTCGATCTCCCACTGAACCTCGGTGATAAAGGAATTGTAGCAGCCGGCGACGGGCCTATGGTGAAACGCGCTCATGAAAACGTAGTGCGGCATCCAGGGAATGAATCCGACCTTGCCGAAGCTCAAGGGGAGATCCAGGATGGGGCCAGGTGGCTGGCCTCGGTAAAGTTCGACTAGGGCCGGAAGCGGCCTTGCGAGATAGGCCTGATATTCGACCGTCTTTCCGAAGCTCAGCCGCGAAAGCGGCGGGAAGAAAACCTCGGCCAGGGCGGCCGCCGTTACAAGAGTAGTGGCGGCTGCGCGGCGCGAGCCCGAAACATTTGCCAAAAGTCGCGCCATGCCCATCCCGGCCAAGAGCGCCCCGATCAGGTAGATCCCGCTTCGCACGGCCGCCGGAGCGCGAACGGCGGTAAACCCGGGCAGTGACTTGGCGGCAAGAAGAAAAAGCGAGGGAATATGGTAGCCGGTAAGAGGAACCGGAAGGGAGATCGTGGAGGCCCAAAGAAGAAGAAAACAGCAGAGTGCAAGGGGCGGACGCGGATCGAGCCGCTTATCTTCGCCCCTGCGCAGGGCGGCGCCGAAAAGCCCGATCGAAGCCAGCAGGAGAAGCACAGATCCAGGATAGCCGTATCCGCCGAAGGCAAAATCGGAGAGCTTGTTGAGAATCGGCGGCCTGCCTTCCAACACGCCCCAGAGGCTTTTGGTCCGCAGGTAGGGGGAAAAGATGGCGTAGGCCACCGAAGCGGTTGCGACGAAGAAGAGCGCGAGCTTGGGGAGAAGGGAAAGGAGGCAGTGCATGTTGCGAAAGACGAGGTAGCCCCCGTAGCCCACGCCGATTATGGCGAGGACCAAGACCTGGTAGAAGCTTCCAAGGAGTCCCAAGCAGGCAAAGAGCGTGAGTCCGAGCGCGTCTCGCCAGCGCCTTCTCGCAAATAGCCGGTCGGCGAAAAGGATGGAAAGCGGTATCCACTGATTGTGAATGACGTGCAGATGAATGAGATCGCCCGTGCGGATCGGATGAAAGCCAAAGAGGAGGCCGGCGACGAAAGAAGCGGCAGCGCTTCCGGTCCAGTAGTATGTGAGCCAGTACATCGCCATGGCGGCTAGCCAAAGCGACGTTAGCGCCGCTACGTTGTAGGTGAGAATCGGGTTTCTGGTGAAGAGATAGGGCAGGGCGCCGAGCAACCCATCGCCTAGCATGTGTTCGCCCAGCGTGAGCGAGTTTTGCAAGGGGTAGCATTGTTCGGCCTGGAAAAGGGCTCCCGGCGCCGTCAGAATGGTTCGCGCGTTACGCGAGACCCCCCACGCCGTTAAGCTCTGATCGCCGATATTGAGAAGCTTCCATCTCGCTGTCCCGGCCTCCAAAGGATAAGGAAGGGTACTGGCAGGGGCTGGGAGCACCACGCGAAGCGCCCAGAGGGCGACGGCAACGAAAAAAAGCAGTGGCACCACGTGGCGCCCAGGCCGCCTGTGCAGCGACTGTTCGAGCTTTTCCGTCTTGCTTAGAGACATCGCTCCGCCTGGGGGTTCCCATGTCGCCGAGCCGGTACTGGCCGCCCAAGCCCGGCCACGCTACCCCGTCGGGCCCAAGCATACGGGCCGCCCCGAGGGGCGTGCAACCGTAAATGTGCGATCGCCCCGATGCAGCAGCTCGATCGGCCGCGAATGAGGTTGACCAGGGCAGTAGGGGTTTGTATTCGAAAAGTGCGATAGGCACAATATCCGAGACGGGGTGGGTCACGAGCCCCAAGGCGCTTCGCGACAGGTTGGCGTTCATGCTGGCGAGGTCCTCGACTTCTGGGAAGAAGAAGGGCGACCCGTTTGCGCAACGAGCCGGCAGGCCGATCCGCCTGGCGAGGTACATGGCATCCTGGATCTCGGGGTGGCCACTGTTTAGGCGTGTGCTCATAGTTTTCTTGCCTGCGGCTGCGCTCGTCTGCGGGCTCGAGGTCTTGGTGCGGACTACCGGACTAGCGTCGCGGTGCTTCATCCCGCCGCGCGATGCCACGTTCGAGTGCGACCCGCTCACGGGCCACAGAATGAAACCCGGGCTCAAGAGCGGTCGAAGACCGCTCGTAAACGATCAGGGCCTCAGAATGGCGGCTCACGTGGGGCGTAAGCCCTCGGGCTTCGTTCGCATCGTTAGCCTGGGCGACTCATGCACTTTTGGAGCCGTCGCCGTCCCTGACCGAACGGGCGGCGGTGTAAGGTTCGTTACCCCCTACCCCCAATTGCTCCAGCAACGGCTCAACCGAGCGTTGCGCCTGGTGCAAGTCGTCAATGCCGCCGTCGTAGGGTACACCACCTACGGGGGCCTTCAATTCGTCCGGCACAAGCTCGCCGCACTGGAGCCCGACCTCGTGACCGTGCGCTTTGGCTGGAACGACCACTTGCGGGTGCCGCCCGACCGGGCCGAGCGGCTAAGGGATCCGTCGAGCCGGCTATTGACAGAGGGCAAGGTGTTTCTGGAGAAATCCGGTCTTTTTCTCTTTCTGCGAAGTGCGGGCGAGGGCCTCGCATACCGGCGTGCCAAGCGCAATGCTCGGCCAGGCGGCAGCCAGCCACCAGTTCTTGCCGTGCCGCTTCCCGAATACGAGCGGAACCTGACAGCGATGATCCAAGGGATCCGAGCCCTCGGTGCCGAGCCCTGGATCATAGTGGCACCCGATGCGGGCGACGTTTACGATGACGTCGATAGAGTCGGGTTTACTCGCCTCACGCTTGCACTCAACGGCTTCGAAAGCTTCTCCGAATTTGCGCGCGTGCATGACGAATATGAGGACGCCACGCGAGAGGTCGCAGCCGCGGCCGGCGCTAAGGTAATAGATATGGTCCCGGTCTATCGGCAAAACAGGAGCCGGCGGCCTTTCAACACCTGGGACTTCGTCCACCCTACTGCCGCGGGACACGAGCTTGAGGCGCAGGGACTGATGAAGGAGCTGATGGAGTCGGGCGTTTTCGATCGCGAGGGGAAGCGTCGAACGTTCTAAGCCTGGTGTCGCCTTGCCATGGTCGAGCGCGAGAATCCCGTCATGAATTGCCGGAGCGATGAAGCGGCGTTGGCCACCCGCCTCAGCGGCGGCTTGCGGTGAGACATCGCGCGGGGGTCCAATGGTGAACGTGGCGGGAGAAGCCGAGACAAAGCGGCCAGTCCGTTTGATTCTGGCAAAGCGGCAGGGTCGCGGATATACTGAGCGCGGTCGCGAAAGAGATGGTTTGGAGGAGTCTGACCCTTGGTTGTGTGCGTTGTGGCGACGGCAAGTTGCGACATGCCGGGCGTTGCGGGGCCGGCACAGGGCTTGGAATAAGAAGGCAACGTGAAAAGGTTGGCTGACCTAGAGCTTGCCCAAAACATCCGAGCGGCTCTTCAAGCCGCCCGAGATCGGCTCCATGCGGTACCCCACGTGGACCAGCTTGTGCTTTTCGGTTCCGTCGTTCGTGGCACGGCAGATGAGGAGTCGGATGCTGACCTCCTCGTCATCCTTAAGGAGCCTCCGGATCATAGCGTCCGCAACTTAATTTCCAGTATCATCCTCGACATCAATCTGGAGTTTGGCGCAAACCTCAGTGAGCTGATCGTCGATCGGGCGACCTGGGACTATGGCATTCCTTCGGTTCTCCCGATCCGCAGAGCTGTCCAGGAGGAAGGCATTACGCTGTGAAGAATGAGGCGCAAATAGAGGCGATCAATTATTGGTGGAACAAAGCGCTTGAGAGCCTTGAAGCCGCCCGTCGGGAGCTTCGCGCGGAGTCGTTTTCGTTCGCCATCAATAGGGCATATTACGCGCTCTTTTACGCGGTGTGCGCCTTGCTCCTGGAAGAAGGGCATGAATTCGGGAAACACAGCGGCGTGCGTGCGGCTCTTAACCAGCACTTCATCAAGACCGGCAGGCTTGCGCGAAAGTATGGCGACCTTTACAACCGACTCTTCCGCGATCGGCAAGAAGGCGACTATGTCGCATTTGTGGGATTTGACGCCGCCTATGTACGGGATAACATACGGGGGTGTGAAGAGTTTCTCGCCGAGGCGCGGCCTCTGGTAAAGTCATTGCGCGAAGGCGATAAGTCGTAGGTTCCTGGCGCCCCCGCCCCACGCACTTCCGTGCAGTTACCCGGCCGGTGGCGACTTGCGCTGAGGAGGGGGCGGTCCGTGCGGGAGCTCCGGCGCCGGGCGTTGCGCGGTACCAGATAGCGCGGACGGCAAGTGAGCAACCAGCACCCGCGCCGAGAAGGACCCAGAAACAGAGGAGGCTTACCGCCCCAGAGGCCATCGTCAAAGCGCCCGAAGTGCAACCGCCCGCAAAAACAAAAGGCACCGTCACCGCGCGATAGTACCCGGCCAGGCTGAGAACGGCCTTCCTCTCTCTCAAGAGTTCCATTGGATCGAGTCGCCAGTGCGCCAAAAGCAAGAGCGCCACGATCGCCGATAGCTGGGCCCTTTTCTTTCCGGCGCATCGCTTCGGAGTTTGGATGTTACCATATGGATGGAAGATGGCCACGCTTGCCTGCAAGCTTCGCCCACTTGACCGACGCCGCTGCCGACTCGAAATTCTTGCCCTTTTCGAGCGTGGCATTCTCGGGCAGAGGGTACCTTGGCGCGATGAGCGCTACAGCGAAATCGTTTAGCTTGGCGTGTCCTTGGAAGGAAGCCGACACCACCAACGGCAACCAGGACAGCGCTAACCGGTCCTGTTGGGGAATTCTGGGCATATTCATTGCCGGGGTGGCCATGGATGCCACGCCAGTGCAGCGGCGGATGTCAAGATACGCCCGGATGCCCGATCCGATTGGTGTCGTCGCACGTTGCCGCGTGTGGCTGGGCCCGGCTGCGAGCTCGATAGCCACCTCCGAGACCGGCGCGTGCTGGTGTCGGAGAGCCTCCCACTGCGGCCGGAGCTAACGTAGTAGATATGGTCCCGGTCTATCGGCAAAACAGGAGCCGGCGGCCTTTCAACACCTGGGACTTCGTCCACCCTACTGCCGCGGGACACGAGCTTGAGGCGCAGGGACTGATGAAGGAGCTGATGGAGTCGGGCGTTTTCGATCGCGAGGGGAAGCGTCGAACGTTCTAAGCCTGGTGTCGCCTTGCCATGGTCGAGCGCGAGAATCCCGTCATGAATTGCCGGAGCGAGGAAGCGGCGCTGGCTCTCTGCCTGAGCGGTGGTTTGACGCGAGACACCAACCGCGCCCGTTCGTCGGCCTGGAGGGCTTTCTCGAGCCGCCTAAGCCTGATAAGCACGCGGGCAAAGACCCGGAGGAACATCCCGACCTCGCGGGTTAGCGCCTGCTTACGTATGCGTCCGTCCGATTGTACCTGAGTCCTCGCGGGATGCTCGAGCACATACGTTATCCACTCGTCCCGAATCATAGGACGGTCCGGGCGCTTAAGCGCGTGTTGGGAATACCGCGTCGTCTTCATACCGCATTCCTGACCCCGGGGGCCGACTGTGGCCAAGCGGTACCTGCCGCAGCTCCCTTGGCCGAGCGCACTTCGCGCACGCTAATCGAATTCTTGGCTTGCCTCGGTATGGCTTGCAAGCGACCGCCGCGCCATCTCGCGCACCCGAAACTTGTCGTCTCTGGAGAGGACCTCGAGGGCGATTCTCGCCTCCCTATCTCGGTACCTCCCAAGCGCCCAGGCGGCGGCAGTTCTTACGCGCTCGTCCTCGTCCACCGCCATCTGCAAAAGCGCGGGCTCGAATTCGGGATAGCCGATCGCGCCCGCAAGCCAGGCGAGCTGAGCCTTGTCGAAGACCAACGGAGCTTCGAGGGCCTCGACGAGATCGGCGCGCAGGCGGTCGTCGGCTCGGCTCGCCAGCCTGAGAATGATCGCGGCCGCCCCTGGGTCGCTGGGTCTCAAGAGCGGAACGAAGGGCGCAACAGGGATGTTCCCGACTCCCGCATCGAGAAGGGCCCAGGCGGCGGCTTCCATGATAGACGCATTGCCGCTTCCGAGCCCGATGAAAAGAGGGCCTTGCGAGCGGGAAAGCGGGAGGCCCGCCGCGGCTACGGCCCCGAAATAACGAAGGCGCCAATCTTGCCACGGGTTGGCGAGCCACCGTAGCGCCCGGCGGGCAAGCCTGGAATCCAAAACCGCCTCGACGTCGTCGCTTGCGCTCCGGTTGCTACCGAACCAAAACCGGCCCACGTGCCATTTCGAGGCTGTGGCCGCAAGGCCGTTTAGCGCGGCGTCGAGTTCCCGGCCGCTTGCGCGTTCGAGACGCTTTGCCAGGTAGGGTGCAGCCCTAAGATCGCCAACCGCCTCGACGATTCTCAGTGCGAGAACGGCTCGAGGCTCGGAGAAACGCCCCTCGGCCACGCCGCGCGCAAGCGCCAGCGCAGCCTCCGCGCTTCGCGTCCTTCGCAACGCCCACACCGCAAGGTCGCGGACGGCCGGGTGGGGGCTTTCGAGAAGATCGAGCAGGGGTTGGTACGCCTCTTCGATCGCGAAGCCCTCCAGCCTGCCGGTCGCACGCCGAAGCGTCGCCTCGTCCGAAGTGGAAAGGTCTCTGGCAATTTCCGCCCTTACCCTTCGCGGCAACTCATCCGTCCAAGGGGCCGGCTTCCAGTGGGTACTCGTCTCAGGCGGCGAAAGGTCGTTTCGCCGCAAGACGACGTAAGCTCCGAACTCGCGATCCACCACGTAGTTCGCGCGAAGAAAATCATTCAGGATGTAGTAATAAGCCGGGGCGTGAAAAAAGAAGAGAGTCGGTCTATCCAAAACCACGGCGAAGCGCGGCGGCTTGGCGCGAAGGTCGCTAACGACTTCCGCCTCTACGTCGTGCCCCGGCCAGCCGGGAAAGAAATACCCGTGGCGCGTGGCAATTCGGCGGCCGGCGAGGAAGGTAACTATGTCCAATGCCGGGAAAGTGAAGACGGGCTCATCGGCCGCGGTTACCGACTCAAGATGAGTCACGACCGCCCGAAGCTCCTGAAACCGCCGCGACCGGCCCGCCTCGAGATGAACCGGCGCCCGCTCCAGGCCAAGATGCGTCTGGGGTCGAAGCGCGATGAGGCTGCCTTGCACGCCGATCTCGACCAAGGCATCGAGGGCGGGTGCGATGCGAACCAGCGCCGCCGCAAGGAGCGGCAAGAAAAAGAGCGCTTTCACGATCTTGGCGGAAGCCCCTTTTAGAGGCGCCGCCCACATCTTGGCCACCTTGTGAAGGAGCGCCACGCCCAGCATGACCGTAGCCGGGGCGGCCGTGATCAAGTGCATGTAGTCGGTACGCGGGTAGGCGCGAAGGTACATCGACGTTGCCGTGATGGTGAGGAAGACCAAAGCACGGTCGGAAGGTTCGGTTACCCACCTTCCCCGATAGGCTGCCGCCGCCACCCAAAGAACCGCGCTCCAGTGGATCACCTGAACCAACCCAAAGCTTAGATCCTCCAAGCGAGATACCAACGCCGCTTGCAAGCCCTCGGGCATGAGCGCCCCGTGAGTGATTGCCCAGGCGGCCAGCGCGCCGGCGCAGCCGAAACCGGCGATGGGCAGCCGGGGACGAATGCTTCCGCTACGAATAGCAAGGCCGGCAGCCGCGGCTGCGGCCGCCGCACCGGCAACGAGAGCGTCGCGCCCCGCAAGCGCGCGATGCACGCTGAAATAGAAATCCTCGAAGCGGGCGCCGATGAAGAACACCTCGAGTAGCACCCGCTCGGTTCCCATTTTGTGAATCAGGTACCCTAGCCAAGGGAGCGTGATCGCCAGAAAGCCTGCCCCGACCGAAACCGCGCATGCGCCAGAGTGCACTTGCGGGCGCTCCCCCTCCGCCGCGGCTGCTTTTCGCCTCCCTATCGCGGCGGCCGCGGCTATGGCGATGAGCGCCAGAGGAGGGCCGAGAAAAAGCTCGATCTCGCGCCGCCCCGCGGCCTGCGCGAAAAGAAAGAGCAGGGCCGCCGTAACCGAGAAGAGCAAAACCCACCACGCGAGCAGGTGCGAGCGCCGCCACCAAACTCCTGCTTCTCGGGGTGCGCGCCTGGGATTCTCGAGCGCGAGAAGGGAAATTGCCACCGAGCCGAGCTGGAACAATCCGGCGTTGGGCTTAAAGAAAAAGCTTGCGCCGGTCAAAGCGCCCGCCACGACGAGCCACCGCTTTCTTCGACCCGTGGCGAAGGCGACGAGGACAAGCACCGTCGTCAGCCAGCAGGCGTTTACGTACCAATCCGGGTAGGGAATGTTGAACGAGGCGAACTCGGCTCGATGGAGAGGCACGAAGGCAACGTAAAGCAGCACTCCTAGAGCCGCCGGAAGGCCGCCTGCGACGCGCCTGCCGAGAAGAAAGAGTAAGACCAGGCCCAGGGTATTCACTGCCGCGAGCACCGCTCTCACCGGCAGCACGCCCGGTCCGAAAGCGCGCATAACGACTGCATTGAGGTAGTAGATTCCTGGGGTGTATCCTATATGAAAATCGACGTAAGGGACCTCTCCTAGGTACGTGCGGAAGATCTGGTAGAGGATAGTTCCTTCATCGTCGAGGTTGATGCCGTA
>JBBIJE010000023.1:0-26826 GCA_037446155.1 Myxococcales bacterium | reverse complement strand
AAAACGGAAACCGCGAGTGTAATAACCCAATTGATGGCCCACCATCGCGATTGGCTGCCATGAGGTGGCGGTAGGTTTCCTGGGCTTCGTCCACCGTGTTCCGGATCCACAGCACGCACTGACCTTGGTTGGCACGCTCCATGGCTTCTTCGAGCAACAAACTTGGATCAACGAATCGCACCGCGACAGTTCTTGGTACCGGGCGCTCACATGGAATTTGCATGACGGCCGCTGCGCTGCCAGAAACCAGTGGGTACCAATCGCTCAACGGCTGGTGATCACCTACCCGGAGCAGTTGTCGCCGGCGCGCCTTCGTGAGCGTTGCTGAAAGTACGATGACCGTGCAATGAAGCTCTCGCAGCCGCCCCACGAGCGCGTCGATCAGCGTCCCAGTGTAAAAATCGTAAGAGTGAACTTCGTCCAAAATCACCACCTTGCCCGCTAGCCCGAATTGTCGCACGAAGAAATGTTTTGCCGCGACAATGCCAAGGAGCGCCTGGTCAATAGTGCCAACGCCAAAGGGCGCCAGCAGCGCACGTTTCGGTGATGCGAACCACGACCGCCCTGCTCGCACGTGTTCACGCGATTCGGCCTCCGCGCTGGCCGGGTGGAGCTCCGGCGGTGGTTCTGGCTGCACGAGCCAGGAGTCGCTGTGCGCGAGACGCACTTCGGGCGCGTCCGCGCAAATGCGCTGCACGAACGGCTGCATTCGTAAATGAATCCGGTTGCTCGTCACTTGCGTGGGCAAGGCGAAGTAAATCCCGCTCGCTTTTCCAGACGCCAGGAGTTGATACGCCGCCGCCAGGGCAGCCTCTGTTTTCCCGCTGCCCATCGGCGCTTCGATGACATAAACGCCCGGCTCACGAATCGCTTGCACGGCTACTGTCTGCACGCTGTTCGCGCTATACGGTGGGAAGAGTTGGCGGAACCGAAGCCCTGGTCGAAACTCCACCGCTTTCCACCCGACGGCCGCCACCGCCGCTTGCGCTTGCCGTCTTCGCTGGCGCAGTTCCCAGTGCGCGTCCTGCGGGAATTGAGCTTCGTCGGACCCGATCCAGTCAGCGACGGCAACCAGTCCCGCCACGTACCACAGCGCAGCATCATCCACGGGGTTGTTGGGAAGCGCACCGAAGGCATCAATGAGTTCCACAGCGAGCCGTCGCCGCTCTTCCTCCCACGGTTCGCAAATCCGAACGCGCTCACCCTTGATTCTGCCGTGGTGCGCACCGGCGGCCACTGCCCACCGGTGCACCGGACTGCCACCAAGGAGCTCCTGTATAGTGAACTGGCTGATCCTCGCGTGGTCCCGTTCGTAACCAGTCGCCCAGCCTTCCTGGCTCGCACGCTCCACCAAACCACACCGAACCAGCCATGGCGTACATCTTACCTGAAAGCCGGGCGAGACCTTGCCGACATCGTGTAACGCGGCCAGAGTGGCAGCCCCAGGTACGAGGGCTTTCATCGGGGGCGGTAGCGACAGCAGCAACGCTTCGGCAACGCACCCCACGTTCAGGCAATGGTCTCGAACGTTGATGCCTGGTTCACCTGTAGGACGTGTCTTCCCCCAACACTCCTCGTGGGCGACCGTATGCGGCTTGCTCGAGAGCGTTCTACGAGGGGCTGGCATGGTACCTACCTTGCTCCCACGTCACTTCATAGTTAAAAAAAGACCTTCACGTCAATTGGTCGACCGGTCTCTCCAGCAGGAAAAAGCTGCCGGCGCGATGGCGATCCCGTGGGTCCGACCGGACGTTCCTGAGCAAGCGCCCCGCCGTATGGATCGCCCGATGCCCAAGCTCCGCGCTCTCCTACCTGGGCCGAGCGAAGGCCGCTCCGGGCCGCGCGTCCACTCAGCACCAGGGTGATCCTGCAGCTTTGGACCCACTTCTGGACCACACCTTGCCTCCAACGCCCACCAAGTTTCCCGGTCTTGCACTGCGGCTTGGGGTTCAGGGAGTTCCCTCGACCGAGACCACCGGTTGTTCGACCCGGACTTCTTCTAGGCCGCACGGAAGACCATCCCCTTCTCGACGAAACAGGCCACCCTTGGAGTGGTATTTTTGCCTCTCCTCTACTCACTCTCCAACAGCCTCCGCAGCGCGCTCGCTTCGGAGGCAACGTCCTGTGCTCCAGACTGTAGGTAACTCGAGCTGTCAACGGTTGGCGTGCCCCAATGAGCGAGAACCCTGCATTTTCGCTGGGTTACAAGGCGGGTGACCGGACGCCGCGCCCTCGCCCGGCCAGTATCCCCGATTATCCCCGGTTCACACCCCGGTTTCTACGTGCGTCACGTCGGATCGAGGTTGACGCAGGCGGTTTTCTTGTCCTGCGTCTGGGGTACGACGGCTGTTAGAATACGCGTAGAGACTCCAACAAATCGCCGACGCAAGGTCAGCGAGCTGCGTGATCCTGCGGCAGTATAGAGACGTGGCGCGGGAACACGTACTCAGAGCCATGTTCCCCATCTCCCTAGTTGTTCCCGCTGGTCTTCGCAGAAAAGATCGAGCGCTTCCAAAGAGGAAACCTTTTGGGGGTGGGCTGAACACCACATGCGCTGTTCGAGGCGGCCCTCTGGCGGCCTGTGCCAGGGTGCCCTGTTTTCGGGGGCGTGAGTACTGGGGTTGGTGCTCCGCCCCCTGCGCCTCTACCTGCCCACGCGCTTCGTAGCAGGCACCTTGGGCCTCGGGATCGCGGGCGCTTTTCTGCGTGTATCGATCACCACAGACGCACTTAGGGTCGGTCGCCGCTTACGTGTCCCCGCTGTCGCGCGCCCGCTTAATTCTCCGGGCACCAAGCACGAATGCGCCACGCCCGATCGAGCTAGCCGCAAGTTGCTCGACCGGCGTGCGCCTCGGGCTCGCCGCTTGGTAGAACCGCTGCGCGCCTTCAAGCCAGCGTCGAAGACCGATGAGGAGCAGGGTCATTTACCCTGGGATGCAGGTGGTGGGCGATCGCCCATCGATTTGAATACTTGATCCTCACTGCTCATGCGCTCCCAGCTCACGCCCATGTACGCGCCACAAGAGACCTCCACCCCTGGGTTCGATCCGAGCGTTCAAATGCCGCGCAAACCCCGCGCGTAATGCGTGGGCTGCGGGCGTTTGGCGCGCCTCCGCTCGACTTGACCGAAGCCCACCTCTCCCGCACTGCCTGATCTTCCAGATAGGCGTCGCGCCCATTCGAATTGACATCGTGACCGCTAGAACGGGAGTCGAGTTCCGGGAAGCCTGGGCGGAACGGGTGGGGACCGGTTTCGGCGACCAGCCCCCCATGCTCTCGAGAAACCATTTGAATGACACGGAACGAGCGCACGTCTAGGCGGACCCAGGACCTACCTGACGCGCAGCCGCTGGGGTCCAACCCGCCGCGGCCACGATAGTTTTCTCGCCGCCCCCCTCGAGGGCCTCGCTTCCGCGAATGCGATACAAGCGCGCGCAATCGCTCTTGACCCTCGCCGGCATCGCCCGACAGCTATTGACGGGCAAAGCGTTTATCATTAGGGCCGTGACAGGGGCGTGCTCGGACCTCAAAAAAAGACGAGAGCCGAAGCATCGCCTCCCAGCCACCTCCACTGCTCTTGAAGCTACCGCATCCGCGCAAAAGCCGGGCAGCCCACCTTAAGCCCACTGATCGGGCTCGATTCCCGAAATGTAACGAAGCCGCCGGCGCGCAAGCGCCGGCAACGAAGAGAAAGGAGGAGACAATATGGCAGAGACAAAAGCTGGTATTGGGGACATCGTCGAGGCCGCCCGCGCGCTCGAGGGAGTGCGCGGGCGCTCTTGTCTCGTATTCGATGCCCCCTTCACGGACGCCACCATTCGGCTCGTCCACGCTTTGTTGCCGGAGCGCGGCGAGGGGATCGACGTGGTCCTGCGCAGTCTGGGGGGATGCCCCTGCTGCGCCTACACCATGGCCCGGGAGCTTAGGCGCCGCTTTGCCAGGATCGCCATCTTCGTGCCGCTTGGCGCCAAGAGCGCGGCGACTCTCTTCGCGCTCGCCGCCGACGAACTCGTGTTGGGCGACCTGGGCGAGCTTGGGCCCCTCGATGCGCAGTTTTGCGACCGCCAGAGAGCCGATTTTCCCGTCGATCGCTCCCGCCTTGAGGTATTCAAGGCGCTCAGCCAGCTAGAGAAACACGCGCTTTCGACTTTCGACGAAACGGTTCGCACTGTGGTAGAGCACTCCGGCATGCGAGGCGAGGACGTATGCAAGATCGGCCTCGGGTTCGCCGTAAGACTCTGCCAGCCCCTCTACGCCCAGATCGATCCTCTGGTCCTCGGTCAAAGCCAGCGCTCGCTCGACACCGGAGCCGCCTACGCCGAGCGGATCCTGCGCCGCTACCGGCCCGAGCTCTGGGCCGATAACGGCCCCAAGATCGTCGAGCGGCTCGTGCGCTCGTATTCCGACCATGGCTTCGTGATAGATCGAGAAGAACTCGAAGAAATCGGACTTCGCGTGCGCCCTCCGACCCACCAGGAGCGCCAGCCCATGGAGCGCATCCTGGCAGCGCTTCTCGCGCGAGAGGAGACCACTCCCCTGATCGAGCTCGTGGACCCGCCGTGCCACGAAGTCTCGGACGACGCCATCGTGGAGGACGACGCTATCGTGGAGGAAGAGCCGCAGCCGGACCCGGAAAGCGGCATAGCGTAGTGGCGCGCGACTTCTTCGAAGGAATATCGAGACACCCTGGGTTCGGGGTTTTTCGTGGACCTCCGTATTTTCGACTCGGCCGATCGGGTGTCGTGGACCCCAAGAAGAGTGAACCGGGCGTAATCCTCCAGTACTACGCGAGCGACGACGGCCTTGGCACGGAGATCTCCGAGTCGAGCGAGCGCGTCATGAGCGGAAATCTCGAAGGTTGCTGCGCGACACCGCAGGGCGCCGCCGACCCCACGCTTACCCCTGTGCCCACCGAAGAGACTACCCGACCCGCGTGCTATGGGATCATCCGGTGTTGCACTGCGAAGCGATGAATGGTAAACGGATCTTGGTTGGGCAGCTAAGCGGAGCGGCGGCGAAAAGGAGTGCCGGCACATCTACGCGCACTTTCCCGCCACGACGATTCGCCATCGCGCACATAGCCCTAGACGACTCCCCGCTTAAAGCCCCCCGAAAGGAGCCGAGTTTGGAAACCGTGAAAGGAAAGGCGGGGATTATCGCCCCGCTCGCACTCTCGATCGTCGTGAGTTTCGCAGCGCCGGCAAACGCCGGGGAAGGGAAAAGCGCTATGACCGTGGCCAATGGGAAGCGTGTCTCCATCGAGTACACCCTGACCCTCGAGGATCACACCAAAGTGGACAGCAACGTGGGCGCGGAGCCGCTCACCTACACGCAGGGAAGCAGGGAAATTCTCCCGGCCCTGCAAGAGGCCCTGCTCGGCCTGAAGGAAGGGGATACCAAGCACGTCACGCTGAGTCCCGAGGATGGCTACGGGCCGGTCGATCCGGCGGCATTTCAGACCGTCGAGAAGAATCTGATACCTGAAAACGCCCGCCACGTGGGCGCCCAGCTTCTGGCGAGGGACGCTTCCGGTCACACGCAGCGCGTGCGCGTGCACGAGGTAAAGGATGACACGGTCGTGGTCGACCTCAACCATCCTCTGGCGGGGAAGACCCTGGTGTTCGACGTAAGGGTGCTAAAGATCGCCGAAGGGGCCGATTGACGCGGCCCCCGGCATAGAGCCCGATGTCTCAGTTCAGCCACTCGAAGCGAGCCAAGGAAAAAAAACGCAAGGAGCGCCGCGAAGCCAAGGCGATGCGAAAGCGCGAGCGCCGGGAGCTCGAGCAGTCGGGTGAAGGGATCGAGCAGGTGACGGAAGGCCGTGACCTGCTCGAGGTCATGGCGGGTGCCGGTCCGCTGACGCCGGCGGAGTTGGCCTCGCGCGCCCTGGTGGCGGAGCCGCACGCGCGCGGTTGGCTGGTGGCGCAGGTGGCCGCCGGTACTGTCATCCACGACGCCAAGAGCGACCGCTATCTCTTGAGCCGAGAGGGAACGCCGCCCGATCGAGAAGGCGCAGGCACGACGGTTGCGCCTCCGGTAAAAGGCTCCAAGACCCTAGGCTAAGCCGAGAGCCTCTCCGAGACCAAAAAAGGATGCCTCTCTTTTGCTTTGGCTGTGCGCTCGAGTGCACGCGCCCACCTCGGCAACCCACCGTACCAGGCCCCTGCGGGTGGTACCTAAAGCGCACGGGAGAAGGCGGTCAATGCCGTGACGTTTGCAACACTTCCTTCGGGCAGTGGCAAAGCTTGATCGCTCCTCGTGCACCCGGCAAAAATTGCCGCCTCGCCACCCGGCCTCGGAAGTCTCGGTAGCGGTAAGCTTTTCAATCCCCCTTCCCTTGCCTCCGGCCGGCCGAACCCTCGACCAGCCCATGGCATACGAGTTGCTATGCCGCCCCTGTGGTGGCGTGGGCGTCACGGGGGAACTCTTCGGTGAAAGCGCCGTCCGACTCTGCGCAAGGGACCGGCTCGAAGCCGCGCCAGCCAGAGCTTGGGGCCCAGATGAGCGGAAGCCTCGGCTGGCTGCGCTTTTGCGCCCTCGTTTTTACAACCGCCTCGCTTCTCGCCGCGATCTCGCTCCTTCCGCCCGCCGCCCATCTCGCATCGGCAGGCTGTCCCTTCGGGATGTTCTGTCGGGAGGAGCCCGAGTCGCTCGACTTTGCGGACCTGCAGCTCGAGGACATGCTAGATGTAATAGTTACCTCGGTATCGAAGCAGCCGGAGAGCCTGCGCGAGCTTCCGGCGGCCGTTTACGTTCTACCCGGTGACGAGATCCGGGAAAGCGGCGCCACGAGCCTGGGCGATGCCCTCCGGATCGTTCCCGGCTTGGACGTAGCCCAGATAGACGGAAGCCGCTTCGCCATCTCCGCCCGCGGCTTTCACCAGTACTTTGCCACGAGGATGCTCGTTCTCGTCGACGGGCGGGCGATCTACTCTCCCCTTTGGACCGTGACGCCCTGGGAGCAGTGGGACGTTTTTCTCGACGACATCGAGCGCATCGAAGTTATCCGCGGCCCAGGTGGCACCGCATGGGGCCTCAACGCCGTAAACGGAGTCATAAACATAATCACCAAGTCGGCCAAGAAAACCACCGGCGTGCTGGTGCGCCAGGCGAACGGAACCGATGGCTACTCCTACTCGGCCGGCCGCTGGGGAGGAAAAGTCGGCGAAAACATCTGGTACCGTGGCGTCTTGTACCACAAAAGGGACGCCGGCCTGGGAGAGCCCGGCCCGGCCAGAGACATCGACGACGGCTCCGTCTTCACCCGGGGCGGATTTCGCCTGGACGGCGATTGGGGAGCACGCGGCAGGCTCACGGCTCTTGGCGAGTATTCGGACGGAAAAGTCGATCAGGTAAACGCGATCGCGCTACGCTCCGGGGCCTCGAAATGGAATTTCGACGATGACGTTCGCATGGGGCACTTCCTCGCGCGCTTCGACAGGGAGAGTGAACGATGGGGGAGCGCGTTCGTCCACGCCTACTACGATCGCGTCTACCGGCGGGTAAACACTCTCGGCGGCTACGGCTCCGATCTCGGCACCCTACAGATCGAAGCGCAACACCGCCTCCCCCTTTTCTCCAAAAACGAGGCGACTTGGGGACTATCTTACGCCTGGTACGATCTCGATGTGGGGCGCTCCGAGTTTGCAAGCTTCGGCACCAGGGGAAGCCTGAACGTCCTTGCCGCTCGGATAGAAGACCAACACCGGCTTGGGCGAAATCTCGAACTCGGTCTTGGCACCAAGATCGAGAACAACAGCTTCACCGGAACCGAGTTCGAGCCGAGAGCGCAGCTAACCTATGCCGCGACCCCGACCCAAACGCTCTGGGCATCCGTGTCCCGAGCGATCAGGATACCATCGATCATAGACGACGAGGCCGAGTTCAAAGACGCGGCCAGGGCGATCGACCCAGAGACCGGCCTTCCGGTTCTCTTTACTTTCAAGGGAGCCCGCAACCTCGGGCCGGAGGAGCTTATCGCCTACGAGGCCGGCTGGCGGGGATCGCTGGGAAGCAGGGTTGCGGCCGATCTCGCCCTCTTCTTCAACGACTACGACGACGTGATCGACTTCGGGTCGGTCGCGGGCGAGCGCGAAGTGCTTCCCACCACGCCGCCTGCGATCCGCCAGGAGCTGGGCTCCCGCAACGCCTCCGCCGGGTACAGCTTCGGAGGAGAGATTCTCTGGCGGGCGCGCGTGACCTCGTGGTGGAGCGCCGAGCTCAGCTATTCCTTCGAAAAGTTCAAGGACACCGTGGCTCGGCGCGATCCCGCCATGCCCGACCACAAAGTCAACCTGCGCCAGCGCTTTCACCTCCCCTTCTGGATCCTAGCCACCGCTTCGCTCCATTGGGTGGATGACATCCAGAGCCGCTGCCCGAGCGGTACGCTGGAGAAAATAGACGATTACTTCCGCTTCGATCTGGCACTGCGTCGTTGGTTTTGGAATGATCGATTGCTCGTGGAGGTTGCGGGTCAAAACTTGATCGAGGGAAAGCACAAGGAGTTTTTCGACGAGTCGCAAACCGGCGAGCCGGTTGCGCTGGGACGCCGCGTTTGGGCGGGTGTGGCCTTTAGTTATTGAGGCGGCGGGAAGAAGGGGCGGGATTTGGGCAGGGCGAGAAAAAATATCGCGCGTAAAGCGAGCGCATGAGTGGTTCGCGTACAAGTTACTTCTCACTACTGGCGGCGGTAATCGCCTCGGTGGCGCTGCTCTGGCCTGCCTCGGCCCGCACCCACGAGCAGGAAGTGAGCACTCCATACGCTATCCACGTGCCTCTTCTCCTCAAGCTCTTGAGCAAAAGCCGCGGCTTGTCCGAGCGCTTGGGTCCCGACGTGGTGATCGCGGTTGCGGGAGAGGAATCGCTCGAACAGGTGCGCTCGATCGCGGAGGGGAAAAAGCTTCTGGGAAAGCCAATCCGGGTCGTGCGCATGGCCGATCCGGACGACCGCCCCGACGTGATCTACATCGGCCCGGATTCCCCCGAGTCCGTGGGCTCCCTGCTCGAGCGCGCCGCTTCTCTTGGCGCGATAACCATTACGGGCGTGGGCGGGCTCGTGGCGGAGGGAGTAGCGCTAGGCGTAAAACTCAGCCCGAGCCGCCACCCCAAGATCACGGTAAATCTGCCCGCGGCACTGGCGCAAGGAGTGGACCTTCCCTCGGATGTCTTGGGGATCTCGGAGGTGCTGCGCTAAGGCCCCGGAGAAAGCGGCTTCGGCTGCGGCTTCCGCAAGGCGCTCTTCACACGCCGCCAAGAGCCGGCGGCTTGCGCCTTCACGCTCCGTAGCGCTCGAGCAGAAGAGGCGCGCCGGTCAGCTCCAGAATGTCGTTGCAGCCGTCCTCTATGAGAGATGCCCGCGCGTCGCGCAGGATCTTCTCGATCGGGTACTCGCGGCTAAGGCCGTTTCCGCCGAAAATCTGAAGCGCGGTGCTCGCTACCTCGAAAGCCGCCTCGGTGCAGAAGGTCTTCGCGGCTATGGAGTAGTGGGTCTGGGGCGGAAGTGTTTGGGTGTTGTAAACCATCGCCGCCCGGGAGAAGGCGCGGCACGCCTCCACCGCGCGAAACATCCCGAAAAGATGCTTCTGCACGAGCTGATGCCCGCAGATCCGCTTTCCCCCTTGAAAGCGCTCCTTGGAGTATGCCAGCGCCTCCTCGAAGGCGGCCCGCGCCACACCGGTAAAGATTGCCGACATGGCGGCGTTGGCGAAGGCGAGGGTGGCATCGAGCGTCATCTCGTAAGCCGCGCTATCGACGAGCATGTAGCGGCGCGGAATCCGGACCTCGTCGAAGAAAAGCTCCCCCTGATTGAGCGCCCGCTGGCCGAGCTTGTCGAGCGGCTTGCCCCGCGAAACGCCGGGCAAATCCAGGGGCACGATGGCGACCCCTCCGCCCGCCATCCCCTTCGAAGGCTCGATGGTAAGGAAGGTGAGCGCATGAGAGGCTATCGTGCCGTTCGACACCCAGGCCGACTTCTGCCCGCGAATGACATAGTGGTCCCCGTCCAAGGTGGCGACGACTTGGCCGCTGATGCGCGGGTCGTGAAAGAACTCGGTTCCGGGCATGAGGGTGTCGGAGCCGTGATCCGGCTCGGTGATCGCCCAGCAGCCGATGTACCTGGCATCCCGGTCGGCGACGAAGGGCTTCACGAACTCCTCGATCAGCTCCTGATTGCCGGTCGCCGCTACCATTTGGTAAGGAAAGCCACCAGCGGCGAGTGCTATCGCGAAATCGGCGCTCCCCCATCCCATCTCTTCGAGCACCAGGTGCTCGTCCAAACCGGTCAAACCCAGGCCGCCGAGCTCCTGGGGAATCCCGAGCGCGTGGTAGCCGAGCGCGTAGGCGCGCCGCAGCACCTCCCAGAGGGGGGAGTCCGGGGCAATCACCTGCGCCGGATCCGCCATACGATCGAGGGCGCGGCTTGCGGGCCGTAGAACCGAGGCGGCGAACTTGTGGACGCCCTCCCGAAGGGCCTTCTGCTCCTCGGAAAGATTGGTATTCAAATCCAAATAGCTTCCCATATCCTTCCCCTCCCTGGGAAAATCAGCCGGCCTTTTGCCGAAAACCAAAGCGTTACCGTCCGAAAAATGCCCTCCGCAGCCCCGGGGATTCCCTAAAATACGGCTTGCCCCTTGCCAAGACCAGCCCCGCGCCCCATCTTTTCTCTCTTAGGACCCGCACTCGATCGTCATCCCAGGTGCCCTTGGCCTCTTCGGGGTTCGCGAACATCAGGGGCTTTTCCGCGATGGCTTCCGAGTCGCGGTGCGCTTCGCGCGTCGATTCAGTGAATCGACCGGCTCGGGTGGCCGCTCGTTAGAACGAAGAGATGGTCTCCGCGTCTTCGGGAAATCCTCGAGCCCTTCCCTTTCGCTTCCGGCGCCCGCCCGGTAAGCCCGCCCACGTCAACGCCTTTCGCTGGAGGGTAAAGATTCGGGGCGAACCAGCCGATATCGTAGGCAGCAAGAGGCCTTTTCGGCTGGCGACAAGCGCGGGTCATGGAAACGGTGGGGATCGGCGAGGCGGAGGTTTTGGAGCGCGCCCCCGGGGCACGGGCCGAGCGACCATCTTCTCGGGCTTGCGCCTTCGAGGCCATAATCGGAGCCGATGGCGCCGGCCGCATCGTCTCCTGGGACGCGGGCGCAGAGGCGCTTTTCGGCTTCGACGAAAAAGAAGCGATCGGGCAACCGCTCACGATCATCATCCCGGAGCGCTTCAGGGCGGCCCACTTAGCGGGTTTGCGAAACGCGCGACGGGGCGGCTTTTTCCGCCTGGTGCGAAAGGCCGAGGACCTCGCGGGACTGCGCAAAGACGGCTCCGAGTTCCCGATAGAACTGGTGCTTTGCACCTGGAACGCGCCTCACGGCACTTTCTATAGCGCACTCGTCCAGGACCTGACCGAGCGCAGGCAAATCGAAGAATCGCTTCGTCTCTTGCGCTTTGCCCTCGACAACGCCTCGGACGCGGCGTTCATCATGGGTCCCGACGGAGGCTTCGTCTACGTGAACGATGCGGCGTGCAAGGCCCTCGGTTACTCTCGCCAGGAGCTTCTCCGCATGGGGGTGCCCGACATAGATCCGGACTTTCCCGCCGAGCGCTGGCCCGCACACTGGGAGAAGGTCCGAAAGGAGCGCTGCCGCTTCTTGAGGTCGCATCACCGCACCAAAGATGGGCGTATCTTCCCGGTCGAGATCACGGCAAATTACCTCGTTTGCGGCGGAAAAGAATACAACTGCGCATTCGCCCGGGACGTAACGAACCGCGAGTGGACCGAGGAGCATAGAAAGCTCCTCTCCTCGATGGTCGAGCAGAGCCACGAAGCGATGGCGGTAACGGATCTCGAAGGAAACATCCTTTTCGTCAATCGCGCCTTCGCCGCCGCGCACGGCTACGAGGAACTCGACCTCATCGGCATGCACATCTCTATGGTACACACTGCCGAGGAGGCGGACGCGCTGGCCCGCGCCAAGAAGGAGATCATGGAGAAGGGGGAGTTCAGCGGCGAGATCTGGCACCTTCGCCGCGACGGCTCGCAGTTTCCGGCCCTGGTCCAAAACTCCCTCCTTCGGGACGACGACGGCACCCCTTACGGCATAATCCTCACGGCTCGCGACATAACCGAAAGGAAAAAGGCCGAAGAGCTCGCCTTCTTGAATGGGCTTTTGTCGGCGCAAATCGAGCACGCTCCGGACGGGGTACTCGTGGTCGATGAGCGAGGCAACATGATCTCCTTCAACCAGCGCTTCGTCTCCATGTGGGGAATCCCCGAGGAGATCGTGCGCTCGCGCTCGGACGAGGAGGCGCTAAAGTTCGTGCTCGGCAAGCTCGTCGATCCCCAGGCTTTTCTGAGCCGCGTCCATTACCTCTACCAGCACCGGGAAGAGCGAAGTCGAGACGAGATCGAGCTCAAGGATGGTCGAGTATTCGAGAGGCACTCTTCACCTGTTCTAGGCCCCCGCAAAGAATACTACGGCAGGGTCTGGTACTTTCGCGACATAAGCGACCACAAGCGCGCCCAGGCGGCGCTTCGAGAAAGCCGGGAGCTTCTGCAGGCCATTCTCGACAACACCACCGCGGTCATCTACGTGAAGGACACCGAGGGTCGCTACCTCCTGATCAATCGCCGCTACGAAGAGCTTTTCCACACGAGCAAGGAGGAGATCGTGGGAAAACTCGACCGAGACATCTTTCCCGAGCGAGCGGCGCAAGCGTTTCGGGCGAATGACCTTGCCGTGCTAGAGGCCGCAAGACCGCTCGAGTTCGAAGAGAAGGTCCCCCAAGACGACGGGATACATACCTACATATCGCTCAAGTTCCCGCTGCGCGACGCCACCGGCTCGCCTTATGCCGTCTGCGGTATCTCGACCGACATAACCGAGCGCAGCAAAAAGCCGAGCCAAGCGTGAGAGACCGCTTCGAAGCTCGCCGCCCGCAGGGAAGAGAATGGGCAAGGCGCAAGGGGCGTGCCGAGGGGCGGCCCGTTTCCCCGACAACCGGCCAATGGCGCCGCCTAGGCCTTCTTCTCCAGTAGCCCCTTTCCTGGCACGTGATTCATCTCGAGCCTGATTCCATCGGGATCCTCGAAAAGAACCGAATAGTAGCCCGGCGCCCAGTTGGCCTCCTCGGGAGGGTGAACGACGGTAGCCCCTATCTCGCACAAGAAGCGATGGAGCTCGTCAACATCCGCGCGCTCGCGCGCCCTGAAACAGACGTGATGCAAGCCCACGCGCCACTGCTCGAAGCGCTCGTCCGCAAACCGCGGGTCGCACGGCCTTATGCCGAAGGCCGTCCTTCCGCCGACGCAGTAGAAGAAGCCATCGGAGTCGAGCACCGGATGAAGGCCGAGACGGGGCAAGAGCTTGCGGTAGAATTCGCGCGAGCGGGGAAAATCGCGTACCGTCAGCATTACGTGCGCGATCCCGTTGATCTCCATGACACTCCCCCCTCCTCATCGCCCGCCCACGCCGGCCGGGGCAAGCTATCCTAGCCTAGGCCCTCCTTCGGGCTCCTCCACGATCCGATTCTCTATGTGTCCTATACCATCGATCTCGACCCGCACCACGTCGCCCGCGCGCAGGTAGCGCGGTGGATCGCTAAAGCCGCCCACGCCGGCCGGCGTGCCGGTCGAGATGATGTCCCCGGGCTCCAGGGTAAAGGCGGCCGTAAGGTGCGCTACCATCTCGAAACAGTCGAAGATCATCATGGCCGTGTTCGCCCTCTGGCGAAGCTCGCCGTTTACGTACGTCCGAAGACCGAGCCGGTGGGGATCGCCGATCTCATCGGCCGTCACGAGCCAGGGTCCAATCGGCCCGTGGGTATCGAAGGACTTCCCCATGGTCATGGTAGGCGAGCGAGCCTGCCAATCCCGGACGGAGAAATCGTTCACGATAAGGTAGCCGGCTATGACGCGGGGAGCTAGCTCCGCTGGAACGTGCCGGCAGCGCCGCCCGATCACGAAACCGAGCTCTCCTTCGTAGTCGAGGCAGGAGGAGACCCGAGGCAGCTCCACGCAATCGTAGGGTCCAACGATGCAGGAGACCTGCTTGTTGAACCAAATCTGCGTCTGGGGCCGTTCGCGGCCGGTCTCGGCCAAATGATCCTCGTAATTTAGACCGATGGCGAGAAACTTGGACGGGCGCGAAACCGGAGCCTCCAAACGGACCTCGGCCAGGGGAATGCGAGAAGCCCCCACCCTTGCAGCCTTTCGGGCGAGCGCCAACCCTTCTTCTCCCCACGCCAGAAGCTCGGCCATCGTGGTTACCCCTTCGGGCGATGCCGACCCCAGATCGACTAGCTCATCCCCCTCGACCACCCCGAGGCGCGAGCGCCCCTGGTGCCTGAAAGTCGCAAGCTTCAATGTTCCCGCCTTGGATGCTCTTGGGCCCCGTTCCTCCCAAAGCCGAGACAAGGAAGGGCCACAGGGCGACCTCTTTATTGGGTCGAAGCGGTGCGACTTGTCAAGCCTTGCGCCGCAGGGCCTCTTGCGAGCACCGAGCCTCGAAAGCGGCGGGAAGGCAAGGTTGCTTTATGGTATCCAAGGCAACTAAGCCGCGATTACGGCGCGCTTATCTTGACCACGCGGAAGTGCCGGCTAAGCGCCCCCCACAGTGCGGCCGCGTCCGTGGCACCGGCGCTTTCCAGAACCGATATCACCTCGCGCGGACTTGCGTTCTGCTCGCGGTTGGAGCCGGAGGCGGCGCGATACCGCCCGAGCGCGCTGTTCAGGCACTGCCAATCTTCGACGGAAAGACAGCCGTCGTACGATTCCTCTCCGATACCGCTCATGATTCCCCCCTTTTAATTGTGCGGCTTGCGAATCGACGCTACCCTATCGCTTCGTTTGGCCCTTGGGCCCGCACCCGCTCGCGTGGCGCGGGCTCCAAGCGGCCGTCTCGAAGCACCACCTCCCCCCCCCTTATGGGGCCAAGCTCCGCAACTCCCCGCCTCCCCTGATACACCGATCGAAGAAACGCGAGCAATCCCCCGTAATCCCCATTCGAGGGAGAAAATTTCCTTATACGACCTCACTGGTCCACTTATGCCATGATAATCGGCCGCTGCATAGTCGGGATCGAAGAAATTTTTTTTCTCGCGGTCGCAACCCCAAGCCACGGGAAGAAACTTACCTTGCGCAGTGCGCCATAAGATCGCCATAAGGAACGCCAAGAGCCGCCGCCTACCGACGCAAAGCGGCAAAAGGGTCGAGGCACCAGCGTCCGCGTGCTTGCAAAACCTTCTGTGGGGGCTTTACAAGTAAGTAAGAGGAGCCACCGGAGAACGGGCGAAAAGATGACAAGAGGGATCGCCGCCTTTCTTCTTTGCTGCTTGCCGCCTGCCTCATGGGCAAGCTGCGCGCTTGCGGGCGAAGTCGAGATCCTGCGCGCCGCTTTCGAACCGACAGGCGGCTTGTGGGAGATAAGCGTCACGCTAAAGCATGACGATAGTGGCTGGGACCATTACGCGGATCGCTGGCGCATCGTAAGCGAGAAGGGTGAGGTTTTAGGGACCAGAACCCTCCTCCATCCCCACGTGACCGAGCAGCCTTTTACCCGAAGCCTCTCCGGCGTTGCGCTGCCTGAAGGACCCGCCACTGTCTTCATAGAGGCCCACGACAAGGTGCATGGATGGGCGAAGAAACGACTCGAGGTGGCGCTTCCGGCGGGCAAGAACGCAGCCTTCGAGGTGACGGGCGCGCAGCCCAAATAGGCCTCACGGCCCCCTTCGCCCCCTCCCCTGTTTCACCCCAGCCCTCACAATGCGCCGGGAACTCGTGTAAAATGAGCGCGCAAAGGAGAATGCGGTGGCCGAAACCGTGATTCGGCGCGAAAAGATCCTCGTCATCGAAGACGAGCCGGATATTGCGGAGGTGATCGAGCACAATCTCAAGCGCGACGGGTATCGAGTATTTCGCACCGCCAACGGAGAGGCGGGCTGGGATCTCATTCGGCAGAAGGCACCCGACCTCGTGCTTCTCGACCTCATGCTCCCCGGTCTCGACGGCATCGAGCTTTGCCGCCGCTTGAAGGCCGATCCCCTGACGAGCGAAATCCCTGTCATCATGGTAACCGCGAAGGGAGAAGAGAGCGACGTCGTGCTCGGCCTCGGCGTCGGCGCCGACGATTACGTCTGCAAGCCGTTTAGCCCAAAGGAACTCCTCGCCCGCGTGAACGCCGTCTTGCGGCGGACGCGCGCGCCCCACCCGGCAGGCGCCCTCCGCGAGCGCATCGTGTGCCAGGGCCTTTCGATCGACCGGCTAAGACACGAGGTTTCGGTCGACGGCCGTCCGGTATACTTCACCGCAACCGAGTTTCGCCTGCTCTATACCCTCGCTTCTCATCCCGGCCGCGTCTTCACCCGAGACCAGCTGCTGAGCCGGGTGATCGGGGAGTCGGCCGCAGTGATCGACCGAAACATCGACGTTCACGTGGGGGCGATCAGAAAGAAAGTCGATCCCTACCAAGAGCTGATCGAAACCATACGGGGTGTGGGCTATCGGTTCCGAGACGAAAGCGCGTAAGCACATCCTGCGCTCGCCCTTCTTCTGGAAGCTCTACGCCGGCTATGTTGTCCTAATCGTGCTCTGCGCGAGCATCGTGAGCCTTATGGTAGTGAAGACCGTAGAGCGCGCTGCCCTGGGCGAGATCGAAGGGAGTCTGCGAGCGCAGGCCGCGCTGCTCGAAGAGCTCGCGGCCTCCGCGCTGGCGGGGCGCGAGGAGGAATCGTTGCAGCGGCGTCTGCGGCGCCTCCGACAAAGCCTCGGCACGCGCCTTACGGTCATCCGGAGAAACGGTGCGGTGATCGCCGACTCCGACGGGAAACCGGAGGCGGTGGATGACCACAGCCGGCGGCCCGAGATCGAGGCCGCCAGAGCTCGAGGAGAGGGCGTTGCGGTGCGAATGAGCACGACGGTGAAGAAGCCGATGATGTACCTTGCCCTGCCGGTCGAAGCAGAGGGGGAGACGCTCGGGTTCGTTCGCGCTTCCCTTCCGCTTACCGCAATCGAAGAGCGCCTCTCTAGCCTTCGCAGGGTCATCTGGGCAGGGGCCGCGCTCACGGCGCTCTTGGCCCTGATCCCCGGCTTTGCGGTCGCTCACCGCCTCGTCGCCCCGCTCGTTTCGATGACGCAAGCGGCGCAGGCGATCGCGGCTGGAGCGTACGACGAGCGCGTTGCTCCTAGGAGGCGCGACGAGCTAGGGAGGCTCGGTAGAGCCTTCAATCTCATGGCGGCGCAGCTTCAAAGCCGCGTGGGCACCATCGCCGCCGAGCGGAATCGGCTCGCCGCGATCCTAACGAGCATGGTGGAGGGGGTGATCGCGGTGGACAGGAGCGAGAATGTGATTCACATGAACACCGTGGCCGCTCGACTCCTTGGGGCCGATCGAGAGGAAAGCATCGGCCATCCGATCTGGGAGATCGCCCGCAGGCACGAGATATCCCAGGCCCTTACCGACGTGCTTCGCTCGGGCGAGGGAGGCGGCAGGGAGCTTAGGTTTACGGCCGGCGCGGAGGAAAAGACGCTGGAGGTCAGGCTTTCGCCGCTACGCGATGCGGCCGGCCGAGTCACCGGCGCCATTATGGTATTGCATGACATATCCGACCTCAAGCGGCTGGAGGGAATGAGGAGAGAGTTCGTCGCCAACGTCTCGCACGAGATCAAGACGCCGGTAACCGCCATACGCGCTCTGGTGGAGACGCTGGCCGAAGACAGGGAGATGGCACCGGAGACCAGAGAGAGGTTTCTGAGCAAACTCTCGGGGCAGGCCACGCGGCTTTCGGCGCTGGTCGGCGATCTCCTGACGCTTTCGCGGCTAGAGTCGGGCGAGGAGCGGTATGCCCGCGAGCGGCTGGATTTGAGGGCGCTCATCGAAGAGGTGGCCGAGAGGCTGGAGGGTGCCGGCAGGGCGAAAGGGCTTGTGTTTTCGCTCGCACTTTCGCCCCAGCCGCTCGAAGTCGATGCCGACAGGGAGGCACTGACGCAAGCCATCTCCAATCTCGTCGACAACGCGGTCAAGTACACCGATGCCGGTGGCAAGGTGAGCGTCTGCCTCGAGCGGTACCGAGATCGGGCCGTCTTGGAAGTAACGGACACCGGAGTGGGAATCCCCGCACAACATCTGGATCGCATCTTCGAGCGCTTCTACACGGTGGACAGAAGCCGCTCCCGCGAGCGGGGAGGAACCGGCCTCGGACTCGCCATCGTCAAGCACGTGGCGCTCGCGCACGGGGGCTCGGTCCGGGTCGAAAGCACGCCTGGGGTGGGAAGCAAGTTCAAGCTCGTTCTCCCCTTGGCTGGCGCACCCAGCGCGGCGGCACCGGCCGAATCGTAATCGAGAGCCACCTTAGCGCCCACGACCAGCCCCAGGGGCCCGCGATGCGTCCTTCGCCATCTCGATTTTCGCACGGACCGGCTTGCCCGACCGGTCTTGCCCACCTTAACCGACTCTTGTCCCTTCCTTTGCCGAAACTTTACCGAAAGGCAGTAGGTTTACCGCACCGTTTTGCTAGAGTGCGGCAGGAAGATGCATCTAAGAGCGAAACAGTTGGACAGCGAAAGGAGTGAACGGATGAAAGAAGTCATCTTGGCTTGCGTCGCCCTGGCAGGCATCGCGTTGACCTCGCCCCTGGCCCGCGCGGATCGATACGACGAAGAGAGGCTCCGAAGACTGGAGGAGAAGGTAAGAGAGCAGGAGGAGAAGCTTGCCGCCTTGGCCGAGCGCAAGCCAGACGCTCCCATTGCCTTTCGGGCCTACTGGAAAGATGGCGTTCTCCTCGAGACCCCCGACGAAGCCTTCAGGATAAAGATCGGCGGGCGGTTCCAAAACGATTGGATGGTCGCGACCGAGGACGAGGACATCAAGGGCGCGGCCGGAAGAATCGAGAATGGAACTGAGTTCAGGCGGGCGCGGCTTTACCTGGAGGGGCTTCTCTACCAGAGAATCGAGTTCAAGGCCGAGTACGACTTTGCCGGCGGCGAGACCGCTTTCAAGGACGTTTATGTGGGTGCGCTCGATCTGCCGGTGGTGGGAGACCTGAGGGTGGGCCATTTCAAGGAGCCCTTCTCGCTAGAGGAACTAACCAGCAGCAAATACATAACGTTCATGGAGCGCGGGCTCCCCAACGCCTTCGCTCCGTCGCGAAACACCGGTTTCATGGTGCACGATCACGCGGAAAACGAAAGGCTAACGTGGGCGGCTGGAGTCTTTCGCGAGTCGGATGAGTTCGGTAACGGCCGGGGGGACGGGGGCTTTAGCTTTACCGGACGCCTTACGGCCTTGCCCTGGTACGCCGAGGCTGGAAGGTATCTGGTGCATCTCGGTCTGGCGTATAGCTTCCGCAACCCCGACGACGACGAGACGAGATGGAGCGCGCGACCGGAAGCTCATCTCGCGCCTCGGCTCGCGGACACGGGCACCCTTTCGGCCGATAGCGCGCAGCTTCTGGGTCTGGAGGCGGCGATCGTGTACGGAGCAGCCTCGATCCAGGGCGAGTACGTGTACGCCAAGGGCGACACCGCCGGAGCCGATCCCGATCTGGGCGGGTTCTACGTCTACGCAAGCTACTTCCTGACCGGAGAAAACCGGGCGTACAAGACGACCCAAGCCGCGTTCGACAGGGTCAGGCCGAACCGCAACTTCGCCTACGGCGAAAGGAGGGGGGCGGGAGCCTGGGAGGTGGCCGCGCGCTACTCTCATCTCGATCTGAACGACGCCGGCCTAGAGGGTGGGCGGCTCGATGACTTTACCGCCGGCCTGAATTGGTACCTAAACCCAAACGTTCGCCTCTCCGCCAACTACGTTTTTGCCGATCGCGACGAGGTCGGGGAGGCTCACATAGGAGAAATGCGCGTCGAGCTTTTCCTGTAAGCGGAGCGGCCGCTTCGGCTTTGCGGCCCTGCTTCCGAGGCACATGAAACAAGGAGGATTGGAGATGAATCTTGCAGCGAAACCCACGAGGCTTGCGGCATTGGCGGCCGCCGCCATGCTGGTCGGCGGACCCGAGGCGACGGTAGCCAGCGAGGCCGTAAGCGGCCGGATCCGGATCGACGGATCGAGCACGGTCTTTCCCATTTCCGAAGCCGTGGCGGAGGAATTTCAGGCGGCCAACCCCAAGGCCCGCGTCACGGTCGGCATTTCCGGAACGGGCGGAGGCTTCAAGAAGTTTTGCGCCGCGGAGACCGACATAAGCGACGCCTCGAGACCCATAAGGGAGATCGAAGAACAGGCGTGCGCGGCAAGAAAGGTAAGCTACATCGAACTTCCCGTAGCCTTCGACGGCTTGTCGGTCTTGGTAAATCCGGCAAACGATTTCGTCGCATCGCTAACCGTGGCGGAACTGAAGAGGATCTGGGAGCCGGGAAGCACGGTCAAGAAATGGAGCGACGTGAGACCCGAGTGGCCGGATCGCGAGTTGCACCTTTACGGGGCGGGAACCGACTCCGGTACCTTCGACTATTTCACCGAGGCCATCGTGGGAAAAGAGCGCGCATGCCGCTTTGACTTCACCGCGAGCGAAGACGACAACATGCTGGTTCAGGGAATCGCCGGCGACCGGGACGCACTCGGGTTCTTCGGCTTCGCCTACTACGTCGAGAACAAGAATCGGCTGAAGCTGGTTGGCATAGACGCCGGCAATGGGCCGGTAATACCTACCGTCGAGACCATCGCCAACGGAGCCTACCAGCCCCTGTCGCGGCCGATCTTCATTTATGTGAGCGTGGCTTCGGCGAAGCGCCCGGAGGTAGTCGCCTTCGTCGAATTCTATCTCGACCACGCGCCTAAGCTCGTCTCCCAGGTTGGCTACATCCCCCTTCCCGATCGCCTCTACGAGCTCGCCCGCAAGCGCTTCGCGGTGCGAACGACCGGCTCCGTCTTCGCCGGCGGCGGCTCGAAGGTCGGAGTGACGCTACAATCTTTGTTGGAGGCGGAAGGTAAACGCTAACGGCGCCCACTGCCGACCATCGGAAAAGGGGACCTTGACACCGTGAACACCAAGAGCCGTATGCGCGAGCTTGCACACCGCTACCGCGAGATTAGGGGCCGTCAGCCAGATGGCAAGCCGATGACTCTTTTCGACGTTGCCGGAACCATTCTCGATATGCTCCACATGATCGTCTTCGTGCTCCAGTCCTTCGACTGGCTGCACGGAACGAGCTTCTTCCGCCGCCTCGGAGCCTCGGATGTAGCTGTACGCGAAAACCGCACGGAATCGTTCCTGCCCAGATGCCGTGTAGTGGCTGTCGCCTTCCGGATTTAGCCGGTTGCCCATCGGTCGGTGTCGATCCTAACCCAAAATTTACATTCCCTTTACATTGCCTAGGCAGGATGGTGCTTTGCTTGTGGCAATTCCCGGAAGCAATGGAGTCACGGCCGAGCTAGCCACCACAGGCCCGGCCGAGTTCTTAGTCAGCCGCTCGAGGGCAAGGCGCTGGAAGGAGCAGTTTATCGAGAACCTTCTCTTTTTGAGCGCCTTTCTTTCGGTGGCGACAACTGTCGCGATCATCGTCGTTCTGGCAAGCGGCGCTCTAAGTTTTCTCGAGGATGTATCGCTTCTCGAGTTCCTCTTTGGCCGGCGCTGGGCGCCGCTTTTGGAGCCGCGTTCCTTCGGAGTGCTTCCGCTTCTTTGCGGGAGCTTCCTGATCGTCGTGGGCTCGGCAGTTACGGCTCTTCCGACGGGGCTTTTCATCGGAATCTTTTTGAGCGAATACGCATCCGAGCGCGCGCGCTCTCTCATAAAGCCGGCCCTCGAGATCCTGGCCGGCATCCCGACCGTAGTCTACGGCTACTTCGCGCTTACGTTCGTTACCCCATCCCTTCGCGCCCTTCTCCCCTCCACCGACATATTCAACGCGGCAAGCGCCTCCATCGCCGTAGGGATCATGATCCTGCCCATGGTGGCCTCGCTTTGCGACGATGCCATGCGGGCGGTTCCGCGCTCATATCGGGAGGCGGGCTACAGTGTGGGCGCGGTCAAGTTCGAGGTGGCGGCGGGTGTGGTCGTGCCGGCCGCGCTCGGCGGGATCGCGGCCTCCTTCCTTTTGGCCGTCTCCCGCGCGGTGGGCGAATCCATGGCGGTCACCCTCGCGGCGGGAGCGACACCCAAGCTTACCTTGAACCCCCTCGAGAGCATCCAGACCATGACGGCATACATCGTCCAGGTCAGTCTGGGAGACACCCCCGTGGGGAGTGTGGAATACAAAACCATATTCGCCGTCGGCGCCCTGCTCTTCGGGATCACGCTAGCGATGAACGTGCTCTCCCACCGCGTCCTGCGGCGACTGGAGAGGCGTTACAAATGAACCGAACGATCCTCGCTTCATCCTCCGATCTTCGCCGCCGGCGGCTTGCGGATCGTGCGTTTGGCGCGCTCTGTGTAGGATTCACGCTGCTCGGCCTCCTAGCGCTCCCTCTTCTTCTGGTGCAGGCAACCAAAGAGGGTCTGCCCTGGCTCGACCTTCAGTTCTTGACATCTTTTCCCTCTCGCTTCCCGGCCAACGCGGGAATCAACTCGGCCCTTTGGGGAACCGTGTGGCTGGGAGGCTTGACGGCCTCGATCGCCATCCCGATCGGGATCGCGGCCGCCCTCTATCTCGAAGAATATCCCAGAGGCGGCAGGCTCGCCGACTTGATCGAGATCAACATCGCCAACCTCGCCGGGGTGCCCTCAATCGTGTACGGGATGCTGGGGCTAGTGATCTTCGTGCGCGCGCTGGCCCTGCAAAGGAGCCTTATCGCCGGCGCTCTGACGCTTAGCCTTCTCATCCTACCCGTGATCATAGTCGCCTCCAGGGAAGCCATAAGAGCGGTGCCGCGCTCGCTTCGCGAGGCCGCTTACGCGCTGGGCGCAACCCGCTGGCAGGTGGTACGCGACCATGTTTTGCCCGCGGCGGCTCCTGGTATCATGACCGGCGTGATACTGGCGATGTCGCGGGCACTGGGCGAGACGGCGCCGCTTGTCATGATCGGGGCGCTGACTTTCGTGGCCTTCACACCCGCTGGTCCGCTCGACGAATTCACCGCTCTTCCCGTCCAGATCTTCAACTGGGTGTCTCGGCCCCAGCCCCAGTTTCACGACCTCGCGGCCGCAGCGATCGTGGTTCTCTTGGCGATCATTCTTCTCATGAACGCAGCGGCGATCCTGGTTCGCAACCGGGCGCAGAGGCGGAGAAAATGGTGACGAAGGAGCATGCGAAGTCCGCATTCGGCGCGATCCACGAGGCGAAGTCGGTGCTCGCAACCGAGGGCTTGACCGTTAGCTACGGCGCCACGAAGGCGGTCAGGCACGTAACCTTGGGCATCGCGGAAAACCGCGTTACGGCCATAATCGGGCCCTCGGGTTGCGGGAAGAGCACCTTCATCCGCGCTTTGAACCGCATGAATGACTTCATCCCGAGCGCCAAGACCGAAGGGCTCGTCAATTACCGAGGGGTCGACATCTACGGTAGTGGAGTCGATCCCGCCGAGGTACGCCGGCGCATCGGAATGGTCTTTCAGCGGCCCAATCCCTTTCCCAAGTCGATCCTGGCGAATGTCACTTGGGGCCCCAAAATAAACGGGTTCCGCGGCGATTTGCGCGAGCTGGCCGAGGAGGCGTTGCGCAAGGCGGCGCTTTGGGAGGAGGTCAAGGATCGGCTGGCAAGCTCCGCTTTCGATCTCTCTGGGGGCCAGCAGCAGAGGCTTTGCATCGCGCGAGCGCTCGCCATGAGCCCCGAGGTGATCCTCATGGACGAGCCCTGCTCGGCGCTCGATCCCGCGGCGAGTGCGAGGATCGAGGATTTGCTCTTCGAATTGAAGGAACGCTATACGATAGTCATCGTCACTCATAACATGCAGCAGGCGGCCCGGGTCGCAGACTTTACCGCCTTTCTCGACCGCGGGGAGTTGGTCGAGTACGGGGAGACGGACCAGATATTCACGCGACCGCGCGAGAAAAGGACCGAAGATTACGTGACCGGCCGATTCGGGTAAGCGGAGAGGGAGAGCGAAGATGTCGAAACACCTCGAACGCGATCTCAATCAACTGAAAAAGAAAATCCTAACCATGGGCGCGATGGTCGAGTCGGCGGCGAACAAGGCCATCAACGCTCTGGTCGAGCGCAGGCTCCAATGGGCAGAGGAGGTCATGGCGGGAGACGACGAGATCGACAGCAGCGAGGTAGAAATCGAGGAGGACTGCCTCAAGGCTCTGGCGCTCCATCAGCCGGTCGCCGCCGACCTGAGGTTCATCATAACCGTCCTCAAGGTGAACAACGACCTCGAGCGCATGGGCGATTTAGCGGTCAATATAGCCGAGCGCGCCGCTTACCTCACCACTCACGACCCGATCCAGGTACCGGTTGACTTTACCCGGATGATAGAGGTCGTGCGAGCCATGGTCCGAGATAGCCTCGATGCCCTGGTCAAGCGGGACGCGGCCCTGGCCCGTCGGGTCCGCCAGCGGGACGACGAAGTGGACGAGCTAAACCGCAACATGTACGAGCTCCTGCAGGATCTCATGGCGCGCGAGCCGCAGGCGATCAAGCGGGCCGTCCACACGCTCTCGGCCTCCCGCCACCTCGAGCGGATCGCCGATCTTGCGACCAATGTCGCCGAGGACGTCGTATTCATGGTAGAGGGTGAAATAGTGCGCCACCGCTTGGAGAAGTACACGAGCTAAGAGGCGCCGTGGCCGCAGCCCCTACAGCGCGACGAGCCCGGCTGGATCGAGCCTCGATGCGGGTAGCTAGCCTTGCGTCTCAGCAGAGCGCTCGATCATCGGCCCGGAGACCTGTCTCACCTCTCCCGTCTCCTCCTCCACCAGAAAAGCCTTGACGCCGACGTAGCTCCCTTCCGGGAAGAAGACAAATCCGCTTGCGGGAAGGCCCGGCGAAAGTTTTCTCTCGCCCAAGTACAGACCTCGAAGCTGTCTCATTATCTCCCGTTCGGTTTCCGTCTTCGACTCGTAGAATCCGCCGAGCGCCCCGGCGGCCATCCCCACTGCGCCGCCCACCGCCGCACCCTGTCCCGCTCCCCTTCCCCCACCTTGCGCCACGCCGACCATGGCCCCGGTTAGGCTTCCGAGTAAGCCGCTTAGAAGGGCGCCGGCGCCAGCACCTTCTAAGCCGGCCACAAGCGCCGTGACTCCGCCCGCTTGGCGGGCGGCCTCGTCTACACCAAGCGGCGCGATCTGACTTCCATTTTCCTCGATCGCGAAGATCCTGTCGGCCGACACGATGTACGTCCGGGAGTCACCGTTTGCCAAGCCGATCCCAAGCGCGACCATGTGGCCGAAAACCTTTCCCGGCGAACCCGCGATCCGGATCTCGGATAAGCCGGCTTGAGGGACGACCGCCCGGGGGGCAACCACCGGTTTTCGCACGCAGCCTGCGGCGGCAAGGAGAAGCGAAAACGAAACACACGAGTTGCGAATAGCTCTCATCGCGGCTCCTTTCAGTCTTTTTATCCTTAAAAACCCAAGCCGCGCGCGCAAGTTTCACCGGCCGCCCTTACCGCGGACCCAAAGGCCCTTCACTTTGTTACGAAGCGCCCTCCCAACAGCTTCGCGGCCGAGGGAAAAGGCTTCTTTGGGCGGGTCGCATCGCAGGCTTCGCTCGATGCCGGAAGCGGCGCCTTCACCGAACCGCTGCAGACCTTCGCTCCTTCCGATCGGAAGGCGGCATGTCTCCCCCGAGCCGGCACCGACCACACCGCGGAGACTCCGCTCGGCCCGCACCCCAACTCCCGTCCTTCGCCGCCGATCTCAATCTTGAGATTCATAAAGCCGCTTCAAAGCTCGGTCGAATCCCAGTCCGGTTGGCAATTGCCGCGAAAATCTATAATCATGGCGGCGTAATGAGCGCCAGGCGCGCTTGCCGGGAAGGGCGGGTGCGGCCCGTCCCGAGGAAGGAGAACGCCACACCGTGGATCTTTCGACCACCTATCTCGGAATGAAGCTCAAAAGCCCCCTCGTTCCCTCCGCGTCGCCCTTGTCGGAGAGCTTGGATAACATCCGAAAGATGGAGGATGCGGGAGCGGCGGCAGTTGTCTTGCACTCTCTTTTCGCCGAGCAGCTTGCGGCGGAAAGCGAGGACCTCGACGCGAGCTTGAGCCACGGCAGCGAGAGCTTCCCCGAGTCTTTGAGCTACCTCCCCGAGCCGGCCGAGTTTCACGTAGGCCCCGAGGGCTACCTCGAACACATCCGCAGGGCCAAGGAGGCCGTCGGGATCCCAGTGATAGCAAGTCTAAATGGATCCACTCTCGGCTCCTGGACCGCGTACGCCCGCGAGATGGAGCAGGCGGGAGCCGATGCGCTCGAGCTCAATATCTACCGGATACCGGTAGATCCCGCCCTCCCCGCGAAGGATGTGGAGCAGAGCTACCTCGACATCCTGGAAGCTGTAAAGAAAACCGTAACGATCCCGGTTGCGGTGAAGCTACCCCCGTATTTCAGCAACCTAGCCAACATGGCATCGAGGCTTGCGGCGGGCGGAGCGGCGGGTCTTGTCCTCTTCAACCGCTTCTACCAGCCCGATCTCGACATCGAAACCCTCGACGTCGCCCCCCGCGTGGTGCTGAGCCAGCCCCACGAGCAGCGCCTCCCCCTTCGGTGGATAGCGCTTCTTTACGGTCGCGTGAAGACTAGCCTTGCCGCCACAACCGGCATCCACTTCGCAGAGGACGTGCTCAAGATGGTCATGGCGGGGGCCGACGTCACCATGCTCTGCTCGATCCTTCTCATGCGCGGCATCGACCACCTAAGCACGCTGGAAGCCGACATGCGCCGCTGGATGGAAGACCACGAGTACGAGTCGGTCGAGCAGATGAAGGGAAGCCTCAGCCAGAAAGGCTGCGGCAATCC
>JBBIJE010000022.1:0-33536 GCA_037446155.1 Myxococcales bacterium | reverse complement strand
GCCGAGTTCCCCTGCCAGCTCTGCACTGCACACCAGGCCGAAGCCAGGTACGCTATCGATACGCTGCGCCAGCACAGGCTCACTCGCTACCACGCCAATTTGCACCTCAAGCTCCTTGATCTCATCAAGCAGCACCAACACACGTCGCGCATCGGCGTAAATCATCGCTGCACCTGCTCCACCTCTGGCCCAAACGCCGCCGTAGCCTGCCACTGCGCAATGGCCGCCGCGTGCCGCCGCCCAACACCGCGAATCCGACGCACCTGCCCCTCCCGCAGCCGAACGAGCTGCCGCAAGTCCCGCCGCGCCGTCAGGAAATGCAAAAGCCAGCGATTGTCAATCTGCCCCGTGATCTCCATAAGGCCCGGCCACACCGCCTGCAAATCCGCCTGCAGCCGTCTCACCACCCGCCCCTTCTCCTCCACTAACTGCCGCCGCCCCCGCGTCAAACGCCGCAGATGATCGTTCATCACCGGCCGCACCGCAACCTCCTCCACCACCACCTTCCCCACCAACGCCTTCCCACGCAACGCCAACAACTGCAGCATCTTGCGCGCATCAATCGCGTCAGTCTTCGCCGGCCCAGGAAAGATCTCCTTGAGACGAGCAAGCTTAAGGTTGTTCACGTTCAGTAGCTGCCAGCCCCGCCGCTGAATGTACCGATCAAGCGGCCGCGCCCAACCGTTCACCCCCTCCATCGCCACCACCACTTTACTCGCCCCCTGCCTCGCCGCCTGCCGCTCCACCCGCCTGAAACACTCCCCCATACCATCACCCGTGTGCGCTCCTCCAACACTGCCCCCCTTCGCATCCCCAATCGCCACCCGATGCCGCCGACACCCCACGTCAGTAGCTACCCGTACTTCCACCCCATCCATCACTGCTCCCTCCCTTCTCCAATCCCATGCCCCTTCTCACGCCACCCCTCACGTCTACGTGCACAGCCACACTCCCAATCGAGCGGCATCATCCCGCTAGAGGCCGTGGCGCTACAACACAACGGCGGGGGCGGCATTTCAGACCCGAGCGGATCCGGTTGCCCGGCCGCGGACCCCAACAGCCACACCCCCGCCGTCCCATCACTACACTTCATCCCTGCCCCCGCTACCACCGATCCCCCTACCACCAACTACATTCACCCCCTGCCTGGGTTCCCCTTCCGCCTACCACCTGCATCGCTCCCGCAACCACTCAACCCTCATCCCCTCCCATCAAAATTCGATGGTAGACCCCATCGCTTTGCGCTGTGCCGGGATTGGGAGCGGATGGCGCATCGAAACACCGACGTCGGTGTTCCGATTATCGGTTTCCGAGGGAGCACTGGCAGCGTCTTCGCAGCAGGACGAACGTCGTAACACCCAGGGCTGTCACCGCCAGTAGCGCCATGACCACCATGAGGTCGCGGTGGATTTGGTTGAAGGCGAGCATAGCGGCTTGCTGCTGGAGCAGCCAGTAGAGGCGCTCCAGGGCCAGCGGTGCGGCCTGCGCGATGTCTGCTCCCCCCTCCAACAAAGATGGATCGAGGCGCTCCAACAAGATCTTAGCCGGCTTGGAGAAGCGATTGACGTGAGTGACCAGGGTCCCCTGGTACCACTGCGCCCAGCGGACCAGTAACGTGCTCACGATTGCAATGCCGGCGCTGGCACCGGTATTGCGAATGACATTGAACAGGGCCGATCCGTAACCCATGCGCTCCTTGCCAACTCCGGTCAGCGCCCAGGTGCTGAGGGCGACGAAGGCCATTCCCATGCCGAATCCCTGGAGCAGGGTGGAGGTTACCACGTGCCAGAAATCGACCTCGACGTTGTAGTGCCCGATTTGCCACATCGAGACCGCCATGCAGACAAATCCGGCTACTATGCTGAGCTTCGGGTCGGTCCTAGAGAGAAGCGGGCCGGTTATGATCATAGCTACCATGACGGCCAGGGCTCGGGGCACCGTGACCAGGCCGGCCAACCAGGCGGTGTAGCCGAGAAACTCCTGGAGAAAGATCGGCAGCAGGATGAGCGACCCGTACATCACCCCGCTGAAAATCCCCATGAAGCTGCTGCCGAGGGCGAAAGTCGGCGACCGCAGAAGGCGGAGATCGAGCACCGGGTCTCGCGCTCGCAGCTCCCAGAGCGCGAGGGCCGCCATGCTCATGATCGATACTGCGCTGAAGCCCACTACCCAGCGGGCGGCAAACCAGTCGGCCCTTTCTCCCCGGTCGAGCACTACCTGCCCGCAGCCAATCGCCATGGTAAGCAACACTACACCGAGATAATCCACGCCGGCGAGCTTGCGCTTGACGTACGAGGGCTCGGGTACGAAGAGCGCGACCAGAAGAGCCGCCAACAGCCCGGGTGGGAAATTGATGTAGAATATCCAGCGCCAGCTATAGTTGTCGGTTATCCATCCCCCCAAAGTGGGGCCGACTGCGGGTGCTAGGGTGACACCGAGTCCCCACATGGCCATGGCCAGGCCATGCTGTTCCTTGGGAAACGTCTCCATCAGAATCGCCTGCGAAGTAGGGATCATCGCGGCACCGCCGGCTCCTTGGATGACCCTGGCGGCAACCATGATGGCCAGGGTCGGAGCCGCACCACAGAGCACGGAGCCCGCCGTGAACAGGAGAATACTCATGATGAAGTAGCGCTTGCGGCCGAAGATGGCCGAGAGCCATCCGCTCATTGGGATGACGACGCTGCTCGCGACCAGGTAGGAGGTGAGCACCCAGGTGATCTCGTCGGTGGTCGCCGAGAAAGTGCCACGCATGTGCGGAAGGGACACGTTCGCGATGGTGATGTCGAGGATTTCCATCATCGTGCCGAGCATGACTGCGGCCGCCACCAGCCACTTGTTGGCGACTCGTGGAGGCGCGCCGGGCGGTCCGAACTCTTCAGCGCGCTTGCGTTTCATGCGGGCGCGACTGGGAAAGCGAAGTCAGCAGGGCTCCGTCTTGGTCGCTCGTGTCGATGGAAACCACCGCGGACAGGCCGACGCGCAGTGGGCGCTCCGCTGGCAGCGGCCGCGTGAAGGTTATGCGGACCGGCACTCGCTGGACTACCTTCACCCAGTTGCCGGTGGCGTTTTCGGGGGGAAAGATGGCGAAAGCCGATCCGGTGCCGGGCGCGAGGCTGTCCACCACTCCATGGTAGACAGTATCAGGATAGAGATCTAGCGTCACCTGTGCCGGCTGCCCGACCCGCACGCCTGCGAGCTTGGTCTCCTTGAAGTTGGCGTCGACGTAGGCCTGCTCGAGGGGGACGATCGCCATCAGGGGCTGGCCGGGTTGGACCCGCTCTCCGACCTGCACGGAGCGCTTGGCTACCCAGCCTTCGATCGGGGCGTGGATATCGGTGTATGAGCGTGCCAAAGCCGCAGCATCGCGAAGCGCCTGGGCCCTGCGGACCGCCGAAGATTCCGCGTCCGGTGCGTCCAAGGGTATGCCGAGAGCCGCCCTGGCCCTTTCCTCCGCCCGCCTGGCCGCAGCCACACGGGCCCTGGCGGCCTTGAGCGCCGTGGTTGCCCGGTCGAGTTCGTCCAGCGGTGCAGCGCCGCTTTTGACCAGCGCCGCGGCGCGCTCGTAATCCGTTTCGGCTTGGCTCAGTTCCGCCAGCGCCAGTTGGATGTTCGCGCGCGCCGCTCTTACCGCCGCCCGGGCTTGCCCAATCCGCTCGTGGGCCAGTGCGACCGCGGCTTCGGCTTCGCGGAGCTTGACGTCGAACTCCGCCGGGTCGAGCCGGACAATTACCTGGTCCGGCTCGACCCTCCAGTTGTCCTCGACGCTGACCCAGACAACCGTCCCGGCCACGCGCGGTGTCACCAGGGCCACGTTCGCTCCGACGTAGGCATTGTCGGTGACAACGTGTGAGCGCCAGAACGCCCACCGGCGCCACCCCCAGACAGAGCCTGCGCCGAGCGCCAGGATGCCGATAGAAATAAAGAGGATCCGACGTTTCCTAGACATGGGTTCGCGAGAATCGCTTTCCCGGGGCACAGAGCCCGCTGGTACCACTTGCGGCCCTCTCCAGGGTCGCCGTCATCTACTCGACGCCAAAAGTCGCCGGATTACTGTCCACGCTTCTCCCCAAGCTTCTTCGCCAGGCGCGCGAGAAGGGCGCGTTATCCAGTCGGCGATCGCAGCATCGAGGGCTCCGACGAACGCCACTGCTACCATTCGCCCGGCCTTTCCCTTGCCGCTGCCGCCTCTGCGGCAGATCGATTCCACGTGGGAAATGAACTCCTGATACAGGGAGTGCGCGCGTTCGCCGAGGCGCACCCTTATATTCCAAGGAACACCGTGAGTCGTTGCCAGATAAACCCGAAAGCTTGCTTCGTGTCGGTCGAAGTAGGAGAAAGCTGCCTTTACCACCTCGGCGAGCTCGTCGGTTGAGCTGCCGCTCCCTGTGGCGCCGCGCACCGACGCCAAAAACTCCCCCATGCGCCTCTCCACCACGGCGGCAAAGAGTTCCTCCTTACCACCAAAAAGGTTGTAAAGAGTCGCGGGAGCCACTTCAGCGCGGGTGGCGATCTCCTCGACCGAAGCAGCGTAGAACCCTAGGTCGGTGAACGCCCGTTCCGCTCCGTCGAGGATCAGGTTGCGGCGAAACTCGCTTTCTCGCTCCTTGCGCGTCTTGGCCTTGGCCCCTGCCATTATCGCTTACCTGCCCGCCGCGATCAGAGCGGCTACCGTGAACCACCTCTCCCCCACGCCTGTTTTCGCTCCCTGGTTTACCAACCAACCGGGCTCGTCCGGAAAGGCCATGCCGGGGATCGCCGCCCGGGTCGCGTGCAGCAACTGGATGTCAATCGCGCTAAAGCCGTAAACGAACATGCGCTCGATCGGGTAGGAAAACGACACCTTGGGATTGGGCTGTTTCGAGGTCCGAATGTTGTTTATGATCACCTTCCAGAGTTCCCCGCCGCGGTCATAAACGTCGGAGTAGAGGATAAAGTAGGTTTCCTTGTCCACGTATATCACGCGTTTCGAGTAAGCGTAGGCGGCCAAGCGAGGGGTCCCCTCGAGTATGTAAACCTCGGGGCGCATCTCCCAGTTCTCGCAAAACGTCACTCCACCGTCGTCGGTGCACGGCTTGGGCGGCAAGTTCTCGCCGTGAAGCGAGCCGAGCATCGGCTCTGTGCCGATCAGCTTCCAGTCAAACCAGGGGATTTGCCCCGCGTAACCGCCGTAGCTATCGACGTCGATATCCTGGCCGAAAAGGGCGTCGCTGCGCTGGGCGCTGGAGAGGCGGCGGACCCGCCTGACCTGGGGCATGTATAACCACGTGTCGTCCTGTCGGTCAGGGTTGAGATAGCGGTACGAGAGCATGCCGACCCCTTTCAAGTCGAAGGGATCTAGCAAAGGATACTGGCCGCTCTTGCGGAAGGTTCCATCTGGGTTGTCTGCGATGGCGGGGATCGGCTCGTTTTCCGTCCGTCCCACGTACTGGATGATCCGCAACCAATCCAAAGTGAAGTGCCGCTCGATCTCGTAGCGCTGGGTCGGGCCTTCGAGCACTATCCGGCCGGTCTCGGCGTCGGCCAGGTGCATGCCGAGGTCATCGGTGAAGTAGTGCCCGCGCTCGAAGTTGTACATTATCTTGGTCGCTGCATCCGGATCAGCCCGGTCGACAATAGCAAAGGGTCGGCCGGCGACGTACCCAAGCAGTTCCTTCTTCGGCCCGAGGCTCACTTGACTGGAGTACTTCTCTGTGGCCTCGACGTAGGCCGGCGGCAGCTCTATCTTCCCGTAAGGGACGATCTTGAGGTTCATCCCGTGGCCGACAGCCCATCGGATGCCTTCACACACGAGCCCTTCCAACCTTCCAACGTCACCCTTCCCGACGATCTCGCCCGGCGTTAGCTGAGCCGTGCATGGCGGCGAGAAGATGATGCCGCTCACTTGCGTCGCGGCGAGGACCGCCAACAGCCTCCGTCCCCACCTGGCCCGCCCGATTTCGCTCCGGGCTGCGTGCCCGCTCCCCTGGTGGAATGTCACCTTACTGCCCCGATTCGTCGCCGCGGGTGGCCTGGCTACCCGTTGTCCCGACCACCCTCCAGCACGATCTATAATCAGATTCTAAGAATTGTTGCAACCCTCTAGATATGATCAACTGATTCTTTAAATCATAACGCAGTGTTATAGACTGGCACTGAGTTGCGTTTGCCCCACTTTGACGTGCTGGCTTATGAGCGCTCGCCCGCGGCGGGCCATGCACTGTATGCGAAGTTGTCGTGTCGCGGCGCCAGGCCGGTGGCCCCCGGTCCAACCATTCCGCCCGGCCGTGAGTCAACTACCCGAGAGTTTCTACGCCACGGTTCGAGCGTTTGGCCGCGCGATGCCACCTCCAGAGCGCACGGGCCCGCGAAGCAGGACTTGCTGCTGGGCGTATGGCGACAGGGGCACGGCGGCAAAGGCCTAGCTTTTTGACCCGCGAGGTGGAGTCGATATTCTCGGCATTTACACCGGAAAACCTCGAAGATGTATCGCAACGTAAGCCGCGCCTCTCGATCCGCCGCCCCTGACTGCCGGGGCGGCATTCAGACGACCGGGCGCCTGCCTTCCCAGCCTCGTTCGAGCATTGGGCAATCCTCGCAACGGCACCGCGCCTGGCAGTAGTCGATGTCGCAGCGCACGTTCCGGCCCAGAAGATGCAGGGCGACGCGCTCAAGGTGCTGAACCAGGCGACCCTTGACCAACACGACATCCCCCGGCTCGAGGTGTGGGCGGAGAAGCTCAGCGGCCCTTCGGGGGCTTCTTCCGGCATCCAATACCCGCTCGCCGTCGAGGCCTGCGAGGCGCGCACCTGCTTTGTAGAGGCGATAGTTCGTTCCTATGAACACCGCTTTGGAGGCGATCTCGGCGACGCGGCGCCCCACGTCGCGATAAACCGGCCGATCCCTTCCCTCGACCTCCGCCAGCGATCCGAGCGCGACGAACTTTCTCCTGGCTGGAACCTTACCGAGCACGTCCAAAGCCGCATGAACGGTTTCCACAGCCGACTTTGCGTCGTCCCGCAAAATCCACGCACCGTTCGGTAGCCCAAAGGGCTGCATCCTCCCTGTCGTAGGAGCCAGCTCGGCAAGGCGCGGCAAAACGTCGCAAAGCGCGTATCCCTCCACGTGTGCCACCGCCACCGCCGCTAGATTTGCGTCGACCATGTGCGCGCCGATCAATCGAACAAAGACCTCGTGCCTTTGCCCATCGGCCCGTAGAACGAAGCGGGTGCCGCGGGGCCAATAGAACCTCACATCGGTTGCCGAGAAGTCGTTCGACTCTCCCAAGCCGAAGGTCACGATCTTCGCCTCCGTTTGCGAGCCCATCCATATGACGTTCGGGTCGTCGCCGTTCAGCACCGCCGTGCCGCTCGGGCGCAGGGCTTTCAGCATTTCGGCCTTCTCTGCGCGGGTTATCTCTACCCTTCCCAAGGTGCGGTTGTGCTCGCTACCGATAGAGGTCACGACGACAACGTCGGGGCGAATCAACCGGGCGTAACGCGCCATCTCGCCCCTGTCCCCGATGGCCACCTCGAGGACCGCGTGCTCTTGGCTCGGCCTGATCCGCAAGATGGCAAGCGCAAGGCGGCTCCAGCAGTTAGCGGCGAAGCGGGGGTCGATAGGTACGCCCAGTGCGGCAGAGACGGCGCGCGTGGTGGTGGATTTTCCAAATGAGCCGATTACCGCGATCACGCGAGGGCGCCGGGCCAAGGTTCGGCGATGGAGAAGGGCAAGGCGCGATAAGACCGGCCAGAGGTGATGTTGGACTCCCTGGTAAAATTGCCACCTGCCGAGCGGCGTTAGCAGTAGGGCGGGGATGTCGGTTAGCCGGTAGCGCATGGGCGGTTGTCGCTTGGTGCCTCTACCCGGGCAGACGGCGGCTCGAGGCGCTTTAGAAAAAGCTCATCCCAAAGCTGCGTCGTGAGAACGAGCAGCAACTGCCGGCTGCGGCCGGGCCAGCTCCTGCCGCCTGCGGCGCGCAGTCTGGCGACCTTGGCAGGGTCGAAGTAACCCTTGGCGCGAAGCATATCCGGGGAGAGAAGCTCGCAGGCGAACTCGGGTAGTTTTCCGCCCATCCAATCGCCCACCGGAGCCGAGAGCGGAAACTTCTTGCGGCGCAAGATCTCGCTCGGCAGCACACCGCGCATGGCGCGCCGAAGAACGTCTTTTTCGCGAAAGCGCCTGAGCTTCACCCAAGGCGGGATGGTTGCGCAAAACTCGACCAACACATGGTCCAAGTAAGGTACGCGCGCCTCCACCGAACGCGCCATGCTCATCCGATCCAAGTGATGGCAGACCAGGGCAGCAAGCCTGACCTTGAGGTCGAAATACTGAAGCTGGGCGAATGGATGCCACTGGTCGAAGGCGGTCGGCACGCTGAACTCCTCTTCATCTTCTTCCATCGCTTCGGCCGCTTCCTGCCTCATGTCCTCGGATAGGCAGGTATTGCATCCATCCGGCCACACCGCCGCCCCAGTCAGGGCCGAAAACCGCTCGCCCGTAATCTCGGGGGGCGCCGCGACGAGCCGGTGCCAGCCCGTTTCCGGGGCGAGGAGTTCTACCAAGTCGGCCGCCGCTTTTCGGAATCCCCGAGGCAACCGCCGGAGATAGCGAAGGAGCTTGTCCGCGCGGTACCAGGAATAACCTCCCAGGACTTCATCCGCCCCCTCGCCAGTAAGGACTACTTTTAGGTCGCGCGCGGTAAGCTCTGCCAGCACCATCCTGCTGATCTCGACTCCCAGCCCGAAGGGCTGCTCGCGGTGCCAGACGGCTCGTGGCAGAAGCGCCAAATGGCCGCGGCCGCAAGCAGCACGGTGGGCGGCGAGCGAAAAGCCGGGGAATTGGTCCAGCATGGCCCGGGTTCTCGATTCGTCCACCGACCGTTCCTCGAAGCCCAGCGTGAACGTGTGGACGTGATCCTGGGATTCACGCGCCATAAGCGCCGTGACGGCGCTAGAGTCGATGCCGCCGCTAAGCCAGCTTCCAACCGGCACATCGCTTCGCAGATGCAGCTTGACGCTTTCGGTAAGCTTCGCCCGAAGTGCCTCGGCCCAGTCGGCGCCCGTCATGCGGCGGTCGTATCGATCGGCTGCGGGAAAGGAAACGTCCCAGTAAGGGCGTGCGAAAACGCGGCCGCTGCGAAACTTGAGCCAGTGGCCGGCGGGCAGTTGTCTGACGCCTGCGACCAAGGTGCGCGAGGGGGGAAGGTAGCCAGAGGCGAACAGCCGAAAGAGGATGGCGCGATCGATCTTGGCCGGCACGAGGCCGGAGGCCAGGATCCCTTTGATTTCCGAGCTGAAGACTAAACCCGAGGCGGTAAGCGCGTAGTGCAGCGGTTTGATCCCCAGTCGGTCCCTGGCAAGCAGAAGCTCTCGGTTTCGTGTGTCCCAGAGCGCCAGCGCGAACATGCCTCGTAATTCGCCGAGGCATTCTTTGCCGCGCTCCTCGTAGAGGTGCACGACCACCTCGGCGTCCGAGCCTGTGCGAAACCGATGGCCGGCCCTCGCCAGCCGCTCTCGCAACTCTGGGTAGTTGTAAATCTCGCCGTTGCAGATAAGCGCAACCGTCTCGCCTTCGTTGGTGATCGGCTGGTCTCCCGTCAGCGGATCCACGATGCTAAGCCGGCACACACCGAGCCCGATGCCCGCTGCGACGTAAAACCCTTCGCCGTCCGGCCCGCGATGGCGCTGGATTGCCGTCATTCGGCAGAGCGCGGACTGTTCCGCCACCCGGTCAGGATCGCTGAAGGCGATCCCCGAAATCCCGCACATAGGATGCCCCTAAGGTTTTCCGCCGTGGAGAGTGGTAAAAGTTTCGCCCGACGACATTGCTGCCTGCCTAACAGGGGCGCCAATACCATGTCAAGCCGAAGCCGCCGACATTCGATGGGGAAGCCCGCGTTGCGCTGCTTCGGCGAGCGCGTGAATCGGCGAGGCGGGCAATAGTTTTGGGGGAAGGGGTGCTTCCAGCCCTTGGGCGCGCAGGCCATCAGGGGGGCGGCAGCGGGCAGGCCGCCTCGATTCTAGTCTCCAGCAACCGGCAGCTTGGATTTGACCCGCCGCCCCAAAATCGGCTCGAGCATGCGGGCGGCCTGCAGCGTTTTTTCCCGATCGACGCGCGTATTGGCGCCCGCACGGGCCAGCCCGGAGACCAGGTCTTCGGTCGCGACGTTTCCCGAAGCGCCCGGGGCATACGGGCATCCCCCTAGTCCTCCGGCGCAGGCATCGAACGACTCGATCCCGAACTCGCGCCAGGCGAAAACGGCGTTGGCAACGGCCATTCCGTAAGTGTCGTGGAAATGGAGAACCACTCGGTCGAGCGAAATCACGCGCGCCACGGCTTCCAAAAGCGCCGCCACCTGCGGCCGCGTCGCCCGCCCGATGGTGTCTCCCAGGTCGATTTCACTTACTCCTAGATCTTGCAGCCTTTTTGCGACCTCGACCACCGCGCGCGGCGAAATAGGGCCCTCGTACGGGCACCAAAAGGCGGTGGAAACGTATCCGCGAACCGGCACCTGAGCACGCCGCAGGACCGCCTCGAAGCAGGCGATCGACTCTGCGATCGTCGCGTCTATGTTCTTCATGGCGAAGGATTCGGAGGCGGCAGTGAAAATTGCGATCTTGTCGGCTCCCGCTCCGGTTGCGCGCTCGAGTCCCCGCTCGTTCGGGACTAAAGCGGAATAAGTAACGCCCTCGGCTCGGCGGATCCCGGCGAAGACCTGCGCAGCATCCGCGAGCTGCGGGATCTTCTTGGAGGAGACAAACGAGCTCACCTCGATCTCGTCGACGCCGGTCTCGCTTAGCGCATCCACGAATGCGATCTTGAGCACGGTTGGAACGCGTGCGGACTCGTTCTGCAAGCCATCGCGCGGCCCGACTTCGGTGATGCGGATCATGAGAGTTCGCGCCTCATGGGCACTTTGAGTTCGCACCGGCAGGAAGGCGCCAGGCACAGGCGCCAATGGCGGCGCGCTGGCTTGGGTGCTGGTCCCGGTCTTTGCTTCGCAAACACCGCTCGAAGAATGTTCATTGGCATTGCCCCGAATTTGCACGAGATGATAACAGACGGCCGACTCGCGCACGATCTCTCGTGCCGGCCGCTTCACAGGCCGCCAACGGGCAAAGGGGTTACTGCAAGCGCTAGCGCAAGATCTGACCCCGCTTCACGGCAAGATCTGACCCCCACCTTTGACCCGCACCTTGCTTCCGGTTCTGAAAATCGCTTCAGAGATCCGCGTCTGGGCGCCGCCACCGGCGGCGTGGTAGGGTAATCCGTACAACAACGAAAGGAGGGAGCTATGGACCAAATTACTCGTCCGGCCGAAGCGGCTGTCGCCTATTCCACAAGTGGAAAAGAGCCGGATACCATGACGGTCCGGAGTCTTTCGGAGCGGCGCCGCTTCCGGCCACGGCCAGTGGGCACCGCCGTTAGCCAACACGCATCCCAAAAGGCGATTGCCCCCAGAGGCTCGAGGGTCGCCCGGCTCTGCACTCCCGGCCCTTGTGGACCATCGCGCGACCGGCATCGGTTCACAGGTTGGCGCCCGCGAAGGACCCGCCCGAAGGTGGCGGGTATGGAAAACCGCGTACGAGAAGGGTGCTCCATGCAGCAGGGGCGAGGCAGCGCAGTGCCACCGACCGAGCGCTCCTATCGGGATGGCGGCCGGCGCGGGAGGGTGGGAGCTGCCTGGGCCGCATTGGCGCTCGCCTTCGTCTTTCCGTTTGCCGCGCGTGCGCAGGTCTCCTATGACAATATGACAACCCGGACAATTTGTGCACGGGCGATCCATGTGTGACCGGCCCCGTGAGGGTGGCCTGTCCCTGCGTTGCCGACTTCGGAGCGAGGATGCCGGTAATTGGCGGGCGGATGGGGGTCGGTTCGGGTTGCGTGCTTTCGCTTACCGCGGGGGCAATCGAGGTGAGGGGGGGCAATAGATGCGGCGCATTTAGGGCGCGGTGGCTTCGGGGGAAACGTGTCTCTTAGCGCAGCGGGGGGAGGGATCATGGTCCGCAGGGGGATAACAGCATCTGGATTGCGCGCTGGAGGCAGTATTGCGTTGAGAGCCACTGGCGATGTGGATATAGGAGCCCGTCTTGTCGCGAAGTCGGGCAACGAAGCGCTGAGCCCCGGCACGATCACGGTTGAAGCCGAGGGCGCGGTGCGCGTTGTTTCTCCGCTAGGCCGAATCAGCGCGAAAGGCAGGGGGATGACAGCCGGTGGAGAAGTGGCGCTGCGGGGCGGTGCTGGGGTGGACGTCGGCGGTCGCGGGATCGACGCCAGCGGCGCAAGCGGAGGCTCGATCGAGCTTTCGAGTCTGTCAGGCGGCGTGAGCGTGGCCGCTGGGCTCGACGCTCGTGGAAGAGATGGGCAGGGCGGGGTCATAGCAATCTCTGCCGGTACAGATCCGCTTTCCCCTGGTGACGTGTCAATCAAGGAGGCCGTGAGCGCAACGGGCGCCTCCGATGGCGGGGTTGTAACGATTTCCGCCCCGGACGGCAACGTGTCCGTCCGTAACATCCGTGCCGATGGCAGGGGAGGTGTGGGTGGAACGGTGACAGTGACCGCCGGGGCAGCCGTGGTCATCGAGCGTGGGGTACGGGTCAGCGGATTCGGGGAGGGCGGTTCGATAGCGGTTTCGGGAGAATCGGTCGTATTTCCTCATGGAAAGCTCAGCGTGAAAGGCCAAGAGGGCGCAGGCGGCACCGTGAGCGTTATTGCCGGCAGTTCTCTCGCTCTCACAAGCCATACAATAGAAGCAGAGGGCGGACTCCTCGGGGGATACATAGCTGTTGCAGCGCCCAGTATCCAAATAGCAGATAGTAGCGAGCTCGAGGCAAGTGGGCGTGAGTTTGGCGGAACCGTGGAGGTAGTCGCCGCCAGTGACATCACCTACGATGGAGACCTCGACATAAGCGGCCGCCAGGCGGGCGGCTTTGCGTTCATCGTGGGAGGAACGGTACGGGTCGGCCCTCGTGCGAGGTTTGTGGCGGAGGGCGATCCGGGGAGCGAGGTCAGAGTAACCACTACCGCAGGCGATTTGACTTTGAACGGCCGTTTTAATGCGCGCTCGGGCGGAATAATCGAGGGCCAGGCCTTCTGCAACCTCACAGCAACCGGGGACTTCCGTGCCGCTCCATCTCCACCCGGGTGTATTGGGCTTTCGGCGGGGCCAGGCTGGATCCTGGATATTACGGGCGCATCCTTGCCGGCTCGAGTGGCCGAAGCCGGTCCTGCCGCGAACCATCAGGCGCCGCCCGCAGCGCTCAATGGCGTTCACGATTTACCGTCGCACGGCCCCAACTTGCCGCTATGACGCTCGACACAGCGGGCATATAATTAGAGTGGCGGTTTAAAGCCTCGGAAAGAGGTGCGCACGAATCGAAATGAGAAAGGAAGAGCGAGTTTCCATCGATCGGCGCCTGTGGCGAAGTCTCGTCTCCAGCGTCAGGGAGTTCGTGGGCTCTGCCGATGCCGGAAGAAAAGCCAAATGGATGTTCGTGGCGCTCGTTTTCTTTCTCGGCTGCATAAACGCCTTAAACGTCGTAAACAGCTACGTAAACCGCGACTTCATGACGGCGATCGAGGACCGCAACCGCGCCGAGTTCATCCGCCTCGCCTTCGTGTACCTCGGCTTCTACGCGCTCATCACCGTAGTTGCCGTCATCTACCGGTATACGGAACAGAGTCTGGCCCTCCTTTGGAGGGAATGGACGACCAGGCGCTGGACGGTAGATTACGCAACCGACCAGGTCTACTACTGGCTCAAGCTCGGGAAGAACCTCGCCAACCCCGACCAGAGGATCGCGGACGACATTCGCACTTTTACCACGACGACCCTCTCGTTCGTCCTCATCCTGCTGAACTGTACGCTCACCGTCGTCGCCTTCTCGGGGGTCATGTGGTCGATAAGCCCGAAGCTTTTCGTTGTATCGGTAGTGTATGCCGCGGCTGGCACTTTCCTCACGTTTCTGCTGGGCCGCCCGCTCGTGCGCTTGAACTATCACCAGCTCGACAAGGAGGCCAACTTCCGCTCCTCGCTCATATATTTGCGGGGCAACGCGGAATCCGTGGCCCTTTCGCGCCGCGAAGGCGGGCTCATCCAACTTAGCCTGAGAAATCTCGAAGACCTGGTTTCCAATTTGCGCCGGATAATCGCCATCGAGCGCAACGTGAATTTCTTTACCACCGGCTACAACTGGCTCATCCAGATCATTCCGGCGCTCATCGTGGCCCCGCTTTTCATAGAGGGAAGGGTCGAGTTCGGTATCATCACCCAGTCGGCGATCGCGTTCGCCCATCTCGTGGGCGCCTTCTCGATCATCGTCACTCAGTTTCAGTCGGTTTCGTCGTACGCTGCAGTGCTGGCAAGGCTGGCCGCCTTGCAGGAAGCGAGCAAGACGACGCGGGAAACTCGCCTCCCTCCGGCTTTCTCCAGGGACCCCGGGCGAGTGGCGTACTCGGGCGTGACCCTGCACTCCCCGCGAAGCGGCCGGGTCTTGATCAAGAATCTTACGCTCGAGATTCCCCATGGCAGGCGGGTCCTCGTCTGCGGGCCGGACGAGACCGCAAGAAGCGCCCTCTTTCACGCCACCGTCGGTTTATGGAGCTTGGCCGCGGGACGCATAACGCGCCCGCCCCTCGAACAGATTTTGCTCGCCACCGAGCTCCCCTATCTGCCACCCGGCACGTTGCGCGAGTTACTGTTGCGCCCCTGGCCCGAGGAAAACGGGCCGTGGCAAGACAATCTTCGAAGAATCCAAGCCAGCGATCGGGAAATCGTGGAAGCCTTGGAAGCGCTGGGAATCAGCTCGCTTCTAGCCGGCTTCGGTGGCGTCGATACCCGCCACCACTGGGAGAACATTCTACCCTTGGACCAGCAGCAGCTCCTCGTGATCGCCCGCATCCTCCTTGCCGCCCCGCACTTTGCCCTGCTCGATCGGCCTAGCAGCGCGCTCAACGACGATCAGGTAAGCATGGTGTTGCGAGTGCTGAGCGAGCGCTCGATAAGCTACTTGACCTTCGAAGGCGAAGCGAGAAACCACGACCTCGACCATTACGATGGAATCCTGGTACTGGAGCGCGGAGGCACCTGGAGGTACGAGGAGGCGGCGGGAGCTTTGGCTGGCCGGCGAAAACCTCCCGCAGCGAGCTAGGCCGCGGTAGGCACGGGCTTGCGCCCGAGGTAAGAATCATTGTCCTAGAAAGATTCCCGTCGAGTGCCGTGGAAGCGGAAGTGCTGGATACCTTCGAAGACGTGTCCGGCTGGAAGGCCTTCGTCTCGGGCGAGGCCCGGCTCGAGATAGTGCGGGGCGACGGGCCGGGTGGGCACGCGCTGGGCCTTGCCTTCGATTTTCGGGGCGGCAGAGGGTTCGTAGTCGCCCGGAAGCGATTCGATCTAAAGCTTCCCGACAATTACTCGTTTCTGTTCAAGGTTCGCGGTCGGGGGCCCAGAAACGGATTCGAGTTCAAGCTCACCGACGAGGCGAACGAAAACGTTTGGCGCTATCGCCTCGAGGCACTCGATCTGGCTTGCGCATGGCGGCAGATGAGGATTCGAAGTCGCGAGATGGAGTTCGCCTGGGGACCGCTCGGAGGAGGTCCTCCGAAAGGGGTGGCGGCGATCGAGTTGGCGATCGTGGCAGGGGAGGGCGGCAGCGGGACGCTTTGGATCGCAGACCTTTGCCTTCGAGACGAAACCTACCGGCTTCTTCCCACTGCCCGAGCTTCTAGCGCGGCGCCCGGTCATGATCCGCAAGCCGCGCTGTCGAGCGACACCGAAGGGGGTTGGCGAAGCGAAGCTTGCGACGAAGAACGGTGGTTTCTCGTGGACTTTCTCCAAGCGCGCGAGTGCGGCGGGCTCGTCGTCGAGTGGGAGGAGGGGCTGGAAGCGGAGCGGCTCGAGGTGCGCCATTCGATGGATGGCGTCGCCTGGAGCCCGCCTGCTCCCACGACTCGGGGTGCGGACGAGAAGAGCTACGTCTATCTGCCGAACGTAACTTGCCGCTACATCCGGTTGAATCTTTTTCCCACGCAAGGCTCCCGGACGCTGGGCATACGGGCACTGAGGATAAAACCCTTCGAGTTCTCGCGCTCGATCGAGGCTTTTTTCGAAAACGTGGCTCGCGATCAGCCGCCAGGCCTCTATCCGCGATACCTTTATCGCAGGCAAAGCTACTGGACGCCAGCCGCTACCGGCTGGGGCGAGGGACAGGCGCTCATCAACGAGGAAGGAATGGTAGAGGTGGATGGGGGTTCGTTTTCCATCCTGCCCTTTCTCTACGCTGGTGGCAGCCTGGTTACGTGGGCGGATGCCGAGCTCGGCCAAGGGCTCCTCGACGGTTATCTGCCCATACCTCACTGCCGGTGGCGGACCAAGAGTCTTTCGCTCGAAGTGACGGCTTTCGCCCGCAGAACGCGAGAAGGGGCGGTTCTTTTTATCCTCTACCGGATCGAAAATCTCCTTCCCGATGAGCAGGCGGCTGCGCTTTGCTGCGCGATCCTCCCCTTTCAGGTAACCCCAACCTGGCAGCGATGGCGGCGTTTCGGGGGCACGAGCGGTATTGGTGCGCTTTCGGTCGGGGACGGCGTGGTCTGGGTGGACCAAAAGAGAGCCGTCGTGCCGCTCGCCTCCCGCTTCAGTTTTGGCGCAACCAGCCTGGCCCACGGGATGGCCCCCAGTTACCTCTTCCGAGGCGAGCTGCCTCCGAACGAAAGCGTCGCCGATGAATTCGGTTTCGCCTCGGGCGCCTTGCGGTTCGACTTGAAGCTCCAGGCGCGTGGGGTGGAAAACGTCTGCCTCGCGCTTCCCTTCGAGACGGCAGGCGCGGCGAGCGATACCGCCTTGGCGTCTCTTCGAACCTTGCGCTGGCAGAAGGAGCTCGAAGCTTCGGCGCGCAGTTGGAGAGCCAAGCTCGGAGGGATCCGCTTTTTCGTGCCGCCCGAGGCAGGCGAGATGACCCGCGCCGTGAAGGTGGCGGCGGCTCACATTCTGATAAACCGCCGCGGCCCCGCGCTTCAGCCCGGACCGCGGCGCTACGCGCGCTCGTGGATCAGGGATGCGGCCATCATGAGCGCTGCCCTTTTGCGGATGGGCCGCCCGAGGCCGGTTCGAGAGTTTCTTCGCTGGTACAGAGAATATCAGGCCGAAGACGGTAAACTCCCCGATTGCGTCGACCTGGAAGGCGCCGAGTGGTTGCCGGAGCTCGATGCCTACGGGGAGTTCATCTACACGGTTATGGAGTACTACCGCTTTACCCAGGATGGCGCGTTTTTGCGCGAGCTTTGGCCGAACGTGAGAAGAGCCGCAAGCTACATCGAGAGGTTGCTTGCGAGGCGTCTTTCGCCTGAGTACCGCTCGGGTGAAAAGCGCGCTTGCTACGGACTCTTGCCCGAGTCCATGAGCCACGAGGGATACATGGCTCATCCGGTCCACGCGTACTGGGACGATTTTTGGGCACTTAGGGGGCTACGCGACGCGGCTCGAATGGCGGCTCTCGTCGGCGAGCCGAGCGAGGGGGCGCGGTTTGCGCGAGAAGAAGAGGAGCTTGGCCGCAATCTCGAAGCTTCTCTGGCGGCAACGATCGCACGCCATGGCGTCGACTTCGTACCCGGTTCGGTCGAGCTTGGGGATTTCGATCCGAGCGCGACCGCGATTGCCATAGCTTTGCTCGACGAGCTCGATCTTCTCCCCGAGACCGAAATGCGCACCACCTTCGAACGCTACCTCGAGGGCTTTCGCGCGCGCGTTGGGGGCAAGTTGCGGCTTGCGAACTACAGCGCCTACGAGATCCGCATCGTCGGCGCGCTGCTTCGCATGGGCAGGCGGAGCGAGGCCGGGGAGCTTTTGGATTTTTTCCTTCGCGAGCGGCGCATCCCTGCGTGGCACCAGTGGCCGGAGATATCGTGGCGCGATCGGGCGGCCCCAAGCTTCCTAGGCGATCTCCCGCACAGTTGGATCGGCGCCGAGTACATTCTGGCCGCGCGAAGCTTCTTCGCTTACGAGCGCGAGCGGGATCGAATGTTGGTCATTGCGGCCGGCATTCCGGAGCGGTGGCTACAAGAAGGCACGGCGGTCGGGGTAAGGAATCTTCCCACCTATTATGGAAAGCTCTCGTATTCGATCGTTTTGAAGCGGAAAGACACCTTGCATCTTCGCCTCGGGCCAGGACTTCGCGTGCCGCGCGGAGGCGTCGTCGTCGCGTGGCCGCTCAGTTCGCCGATCGGAGAGCTCGCGATAGACGGTAAAGAAGTCCGCGGCTTCGAACCCCGAAGCTTCAGCCTGAGAAAATCGCCGGCCGAGGCCGAAGCCAGGTTCTGAGAGTTAGCCTCTCAGCCGATCCAGATTTCGAGACGGTTTGCGCCGCCGGTAAGCCCCGTTCGCAAGACCTCCATCGCAACTTGGGCCCCACCGCCGCGGTAGGGATTGGGCAGGCGCGCGAACGGGAGATCGGCGCCGTTTAGGCTCAACCTCTTCGGCCCAAAACCTTTTCCCTCTATGTGGTACGAGACTTCCACGGGGAAACCCGCCAACTCGATCGTCGCCCGCAGGCCATCGAGGGACTTGGGGATCACCGGATCGATCGTGAGCGCGGCTCTGCCGCGGCGCAAGCCGAGCAGGCACTCTACGATCAGGCTCGTCGCAATACCGGGCCCGCTCGAATACACTCGCCAGCCCCCATCCAGCGGCACCTTGCCCTCTTTTAGCCGCCCGTACTCGGCAAACGCCTGGTAGCGATCGGCAAAGGCGGCATCCGAGCTTGTATGGTAACAGTTACATTGCCGCAGCCTGGCGGCGGGAACGAGATCTCGCAGGCCGATCGGGTTTGCCTGGCACAAGGCGCGGAAAAAACGCTCGGCCAAGCCGCAATGCCAAAGCGCCGCGGCGTAGCGCAGGTGGGCGTGGGTGTACATGAGAGCGATCTCGCGCCCGAAAAAGGCGGCGCTCTCGGCACGTTGAAAGTAGCGCTGCGGTCCGCCCCGGTAGGGCGGGGGGCGGTCGAACAGGCGCGCGCCATCGGGACCAAGAAGATGCACTTCGATGTGGGCAAGGTGCTTCTCGGCTTGCTCGGGCGTAAAAAGCTCGCTCAAAACCCCGTGCACCATGGGCAACAGACTGTAGCTAATGCCGGTCTCCCGGTCGCGCGGATGGAGCAGGTATTCTACCCGTCCGTCATCGTGAAAATAGGCGAACCCGGCTACGGTATCGTCGACGATGAGAAACCTCTCGAACTCCTCGCGAATCCGGGCCGCTTCGGACAAAAGCGCCGCGGCGCGATCTTGGAGCTCGAGCGCGGCGAGCGCCCGCGCAAGCCACGTGAGCGTCTGGTAATGGAGGGTCACAGTCCAAGAGCTGCACAAGCGCTCGCGCATCGCGGCTTGCGCCGGTTGCATGGAGTCGTTCCAATCGCCGTTCCCGTAGGCGGCAAGCCGCGTGCCTGGAATCACCCGCGCCCGGGTCAAAGAGAGGGCCCGCTCCACATGCTGCCAAACGGTGGGCGGATTGGTGGTATGCCCCTCTCCCTCAAAGAAGGGAACGCGCTCGTGAAGCACCGACTCGTCTTGCGAGGCAGCGAGGTAGCGGGCGAGCGCAAGGAGCGGCCAGAAGACGATGTCGCCATGGGAGTCGGGCGCGCGGATGCCACGTTCCCGTTCGAAAAACATGAACCACTGCGGCCAGTCGCCATCTGGGTTTTGCGCCTCGAAGACGCGAAGCAGAAGATCGCGCACCTCCTCCAAGCGGCCGAGCGCCAAGAGCATTTCTAGCGGTCCCTGACAAACGTCCCGCGTCCCCCAGCCTCCGCCCGTGTACTGCTCCAGGCCGCGCGGAGCGAGGTAATGGATAAGAGCGTTGTGGATGAACCAGGGCATGATCTCCTCTAGGCGCAAGGCGTGGGCCGCGGCCGCGCTTTCCTGCGGTGGCTGGATGAGGATCCGGCTGCTTAGCTCCTCCCACGAGCGAGTCTTGCAAGACTCACCGCTTCCGGTATCGGGCACCAGACGGCCGGTGAAGATTAGACCGCTCGAACGGGACGCCCCGGTAACGAGGCAGAAGAACGGCTGATCGCGGGAGCGGCGATCCAAAAAAAGAAGCTCGTCTCCTCCTACTTCTTCCACGACGGTCGCATGGAGCGGTGCGAGGAAAAAGCCCCCTTGGGGAAAGCGGCGGCCGACATCGGAGTCTGGCGGCGCGGTCAAGAAGAAGCCCTGCCCATCGCGCACACAACGCACGCGCCCCGCGCCGCTTCCGTCGTCTCCACCGAGGGCCACGTGAAGGCAAAGGAGAAAGCGCCTGGGGCTTCCCGCCAAGGTTTCGATCGCGAAGGTGAGCTCGTGGGCATCTGTCGACGCGCCGCTTGTCACGCTGATAAGGCCATCGGCATGCTTGTATATCCAGCGGCATCGGTCCGGGCTCATCTCGTAAGCCGAGGGCACGTCGAGCAGATGCCAGCAACCTTCGAGCTCGACGAAAACCCGAAGGCCGTCCGCGCGAAGCAGGCCCAAATAGCTGTGCGTGGCGGAAAGGAAGCGATTTATACTGACATGGCCTTGCGTCATCATGGAATGGAACACGCCTGCCATCCATGTGGTGGAGGTGAGCGAAGCCTCCTCGGGCGAAAGCTTCCGTCCCGTCCGAAGAATGTGACCGTGTGGCCGGAGGCTCTCCAGCTCCTTGGCTTTCAGCACCACGTGCCGAAACTTTCCGGCAAAGAAGGAAAGCAACCGGCCATCTTCCCGCTCGAGCTCGCGCAGGCCAGGGCCGAAGATTTCGGCGACCTCTTTCTCCGAAAGCTCGAGAGCATCGAGAATGGGGGACGCGCTAAAAAGTGTCGAAGCCACGGCGCGTGCCGGTTTTCTTCCAGCCCGGACCGGCTTTACCTTGGCCTGCGGCAGGCCCAGGGCTCTGTCGATGCAAGCCAGATCGCTTTCCGAGGTCGCCGCCGGATGATCTGCCTCGAACCAGCCGGCGAACCCGCGCTCGACCGCCTCGCCGGGCCCGAGCGTAACCGGTGCTTCTTGCAGTCCGACCATCGAGTGCTCGTGCTGATGTCTCGCACCGGGCAATCCCACCCCTAGAGCGAGAGGCGGCTTGCCCGCCCGGGTGGCCAGGCCGTGGAACTGCAGCGCGTCGGTGCTGAAACTTACCGCGCGGCCGAGAGAGAAAATCACCACCCACGGATGTTTGCCGGCTACAGGGAGGTTCTGGCGCGAGGCCACTGCAAAGCCCCTTTCGGGGTGCGAAAGGGGGGTGTGGTCGATGTAGTGGCTTACGTAGTACTCGTTGGTCCGAACCGCACCGTAGTGCGAAAGTCCGAGATCCTGCGCGAAGATGAGATCGACGGTCCGAGCCACTCCAGCCGTGTTTCGCAGCGACACATGCCAGAACCAAGCTGGCGCCGACGGCGAAACGAGAAGGCGAGCACTGAAGTGTATCTCGCACCACTCGCCCGTAAGCGTCAAGCCCTGCGCACTCACTTTAACCCGCGCGGGGCTTCGGGGGCCGAGAAGAGGCACAGCCGCGGGCGATCGCCCCAGGGAGCGCAGGTAAATATTGGCCGGCCCCCCTTCGATCTCCGTCCCCAAAAAGAGATTGATGGTAACCTCGCCGCAGTCTATGCGGCGGATGGAGCCGTTGGCATTGAATTCCACCGTCAAACCGCTTGGGCTTGCGACCCGGCAGGGAAACTTTTTCGTCTGCATCGGCCGGCCGGCGCTCATTCTCTCGGCTTCGCCCTAAGCGGTTTCGCCTAGCACTTCCCGCAAGGTAAGGCTATTCTCGGGGCGTTGCCTCGAAGCCCTGAGTAGCGCCGCCACAGTTCGGGCGGGCCTGGCACGGCGCGGTGGCGCCTAGCATTTCCAGGAACGCCTCCAAGCGCGTTCTGATTTGGCCTTCGGCGAAGTTTCGGGGATCGGCGCAATCCACCTCCAGGTTCAAAACCGGCACGCCGATTTTTTTCAGTCCCGCCTCGATCAATCCTCTTCCGCCGCTCGATTGCCTGCACCCCCAATGGCAGGGGTGGATCGCCCCGTCGACCCGATACGCCCTTGCGAGATCTTGCAGCCGCTCGATTCTTCGCTCGATCGGCCCTATGAAGGGGATGGATAGGGCTCGCCTGGCAAGGCCGGTGAAAGGGTCGGCGGGATCGATCGGCTCCCAGGTGATGTCGTTGAACTCTTCTGCGACCACGTATGCGCGAGGGTTGTCGTCGAGAGCTTCGGTCACGGGGTGGCGGACCTGCAAGCGCGTGTGAACCCAAAGCAGGCGCTTGCGCGGATCCGAAAGATGCGTACGCCCTTGTCGCTCGAGCCGGGCCCTGAATTCGTCCCGATAGGCGCGAGCTATCTCTACCGCAGCTTCGCTTCCCAAAAAGAGCGACATCGCAAGGCCGAAGTTTCTGAGCTCGGCCCCGCCGATGGGAGAGGGCAGGGCCCGTGCGATTTCGTAGATCTCGAGCATCGCTTCGCGGGCCTCGTTGGTAAGCTCCATCGCCCGGCCGAGCCGTGCCCGCTCGATGGCGACACCGGTTCGAGCCGAGACGAAAAGGGCCAGCGATTCCATCTGTCTTACGGTATACTGCACCTCCTTCTCGCCGCTTGCGCAGGGAAGATCGAGGACGAAATAATCGCAACCGAAATGGCGGGAGAGATTCTCGATCGTGGCGAGCCCGCCGGTGCAGGGCCCGGTCACACCAACGAGAAAGTCGGGCGGCGGGATCAATCCCTTCAGGGCGGCGCCGATCGCGGCCCGGTGGTACGAGCAACTGTCGGTCGAATAGCCGGCGTGCTCTGCTTCCTCGAGAAGCGGCTTGACCGCCTCGCTTCGCGAGAGCACGGCCCCGATTACCTCTACGAAACAGCCGGTAGCGCCGAGTGCGGTCAAGAGATCGAACGGCGTCAAGATGCTGCACCACGCGATCTTCTCGCTTCGTGAGACGATCCTGGCACCCAGACGGGCAGCCTCGCGGGCGAACCTGTATTCGGCGGCGCCGGTGGCCGGGCTTGCACCCAGCCTGCGCTCCATGTCGCTTGCGAGGTTTTCGAAAAACTCCAAGAGCACGTCCCCATCCTCGCTGGCCGCCCCGTGCGCCAGAAACGAAAAGCCGTCCAACCGCGCCCCCGAAACGGCGACGCCACTCGTTCCAGCCCGGGCGCGCCAAGCTTAATTAGTCTTGCCGAGCCAAGAGGTCAACCTGGCCGCAGCCTTTCGCCGCAGTACCAAGCCGGTGCGACGGGACCGCAAAGGCGGCACGTATAACCGAGAACTCGCAAAGTCGTGCCGGCCTGATCGGTAAGCACCCGCGCACGTCTGCGGGAGGGTAGGGTGGCGCGGCACCTAGGGCACCGCAACACCACGACAAGCGCCTCCCCGCTCTCTAACCGGAACTCGTCTACGAGTTTGGTTCGAATTCGCAACCCCCGTTTCTCGAAAAGAGCACCGCCTCCCCCGCACCGCCCCCACCTTTACAGCGGCGGACGTCCCTACCAAAGTGTACCCTCGAAGGCCCGCCTTCGAAACTCCAAAGATCTCGCCCCGGCCACCCAACCCCGGCCTCGACCGCGCTCGAAAGCCGCTCGGGTAGGTTGCCTTCGAAGCTTTCAAAAACTATCATGGCGCGCCATGCTCGGGCGGGAAAGGCGCAAGTCTCGGGGCGAGGCAAGCTGGGAAGAGGGTTTTCGCTTGCTTACCTTCGCAGCCCATGTAGCTGAGGGAGCGACGCTCGCGCGCGAGCACTGGGCGGAGGTCGCACGATGGTGGGTGCACGCGAAGCCGCAGGCGATCTGGCGCCTTCATTCCGACGCCGTGAATGCTCGGTTGATTTTTCGCTGGGTGCCAGCCGATCCCGCCGCCCGGATCCTCAAGACCGATCTTTTCGACGAAGCCGTCTCCGTCGGCCTCTACCCTGAGCTCGCAAAGCGGGCTAGGCAGGTGTACGGGATAGACGTGTCGCGGGCGCTCGCCGAGCGCAGCCGCCGTCGCTACCCGGCTCTTTCCGTCTGCTGCGCGGATGTGGTCAGGCTCCCTTTTCCCGACGCAACTTTCGAGTGCATCTTCTCTAACTCTACGCTGGATCATCTTACCTCGCTCGAGCAAATCGCCGACAGCCTGCGCGAACTCAACCGCGTCGTTCGTCCGCGGGGCCGGATGGTATTGACGCTCGATAACCGGGCGAACCCCGTGGTGGCACTGCGAAACGCGCTCCCGTTTCCTTTGCTCAACCGGCTGGGGCTTTTGGCCTATCGGGTCGGCAGAGCCTGTGGCCCTGCCACACTCAGACACCTGCTCGAGGCAACGGGCTGGAAGGTTCGCGAGATGGATGCCGTCTTGCACTGTCCGCGCTTTCTCGTCATGAAACTCTCCTCACTCGTGCAGCGCCGGGCGGGCACGCGAGCGCTGGAGCGGTTTCTGCGGGCGCTCATGCACTTCGAGGCGCTCGGACGTTTGCCTACGCGATATCTAACCGGGTACTACGTGGCGGTACACGCAGTGCCTGAGGCAGCCCCGACGCGCGGAGTCCTCTAAGATGGCGCACAGCATCCGCATGTCGCTTCTGCGGGGGGTCTGCCAGATTCCGGCTTACGTAGCTTACGAAAAGGGACTGTTCGCTAAAGCTGGCGTCGAGCCGAAAATCGAAGTCGTCGCTACCGCGTGGATGGTGCCGGAGAAGCTCGCCCGCGGCGCGACCGATTTCGGCGTCATTCCCTGGACGCGAGTTGCCGCAGGGGCGCGCGACGAGTCGCCGCTCGTCGTAGTCGCAGGGTCGGGCCGCGAAGAGGCGGCGCTGGTGGTTCGCCGAGGCGTCGATCCCTCAGGAGTCGAAACACTCGCCGTTCCGGCCGAAGGTGGTATGAAAGACCTAACAGGGATGGGCTTACTGGAGCCGCTGGGCTGGGATGGCGTCGAGATCCTGCGGCTTCCCTCCGGCGATGCCGCCATCTTGGCGCTCGTCGCTGAAGCCGCCGACGCCGCGGTAATGGTCGAGCCGTTCGCCACCATGGTCGAGCGGCTCGGTATAGGGACCGTCATCAAGGGCACCGGGGACCTTTGGAGAGGAGCGCCGGGCTGCTCGCTTGCGACGAGCGTGCGATTCAAAGAAGAAGCGCCCGAAGTGACTCAGGCGGTGGTCGAGGCATTCGTCGAGGGCGCACGCCTCGTCGAGAAGGAACCCGACCAATGCGCCCGGATCGCCGCTTCTTTTATAGGCGTCGCCCCCCGCTTTATTCGCGCGGCGCTGGAGCGCAACCGCCCCGATGTTCATGCCATCCGAAACGACGAAGCCATAACCCGCATCATCGGCCTCATGAGAAAGCTAGGCTACCTAGAGAAAGATCCTTCTCGCTTCATCGATTTGACTTTTCTCGACACCGCGTTCCGGAGAAGCGCGGTCGGGCTTCGATGAACCGAAGCCAGTTGGGCCATCTGCTTCGTCTGGCATTCGCCATGCCGCGGCATCTTCGCCGGCCCATGACCGCAACCGCCGCCAGAGAGATCCTCGGCCACCAGCTCGCCAAGCGCCAAGAGAATTTCCTCGCCGCGGCCCGCCGGCTCATCTACGAAAACGAGACGAGTCCCTACAGGAAGCTTCTTCTCTGGACCGGGTGTTCGTTTCGCGACCTGGAGCGGAGCGTAGAGGCGAGGGGATTGGAGGATACTCTCTGCGATCTGCGCGATCTTGGGGTGTTCGTCACCTTCGAAGAATTCAGGGGGAAGGTTCCGATCAGCCGGCCGGGAATTACGATAGAGACCCGAGAGTCCGCCTTCGACAACCCGGCCGCAGCACCGGCCCGCGCGCTGAGCGGAACCACTAGCGGCAGGCGCTTTCCAGCGGCCAGGGTTCTTTACGACTGGTCCTTCATTACCGAGGAAGCAGCCCACGAGCTTCTTCTGTACGAGCACCACGGTGTCCTCGATGCTCCTACGGCTCTATGGTATCCAGTGCTACCTGGAGTGGCTGGCCTGCACAACCTTCTGATCAGCCTGGTGATGGGACGGCCTCCCCATCGCTGGTTCTCGCAGACCGACCCAGCCACGCTGGGTTACCTCTCGCTGCTTAGAGTGGCGCTTCTCGGCGTGCGGTTCGGGGGGTGGCTGGGGGGCCAGCGGGTGCCTTGCGCCGAGTTCGCGGACTTTGAGAACGTGGACCGAATCCTCCTCTGGCTCGAGGCCTTGCGCAAAAAGGGTGCGCAGCGGGTTCTGCGCACGTTCGTAAGCTCGGCTTTACGCCTCACCGAGCGGGGCAAGGAATTGGGCATCGAGCTTGCGGGAACGACGATCTTTGCCGGAGGCGAGCCGATGGGCGAGGTCAGGCGGCGCCTCTTGGAGAGCACGGGCGTTCGGGTAGTCTGCCGATACGTTGCAACCGAACCTGGACTGATCGCCGCGGCTTGCGACCACTGTGAGCGGCCCGACGAGATGCACGTGTACAGTGACCGGCTCGCCGTGGTCCCGAAACAGGGCAGGGGAGGGGATAACCGGGGACGGCGAGAAGAACTTCTCTTCACCAGCTTGACCCTTCACGCGGGAAAAGTCCTGCTCAACACGGACATCGGCGATGCGGGCGCCTTGAGTAGTCGTCCCTGCTCCTGCCCCCTCGGCGAACTCGGCTTCGATCTTCGCATAAGCGGCGTCGGAACCAACCAGCGGGTAACGGTGGAAGGAATGTCGGTGACCTGTTGGGAGCTCGAGGAGGCCGTCGAGAAAGCACTAGCCCGAGCCGGTATCGGGCCGGGAAGATATCGGTACTGGGTGGAAAGGAACGAGCGCGGTCTCGAACAGATGATCGTGGCGCTCAAGGCCGGGGGACTTGCGCTGGATGCCGATGCCTTTGCCGCAATGGTATATAGCTCTCTGGAACAGGGCACCTCGGCAGCCAAGCTCGCGGCCTCGGTCTGGCGCCAGGCTGGGGCCCTTAGAGTCTCGCGCGTAGGCGCGCAAGAAAAATGGGGTGCCAAGTTCACCCCACTGGCGCCGGGCCCAATAGTGGGTGGCCAACAGGGCTGAGCTCGAAGTCGCGCGGGCCCCAAAAAGCGTGAGAAAGAGTTTCGACCCCCAAGAATGGGATCGCATTTACGAGCGAGCCGGCCCCGAAGGACACGTCTTTCGGCGAACGGCGGAGCTTGCCGCGCAAGCGGTGCGCAGGGTGAGCAAGCCGGGCGAGTTATGGCTCGACATCGGTTGCGGCACGGGGCGCCTTTCGGCTGAGCTTGCGAAGGAAGGGATAAGAGTTCTCAGTGCGGACTGCGACGGCTCGATGCTACGCTTCGCAAGACGCTTCTTCCTACGGTACCACTCTGGGCTCTTTTACCCCCTTTGCACCGATGCGGAGGATCTCTCCCTGCGCGGGGCTTCGGTGGACGGCCTCGTTGCGGCTTCGCTCATGGGTTGCTTATCGAACCCGGCGGGGTTCTTGCGGGAGGCTTGCCGGGTTTTGCGTCCTGGCGGTAAAGCGGTTTTGAGTTTCACCAACCGCCGCAGTGTCCTTTTTCTGTTAGAACGACTGCTCTTGCGGGAACGGGTGCAGGATACTGCATTGATCCATGGTACCGAAGCCTACCGGCTTTATACGGCGTCGGAAGTCCAGAAAGAAATGGCTGGGATAGGCTTTTCGGTCGATCGCGTGGTCTTCTACAATTTCGTCCTTCGAGGAACGCGGCGGCTCTATCCTCGTGAGAACGTGGCGAGGATTTTCGACTCCTTTGCCCCCAAGTGGGGTGTCGGCCGGCTTGCGCGCAACTTTCTCGTTGTCGCAACGGCTCCCGCCCAGGGCCAAACCATCTTGCGACAGCAAAGCCGGCGCAGTAGCATTTGTTAGGCTTGCGCGGGAGGGGAGTCGAGGCGATCTCGATGCGATTGCGGTTTCGGTCTTCGCTGCCCATTGCGATGGCAGTCTTGCTCGTCGCATTTCCCCCTTACACGGTTGCGCTCCCGTACGATGCCCCGACCCCGCAACATGTGGCCACCTGCCGGTGTCACACGGCGGCACCGGACGGTGCGAGAGCTTGCCCGCAGTGCCACGACTCGAGCGACCGGAAGGCACGCCGAGCCGAGGCTAGTCTGCGAAAGGGTTGTACCTGTGGTGGCAAGCATGCCCCCGGGACCCATTTCGGAGAACCGTTGCGTTACCTCAGGGTTGACGGTGTCCGCCCTGTGGTGGCGGGGCCGACCGGGTGGGTGCCGGTGCGAACGGCCCTCTCGAACAACGCAACAGGAGCTTCGCCTCCCGACCCACCTCCACGCACCGCAACGAAAGCTTCGTAGAACAAGCAAGGCACTTGCACAGGCTCACCGTCGCGGGGTCGGCCAACCGATGATGAGACGGCGCGGCCCCAGCCGGACAGTAAAGGCAACACTGGCCCGGGGCCTTTTTTCACTCGGGAACAGCGCGGCTTTCCCGGACGGGAGATCGGCGGATTGGAGGGAACAGCCATGCGTGCTTTGGCGCGAACGGCATCGCTTTTTCTGGGATTGTTGCTTCCCTGGAGCGCTTGCTTTGCTACCGGAGGGGAAGGGCACGGGCTTTCGCAGCCAGCCGCGGAAACTTTTGCAGGTCGGCGGGCACCGGCGTTGGAGGAGATCTTGATTTACGGCGAGCCGGCCCCGGCAATCGAGGGTGCGGCCGGCACCAGAGTAGGTGACGCTCAAGCCCGCGACCGAATGGCAAAAGATACCGGGGAACTCCTCGATGATTCGGCCCCTGGCCTGGCCGGCAGGCGAACCGGCGGGATCGGTGTGGATCCGGTCATCAGGGGGTTTAAGGAGGATCGGGTAAATGTCACGATCGACGGCACCCGGATTTGGGGCGGCGGCCCCTTCCGCATGGATCCTCCGACCTCGCTCCTAGACGTAGAGGAGATAGAAGAGATCCAAGTCGTAAGGGGTCCCTACGACATGACCCTGGGACCGCCTGGCCTAGGTGGGGCGATCCGGATAGCGACGACGAGGCTTCGGTTTACACCTCGCTTGGCCTCGACGGCGGCTGCGAGCTACGGCTTCACGGGCAATTTCGACGGCTCGACGATACGAAGCTCGCTGGGGGCAAGTGCGAGCGCTTGGGCCTTTCGGGTTTCGGCTGGCTACCGCAATTTTGGCGATTATCGCAGCGGCGGTGGCAAGCGCATCGATTCCGGATTCGAAAACCGGTCCTTCGCTGCCAGGGCGGCCTGGCAACCGGCCGAACAGCGGACGCTCGAGGCCGTCTTCACGATCGACTCGGACCGCAACGCCGAATACGCTTCGCTTCCGTTGACCGCGGAAGAAGACGATGCCTACACGAACCGGCTGAGGTATAGGCTAAAAGAACCATGTGCCGCTGTCGAGACTGTCGAGGCGGCTGGATACTTCAACTACGTCCACCATCGCATGACCAATCGCGACAAGCCCACGCGCGAAATGATGAGGGTGGCTTTCCCGCTCGACGCTAGGACTTATGGAGGCGCTCTGCGTGTCGAGCTTGCTCCCCTCGAAGCTGCTCGCTTGGTCATCGGTGGCGACGTATACCGCCTCGAGCGCGAGGGAACCAACCGGGTGGCCTTCGTGAGCGGTCCCAAGGCGGGGCGGTCAGCGTCGTTCGATGCCTGGCCTCGGGCCTCGGCGACCGACGGTGGATTGTTCGCGCAGTTGGCGCGCCCGTTGGGCTCGAAGTGGCGGGTCATCGTCGGCGGTCGCGTGGACTTTGTCGGCGCCGATGCCGATCCTACCACCTCAGGCCGTGCCGCTTACGAGCGCTTCTACGGGGCGGCAGCCGCGGAAATTGGCGCCTTTGAGGTCAACGCCAGCGCCGACGGCCGCCTCGTCTATCGCCCCGCCGAGACACTTGAGCTTTTCCTCTCTGCGGCCAGGGCTGTGCGGACCGCCGACGCCACGGAGCGCTTCTTCGCCTTGGCGCCCGGGCCTGGGGGCTTTTTCGTGGGAAATCCGGCGCTCTCGCCCGAAGCTGGCACCGAAATCGATTCGGGGGTGGTAGGGGAGGCTGGGCCGCTTACAATCGATGCGGCGGCCTTCCACCGGTGGGTGGACGATTTCATTCTGCCGTCAGTAATAGCCCGCATGGACGTGGACGGAGACGGCAAGGAAGACGTGGTCAGAGGATTTCGTAACATCGATTTTGCAACTTCCTGGGGCGTGGACGCTGGCGTGGCTCTTCAGCTACTGCACGGGCTTGCGCTCGAGGGGTCGCTGTCTTACGTGCTCGGGGAAAACCAACAGGACGATAAACCGCTTCCCGAAGTCCCGCCACTCGAGGGAACAGTCGGGTTGCGCTACGAAAATCGAACGCGCCGGCTCTGGGTCAATCCGACGGTGAGACTCGTAAGCGGGCAACGGCGAGTCGATAAAGAATTCGGCGAGGATGCTAGCCCAGGGTTCGTCACGGCCGACCTGTATGCGGGTTTCAGGGTAGGGGAGTCGTACGAGTTTAGATTCGGCCTCTCCAACCTGTTTGATAAAAATTACCATGAACACCTTACCCGCGAAGACCCGTTCAGCGGGGTCGAGGTGCCGGAGCCAGGCCGCGTCACGCAAGTCGGCGTGCGGGCGACGTTTTGAGGAGCGGGCTCAGAAACGGGGTCAGATCTTGACGTGAAGCGGGGTCAGAAACGGGGTCACAGAAACATCGCGGTAGGGACGGGTCGCAAGAGCCGTCCCTACCGCGACTTGGAACGGCACTAAGATCTTCACCAGGGTCGCAGATACTTGAGCGCCCGCTGGCCGCTACGGAGGAACGGGAAGGCCCCGGACACACAGGGGTCCGAGGGACCCGATGCGCAGAGCACCACTTCGAGCGTCTCGCTGCTACCGCGGCTGCGCTCGGCCAGGTGGTCCGTGCCGCGTACGATGAAGCCCCAAGCGTTTTCCTTCTGTTTCAACCTAAAGCTAAGCCTGCCCTTGCCGGTTTCCCAGATTCCTTCTACCTCGCCCTGACAGGAGCGCCCCGAAACGCAGGTGAGTTCAGGCAGCACTCCCAGGTAAAGAGTGCCGCTTGAGTCTCGCAGCTCGACCACCCATGGGGCGCCGCCGCCGGGCTCTGAGCCGGGGCTGAACCCCGGTATAGCCAGTTCGCCACGCAACGAGAACGCATCGCCCGCGGGAGAGGAGTGTACACCGAACTTCAACCGCGCAGAGCGCAGTTGTAGAAGCGGCACTGCATTGTCCACCGTAATGTTCCAGGTTCCAAGAACGTCCCCGCCCGCCACGCGGACGCTCAGGTCTCTAACGCCGTCAGTGACCGTGCTGGAGTTCCACACAGCCCTCCAGATCCCTTGGCCGCCTGCGGTCATGGCCGAAAAGGGCGCACCCGCCGCCGACCACTCGACTGTGCCGGCAACGCATAGCGCTTGGGCCTCGAGACGCACCCGCCCGTACACCGAGGTGTCCGGCAGAGGACGCAGCAGTCTGACTCCGGCTACCACGGAGAGCGTCACTGTCTCAGCCGGCTCAAACATGCCATCGGTGGCACTGAACTTGACTTGATGGTTCGTGCCACCGTCCTCTTCTCCCGGCTCCCACAGCAGGACGAAGCCGTCCGGTGACGAGGTCTGGCCGCTCACGAACTGGGTGGCGCGCAGGACATCGGCGTCAGTCAGAGCACCGTCTCCATCGACATCGGCCAAAGCCTCCTGTGCCGGCGTGGGCACGAGGCGCCCTGCGACGAAAGCTTCGAGAAGGCTCGCATTTTCCGCGGTCAGCCTGCCATCGCGGGTCACGTCTCCGAGCGGCAGAAAATCCGAGCCATGGGGTGCACCCTCGGCAAGAAAGGCCAGTGGCAGGTCGTTTGGATGAACCGCGAGGACGCGGATCGCGAATAGAGCGCCTGCGGGGATCTGCTGGTCACCCACAGGGCTCAACACCGGCCCCGGATTTTCGGGCACCTGCACATCGAGCAAGTACGGGCGCACGGCCTCGGTGCCGTGCGCATCAACCAGCCGCACGCTGACGTCGAAGGCGCCAGCCTGAAACGGAGTGCCTTGGACACGAAGGTACGCTTCACCGTGAGGATCACTGGACTGGAGCCGCTCAGCCACAATGCTCGTCCACAACGACCCGCTCGGCAGGCCCTGCGAGGCTACCACTCTGAGCGGTCGCACACCTCCGCGCAGGTGCAGCCAAGCCTCGTACGGTTGGCCAAAGCTTGCGGTTGGCAGAACGCCGGCGCCGGGATCCACGTCGCTCGCGAGCTTGGTCCTGCCGATCCGGTCCACGGAGACTGACTCGATCGCAATTGGCACATCTCCGAGTGCTTGGAGTGACCCCGCCCCGACCGTGAAGGAACCTAGCACCATGGGTTCGAAGTTGTCCGCCTGAATCCGCTCGGTCGGTAATCCCACGCTAGCGCGGGCAAAGGATCTCCCGTCTAGAAGATACCCATCATATGTGCCGGGCGGCAGACCAATAAGGTCGAACTCTCCTGGGACCCCGGCAGCGCCCGTCAGGCGCCCAACTGCCGGCGCACCGGTCCCTGCCTCGACCGCGACCGCATTGATTCCGTCCACGGGAAGGCCGGTGGCAGAGCTTGTGGCACGGCCTCGGAGCGTTCCGCTGACCGTCTCCAGGGGAAGCGCGGGGTTCGGGTAGGCAAGGGAGATGGCCGCCACATCGTCCGCGGTCAAGCCGGTTATCGAGAAGGCTGCCCAGTGCATGATCGGAATGTTGTTGTTCACCCCGAAGAAGATGTCACTCACGGAACTATGTTGAAAGCCTATGGTGTGGCCTATCTCGTGCGCCGCAACAATGTGGAACCGGTCCCGGTACGCCTCAGGGATATCAGCCACTGCCCCGAACCATTCGCCTGGATACCCGTGTGACGGAAAGCTCGCGCCGCCGGTCCCCTCGGCATCGGCAGCGTTGATCACCCGTACGAGAAGCTGCTCCGGCGTGGTCGCCGGGCGGGTAGCGCTCCGTATGACGATGGTATCGAATCGAAGATGGGACGTCGGAACGCTTTCCCAGAGCGCCAGCCCCTCCTCGATCTTCGCCGTGATCCACGCCTCGTTCTCCGGTGTCACCGTATCGCGCGCCCAGAGCACCACTTCGAGAGGCTGCGCCGTAATTGCGGGATCGATGACGTTCGGTGCCCCATCCGCTCTCCGAAGCCAAAGGCACGGGACGGCGAGAGGGGCGCCACCAGCACCAGGATCGCCGCCAGCAACGACGAGACTGACAGGGTATGTCTCGCGCCTATTCCTGTAAACATAAGCCCTCCCGATCCTGTGGTTCAGAGCACACCTCTGCGGCCCGTGACCCAGGGGCACATAACCGCGCCCCGAAATCGCTGCCACGACGCCCACCTGCACGAGCAGAGTGGTAGCGACCGCCACACTGAAGCGACAGCGGGATTCTCAGCGCAGCCCCTCACGCGCGAGCGCCGGCCCGAACCGGAGGCCGTCAACCGCCACGCCAACCACAACGCGGGTAGGCGATCCCCGCCAAGATGCTGCGAGCCTCCCCTGAGTCTGCGATGCCCCACTCGGTCGGGCAGCCCAGAGGGAGTCGAAGCGACGGCTTCGCAAGGGTACACTGCGTGCATGAGCATTGAGCTGGCCGGCAGCGCAAGAGAGCAACTGCGAAG
>JBBIJE010000021.1:47314-49387 GCA_037446155.1 Myxococcales bacterium | reverse complement strand
CGGGCGCTGGCCATGACGCTCGAGGTGAGCGGCTTTCTCCAAAACGCCCAGGCCCCGGCAAAGAAGGGAAAACAGGACGCTTAGAAAGTGCGCCGGCTTCAGCTCTTCAATTGGTTTCTCATCGCCCTCAACCTGGGGCTTGCGTACCGGCTTGTCACGGTCTGGTGGCCGGGTCCGGGCGATGGGGCGGTGGTCGAGGGAGGGAGTGGGAAGAGCATAGTATTTGCGATCCCACATGCCACGAGGCGTCCGCCGGCCAAGGACTTGGTCGCGGCGATCGGAGACAAGGATCTTTTCGACGAGAAACGCTCCGCCAGCCTCCCGGCCGCGGGGCCGGCGGTGGAAGAGGCGCGCCCGCTAAACGTTTCGCTCGTCGGCATCGTTACGAGCGGAGGCGAGCGCGCCGCGTTGGTTTCCGAGCAGGGGCAACCCAAGCCGGTTTGGCTGCGGGAGGGGGAGGATGTCGGAGGGAACCTGCTCGAGAGCATCGGACCCGACTCTGTGGTTTTCTCTACAGCAGGCGGAGAGAAGGTTACGGTGGAGCTCAAGATACAGGAGAGCAAGGGACCCGCCGCCGGGGCTGCGGCGGCTGCCGCCGCTGCCGCGAGGCGGGCGGCCGAGCAGGCGGCGCAAGCACGCCAGGCTCAGGGTACCTCGCGCGCCGAGGAGATAAGGGCCAAGATAGAACGGTTGCGGGAAGAGGCGCGGGCTCGCAGAGAGGCCAGGATGCGGGCTGCCACGGGGAGGTGAACGGGGACGGGCCGGCCCGCAAGGGGTGGGTCTTGGCTGGCCCCGGCCGCTGTTATAGGTGGACAGGCGCGGATGAGAGGAGAAGGGGTGTGAAGGAAATTCGTTTGCTTGCGTTGCTTGCCCTGCTGGCTGCAGCACCAGCGGCGTTGGCCCAGCCCCAGGGCGGTTCTACCGGGGAAGGGGAAGAGCCTTCGGGCGTTTCGGAGCCGGCTGCAAGCCCGACACCATCTGCCACCCCGCAGGCCGCTCGGCCCGAGGACGAGTCGGTCGTGCTCAACTTCGAGGGGGCCGATATCCGCGAGGTGATTCACAGCTTGGGCGATGCGCTGGGCATAAACTATTCCATCGACCCCAGCGTCTCCGGGCAGGTGACGATCCGCACCACGGGCAAGATTCCTCGCCAGGACCTCTTCGCCGTCTTCAATCAGGTGTTGCGAAGCTACGGCTTGGCGGCGATGAAGGTCGGCGACGTCTATTACATCAACCAGGTCGCGCTGGCCAAGACCAAGGCGGCCATTCCCCGCACGTTGCCCGCCGCCAAGGAGGCGGCCAAGCGCGACGAGTTCGTCATAGAGATAGTGAAGGTCGAGCATATCGCGGCCCAGGAGATGCTGAACGTCGTCCAACCCTTCGTTAGCCCGGGTGGCGACGTCTTTCCCTACCCGAGGGCCAACTTGCTCATCATCTCCGACCTGAAATCGAACGTCGAGCGCTTGCGGGAGCTGGTGGAAACCTTCGACCGCGACACCTTTCGCGATCTTCACGCCAAGATCTACAAGATCGAGCATGCCAGCGTCGAGGAGTTGGGCGAGGAGCTGCTCTCCATTCTGGATACCTATGGGGTCACCCCCGCGGCGGCGGAAGAACGTGGTATCTACGTTATCCCGCTCGTGCGCTTGAGCTCGGTCGCGATCATCGCCTTCAACCCCACCGTCTTCCCCGAGGTAGAGCGCTGGCTCAAGGTTCTCGACGTTCCTCCCGAGGAGGGGGCGGGCCGGACGGTTCGCGTGTATGCGGTAGAAAATGCCAAAGCGGCCGACTTGGCCGCGATACTGAACGAGCTTTACGGCGGGGAGTCCACCACCCGCGGCACTGCGGGTAGACAATACACCCCATTCGCGACCCGCCGACGCGAAACGGGAGGGGTCGCGCCCGCGCCGCCTGCGCAGCGCGGGGTTCCCGCGCGGGTGCCGGGGCGCCAAGGGATGTTCGACGAGGAGTACCCGGCCTACGACGAATACCTGGAGCCGAGCGCGCAAATTCGAGGCGGGCAAGCCGGCGGTATCGGGCAGGCCCGAGGGGGCTTCGGCCGAGGCGGCTTCG
>JBBIJE010000021.1:45714-47214 GCA_037446155.1 Myxococcales bacterium | reverse complement strand
GAGGCGGCTTCGCTGGAGGAGCGGCCGGGGGGGTGGGCAGACCTGGCGTGGGGACCTTCGGGGGCCGGGGTGCGGCCGGGCCGACGGGAGTGGTTATCGCGGGGGGCGAGCCGGGCTCGATATTCCGCGGAGAGGTGCGCATCGTAGCCGACGAGATAAGCAACTCGCTGGTAATTCTTGCTACCAAGAAGGATTACGAAGAGATCGTCCAAGTGTTGAGAAAACTCGATGTCGTGCCCCGCCAGGCGCTGATCGAGGTGCTCGTGGCCGAGGTTACCTTGGACGACGAGTTCTCCTTCGGCGTGGAGTGGTTTTTGGCCAAGCGCAAGCTCACCCAGATCCTGGGCGCGGGCGAGGGAGCGAGCACGGGCGACGGGACCACCTCGGGCACGAGCACCCAGGGGCCCAGTGTGGCTGACGTCCTGGGCTCGCAGAGGGCGGGAGGGCTCAGGCTTCCCGAGGTGAGTGCCGCCGGATCTGGCCTTTTTGCCGTCGTGACCGACAACCGCCAGTTCCTGGCGCTTCTAAACGCCCTGGCGGGCGCCGGGAAACTGACGGTCCTCTCCTCGCCCCACATTCTGACCGCCGACAACCGCGAGGCCCATATCCTCGTCGGCGAAGAGGTTCCGATTCTGACGACGCAGACGACCTCCGGCGCCGTCACGCTGGAGGGAGGGGTCTCGGGTATTCTGCAGAACATTCAATACCGCGACACGGGCGTGCTTTTGACCGTTTTGCCGCAGGTCAACTCCCAAGGGCTCGTCAACATGGAGATCAGTCAGGAGGTGAGCAACATCAAGTCCACCTCGACCGGGGGGATCGCCTCGCCTACTTTCTCGACGCGCGAGTCGCAGACCACCGTGGTGGTGCAAAGCGGCGAGACGGTGGTGATAAGCGGTATCATAGAAGAGCAAACCGACCACACGCGAAGCGGCATTCCTTACCTCATGGACATACCGGTTTTGGGGCGGGCGTTTCGGGTCGATTCCGACAAGACCCAGCGGGTCGAGCTTATTGTGCTCCTTACCCCGCACGTGGTAAGGGACAGGCAGGAGGCGCGCACGGCCACCGAGGAGTTCAAAGCCAAGCTCTTCGGCCTGGGCAAGCAGCTCGAGCGCTGGGAGCGGAGGACCGAGGAATCCAAAAAGGGCCTGGACGGCGGTCTGCGACCGGAGGGGTATTGATCATGGCGAGAGAGCGAAGCAAGTGGGATGGCTCGGCGGGGGCGGTGCGTCGGCTCGTGCCCGTGGTTTTTCTGGCCCTGTGCCTGGTTGCCGGCGGCCGGTCGCTTTTGGGCTGCGGAGGGAGCGGGTCGGGCAACGGAACCAAGTGCTCGCAGTGCGGGGATACGGACGGGCCGTGCGATAGGCCGGATCTCTCAAGAGCGGTTTGCTGGAACGACGACCAGGCGGTTTGCTGCGAAAGGAGGAGATGCTTGCGCCAGTGTGCCAGTGGTGAGCCTTGCGAGCAGGATTCCGATTGCAGCCAAGCGCAGCGCTG
>JBBIJE010000021.1:0-45614 GCA_037446155.1 Myxococcales bacterium | reverse complement strand
CCCTCCCATTCCCGGCCAATGTGGTCCCGGGTCTTGCGAGACCGACACGCAAGACAATACGCATGCCTGCAGCGACGACACGGACTGCGAGACCTGCGTGGGAGGAACCTGCTGGCACGATAGCGAGACCGCTTGTAGTGGTGAGTGCCCCGTTAATCCTTGTTTGGAATTCAGGGAATGCACCAACTCTGGGGAGGTTTGCTCCTCCGACGCGGATTGTGGCACAGGCGAGAAATGTGACACGGTGAGGCGCTGCATGGGCGGACGCGACAAGCTGTGCGAAAGCAACGACGATTGCGAGCGGTGCGCGAAGGAGCGCTTGGCTTGTCTGAGAAAACTGGGAAGTGCCGAGCGCATCTGTTTCGCGTTAAATCTGGACAACAGACCGGAGCTTCAGTGCGGAACGAGGTTCACCCTCGAAGGGACCGGGGCGGAGCCTACGCCGACCCCGACCCGTACGCCTACGCCGACCCCGACCCGTACGCCTACGCCGACCTCCACCCCTTGACGCGTGGAAAGTGTGACGAGGCTAGGCGGCGAAGCCGAGTTGGCGGGCAGATACCCATGCGTTTCGCTGCGCTCCTGTCGCGGTACTCGAAAGCGGCTTCGTGCGCGGAGCGTGGGCGAAGGCGCGGCTTCGGGCGCGCACTTTGGGTACGGAATTAAATGCCTGTTTCTTGGCCCGATCGCGCTTACCTCTCCATCATCCTCGTCAACTGGAACGGGGGCGAGCTCCTAGCCCGGGCCATAGCGAGCGTCGAGCGCGAGCTTTCGGCCTGGGCCGGCGAGGCCGAGATTCTGGTCGTCGACAATGCATCGACCGACGGGTCCGCGGACGCTCTCGCGCATACTTTCCCGCATGTCGGAGTGATCCGCAACCGCACGAATCTCGGCTATGCCGCCGCCGCCAATCGAGGGCTTGCGGCAAGCCGAGGGGATTTGGTTCTCTTTCTCAATCCGGATGTCGAAGTGATGGATGGCGCGATCGCCCGGTGCGCCCAACATCTGCGGCAGGACCCGAAGATCGCCCTCGCCGGCTGCCGCCTTCTCAATCCCGACCTGACGCGCCAGCGCTCGGTCGAGAATTTTCTCTCGGTCTCAGGGCTCGTACTCGACAACATATTGTCGCTGCCGCTTCTGGCGCGTCTTGCCGCCGCTTGCCGCCGCGCCGGCTTGGTGCCTCCCGAAACCGGCGCCGTCGACTGGGTGCACGGCGCTTTCATGCTCTGTCGCCGGAGCGCGCTCGAGGAGATCGGGGGCTTCGATCCGGATTACTTCATGTATGCCGAGGACATGGACCTCTGTTACCGGCTGCGCCGCAAGGGCTATCGCGTGGCGTACGTTGACGAGGCGGCTGCGGTGCACGTCGGCCAGGCGAGCTCGGCCAAGCTCTTCGGGGCAAAGCCGACGGCGCAGATCTTGCGCTCCACGATCCTTTTCTTTCGCAAGCACAGGGGACGCCATGCCGCTTGGGCATTTAGAACCCTGGCCGCCGTAAAGTTTCTCCTCCGCGCCACGTCTTCGGGCATGCTTGCACTTGTCAAGGATCGAGAGCAGCATGCTGCAGAGGCTGCCGCCTACTGGCGGATGGCCGGCGTGTGCGTAGGGCTGTGGTGAAGAGAATTGTCGAGAGACCGGTTCTTTCCGTCGCCGTCGTAACCTGGAACAGCAAAGCCTCGATCGAGCGTTGCCTGGCGATGCTCGAAGACGCCGCCGCAGGCGTTTCCTTCGAGGTCGCGATCGTCGACAACGGGTCGGGCGAGGGGACGGCGCGATGGCTCGAGGAGGGGGGAGCGGCGCGTCTTTTGGACGTGCCGGTCAAACTCAGGCTCAACCCCAGGAACCTCGGCGTGGCCAGGGCGCGCAACCAGGCGATCGAACTCTGTTCGGGCGAGTTCGTCTGTCTGCTCGACGATGACACCGAGCCCCAGCCCTTCTCTTTGGAAAGATTGGTCTCCGTTCTGCGCCGAGATCCCACCTGCGGGCTCGTCGGGCCGCGACTCGTTCATCCCGACGGTAGCTTGCAGTACAGTTGCCGGCGTCTTCCCACTCTGCCCGATAAGTTGGGAAGGCGCCTTCCGCCTTGGTTGGCGCGGCGATGGGTAGAGAAAGCCAAAGAGAACGAGCTCAGGGATTGGAGGCACGACGAGCTACGGGAGGTGGACTACGTGATCGGAGCCTGCCAGGTCGTGCGCCGAAGGGCACTGGCGGAGGTGGGGCCGCTCGATGAGCGTATCTTCTACGGGCCCGAGGACGTGGACTTTTGTCTCAGGCTCTGGCGCAAGGGATGGAAGGTGCTCTACGCGCCCGATTCGTTGGTAATCCACCAGGAGCGCAGGCTGACGCGCCGGCTCTTGTCCCGCCTTACCTTTTGGCATGCCGCCGGCTTGGCCTACTATTTCGCGAAACATCGCTACCTCATCCACCCGCCGGTGCTGCAAGGCGGAAAGGGGGCGGAGGGAAATGCGGGGGGCGCTGCTCAGCCGGTCGGAGGGATGTCGCCGTGACGGGCCGCTTGACGGCGGCCGTCCTTGCGCACGCGGACGAGCCGGATCTTTCGGGTACGCTCGATTGTTTGATCGAGGAGTGCCGCGCTATCGATGGGGGGGTGGAATTGGTGGTAATAATCAACGCGGCGACTCGACTTCCGTCCCCCGCCCTGCTTTCGGCCATGAGGCTTTTTTCGCTGCGCGGCGTGCGGGCTCGGGTCGAGGAGCTGGAGCGGCACCACATGCCGAACCCGGCGGCGGGGCTCGTGGCCAGGGTGGTAGAAAGCTCGAGGAAGGGCAAGGCCTGGGCCTGGAACAGAGCCTGGGAGAAGGCATCGGGCGAAGTGCGGATTTTTTGCGACGCCGACATTCGCATCGGGCGTGGCTCCCTGGCCAGGCTTTGCGAGACGCTCGAGCAGCGGGCCGATATCGACGCGGCGAGCGCCACTCCGGTGCCTGTTACCGCGCATGCCCCTTCCTTTACGGCGCGCGCCAGTGCGCTTCGCTACCGTTTCGACCTGGGGAGCCTCTTCGGCGGCCTCTACGCCCTGCGCCGTTCGGCCCCGGTCTATCCCATGCCCGAGGATTTGCTTACGGAAGATGCCTGGCTGACCGCTAGAATTGGCCGGGAGAGAATCGCCAGGGTCGCCGAGGCGCAGGCGTTCTTCCTTCCCGCGGCCACTTTGCGAGACTATTTCTGGGAGCGGGTGCGGACCGAAGCGGGGAAGCTTCAGCTTGCGGCCCTTTCAGGCGCGGGCGGCGGCCGGGCCCGTGCGAGCTATCCGTGGCGAGCGTTCGCCCGCGATTTTAATGGAAGCGATTACCTGCTTGCGGGTTTTACCGCGGCCGTCAGGGCGCTGGCGAACCTGTGGGCGCGGGTGGAGATGCGAAACGGGGATCCCCAGAAGCTCTGGCGCCTTCTTCCCACGACGAAGGCCCCCCCCGCGGCGACGGGGGGGCAAGGCGGTCCCTCGCGTCCCCAGAGGCCGCATTCCGGTCCGGTGGGTTGAAAGCCATGTCGCGGGCATCTGCGTCCTGGCAACGAACTGCCCTTTTGCTCGTCGGGTGCGACTTGCTGACGGGGGCTTTGGCGTATCTTTTGGCCTTCGCCTTGAGGGTTTACGTGCCGGTTCCTTTCACCACGGCCTTGGTGCCGGCGCAGCGTTTTTTCGAGGTACGCCACTTGTGGCTCCCTATCGGCGCCTCCCAGGTTCTGATCTTCTACTTCCTCGGCTTCTACGACGTGGACGCGCTTCGGCGCAACAGCCGGATCTTCACCTTCGCGCTGCTGGGAGCCACCTTGCAGCTTCTCATCGTGACGGCTTGGTACTTCTTTGGCGGCGATCTCTTCTTTCCTCGCTCCGTCCTGGTGCTCTATGCGCTCGGAAACGCATGCGGGGTAGCCGCCGTGCGCTTGTATCTGGTGCGAAGATTGAAGCGCGCAAGGCCGACGCGGATTCTTCTGGCGGGAAGTCCCCAACAAGTCCGCGAATTCCTCCGCGCTGCCGAAGGCTGGGGGCCGGCACAGAACATCGCCATCGTGGGCGCGGTAGATGTGGGGACCCCCGGGGATGCGCTTTCGCATGAGGGAGCCGCGGCCGACGCCCGCCCTGCGCCCGGGCTTCTCGAGCTTCCCGACGACGTGGATTACGACGAGATCGTGCTGCTTTCCCCCACATCTTGGCGCGATCTCGTGATGGATCGGCTGCTGAGAGACGGTCGCAGGCGGAGGGTCGCGGTGGTGCCGTCGGTATATGACATGCTGGTCGGTCGCGTTTCCACGCTGCGGCTACACGACATCCCGCTCATCGAGGTCCTGAAAAACCCGCGCGACGATCTGCGCTACGAGGTGAAGCGCATATTGGATTTCCTCCTCGGCAGTCTCCTGGTCGTCGCGCTCTCGCCGGTCATGCTGCTTACCGCGATCCTGGTCAAGGCTACCTCGAAAGGGCCGATCCTGTATCGCCAGCGCCGCGTGGGCGAGGGGGGGCGAGAGTTCATGATGTGGAAGTTTCGCACCATGACCGACGGGGCCGAAGATGCGACCGGCCCCATTTTGGCGACGGTGGGAGATCGGCGGATGACTGCGGTAGGGCGCTGGCTCAGAAGATGGCGCTTGGACGAACTGCCCCAGCTCTTCAACGTCGTAAACGGCACCATGAGCCTGGTCGGCCCCCGCCCCGAGCGGCCGGCGTTCGTGCGCCGATACGAAGCCGAGGTTCCCGGTTACATGGAGCGCTTTCAGGTGAAACCTGGTTTGACGGGACTTGCTCAAGTAAACGGCGAGTACCACACGAGCCCCGAATACAAGCTGCGTTACGATCTGGCTTATATCTACAACTACTCCCTGACGCTCGATCTCAAGATCATGGCGGAAACCATAAAGGTTATCCTTACCCGACCGGGAGTCTGACAAGCCGCGCGGCAAAACGGCGCTCGAAGACACCTCCTTTCCCGGCACGGACCGCGAGAGGGAGGGGGTCGCCCCTAGCCGAGACAGCCCTTCTCCTCGAGGTAGGCGCGCAGCGCTTGCGCCCACGGGCGCGGCTGAGAGATTCCGAGCGCTCGAAGGCGCGAGTTGGCGAGAATTACGCGGCCGGGGCGGGCGGCCTTGGCGCCGAGCTCTGCGGTCGTTACCGGGACGACCTGAGCCGAAACGCCGGCCAATCGCAATGCCTCCGAGGCGAACTCGTACCAGGAACAGGACCCACCGTTGGTGATGTGATAGATTCCCGACCGAGAGAGGCCGCCGGAGAGCGCGCGCTCGACCAGGGCCAGGGTAGCTTCCGCCAGGTCGCGCGTGTAGGTGGGAGCGGTCACCTGGTCGCTTACCACTCGCAACGTCTCGCCGGCGCGAGCCCGCGCGATTACCAGATCGACGAAGTTTCCCGCCTTGCCCCGCGGGCCGGCCGCGCCATAGAGGCCGGCGCTTCGGACGATCAAGTGCTTGGGCGTAGCCGCCCGCACGAAGTATTCGCCCGCCAGCTTGGAATTGCCGTAAACGTTTAGCGGACGCGGGGGATCCTCCTCCGAGTAAGGCACCTCCTTGGTGCCATCGAAGACGTAGTCAGTGGAAAAGTGTACCAGCCAGCACCCGATCTCGGCCGCGATCCTGGCGAGGCTGCGGGTGCCGATGGCGTTTATCCGAAAGGCCGTCTCGGCATCCTCCTCCGCTTCTTCCACCGCGACGTATGCCGCGGTGTTAAGAATTACCCCGGGGCGGCACTGGCCGAGGAGCGATCTCATCGAGTCCGGTCGGGTGAGCTCGAACTCCGGCTGCGTGAGCGCGGCTGCTTCCGCCCCCTGCTCGCGCAAAAGCCGCGTCAGATCCGATCCTAACTGTCCGTCCGCTCCCGTTATCGCGATACGCATGCGAGCGAGTTATAGACGACGCAGCCGACTTTGCAAGAAGGGATGCTGCAGGGGATGGGGGGCCCCCTGGAAGCGAGCGTGGCGGCGCAAGATCTCCGAACCGGTTCTCATTACTCCTGAGAGGGAGTTCCGAAATGGCGGCCGTTGGGACGGGCGGCCGGGCGCGGAGATGCCGGTGCTCCCGGGTGGGCGCGCATCGCCTAGCGGTTTCTCGCGGCCGGTAGCCCTGCGCGACTGTTGTTCCTGCGGCCCTGCGAACCACGGTGGACGGATCGGACGATGCAGGACTGTCTCGCCGCAAGCCGGTTTTGCGGTGCCCTTCGGCTTTCCCCGACACCGCAACTTCGCTAGACTTTGCGCAAATGAAGAGGCTTTGGCAGTACGTAAGGCGTCACCGGGCGCGCTATCTTCTAGGCTGCTTTTACCTTTTGACCACCGCGACCCTCACGATGCTGATTCCCTATCTGCTCAAGCACGCCGTCGATTTGCTGGCGGCCAAAGGCGATCTTTTTACCGTCGGCCTCTACGCGCTGGCCATCGTGGCGGTGGCTTCGGTTTTGGCGGTGATCCGCACGCTTTCGCGGGCGGTAATCTTCAACGTGGGCAGAGATATCGAATACGAGCTCAGAAACGACCTTTTTTCCCACCTCGAGCGACTCTCGGCCGGTTACTACCAGCGCCAACAGGTCGGGGACCTGATGTCCCGCCTGATAAACGACATTACCGCCCTCAGACTCCTCCTGGGCGTGGGTTTCCTAAACCTCATAAACACTCCCATCTACTACGCGTATGCCGTCTCGATCATGCTGACCATAGATGCAAGCCTCACGCTGGCGGCGCTCGCCCCCTACCCGCTGCTCTTTCTCCTGGTCAAGCGCTCGAGCCGCCAACTCATGGAGCGCAGCCTCAAGGTGCAAGAAGGGCTGGCCGCGATGAGCAGCCGGGTGCAGGAAAACCTGAGTGGAATCCACGTGGTAAAGGCTTACGTGTGCGAGGATATAGAGGCGGCCAAGTTCGCCCGACTGAACGAAGAGTTCAAGGAGCAGAGCCTGGCGTTGGCGCGCATAAGGGGGGCGATAATACCGCTCATGCGCTCGGTCGGGGCGCTCGGGGTCTTGGTGGTGCTCTGGTTCGGGGGCTACCGGGTGATCGTCGGCAAGCTCAGCTTGGGCGACCTCGTGGCTTTCATAGGGTACCTGCACGTGCTGGCATGGCCGACCATGGCGCTCGGGTGGATGCTCACCGTATTCCAGCGTGGCAGGGCAGCGCTCGTCAGGCTGGACGAGATATTCGCGGCGCAACCCGAGATCGTGGAGCCAAAGGGGGGGGATGGCGCGGATGCACCGGCGGTCGGGCGCGAGCGAGGCGGGGCAGAGATAGCGGTTTGTGGGGTGAGCTTCGCCTACGGAAATGGGACGAGAGAGCCGGCATTGCGCGATGTGAGCTTCACCATCCCTGCGGGGGCGACGGTAGCGATCGTCGGGCGGACCGGCAGCGGTAAGAGCACGATAGCGAGCCTGCTCGTCAGGATGTTCGACCCAAGCTCCGGCTCGATCGAGCTCGATGGGTGGGACCTGCGCAACCTTCCGTTGCGGGAGCTCAGGGGAGCGGTGGCGCTGGTGCCGCAGGATCCCTTCCTTTTCTCCCGCACCATCCGCGACAACGTGGCCTTCGGCCTGACGGGAGTTTCCCCCGCCGAATTGGAGAAAAGGATCTGGCGCGCCGCCGAGATAGCGGCGATCGACTCCGAAATTCGCGATCTCCCGCAGGGACTGGATACGGTGATTGGGGAGCGCGGAATCACGCTTTCGGGGGGGCAAAAGCAGAGGCTTACGCTGGCGCGGGCTTTGATTGTCGAGCCGCGGGTTCTGGTGCTGGACGACGCCCTCTCCAGCGTGGATGCGCGCACCGAACGCCGGATCATGGAGCAGCTTCCGGCATCGGGGGCGAGCCGCACCGTGGTGGTGATCTCGAACCGGGTTTCCATCGTGCAGGATGCCGACCTGATCGTAGTCATGGACGAGGGGCGGGTAGTAGAAACCGGGCGGCACGAGGAGCTGGTCCGCCGGGGCGGGCACTACGTCGCGCTTTTCCAGGAGCAGGCGCTGGTCGAGGAGCTGGCAGCGATATAGCCATGGACGTCGCGGGAGCAGCACCGGAGCCGAGCCTGGGCGGGATCTACGATCTTCGGCTCATCCGCCGCCTCTGGCAGTTCATCCGGCCGCACCGGCGCACCTTTTGGCTCTCGCTCGCCTGCCTGCCCTTGAGCTCGGCTCTCATGCTCGCGCAGCCGCTTCTTCTGAAGCTCGCCGTGGACCGCCACGTCGCGGCGGGCCGGGCCGACGGCTTGGCGACCATGGGTATCCTGTTCTTGCTGGCGACGATCGGGGAAGTGCTGCTCGTCTATTGGCAATACTACCTTACGATGACGGTGGCGCAAAACACCCTCGCCGATCTTCGCGTTGCGCTCTTCTCCCACGTGGAGCGGTTGCCGGCCAGCTACCTCGAAAGCAACCCCCTGGGAAGGCTCGTCACGCGGCTGACCTCCGACGTGGACGTGCTGAACGAGATGTTCGCCGCCGGGGCTATCACCCTCGTCATGGACCTTCTCACCATGGCGGCGATCGTGGGGATCATGCTGACCATCGACTTGAAGCTCGCGCTTTGGGCGCTGGCTTTCCTGCCGTTGCTCCTCCTGGCGATGAACTATTTCAGGATCGTCGCTCGTTACACGTACCGGCGGATCAGGGTGTGCGTGGCGCGCATCAACACCTATCTCCAGGAATCTCTCTCCGGGATGGCCATAATCCAGCTCTTCGCCCGGGAAGGGTCGACCTTCGAGGAGTTTCGGGCGTTGAACGACGCCCACCGGCTCGCCAACCACAGATCGAACATTTACGAAGCCGCTCTCTTCTCGATGGTCGAGGCTTTGGCCAGCGTGTCGGTCGCTTCCATGCTCTGGTTCGGCGGCCCCGGCATAGTGAAGGGAACCATCGCCTTCGGCACTCTCGTAGCGTTCATCGAGTATATCCAGCGTTTTTTCGTGCCCATCCGGGAGTTCAGCATCAAATACGCCGTCCTGCAAGCCGCGATGGCCGCGGCCGAGAGGATATTCGAGCTGCTCGACACCCCGGTGGGCTTGGCGGTTCCGGAGAAGCCGCACGCTGCCGCGCGGGTCGAAGGGAAGATCGAGTTCCGCGACGTATGGTTCGCTTACCGGGGGAACGATTACGTGCTGCGGGGAGTGAGCTTCGAGGTGGAGCCTGGTCAGACGGTTGCGGTGGTAGGAGCTACTGGCGCCGGCAAGAGCACCTTGATCAAGCTACTCGAGCGCCTCTACGATGTCACTGGGGGCGCGGTGCTGCTCGATGGCGTGGACGTGAGAGAGTGGGATCCAGCGAGCCTGCGCCGCCAGCTCGGGGTGGTGCCACAGGACGTGTTTCTTTTTAGCGGAGATATCAGGTCGAACATCACGCTGGGCCGCGATGGAATAGGGGAGCGGGATATCGAGGAAGCGGTCAGAGCCGCCAATGCCGCGGGGTTCATCGGCCGGATGGAAGGAGGACTGGGCGCCCGCGTGAGAGAGCGAGGCAGCAATCTCTCGGCTGGGGAGCGTCAGCTTCTGGCCTTCGCCCGGGTGCTGGCGTACAATCCTCGGGTGCTGGTCCTGGACGAGGCGACCTCGAGCGTGGACGCCGAGAGCGAGCTTCTCATCCAAGACGCCGTGGGAAAACTCTTTCAAGCTAGGACGGCGCTCGTCATCGCCCACCGCCTTTCCACGATCCGCCGTGCCGACCGAATCGTGGTTCTCCACAAGGGGGTAGTGCGGGAGAGCGGAACGCACGAGGAGCTCATGGCCGCCAGGGGTATTTATTTCACGTTGTACAAGCTTCAGCAGGGCCGTCAGATGGCTGCCGCGGGAGTGCAGAGGCCGAGCGAAGCGGTATGAGGAGTCAGGCGGTGTCTGAAGGCGGGTGGAGAGCTTGGAGGGGCGGCATCGGGTGGAGCGGTGCACGGCGGGGCGAGGCAGGGATGAGCGCCGAGGATTCGCGCCGTCGGCTGCTGGTTTTGGGCTTCCTCCTGCTTTTTTGCTCGGTGGCCGGTTGCGGATCGGGTTACCTCCTCAGGGTCGGCCTCGAGGAGGGGAGGATTCTTTGGCGACGCCGTCCCATAAGCGAGGTCTTGGCGGACGGGAAGCTGGATCCGGCCGAACGGCAAAAGCTTTTGGCCGTTTTGCAGGCGCGCCGCTATGCCGCAGAGACGCTCGGGCTCGAGGTCGGTCGAAGCTTCACGACCGTGTCCTACCTGACCCCCGGAACCAAGATCCACGTCCTCTCCGCCGCGCCGATGGATGCGCTCGAGCCGCACTCCTGGTGGTTTCCGGTAGTGGGACGCCTACCCTACAAGGGCTTCTTCGATCTGGCCCAGGCGCAAGCGGCCAAGCGCGAACTCGAGCGGGAGGGGTTCGACACTTATCTTCGCACCGCCGCCGCTTTCAGCACCTTGGGATGGTTCGATGATCCCATCCTGCGATCCGCCCTGGTTCAGGACGAGGTCTCGCTCGTGAACATGGTTCTCCACGAGCTTTGCCACAATACCTTTTCGCTCGGTGCCGACACGTCGTTCGATGAGTCCTGGGCGAATTTCGTGGGAATGGTCGGGGCCATGCAATTCTTCGCCGAACGGGACGGGCCGCAGAGCGACTCCGCCGTCGCGGCGGCAAGGGACTGGCGGGAGGAGCTGGTGATAGCCGCCTTTGTCGGCCGGCTACGAGCCGAGCTGGCGAGGCTTTACGGCTCGGGGCTGTCCAAGGAGGAGCTGCGAGGGAAGCGAGAGGAGATTTTCCGCCGGGCGCTCGAGCGGGCCCGTAAGCTTCCCCTGGAGCGCCACGAGGACTTGTTTCCCCAGGGCGTCAACAACGCGATCGTGCTTCATTACTCTCTCTACCTTAGCGGGCTAGAGGAATTTTCCCGGCTTTATCGGGAGAGGAATCTCGACTTAAGGAGAACCATCGAGGTGGTCAAGGAGGCCGTGGACGGTGGCGATGACCCATTCGAAGCCGTGCGCCGCCTGCGCTAGGACTCGGGAGCGAGTGGCCGGTGGACGAGGTTAGCTTCGCGCTCGACCCGGCGCTCGGTAAGCTCGCCCGCTGGCTCAGGATACTAGGATACGACGCGGCCTTCGGCCGGCATTTGTGCGGGCGCGCTCTCGTGCGCTCGGCTCGAACCGAGGGCCGGGTGCTCCTTACGAGGGACACGAGGATACTGAGGCTCAAGGACCTACCGCCACACCTGTTCATAAGAAGCGACCATTTCCGGGAGCAATTGCGCCAGGTCAAGGAAGAACTCGGGCTGAACTTCGATCGGCCCGTCTTTTCCCGCTGCGTCACCTGTAACGTGCCGACCGTGGCCACGCCCAAGGATCGGGTGGAAGGCCGCGTGCCCCCCTACGTTTTCGCGACCCAAGCGCAATTCGCCCGCTGCCCGCGGTGCGGCAAGATCTTCTGGCGGGCGACCCACTACGAGCACGTGCTTAGCGAGCTAGCCGCAATCCGCGGCGGCCGGCACCGCTAAGCTGTCGTATTCCCTCGTAGAGAACGATTGACACGGCGTTGGCGAGATTCAGGCTTCTAACCGCCGGATTGCTCATGGGGATGCGATAGAGGTGCCCCCCCAGATCCCTTTTCGCTCTTTGCGGCAAACCCGAGCTTTCGCTCCCGAACACCAGAAGATCCCCGGGCCGGTACGCCACCGCGGTGTAGGGTACGAAAGCCCGAGCGGAAAAGCCCAGCATGCGGGCACCCCCAAGGGATGCGCAAAACTGCTCCCACGAATCGTGCACGCGAAGATCGACCTCGGGCCAGTAATCGAGCCCCGCCCGCTTGAGATAGCGGTCCGCCAGCGAGAAGCCGAGCCTGCCGACCAGGTGCAGGCGTGTGTGCGTGGCCGCGCAGAGCCTGGCAATCGATCCGGTGTTTTGCGGAATCTCGGGCTCGACCAGCACTACTTCCACTGCCCCTCCCCATCGGTGTCCAGCAACAGGGTGAAAGGCCCGTCGTTGGTAATGGTGACCTCCATGCGCGCCTGGAAGACGCCGGTTTTGACGGCGGCGCCGAGGCTTTCCAGCCGCCGCACCAGCTCCTCGTAGAGCCGCCGTCCCTGCTGCGCGGGCGCGGCCGCGGCGAAGGAGGGCCTGCGGCCCTTTGCGCAGTCGGCGTAAAGCGTGAACTGCGACACCACCAGGGCCTCTGCCCCGATGTCCAAGAGCGAGTGGGTGATCCTTCCCTCCTCGTCCTCGAAGATGCGAAGGTTAGCGAGCTTCGAGGCCAGGCTGGCCGCGTCCTCGACCGTGTCCTCGCAGCGCACGCCGACCAGGACGCACATACCAGAACCTATGCTCGCTACCTCTTCTCCCCGGACGCTGACGCTGGCGCGACTTACTCTCTGGACCAGGGCTCTCATTCCTGCCCTCGTTCTTTTAACCGAGCTTGACCTGTCGTGCAATTGGTGGTTGTGTGTCGCTGCGGCTGTTCGAGTGGATTTTTGAGGCATGTACCCGGTTATCTTCTCTCTCGGTCCTTTCACGGTTTTGGGCCTGCGCATTCCCGCGATCACGATCTACAGCTACGGGGTCATGATGGCGTTGGGCTTCATCGGCGGTGCGGCAGTGACCGCCCGCATGATGCGGCGCAGAGGAATGGACCCCGATTGGGCGTGGTCGCTGGTCGTGTGGGCGGCAGCGGGTGGGCTCATAGGCGCGCGCATGCTCTCGATAGCCGACGACTGGCAGGGCTTCTTGAGCGCCCCGCTCTCCTCGCTCTTTAGCGGCTCCGGCTTCGTTTGGTACGGGGGACTCTTCGGAGGGGTGGCGGCCGCGACCGCTTTCATATTGAAGCACCGGCTGAGCTGGCCGCTCGTGGTCGACTGCGCGGCTCCGGGGCTCGCGTTGGGCCAGGCTTTGGGTCGGATCGGATGCCAGCTTGCCGGAGACGGAGATTGGGGAAGGCCCACATCGCTCCCCTGGGGCATGCGCTACCCCAACGCGATAAACGGTTATTGGGATAACTGGCTGGCGGCTTCGGGACTGCCTGCGGACGTAAGGGTGCACCCTACGCCACTCTACGAGAGCGCCGCTTATCTAGTCGCGTTTTTGGTGCTGCGATCGCTGGGCGGCGGAGAAAGGCGGCCTGGAGACGTTTTCTCGTGGTATTTGATATTGGTTTGCGGTGCTCGTTTCGCTATCGAGTTCGTGCGCATAAACCCTCCCTGGTTTTTCGGCTTCAGCCAGGCCCAGGTGATAAGCGTCCTCTTGGTTGCCCTTGGTACCGCAAACCTGTGGCGGAGTGGTCGGCGGTAGGCGGATTCGGTAGCGTCGGCAGGGCGAGGGTATGGGGGTGAACTTGCGGGAGGAGCAGCCGGTTGCCGCGGGCGGTCGCCCTTTTCGCATCACGCTGGTGCTCGTGCTCCTCATGTTGATCGGTGCGGGGCTGCTGTGGGTCAGGCGCCCATGGCTCGTGGGAGGCCCGGCACCAGACTTCTCCCTTCCGGACCTTCAGGGGAACATGGTCACGCTTCGAAACTTGCGCGGCAAGGTGGTGTTTCTCAACGCTTGGGCGACCTGGTGTCCCCCCTGCCGAGACGAAATGCCCGCCATGCAAAGGCTTTACGAACGACTCAAGGGGCGCAACTTCGAAATGCTCGCGGTAAGCGTGGACCACGACCGCAAGGCGGTAGAGCAGTTCGTGAAAGACTTGGGGCTTTCCTTTCCCGTTCTGCTCGATCCGCAGATGACGATCGTCGATCCTTACGAGATCACCGGTTATCCGGAGACGTTCATCATAGACAGAAATGGAATTGTTCTCACGCATGAAATCGGCCCGGCCGACTGGGATCGGCCGAGTTACCGGGAGCCGCTCCTTGCGCTGGTGGATGGGGGCCAGTGGCAAGGGTTCCGCTAGCCAGGCGGCTTGCCGCCCGGAGAAGCGCGCGGCCCCATCGGCCGCGCCTGGTGCGGGCTCGAAAGGGACGTTTGTTAGCTCCGGGGCGATCCGCTATAATCGCGGTTGCTATGCCTAGTAAGAGGTCTCGTTCCCTCCTTGTCGCCGGCCTTCTTGCAGCCGCGGTTGCCCTCTTTTTCTCCGGCGGGCGTGCGGTGGAGCCCGAAACCGCCGTGGACCAAACCGCCTACGAGAAGATCGAAACCTTTACCAATATCATCGGAATTATCCGCAAGAACTACGTCGACGAGGTCTCTACGGGAGATCTCATCGAAGGGGCGATCAATGGCATGCTGAATTCGCTCGATCCGCATAGCGCCTACTTGACCCCGGATCTCTACAAGGAGCTTCAGATCGACACCAAGGGAAGCTTCGGCGGGCTCGGCATCGAGATCACGATCCGCGACGGCGTTCTCACGGTGGTCTCGCCCATAGAGGACACCCCGGCCTTCCGGGCGGGGGTCAAAGCCGGAGATCAGATCATAAAGATCAACGGCGAATTCTCCAAGGACATGTCTCTGGTAGAGGCCGTGAAGCGGCTGAGAGGCCCCAAGGGTACCAAGGTTACGATCAGCATCAAGCGAGAGGGGGTTTCCGATCTCATCGATCTTACGATCACCCGGGAAATCATACGGATCAAGAGCGTCAAGTTTCGGACGCTGGAGCCCGGTTACGGATACATCAGGGTCACGCAGTTTCAAGAGGGAACGGACCGAGATGTAGAGGGTGGCCTCGAGGCCCTCACGAAGGAGAACGGCTCTCTGAACGGGCTCGTGCTCGATCTGCGCAACAACCCCGGCGGGCTGCTCAGCCAGGCGGTAAAAGTGGCCGATCTGTTCCTCGACAGCGGACTGATCGTTTACACCGATGGGAGGCTCGAGAATCAGAAGCAGAAGTATTTCGCGCGCGGCCCCGGCAGCTTTACCACCTTCCCCATGGTCGTGCTCGTGAACGGCGGAAGCGCGAGCGCCTCGGAAATCGTGGCCGGGGCGTTGCAGGACCAGAAGCGCGCCCTCGTTCTGGGTAGCAAGACCTTCGGCAAGGGATCCGTCCAAACGATCCTCCCCCTGCCCGATCATTCTGCGTTGCGGCTCACCACAGCCAAGTATTTCACGCCGAGCGGGCGCTCCATCCAGGAGACCGGCATCCAGCCGGACATCGAGATGGACGAGGTGCGGTTGGCCAAAGTCGAGGGCAAACCCAGGAGCCCGGGGCACGCGATCCGAGAGGAGAACCTACCCCGCCACCTCAAGCACAGGAAAGAGGGCAAGGAGCCAGAGAAGAGGGAGCGGGACGAGGTCGAAGCCGAGGAGACGGAAGGAGACCCGCAGCTCGATCACGCCCTGGAGCTCTTGAAGAGCTGGCACGTCTTCAGCACATTGCTGGCCAAGCGGCAGTAGGACCGCCGCAGGGTGCGCCGGCGCTCGCACACTCAGGAGTAGCGATGCAACTCGAGGAGAGGGTCGCCTCTCGGGCTCTTACCGTTACCGAGCTGACCTCCATTATAAAGGATACCCTCGAGGGGTACGTCGGGGAAGTTTGGGTTGTGGGAGAGATATCGAACTTCAAGGCGGCCCCCTCCGGTCACGTCTACTTCACGCTCAAGGACGAGAACAGTCAGATCTCGGTCGTTATGTTCCGACGTCATGCCAATGCGCTCCCCTTTTTGCCGGCCGACGGGCAGGAGGTCTTGGTGCGGGGACAGGTGAGTCTCTATGCGGCCCGAGGCAATCTTCAACTCTACGCGGAGCTGGTCGAGCCGCGGGGCGTGGGCGCTCTCCAGGTCGCCTTCGAACGCTTGAAGGCCAAGCTTGCGGCCGAGGGGCTGTTCGCCGCCGAGCGCAAGCGCCCCTTGCCGCCCTTTCCCCGATGTGTCGGCATGGTTACCGCCCCCCGAGGGGCGGCCATTCACGACATGCTGAGCATCTTGTTCGCCCGCTTCCCCCGGCTGCGGGTGGTAATCCGGCCCGTCAGGGTACAAGGGGTCGAGGCTGCAGCCGAGATAGCCGAAGCCGTAGGGGACCTTAACCGCCTGGGCGGCGTGGATGTCATGATCGTGGGGCGCGGCGGAGGGTCGTTCGAGGATCTTTGGCCTTTCAACGAAGAGATCGTGGCGAGGGCGATCGCGGCCTCCGAAGTGCCGGTAGTTTCCGCGGTCGGCCACGAGGTAGACTACACCATTGCGGACTTCGTCGCCGACAAGCGGGCTCCCACACCGACCGCCGCCGCGGAAATGGTCGTCCCGAGCTACCGGGAAGTTACGAGGCAGCTCGGGGAGAGCGCGGCGGCGCTGTGCCGGGCCATGGAGCGCAAAACCGGCCTTTCGGCCCAGCGGCTGGACGATCTCACGAGCAGGCTGCGAGATCCCAGCCGAAGGCTGGAAGAGCTGCGCCAAAGGCTGGAGGAGCTCGGCCGGCGCGTGATCGCAGGAGCAAGGCGCGTGGTAAAGACGATGCAAGAGCGAGCCGATGGCGCGGCCAGGCTGCTGCGGGCGCGAGATCCGCGGACGCTGATCGAGCGGGAGCGCCGGGCCGTGGAGAGCTGGCGGCAGCGCCTCGTTCTGGCGGGCCGGCGTTTCCCCAAGGAGCGTCGCGAAATCCTCAAGGGGGCGCGCGAGAGGCTCCTGGGTCTCAGCCCGATGGCCGTCTTGAGCCGAGGTTACGCCATCGTGAGAAAGCTGCCCCCGAATACGATTGTAAGAGATGCCAGGGAAATCGCGACCGGCGACCGGCTCGAGGTAACCTTTGCGCGAGGGCGCGCCCTGGCGCGGGTGGAGAGGTCGGAGCCGGCGGGAGGTCCGCTCGATGAGCAAGAAGAAGGGAGAGGCTGAGTTCGAGTCCTTCGAAGAGGGGCTTTCTCAGCTCGAAGCGACGGTCAAGAAGCTCGAGTCCGGGGAGCTTTCTCTGGAAGATGCGCTCGGTGCTTTCGAGCGCGGGATCGCCCTGGTCCGAGCGCTTTCACAGAAACTGACGGAGGTCGAAAAGCGCGTCGAGATCCTCGTAAAAGAAGCGGGTGGCGAGATGCGGCTGCGCGAGTGGGAAGAGGAAGAAACATGAACCTCGATGCCTATCTGGAGGCTAGGCGCCAAGTTGTCGATCGGGAGCTGGCGGCGCTGGTCGACCTCTCGGCCGCTCCGCAGACCCTGGCAGAAGCGATGCGCTACAGCCTGTTTCCCGGTGGAAAGCGAATTCGGCCGGTGCTCGCCCTTGCGGCCAACGAAGCTGTTGGCGGATGCATCGAAGACACCCTTCCGATTGCGTGCGCGATCGAGATGATTCACGCCTACTCGCTGGTGCATGACGATTTGCCATGCATGGACGACGACGATCTTCGTCGCGGAAGACCTACCTGCCACAGGGTGTTCGGAGAGGCCGTGGCGCTTCTCGCTGGCGACGCCCTGCTCACGGAGGCCTTCCGCGTGATAGCCAGGGGTGCGCGGAGGCGGGCGCAGCCCATACCGAAGATGCTCGAAGTGCTCGAAGAACTGGCGGAGGCGGCGGGAGCCGCCGGGATGGTCGGGGGACAGGTGCGGGATCTCGAGGCGCAGGGGCGCGAGGCCGATCTTGCCTCGGTGGAGGCAATTCACAGGGGCAAGACGGCGGCGCTGATCCGCGTGGCCGTGCGTGCCGGGGCGGTGACCGGTGGAGCGAGCGGCCGAGAACTCGAGGCGCTTACCGCCTACGGTGAAAGCTTGGGCTTGGCGTTTCAGGTGGCCGACGACATCTTGGACGAAGTGGGGGACACGGAGAAGACCGGCAAGCGCCCCCGCCGAGACTCGGAGCTCGGCAAGGCGACCTACCCGGCAGTGGCGGGCTTGGCGGCCGCGAAGCGGCGGGTCGAGGAGTTGCGAGAAGAGTGCCTTGAGGCCCTGTCCGCGATGGGAGAGGCGGCCGAGGCACTGCGCGCCATGGCGCGGTATGTCGTCGGCCGCGCTCTTACCCCCTAGCCTGGGATCGTGGGAGCGCGGGAGCGAGCGGACAAACTGCTTGTCAGCCGGGGCTTGGTGGGGAGCCGAGAGGAGGCGCGCAGGCTCATCCTCGCCGGTCAAGTTACCGCGGAAGACCGGACCATCGAGAAAGCCGGCACCCTCCTGGCGCAGACCTGCGATATCCGCCTCAAGACGCCCCCCCATCCTTTTGCCAGCCGGGGGGGCGTGAAGCTTGACGCCGCCCTCGATTTTTTCGCCATGGACGTGCGCGGCTTGGTCGCGCTGGACGTTGGCGCATCTACGGGCGGTTTTACCGACTGCCTGCTTCAGCGAGGGGCGAGGAAAGTCTTCGCCGTCGATGTGGGTTATGGGCAGCTTGCATGGAAGCTCAGGCGGGACCCGCGGGTGGTGGTCATGGAGCGGACCAATATCAGATACCTGGAGCCGAGTCGGCTCGGGGAGAAAGCGGAGCTTGCGACCATCGACGTTGCGTTCATTTCTCTAAAGCTCGTGCTCCCGCCCGTTATGCGGCTCTTGCGTGCGGGTGCGGATATCGTGGCGCTGGTGAAGCCCCAGTTCGAGCTGGGCCGAGGGAAAGTCGGCAAGGGTGGTATAGTTCGCGACCGGCCACTTCAGCTCGAGGCCGTGGCGCGAGTCCGCGGCTTCGCCGAGACGATCGGCCTAAAACCGATGGGGGAGATGGAATCTCCCCTTCTCGGTGCCGACGGAAACCGGGAGTTCTTCCTCTGGCTGAGGGAGGCACGTGAACCGGCGGGGTAGCAGAGGGTCTTTCGTGGTCGGCGTCGACCTCGGCGGCACCAACGTCAGAGCTAGCGCGGTCCGACCTGACGGCAGCGTAATGGGCTTCGCCAGCCGGCCAACCGAGGTGGTAAAGGGAACATCAAGCATCCTCGCGCGCATCGAGGAGGTGGTAGAGAAAGCTTCGCGATGTGGCCGCGAGGAAGGGGCTAGGTTGGTGGCGCTGGGGGTGGCGGTGCCCGGTCCCTTGGAGGCAGTAAGTGGTGTGGTACACCAGCCACCGAACTTCCCGCAATGGAGGAGATTCCCCCTCAAGAAGCATCTCGAGGAGATCTTCCGACTGCCCATTTTCCTCGACAATGACGGCAATTGCGCCGCCGTGGGCGAGCGATGGCTTGGGGCTGCCTCGGGCTGCCGCCATGTCGTTGTCCTCACCCTAGGCACGGGGGTCGGAGGGGGATTGATAGTGGACGGAGAGCTTGTCCGCGGCGCGGAAGGCTTTGCGGGCGAGGTGGGCCACGTCGTGGTGGCTTCGGATGGAGCTCCCTGCAACTGCGGTGGGCGAGGTTGCCTGGAGGCGTACAGCTCGGCCACTGGGTTAAAGCGAATGCTCGCGGAGCGCCTGACGGCGCGGGAGCTAGCAGAGGTCTTGGACGAAGACGGCCGTCTCGATGTCAAGGCCGCCGCGGCCAAGGCGCGCCGGGGTGACCAGCGTTGTCGGCAGGCTTTCACCGACGCCGGCCGTTTTCTGGGAGCGGCGCTTGCAAGTTTCGTAAACCTGTTCAATCCGCAGATGGTAGTGATCGGGGGCGGGATGGCAGGGGCGTGGGGGCTCATAGTGCCGGTTGCCAGGGCCGAGATGCTGAGCCGAGCCTTTGCTCGACCGGCCAGGCGAGTGAGGATCCTAAAGTCGGCGCTGGGAGGCAGGGCGGGGGTGATGGGTGCGGCCGCAATAGCGTGGAGTGGACTGGCCAGGCAGGCGAGGGGCGGACGTTGTTTCCTTTAAGCGGCGTTTAGGCTAGCATCTAGGGTCTTGTCGGAGGAGGTCGAAACGAGAGAATGGCTCGGATAACCGTCGAGGATTGCCTCGAAAAAGTTCCCAACCGCTTCGAGCTGGTGCTGCTCGGCGCCCGCCGGGCGAAGCAGCTCCTCAAGGGGTCGCGGCCCCTGGTCGAGAGCGATAACAAGGAAGTCGTTACTAGCTTGCGGGAGATTGCCGCTGGGAAAGTGCGAGTTGCCCGTGGCGAGCCTCAAGCCGGCCCCCGCGGGATCGAGGCTTCCGGGGGGTGAGTCGTTTATTGGGGCGCCCCGCATGGGGTAGCGAAGGGGCTCACGGCGCCAGTCGGTGTTGAGTCCAGGCTTTCGGGGGCTGGGGGCATGGGTGGGGCCGTGCGGCCCTCGTGCGGGAGTGGAAGCTACGTGTCTGAGTCGCCCGGCGTCGGGGGGCCACGCCCGCAAGGCAAGGGGCCGCCCTCGCGTCCAAGGTGTCGGGCCACAGACGATGAGAGCGCATCGGGATGAGGCGGATCGCGATCTCTACGAGATCCTGGGTGTCGCTCGTAACGCTACGGCGGACGATATCAGGCGCGCCTATCGTCGCCTAGCTCGGAAATACCACCCGGACCTGCATCCCGGGGACCGGCAGGCCGAGGAGCGCTTCAAGCGAATCTCGGTCGCCCACCAAATACTGGCCGACCCCAAGCGCCGTCGCCTCTACGACGAGTTCGGCTTGGAAGGCCTAAAGCCAGGTTTCGACCCAACCCGAGCCAGACGCTTCGCTCGTGCTGGCGCTCGGCCGCAAGCCCCGTTCTCGGGCGGACAGGAAAGGGGCGAAGGTTGGGGCGCCTTTTCTTTCGATGACATAGTGAACGAGCTTTTCGCCGGGATCGGGCGCGGGGAGCGCAGGAGGGGGCGCGGCAGAGACATCGAGCTCGAGCTGGAAGTGGATCTGCTCGAAGCTTTGCGCGGGAGCGAGAAGAAGGTGGCGGTCAGGCGGGCGGTCGGGTGCGCGGCCTGCGGGGGCTCGGCGATGGATCCCCGAAGCGGGGCCCCCTGCCGAGCATGCAACGGCAGAGGCAAGACGCGGCTTGGGCCGGCGGCGATCGGCCTCGAGCGAGTGTGCGCAGCCTGCGCGGGGTCGGGGCGGATCGGCGGCCTGCCTTGCCGTTCCTGCGGCGGACGGCGGCGGGTAGAAAAAACCGACCGACTGCTGATCAAGATTCCCGCGGGGGTACGGGATGGGAGCAAGATAAGGGTTGCGGGCAAGGGGGAAGAGGGATTGGGAGGGGCGAGCAGCGGCGATTTGATACTTTCCGTCAAGATCAAGCCTCATCCCTTTCTCGAGAGACGGGGCAACGATCTTGTCCTGAATCTTCCCTTGACCGTCGGCGAAGCGATAAAGGGGTGCGTGGTGAACGTCCCTACCGTGGACGGGGTCGTGAGGCTCAAGGTGCCGGCGGGGACCCAGAGCGGGCAGAAGCTGCGGCTCAAGGGGAAGGGGGTCGAGGATCCGCATGCGGGCGCGCGCGGCGACATGTATGTGCGTATCCTCGTGCACGTGCCCCCCTTGAAAGGTGTAGCCGCAGGGGAGGCGGTGGAGGTGCTGGAGCGAAGTTATGAGGAGAGCCCTCGCAAGGATCTGCGGATCTGAATTGAACAGGGACGAGAAAGATTTTTCGGATAACCCCTGCGTGGATCCCGAGCGCTTCCAAGAGGAAGCGGAGCCCGCGGTCGCTGAGATCGAAGTCACCGCGGAGGAAGAAGGGGCCGGCTCGCTTGTCCCATTCGATCCCCTGCGGCGCTACTTGGCGGAGATCCGCCGCTATCCTTTGCTTACGCGGGAGGAGGAACAGGAGCTCGCCATACGGTACCGGGAGCATGGAGACGTACAGGCGGCCTACCGGCTGGTGACCGCGAACCTGAGATTAGTGGTAATGATTGCTCGCGAGTACCAGCGCGCCTTCTGGAACATATTGGATCTGATCCAGGAGGGCAATGTCGGGCTTATGGAGGCGGTGAAGAAATTCGATCCCTACAGAGGCACCCGCTTCCCATCCTACGCGGCCTGGTGGATCCGAGCGTACATAATACGTTACATCATGAACAACTGGAGAATGGTAAAGATCGGCACCACGCAGGCGCAGCGCAAGCTCTTCTTCAACTTGCGCAAAGAGAAGGAGCGCTTGGAAGCTCACGGCTTCATCCCGGCGGCGAGACTGCTGGCGCACCGGCTAGACGTCAAGGAGGACGAGGTGGTGGAGATGGAGCAGCGGCTGGCCGCGCGAGACGTCTCGGTGGACACACCCATCGAGGGAGGGGAGGCGACGCTACTGGATTTTCTTCCCGACGAGCAATTCGAGGCCGAGGCGCGAGTGGCCGACGGCCAATACCGGGCCCGGCTGCACGAGAAGATCGTGGAATTCGGCGCCAAACTCAAGGACAAGGACAAGATGATCTTCGAGAAGCGGTTGCTGGCCGAGAGACCGATGACTCTCCAGGAGATCGGCGACCACTACGGCATCAGTCGGGAACGGGTGCGCCAGATCGAAGAGCGGGTAAAGAGACGGCTCAAGAAGTATTTGGTGGAGGAATTCAAAGATCTCAAGGATCTAGACGTCAGCTTCATTTAGGCAAGCGTTCTCCGGGCAGGGTGCGGAGGCTGCGATTGGCTGCGCGAGCTGCCCGCGTGATGGGAAGGAGCGAGGCAATCGATGGGGCATATTCACGGGGGTAAGATCGTCGCCCGCGCGCTCAAGCTCGAGGGCGTCTCGCACATTTTCACCCTGTGCGGCGGGCACGTCATGCCAATCTATGACGGGTGCTTGGAGCAGGGGATAAAAGTAATAGACGTGCGTCACGAACAGACGGCGGCGCATGCCGCCGACGGTTGGGCTCGGGCGACCGGAAGGCCCGGCGTGGCCGTGGTCACGGCGGGGCCTGGTGTCACGGATGCGGTGACGGGGGTGGCCAGCGCGTGGCGCGCCAACGTTCCTATGGTGGTAATCGGGGGACAAGGCCCTCATTCGCTCGCCCACAAGGGCTCCCTCCAGGATATGGATCATGTGGGACTGATGAGATCGGTAACCAAATGGGCGGTTACCGTTCCCGAAGCCAAGCGACTCGGCGAGTTCGTCGCTTCAGCGTTTCGCATCGCCGCAACGGGTCTGCCCGGGCCGGTTTTCCTCGAGATACCGGTCGATTTCCTCTTCGAGAAGGTCGAAGAATCCGATCTGGTATGGCGCAGCAAGTACCGAACCGAGGCGAGGCCGGCAGGCGAGCCCGCGTACGTAGCCCGTGCACACGAGCTTCTGATCGGTGCCAAGCGCCCCGTTGCGCTCGTGGGAAGCCAACTGTGGTGGTCCCCCAAGCGCGATGCCGCAAGGGCGTTCGCGGAGGCCTACGACTTGCCGGTCTATCTCAACGGTCAGGGTCGGGGCGCTCTGCCGGCCGACCACCCGAATTTCTTCAATCGCACGCGCAAGGAGGCCCTGCGGGAGGCCGACGTCGTGGCGATTTTCGGCACTCCCCTCGATTTCAGACTGGGCTACGGGAGGGAGACACACATAAACCCGCAGGCGAGCCTGATCCAGGTCGACCTCGACCCTGGCGAGATCGGGCGAAACCGCGACGTCGAGGTGGGTATTGTAGGAGATACCGGCTTGGTCATGGATGCGCTCGTCGGCCTGCAGGCGAAAGGCTCGCAAGCGGGGGCACAAGCCGCCCATGAGCGCAAACGGTGGTTGCTCGGGTTGCGCGGCAAAGAGGAGGTCAAGCTGGCCCAGATGCGCGTGGAGATGGACTCCGACGCCGTGCCCATAAATCCCCTGAGGCTTTGCCGTGAAATCGACAGTGTGCTCACGCCCGAGACCATCGTGGTCGGAGACGGGGGCGATTTCGTCGCCACCGCCGCCTCGGTGCTGCGCCTCTCGCACCAGGGGCAATGGATGGACCCGGGGCCGCTCGGCACCTTGGGGGTGGGGCCGGGTTACGCGATGGCTGCCAAGCTCGCTTTCCCCGATCGCCCGGTAATCATAGTTTACGGTGACGGGAGCTTCGGGCTAAACGGCATGGAATTCGAAGCCTGTGCCCGTCAAGGGATAAGCATAGTGGGCGTGATCGGCAACGACGCTGCCTGGATGCAGATTCGCCGGGGACAGATCGAGGTGTACGGGGAGGAGAGGGCCGTCGCTTCCAAACTCGCGTTCACGCGCTACGATAAGATGGTGGAAGCCTTGGGAGGGCACGGCGAGTACGTGGAGGAGCCCCAAGCGATCAGGCCGGCCCTCGAGCGGGCGCTGGAAGCCGGAAAGCCGGCGCTGGTCAACGTGCGCATCGGGACGACGGAGTTTCGCAAAGGGTCGATTTCGATATAGACTCCGGGGCTGGGTGGGAGCGATGGAAGAGACCACCGTGGCAATCGTGGTAGTGGGCAACGAGATACTCTCGGGCAAGGTGCTCGACACCAATTCCCACGTGGCCGCGAAGGCGCTCAGGGAGGCGGGAGTATGCGTGAGGAAGATCGTGGTCGTGCCCGACGAGGTAGAGGAGATATCCCGAGCCGTCGCCGAATGCCACAGGAGCTATTCGGTGGTCATAACCTCGGGCGGTGTGGGACCGACGCATGACGATGTCACGATCGAGGGAGTCGCACTGGGCCTGGGACGCAAGGTCGTCACTCATCCCGTGATCGAGGAGCGACTGAAGAGCTTCTACAAAGAGAGGGTCAACCCCGCCCGGCTCAAGATGGCGCGGGTCCCGGAAGGAGCGGAGCTGGTAGAGGGCGGAAGCTTCAATTTCCCCACGATAAAGGTGGACAACGTTTACGTCCTGCCGGGGATTCCGCAAATTTTCGTGGAAAAGCTCGCTCGCATCACCGAAAGCATGGCCGCCTCCCCGTATTTCTTGAAGGTCCTGTACACGAGAGAAGGGGAGGGGAGCATTGCCGAGCACCTACAGGCCACGCTTGCGCGGTATCCACGACTTGAGATAGGTTCTTACCCCAAGCTCGGGGAGCCGGAATATACCGTCAAGGTGACGGTGGAGAGCAAGGATAAAGAGTACCTGGAGGAAGGATTCGCGCACCTTTTGGCGCGACTTCCTCCCGAGTCGGTGGTACGCACCGAAGGGTAGAAGAAGCAGGCTGCGTTCAGGGCGGTTACGAAAGGAGGGGTGTATGGGGGTTCGCAGGAGTAGGTCGGTGGTGCTGGGAATCGCGCTCGCATTTTTCCTGGCTCTGCCGCCCAGGGCAGGGGCCGTAGAGCGGTTTCTGGAGGACGCGGGAGGGGGTGTGGCGGCTGTCTTCGTCAATGTGGGCTACATGCCGGTCAAACTCGTCTATGCCCTGCTCGGAGGGTTGACGGGGGGGCTCGCCTACGGATTGACAGGGGGGAATTACAGCATCGCTCAGTCCATCTGGACCCCATCGCTGGGTGGGACGTACGTAGTCACGCCGGCTATGCTGAGGGGGGACGAATCGATCTATTTCAGTGGGGAGAGCCAGCCGTCGGGATCGCACGGGAGCGGGCTGGCGGACGAATCCCTCGAAGGGCGTTAGCGGGCGTGCGGGAGCGCCGGGGTTGCTCGGAGGAAAGGAGAGAAAGGAAATGAAACGATTCTTCGCGGTTCTCAGTGCGCTAGTGCTCGCTTGCGCTGTCGGCGCTGGATGCAAGTACTTCAAGGGAGCTTTCGAAGAAGGGATCGAGCGGGTCGAGGGCGGGTTCAAGATCAATCTTTCGGCCGAGATCGACGCCCCCCTCGAAGACGTTTACGACGCCTTCAATCGGCCGGAGGACCTGGAGAAGCATAGCGAACAATACCAGGAAACGAAGCTCGTGAAGAGCGAGGGCATGGTGAAGGTCGTGGATTACCGCGTCTCCACTCTCGGCAGGGTGCAAAGCTTCACGATGGAGCTTACGATGGTTCCGGCCGAGCACAAGGTCAAGATCAAGACTATCAAGAGCTCGCTTGCCGATATTACGGGCGAATACCGCCTCGAGCCGGCTCCGGGAGGCAAGGGGACGATCGTCTATTACACGGCCGACCAGAAGGACTTGCGCAACGTCCCCTTCCCGGTGAGCGTCCAAAAGACAGCGATCAAGGAGGCCTTCGACAACTTGATCGCCGGCATAAAGAAAGGGTTGCAGGAGGAGGGAAAGCTGCCGGCCGGTTGAGACTCCGTGACCAGTGCGCCGCGGGCCCCGGCGGGTGCGTTGCCGGCGTGCGGCGGAAGCGGGCGGTGGCTGCTACCCGACGAAGGCAACCGCCGTGTTTTACGCCGGGGGTCACTTGCGTGCCGGATGCTATCCTCGGTTCGGCCTCCCGGAGGTTGCCTTTGCGGGGGCGGTCGAATGGGGGGAAATCTTCCACCGTCAGTTGCCTCTGGGGCCGGCGCAAGCCCGCGTGGGGAAGGCCCCGGGCGGAGGCGGGAGAACGCCTTTTTCGAAATCAAGAAGGAGATGGTCTTCGCCGATCTGGCGGAGTACGGGTACGCGCGGGTCTCGAGAAGCGACCGTGCCCTTCGGGCTCGGCTCGTCGAAGATTGTCTTCGCTCGAGCGGGAGCTGGTCGGCGTCGTGATTGTAGTGGATGCCAGACGAGAAATCATGGAGGAAGAGGAGCGCCTGCTCGATCATGTGGTGCAGCCCGGGCGGCCCGCCATCTTGCTGGCAAGCGAGGGGGATCGGCTCAGCGCGCGGCGGAGGGAGCGAAGCGCGCGGTCGCTTGCGGCCGGCGGAGGACTTCTCTTTTTCTCCCGGACGGCCGCCGGCCGAGCCGAGGCTTGGGAGCGCATCGCGCGTCGGGTCGAGGCGGGAGCCGCGCTGGAGGGCAAGCCTTGCCAGCAGTGAGCGTCGTGGTGCCGACTTACGACCGGATGGGGATGTTGGCCGAGGCCCTGGCTTCGGTTGCGAGCCAGACTTTCCGGGACTTCGAGGTCATCGTGGTCGACGACGGCTCGAAGGACGCAACCTTCCAGCTCGTGAGGAGCAACCCGCAGGTAAGGTACTTAGCACTTGCGCACTGCGGGGTGGCGGCGGCCCGAAACGCGGGTATCGACGCCGCCAAGGGGGATTGGATCGCATTCCTCGACTCCGATGATCTGTGGCTTCCCCATAAGCTCTCGGCCCAAATGAGTTTTCTCAGGACTTCTTCCGATCTCTCCGTCTGTCAGACGGAGGAGATCTGGGTCAGGGACGGCAGGCGGATCAATCCCAGGCGGTATCATCGAAAGCCGAGCGGCCGGATTCTGAAGCCCAGTCTTCGGCGCTGCCTCGTGAGCCCTTCGGCGGTCGTGCTGGAGCGCCCCGTTTTCCGCGTGGTGGGTCTTTTCGATACCAGTTTGCCGGTATGCGAGGATTACGACCTGTGGCTCAGGGTGGCCGCCAACTTCGCCGTGGGTCTCGTGCCCGAGCCACTCGTGATAAAGCGCGGCGGCCATGCCGATCAGCTCTCCAAGCTGTATTGGGGAATGGACCGGTTTCGCGTGGCCTCCCTTTGCCGGCTTCTGGCGAGCGATATGCTGGAGGGGGAGGAGCGAGAGGAGGCGGCTCGGGTGCTGGCCGAGAAAGCCACCATTCTAGCGCGCGGAGCCTTGAAAAGAGGGAGGCGGGAGGAGGCGGGGCGGTATCTGGCGCTCGTGTCATGGGCGACAGGCGCGGTGCGAGAACGAGAAACATGGATGCGAGGAGCGCGATCGCAAGGTTCGCCGAGCGCAGGCGTTTGAGCGAGCGCACCTTGAGCCGCTGGCTCACCTGGGCACGGAGCGACGGTGCGGCGCTGTTGGAGCTTGCCGAAGAGCTCCTGCCGAGCGAGAACCATCTCAAAGAGATCATGGACTGGCTGGAGGAGATCGAGGTGCGGGACCGCGTCTCGCCCGCGGCCGTGCTCGCAGAGCAGCGAGTCAAGGCCTCCCTTTCGGATCGCAAGGTGGGAAGGAGCGACCGGCTCAAGCGGGTCAAAGCCTGTATCTGGAAGCGTCGATTTCCCAGGCTGGCGAGGCTCGAAGCCGAGCTTCATGAGCTTGCGGCGGAAAACGGATTGGCCGGCGAAAAGCTGAGCGTAGCCTTTCCCCCCGGCCTCGAGGGGGAGGAGATCACGCTTAGTTTGCGCCCGGGATCGGAAGCCGAGCTAAGAGGGTTGATAGAGCGCATCGAGCGGTGTCTTCAGGGGGGCGTCTTTACCCGGCTCTTCTCGCTCCTCCACCACTGTGGCCCACGGGGCGGCGCGCGGTAAGGGAACCGTAAGTGGAGCACTCGTTCGCTAGGGTAGACAACACCATGAACTGCGATCCCCCCGAGCTTGCGCCAAGCCGCGGCTACAAGGCCGAGGAGGATGACTTCGCGGCTTCCAAGCGCCTTCTTCTCGCCGAGCCCAATGGAGGCCGGTTCCTGGCGCGGTGTCCGGCCGGGAGGGCCGCCGTGCGCTGTTGCGGCTACCTCGTCCTGAATCTCGCCAGCAACTGCCCTATGGATTGCCACTACTGCTTTCTCCAAGATTATCTGGCGGGTGCCAGGGCGGTGACGGTCAGATCCAACGTCAGGGATGCGCTCGAAGAGGTCGAGGTTTTTCTCGCCGCGCATCCGAGGCGCTCCTTTCGCATCGGAACAGGTGAGTTCGCCGATAGCTTGGCGCTCGATGCGCTCACAGGTTTGAGTCGCGAGCTCGTGCCTTTTTTCGCCGCCCAGGATCGCGCGCTCTTGGAGCTCAAGACGAAAACCGTCGAGATCGAAAACCTTCTCAGGATGGATGGACGCGGGCGAGTGGTGGTTTCCTGGTCTTTGGCACCGGCGAGCGTCATCGCGGAACTGGAACATGGGACGGCGCCGCTTGCCGCCCGGTTGGCCGCGGCCAGGAAATGTCAGGAACACGGTTACAAGGTAGGATTCCATTTCGATCCCCTGATCGACTACCCTGACTGGGCTGGCGGATACGAGGATGTGGTGGCGCGTATGGCCGAGGTGGTCGATCGACGGAGCGTCGCCTGGATCAGCATGGGCAGCTTGCGGCTTACCCGCAAGCTTCGCGCTACCATCCGAAGCCGCTTCCCGCGAAGCCCGATCCTCGCAGGCGAGTACGTGGAGAGCCCGGACGGGAAGCTTAGGCTCTTCAGGCCGGCGCGGGTCGTCATGTACAGGCTGATCGGCGGTTGGCTTCGCCAGGCCTTTCCCGATACTCCGCTCTACCTTTGCATGGAGCCGCCGCAAGTTTGGGAGCGGGTATTCGGCACCCCGGCACCACGGGAAGCGGAGCTCGCCGACATCTTGGCCGCGCGTTGACTCGCCGATGCGAGAGAAAGCCATAGGAGTGTTCGATTCCGGAGTGGGCGGGCTTACCGTGGTAAAGCGCATCCGCGAGACTCTGCCCGCAGAGGAGGTGATCTACCTCGGGGATACGGCCAGGCAACCTTACGGCAACAAGTCTCCGGAAACGGTGCGCCGGTATGCCGTGGAAAACGCCCGCTTTCTTCTCGAGCGCGGGGTCAAGCTTCTCGCTGTCGCTTGCCACTCGGCCTCGGCGGTGGCGTTGGATGCGGTGGAGCAGTGCTGCGAGCTGCCGGTTGTGGGCGTGATCGAGCCGGGCGCGCAAGCCGCCGCCCGTACTTCCCGCAACAAGCGGATCGGGATCATTGGAACCGAGGCCACGATAGGGAGCGGCGCGTACACCCGGGCGCTGAGGCGGATCGATCCCAGCCTAGAGGTTTACTCGCGTCCCTGTCCCCTCTTCGTGCCCCTTGCCGAGGAAGGTTGGACCGAAAATGGAGTGGCGCGCGCCGCGGTGGAGATCTATCTCGGGAGCTTGAAGAGAAGCGGTATCGATACGCTCGTCCTAGGATGCACCCATTACCCGCTTCTTGCGGGGGCGATCGGCGATTTCATGGGCCCCGAGGTCGAGCTAGTCGACCCGGCGGTCGAAGCGGCACTCGCCGTTGCGAGCCGCCTGCGAGAGCTCGGACTCAGGAGGGAGAGCGGGGAGGGCGCCGTGAGCTTTTTCGTGACGGACGCGGCGGAGCGCTTCGTGAGGGTGGGGGGGCGTTTCTTGGGCGACAGCGTCCACTCGGCGGTGCGCATCGAACGCTGAGATGAGAACCTCTGGGCCTTCGCCCTTGGGCGACTGGCGCACTTGCGTCGGCGGGTGTAGATGTTAGAGGGACCGTAGGCGGGCTCGGGCGGTCGGTCGTTACAACGACGCTCGGGCGCGAGGTCCGTTTGCTCTCGTGATATAGGCGATGCTTCAGGCGGTACTAAAGAAGATCGTTGGAACCAAGAACGAGCGCGAGATCCGCAGGCTTTGGCCTCTGGTGGAAGAGACCGGAAAACACGAGGCGGCGCTCAAGGCTCTGAGCGACGAGGCCCTGCGAGCCAAGACGGGCGAGTTTCGGGAGAAGGTGGAGCGGGGCTGTCCTCTCGACGATCTCTTGCCCGAGGCCTTCGCGGTGGTGAGAGAGGCGTCCGTGCGCACCCTGGGGATGCGCCACTTCGATGTCCAGGTGCTCGGCGGGATCGTGCTTCACCAGGGCAAGATCGCCGAGATGAAGACAGGCGAGGGGAAAACCCTTGCGGCTACCATGCCCGTGTATCTAAACGCCCTCGAGGGACGGGGCGTGCACGTGGTGACGGTCAACGACTACCTGGCCAGGCGCGATGCCGAGTGGATGGGGCAGATATACCGGTTCTTGGGGCTTAGCGTCGGGGTCATTCTCCACGGCTTGGACGACGCCGAGCGCAAGGCCGCTTACGCTGCCGACGTGACTTACGGGCAGAACAACGAGTTCGGCTTCGACTACCTGCGCGACAACATGAAGTTCAGCCTGGACGACTACGTGCAGAGAATCTATCCGGAGCGGGTCAAGCTCGAGCGCGGAAAGGAGGTGGAGAAGCTCTTCCACTACGCCATCGTGGACGAGGTGGACTCGATCCTGATCGACGAGGCGCGCACCCCCCTCATCATCTCGGGGCCCGCGGAGGAGTCGACCGAGAAATACTACGTGATCGATCGGATCATTCCCCGCTTGCAGAAGGACACCGACTACACCGTGGACGAGAAGCTGCGCAACGCCATTTTGACCGAGGAGGGGATAGCGAAGCTCGAGCGCATCCTGGGAGTCCCGAATCTCTACGACCCAGCGGAAATAGATACCCTTCACCACATCAACCAGGCGCTCAAGGCGCACACTCTCTTCAAGCGCGACGTCGACTACATGGTGAAGGACGGGGAGGTAATCATCGTCGACGAGTTCACCGGCCGCCTCATGCCCGGTCGCAGATGGTCGGACGGTCTCCACCAAGCCGTGGAAGCCAAGGAAGGCGTCAAGATAGAGCGGGAGAATCAGACTCTGGCCACCGTAACCTTCCAGAACTACTTTCGCATGTACAAGAAGCTTGCGGGAATGACCGGCACCGCGGACACGGAAGCGGTGGAGTTCAAGAACATTTACGGTCTCGACGTCGTGGTGATTCCCACCAACATGCCCATGATCAGGGTGGACCACCCGGATGTCGTGTATCGAACCGAGAGGGAGAAGTTCGCCGCCGTGATCGAGGAGATAAAGGAGTGCCACGAGAGGGGCCAGCCGGTTCTGGTGGGCACGATCTCGATCGAGAAGTCGGAGCGGCTCTCCGCGATGCTCAAGCGTGCCGGCATCAAGCACCATGTGCTGAACGCCAAGCATCACGAGCGGGAGGCCGAGATAATCGCGCAGGCGGGACGGTACAAAGCCGTTACCATCTCGACCAACATGGCCGGACGGGGAACCGACATCGTCTTGGGCGGGAATCCGGACGGGCTGGCCGCGGCCGAGGTGGGCACCAAGGATCCGTCGGACCCCAACTTCCAGGCGGCGCGGGAGAAGTATCGCAAGCAGTGTGCCGCCGAGCGGGAGAAGGTTTTGGCGGCGGGCGGGCTTCACATCGTGGGCACGGAGAGGCACGAAAGCAGGCGCATAGACAACCAGTTGCGAGGCCGCTCCGGCCGCCAGGGCGATCCCGGAAGCTCCCGCTTCTTTCTCTCGCTCGAGGACGACCTCCTCAGGATCTTCGGTGCCGACCGCATACAGGGTCTCATGGGGAAGCTCGGGATGAAGGAAGGGGAGGCGATCGAGTCCAAGATGTTGAGCCGCCGCATCGAGGATGCCCAAAAGAGGGTCGAGGCGCACAACTTCGACATCCGCAAGAACTTGCTCGAGTACGACGACGTCATGAACAAGCAGCGAGAAGTAATCTATGCCAGGAGAAGGGAGGTCCTGGCGGCGCAGTCGCTGAGGGAAGACATTCTGGAGATCGCCGAAGGCCTGGCCGAAGACATCGTTGCCGTACACCTGAACCAGGATATCCCGCCCGCCGAATGGGACTGGAAAGCCCTGAGCGACGCGCTGTTCAAGCAGTTTACCATCCGCTACCTGCCCCCGCAGGAAGAAAGAGAGCAGATGCAGGTGGAGGAGGTGCAGGAGCGGGTGGTGGAGATGGTAAGGGCGGCCTACGAGGAGAAGGAGAAGACCATAGGGGCGGAGGTCCTGCGCAACATCGAAAAGATCATCTTTCTTCAGACCATCGATTCTCTCTGGAAGGACCACCTTCTCGCTATGGATCATCTCAAGGAAGGAATCGGACTTCGAGGGTACGGGCAGCGAGACCCCCGCCAAGAATACCAGCGAGAAGGCTTCGACATGTTCCAGGCCATGATGGGCAGGATAGAAGAGGGGGTGGTGGAGAAGCTCTTCTCCATTCAGATCGGGCGGGAGACCAAAGTCGAGCGCGTGGAGGCGCAGCGCAAGAAGCAGAGCTTGACCTTCAGCCACGGCAACCGCGAGGCGCCCGCCAAGCCGGAAACCGTGCGTCGCCCGGGGGCCAAGATCGGCCGCAACGAGCCTTGTGTTTGCGGCAGCGGGAAGAAGTACAAGAAGTGCTGCGGCCGTTAGCTCGCAGCGGATATTCCCCATGCGCCTGGCCATCCGAAAGCAAGAGATCCTGGTGCCGGGATTCAAATTCAGCGGCGTTGCCGCCGGGATCAAGGAGAGGGGCGGGCTCGATCTAGCGCTCGTCTTCTCGGAAGTGCCCGCGGTGGCCGCCGGGGCCTTTACGCTGAGTCGTACCGCCGCCCCGCCCGTCCTGGTCGGACGCAAGGTGTTGCGCCAGGGACGCCTTCAGGCGTTGGTGGTGAATAGCGGCAACGCCAACGCGGGAACCGGCCGGCGCGGCATGATAGCAGTAGAGCGCACCAGACGGCAGGCGGCCGCCGCTCTCGGGATCCCGCGGGCATTGGTTCTCGCCGCTTCTACGGGCAAGATCGGCGTCGTGCTTCCCGACCTCGGGCGGGGAATCGCAGCGGCGACGCGAAGCCTCTCGGAGCGCGGCTTCTGGCGGGCCGCCTCCGCCATCCTCACCACGGACGCTTTTCCCAAGGTCGGCTGGCGCAGGCTCGATCTCGGCGGCAGGCAGGCTACGCTGGCAGTGATGGCCAAGGGTGCCGGGATGATCGCGCCCCGGATGGCGACACTGCTCGTCTTCTTTTTCACGGATGCGGCGGTCAGCCCCAAGGCGGCCCGGGCGCTGATCGAGCGGGCGGCGCTCCCGGTGCTGAATGCCATAAGTGTGGATGGCGATACCAGCACGAACGATACCGCGCTCCTTTTGGCGAACGGGAAGGCGGGCAACCGGCCGATTGCGCCGCGCAGCGCGCTCTTCCCAACGCTCTTCGCCGCGATGCGGGAGCTTGCGGAGGAGGTGGCCGAAGCGGTGGTGGTCGATGGGGAAGGCGCCAGCAAGTTGGTCGAGGTACTAGTTACCGGGGCGGGCGGTCGAGCGGCGGCCGAGAACGTGGCCCGCGCGATCGGGGAGTCGCTGCTGGTCAAGACCGCAGTGTTCGGCGGCGATCCGAATTGGGGGCGCATTTTGGCGGCCGTGGGCAAGGCTCGAGGCGCCTTCGATCCCGAAAGCATGAGCATTCGCGTGGCGGGCGTGACCCTGTTCAGGCGGGGAGAGCCGGTCGGGGAGAGGGCCGAGAGAAAGGCGAGGCTGCGGATGAAGGCTAGGAGGGTTCGCATAGAGGTGGACATGGGCAGGGGCGGGGGGAGGAGGGATGGGGGGAGCGCGAGACTTCTGGGGTCGGATCTGACCCCCGCATACGTGCGTTTCAACTCTGCCTATAGCACCTAGAAGACCATTTCTCCGAAAAGGGGTGGCGCGAGAGGAAGCTTGGGTCGGCCGGGGGAGGAGGGGCCCGGCGGCGGGCTCGCGAAGAAAAAATAGAGGGCTTTCGGTATTGCGCTCTGGTTCCCAAGTCCTTAGTGTTGGCATGCGATGCGTGTGAGCTCGAGGGGGCAGGCTCCGTTTTTCGGGCGGGCGGGGGTTTGTGGATCGGGTAAGCGGCGGGTGGGCGACGACGTCGCCGATATGGTAGATTTTGCAAGTGAGGTCGGCAGAGCCACGGGCAACGGCCGACTTCTGGCCCGCGCCCTCGACACGATCCAGGTGAACATCGGGCTTCGCTGCAACCTGGAATGCGCCCACTGCCATGTGGCCTCCTCTCCCAAGCGGCGCGAAATGATGACTTGGGAGACGATGGAGGCGGTGGTTCGGGCCGCCGAGAGAGTGGACTGCGGTCTCGTCGACGTAACCGGCGGCGCGCCGGAGCTTAACCCGCATTTTCGCCGCTTCGTCTCGGCGCTTCGCGCTCGAGGGCGGCGCGTGCAGGTGCGGACCAATCTGACCGTGCTCCTCGAGCCCCCCATGGATGGCACCATGGAGTTTCTGCGCCATTTTGGGGTCGAGTTAGTCGCCTCGCTCCCCTGTTACCGGCGCGAGAACGTCGATGCGCAGCGAGGGGAGGCGGTTTACGAAAGAAGCATAGAGGCGCTCAGGCGGCTGAACCGGTTAGGCTATGGCATGGGTCCCGGGCTTCCGCTTAGCTTGGTTTACAACCCGAGCGGGCCTTTTCTTCCGCCCGATGAGGCGGCCCTCGAGGCGGACTATCGCCGAGAACTCGAAGCTGCGTGGGGAGTAAGCTTCACACGGCTCGTTACGCTTGCCAACATGCCGATCGGCAGGTTCAGGAGCCAATTGCGAAGAGAGGGTGGAGAGGCGGCCTATCTCAGAGTGCTCCGCCGTGCTTTCAACCCGAGTACCGTGGCGCACCTCATGTGCCGGCACCAGGTGAGCGTGGGTTGGGATGGAACCCTCTACGATTGCGACTTCAATCTGGCGCTAGGGAGGCCCGTGGCTGGGGACGTGCCGCGGCACGTGGCTCGGTTCGATCCCTCGCTGCTGGTCGGACGCGAGATCGTCACTGGGGATCACTGTTTTGGCTGCACTGCGGGGGCGGGGTCGTCGTGCGCAGGGGCGCTGGTAAAGGAGATTGCCGAATAACTCGCCGCGCCGGGCTGGAGCTGCGGCCGGGCGCGGCGAGGTGGGAAGGGAGGGGTTTTCATGGAGCGTTTTCGGATAGAGGACGTCGGTCTGCTTGCGGGCAGAATTTTGCTGGGTCACATCTTCCTCGTCAGTGGAGTCAGAAAAATCTTCGGTTGGTCCGCCACGGCCGGATACATGGCCTCCAAAGGCATGGCGGGGATCTGGTTTTTCCTTCCCATGGCGGTAATCTTGGAGCTGGCAGGAGCTCTATCGCTCGTAACGGGCTTCCGAAGCCGGTGGGGCGCCTTGTTGCTCGTAATCTTCCTTGTCCCCACCACCATCATCTTCCACGATTTTTGGAATCTCGTAGGCGAAGAAAGGGGCCGGCAGACGATCAATTTCATGAAGAATCTCGCGATCTTGGGCGGGCTGGCGTTCGCCGCCTGCTGCGATCCGGGCAGGCTCAGTTTGGGAGGGCGCCCGAGCGATGGCAAGTAAACGCGACGCCGATCCGCGCGGCCAAGCCCGCAGGCGGCCGTGGGGAGTCAATCTCTGGCGAATCGAGGGGGGAAACATGAGAGCCAAAGCGATCATCGTGTCCTTGGCGTTTGGAGCCATGGTGGGAGCGGCCGTTGGGGGCGCTGCCTTTGCCGAGGAGCCTGCGGCGCAAGCTACGCTCCACGATGCCGGAGGCAAGGAGGTCGGTAGAGCGGCTTTGCACGAAAGAGGCGGTAAGGTAGAGCTTACCGTTCACGTCCATGGCCTTCCGCCCGGTGTCCACGCCCTTCACATCCACGAGAAGGGAAGCTGCGTTGGGCCGGACTTTACGTCGGCTGGCGGCCACTTCAATCCCTTGGGGCGCGAGCATGGCCGCAAGAACCCCAAGGGGCACCACGTCGGTGACCTTCCCAATTTGACCATCGACGCGCAAGGCAAAGGGGAGCTGCAAGCCGTGGTCGGCGGTGCGACGCTCGCAGATGGCGCCCACTCCCTCTTGAAGCCCGGGGGGACGGCGGTCGTGATTCATGCGCTTGCCGACGACGAGAAGACCGATCCTTCCGGAAACGCGGGGGCACGCATAGCTTGCGGGGTGATCGAGCCCGCCAGTGCGGGCCGGTAGCGAAGCGCGGGGCGCCGGCCGCGGCCGGGCTGCGCCGGTTCTGGCACCGGCCGAAAGCCGCAGTCCCCTTGGGCGCGAGGCAGGCTTCCCCTTGCCGCTAGCGCTTGGGGGGTCAGGCCGCCTCGGTGCTCGGTGGGTCGCAGGATTGGGGGTTGTTCGCCTCCCCCTCGCGTCCGTTCGGCGCTCCGAGCACGAGCTTGAGCTTTCTCACTTTTCGGCACTCGCTGTCGATTCGCATCAGCGACTCGATGGCTTGCTTTACCTCGGTGCAAAGCCCGTCGATCTCCTGTAGCGAGACCCGCTCGAGCTCGAATTTTATCTGCTCGTACATGCTCACGAGGTTGCCGATCCCTCCGAAAAGCGAAAACCGCCTGTCGACCTCCTCGTGGGCCGAGAGAATGCGCTCGATCGCCTCCCTCATCTCGTTTCCACCCATGTCGAATTCTCCTCCATAAGAGTGTGCTTCGCGCCCTCAGGAATTTTAGCGGCCAACGATCGAGCCCGCAACGCAGAATCTCTTCGCACCCCGGCGGCCCAACCCTCACGCTCGAAGCCGCCTCCGCAAAATCTCGTTCACCATCTTCGGATTCGCCTGGCCCCGTGTCATTTTCATGACCTGCCCGACCAGGAATCCCAGGACTTGCTCCCGGCCCGCCCGGTATTGCTCGACTTGCGCCTGGTGGGACGCGAGGACCTCTTCTACGACGCGCTCGAGCGCGTTTTCATCCGATACCTGCGCGAGCCCCTTCGCTTCGACGATTTCCCGCGGCATGCCCCCAGCGCTCACCATTTCCTCGAAGACCACCTTGGCTATCTTTCCGCTGATCCTCCCCTCGTCGATCATCCCCACCAACTCGGCCAACGCCTCGGGGGCGACCGGCCAAGCTCGTATGCGCAAGCTCTCGTCGAGACGCCGCTCTCGCACGAGGCGCAAGATGTCCCCCATCACCCAGTTGCTGATGGCCTTGGGGTTGCCGTGCTTGGCGACCGCCGCCTCGAAATAGTCGGCCAGGTCGCGCCTTGCGGTCAAAACCTCTGCGTCGTACGGGGGTAGCCCATACTGCTCGATGAAGCGCGCCCGTCTCGGTTCTGGAAGCTCCGGTAACTGGCTTCGCATCCTTTCGACCAGGGCGTCGTCCACCGAGATCGGCGGCAGATCAGGCTCGGGGAAGTAGCGATAGTCGTGGGCGAACTCTTTGGTGCGCATCGACCGCGTCTCTTCCCTCTCGGGGTCCCACAATCTGGTTTCCTGCACGATCTCGCCCCCGCTTAGGGCCGCCTCGATCTGCCGCTCGATCTCGTAGGCCAAGGCCCGCTCGACGGCCTTGAAGGAGTTCATGTTCTTGATCTCGGTCTTGACCCCGAGCCTGCGCTCCCCCTTGCGCCTCACCGATACGTTGGCGTCGCAGCGAAGGCTTCCCTCTTCCATGTTGCCGTCGCAAATCTCCAGGTACTGGAGCAGGGAGCGCAAGCTGCGCAGATAGGCGCCGGCTTCCTCGGGAGAGGAAATCTCGGGTTCGCTCACGATCTCGAGCAGAGGGACGCCGCAGCGGTTGAAATCGACCAGGCTGAAGGACTGGCCGGGCTCGTGGATGTTCTTGCCGGTGTCTTCCTCCATGTGGATACGGGTGAGTCCCACCCTCTTGGTACGTTCGCCCAGGCGCACTTCGATCCAGCCCCCCCTGCAGATGGGAAGCTCGTACTGGCTTATCTGATACCCCTTGGGTAGATCCGGGTAGAAATAGTTCTTGCGCGCCCAGCGGCTCACCCGCGCGATCTCGCAGTTGGCGGCAAGCCCGGCCAGGACCGCCCATTCGACGACTCTTCGGTTCAGCACCGGCAGCACTCCGGGCATCCCCGTGCAAACGGGACAGATGTTGGTATTGGGAGACGCCCCGAAGCTCGCCGAACAGGCACAGAATACCTTCGAGCTGGTCATGAGCTCGGCGTGGACCTCGAGCCCGATCACGGCTTCCCATGCCTCAGCTCCGCTCATCCTTCCTCCAGGGCTTTCTCCAGGGCCGCGGGCCGGTGAGCGACGGCTTCATGGCGCCCGCGCTCGTAGGCGCGCGCCGCCCGAAGCAGTGTTTCTTCGGCGAGCGGGCGGCCGATGAGCTGAAGGCCGATCGGAAGGCCGCGCGCATCGAAGCCACAGGGGACCGAGAGCGCTGGCAGTCCGGCCAGGTTGGCCGAGGTCGTAAATACGTCCGAGAGATACATTTTTACCGGGTCCGAGGTCTTTTCGCCGATTCGAAAGGCAGTTGTAGGGGAGACCGCGCAGGCGATGACCTCGCACTTCTCGAAGGCTTTCGCGAAATCCGCTCTTATGAGCGTACGCGCCTTTTGCGCCTTGAGGTAATACGCGTCGTAGTAACCGGCCGACAGCGCGTAGGTACCGAGCATTATGCGGCGCTTGACCTCCCTTCCGAAGCCCTGCGATCTCGTCTGGCAGTACATTTCCGCCATGTCGGCAGCCCCGCCTGTTCGCACTCCGTACCTTATGCCATCGTAGCGCGCGAGATTCGAGCTCGCCTCGGCGGTGGCGATCAGGTAGTAGCAGGCGATCGCGTATTCGGTATGGGGGAGCGACACATCCAGGATCTCGGCGCCCAAATCGCCTAGCTCCGCTATGGCATTTCGTACCGCACCCTCCACTTCCGGCTCGATTCCCGGCGGGAAGTACTCCTTGGGGACGCCTATGCGAAGTCCTTCGACCCCTTCCTCCAGGCGCTCGGCGTAGGGAGGGACCGGGTCGGCGATCGATGTGGAATCGCGCGCATCGAAGCCAGCCACGGCTTCGAGCAAAAGGGCGCAGTCCCGCACGGTCTTGCCGAGCGGGCCCACCTGATCGAGGGAGGAGGCGTAGGCTACGATACCATAGCGGCTCACCCTCCCGTAGGTGGGCTTCATTCCGGCGACGCCGCAGAAGCTCGCGGGCAGCCGTATCGAACCCCCCGTATCGGTGCCCAGGCTCCCGAAGCACTGGCGGGCGGCCACCGCCGTCGCCGATCCCCCCGAGGATCCCCCCGCGACCCGCTCTACATCCCAGGGGTTGCGCGAGGGGCCGAAGGCCGAGTTCTCGGTAGACGATCCCATGGCGAACTCGTCGCAGTTGAGCTTGCCCAGGATCACCGCCCCCGACTCCTCGAGCCTCTCGGTCACGGTGGCGTCGTAAGGGGGGATGAAATTGCCGAGAATCTTCGATCCTGCGGTAGTCAGTACCCCACGGGTCACGATCACGTCCTTCAGAGCTATGGGGACCCCGGTCAAGGGGGTCACGCCGTTTCCCGCTGCGAGCCTCCCATCGGCCTCCCGGGCCGCCGCGAGCGCCCGATCGGGGCAAAGGGATACGAAGGAATTGACGATCGCGTCGGTCGCTTCGATGCGCTCCAGGCACGCCCGGGTCACCTCCTCGGAGGTCAGCTCCCGGCGCCTGAGCAGGGCGCTCAGCGCCCCTATATCCAATTCCAGGAGGGCTGATTTTTCCATCGGCTCGTGCCGCTACTCGATGATCCTGGGGACCTTGAACTGCCGCCCCACGCGCTCGGGCGCGTTCTCCAAGAGCAGATCCGGCTCGACCCAGCTCTCCACCCTGTCCTCCCGCCAATGTCCGGCTCCTTCTACCACGTGAGCCGTGGGTTCCACCGCCTCCGTGTCGAGCTCGGCAAGCTTCTCCATGTATTCGAGTATGACCTCCAACTCCTTCGCGAACTCCGCCAACTCCTCCGCGTCGAGATGGAGCCGCCCGAGCGTTGCGACGTGGGATATCGTCTCGGGAGAAATCTTCACGCCGGCGAGTCTAGCAACTGCCGGCCGGCAAATCTACTCCGGGCGCCCTTCCCTCTACGGGTAGCCATTGCCTTTTCGGGGCCTTGCGCTATGGCCAGCATGTGGCCTCGGCGATGGCGCGCATCGAGAAGGGCCGCCGGGGCGAGGAATTGGCCGGCCGCTTCCTCGCCCGCCTCGGCTACCGGATACTGGCTCGAAACTTTCGCTCGCCCGCCGGAGAGATCGATCTTGTGGTCCAGCGTGGAAGTGAGATCGTTTTCGTCGAGGTGCGAAACAGGCCGACGACCGGCGCGCGAGCCGCGCTGGAGTCGGTAGGGGAGCGCAAGCGGCGGCGGCTCGTGGCCTGCGCCAGGTTTTTTCTCGCTGCGCATGGACTGGCAGACCCCCACGTCCGCTTCGACGTAATCGCGATCGGGCGCGGCGGTGAAGAGATCTTCCATGCGATCGACGCCTTTCAGGTGGACGACTGAGTCGAAAGAGCCAGCCGTGCGTCCCCAGGCGCCTCGTCCCCGGATTGACGCCTCTCTTTGGGCCGTGGTACGAGGGGACCATGCTCGATATCCGGCTCATTCGAGAGCAGCCCGAAATGGTAAAGCTCGAGCTGGCCAAGGTCGGGTTCGATCCCTCCCAGATCGACGAGCTTTTGGCCGCCGACGCCAGGCGGCGCTCGGCCATCCGCCAGGTCGAAGAGCTCAGGGCGGAGCGCGCCAGGCTCTCTCGCGCCATCGGTAAGCTTGGATCCGAGGCCGAACGGGCGCGGGGGGCGGCTTCGAGTCGAGAGCTCGGAGAGCGGCTGGCGGAGCTCGAAAGCGAGCTGGCCGAGGCACAGGCCAAGTTCGACAAACTGATGCTCGAGATTCCCAACCTTCCGCATCCCGATGTTCCGGTGGGACGCGACGAGCGGGAAAACGTCCTGGTGCGAACCGAGGGGACGAAGCGGGAGTTCTCATTCCCTCCCAAGCCGCACTGGGAGATCGGCGAGAGGCTCGGCATCATCGATTTCGAGCGGGGGGTGAAGATCGCGGGCACGCGCCACTATATCCTGCGCGGCGCCGGCGCGCGCCTGCAGAGGGCGCTCATCAATTGGATGCTGGACGTGCACGTCCGCGACCATGGATACGAGGAAGTTTACCCGCCCGCGATGGTCAGGGAGGAATGCCTCGTAGGGACCGGCAACCTCCCTAAATTCGGCGAGAACCTTTATCGGGATTGGCAGGAGAACATCTGGTTCATCCCCACCGCTGAGGTTCCTGTTACCAACATGTATCGGGACGAGATCCTGGATGGATCGCTTCTTCCGTTGCGGCTCGTGGCCTACACGCCGTGCTTTCGCAGGGAGAAGATGTCGGCGGGCCGTGACGTGCGCGGGATAAAGCGCGGCCATCAGTTCGACAAGGTGGAGCTTGTGAAGTTCGTGCCCCCCGAAAGCTCCGATGCCGAGCTGCTTTCGCTACTCGGTGACGCGGAAGATATCTGCCGTCGCCTCGGTATCCCCCATCGGGTGGTACAGATGTGCACGGGCGATCTGAGCTTCGTAGCCGCTATGAAATACGACGTCGAGGTCTGGGCGCCGGGGATCGAGGAGTGGCTCGAGGTGAGCTCCTGCTCCAACTTCCGCGACTTCCAGGCGAGACGCGCCAATATCCGCTACCGCAAGAAGCCCGGCGAGCGGCCGGCCCTGGTGCACACCATAAACGGGTCGGGGCTTGCACTGCCGCGGGTGGTGATCGCGCTGCTCGAGAACTATCAGCTCGCGGATGGTTCGGTGGAGGTGCCGCAGCCATTGCAGCCCTACATGGGGGGGATGAAAAAGATTGGCTGAAGTTGCCGTGACCGGCGGCTGACCGTGGTCGGGCGACTGCCGGGCTTGGGCCGAGGATGATTAGCTTGGGGGGAGCGACAGGAGAAAGCCCCGTCCTGTTGCTGGCGGCGTTGGGCGCCCTGGTGGTCCTTGCCCGGCTGGCTGGGAGCGGTGCCACGCGCCTCGGCGTGCCGGCTTTCATCGGGGAGCTTGCGGCCGGCTTTGTCCTGGGACCGTCGGTTGCGGGGCTGGTGCGCTGGCCGGCGGGGGCGATATTCTCGGCGTCCGGCGACTCGCCGCTGGGGGTGGTGAGCGGGCTTCTCTGGCTTAGCGCCCTGATTCTTGTGATCTTTCACTTTCTCGATGGCTTCGGGCGCTTGCCTAGGCCGACGCTTTGGACCGTGCTTTTTTCTCTTCTGGGTGTAGCGGCGGTCGGGACGGGGCTAGGCCTTTCGCTCCTCTTACTCCTCCGATCCGAGATCGCGGGAGGGGCCGCGCTGGCCATCGCCGTCGTGTCCGGGGCGCTGCTCGTGTCCGAGGTGCCAGGCACCGTCAAGCTCCTTCGCGAGCAGCGTCTTAGCGGGACCGACGTGGCTTTGGTGAGCGTCGCTCAAGCCTCTTTTGCTTCCCTGCTGGGATGGTTCCTTCTCGCCCTTGCGGCATCGGCCGCGCGGATGCCTCACGTCACGTGGAGAGTCGCCCTTTCGGTTTCCGCGAGCGTTGTATTGCTCGTGTTGGCGGGGACCTTCGGGCGGAGCCTCGCCGGTCGGTTCCTGGCGAGCCTGGAGGAGGCGCAGCCCGCGGCTTTTCTTCCGCTTACGATCACGCTCGGCGGCGGGTGTCTCTTGGGCGCTTTCAGCCATGCGGTGGTAGGCCATGCATTGGCGGGCGCGGCGCTCGCCGGGTGGGTCGTCGGCAGTGTCGGCCGCTTCGGCGAGCGGGAGGGGGTGGTGCTCGAAGGCTTGGCCCGCGGATTCGCCAGTCCTCTCTTCTTCGCTTATCTCGGCAGCCGAGTGGATCTGTGGAGTTGGGCGAGCGCGCCGAAAGTGGCTGTGCTGCTCGGTTTGCTCGTGGTGGGAGGTACCATTGCGAGGGTCGGCGGGGCGGCGGCCGGAGCCTGGGTCGGGCGCATAGCCTGGGCCGACGCACTGGCGGTGGGTTTGGTGGCGAATGCGCGCGGTGCGGCCGGCGCACTGGCTGCTTTCGCAGCGCACGAGGCGGGCCTGATAGGCGAGGGTCTCTTCGTCGGGTTGGTCCTCCTTTCGGCGACAGGCTCGGCCTTGGCCAGCCCCTCCTTGCGCTGGTCGCTTCGGCGGCGGCGGAGGATCGACTTTAGCTTCTTTCACCGCGTCGTTATCGTGGGGGAGCTTCAGGGGCGCACGCGGCGAGAAGTCATAAGAGAGCTTGTGCTCGAGCTCGGCAAAGGTCCCGATCTGGGGGATCGGGAGATCATCATCGACGCGCTCCTCGCAAGAGAGGACTCCATGCCCACCGGCTTGCCGAACGGTTTGGCCATTCCTCACGCTCGGCTGGCGCAGATCGAGCGGCCGTTTCTGGCCATAGGGAGGTCGCCGGTTGGGGTCGATTTCGGTTCTCCCGACGGCCTGCCCGCGCGGCTCATCTTTCTTCTCTTGAGCCCCGAGCGCGACGAGGGGACGCAGCTTCAGGTTCTGGCAACCATAGCCGAGGCTATGAACGACCCGGAACGGCGCTCGCTCTTGTTAAACTCCAAGGATACGAACGAGCTCCTCATGCACTTCGAGGAAGTCCTCCGCGGCTAAAAAGCGCTTGCGCCCACGGGAGCCGCGTTGGCTGGCCACCGCCGGATCTTGCAGGCTTTTCCTCGAGCCTTGCGCTTTGCCGAAACCATCTGCACGGCACCTGCGCCGTCGCTTCGCGTCACTTCTGATACCGCTTTTGGTCACTGGCGTCATATGCCCCCCGCGCCGTTGCTTTCTTAACGGCCCCCAGCCGCCCGGCCTTGGAAAAAGGCCCTCTAAACTAGCTCGATAAAGGGATGGCATGTCAGTTGCTTGCGTCGAGTTGCCCGAAGCCCATAACGCAAAGGAGCTGACTGAGATGAGTAACGGCAGCGCCAAGTTTCCGGTCGAGGCAGAGACCATCCGCACCCTGCGCCACAATCTCAAGATGACGCAGGAGGAATTCGCCCACAGGCTCGGTATCACCGTGGCGACGGTGAACCGGTGGGAAAATGGGCACAACCGGCCAACGCGCCTGGCTCGCAAGGCGTTGATGGCCCTCGCTTCACAGGGAGGCCTTCAACTGCCCTCGACGCCCATCGAAGGGTAGTGTCGGACGAAGTTTCCATTGGCGCCCGGCCAAAGCGCCGGGCGTTTCCGTCGAGCGGCCCGGGTTGCGGCGCCCGCTAGCGCCGAGCGCCCGAAGGCCGGAAAAAGCTCACGCTCTCGCTCCCCGGTCGCACTGATTTGCTGGCGAAGATGAAGTGCGGCCGCTCGGCGTACAAGGCACGGTCTATCACCCGCTTTATCCGAACGCGCAGCTTTTCGAACTCCACGGGAATCCGGGCGGCCTTCTCGAGAAAACTGCCGCTTACGGTTACGGCGCGGCGGATGTGCCCGACGGTCAGATTGATCGTAATAAGATCGTCGCCTTGCTTCGGCCCGTCCGCGAGCGCACAGGACGCGTTTCGGTTGGCGCGCCGCACGGCACGCTTTACCACGTCTTCGAGAGCCTGGCTAACTTCCTGATGCCGCATCGTTTCTCCTCTGCAGGGACGATCTGCCCGAGCGCCGTGCGCTAAGGCATGTCCGGAAACCCCAATCTAGAAGGCGCCGCGGCGGCAGTCAAGCGCCCGCCGCCCCTGGCCAGCCCTTTGCGCGGAGCGTTCTCCGGGGCTGCGTTTGGTTGCAGTGAGTTCGGCAAAAGCATAAACTGCCGCCGGGCATCGTGGTGCGCCGGAGAGGTGGCCGAGTGGTCGAAGGCGCACGCCTGCTAAGCGTGTGCAGGGCTAATAACCCTGCCGAGGGTTCGAATCCCTCCCTCTCCGTGACCTCCGCGTGTTAGCCGACCTTACGGGCCTCCGGGCTGCGCTGCCATGCGGCGTGCGGTATGCACCATTCTCCTCGAGGACCCTGGTTCCGCCATGCACTACACCGGTCAGTGCTTGGACGTACCGGCTAGTCACCGCAAGCGACGTGGGACCGAGGACTTTATCGTAGTGTCAGGTTAAATGGCAGCATTGCCAGCTGTGGGGAGGAAGAACCACTACGGTTCTCGCTCCATGCGGGGTACTCGGGTGGCAGGGCTCTTTTACAGTCTTATCGAATCGGCCAAGCTTTCTGGGCTCGAGCCTGGGGCTTATCTCGAGGAAGCGGCCCGTCGTGCGATCGAATCTCCGGGCAGAGTCACCCTGCCCTGTGATCTCATTGAATCTTAACCGGTAAAGAATCCCACACGTTATCTCGCTGGCCGGTTCCAGCCGCGGTCCAGCGGTAATCGTTTCCACATCGAGACAGTTACCAGGGGATTTTCACGCCGTGCCAGCCGGGCCTGGGCGAGCATTTACGTTGTTCTGCTGAAGCCATGTCTTGGCTCTGTCGGGGCTGAACTCGATGCCCTCTCCGTCCACGGTAAGCACTTGGCGATTCCGGGACACCTCGTACACCGACTCGAACCCCACGCCTTTGCGGCCTATTGTGCCGGTAGTCTTGTCCGAGAAATCTGTGCCGCAGATAGCGCTCACGGCTTCAGGTTTCAAGCCGCAGCCGTTGTCTGCCACGTAGACGGTGTCGTCCTTGACCAATACCAGAACCTCAGTGGCCCTTGCGTCATCGCTCTTTTGCAGGAGCTCGAAAAGCCATCGACCGGTATGATCTTTTGCAGCTCGATCTGCGGCGCGCGCATCGCGAACTATTCGTTCGGGGTCGGCTTTGTAAACTTTGAGGGTTTTGTTTCTGAATTCCTCAATAGCTCTTTCTATCAGTCCATTTTTCATGTGCATAACGCTAGGCGTTCACCTGCGGGCCGCAGAGCGGACCGTCAG
>JBBIJE010000020.1:0-50406 GCA_037446155.1 Myxococcales bacterium | reverse complement strand
GGAGAGCATCGGCCTTACAAGCCGGGGGTCATCCGTTCAAATCGGATACCGCCCATGGGCTTAAGGCGCAAAGTGGGGTCGTAGTTCAGTTGGTTAGAACGCCTGCCTGTCACGCAGGAGGTCGCGAGTTCGAGTCTCGTCGGCCCCGTATCCCGGTGACGCTTTGGAGGCCTTGACTGAATGGCGCTCGCAGCCTAAGGGCTTGGGCACTGGCGGAAGGAAGTACGGATCGGTTCGGTAAGATGGCGGGACTGAGTAAAACGACGAAGTCGATCGCCAAGGCGCAGGCTTTGGCGGGGCGCGAGTGGGTGCTCATGGACGCGCAGGGAAGAACCGTGGGCCGCCTGGCGGCTGAAATAGCCAGGGTGCTCCGGGGCAAGGACAAGCCGTGCTTCGCGCCCCACGTGGATACCGGTGATTTCGTTGTGGTCATAAACGCGGCCGGGATGCGGCTTACGGGGGCCAAGGCGTCCAAGAAGATTTACTACCGTCACTCTGGGTATCCGGGCTCCATCCGTGCGATTCCCGCCGGCGAGTTGATGGCCAAGACGCCCGAGCGGGTACTGCGGCTTGCGGTAGAGGGCATGTTGCCGAAGAATCGGCTCGGCAGAAGGTTGATAACCAAACTCAAGATCTATCGAGGGCCTGAGCACCCGCACGAGTCGCAACGGCCTCGACCGTACCGCGCGGCTTAGGGGGCACAAGCATGGCGGAACCATCCGAAGTGATAGGAGCCACGGGGCGGCGCAAATGCGCGGTGGCCAGGGTACGGCTAAAGAGGGGAGAGGGGAAGGTAGTAGTGAACTCCCGGCCGCTCGAAGACTACTTTCCGCGCGAGACCTCCCGGATGATCGTCAATCAGCCGTTCGAACTTACCGACACCAAGGGACAATATGACGTGATAGCGTCCCTCAAGGGAGGCGGCGTTTCTGCGCAGGCTCAGGCGCTCCGCCACGGCATAACGCGCGCCCTCCTCGCGGTGGCCGAGCAGTTCCGCACGCCGCTGAAAAAGGCGGGATTCGTGACCCGGGACCCACGGGAGGTCGAACGCAAGAAGTACGGCCTTCACAAGGCGAGGAAGCGGCCGCAATACTCCAAGCGCTGACGGCGCTCGGGTGTGCCAGCCGCATCCGATCACTCGCTCCCGAGAAAAAGAAAGACCCCCACGAGAGCGAAGACCGCGTTTGCGGACCAAGCAGCCACTACCGGCGATATGGCCCCCGCCTGGCCGAGCGACCTCGAGAGCGCGAGGATTACGTAATAGGCGAAACCAACGCTTATTCCCGTAGCCACGCTGGTAGCGAAGTTGCGGGCGCGCGCTCTGTGCGACGCCAGCGGCACGGCAACCAGGGCGAGCACGAAAGGCATCGCAGGCAGGGCGAGTTTGAGGTGGAGGTCCACCACCTCTTCCGTGGTATCTACCCCCTTCGCTCGAAGGAGCGCCACGTGCTTTCGAAGCTGCCGGAAACTCAGATCTTCGGGCTCCTTCCGCGCCAGGGTGAAATCTTCGGGTCTATCTTGCAGATCGAAGTCCTGTGGCGGGACCGTGCGGCTTACCAGCTCCTGCCCCGGGGGGAAAAGACGTTCCGTCACTTGGGAAGCCCGCCATTTTTCCCCATCCCAGCGTGCACTTTCTACCTCCACGAGCCGCCGCAGCTCGAATCGAGGCGTGAACTCGTAGAGTATCAGGCCGTGAATCGTATTGGTCTTGGAATCGAAATAGTCGATGTTGTAGATACCCTGCTTGCCGTAATACCACAGGCCGTGTTCGCTTAGGACACCCGGAAAGAGTCGCTTCTTGATTTCGGCGGTCTCGATGAAGTGGGAACGCGCCGAGCATTGGGGAACGAGTAGCTCGTTCCACCCCAGGGTGGCGGCACTCACCAGCGCGGCCACCGACAGCAGTGGGCTTCCGATCTGCCAAGTGCTGATTCCGCAGGCCCGCAAAGCGGTGATCTCGTTGTATCGGGAGAGTAAACCCAGACCCAGCAGGATCGCGGCGAAGGTCGCCGCGGGGGTCATTTGGGTGACGATGAGAGGGATCTTGAGCAGAAGATAGCGTGCCACCGTGCGCCACTCGGCGTCGTGTTTTAGAAACATGTTGAGCCTGTCGAAGAAATCCACGAGCAGATAGAGAAGAAGAAAGGCGGCCATCGCGAGAACGAAGATGCGCCCCGTCTCGCGCAACAGGTACCGGGGCAAGATAGGGAGCAGAGGCTCCGCCGGCTGCGGCGCGCTCACGGCTCCGGCTTTGCCGGAAGGGACCATATGAGGCCCTTTTTCTCCAAACGCTGGACGATTCCGAGGGGGAGTCTGACCTCTATCTCCCGTGCTTCGCGAACGAAAAGGATCGCGCCGAGCAGGCCGAAGATAACGTTAGGCAGCCACACTCCGGCACCCGGCCAGGTCACGTTTCGCGTGCCCAAGGTCTCGCCCGTGCTGAGGAGAAGGTAATAAAGAAAGATGACTGCCAAGCTCGTCGCGAAGCTACGCGCGCGTACGGACCTGGACGGGTGTACGCCGAGTGGCACGCCGAGAAGCGCAAATACCAGGCAGGCGAACGGCACGGCGAGGCGCCGGTGAAACTCGACCCTGGGCTCCGCCGCCGCGCTAGTCTGGCTTTGGCCGATGGCCCGGCGCAATTCCCCAAGAGTCATCTCCTTGGGATCCTTTTCCTCGGCCGAAGGCCGATCGAAGGCGGAAGCGAGCTTCTTCAGGTTCAGCGTGTAATCGGCTTGAGCGAACCTAGTGTTCTGGTAGTCCTTATGCTGATAGGGGCGCTTGCCCGGCGTGAAGCTATGCAAAGCCCCGTCTTTGAGGCGCAACGTGAGGGTATGCCGCGCCTCGCTGGTTATCAACACGCCCTCTTTTGCCACCACCGTTTCGTTTTTTCCCAGGTCCGCGATCAAAATCCCATGCAGGGTATTGTTCACCGGTTCTATGTTCTGGACGTAGATCACGTAGTTGTCAAAGTCGTCGTTGAAGACCCGCTCCTTCAGGCCCGCGGTCGCCCTGATCTTGGTTATCTCGTATAGCTCCCGTTTAACCTGGTGATTCCCCCACGCCCGCAGGTGGATGGAGCATGCCAGCGTCAACAGGAAAACCACGGACACGACGATCCCGACCGGTGTCAGCATCTGGTAAAGGCTTATGCCCGAGCTCTTGAGAGCGGTAATTTCCGAGTCCGCCGAGAGGCGGGCGAAGGCCAGGATCACGGCGAGCAAAAGCGCCATCGGCAGGGCCACCTCGAGAAAAGCGGGCATCACGTACGAGAAAACCGCTAGCATTTTTACAAGCGGCACACCCCTGCTTACCACCAGCTCGACCAGTTTGAGAATCTTGATGATCAGCAGAATAGCCGTAAAAGCTGCCACCCCAACCAGGAAAGGGCCGAGCATCTGACGGAGGAAGTAGCGTTGGAGAGTCGAGCCCATCTGGCTTGGGCGGCGCCGGCGGCTAAACCGCCGGGCTTCGTCTCGGGTACGCGGAGGCCGTTCGGCTGCGCTCTGCTCACATCCCTTTGCCACCAGGACTACCTGTTGTGGTTGGCAACTGACTTTCCCCTGGAGCCACGGACCTGATAAGCTAGCCTCGCCGAAACCTGTAAGACTGCGGACCTCGTCCTTAGACGCGAGAATGCTATAGAACGGGCCTCGAATTGTAAATAGTCGCTGCCATGGCGCATCGATGGGGACCCAAGGGGAATATGGTACAGGCGGGTCGCAGATCGTCGGTTGGTACCCACTGCGGTGGAGCTGAGAGTTCCTGGGTTATCTTTGGTGTCAATCCCGTGCGCGAAAAACTTCGAGCGGCGCCCCAGGAGGTGCACGAGTTGCTGCTCGTGGGGGGGAAGCGGTCCGGGGCCTATAGAGTTGCCCAGGAGGCTGAGTCGGCCGGGATTTCCGTGCGTTATGTCGCCCTCGAGGAGCTGGACCGATTGACCAGAGGCGGGAACCACCAGGGCGTGGCCGCTCGCGTGCGCCCTTACCAGTATGTGCCGCTCGAAGCGTTGCTCGGCGAGCGTGCTGCCCGGCTTCTCTTTCTCGACCAGGTGACCGATCCTAACAATCTGGGGGCGATCATAAGAAGTGGCGAGGCCTTCGGTGTGCGGGGCATAGTAATCCCCTGTGATCGGGCTGCCGGGATCTCGCCAGCCGTCGTAAGAACAGCCGCAGGTGCGCTAGAGTATGTTAAAGTCTGCCGGGTGGTCAACCTGGGCAGGGCGTTGGAGGCGGCCCGGCAAGAGGGCTACTGGGTGGTCGGGCTGGACGCCAACGCGGGCTCCTTGCTCACGGATTTGCCTCAACTCGAGCGGGTCGCCCTTGTGGTGGGCGGCGAGGCCAGAGGGCTTCGGCCCGGAACGAAGGGGCGGTGCGACTTTCTGGCGAGGATCGACACGGTAGGAAGGGTAGGTTCGCTAAACGCCGGGATGGCGGCCGTGGCGGGGCTATTCTGGTTGAGGGTGATGGAGGGCCGCCGCGCACCGCGTTGACATGGCTCACAATTGGGTGTTAGGTATGTAGGTTTGCATGTCGGGAGCGTGGTTGGAGTTGCGTTTCAGCCGGCGTCGGGTCGAAGCCTAGGGCAAAGGCAGGAGTTAGACAAGAGCTCACACGGGGCAGTGCAGAGTGGTGATGGGGTACGGACGCCGACGGAGCCCGGCCCGAGCGTGGGCTCTGCGGCTTGAGGGGCGTTCGGCCGCGGTAAACCGGCACCCGCGGGTGAGAAGGGAGTTTTTCTGGATCCAGGTGTTCAAGGCGAGGGGCGGCGTTGCGTGGAAGAGCGCGCTGCCCCGCGAGTGCGGGCTGGCGTAGCTCAAGGGTAGAGCAGCTGATTTGTAATCAGCAGGTTGTAGGTTCGATTCCTATCGCCAGCTTGCGAGCGCAGTCAGCTGGCGGCGGGCGAGAACGTGCGAACGAGAAAGCTTGGAGAGGTTCCCGAGTGGCCAAAGGGAGCAGACTGTAAATCTGCCGGCATGAGCCTTCGGAGGTTCGAATCCTCCCCTCTCCATCGCGGTGGTGAATCATGGTTGCGGCGGGCTCTCTAATGGTTCGGGGTCGTGGCGGGCTCGCGCCGGACCATGTCGGGGCCCAAGAGAGGTGTAAAGGGAGCCAGCGTAGGCAGTGGCCGCAGGAGCTTGCGGGAATAGCTCAGTTGGTTAGAGCACGAGCCTTCCAAGCTCGGGGTCGCGGGTTCGAATCCCGTTTCCCGCTTGCCTCGGAGTCGGTGGACCCGAATCCGAGCGACGTCAACCAGCCTCGGCAGCCGAGCGGTTCGTCGCTTGTGCCGCTGGTACCTGTGCCCAGGTAGCTCAGTCGGCAGAGCACGTCCTTGGTAAGGACGAGGTCGGCGGTTCGATCCCGCTCCTGGGCTTGTGCGTAACGCGAGCCGGTCTCTGTCGGCAAGGCCGGGATGGATCGGCCGGCAAAACTCTAGGAGGGCAGGGCATGGCGAAGGCGAAGTTCGAGCGGAAGAAGCCGCATGCGAATGTGGGGACGATAGGGCATGTGGATCATGGGAAGACGACGTTGACGGCGGCGATAACGAAGATTCAGGCGACGCGGAATTTGGCGGCGTACGTACCGTTTGATGAGATAGACAAGGCGCCGGAGGAGAAGGCTCGGGGGATCACGATAGCGACGGCGCATGTGGAGTACGAGACGGAGAGGCGGCATTATGCGCATGTGGATTGTCCAGGGCATGCGGATTACGTGAAGAACATGATAACGGGGGCGGCGCAGATGGATGGGGCGGTATTGGTGGTGAGTGCGGCGGATGGTCCGATGCCGCAGACGCGGGAGCACATTTTGTTGGCGCGGCAGGTGGGGGTTCCGTACATAGTGGTGTATTTGAACAAGGTGGACATGGTTGATGACAAGGAGTTGTTGGATTTGGTTGAGTTGGAGGTGCGGGAGTTATTGACGAAGTACGAGTTTCCTGGGGACGAGGTACCTGTGGTGAGGGGGAGTGCGTTGAAGGCGTTGGAGTGTGGGTGTGGGAAGGAGGGGTGCGAGAGTTGTGGGTCGGTGCATGAGTTGATGAGGGCGATAGACGAGTATGTGCCGCAGCCGCAGCGGGAGGTGGACAAGCCGTTTTTGATGCCTGTGGAGGATGTGTTTAGCATATCTGGGCGGGGGACGGTTGCGACTGGGAGGGTGGAGAGGGGTCGGATCAAGGTTGGGGAGGAGGTGGAGATAGTGGGGATACGGGAGACGGTGAAGACGGTGGTGACGGGGGTGGAGATGTTTCGGAAGGTGTTGGACGAGGGGCAGGCTGGGGACAACATAGGGTGTTTGTTGCGGGGGATAAAGCGGGAGGAGATAGAGCGGGGGCAGGTATTGGCGAAGCCTGGGTCGATAACGCCGCACACGAGGTTTATGGCGGAGGCGTACATATTGACGAAGGAGGAGGGGGGTCGGCACACGCCGTTTTTTCAGGGGTATCGGCCGCAGTTTTATTTTCGGACGACCGATGTGACGGGGGTGGTGAGGTTGAAGGAAGGGACGGAGATGGTGATGCCTGGGGACAATGTGCAGATGGAGGTATCGTTGATCACGCCGATAGCGATGGACGAGGGGCTTCGGTTTGCGATTCGGGAGGGTGGCCGCACGGTGGGCGCAGGCGTGGTAACGAGAATAATAGAGTAGAGCGTGAACGACAAGATCAGAATTCGCCTCAAGGCTTACGACCATCGAGTGCTCGATCAGTCGGTGCGCGAGATCGTCGACACGGTTAGGCGGACGGGTGGCCGCGTCGCCGGGCCGATTCCGCTGCCGACCCGCATCGAGCGATTCACGGTCAACCGTTCGCCGCACGTCGACAAGAAGTCGCGCGAGCAGTTCGAGATTCGCACGCACAAGCGGCTGCTCGATATTCTCGAACCGACTCAGCAAACGATAGATGCGCTCGGCAAACTCGAGTTAGCCGCGGGCGTGGATGTGGAGATCAAGCTGCATTGAGGATGCTGGGGACATGATCGAGGGCACCATCGGCAGGAAACTCGGCATCACTCAGGTCTTCTCCGAGGACGGTAGAGTTGTGCCCGTCACGATCATCGAAGCCGGGCCTTGCACGGTGGTGCAGCGCAAGACCGCGGCGACGGACAGGTATTCGGCGGTCCAACTGGGCTTCGGCCGGCGCAAGGAGAGTCGCGCTACGAGAGCGGAATTGGGGCATGTGAAGAAGTCCGGCAAAGGACCCTTTGCCCTGCTCAGGGAGTTTCGCGCGCCGCAGGACTGCCCTTTGGATGTGGGCTCGGACCTGCGGGTGGAAGATGTGTTTCAGCCGGGTGATCGGGTGGCGGTCACAGGGATAACGAAAGGCCGGGGAACGGCGGGGGTTCTTAAACGGCACGGGTTCGGTGGTTTTCCTGCCGCTCACGGTACTCACGAGTATTTCCGGCACGGGGGTTCGATCGGTAACCGATCCTTCCCCGGTCGGGTTTTCAAAGGGAAGCGCATGGCCGGCCGGCTGGGCGGCACGAGGATGACGGTCAGGAACCTCGAGGTGCTCGATGTCAAGCCGCAAGAGCAAATCCTGATAGTCAAGGGATCGGTGCCTGGTACCAAAGGAGGCTTTCTTCTCGTGCGCAGATCGCAAAGGTTAGGGCCCGCCTCCGACACTCCCGGGAAGGGAGGCGACGCGTGAGTGAGGCGACGCTCACTGCCCCCCTGTTTTCCCAGACCAGGGTGCAAATCGGGACGGTGGAGCTTCCCGCGGCAGTGTTTTCCGAGCCGTCGCGCAGGCACCTCATGTACGAGGCGGTCCTAGCGTATCTGGCGGGCGCGCGCCGGGGCACCGCCTCGACCAAGACCAGGGGGGAAGTGCGAGGCGGCGGGAGAAAGCCTTGGCGGCAGAAAGGAACGGGTCGAGCCAGGGTCGGCAGCATCCGGTCCCCATTGTGGGTGGGGGGAGGGACCGTCTTCGGCCCGAAGCCTCGAAGCTACGAGGTAAATCTGCCGAAACAAGCTCGGCGCGTGGCGTTGCGGTCGGCCCTGGCCACGAAGTTCAGGGCGGGGCTTTTCATGGTCTTGGACCGCCTGGCTTTGCCGGAGCCCAAGACCAAGCACATGGTGGAGGTACTGAAGACATTGCAACTCGGAGACGGCGCTTTGGTTGTCTTGGAAGGACGGGACCGAGCGCTCGAGCTGGCAAGCAGGAATCTTAAGGCGGTCAAGGTGATCGCCGCGCAGGCGCTCAACGTGCACGACGTCTTGCGTTATCGGCACCTGGTGATGACCCAAGGCGCGCTGGCGGAGAGCGCTAGGAGGTTGGGCGGTTGAGAGACCAGCTAGAGATAATTCGGGCGCCGAGGATAACCGAGAAGGGAACCCTGGTAAACGAGTCCGGCAATCAGGTCGTCTTCGAGGTCGCTCGAGATGCGAACAAGGTGGAGATCAAGCGTGCCATCGAGACCCTGTTCAAGGTAAAGGTCGAAAAGGTGCGCACGCTCAGGTACCTAGGGAAAACTCGGAGGGTGGGGCGCTCGGTGGGCCGCAAGGCTCATTGGAAAAAGGCCTACGTAACACTTGCGCCGGGGGAACGCCTCGATTTCTTCGAGAGTGTGTAGCCTAGCGGGGGAGAGGATACGCAGAGAGGACAATGGCGATAAGGCAATACAAACCGACTTCGCCAGGGCGCCGCTTCAGCGCCGCAGCCGATTTCTCGATGCTCGACCGATCCATGGCGCCGAGCCGCTTGCTCGAGCCGCTCAAGAAATCGGGGGGGCGAAACAATGTCGGCCGGATGACGAGCCGCCACCGTGGAGGCGGCCACAAGCGGCGCTACCGCGTGGTTGATTTCCGCCGGGATAAGATTGGGGTACGGGCGACCGTAGCCTCCATAGAGTACGATCCGAACCGGTCGGCGCGACTGGCGCTCCTCCACTATCGGGACGGAGAAAAGCGTTACATCCTCGCTCCCCTAGGGCTCGGCGTGGGCGACGTGGTGGAGGCGGGGGAGGGGGCGGATATCAAGCCGGGTAACTGCCTCCCCCTCAAGGCTATTCCGCTCGGGACCATCATTCATAACGTGGAGCTGCGGCCAGGGGGGGGTGCCCAGCTCGTGCGAAGCGCTGGTGCGGGTGCCCAGCTCATGGCGAAAGAGGGTAGCTATGCTCTGGTCAAGCTGCCCTCCGGCGAGCAGCGCCTTGTGCACCGAGAGTGCCGGGCCACCGTCGGTTACATAGGAAATCTCGACCACGAAAACGTTTCTCTTGGAAAGGCCGGCCGCAATCGCTGGCTGGGACGTAGGCCGCGCGTCCGCGGAATCGCCATGAATCCGGTCGATCATCCTCACGGTGGGGGCGAGGGGCGCTCGAAGGGCAATCACCCGCAAACGCCTTGGGGTGTTCCCACCAAGGGGTACAAGACGCGCCGGAGAAAGGCGAGCAATCGGTTCATCGTCGCCAGGCGGCGGGCCAAGAGGTGAGGGAGAAGATCGCGACGTGCCAAGATCGGTGAAAAAAGGGCCTTTCGTGGATGAGCATCTGCTCAAGAAGGTTTTGCAGATGAACGAGAGCGGGGAGAAGCGCGTGATCAAGACCTGGTCACGGAGGTCCACGATCGTGCCCGAAATGGTGGGTCACACCATCGCCGTGCACAATGGTAGGAAATTCATCCCGGTTTACATCACGGAAAACATGGTGGGCCACAAGCTGGGGGAGTTTTCGCCGACCAGGACATTCTTCGCGCACTCCGGGGACCGCAAGGCCGAGGTAAAACCGGCCGCCGGCCCGGCTAAACGAGAGTGAGAAGAGAAGTGGAGGTTCGAGCCATAGCACGGCACGTGCGTATCTCGCCCCGCAAGGCCAGATTGGTCGTGGACCTGATTCGTGGCCGAGGGGTGGAGGAAGCGCTCCACATGCTTCGTTTCGTGCCGCGCAGAGCTGCGGTAATTGTCGCGAAGACCCTGCGGTCGGCGGTAGCGAATGCGGAAAGCGGTCAGAACGTCGACGTCGACGACCTTTTCGTCAAGCGTGTGCAGGTGGACGGGGGGGCCACTTGGAAGCGCTACCTTCCTCGTGCACATGGGCGCGCCACCAGGGTCAACAAACGCACTAGCCACATAACCGTGGTCGTCGACGAGCGCAGAAAGGGCGGGTAGGGAAACGCGCGTGCGAGGACAAGAGCTTCGTTGGATATTAGACGGGAAAGATGACGTGCCCGCGGGTGTGTCGAGCTAAAGGAGAGCGCATGGGGCAGAAGGTCCATCCCAAGGGATTCAGGGTCGGTATCATCGAGAACTGGGATTCGCGATGGTACGCGGCCAAAGACTACGCCTCGCTCTTGCACGAGGATCTGCGGCTTCGCTCCTTCCTCAAAAAGAAGCTTTACCATGCCGGTATCGCAAAGATCGAAATCGAGCGGGCCGCGACCAAAGCGAAGATCAACATCCATACCGCGCGGCCCGGCATAGTGATCGGAAAGAAGGGGGTCGAGATAGAAAAGCTCAAGAGCGAGGTCAACAAGCTGCTTGGCAAGGAGGCTTTTATCAATATCCAGGAGGTCCGCCGGCCCGACATAGACGGCCAGTTGGTGGCCGAGAACGTGGCGCTGCAGCTTGAGCGCAGGGTGGCTTTCAGGCGGGCCATGAAGGAAGCCGTGGCGCGAGCGATGCGCATGGGGGCGAAGGGGGTCAGGGTACAGTGTGCCGGCCGGTTGGGAGGGCACGAGATCGCCCGAACCGAATGGTATCGAGAGGGACGAGTTCCGCTCCATACGCTGAGAGCCGACATCAGTTACGGGTTTGCGCAGGCTTACACGACCTACGGCGTCATCGGGATAAAGGTTTGGATTTTCCGCGGCGAGGTGCTCACCAAGGAAGAGGAAGAGCAGCGGGCCGCCATTGCGGGCGGGCCCTGAACGGGCGAGGTGAGTCGGCATGTTAGCGCCGAAGAAGGTAAAATACCGCAAGATGCAAAAGGGCCGGATCAAGGGGCACGCCTGGAGAGGCTCGACGCTGAGTTTCGGGGATTTCGGCTTGCGGGCGCTCGGGCGCGGCAGAATCAGTGCCCGCGCGATCGAAGCTGCCCGGGTCGCTCTCACGCGGCACATCAAGCGTGGTGGGCGCGTCTGGGTGCGGATTTTCCCCGATAAGCCCTTGACCAAGAAGCCTGCCGAGACGCGGATGGGGAAGGGGAAGGGTTCGCCGGAGCTCTGGGTGGCCGTGGTGAAACCTGGGCGGGTGCTGTTCGAGATGGAGGGAGTGCCTCCGGCGGTGGCGCGCGAGGCGCTGCGCCTGGCGGCGCACAAATTGCCTCTGCCGACCGAGGTATGTGAACGTGGCGCGTGAGATGCGAAGCGGGGAGTTGCGCGAGCTCAGCACGGATGAGCTGGCGCGGCGGGCTGGAGAGCTGGCCGAGGAGTTGTTCCGACTCAAGCTCAAGAAGGCGACCAGCCAGCTCGAGAACCCGATGCGACCGCGCCAGGCGAGGCGGGACCTGGCGCGCGTGAAGACCATCTTGGCGGAGAAACGCGCGAAGGAGCGGCGCCAGGGCCCAGAAGAGAAATAGCGGTATGGAACGCGGTAGAGCGAAGACGAGATATGGCGTCGTAGTGAGCAACAAGATGGACAAGACCGCCGTGGTCTTGGTCGAGAGGCTCGTGCGTCACCCGCTCTACGGAAAGTACGTGAGGCGCCGAAGCAAGGTCAAGGTACACGACGAGCGCAACGAGTGCGAGGTGGGTGACCGGGTGTTCATAGCGGAGACGCGACCGCTGAGCCGCGACAAGAGATGGCGGCTGCGAGCGATAGTGGAGAAGGCGCCGAAGGTCTGAGGCCGATTCGTCGGGAAAACGAGCGGGGAGGACATGATCCAAGCGGAGACAGTGCTCGACGTAGCGGATAATTCGGGAGCCCGCCGGGTGCTATGTATAAAGGTGCTCGGGGGGAGTCGGCGCAAGTACGCCTCCGTGGGAGACATCTTGGTCGTTTCGGTGAAGGAGGCCATTCCCAACTCCAAGGTGAAGAAAGGGGACGTCATCAAAGCCGTGGTAGTCAGAACCGCAAAGGAGGTGGGAAGGCCCGACGGCTCCTATATCAGGTTCGACAGCAACTCGGCGGTGCTCATCGACAACCAGAAGGAGCCTATCGGGACGCGCATATTCGGCCCCGTGGCGAGGGAGCTGCGGGCGAAAAAATTCATGAAGATCATCTCCCTGGCCCCAGAGGTCTTATGAACGGTTCGGCGACGAAACCTATGCGATCGAGAATCCGCAAGAACGACACCGTGATGGTTATCGCCGGAAAGGAGAGGGGCAAGACCGGCAAGGTGCTCAAGGTCGACAGTGCGGCTGGCCGGGTCGTGGTGGAGCACCTGAATATGGTGAAGAGGCACCTCAAGCCCCAGGGCACTAGGGGTGGTGGGGGGATCGTGGAGAAGGAGGCTCCCCTGCACATTTCGCGCGTCATGCTCATGTGCGAGCGGTGTAACGCACCGGTTCGCGTGGGAGTGCGGCGGACGAAGGACGGCGCCGCGATCCGGGTGTGCAAGCGCTGCAAGGAGGACATCGACCATTAGGCCATGAGCGAACCGAGGCTGAAAGTGAAATACCTCAAGGAGATCGTTCCCGCTCTGATCAGGGAGCATGGATACCGCAATCCCTTCGAGGTGCCGCGCCTGGAGAAGGTGGTGATCAACATCGGGCTGGGCGAGGCGATTCAGAACATCAAGGCGCTGGACTCGGCGGTGGAGGAGCTGGCGGCAATTACCGGGCAAAGACCCGTGATCACTCGGGCCAAGAAGGCGATTTCCAATTTCAAGTTGCGCGCGGGGATGCCGATCGGATGCATGGTGACTTTGCGTGGGCGGCGCATGTACGAGTTTCTCGATCGGCTTCTCAACGTCGCGTTGCCGCGCGTGCGTGACTTCAAGGGCGTGTCGGATCGCTGTTTCGACGGGAGGGGGAATTACTCTCTCGGCATCAGGGAACAGATCATTTTCCCTGAAATCGACCTCGATCGCGTCGACAAGATCAAGGGAATGACCATCTCCATAGTGACTACGGCACGCACGGACAACGAAGGAAAGTCATTGTTGCGTCACCTCGGGGTGCCGTTCAGGGGTTAAATCGAAGGGGCGAGGATGGCTAAGACCTGTTTGCGCGTCAAGGCGGAGCGCTTTCCAAAGTTCAAGGTGCGAGTTTACAATAGATGCCCGCTGTGCGGCCGGGCCCGGGGGTTTTACCGGAAGTTCAGGATGTGTCGCATCTGTTTGCGCGAGCATGCCCGGCGAGGTGAGATTCCCGGCCTGGTAAAAGCGAGCTGGTAGGGAACCGAAGATGTCTTGGAGCGATCCGATAGCCGACGTTCTAACCCGAATCCGCAACGCCAACGCTGCGCGCAAGGACCGGGTGGAAGCGTCTCACTCGCGAGTGAAAGAAGAAATCGTGCGCGTTCTGGCCGAGGAGGGGTTCATCTCGAGCTACACCGTTGTGGGAGAGGGTGGCCGCAAGACCATCAGGATCTTCCTCAAGTACGACGACCGAAAGCAGCCGGTAATCGGCGGCCTAAAGCGCGTAAGCAAGCCGAGCGTGCGGGTGTACGTGGGCAAGGATGAGATCCCGCCGGTTCGGCGAGGGCTGGGCGTCAATATACTTTCCACCTCTGGGGGGATCATGGCAGACCACCAGGCCCGCAAGCGAGGGCTGGGCGGTGAATTGCTCTGCTCGGTTTGGTAGAGGCAGGACCATGTCACGGATCGGAAAGCTTCCGCTCAAAATCCCGGCCGGCGTCGACGTCAAGCTGGCTGACGGACAGCTTAAGTGCAAGGGCCCGAAGGGGGATCTCGCGCTGCGGCTCGATCCGCGGGTCACTGTCAAGATCGAGAAGGACATCTTGACCGTGGAGCGGCGGGACGAAAGTAGAGAAGCGCGATCGCTTCACGGACTGACCAGAAAGCTCATCGGAAACATGGTACACGGCGTGAGCCAGGGCTTTTCTAGGACCCTTACGATCAATGGCGTGGGTTACCGGGCGGAGGCGAAGGGGCGGGAACTCAGGCTCCAACTCGGGTATTCGCATCCTGTCGTATTCCAGCTCCCACCCGCGGTGACGGCAAGGGTGGAAAGGCAGACCGTCATTACGCTGGAGAGCGCTGACCGGCAGGTATTGGGCGAGACCGCTGCGGCCATTCGCGCCCTGCGACCGCCCGAGCCTTACAAGGGTAAGGGCATTAAATACGAGGAAGAAGTGATCCGGCGCAAGGCAGGAAAGGCCGTGGGGGCGGCAGCGACATGAACGGATTGCTGAACCGTGGCAGTGGAGTCGGGCGATGCTAGATGACCGAGCGGTGCGAGTGCGGCGGATTCGGCAACGCAGAGTGCGCAAGCGCGTGAAGGGGACGGTGTCGCGGCCTCGCCTTTGCGTGTTCCGGAGCAACAAGCACACATACACGCAGGTGATCGCGGACGACGAAGGGAACACGCTGCTCGCCGTCTCGACGAGATCTCCCGAGCTTCGCGAAAAGTTGAAGAAGACCGGCAACGTGGCGGCCGCCTTGGAGGTGGGGAAGCTCGTCGGACGCGCTTGCCTGGAAAAGGGCATCAAGGCCGTCGTGTTCGACCGCAATGGGTGGCGATATCATGGCCGGGTGAAGGCCGTGGCAGACGGAGCTCGCGAGGCGGGCCTCGTGCTGTAGTGCGGGAGAGTTTAGTGGGAACCCACAGGCAAATGGAGCGTATCGACCCTCACGGGCTGGAGCTCAAGGAAAAGGTGGTGCACATAAACCGCGTGGCCAAGGTGGTGAAGGGAGGGCGCCGCTTCAGTTTCAGCGCGCTCGTCGTCGTGGGCGACGGTGCGGGCCACGTCGGCGTGGGCTTGGGCAAGGCCAACGAGGTTCCGGAAGCAATCAGAAAGGGTGTGGAGCGCGCGAAGAAATCGCTCGTCTCGGTACCCGTGGAAAATGGCACCATTCCCCACGAAGTCACCGGTTCGTACGGCGCCGGCAGCGTGGTGATTCGACCGGCGGCCGAAGGAACGGGAGTGATAGCGGGGGGGGCGGTAAGAGCGGTGGTGGAGCTGGCGGGAATCAACAACGTGCTCACGAAGTGCCTGGGGTCGCACAATCCGCACAACGTCGTTCGGGCGACGCTGGAGGCGCTAAGGGATTTGCAGGACCCGGCTCACGCGGCGGCATTGCGGGGGAAGGAAGTAGAGGAGATTCGCTGGCGCTAGCTCGCAGCGGTAAGCGGCTCAAGAACGGCTGATGGCGACGGGAAGGAAAAGGCTTCGGCTGACCCAAAGGCGTAGTTCGGCTGGGGGAACGCTCCGGCAACGAAGGACCTTGCGGGGATTGGGATTGGGGCGAATCGGTCGGTCCGTGATCGCCGAAGACCGCCCGGAGGTGAGGGGGATGGTGGCGAGGGTTAACCACTTGGTGGTGGTCGAGGAGGTTGCCGATGAGTGAGATCTTCACGCTCGCGAACTTGAAACCCAATCCGGGAGCGAGGCGGAGGAGGAAACGGGTGGGCCGCGGCCCGGGGTCGGGACATGGCAAGACCGCAGGCAGGGGCCATAAAGGGCACAAGGCTCGCTCGGGAGGTAGCACTCCCCCTGGCTACGAAGGCGGTCAGATGCCGCTCCAGCGGCGCCTTCCCAAGAGGGGGTTTCGCAACCCCTTTCGCGTGAGGTTCTCGATAGTCAACGTTGGCCAGCTCGAGCGGTTCGAAGCCGGCACGACCGTCGATGTCGCGGCCCTGGAGAGGGCGGGATTGGTCGACGGCGGGCCGGTCAAGTTGCTGGCCAAGGGTAAGGTTACCAAACCCCTGACGGTGAGGGTGGATAGATGGAGCCGGGCGGCTGCCCAGGCGGTCTCCTCTGCCGGCGGGACGGTCGAGGCGCCATAAGTGTTCGAGGGTTTCCAAAACGCTCCTCGCATCCCCGAGCTGCGGCGCCGGCTGCTCTTTACGTTTCTGATGCTCGGCGTCTACCGCGTGGGTGTCGCGATACCCACGCCTGGGATTGACGCCGCGGCCCTCGAGCGATTCTTTCGCGAGGCCGCGAACAACGTATTCGGGCTGGTGAATCTGTTTTCGGGAGGTGCGCTCGAGCGCTTTTCCATTTTTGCGCTCGGTATCATGCCTTACATCAGCGCCTCGATCATTCTTCAGCTCCTCACGATGGTCGTTCCGTATCTGGAGCGGCTATCCAAAGAAGGGGAGGCGGGGCGCAGAAAGATCACGCAGTACACGCGATACGGTACCGTAGGGCTTTCCTTGCTGCAGGGCTTCTTTATCAGCGTCGGCCTCGAGCAGATTCGCTCGCCGCTCGGCGCGTCGGTGGTGCTGGAGCCTGGCTGGTCCTTCCGGATCATGACGATGATTACGCTCACGTCGGGCACCTCGTTCCTCATGTGGTTGGGGGAGCAAATCACGGAACGGGGCATCGGAAACGGGATTTCCTTGATCATCTTCGCCGGTATCGTTGCGGCCATACCCAGTGCGGTGACGACCACCTACGAATTCTTGCGAGAGGGGGAGACGACGCTCTTTACCATCCTGGGTGTCGCTGTGCTCATGGTCGCGGTGGTGTGGGCGATAATCTTCTTGGAGCGCGGCCAAAGGCGGATCCCGGTTCAGTACGCCAAACGCGTGGTCGGGCGCAGGGCCTACGGCGGGCAAAGCTCTCACCTCCCGCTCAAGATCAACACCTCGGGCGTCATCCCACCGATATTCGCCTCGTCGATCCTGATCTTTCCCGGCACCATCGCCGGTTTCGTGCAAGATCCTGGGGCGTCCCCCCCCGAGCCAGACAGTTTGGCGGGCCTGTTGAGCTGGATTCACTGGGCTCTGGCCAGAGGGGCGGTTTGGATGACCAGTCACATCGTACCCGGCAGCTTCGTGTACGATCTGGCCTATGTGGTCCTCATCATCTTCTTCTGTTACTTTTACACAGCGGTCATTTTCAATCCCGTGGATGTGGCGGATAACATGAAGAAATTCGGTGGGTACGTCCCCGGGATTCGGCCCGGGCCGAGGACGGCGGAGTACATAGACAGGATCCTGAGCCGTATAACATTGGGCGGGGCGATCTACGTCGCGGCGATCTGCATACTTCCCACGATTCTGATCCAGAAATTCAACGTGACCTTCTATTTCGGCGGGACGAGTCTTCTGATCGTGGTCGGAGTCGCCCTCGACACCCTGGCCCAGATAGAGACTCATCTGCTCACCCGTAGCTACGAGGGTTTCATGCGCCGCGGCAGGCTGCGAGGCAGGCGGGGATAGGGTGGCTTCGGAAGTTATCAGGATGGTTCTGATGGGCCCCCCCGGAGCTGGTAAGGGAACCCAAGCGCGGATGCTCGCGGAGGACCTGCGGGTGGCGGTGGTTTCCACGGGTGACATCCTGAGAGACGAGGTCAGGCAGGCGACCGCTCTGGGCAAGAGCGCGAAGGCCTTCATGGACAAGGGGGCGCTCGTTCCCGATGAGTTGGTAGTCGCCATGGTAAGGAACCGGCTCGGTCGCGACGACTGCCAGAGAGGATTCGTGCTCGACGGATTCCCGCGCACGGTCGAGCAGGCGCAGGCTTTGGACGCGATGCTCGAGGAGAGAGGCGAGGCGATCGGCCTTTGCATTTCTATCTCGGTGCCCGAGACGGAGTTGGTAAGAAGGCTTTCGGGTCGAAGGACCTGCCGGGCGTGCGGTTGGATGTGCCACCTGCTTTTCGAGCCGCCGGCGAAGGACGGGGTTTGCGACCGCTGCGGCGGGGAGCTTTACCAAAGGAACGACGACAGGGAGGAAGTGATAAAGGAAAGGCTCGGCGTTTACCAGAGGGAAACAGCGCCTGTCCTTTCTTATTACGCCAGCCGAGGCTTGTTGCGCGAGATAGACGGTCGGGGCAGCAGGGAGGGCGTTTTCGCGAGCATAAAGGCCGAGCTGGCAAATCGCAGAGGAGGATGATTTTTCTCAAGTCCGAAGCCGAGATTGCCATAATGCGACGGGCTAACATCGTTGTCGCCGAGATACTGGCCGAACTCGCCACGAGAGTGAAGCCTGGCACCAGCACAGCGGAACTGGAGGAGGTTGCTGCACAGATGGCTGCTAAGCACAGGGCCCGCCCGGCATTCAAGGGTTACACGGTGGCCGGTAAGACTTTTCCGGCAGCCCTGTGCACGTCGATAAACGAGGAGGTAGTGCACGGGATACCATCACGCGAGCGCAGGCTAAAGAGCGGCGACGTGATTAGCCTCGACTTCGGGGTCGAGCTGGAGGGTTTTTACGGCGACGCGGCGGTTACCCTGCCCGTGGGCGAGGTGAGCGAGCAGGCGCGGTCCCTGCTCGATGTGACCCGCGCGGCTCTGGCGGCGGCCATAGACGTCGTCCGGGTGGGAGCGCGGGTGGGGGACATATCGGCCGCAGTGCAGCGGCTGGTCGAGGGCAGAGGGTTTTCCGTCGTGCGGGACTTCGTGGGACACGGAATCGGCAAGTCCTTGCACGAGGACCCACAGGTGCCGAACTTCGGGGAGCCGAACCGGGGGGTGCGGCTCAAGCCGGGGATGGTTTTGGCCATCGAGCCGATGGTGAACGCAGGCGGGGCCGATGTGTGTCTGCGAGAGGACGGTTGGACGGCGGTTACGAAAGACGGGAGCCTCTCGGCTCACTTCGAGCACTCGGTAGCGGTGACCAATAACGGCCCCTACATTCTGAGCGAGCTCTGAGAGCCGAGGGAGTGACGAAGGGCATGGCCAAAGGTGAAGCGATAGAAGTTACCGGGACGGTCGTGGAAGCATTACCTAACGCCATGTTCAAGGTCGAGCTGGAAAATGGGCATAAGGTTCTGGCGCATATCTCGGGTAAGATGCGCATGCACTACATTCGCATCATGCCGGGGGACAAGGTGACGGTGGAGCTATCGCCTTACGACTTGAGTCGCGGGCGCATAACTTACCGGCAAAGATAGGTCGGTGGGCCGATGAAGGTACGGGCATCCGTCAAACGGATATGCGGGAAATGCAAGATAGTGCGGCGCAAGGGCGTGGTGCGGGTGGTGTGCGTAAACCCTCGCCATAAGCAGCGGCAGGGATGAACAGGCGGGAGCGTCTTTAGAAGGGGTGATGGCATGGCGCGGATAGCCGGAGTCGATCTGCCGAAGAACAAGCGCATGGAGGTGGCGCTTACGTACATTTACGGGATTGGCAGAAGCTTGGCGCGAAAGATCCTGGCCGAGTCCCAAGTGGATCCAGGCAAGAAGAGCGACGACCTGAGCGACGAGGAGGTCGTGAGGATCCGCAAGATCATCGACGCCGGGCACAAGGTAGAGGGGGATCTGCGGCGCGAGGTTGCCAGCAACATCAAGCGCTACATGGATCTCGGGTGCTACCGGGGCCTAAGGCACCGCCGCAATCTTCCCGTGCGGGGCCAGCGCACCCACACCAACGCGCGCACGCGCAAGGGGCCGCGGCGAACCATCGCGGGCAAGAAGCCACCGCCGCCAAAGGGTTGACGAGAAGTAGGGTTTAGGAGCGAATCATGGCGAAGCCAGATACACGTCCGGGTGGCGAGCGAGCGACGGCGCGCAAGAAGCGCGCCAAGAGGAACGTATCCGAAGGGATTTTTCACATCCATTCTACGTTCAATAACACCGTGGTTACGGTAACGGATCTGCAGGGGAACGTCTTGGCTTGGGCGAGCGCGGGCAGCGTCGGGTTCAAGGGATCTCGTAAGGGGACCCCGTTCGCGGCTCAGGTAGCGGCCGACAGTGCCGCCAAGAAGGCCGCCGAGTGCGGCATCAGGACCGTTCAGGTTTACGTGAAGGGCCCCGGAGCGGGGCGTGAATCAGCGCTGCGTTCGCTCCAGGGAGCCGGCTTTGCCGTGACGGTGATAAGAGACGTGACACCGATCCCGCACAATGGTTGCCGGCCGCCCAAGAGGAGGCGAGTGTGACGTGGCGAAAGGAGAGGATGCGGTGCGGTCCCGCAACGACCCGCGTGCGCTTGTGGAGCGACCAATGAGGATCGAGGGAGGCATGAGTTAAGTGGCTCGGTATCGAGGCGCGGTCTGCAGGCTTTGTCGCCGCGAGGGGATGAAGCTCTTTATCAAGGGAGAGCGTTGCTACACGGATAAGTGTGCGGTGGAGCGGCGCAACTATCCTCCGGGTGCGCACGGACAGGGTAGGATCAAGTATTCAGAGTATGCCGTTCAGCTTCGCGAGAAGCAGAAAATAAGGAGAATCTACGGGGTGCTCGAGCGACAGTTTCGCCGCACCTTCGAGGCGGCGGACAGGGCGAAGGGGATAACGGGCGAGGGGTTGCTGCTCCTGCTCGAGCGAAGAATCGACAACATGGTTTACCGTCTGGGGTTCGCCAACTCTCGGGCCGAGGCGCGCCAGTTGGTACGCCACGGGCATTTTCTGGTCGATAAGCGCAAGGTCAACATACCTTCAGCACTGGTGAAGGTCGGCTCGGAGATAACGGTGCGGGAGCGCAGCCGTCAGATAAAGCGGATACAGGAGGCCCTCGAGCTTTCCCAACGCCGGGGCGTGCCCGAATGGCTGGAAGTGGACCGGCAAGCGATGGTCGGCCGTGTCAAGCGCTACCCGGCCCGAGAGGAGCTGACGATGCCCATGAACGAGAAGCTCGTTGTGGAGCTTTACTCGAAGTAGCACGGCTGCGGGAGGCGTCATGCAGGAAAGCTGGAACGGATTGATAAAACCGTCGAGGCTCGAGATAGAGGAGAAAACCGCGACGGAGACGTATGGGAAGTTCGTGGCGGAGCCGCTTGAGCGCGGCTTCGGCACCACCATCGGCAATTCGCTGAGGCGCGTTCTCCTGTCTTCGCTGAGGGGGGCCGCGATCACGGCGGTGAGGATAAACGGAGTACTGCACGAGTTCTCCACGCTCCCCGGCGTTACCGAAGACGTGACCGACATCGTTCTCAACCTCAAGGAGGTGAGGCTCGGTCTGCTCGACGGCAACGAGGATATCGCGCACCTCAAGGCGCGGGGGGAACGCAAGGTCACCGCAGGTGACATCTCCGTGAGCCACAAGGTCCGCATCCTCAACCCCGAGCAGCACATAGCGACTCTGGGTAAAGATGCGGAGCTCGATATGGAGCTGGTAATAAAAGCTGGCAGGGGTTACGTGCCGGCGGAGAGGAACAAGGGGGAAACCGATCCGGTCGGGACGATTCCCCTGGACGCTATCTTCTCCCCGATTCGCAAGGTCAACATCGCCGTCACCAACGCAAGGGTGGGCCACCGCACCGATTACGACAAGTTGACCTTGGAGGTCTGGACGGACGGGAGCATCAAGCCTCAGGACGCGGTGGCGGAGGCGGCCCGCATACTGCAGGATCAATTGCGAGTCTTCGTCACCTTCGAAGAGGAAGTGGTGGAAGCGCCGCCGGTCGAGGTCGCCGCGACGACGGTGGATCTCAGCGAGAACCTGTTCCGTGCTGTCGACGAGCTGGAGCTTTCGGTGCGGGCGGCCAATTGCTTGCAGAACGCGGACATCAAATACGTGGGCGAGCTGGTCCAGCGCACCGAGGCGGAGATGCTGAAGACCAAGAATTTCGGTCGCAAGTCATTGAATGAAATCAAGGAGATTCTCCAGGAAATGGGCCTGGAGTTGGGCATGAAGCTCGAGAACTTCCCCTCCCGGGAGGAACTCGATCAGAGGCGTATAGAGCGGGAAAAGGAGAGCGCCTGAACCGCCAACCGGGGTCCGGGCGGGAGGCTCATCATGCGACACCTGAAGGCGGGTCGGAAACTGAATCGCAAGCCCAAGCACAGGCGGGCTTTGCTCAGGAACCTCATCACTTCTCTTTTGGAGAAGGAGCGGGTGAAGACCACGGATGCGAAAGCCAAGGAGGTGAAGAGGTTGGCGGACAAAGTGGTCACCCTGGGAAAGAGGGGAACGCTGGAAGCCCGCAGAAAGGCTTTGCGCATGGTGACGAAGCGCTCGGCGGTGAACCGCCTGTTTCGGGAGATAGCCCCTCGCTTTTCCGACCGCCACGGCGGTTACACCAGGGCGATAAAGATCGGTTTTCGGCCGGGCGACGCTGCTCCCATGTCAGTGGTCGAATTTACGGCAACTGCGCCGAAGGCGCAAAAGGAAGGGGAGGCTAAAGAGAGCAGGGGACGCGGGCGGCGGGTTCTCGACAAGCTCAGCGCCGCCGTCTCCGGCGAAAAAGAGAAGGGGTGACCCGCCTGACTTACTTTCCGATTCTCCGCCGTGCGGTTCGTACCCACCCATACGCGCGGGAAAAAGAGTGAAGGCGAGCGTCGCGCAACTCTTGCGGCAGGCTTTCGCACGGGCGAAGGAGTCCGGTGAATTAGTTTCCCCGAGCCTGCCAGCACTGGTAATAGAAACCCCACGGGATCCCTCCCATGGGGAGCTCTCGACCAACGTTGCCATGCGCATGGCGCGGCAAGAGAAGAAGTCGCCGCAGGCCGTAGCGCAAATTTTGCTCGAGCACCTGGAAGACAAGCAGGGAGTCCTCGCGGGCGCCGAAATCGCCGGACCAGGCTTCCTCAACTTCCGCTTCACTCCGAAATTCTGGTGGGAGCGCTTGCGCGAGGCGGCGGCTGCCGGTGAGGGCTTCGGCCCGCGTCCCTTGGGAGCGAGGCGCCGTGTACAAGTCGAGTTCGTGAGCGCCAACCCCACTGGTCCCCTTCACTTCGGCCACGCTCGCGGCGCGGTAGTCGGCGATGTCCTCTGTCGGCTGCTTCTGGCTACGGGGCACGAGGTCGTGCGCGAGTACTATGTAAACGACGCGGGAAACCAGATCGAGCTGCTGGGCCGGTCGGTCTATGCCCGCTACCAGCAGTTGGCGGGGAGGCCGGCGGAGGTGCCGGAGGAGGGATACGGAGGCGAGTATGTCAGGGATGTGGCGCGCCGGATCATGCGCGAAGAGGGTGATCGGTGGCTCACCGTACCCGAAGAGGAAGCCTGCAAGGAGCTCGGGATGCTGGCGGCTGGTCTCCTCTTGGAGCAGATCAAGAACGACCTTTCCCACTTTGGCGTTCGTTTCGACCGGTTCGTGAGCGAACGGCGTCTGCGCGACGCGGGTGAGGTCGAGCGGGCGCTCCAGGAGCTCGAGCATCGTGGCCTCATATACGAGCAGGACGGTGCTCGATGGTTCCGCTCCACGCGTTTCGGTGATGACAAAGATCGGCCGGTGGTAAAGAGCGGCGGCGATTACACCTACTTCGCGGTCGATGTCGCTTATCACAGAAGAAAGATGCTGGAAGGATACGACACCGTGATAGACATCTGGGGTGCCGACCACCATGGCCACGTAAAGCGCTTGCGCGAGGCTCTGCGAGCCCTCGGTTTTTCGGGCGAGAAGCTCGAGGTTTTGCTCGTGCAGATGGTGAGTTTGAGCCGAGGGGGAGAACCGGTCAGAATGGGGAAAAGGTCGGGAGAATTCGTCACCATGCGCGAGGTCGTCGAAGAGGTCGGGTCGGACGCGGCGCGCTTCTTTCTCCTGATGCGCAAACCGGACGCGCACTTGGATTTCGACCTCGAGCTTGCCAAGAAGCAGTCATCGGAGAATCCGGTTTACTACGTGCAGTACCTGCACGCGCGCGTGGCCAGCATCCTGCGCACTGCAGCGCAGACCGGGATCGTCCCGGCCCCGCCGGCGGAGGTGGATGTCTCGCTGCTGAGTTCGGGGGAGGAGATCGGCCTCATCCGGCACGTCGCTCGATTTCCAGAAGTGGTGGAAGACGCAGCCGTGAGCAGGGAACCTCACCGGCTGGCTTTTTTCCTGCTCGAGCTGGCCGGTGATTTTCACCGCTACTACAATACCTGCCGGGTCGTGACGGAAGATCTTCGGCTTACCCAGGCCAGGTTGTTGCTGGTGATCGCCCTCCAGCGGGTCGTCCGCGGGGGGTTGGGTCTTCTTGGGATCACAGCGCCCGAGAGCATGTGATGTGAAAAACGGTTTGGGGAGTGAGCAGATGGAGGAACGTCATGGCGAGAGGCGGATGGTGGGGCTTTCGGATGGAACTCACTCTTACCGAGATGATTGCCCTGCTCCTGGGTGCTATCGGCAGCGCCTTCGCGATTTTTCTTCTCGGCGTTTGGGTGGGCAAGGGATGGGAGGCGCGACAACTCCAGGCTGAGCAACAAATCGTTCGGGTGCCGATCGAACCCGATGTTGCGACGCGCCCGGAACGGGAAGAGCGGGAGATGGAGTTTTACGAGGCGCTTATACACCCTGAGCCGTCGCCGACGCCCGAATCAGCCGGCGCTCCGCCCCCTCCCTCGGTGGCTGCTCCGCCTCCCTCTCCCAAACCGACTCCCAAACCGACGCCGCCCAAGCCCCCGGCACCCAAGGCCTCCGTGCCAAGCCCCAAGGTTGACAGGGCCCCGGAGGAGGGGAAGTGGAGCGTGCAGGTTCTGGCATCCAGAGATCCGCGGGTGGCCAGGCGTCTCGCCCAATCTCTCGCCCGAGAAGGGTATCGCGCGCGGGTGGTGGAGTTGCGAGGCGCGGGGGGAACGCGCTATCGAGTTAGGGTGGGTCCGTTTCCGTCTTTCGAGAGAGCGACCGAGGCTGCAGGGCGGCTTAGGCGGCGGCCCGGGATCACTGAGGCGTTTGTCGCGTCCGATTAGTCGGCGACCGCTGCGGGAGCGTCAGTGATGGACACAGGTACAACGGCTGCGGAATTCGAGCGCCTGGCCCGTCAAGGGGATCGGGTGGCCGTAACGCGAGAGATTCTCGCCGATACCGAGACGCCGGTTTCGGCATTCCTCAAGGTTTGCACGCAGCCTAATTCCTTTCTCTTGGAGAGTGTCGAAGGTGGAGAGAAGTGGGGGCGATACAGCTTTCTCGGGACGGAGCCTACGCTCATCTTCTCGAGCAAGGGCGATTGCGTGCGCACTTGCCGGGCGGGGGGGGAGGTAGAAGAGGAGATCTGTGGGGATCCGCTGTCCCGCCTGCAGCGGGTCTTGAGCGATCTCGGGACCGCGCCCCTGAGCGCGGCGCCGCGCTTTTCGGCTGGCGCGGTCGGCTACCTCGCGTACGATATGGTTCGTTTCTTCGAAAAGCTCCCTGCGGTTTTGCCCGACGACCTCGACCTTCCCGACAGTTACTTTCTCTTTCCCGAACGCCTCATGGTCTTCGATAACGTGGCGCACAGGATCAAGATTCTCGTTAACGTCGATCTTCGCCGGCATTCTAGTGTCGGTGTGGCTTACAACCACGCACGGGGGCGCATCGAGGAGATGGTGGAGCGGTTGAGCGGACCCGTTAGGTTCCCTGCGAACGAAGAGCCGGGGAGGACGACTGAGGAGGTGGTCGCCAACGTCACCCGCGAAGATTACATGAGCATGGTCGAGCGCGCCCAGGAGCATATAAGGGCCGGAGACATCATTCAGGTGGTCTTGGCTCAGCGCTTCGAGGCGCGTAGCCGGGTCCATCCGTTCAACATCTACCGTGCCCTTCGCGTCATCAACCCTTCCCCCTATATGTTCTACCTTCAGCTCGGGGAGCAGACGCTGGTAGGGGCGTCTCCGGAAGTCATGGCGAGGGTGGAACGGGGCGAGCTTACCGTAAGACCGATTGCAGGTACCCGGCCAAGGGGAGGGAATGAAATAGAGGACAAAGCACTGGAGCGAGAGCTGCTGAGCGATCCCAAGGAGTTGGCCGAGCACATCATGCTTCTCGACCTCGGGCGCAACGACGTGGGAAGGGTGTGCCGCGTGGGGTCGGTCAAGGTCACCGAGCGGCTTGCGATCGAGCGCTATTCGCACGTGATGCATATCGTGTCGAACGTGACCGGCAGGCTCGATGCGGGCAAAGGATGCTTCGACGCGCTGCGTGCGACCTTTCCGGCGGGCACCCTCACCGGCGCTCCCAAGATCAGAGCGATGGAGATTATCGAAGAGCTCGAGCCGGTGAGACGAGGGGTGTATGGGGGGGCCGTCGGGTACTTCGACGTGAGCGGCAACATGGACATGTGCATCGCCATCAGAACGCTTCTCTTGAAAGGTGGTAAGGTGTTCATGCAGGCCGGCGCCGGCGTCGTGGCCGATTCGGATCCCGAACGGGAACACCTCGAGTGCGTGAACAAGGCCAAGAGCATGGTTCGGGCGCTGGAACTGGCGCGAGAATTGTAACGGTATATGATTCTCATGATCGACAATTACGACTCCTTTACCTATAACCTCGTCCAGTACCTGGGGGAGTTGGGGGCGCGGGTGCGTGTCTTCAGAAACGACGCTGTCACGCTCGCCGAGATCGCGCAGATCCGTCCCGCTGGGATCGTAATTTCACCCGGCCCCGGCACGCCGGCGCAGGCCGGCATATCGGTATCCGCGATCGAACGCTTCGCCGGGCAAATTCCTATACTCGGTGTGTGCCTAGGTCACCAAGCGATCGGTGCCGCTTTCGGTGCGCGAATAGTGCGGGCGCGGCGGATCATGCACGGCAAGACCTCCATGATTCACCACGATGGCGCCGGGCTGTTTCGGGGGCTGCCCAACCCTTTCGAAGCGACCCGGTATCATTCCCTGGTGATCGACCCCGGCTCGGTGCCGCAAGACCTCGAGATCTCGGCGCGTACCGAGGATGGAGAGATCATGGGGGTGCGACACCGCCGCTTCGAGATCGAGGGGGTTCAGTTTCATCCAGAGTCGATCTTGACGGTCGAGGGGAAGAGGCTGCTCGGAAACTTTCTCGACTTGGTGGGAGAAAGGGATTGACGATAACCGACGCGATAAGGACGGCGGTATCGAGAACCGATCTCGACGAAGCCGCGATGGAGGCGGTGATCCAGGCGGTAGTGGAAGAGACCGCCACCCAAGCGCAAGCTGCCGCGCTCTTGGTAGCGCTTCGGATGAAAGGGGAATCGGTGGGGGAGGTAGTGGGTGCGGTCCGGGCTTTGAGGAGGCACATGCTCCATGTGGACTGGGCTGGGCCCTTGGTGGACACTTGCGGAACGGGTGGGGATGGCGCGTCAACTTTCAACATCTCTACCGCTGCGGCCATAGTAGCCGCAGCTTGTGGGGTGAAAGTAGCCAAGCATGGGAATCGAGCGGTCTCCGGTCGCGTGGGCGGCGCGGACGTCCTCGAGGAGTTGGGCGTGAAGATCGACCTGGGGCCGGAAGGCGTAAAGCACTGTTTGCTGCGCGCCGGAATGGCTTTCATGTACGCGCCCAGGTACCATCCCGCTTTCAAGGCGCTCGCCGAGGTGCGCCGACAGCTCGGCGTTCGGACCGTAGTCAATCTGCTGGGCCCTCTCCTGAACCCGGCGGGTGCCCGCGTGCAGCTCGTCGGTGTGTTTGCCGAGGAATGGGTCGAGCGGCTGGCGCGGGCACTGGCGGAGCTCGGAGCCGAGCGGGCCATGGTCGTTCACGGAATGGATGGAGTGGACGAAATCACATTGGGTGGCGAGACTTCCGTGTGCGAGCTTCGTAACGGTAGCCTTGTCGCCCATCGCATCAGACCGGAGGATTTTGGATTGCGCCGTTGCTTTCGCGACCGCCTCGCGGTGAGCGGCGCGCAGGAGAGTGCCGCGACGATCCTCAAGGTCCTGCGAGGAGATCGCGGCCCCTGTAGGGAGGTGGTTTGCCTGAATGCCGCCGCGGTGATTTGGCTCGCCGGTGCGGCGGCCTCGCTGGCCGAGGGCCTGGAGCGTGCGACTTCGGCCATAGACTCCGGTGCGGCCGAAGGCAAGCTCGCCGACCTGGTCGCGGCGAGCAACGAGGCGCCGGGCGGATGATTCTCGATCGGATCGTCGAGCGCAAGCGCGAAGATGTCCGGTCGGCAAAGCGCGAGCGCCCCATCGCCATGTTGCAGGCGGCCCCCGGATACGCTGCGCCCCGCCGCTCGCTTGCCGCGACGTTGCAACGCCCGGGGCGGCGCATCATAGCCGAGCTCAAGCGTTCCTCCCCTTCGCGGGGCCGCCTGCGCAGCGTTTTCGACCCGGGTGCCATCGCTGACTCTTACCAAGTGGCGGGGGCGGCGGCCGTCTCCGTTCTTACCGAGGAACACTGGTTCGAGGGGAACATCGCGCACCTCGAGCTAGTCAGGCGAAGGGTCGAGATCCCGTTGTTGCGCAAGGATTTCATCTTCGACCCTTACCAGGTGCAGGAGGCGAGGGCTTTCGGTGCGGACGCCATCCTCTTGATCGTGCGGATCCTCTCCGAGGAGAGCCTGCGGCTGCTTCTCGAAGAGGCGCGCGCCACCTCGCTCGAGGTGCTGGCGGAGGTCCACGATCGTGAGGATCTCGATAGAGCGCTGCGGTGCGATATCCCCCTCATCGGTATCAACAACCGTAACCTGGCGACCATGGAGGTGGATCTGGACACCACGCTGGCGCTCTGTCGCTCGGTGCCTAGGGACAGGACGGTGGTGGCGGAAAGCGGCATAAGAAGTCCCTCGGATATGGAGCGCCTCGAAGCCGCAGGGGTGCGTGCCTTCTTGATCGGCGAAGTCTTGATGGAGGCGGCCGATCCTGGCTCGAGACTGCGCCAATTCCTCTCCTGTGAGAAACGGGCGGAGGGAGGGAATGGCTAGGCGAGCGAAGGGGCCGATCGGCGCAAGCCGCCTGCCGAGACTGCCCGACCGCTGCGGGCACTTCGGGCCCTATGGTGGCAGGTACGTTTCGGAAACGCTCATGCCGGCGCTCATCGCCCTGGAGGAAGGTTATCGGCGTTGGCGGCGCGATGCCGGCTTTCGCCGGGAGCTCAAGTACTACCTGGAAGACTATGCCGGCCGCCCGACGCCGCTTTATTTTGCCGAGCGGCTGTCTCGCGAGCTCGGAGGGGCCAGGGTCTATCTCAAGCGAGAAGACCTTTGCCACACCGGCGCCCACAAGATAAACAATACCATTGGGCAGATCTTGCTCGCGCGGCGCATGGGCAAGAGGAGGATCATTGCGGAGACCGGTGCCGGACAGCACGGTGTGGCGACCGCGACGGTGGCCGCGCTTTTCGGGCTGGAGTGCCAGGTGTACATGGGAACGGAAGACATGAGGCGCCAGGCCCTCAACGTCTTCAGAATGAAAATGCTCGGCGCGCAGGTGAAACCGGTCGCCTCCGGAAGCCGAACCCTCAAGGATGCCCTCACCGAGGCGCTCAGAGATTGGATAACGAACGTGCGAGACACTTTCTACGTGATCGGGTCGGTCGCCGGTCCTCATCCCTACCCGATGATGGTTCGCGATTTCCAGAGTGTCATCGGCCGCGAGGCTAGGCGCCAGATATTGCGGGCGGAGGGCAGGCTGCCCGATTTGCTCGTCGGATGCGTGGGCGGGGGAAGCAATGCCATCGGCTTGTTCTATCCCTTCTTGCGAGACGAAGGGGTGCGCATGGTCGGAGTCGAAGCTGCCGGACACGGCATACGAAGCGGCCGGCACGCCGCTTCGCTTTGCGCCGGCACGGTGGGTGTCTTGCACGGCAACAAGACCTACCTCCTTCAGGATCGCCACGGCCAAGTGAAAACCGCCCACTCCATCTCGGCCGGCCTCGACTATCCCGCGGTGGGTCCCGAGCACAGCTACCTTCGGGATTGCGGCAGAGTTAGTTACGTGGCGGTCACGGATCGGGAAGCGGTGGCGGCTTTTCGCAGGCTCGGCCGCGCCGAGGGGATCCTACCTGCGTTAGAGAGCGCTCACGCGCTGGCCTATGTCGCTAAGGTTGCGCCGCGCATGTCGCGCGACTCCGTGATCGTGGTCAATCTCTCTGGAAGGGGTGACAAGGACATGAACAGCGTCGCCGAGTATCTCGGGATCGGCCTCGGTGCCGAGGATGGGGATGGCGATGGGTCGCATTGAGGCGCGCTTTGCGAGCCTGGGTGCGCGCGGCCAAAGCGCATTCATTCCCTTCCTGATGGCTGGCGACCCCGATTTGCGCGCGACGGCGGATTTGGCGCTGCTGGCGGGGCGGATGGGTGCCGACGCGCTCGAGATCGGCGTGCCGTTCTCCGACCCGATGGCCGATGGGCCGGTCCTTCAACGGTCGGCCGACCGGGCGTTGAAAAAGGGGGTGAGCCTCTCGTCCGTTCTCGACCTGGTAAAGGAGGTTAGGCGGGGAGTCGAGATTCCGATCGTTCTCTTCGGTTATTGCAACCCGATACACCGATACGGCCACGCTCGTCTGGTAAGAGATGCCAAGGAAGCCGGTGTCGATGCGCTCCTTTGCGTGGATTTGCCGCCGGAGGAGGCGGGCGAGCTCAAAGGTGCTGCCGATTCTGAGGATCTCGACCTGGTTTTTCTTCTCGCCCCGACGACGAGCGAAGCGCGGGTGCGTTTCATCGCAAAAGCGGCCAGGGGATTTCTCTATCTGGTCTCCATCACGGGTGTGACCGGAGCTAGGATGCGAGTGGGCGCCGAGCTCAAGCGCATGGTAAAGAGGATCAAGAACCTGACCGATCTCCCGCTTGCGGTAGGCTTCGGCATCGATTCCCCGAAGCAGGCCGCGAGTGTGGCGCGGGTGGCCGATGCGGTGATCTGTGGGAGCGCCGTGATGAGGCTCGTGGAAGCTTGCTCGGAAGATCGTGGCGCGATGCGCGCGCGCGTCGGGAAACTCCTGAGCTCCATGGCGGCCTCGGTCCACGGGGCGCGCGGGAAGGGGGGTGGGTGAGATGGGCTCGGCTTGCGGCTCTTCGGCCGAGCTTTGGTCCAAGTGTCCCGGCTGCCATGATATCGTTTACCGAAAGGAGATCACGCGGCGCCTCAACGTCTGCCCCAGGTGCAATTTTCATTTTCGGCTGACCGCGCAGGAGCGGCTCATCGCGGTCGTGGATCCTGGATCGTTTCGCGAGATGGACGCGGAACTCTCCTCGAGCGATTTCTTGGGGTTTGGCGGCGATCCTCCCTACCAGGAGAGACTGGAGGAGGCGCGGGCGAGGACGGGAAGGCGCGAGGCGGTGATTACGGGCGAGGCGCGCATCCGCGGGTTTCGGGTTGCGCTTGCGGTATTCGATTTCGCGTTCATGGGCGGTAGCATGGGGACGGTCGTGGGCGAGAAGCTTGTGCGGCTCATCGAGCTTGCCGCCGAGGCAAGGCTCCCTCTGGTAGTGTTTTCTTCCTCCGGTGGAGCCAGGATGCAGGAAGGGATGTTTTCCCTCGTCCAGATGGCAAAGATAGCGGCCGCCCTGGCTAGGCTTAGGGAACGGGGCGTGGTTTTCATCTCGGTGCTCACGGATCCGACGACCGGCGGGGTTGCGGCCTCCCTCGCCATGCTGGGTGACGTCAATTTGGCGGAGCCCGGGGCTTTGATCGGATTCGCCGGACCCCGAGTCATCGAGCAGACCATCAATCAGCGTTTGCCCGAGGGGTTTCAGCGGGCCGAGTTCTTGTACGAGCACGGCATGGTCGATGCGGTCGTGAGCCGCCGAGAGCTGCGAGGGGTGCTGGCACGTTTGCTCCGGCTCTTCGGCGCACCCGTGGAAGCGTGATGGTCGCTCGGGGCTAGATTCGATGCACCCGGATTACAAGCTCACCTTGGCCGAACTTTACCGGCGAGAAGCCCGAGCCGGCATCGACCTCAAGCTGTCGCGCGTCGAAAGAGTGGCGCGGGCGCTCGGTTCTCCGCACCTGCGTTTCCCGATCGTTCACGTGGCCGGGACGAACGGCAAGGGTTCCACCGCTTCCGCGGCCGCCGCAATCCTCGAAAGCAGCGGGTGTCGAGTGGGCCTGTACACGTCCCCTCATCTGGTGTCGTTTCGCGAGCGGATTCGTATCGGGGGCGAGCTGGTCGGCGAAGAAGAAGTTTCGGCTGGCGTCGCCGAAGTGGACGAGGCGGCTCGGCTCGTTTTGGGGGAGCGCGAGGGTCTGACCTTCTTCGAAACCACGACTCTTGTCGGTTTCTTGAGCTTTGCCCGCCACGAGGTGGATATCGCGGTCGTCGAAGTAGGTTTGGGAGGGCGCCTCGACGCGACCAACATAGCCGACGCGCAGGTGGCAGTCCTGGCGCCGGTCGCCCTCGATCACGAAAGGTTCCTGGGCTCCCGACTGGAGGGGGTTGCCGCCGAGAAGGCCGCGATCATAAAGCCCGGCAGCGTCGCCGTCGTCGCTCGCCAAGACCCCGCGGCTCGGGAGGTCATAAGGCGCGTGGCCAGAGGGAGGGCGAGCCGGGTCGTGGAGGCGGGCCGTGACTTCCTCATGGAACAGCAAGGCGGCGGCGAGTTTACGTTCCGAGGAACGCGCTGGTCGCTAGAACACCTGCGCATCCCCTGCCCGGCCGCCATCCAGGCCGAAAATGCCGCGTTGGCTCTTGCGGCGCTCGAGCCCTTGGCCGATCGGTTCGGCATAACCGAAGCTGCAGTGCGCGCCGGGCTGGCGCGGTGGAGGTGGCCGGGGAGGTTCGATAGGGTTTCAGACGACCCGCGCATCATCCTCGACGGGGCGCACAATCCTGCGGCGACCGAAGCCCTCGTGTCCTATCTCGGCTCTAGCGACCGTCGCATGCCGCGCCTTCTGCTCTTCGGGGCGATGAAGGACAAGCGCTGGCGGGAAATGCTCCACCTGCTTCGCCCTTGTGTCGATTTCACGCTTCTCACACAGGTGGATGGAGAGCGCGGCGAGGATCCTCAGACGATGGCCGCAGCCTTGGCGCAGGAGGGATGGGGGGAGCCGGAAGTGGGGGTCATGAAGGACCCGGGGGCGGGCCTTCAGGCCCTTGTCGAGCGGGCCGCGCCGGCCGGCGAGGTGCTAGTTACCGGATCGCTTTTTCTCGTGGGGGAGATCATCCCCCGCTTCGACCGCTTTTTCTCCTCGCTTCACGCAGCCGAGAAGGGGGCCCCGAGGAGCCTGCCCGTCGGATGAGGGCTTTGGACTTCAAATGGTTCGCCCTTTTCCTCTTGCTCCCCACGGTACTGGATCCCAGTGCGGCCGCCGCCTTCGATTTTCCCGGCTTCGCCGGTTTGGAACCTCGAGGAGAGCAGGTGGTCGTCGATGCGGAATCCGTGTCCTACGATGACAAAGCGAGCGTGATTACCGCGCATGGCGCTGTGAAAGTTACCTACGGGGGTCTGGTGTTGACCGCCGATAGGGTCACGATCCAGCGAACCCAGGCTGTCGTGGAGGCCAGCGGCAATGTCGAGCTCACCTCGGAAGAAGGCGTGCTGCGGGCCGAGTTCGCCCACATCGATCTACGAACGGAAACGGGCTGGCTCACGAGCGGCGAGTTCACCTTCGGTCCGGAGAACCTCCGCATAAGGGGTAGCAGAATCGATAAGTTGGAGGGCCAGCGCTACGACATCAGGGCCGGAGAGCTCACGACTTGCCTCTGCGCCAGCGGGGCCCCGAGCTGGAATCTGCGCGGCGAGCGCGTGATCGTGGACCTCTACGGGCACGGCACGTTCAGCGGCGGAAGATTCGACATTCTGGGCCGACCTTTTCTTTACCTGCCGGTGGGTCTCTTGCCGGTCCGCAGAGAGCGACAAAGCGGCCTGCTCACCCCCCGTTTCGGAGTCTCGAGTCTGCGGGGCGTGCAGGTGGAGCAGCCGATTTACTGGGCCATCGACAAGAGTATGGACGCGACCGTGGGGGTCGATATCGAGAGCGGATCCAGGGTCGGGTTGGTCTCGGAGTACCGTTACGCTCGCTCGCAGCGATCCCGGGGAGAGCTCGGTGCGTCGTACTTCAACGAGAAGATGCGGGGCCTCTCCTCGGGCGAGGTCGTCAACCGCGAGATCGCCGATCCCAGTATCCCGGAGAATCGGTGGAGCGTCAGGGCCAGCCACGATCAGCACTTCGGCGACGGCTCGAGGGGCTACCTCGACTTGGTTCGGGTGGGGGACGATCTCATGTTGCGCGAGATCAATGCCTTCAGTTTCGACCCGGACGTGGACGTGGCGATGCGAACGAAGCGCTTCGAGAGGAGCCGGGTCGGCGTGGTGAAGCCGCTAGGTCGCGGCTTCCTCCAGGTGAGCGGGCGCTTTTACCAGGATTTCATCAACGCAGACGGATTGACTCTCGACACCGCCCCGGAGGTCGAGGCCTTCGGCGAGCGGGGTTTCCTGGGAGGGCGCGTCGTTGGGAGGCTCGGGGCGCTGGGTACTAACTTCGAGCGCGGTATGGGATATCAGGGACGCAGGCTCATCCTGGAACCTTCGCTCGAGATTCCCTGGTATTGGCGCCACCTCGTCCATGGCTTCGTCGAGGGAGGCATGCGCAGCGGATTCTACGACCTCGACGACGGCGAGGTGGAGGGCAACGCGCTCGGCCGGCTGCGCGGCCCGCTGGCCGATCGCCCGAACCGCCAGTTCTTTTTCACGGCGGCGGAAGTCGGAAGCGAGCTCTCGCGCGTCTGGGGTCCTCGGGGGGAGTCGGGGAGGAGGCTCAAGCACACGGTCGAACCGGTCCTGCGGTATCTTTATGTACCGGAAGAGGGCCAAAGCGGCCTTCCCCTTTTCGACGAGCTCGACCGGATGCGCTCGCGCAATGTGTTTACCTACGGCCTGCTCTCGCGGCTTTTGAGCCGCCGCCCTTCGAGAGAGGGGAAGGGGCCGATCCGCGAGCTCGGCCGGCTCGCCGTGAGCCAAAGCTACGACCTGGCCAACCAGGGGCCCGACGGCCAGCACGCTTCCGACCTCTCGCTCCGCCTGCTCGTGGCACCGTCCGATTATTTCGCCTTCTTCGGCCTCTCTGATCTCAACATTCGCGATTGGGAGCAGCGGGGAAGCGGCCTCGGCTTTTCCGTCGCCGATCCGCGCCCGGTTGGCGGGGGGCCGCTGGGGGAGGTGCTTCGGGGCAGGAGTCGCTTGGAAGCCAGCTACCGGTTCGTGACCGGCAAGGAGGAGACCGGGACTTTGGCCGCCGACCTTGGCTCCGGCGCTGGGCGCACCCGCATCGAGGAAGCCAATGCGCGCTTTGTACTGCGTGCCACGAGCCGGTTTTTTCTTGCGGCGGAGACGAGATACGATGCGGTGAGCAGAAGATTTCTTGAGAATCGGTACGCTCTTAGGCTAATCTCGGGGTGTGACTGCTGGGTGGTCGATCTCGGATTGTCGGATCGCGTGAATCCGGATGAAGTGGTGGTGCAAGCTACGGTAACGCTCGTCGGCTTGGGATCGCTGGGCAGGGAGTCCGCCAGCGCCTGGCAAAACGCGACGCTTCTCGGCGGCTGGCCGTCGCTGTTTTGAGCGGTTGCGCGCATGGCTGCTCTGGGCAACACGAGCAAAGGGGGAAACGAGCTGAAAGGGGTGGTGCTAGCCGGCGGTCTGGGCACGCGCCTTTTGCCTCTCACGCGCATAACGAACAAGCACCTTCTGCCGGTGTACGACAAACCGATGATATTCTATCCGGTCACCACTCTGGTCAACGCGGGTATCAGGGACATCATGATCGTGACCGGCGGCAACAGCGCGGGAGATTTCCTGCGCCTTCTGGGGAACGGCCGTGAATTCGGGCTCAAACACTTGAATTACGCCTACCAGGAGGGAGAGGGGGGTATAGCGGCGGCGCTCGCCCTGGCGGAGCACTTCGCCGACGGCGGCCCGGTTTGCGTGATCCTAGGGGACAACATCATAGAGCGCGATATCCGGGGCCCGACCGAGCGGTTTCGCCGGAACCCGCGAGGTGCCAAGATAATGCTCAAGCGGGTGAGGGATCCGCAGCGTTTCGGGGTGCCGGTTTTCCAGGGAGGCAAGATCACCAAGATCGAGGAGAAACCCAAGCGCCCGCGAAGCCCATACGCGGTGACGGGTATCTATATGTACGATTACCGGGTCTTCGACGTCGTCAAGACTTTGAAGCCCTCCCGCCGTGGCGAGCTCGAGATCACCGATGTGAACAACTGGTACCTGCGCCGCGGCGAGCTGAGCTACGAGGTGCTGCGCGGCTGGTGGGCGGATGCGGGCACGTTCGAGTCGCTCCATCGGGCGAGCAATCTCGTGGCGCGCACGGGGGCGAACAAGCTCTAGGCGGATTCGGCTCTGGGCGGCATCCGGGAGTCTGCTCTAGGAGGAAACGGGAGATGATCGACGGGGTCCAGATCAAGAAGCTTTCGGTTCACAGCGACGACCGGGGCTGTCTCATCGAACTGGTGCGAAGCGACGATCCTTTCTTCGCTCCGATCAAGCAGACCACCTACACCGAGGCCTTCCCCGGCGTCATCAAGGCGTTCCACTGGCACAAGAAGCAGGCCGACGTCTGGTTTTTCTCCTCCGGCATGGCGCAGGTCGTTCTCTTCGATCGCCGGCCCGACTCGCGGACGCGGGGGCAGATTATGGTCCTTTACATGGGGGAGCGCAACCCTCTGCTCCTGTTCATACCGAAGGGCGTGGCTCACGGGTACAAGGTGCTGGGCAACAGGGTTGCTAGTCTTTTCTACCACACGACCGAAGTTTACGATCGCAACCAGCCGGACGAAGAGCGTATCCCGTACGACGATCCTACCATCGGCTTCGACTGGGGGACGAAGCCCAGGTAGGCACGGCTCTGCGAGGGGTCAGCGCAGGTGAAGATTCTAGTTACAGGTGGCGCCGGTTTCATCGGGGCCAATTTCGTTCGCTACCTGCTGGGCTCGCACCGCGACTGGCAGGTCGTGACCGTGGACCTCCTTACCTATGCGGGGAACTTGGAAAACCTGGCCGGGGTGCTCGAGCGTGCGAACCACCGCTTCGTTCGCGCCGACATCTCCGACCCATCCCGCATGGCGGCTCTTTTCGAGGAGGGATTCGACGCCGTGGTGAATTTCGCGGCGGAATCCCACGTCGACCGCTCCATAGAGGACTGCTCGCTCTTTTTGCGCAGTAACGTCGTCGGGACCCAGGTTCTGTTGGAAGGGGTGCGCAGGATGCGGGGGTGCCGTTTTCTGCAGATATCGACGGACGAGGTTTACGGCAGCTTGGGAGCGACTGGCAAGTTCAGCGAGCAGTCGCCGCTTTCCCCGAACAGCCCATACGCCGCCAGCAAAGCCGCGGCCGATTTGCTCGTGCGGGCATACGTCAAGAGCCATGGCCTCGACTGCGTGGTAACGCGCTCTTCCAACAACTACGGTCCTTACCAGTTCCCAGAGAAGCTCATACCTCTGTTCATCACCAATGCCCTGGCCGACGAGCCGCTGCCACTTTACGGGGACGGGTTGAACGTGCGCGACTGGATCCACGTCGAGGATCACTGCCGTGCCCTCGAGCTCGTTTTGGAGAAGGGGCGAAAGGGTGAAATTTACAATGTGGGTGCGGATAACGAGCGGACTAACCGCGAGATCACCGATTTGGTGCTGAGCGCCACGGGGAAGCCCGCTTCGCTGGTGCGCTACGTGGCGGACCGTCCGGGCCACGACCGCCGCTATGCCATCGACGCGACCAAGCTTCGCACCGAACTGGCCTGGCGACCGCTCTGGGACTTTCGCGACGGGATCGCGGAAACGGTGGCTTGGTACAAGAACAACCGCAGTTGGTGGGAGCGGGTGAAAAGCGGCGAGTATCGGCGCTACTACGAGAAGATGTACGGGAAGCGGCTGCGGGACGCGGAGAAAAAATGAGTGCCGTGGGAAGGCCCGCCGGCGGGCGCCGAGCCCTCATCACCGGAATCACGGGCCAGGACGGTTCCTACCTGGCCGAGTTCTTGATCGAGCGGGGGTACCAGGTGTACGGCATGGTGCGCCGCGCGCCCAGCTCCAATTTCGAGCGCATCGCCCACCTGCGTGACCGGATCGAGCTCGTGCAGGGAGATCTTCTCGACCAGCTCTCGCTCATCGATCTCATAAGGGCTGTGAAGCCCAGCGAAATCTACAACCTGGCGGCCCAGTCGTTCGTGCCGACCTCGTGGGTCCAGCCGGTATTGACGGCGGATTTGGACGCGGTCGGGGTCACCCGGCTGCTCGAGGCGATTCGACTGACCGACCCCTCCGTCAAGTTCTACCAGGCTTCCTCGAGCGAGATGTTCGGGGACGCCGCAGAGGTGCCCCAGCGCGAGACCACGCCCTTTCATCCGCGCAATCCTTACGGTGTGGCCAAGGTTTACGCCCATCACATAACCGTGAACTACAGGGAGAGTTATGGTATCTTTGCCTGCAGCGGCATCCTGTTCAATCACGAATCCCCCAGGCGCGGAAGAGAATTCGTGACTCGCAAGATCACGGACGCCGTGGCTCGAATCCATCTTCGGGGGGAGGGGGACCTCGTGCTGGGCAATCTGGAAGCGCGGCGGGACTGGGGCTTCGCGGGGGACTATGTGAGGGCGATGTGGGCCATGCTTCAGCGAGAGGAGCCGGAAGACTACGTGGTGGCGACCGGCGAGTCTCATACGGTCGAGGAATTCGCCAAGCTCGCCTTTGCCCACGTCGGCCTCGATTATCGCGAATACATCCGTAGCGATCCTGCGCTGCTGAGACCCGCGGACGTGAATTCACTGGTAGGGGATGCCAGCAAGGCCAGGGAGAAGCTCGGATGGGAGCCGAAGGTCAAGTTCCCGGCACTCGTGGAGATGATGGTCGAAGCGGACATCCGCCGCCTGAGCGGGCAGAGGCGTGCCTGGTCCGGTTGACCCGATTCGGGCGGGTTTGCCGGGGGCGGAGCCGGATCGCGGAAAGGGCTTCTGCAAGGGTTCCCCGACCGGCGTAGCGCGCCCGCCCCGAGGGCGCCGCGGGGGTCGGACCTCAGCGATCTCGATTGTCGAAACGACGGCGTTGTTTTTCCGCTCGGTGAGCCTTTCTCACCGAATCGACGCTGGTACCGCCGCAGGCCAAAACGCGGCTTGCGGTGGCAGGTACAATTTTCGCTTGGTCGGCGGCGCGAGGGCGCTTTTGGGTACCCGCCTCGCTCGGGCATGACGCTATGCAGGAGCGGCGCCGGAGTCGGCGGGCGGCGAGCGTTTCCTGCCGCGGGCGCGAACGAGACGGTCCCCCGCACCGGCGCTTTCGAAGATCGGCGGGGTTCACAGAGAGCGCATAAGCCCTTGCGCAGCAGCGCTGGTGCGCGGTGCGAGGCGAGGGCCGAGCTCGGGTCCAAAGCTCACTTGATGCGCGCATGACCGTGTGTTAGGCATTCGATAGGTGGAAGCGGCAGCGAGACAGGAAGGATTCGAGGATCTCCTCGTAGCCAGCGGCAAGGTTAGCGCGGAGGATCTGCGCAAGCTCAGGCGGTTGCGCCAGGAGCGCGGAGACCGCTTGGAGCGGCTTCTCTTGGACTTGGGATTCATTTCCGAGGAGGACCTCATAAACCTCTTGAGCCAGCATCTCGGGGTCCCCTTCGTCGCTCGCCAGGAGTTTCCGCCGGTAGGGATCACCCTGCCCAACGTGAGCCTCAAATTTCTCAAACACGCCAAGATTCTCCCGCTCCAGGTGGAGGATGGCGAGCTTACCGTGGTTATGGCGGATCCGGCCGATCGCTACAGCCTCCAGGCGCTCGGGGCGGCCACGGGCATGCGGGTGAAGGCACTGCTCGGGCGGGAGAAGGACATCATCGAGGGGCTCGAGGCGTATTACGGGGAAGGGGGCGGGGAGGGGGGTGCGACGCTCGAGCCGGCGATCGACGACGTGCATTTCGTGGGGGAGGACGAGGAGGACGTCGACCACCTGCGGGACCTCGCAAGCGAAGCCCCTGTCATTCGGCTGGTCAACATGCTCATAAACCGGGCGGTGGAGCAGCGGGCGTCGGACGTTCATGTCGAGCCGTTCGAGGACGAGCTACGAGTGCGTTACCGAATCGACGGTGTTCTGCACGACATAGACTCGCCCCCCCGCCGCCTGCAGGCCGCCATAGTGTCGCGGATCAAGATCATGGCCAAACTCAACATAGCCGAGCGCAGGCTGCCGCAAGATGGGCGCATCAAGCTTCGCACGATGGGCAGAGAGATCGACTTGAGAGTTTCCACACTTCCGACTCTTTACGGCGAGAGCGTGGTGCTCAGGATTCTCGACCGCTCCAGCATCATTCTCGATCTCGAGCAGCTCGGATTCGCAGCCGACACCCTAGCGGCATTCAATCGGCTGATCAGTCGGCCTTACGGAATGATCCTGGTGACGGGACCGACGGGAAGCGGTAAGACTACGACGCTTTACGGAGCGCTCGACAAGATAAACTCCCCTGACAAGAAGATCATCACCATCGAAGATCCGGTCGAGTACCAACTTCGAGGGGTGAACCAGATCCATGTGAAGCCCCAGATCGGCTTGACGTTCGCCAATGGCTTGCGCTCGATCGTGCGCCAGGATCCCGACGTGATCATGGTCGGAGAGATTCGGGATCCGGAGACGGCGGAGATCGCGGTGCAGGCCGCTTTGACCGGCCATTTGGTCTTCTCGACGCTGCACACGAACGACGCGGCCGGCGCCGTGAGCCGCCTGCTGGAGATGGGGGTAGAAGATTATCTGTTGGCCTCTTCGCTCCTCGGAGTGCTTGCGCAAAGGCTCGTCCGCAAGGTATGCGTCGCGTGCCGCGCACCGGCCAACCCGGCCGATCCGACAGGGTTGCCGGCGGGGGACGAGGGGCGCACGGAGGCGCGGCTCCTCGGCGAAAACCGTCACAGCGAAAATCGGGCGACCGTTTACCGCGCGGTCGGTTGTAGCCAATGCTCGGGTACCGGATACTTCGGGCGCTGCGGCATCTACGAGCTTTTGGCGGCCGGCGAAAGCATCCGCTCGCTTATCCTCAAGCGTGCCTCGGCGGACATAATAAAGGCCAAGGCGGTGGAGGAGGGGATGAGGACGCTGCGCGAAGATGGTTGGGTCAAGGTGCGGGAAGGTACCACGACCGTGGCCGAAGTCTTGAGGGTTACCCAGGAAGAATAGCGGCCGACCGCAGGACGCTTCGAGAGCACCGAAGAAGTGGGTTGGTTCAAACGCTTGCGCAGCAGAGCGAGCCCCAAGGTCGCCGTGATCGGCCTGGACGGGGTGCCCTGCGGCATGGTGGAAGCGCTGACGCGTGCGGGGGTGATGCCCAACCTCGGCCGCCTCTGCGAAAGGGCAACGCTGGCTCCCATGCGTTCCACGATCCCCACCATATCGAGCATATCGTGGACCGGGTTCATGACCGGTAACAATCCCGGCCGCCACGGTATATACGGCTTCACCGAGGTGAAACCGGATTCGTACGGGATATTCTTCAATAATTATCGGCATGTGCGGTGCGACGCCATCTGGGACATCTTGGCGAGAGCAGGTAAGAGATGCCTGGCCCTGAACATTCCGAATACCTATCCTGCCAAGGAGATCAGCGGCGTCATGATTTCGGGCTTCGTGGCGATAAATCTCGAACGGGCGGTGACTCCCAGGAGCCTCCTGGACTTCTTGCGGCAGAACTCGTACCAGATAGACGTCAATTACATCAACGCGAACGAGCGACCCGAGGAATTCTTCGCCGACCTTGGGGCGACGCTGGAGGCGCGAAAGAACGTCTACAAGGTCCTTCTCGCGCAAGAGCCATGGGATCTCTTTATCGGCGTGGTAACGGAGACCGATCGTCTGCACCATTATTTCTTCGATCATTACGTCGACGAAGACGCGAAGCACCATGCGCGCTTTATCGACTTCTACCGGGCGCTGGACCGGGTCTTGGGCGAGTTGCTCGCGGCGATCCCCTCCGACGCGACCCTCTTCGTGATCTCCGATCACGGCCACACTCTGATCGAGAGCGAATTTTACCCCAACGTGTGGCTCAAGAGGCAGGGGCTGTTGCGCTTCGCCACCGAGAGCCCCAAGTCGGTGGCTCAGCTCGACCCGAGCTCCGAGGTGTTCGTGCTCGACCCGGGTCGTGTGTACGTGAACACCAAGGGGCGCTTCGCCTCGGGCGTGGTGGAACCCGGCGCACAAGCGGAAGAGCTTCTGGCGAAGGTCGCGGAGGGGTTGAGCCAGGTGGCCCATCCCTCCTCCAGTCGAAACGGCGAATCGCGGCCCGTCAAGGCGGCTCTTCGACGCGAGGAGCTCTATCACGGACCTTGCCTGGCACAGGCTCCGGACATGGTGCTTCACTTCAACGATGGATTCGACATCAAGGGTGCCGTGGCGAGACCCGAGATGTTCGGCCGAAGCCAGCTTACGGGAATGCACACCTACGACGACTCCTTGCTGCTGGTGAACCGCCGCGGACTCGATCTTCGCGGTGCCGCCATAACCGATCTCGCCCCGACCATTCTCGGCCTCCTCGGTGTCGAGGGGGGAGAAGGATTGGACGGCCGGCGGCTGTTCTGATGGAGCAAAGACCCGGCCCGCCCGCGGTTTACGACGTCGAGCCGGCACTGTGGCGCGGCCCGGGCGCGGCGGGGCGGTACTGGGACCTCTTGCTCAACCTTGTCGGCCGGGCGCTGAAACTCCGCTACAAGAGGTCTCTTTTGGGGTTCGGCTGGACTATGCTCAACCCGCTGCTCACTATGGTGATATTTACCTTGGTCTTCTCCCGACTCTTCTCCCAGGTGGAGAACTACCCCCTCTATGTCATCATCGGCTTGCTCGCCTACAATCTTTTCTCCACCGGCTCGAGCCAGGGACTGGCGAGCGTGGCCGAGGCCGGGGCGCTGCTTCGCAAGGTCGGCGTTCCCAAGGCCATATTCCCACTGGCGGCCGTGTCCGCGAACCTGGTCAATTTTCTCCTCTCCTTGATCCCCCTTTTCTTCCTCATGTTGTTTTTGGGCGCTCCGCCCCGGGCTGCGGTGGCCTGGGTTCCGCTGGGCGTGCTCTTGCTTTTCATGTTCACGCTGGGCACGGCTTTGGTATTGACGACGCTCAATGTCTTCTTTCGTGATGTGCGCTATCTCTACGAGGCCGGCCTGCTCGCTTGGTTCTACGCCACTCCGGTTTTCTACCCGATCGGGATCGTTCCGGAGAAACAGCGGATCTTCATCGAGCTCAATCCCCTCGTCCCGGTGATCGAAACCTTCCGCGCACCGCTCTACGGAGGGGTCGCTCCTTCCGCCCGGTCCGTGATCGGGGCACTTGCGGCGGCGACGGTGGCGCTCTCCCTGGGGATCATTCTTTTCAAACGCTATGAGCGCAGATTCATCGATTACATTTAGCGCGGCGGGTCCAAAGGCGGGTTGGGCGACCCGCGTTCGCGTTCGCGATCTTAGCGTGCGGCTCAATTCCCAGGAGGAGAAAATGGTATCGCTCAGAGAATACGCGATCGCTCGGATAAAAGGCCGTCGGCCAGCCGCCAAGACCATCTGGCCGCTTGTGGGGGTGAGTTTTCAGATAGAGCCGGGTGAAACCTTTGCGATCATCGGCCGAAACGGCGCCGGGAAGACCACCTTGCTCAAAGTGATAGCCGGGATAGTGTCCCCTACCATGGGGGAGGTAGTGGTGCGGGGCCGGGTCGCCCCGCTGCTCGAGCTCGGCGCGGGCTTCGAGCCCGAGCTGACAGGGCGGGAAAACGTTTACTTGTACGGCTCGCTGTTGGGCTTTCGCAACCGCTACCTCGCGAGTCGGTTGGATCGGATAGCGCGGTTTGCCGAGCTCGAGGATTACCTGGACGTGCCCCTCAAGAACTACTCTGCCGGCATGGTGGCGCGGCTCGCCTTTGCGATCGCCACGGATGACATGCCGGACATTCTGTTGGTCGACGAGGTCCTGTCGGTTGGCGACGCCAAGTTCCAGGAGAAATGCCGGCAGCGTATCGAAGAATTTCGCAGGCGGGGAACTTCGATCCTGCTCGTGAGCCATGACATGGAGCTTGTAAACGGGCTGAGCCGAAGGGCTCTTTTGCTCGAAGAGGGGCGGCAGGTAGCCTTGGGCCCGGCCGGCGAGGTAACGCGGAGGTACCTCGATCGGAGCCCCCCACGCGCGCTGCCCGAGAGCTGAGCGCTCGCCGGCCGGCACCCGAACGGGTTGAATGAAAGCGCTCGAAAAAGCGTCAGAGATTTCGTGCGCGAGGGGCGCGCCCCGGGCTTTTCGGCTCGTTGACATCGACGGGGCCGTGGGGTACGTGCAAGGCGGAGCGTGGGGGGCTGGTGGTGTGGCGTGATCGTGGCCCGCTTTTCACCAATGGGGAGGAATCGGTGCCGAAGCATCGCGGTTGACACGCGATAGAAGGAATTCCGTGGCGCAATTTCAGTATCGGGCCGCCGATTATCAGGGGCAGATCGTCGAGGGCAGCCTGGAAGCTGCCGAGGAATCCCAAGTGATCGCCAAGCTCCACGAAGGTGGACTCGTTCCGCTAAGAGTCGTTCCCGCTGCCGAGGCCGGCCGCGAGTGGCCGATCAGGCTCGATCTTTCGCTTTCCGATTGGCGAGGCCGGGTGCGGGGGCGACACCTCCTCGTTTTCACGCAGGAGCTTTCGACTTTGCTTTCCGCCGGCATGCCGCTCGATCGCTGCCTCCTCACCCTCTCCCACCTTACCGATCAGCCAAAGCTCAAGGCTGCCATCTCGGATATCCTGCAGGCGGTCCAGCGCGGCAAGTCGCTCGCGGAAGGTCTGGCCGAGCACTCCGAGATCTTTCCTCCGATTTACGTGAACATGGTCAAGGCGGGCGAGGCCGGTGGGGTATTGGACACCGTTTTGGCCAGGCTGGTGGAGTACCAGGAACGCATGGAGCAGCTAAAAGAGGAACTGCGCTCGGCGCTCACGTATCCGGTGGTGCTGACGGCGGTATCGCTCCTGTCGGTCGTTTTCCTGATAACCTACGTCATGCCCAAATTCGCCGGCATCTTCGCGGATATCGGGGCGGCGCTTCCACTGCCGACCCGGGCTCTCCTCTTTCTCAGCGACGCGATGACCAGCGCGTGGATGATCCCGCTCGCGCTCGTAATCGGAGGGGGTAGCGTTCTCGGCGTAAGCTACGTGCGCACGCGCCGCAGGTCTAGCTACGACCAGTGGAAGCTCAGGCTGCCAATTCTGGGTGACATCATCCGAAAGATCGAGGTGGGAAGGTTCGCCCGCACTCTGGGCACGCTTCTTCGCAGCGGCGTTCCCATGCTCCAGTCGCTCGAGATAACGAGGCAGATTGCAACCAACACCGTAATCGCCGGCTGTGTGGCGGATGTGCAAGTGGGTGTGCGCGAGGGGGCGGGGGTTGCTCGACCGCTCGGGCAGGCCGGAGTTTTCCCCCCCATGGCGATCCAGATGATCGCGGTGGGCGAGGAGACGGGCAAGCTCGACGAGATGCTGGTCAAGGTTGCCGATCACTTCGACCGGGAGATCAGGGCGCGCATGAAGCGGCTCACGGGCTTGCTGGAGCCGGCTCTTATCCTGCTGATGGGGGTGATGGTAGGTGCTATAGTGATTTCGATGCTTCTTGGCGTGTTCAGCATCAATGAGATCGGGTTTTGAATGATGGCGGCAAGCGTTAGGAGAGTCGCCGGCTGGGGAACGACTATGGTACAGGTGCAAAACTCGGATGCCCCGAGCCAGCCACCGGCTCGGGAGCGCAGGCACAGGGCAGGCTTTACTTTGATCGAACTCCTTGTGGTCATGGTGATCTTGGGTCTGTTGGCCGCGCTTGTGGCGCCCGCCTATATGGGGCGGGAGCGCAAGGCGCGCTACGAGGCAGCCAAGACGCAGCTTTCGATGCTCTCCCTCGCACTCGACCACTTTCGGCTCGACGTCGGAAGGTACCCGACGACGGACGAGGGCCTGCTGGCCCTGAGGGAGCAGCCGCCGGGCCTTTCCAGTTGGGACGGCCCGTACCTCCAGAAGGAGATTCCGCTCGATCCGTGGGGGCGCCAGTTCGGTTATAGGAGCCCCGGCGAGCACGGAGACTACGACCTTTGGTCTTACGGGGCCGACGGAGCGCCCGGAGGGGAGAAATACGACCAGGACATCGTCAGTTGGTAAACTGGGGGTGGGCCGTGCTGGAGCCACGCCCCGGGGATTCACGCTTCTCGAGCTTGTCGTCGTGATGCTCATCTTGGCGCTTGCGGCCACACTGGTTTTGCCCAACGTATCGCGCGGGTTGCGCTCTACGGCGGTGCGAAAGGTGGTGCGGGAAACGGCGGCCCTGATGACGCACCTTCGGCAAGAGGCGCTGAGGGAGGGATCGATCAAGGAGCTGGTTATCGCCAGCGAGGCGGGCAGGGAGGAACTGGTGTGGGAGGGGGGGCGGTTCGAGATACCGGAGCAGGCGAGGTTCGCCGGCATCGAGGGCGGGTGGCAGGATGCCGACGGGACCGTCCACGTCCTTTTCTACCCGAGCGGTGGGGGAACGGGGGTGCGGCTTTGGTTGGAAGGCAGCGGCGCGGACGGACCCTCTTTCCTGGTCTCCGCGGATCCTCTCCTCGGAACCGTCAAGGTCGAACGAGCGCAAGCGCAGTGAACCGCCGCGGTTTCACCCTTCTCGAGGTGGCGATCGCCATGGCCGTTCTGGGACTCGGCGTCGTTACCGCAATTCAACTGTTTTCGGGAAGCGTTAGGTTGGAGACGGGGGCACGGGCGCGTACTCGTGCGGTTCTCTATGCCAGAGCACTTTTCGACCAAGCGCTAGGCCGGGTGGAGATCCAGCCGGGCACGGAGGAAGGCGAGTACCCCGATGGGTATCGCTGGACCCGCTCGGTGAGGCTGGCGGAGGAGCTGATGGAAGTGCAGGAGGAGGGAGAAGAAAGGGAGGTGCCGGAGAGCGAGCTGGCGCTCTTCGAGGTCGAGGTGACGGTTAGCTGGCCGGAGTCGGCGACACGGGAAGGCGTGTACACTCTGAGGACCATAAAGGTCGGGCCTCAGCCCGAGTGAGGGAAGTGGACCGAGTATGAAGCGGCCGTGCGAGACGCTGGGATTCACTCTTCTCGAGGTAATCATCACCCTCTCGGTCCTCTCCCTTCTCATGCTGACCGCTTGGGGGGCCTTCGAGGTTGGGTTCCGGACCCGCGAGAAGGGAGAAGCGGCGGCGGAAGAGGCGGCCAGGATAAGACTGGCGACCGACGTGATGGGGCGCCAGCTGCGCTCGGCGGTTTATTATTTCGCCAGAGACGAGGAGGAATATGCTCCCTTCTTCGTCGGATCGGGAAGCGAGTTGAGCTTCGTTACCGCCTATCCGCAGGGGAGCGCAGGGAGCGGCTTGGCATGGGTCACCTACCGTGTAGAAGATGACAAGCTCGTGATGTACGAGCGCATCGGCTTTAGACCGGACGAGCTTTACTCCGTGGAGGAATCGGAGAACTCGGTCTTGAGCTCGGTCCTCCTCGAAGGGTTCGGGCGGCTGACTTTCGGCTACGTGCCCCGCGAGGAGGAGGGGGAGGAATGGGAAGAAGTGTGGGATGCGAGAAAGGAGGATTCCCTTCCCGCTTTGGTAAGGATAACCGTGGAGGGACTCGACTTTTTCGGGGATCTTACGTGGGTCGAGGAGGTGCCGCTTCTCACCGTTGCCGCCGGTTGGGGGATGGACGACTCCGAGGAGCCCCCGGAGATCGAAGAGCAGGAAGAAAACGCGGATGCCACGACGAGGGGGCAGCCACAAGCCGACGAGTCAGGGGACGACGTCGATGAAGACTTCGACGTCGAGTGAGCGCCTGCGCGGTTTTCTCGCAGCGAGGGCAACCGGCTGCGGGTGGGGTGCGAATTCGCCCCGCGCCGCCGCGGTCGTCGGTTGCCAGAGAGGGGTCGCACTGCTCATCGTCCTTTGGGTTTTCATGGTACTGGGCATCATGGGAGCGGAGTTCGCCCGCGCGATGCGCGACAGCGCCGTTTCGACCGCGAATCTAGCGGAGGAGACGCAGGCCTACGGGGTCGCTCTTGCCGGTGTCAATGTGGGGATCTTCAAGGCGCTGCGCCAGCGCGAAATCGAGGAGTGGGCGGGTGTCTCGGACGAAAGCGGTCTGGACGAAGGTACCGGCGTAGGACAAGATCAGGACGATGAGGAGGAAGATGGGGAGGAGGCGGACGCCTTTTTGCAATCCTATTGGACGCCGGATGGGCGCTGGTACGAGGGTGAGTATTGGATGGGGCGCTACCGCGTGCGCATGACCGACGAAGGGGGCAAGATCGGGCTGAATGTGGCCGACGAAGCGCTATTGAGGCAAGTGCTGAAGAATTTGGGTGTCGCGGAAGACGAGCAAGAGATCATAACGGATTCGATCCTGGATTGGCGCGATACCGATTCGCTCCACCGGCTTCACGGAGCGGAAGCCTCTTTCTACATGGATCTCCCCAATCCTTACATGCCGAAGGACGGTCCGTTCGACACTGTCGACGAACTCCTCCTCGTGCGGGGGATTTCGCGAGAGCTTTTCTTCGGAGAGGAAGGGGAAACGCAGCGGGAAGAGGGCGCGGGGCCGGTTCCCTTGCGCAGCATATTCACCGTATTCAACCAGACCGGCGCGATAAATCTTCGCACGGCGTCCCCCGACGTCCTTCGGGCGTTGCTCGGATTGGAGGATGAGGATCTCGAGGAGGTTTTGGAGCTGCGCGACACGGATCCTAGGGCGGCTCTTCTCAAGGCGCGCGCAAGCGCCGCCGACCCGCTTTTGGGGCGGCGCTTGGTTTACCGGCGAACCACCACGGTCATGATCGAGGCGGAAGCGAAAATGAACGAGGGGCGCGTGCCTGCGCGAGTAACTGCGGTGGTGGATCTGTCGGAGGACGCGGATGGGTTCCACCTCAAGCGTTGGATCGACCGCGCTCCCGCTTTCCCCGCCGGGATAGGAACCGAGGGCAGTGGAGCTTAAGGAGCTTGGCCAGCAGATACGCAGGATAGATTTCCTGCAGGCATTGGGCGTGAGCATCGAGCCCGATGGTGTGGCGCTTGCGTGCGTGAGCAAGCGGTTTCTCTCGGTGGCGTTGCGCCACTTCAGGCGCCATCCGCTCCCGCCTCTCTCCCAGCTTGCCGAACGCAAGCGTGCGCTCGCCCAAGCGGTTTCGGGCTTCATGGACGAGTTCGGCATCGAGCCGGGTTGCCTCTACCTTTCGCTGCCGCGCCAGGAGATCATGGTCAACCGGCTGATTCTCCCCGCGGCAGCGAAGGAGAACTTGGGCCAGGTTCTCGAATACGAGGTCGAGCGGGTGATCCCTCTGGAGCGCAGTCAGGTCTGTTTCGATTTCCAGGCTACCGATGTTGGGGGTGGCGACGGGGGGCGCATCTCGGTCCTCGTGCTTTGCGTGGCGCGCGATCTGCTCGGCGCCTATCTCGAGGCTCTGACGCAGGCCGGGGCGATGCCCAAGGCAGTGGTGGCCTCGCCGGTAGCTCTCGGCGATTGTGCGCTCTTCGTTCGGCGCACGAGTCAAGCTGCGCTTGCAGTGGTATCGACGGCGGGATCGGAGATGGAGGTGGCTCTGGTCTCGCAAGGGCGGCTGGTGGGCAGCCACCTGCTCGATCGCGACGGCGGGCGAGCGCAAGAAGACCTGAACCGGTTGGTCGGCGGCGAATTGATCGCAGAGGCTGGAGCGCAGGTGGAGGGGAAGGTCGAGCTCATAGCGGATGGCCCAATGCCCGAGAATTGGCTGGGGATGCCGCCGGCCGACCTCATGTCGGAACTGTGCGATCAACTTGAAGGAGCCCGCCAGTGCCAGCCGGCCGACACGCACAGTTTCGTGCGTGCGGTCGGGGCCGCACTCGGGGCTGCCCGCGAGGGCCAACTCAATATAAACCTCCTTCCGCAAGAGCACCGCAAGAGCTTTCGCGAAGGGCTTTTGCCCAGCATAGTGCTCCTCGCGTTCTCCGTGCTCTTGCTGCTCGCTTGGGGGCTGAGCTCGGTCGTGCGCGATGGCCTGACGGCTAGACAGCTTCGAGCCAGGGTGGCCGAGCTGGAGCCGCAGGTGAGAAAGGTCGAGAAGGAGGAGGCGCAAGGTAAGAAGATTGTCGAGGTGCTGACGACCCTTACGGCCGACCAGGATAGGCACGTCGTAGATCTCTTGCGGGAGATGACCGAGCTGGTGCCGACCAGCGCCTATCTCACGACCTTCCGTTATCGCAACGGGCGCATCGAGGTGGATGGCTTCGCCTCTTCGGCGGCCGATCTCATCGGCACTCTGGAAAACTCCCCGATGTTTTCCGGGGTAACCTTTACCTCACCGGTGACGAAGGCGCAGGACGGGCGCGAGCGTTTTTCGTTGGTGGCGGAGGTCGAAAGATGAAGTGGCCGCCCAGCATATCGAAGCTGGACGCGAGGCAGCGCTACTTCGTAATGCCTCTTCTGGTGCTGGCGCTCGTTCTCTTCTGGTTCGTAGCGGTGGATCCCTTCTTGGATTACCGCGAGTCCTTGGGACGAGAAATTGTGGAGAATCGGCAGCGGATAGCGATGTGGGAGGCATATCTCGACAAAGCCAGCAGCCTGCCCAAACAGCGCGAGCAGCTCGAGCAACGGCGGCGGGAGATCGAGCAGCAACTGCTGCCGGGAGGGACGCCGACGTTGGCGGCGGCGGCGCTGCAAGACAAGCTCCATGGTTTCGCGCAGGAAAGCGGCGTGAACGTTCAAAGCACGCAGGTGATGCGCGAGGAATCCGTGGGAGAGCTGAAGCGGATCTCGATCCGGATGACGGTGACGGGCCAGATAAGGCCCTTGGCCGAATTTCTGACGGCGGTTGAGTACGGCCCGTATCGCGTGGTAGTGCCGTTTTTGGAGATCAGCATGCGGGGGGCGCGGCTGCAAGGGCAGGGGGGGCGGGCGCTGGCCATGACGCTCGAGGTGAGCGGCTTTCTCCAAAACGCCCAGGCCC
>JBBIJE010000019.1:53958-61955 GCA_037446155.1 Myxococcales bacterium | reverse complement strand
GGGCTTCGGGTTAGCGGACGCTGGGACAGCCGTGGGTAACCCGCGCTCGGGCATCACCGCCCGCGCGACGGCGCATGCACGCACCCGGGCGTGCGGTGCGAGCACACCATGATAAATTACCAGGTTTACGCGGGGGCGCGGGACAAGCGCCGCGAGCTTTTCAAGGAACTCCAGAGGCCCGAAGACAAGCGCCTGCGTGCCGTCGCTCCAGGGACGCGCGAGCCTGACACAAACCCGGCCGTCGGGCAGGACCGCGAGACGCTCCTGCCCGAGCGGCGGCCGGAGCAAATAGCGGCACAGCAACTCGAGCCCCGTGCGGTCGGCGGCCCGCACAGTGCGGTTGGCGTGGAGGTCGAAACCCTCCAGGTGGGCATGGCGCCGGCCGGTAGAGGTGACCCAAGGGGCGTCGGGATCGCAGCCGACTCGCAGCACCGCCGCCCCGGGCCGCCGGCCGAGCACGCTTCGTCCGCTGACTGACGCCTGGCTGAGCGCGGCCAGCGCCGGGGCGTCCTCGGCCAGGGGATCGGCAGGCGCTTCGGCCTCATCCTCGGGCATGAGGCCACGGCGCCGCAGTAAACGCTCGACGCGGCGGCGGATCACCACGAGCAGGTGCGCCACTTCCTGGTCGGTTGGTGGTGGTGCGGGGTCGAAGCGCAGCCTGCCCGCGGCGTCGGGCACGAACACCCCATCGAGAACCAGAGTGTGGAAGTGAACGTTCAGATTGAGCCCACTACCAAAGCGTTGGATGGCGGTGACGGCGCCGCTTCTCCCATCGGGGATGCCCCGCCGGCGGGCGCGGCGGCGCTCGAAGCCGAGCAGGGCACGCGCATAGACGGCCAGGACGGCGCGGCTAAGGCCGTGATCCCAGGCGAGTTGGTAACGCAGGCGGTATGGCAGCGTCAACACCCACTGGCGGATCGGCACGGCGGGGAAGACGGCGTCGACGAGGTGGGCCGCCCGCTCCGCCATCCGCCGCCCGCCGCAGCTCGGGCAGACACGGCCCTTGCACGAGAACGGCACCAAGCGCTCGGTATGGCAGTCGTCACAGCGAAAGCGCGCGAAGCCGCGCGCCCAGAGGCCACACGTGAGAAAGTCACGAAACTCGTGCTCGACAAATGCCGGGAGGTCGTTTCCACCGGTGCGCTCCGCGGCCGCACGGAGAAAGGTGGCGAGGTGCTCGCGGACGATCCCGTGGAGGACAGTGTGCTCGGCATCCCGCGGGTGGTAGCTGCACGCGGGCCCGGACGGTCTCATCTGCACGCGGGCACACCCCGCTCCGCCGCCTCCACCTTTACCGGTCACACGCGCCCGGCTGCCGGCGCATCGTGCCTGCCCCATAGGCCAGTCATCCGCGACCCACGCGACGAGCGCGAGACTACGAGTAGGGGATTGCCCGCCCCCGCTTCTGCCCGATGACGCTCGCCAAGACTTCGCTTTCCCGCATCTGCCCTCGCAGGGTAAGCGGCCAGCGTCAGATCTTGTCTTTCGCCTTCGAAAGAGTCGGTCGTTCCACGGTGTACGGGGTCTTGATCGAGGAGAGGGCCTTGGCTAACTCGTATCCGCTTGGGTACCTGGAAACCGGGAGGCATGGTGGTATCTGGAATCATGGTGAATTTCATAGAGATCCATCGCCGCAGAAACCCGTCGATCCGAGGAAGCAGTGAGCGGGCGGCAGTCTCTTCTTGGGTTTGCTAGCCCCATTCAGTGGAGTCGTCTTCGGCCGAGGAGAGTGCAGGCGCGAAGCGGCGGGCAACTGCATACGGGGAGCGCAATAAATTGAAAGCGGTGAAGAGATGCCGTAGTTCTCGATTGTTGAGGCCAGGAGGCGACCTATGCTTTGCGGAGGCGATAAATAGTCGTCTCAACGAAGATGCTCCCAGTCGAGATGCCGTAACGGCGGGCTTCGGCGCGTAAGAATGCCTAGTCGGCGGCTTCGGCGAAGGTCCGAGAGGTCATGGCTATGCTGGAACAAGACGGCTGGTCGCTGGAAGGGACGCGTGGCAGCCACCGAGACAATACAAGCATCGGCGCAAGCGCGGTTTGGTTACGGTCTCGGGCGAACCTGGGGATCATCCGGCTCCGGGTACTTTGAACAGCGTGGCAAGATAGCCCGGGTTGAAGAGGGAGGAGTAGCACGATGCGGCATCCAATCGTGGTTGAGAAAACCAGCACGGGTTTCTCTGCCTACTCGCCACAACTTCCCGGATGCGTGGCTACGGGCGGGACCAGGGAGGAAGTGGAGACGCGGATGCGGGAGGCCATCGAATTAGACATAGAAGCCCTGCGTTAGGATGGCTAGGAGGCGCCCCTTCCGACGAGCTACTTCGCGTACGTCGAGGTTGCAGCGTAACGAGCGCGCCCCCACAGAGACGACCCGCCCGTTCCCGTGTCGCAGAACCCATCCAAACCGAGACGGTAATACCCTATTACCTAGAGCCCTGCCCGACGGAGTCTACGGCGCACAACCAGGCTCCAGCCGCTCCCCCTGGCCTCGCCATCCCCGGCCGTTCTTGGCACGTAAGAACGCAGCTTCGACTCTGTCCCAAAGGGGACCAACCAGCGCCCTAAAGCCCCTCCGAAGTGCCTTCGCCATGTTCCCCGGGCAGGCCTCGGACCACCACGTGATCTACTCAAAGCGAGGCACGGCCCCTGCCTTCGAATGCGAGTGAAGAGAGAAATTTTCCGGGTAGCATCGCATGGTGAAGCAATTCCGGGCAACGAAGCGATTGTCGGCAAGCGAAGCGGCAACGCGACTTCTTGGGGCCTGTGGCTAACGGCTCACCGACGTCTGGCTCAGGTCGCCACCGTGGACGCTCGTGTCAGCTTGGCGAAGCGAACTCCCCGAAGACCGCCGCTTCGGATTGCCAGCCGTTCGATCTCCCGCGGCCGCCCTCTTATGATTATGGTCTCGAGGCAGTGCCCGCGGTCGAGATGGACGTGTGTGGTACACAGAACATTGATGTGCTTGCGGTGCTGGACGTCGATCAGCCTCTGGGGCAGGCCGGACTGGTGGTGGTCGTAGGTTATGGTGAGCACCCCAACGACCTGCTCCTTGCCAGCCGCCCACTTGTCCTCGACCATCTGCTCTCGGATGAGGTCGCTCACGAACTCGGAGCGCGAGGCGTAGCCGCGGCGGATCACCCGGCGGTCCAACTCCCGCAGTAAACTCGCCGGCAACGAGACGCAGATGCGGCTTACCGGTTTTTCCTTTCCCATAGCCTCACCCCCAATCGTGGGCGTGCGGGCGCGGTGGAGACCCGCGCCGGCGCCGGTGCGTATGCAACAGATTGGCTGCCATCAGTGTCCTTTCGTCCTCCCTTAGTTTCCCGACGGGACCGTCGAAAATCAACCGATGCGCCTCGGAGAGCACCAGCACCCGGTCTCCCAGCTCCCCTGCCAAACCAAGGTTGTGGGTAGCCGTGACAGTAGTTACCGGCAGGTCGTGCAGGAAATCGATCAGCCAGCCGCTGCTGCGCGGATCCAGGCTCGCGGTCGGCTCATCGAGCAGGAGCAGACGCGGCTCCAGGGCCAGCAACGCAGCCAAACACACCCTCTGTTTCTCGCCGCCGCTTAGTTGGTGGGGCGGGCGACCGAGCTGATGTTCCACGCCGAGTTGCTTCGCCCAGTGGCGCACCCATGCGTCCAGGCTCTTGCCCCCGAGTTGTCGCGGGCCGTAAGCGATCTCGTCGTAAACGGTAGGATTGAACAACATTGCGTCGGGTTGCTGGAAAAGCAAAACCACCTCCTTGCGGAATTGGCGGCTCCACGCCCTATCCTTCATCTGACGCTTGGTGACTTGCGTGCCCCGATACCGAACGGCTCCCCGGTCGGGGAAGATGAGCCCATTTAGAATTCGCAGGAGCGTGCTTTTGCCGCAACCGTTCGCCCCGAGCAGCACCACCTTCTCATACTCACGCACGCCGAAGGACACGTCGACCAACGTCGGCTCGCTCTCGGGGTATCTATAGCTCACCCCTTCAACTTCGATCATCGAAGAATCCCCTCGATCGCATGGCCCGGCTGATTTCCGTGGCGTCGTGCAGGGACTTGTCGAGGAGCAGCACCGCCATGCTGGCGCTGTGGCGGTACCGCTCGGCGACCGTGGATCGGACGATCGAGCGGCTTCTCACCGCAAGGCGAAAGTCTTCGAGTACCCGCGCAAGCGCCATGGCCTGGCCGTTCGCGAGCGTGAATAGATAGGTGAGGCTGCGCGAAAACCCTACCACCTCGAATAGGTTGACCCGACTGACGAACAAGAACGTGAGAGAGGTGAGCAAAAGCACACGCAGGTTGACGAGGATGACGTAATCCAAGGAGAAGGTCCCCTGCAGGGTCGCGACAACAGCGTAGGACACCGTAACAATGGCATTGAATGCCAACACTGCCAAGCTTGCCCTGCGGGCGATGCGAGCCCACCGCCGCCCCGCCACCAGCAGAACCGCCGCGAGTCCGAGGGCAAGGAGACGGGGTTCGTGAATGCTGGTGCCAAGCACCACCGCCAAGGCATATGCCAGCAGAGCGATTCTCGCCCTCATGGTGCGAAAAACCACCCCCTGCGCTCGGCAAAGCGCACGACGAGAAGTGTCAACACGCCCTCACCGATCCCCACCACGGCGTGCGGCAGCATCACGGCGGGAAGCGTGATGGAAAGCCCGAAAGGAAAGAAGAGCGGCTGTCCGCTGGCGGTGCTAGCGATCACCGGTTGCAGCCCCAGAGCCAGCGCAACCAGGAACGCCGGAACGACTACCGAGAGCCAACCGGCCGCCACCAGCGCCAAACCCCTGTGCACCGGCGCCAGGATGCGGTATCCCCACCAGGCCACGGTGGTACCGGCCAGGCCGATGGCCAGAGCGTTTACTGGCATCGAAGTCACCCCTCCGGCTCCCAGCAACAACGCCTGAAAGAGCAAGACGAGAGAGATCGCGACGAAGCCGGTCCAGATGCCGAACAGGATCGCCAACACCGCCACACCTGTTGCGTGCGCCGACGTGCCGCCAGGCAGCGGCACCATCACGGTCATCGCGACGAAGGAGAATGCGGTTAGCACCGCAAGCCGGGGGATAAGCTCTTCTTGCAACCCGGCGCGCAGCCGCTTGACCGCGTACGCCCAGCACCCGGCTGCGACGCCGTATGCCGGGAGATACATCTGTGGCGCGATGAAGCCGTCGGGTATGTGCATGCAAGCTCGCGCTTCGGTCACAACAACATGGAGAACGTGAGGATGAAACGATAATTCTCCTTCCCCTCCGCGCCCTGTTGGTCGCTCTCCTCGTTCAAGTCCGTCAACGTCGGTACCTTTACGCCAACGCCCACACTGACGTTCCTCCAATACGCGCGAATCCCCGGCAAGAGATAAAGAATGTGCCCCCCCGTTGCGAGCTCCCCGACTCCGTTGGTCTCGTCCCGCCCGAGGTGCAAGTAGTTCGCTTCCATGTTGGCATCCAAGCGCAACTTGGCCTTGGCCCTCGCGAGCAAACGATAGCAAAGCGCGAAATTGAGCCGAAACTCGTCACCGAACTGCGCGCGGTTGCCATCGGCGTACTCGTACTCCTGGAAGTAGATATAAGAGGTCTCGCCTACGATGGTCAGCCGATCACGTATGGGTTTCGTGGCCGTAGCTCCCGCGCTGAAGGCCGGCTTGCCGAAACCCAGCGACATGCCCGGGTCGATGTTACCGTCCGCGTCCCTGACGTTCGCGTCCCCGGTCGGAAGGGTGAGACCGCCGTACACGGTAAAGTGCCAGTCTTCGAGGTCGTCCAGGCTCTCGCTGCGCGGCACCAAGTGCAGGCCCTCGTCATACTTAAAGCCTAGGAGGCCTAGGAGGGAGAGATCGGCGAAGCCGGAAGTGTTGAAGGAGTTATCCTCCACCACCTTGTCACTGTAGGGAACGAAGACATACGCGGAGAGGTATGGCGTCAACCCATAGCCTAGGCCGAACATCCAAAAGGCGTTATAGTCCCCCTCGTCGTCCCGTGCCGATGAGTGCTTTTCGAAGCTTGCGTAGTCGAGCTTAAGGTAGGCCAAAACGCTGCCCTGCGGAAGGGTGGCTGAGCTCGAGGTCTCGATGGGTGCCCCCGGCCCCTCCAATCCAGCCGCCCCTAGGCTAGCGACGCCGTGGTGGGCCGCGGCCTGAGCGGGCAGAACCAGGGCTATGAGAAACGCCGCCAGCCCCCGTCTCATGGCCTGCTCCGCGGCGCGAATAGATTGACGAGTCCGAAGAGGCCGAAGATCAGTGCCACGCCAACGAGAATGCTGACGCTTCGTGGCAGCCCGGGCCCACCGGCTCCCTCGATAGCACCGCCCAAGCCCGTCGTGACCGAGGCGTCGAGCCCGTGGCCGTCTTCCGAAAAGACCTTGATCCGCCAATCCCCCGGCCGATCGGGTAAAAATACCACACGGCCGTAGCGGTCCGTGCGCCCCACCTGGAACGGGATTTCCTCGCCGAGGCGGTAGATCTCGTACGACTCGAAGGAGAACTCCCTGTCGCCAGGGAAGTAAACCTTTACGGACACCGCTTTCCCTTCGCCAATTCGGTACCTTAGATCATGCGCCAGCGCCGTCTCGCAAAGCCACGCGCACATCAGCAGCGAAGGGACGATCCACCTCACGGCTCCCTCGGCAGCTCGAAGTTAAGGTTTGCGGTATGGACCACCTCGTCTGCCTCGGGCGCGGCAGAGGGCAGCGTCAAGCTGGCCTGGATGATCTGAAACCCAGCGTGGCGAATGCGGATGTTGATTCTGCCGTCGGCCCCGGTCGCTCCTCTCGGCTTGCCGTCGTACGCCACTGCTGCTCCTTCGATCGGGCGCCCCTCGAAGGTGACCACTAAGCGCACTTTCTCTCCCTCGTGAAGCCTGAGCGGGTCGTCGAGGGGCGTGATTTCCAACCCTTGCGTGAGCGGCCTCGCAAGCTTCGCGTCCCAGCCATCTATCCGCTTGACACTCTCATACGAGAGCCAACTCTTGATCGGCATGGGGGCCTCGGTTCGCGGCACGTTCTTGGTCCCATACGGAGTCTTCGTCCAGTAGCCGCTGGAGGTGAGCACATAGGTCACTGCGCACTCGCCCGCCACGCGGTAGGGATAGCCCTGGCGAGCCTCGAACCGAAGCGGCGAGGCGGCGCGGTCGAAGCACAGGGCTTTCTCGACCCACCGCGGCTGGTAAGGGATTAACTTCGTGCCTTCGTGGGCGGAATACTTGTGTCCGTATTGAAGAACGACGCCTTCGGCATCCCGCTCCAACCATAGTTCGTGGGCATTTGCCTCGGCTGCGAGCGACAAGACGAGAAAGAAGGCAAGAGCTCTCATGCGAGCGCAGTATTACCAAAATAATTTTCGTAATACAAGCCCGAAGAGCGCCCCCTGAATGCACCGTAAGGAGGCAGGATCGTCGGTGCCGCTCGCCGCTGAAACCGGAGCGTGCCGCAACCGGTGTGCGCCGCGGGAGGCTAGAGCGGCGGGGGGCGCGCCTGTTTTCGGGTCTGGTTCGAGACGGGCTGTGGGCCGTCTGAAGAGCCGTGCGGATCAAAGAAGTGACGTGAATACCCATGGCGGCCGCGCAGCGAGTGCTAGGCAACCAAGGAGCCGGTTGCAGGCGCGACGCACGCAAGGGTTGCGGTTGGCAAGGTGCGGCATAGACCCGGGCGCCGGCGGGCACCTTGGCTTTCAGGCCATGCCCTTGTCAGGATTGCACTTTAGGTTGTCGGACCGCTTGCCTGGGCGCATCGTGACCCACCGCCTTCTCGGCGGCTCGCCGCCGGTTACCTGAAGCGCCGTGCATTGCCTACCGGTGCGCTTCATAGCGGCGCCCGCCGGATCGCCCGCCACAACCGGCATATCGCAGGAGCGAATCGCAACCCTCGCCGCTAGGCGCCGCCACAGCCCCCCGCCCTACTCGACTCGACCAGCGTCGCCCGAACACGCCTCCCCCGTCTGTCATGAAACGCTCCCAACGCTCGGGAAGCCGGATTCCCTTTGCCGGGTCGCCTTCGAGAAATCTCAC
>JBBIJE010000019.1:0-53858 GCA_037446155.1 Myxococcales bacterium | reverse complement strand
CCCAACGCTCGGGAAGCCGGATTCCCTTTGCCGGGTCGCCTTCGAGAAATCTCACCTATCACCGGCCGCATCGAGCCGATCCTGCGGCGCAAGCCTCGTCTGCCCACGACGCCATACCGAAGAGGAGGGATCCCAGTACCAACACGTTCAAGATTCTCTGCGAAGCGATGTTACCTCGCCGCGCCACCTTTTCTTCGTCCTCGCTTCCGACGAGCGGCAACTCCTCCACTTTGGGCCTACACCCCGAGCGCGCACTGCGCCTCGGGGGGAGCGGTCTTTTTTCCCAGTGACTCAGGAACGCAAGCATCGGCGACCCCCCTCACCTCGGCCTCCCGAGCCCGGGTAACACCGTGAGTTCGAAACGACCTTCGCTCTCGGTAGCTGTCGTCCCGATAGGTACCGGCCGACAGAGCCCGGACCCATCGGCTTGGCTGAACGCAAACGCAGTTACCACCTCGCCCGAACCGATCGGCCGGCCCTGCGAATCCTCGAGCCTTCCACCGAGAATGCAGCCGTCGAGCAGCGTTATCGTCCCTAGATCGAAATCCGCTTCCCCAGCCAGGATATCCTGAGCGAACATCTGAACCGGCAGCCGCGCGGCCGCCAGGAAAGTCTCCACTAGTGGCCGATACCTGCGATTGGGGAAAAGCGCCAATTGGAATCGCCCGCTCGAGTCGCTAGGGCCACAGGAGCGAGCCCCAGGTTCCACAGAACCGACAGCCATCGCCTCCACCGTTGCGCCCACCACGGGTTGACCCCTTGGATCCTCGAAAGTCCCCCTCGCCATTACGGCGCTTTCGAGCGGGAGGTCCAAAATCGTGTCAACGCAAATGGTAACGGTGGTCAGGAAACCGCCGGGGCGAGGCGTGCAATCCGTCTGGTAAGTCTCGGCTCTCACCGTAACTTCTCCCGCAAGGATCCCTATCTCGTAAGGGAGCGAGGGAGCGCTCGCCGGCCCGAGCAGCGACGTTCCCGAGCTCCCGCAGAAAGCGCCCCCGCCTTTGATCACGCTAGCCCCTACTACAACCGTGGACCCCGGCGCGACATCGGTGACCCGTCCGGAAAGACGCAGCACCTCCTCTCTGGCTAGCACCACATCGCCTAGGTCTTTGTCGGCACCTTCGATCACGATTGGCGGGAGAACCATCGGAACCAGCCCGCTGTCACAAGTTGTAATTACTGCGAGCTCGTAGTTGCCGTCGGCCAGCGCGAGCCGAACGAACCCTTCGTCGTCGGGAGCAGCACCCGTCAGGGGTTTTGGGCCCTGCCGAACGCTCACCTGCGCCGGCGTGACAGCGCTAAGCCCGATGGGATTCCCGTCGCTGTCGATAAGCCTGAACGTTAGCCAGTGTCGGGGCGGCAGCACAAGGTCAAGCTCCGAATCGCACGCGGCCCTGGTCTCGACGAACTGCGGAACCATACCGGGTGCAAGACCGCCTACTTGTATCAAGTAGCTGCCGGTAGGACACTCGCCTTGACCCACCACCGTGACGGTCGTGGTCGTACTCGTAGTCGTCGTGCTCGTCGTAGTCGTCGTGGTCGTCGTGCTACTGGTTGTGGTGGAGGTGTCGGGCGGGGAAACCGTCGGCACCGGAGACTCTCCAACGCTCGCCGTGGGCGTCGGAGTTGGAATACCAGGCGTCGGAGTAGGCTCCGGCGCACCATTCTCGTTTCCCCCTCCCCCTCCGTCTTGACCGCACCCCGCAACGACGGCCAAGGCGAGGATCATTATCACCCACCACGCTTTCTCTACCCGCGACTGCCTTTGCATCCTTGCCCTCCAAAAACCGACATGGGCGACTGCAAGCTTCGCTCTGGCGCGGCTCCAAAGAATACCTCTTGGCCCCGCTCGCCCCGGCGAAAGCCCACGGCGAAGCGTATTTCAAAACCCTCCGTTACTTCGTTAGATGAAACGACGGCTACTTTTGCTACATGATAGTATCTGGAACAAGGGCCAAGGCGGCCTAAACGGCGGGGAAAATTCTCTGTCTCGGCGGGGAAAACTCCCTATGAGAAGTCTAGCGGCCGGCTCGAGTAAACGTGGCGTTGCGGCCTGGAAACTGTGGGCATGCTCCGAATCCCGCTCGATCGCTGCGCGCGAGGCCATGTCGCCCGCGGCAGGTTTTGGATCCACAAGATCATCGTCGCTCGGCCTTCGTGGGGCACCCGTTCCCGCGTTGCACCCGACTCGGCTAGAGCCGATCTCCCAGAGGGCAGAAAATGCAACGGTCGCTCTAAAGCGAAAGCCCGCGACGCGCCTCTCCCGCCGCGATGTGCGCTTGGCGAATCGGCTCCGGAAGGCGCAAGCCGCGGCAAGCCGCAAGGGTGATCTGCCTCGTCTGCTCCATTCCTATCCGGTGGCCCGGGGAGACGTAGAGAGGTTTTACGCCGCTTCTTGTCCTCAGTACCATTCCCACCCGCTCCCCCTTATCCACCAGCCAAGCCCAGGCTCCCCGCCTCGAGCCCACCTCGCGGTGTCGCCCGACGAAACGGCTCTTGGCGCAGCCGATCGCGGGAACATCCAGGAGAAGCCCCAGATGACAGGCTAATCCGAAGCGGCTCGGATGGGCGATGCCCTGGCCATCGACGAAAAGAAGGTCCGGCTTGATTCCAAGCCGGCGAAACGCCGATGCGATTACCGGCGCCTCCCGCAGCGCAAGAAGGCCGGGAATGTAAGGAAAAGGGTGGCGGCGGACGCTTATCTTGCGCTCGCAAAGCTCGAGACCCGGAAAAGAGAGTACAGCCACCGCGCCAAAGAGCCTGTCGGAGCGAGGGTCGTAGCAGGCATCGGCACCAGCTACCAGGCGAGGAGCAGGAAGCCGAGAAGAGAGATCCACAAGGGCTGAAAGCCGCGCCTGCAAAGCCCTCGCCCCGGCAATCGCGCGCTCGTAGCGCCTGTCATGAAGCGCTGGGAGCGCGGCTTGCTGCCATTGAGTCCCTCGCGTCACGAGGCCTATTATAACCGCTTGAAGGAAATGGGGAGCCGCAAGACGGAGCGAGTCGAGCGAAGGGGTGCGCAATTGCACTTCGAGCACCGCTTGGGCGGCATCGAGATCCGCAGCCTCTTGGAGGGGCTCCGTGCGTTGAGCCGCGGCTCCCGAGCCTCGCTTGAGTTGCTTTCGCCTGCGGGCTTGCGCCTTGCCGCCGAGCCCGCGCCCAAAACCGCCATTCCTGCCGAGGCCGGCGCCTACCTTCTTTGTTGCCTGGTGGAGCGCCGCGTTCGCGTCGATGTGGGCGGTCCCGGAGGAGTCGCGCTAAGCGGTGGAATATACCTCTACGCGGGAAGCGCGAGACAAGGAATCAGATATCGTTGCCAACGGTATCTAGATCCCAGGCGCGGCCGTGGCAGGTGGCACATCGACAGGCTTCTTCGCAGCCCAGGTGCGCGTGCGCTAGCGTTGGTACCGCTTCCCGGCCAGAGCGAGTGTGCGCTCGTCAGGGAGCTTTCTCGGCTCGGCCTCGAGGCGCCGATTGCCGGCTTCGGCGCCAGCGACTGCCGGCAAGGATGCCAGGCCCACCTGCTCTCCTGGCGTGGCTACGGAGCCCTTCCGTAGCCACGGCCAACCTTCGCGCCGAAGATCACGGGCAAACCGGCAGAGGGGGATCGAGCGTGAAGAAGGTACCGGCGATGTTGTTCTCGAAGCAGTTTCCGCTGTCCGTTCCATCGGTCACGAAGAGCAAATCCGCCGCAAGCGGTGTCGCGTTCGGCGGCGTATTGTCGGGCGAGGTAGCGTTTCCCCGCAACACGTTTCGCCGGAACTCGTTGTTTTCCAGCGAGTAATCCGGGCTCAAAACCGGAAAGGGCACCGGCGAGCCGACCAATACGTTGAGGATCTGCTGATCGACGATCGCCAGACCGAAGGAATTGTTGTTCTTTATGACGTTACGCGTGAAGGTGGAGTCATCGTTGGAGAGCACCAGCATGCCGGTCCCATCGGGGACCAGTGCCACGATGTCGCCAGGGTGGGCGAAGGAGGGTGTATTGTTGTCCACGAGCACGTTGTTGAAAACCTCGTGATCGTTGGATAGTTGCACGGCAAGCTCCGGCAGCTTGAAGACCAGGAGCCCGGCCGTGTTGTTGATCGAGAGGTTGTTGTGCACGACCGCCCCGGCGGAGTTCTCGATCTCTATACCCGAAACATTGAGCGTGGCGATGTTGTAGCGCAGGACGACATCCGTGGATTGCCCGACATAGATACCGGTGTCGGCGGCTCCACTCGCCAGGCAACCCTCGATCAGCACGTTGCTGCTCAGCACGGGGAAGAGCCCGTACTCGCCATCGTCTTTCGTGACGGTGTCCCTGAAAGTCACCCCGTCCGCCCCCGTCACGAAGATGCCGTTTTCCTCGAACCCATCCACCTCGAGGCTCTGGAAGAGAAGCCCGTTCACCCCGTCCGCGAAAATGCCGTTCTCGAACGGTCCAGGGCCAGCAGGAGGGACCAGCAGCGGGCGCTCTTCGGAGGCTCCCCCACAGCCAACGAGCTCGAGATCATCGGTGTTTATTACTACCTGCTCCGCGTACGTGCCACTGCCCACAAGGAGCTTATCGCCGGCCGCCGCCGCATCCACGGCGGCCTGCAGGCCCGCTCCCGACGGATCGACGAACGTTCCGCTTTCGGCGAATTCCTGCTCGATGAGATCGGCGGCCGCATGCCAGTGCGAGCAGAGCAAGCAATCCTGCAAATCGGCCACGGTCTCGGCACCCGGGCAAGCGAAAATCGACTCGATTCCAGCCGGTTCGGAAAGCCCGCCACAGGCGTCGCTGATGGCCGAGAGCAGAGCCGTCTGGGCGGAGCCTATCGTTGCGGCTGTCTTGGCGTCGGTGGGAAGCACGACCACGCCCCCCGAAACCCCACCGACGCAAGCGGCCGTAAAGTCGTTGCCGGAGGGCGGAGGATTGGCCTTGAGTTCCTTAAGCAGGCACTTTTGCATCGCCGCGAGTGTCTTCTTAAGGTATTTGGTGCCAGCCCTGCTCAGAGTCTTGACGCACCGCCTTCGCTCCTTGTCGGAAGAGATCTCGGCCGGCGCTCCGTTCACCGTCCACGCGAGAATCGTGGCGACCACATTGTGCTGGGAGAGAGCGCAGCTTGCGACCTGCGAGCCCCCAGGGAAAGAGCCGTAGCTCGAGGCCAAACCCGAAAGCGCCGGGCCCGCCATGCACGCCGAGGAGATCTTGCCGGATGCCTCCTTTGCTACGCTCAAAATCTTGACCTCGCCCTTTTCGTCCGGACAGATCCGCGGTTCCTTCTTGGCCACACAGGAGGCCAGTGTCCTTAGCTTTTTTACCGCGAATTTTCTCCCCGAACGCGCGATCTCCGTCTGGCAGTTTAACGACTCGGGCGGCACCGCCCCGATTGCCCCTACGCTGCGATCCACACACCCAGCCCACGCATGGGGCACGCAAAACAGACAAGCACTCGCAGCCAGGAAAACCGCCTCCATTCTTCGGTTCCTCATGGCGTTCTCCGCTCCTTTCCCCAGCCCTACCCAACTGAAGCGGGCCGTTCCGGTGGGCGGGGGCAGCAAGTGACGATAGTCATGACGACCCCTGATCTTAGTCAACCAGGCCCCTTCTTGCAACCGGGAGCATCGGGCGTTTTAGCCAGGCGCGCGCAATCTCTCCCCTCTCGAGCTTGGGCACTCGGGCCAAGAGCCCGCGGCTCGGGGCGGAGAAGGAAATAGCCTGCATCGCTGTTTCCGAGCGATCGGAGGCGGCAGGGGGTGGTTGGCGAGGGTACCCTCTTAGGGCTACGCGTGCTCGGGTAACGTTCGGCAAGACCGGGCGAGACCGGCTACAGATTCTTGTGCGTGCCGTCGCACCAGGGCTTGTTGGCGCTTCGATGGCACTGGCAAATTGCCTTGCGGCCAGCCTCGGCGACTTCGCAAACGATCGGCACTACACCCGTGCCGAGACGACTGTGAGAGCCGTCGCAATACGGTAGCTTTTGCGAATGACCGCACTGGCAATACGCCTTGCGGCCGGGGGATTCGTCCAACACTATCGGCGCCTTCGCGGATTTCGGCTCGGTCACTTGAGTCTCCCTTTCGTACGCTCTCTCTTTTGGCTTTCCTTCCCGAATACGGGCGTCAGCTCTCTTTAGTAAACGACCGTCTCTCACGGGGCAACCACCCCACCTCTTTTCTAAGCAAGCCGGTTGCGATTTAAAATGGGCGGCATGAAATCCGCATTCGTCGCGCGCCTGGTGAACCATCCCTTTGGCGATCCGGCCCTCTACGTCAATTTTCGCTACCAGGGCAGAGCGATTCTTTTCGATCTCGGGCGCATCGATAGGCTGCCAGCGGGGGAGCTTTTCCGGATCGATCAGGTTTTCGTCTCCCACACCCACATGGACCATTTCATCGGATTCGATCACCTGCTGCGCGCGTTTCTTACCCGCGATGCCAGGATCGACCTCTTCGGCCCCCCTGGCATCATAGCCAACATCGAAGCGAAGCTAGCCGGGTACACTTGGAATCTCGTGGACGGCTATCCCTTCGTGCTCCAGGTCCACGAGATTTCTCCGGACGAGATTCGAAGCGTGCGGATGCCGGCGACGACCGCGTTTCGGGCCGAGGAACTCGGCACTCGCCGCTTCAATGGCATAGTTTACGAGGACGCCGGCTGCTCCATCTCGGCGACGCACCTCGACCACCGCATCACCTGTCTCGCCTTCGCGGTCCAGGAGAAGGTCAGGCTAAACGTAATGCGCGACAAGCTCTCCCAGCTCGGGCTCGAGCCCCAGCGATGGCTCAACAATCTGAAGGAGGCGGTAAGAGAGGGGCGACGTGACGACACGCCCATCGTCGCCACGCGCCGGGAGGGGGGCGTCTGTAAACCGGTCGAGTTCACCGTAGGGGAGCTTAGGCGGAAGCTTCTCATCGAGACGCGCGGCCAAAGGGTGGCGTACGTCGTCGATAGCCTCTTTAGCCGAGAAAACGCGAGGCGGATAATCGAGCTCGCCCGAGGGGCGGACGTGCTCTTTTGCGAGTCCCTCTTTCTCGATGCGGACAGGGATCAAGCCGCCAAGCGCTATCACCTCACGGCGCGACAGGCGGGGACGCTCGCTCGACTTGCGGGCGTAAGGCGCCTCGAAACCTTTCACTTCTCCCCTCGCTACGAGCGCGACCCGGGGCCGCTTCGGGCCGAGGCCCAGGCCGTATTTAGAGGAGAGGCACCGCTTGACGAACCTGAGTGCTGAGGCGGCGCGCTTTATCGATTGCCACCGCGTGGCGCGCCTTGCCACCGCGGACGTCAAGGCGCTACCCCATGTCGTTCCCATTTGTTACGTCCGGATGGGCAGACGCATCTACTTCGTGTGCGATGACAAGCCCAAGCGGCACGGGCCGCGGGCTCTAAAACGCCTGTCGAACCTCTGCGCCAATCCTCGCGCGGCCCTTCTCATAGATGACTACGACGACAAATGGAGACATCTGGCTTTTCTTCTGCTCCAAACGGAGGCGCGCCTGGTCAAGCGCCCAGGCGAGTACCGAGCCGCACTGGCCCTGTTGCGTCGCCGCTATCCGCCCTATCGAAGGATGGTGCTCGACCTCGAGTCGCATCCTATGGTTTGCCTTACCGTCACAGGGTGGCACCTCTGGAGGGTCGACCGGCCCCTCCCGCAAACCCGAGACCGTTTGGCCACGAGGCCGAGAAAAAGGACCTAGGGGGAGGCGCTACCCGTGGGCGGGAGGCAAAAGGAGTGCGAGGGAGCGCCGCGCGGCTTTAGCCAATGCCGGATCGCAAGAGGCGCATGCTCGCTCGAGCGCCGCCACAACCTGCCGATCACGCCTTCCCAGCGTGCCCAGGGCGGCGCCCGCCCCCCGGCGCACACGTTCGTCGGGATCCCGCAGGAGGGCTATGAGACGCCGCGAGCTCTCGAGGCGATCGAAGCCGAGCCTTCCCAGAGCCGAGACCGCAGCTAGGCGAACGCGCGCCTCCCGATCTCGGGTAGCCGAAACCACCAGCCGCTCGACTGCAGCCGTAGATCGCCCGCTATCCCGAAGGCAATAGAGGACCATGAGGCGCAACCGCGCCTGCCCGCTTTCGGCAGCTCGGCACAAGCGTGCGGCAAAGCGGGGGCTTTGCGCCACCATGCGGCTGAGAGCGCTTGCCGCGGCCCAGCGCACGTCAGAGTCGCCCGCCGCAAGAAAACCTATCAGGGCCTCGAAGGTGGCGCGGCTTCGGTCCCCACCACTGCAGAGCGCAAACGCCGCACCCCACCGAAGGCTCTCATCCTCTTGCCTCAGCCTGGCGCGAAGGGCGCCTCTCAGCCAGGGCTCGCCCCCAAGCACCATGGCGCAAACTTCGGCCGCCGCCCTCTGTACCGGCTTTCTCCTATCGCCCAGTAGGGCGAGCAAACCCGAGACTCTGCGCCGGCCAAGCGCGCGGCCGGCCTTTGCGATCTCCCCTGCCGCGGCGATCTCTGCCAGAAGCGCTCGCGCAGGACGGTGGTTTCCTTCCTTCAACTGCTGGCACCCCGCATGATGGTATCCACTATTGTCCTAAGGCGCCCGATACCGAGTATAAAGTTCTGTGGCTTGGAGAACACGCGACTTACAACCGCCTCGATCGCGCTCCAATTGGCGGGACAGAGTCTGAGCGCGCGCTCGAGCTCCGAAACCGCGGCCGAGTTGGCGATAAAATCCCCGAAAAGCCGAGCGTTCTTTATTACCCCCCGCCCTTGCAGCGAGAGGTGAACTTCGAGGCGGCCGAGCTGAATGGCGGCTTGCGCCCGCCGATCGAGCAGGGGATCGAGCCGCCGCTCGAGAAGCCACCGCTCGGGGCCGAATCTGCGCTTAGCCGACACTTGAACGGCCTGTAACTCCAGCGACGAAAGCTTGCGCTCTCGAAAAGAGAGGGAAAATTGCCTGGCGAAGCCCCGCCTTATCTCTTCGGCAACCTCACCAACCGCAAGCCTTGCGCCAAGCTCAGAGCGCAAAGACGTAGCCTCGAGGCCGCACGCAATCCTTTCCAAGAGTGTTTCCTCTTCGAGCTCTCGCGCGAGCGGCCCGATGCGGGCGCCAAAATCGCGCTCGTTTCCGATTAGCCCTTCGAAGAGCAACGTCCCGTGCTCATCGGTCTCGAAGGAGACAGCAGCCAAAGCCCGGCGCCCAACCGTCACGAGATCCCGACCAGGATAGAAGGCTGCAATGCCAAACGCGTTGCATGCTTCGAGCAACCCTCTCACATAGCGGTTGATCACTTGGTGCGGGGCTAGATGGAATGGGTCGGCAGAAAAGAGCGCCGAGCGATGCGGCAACACGAGCGATAGGCCCACAAACCCTTGCCCGCAGGGTAGAGGCCGCCCCCCACTATGGCGGCGACAAACAAAACGCGAGCTTTTCGAGGCAACAGAGGGCGCGGGGTTGTATCTGCCAAGCAAGAGGAGATCGCCCGCGCACTCATACACACGGAGGACCCCCGCGGGCGCCCGCGACCGTCTTGCAACCGAGCGCATGAAGTGTCGATCCAGCGCAACGCTAAAGAGCGGATCGATCTTCTCTTGGACGATGAACTCGATCTCCACCTCGAGCCCGGCACAATACCACCCGAAGGCGCGTCCGCCAAAGCGGGCCCATGATGTCTTCCCCTCCGCAGCGCCGATCGCTCAGGCCAAAGCCTTGGTCTCTTCGCTGAAAGGTCCGCGAGGAAGAAACGGGCGCCGCCAGCCGAACAAAAAATTGTGGGCGCGAGCGGGAAGGAAGACTGGAGTCGGCGAAAGCGATCGAGCAAACCCCAAGCTCCGGCCGCCCAGGTCTCGTCGGGCGGCGGCCGGAGCCTAGCTTGTCGCTTCTCAAGGCAGGCAGATAAGAACGAGGCTGTCTTTGTCTTGGCCGGGCTTTCCTTTGCTATTCGGCGCCGTCTGTGCCACGGCCGTGATTTTTTTCTGACCCTTCTTGAAGATCCCCTTGCCGGTCGGACCTTTTAGCGGGACGGTAACGGCGACTGGCGCAAAGCACCTGTCGGTCGCACCCGAAGGAAGCCCATGAATCGTCCCCTCGAGGGCGGATTGCTCTGGATCGCAAATCTTGTCGGCCACCGTGCAGGTGCAGCCTCCACGCCGATCGCATTTCTGCTCGATATCTACGCTCACGACCTCGTCGGGGTCGCAAACCGGCACACCGGCTTTGCTGAGCATCCTCGGATCGTGATTGTTGATGCAAAGCGACACCCTGAAGGTACAAACACCGTCCGCCGTCCCGTCGCCGTCGCACGGGGCGCCGTCCCGGCACTCGGCCTTGTTCATCAGCCGACCTTTCTGGTCCGGGGCCTGCGCGGGGCTCACCAGCCATTCGAGCTTGCAGTCGGAGCTGTTCGTTCCCCCGCCCCAAAAGCAGATCCCCGGAGCCGGGGCCGTACATTCGCAATCGTCCCCTATTCCATCCCCGTCCGCATCCACCTGGCTCAGATTGGGATGATCCACGCAGTTATCGCACAGGTTCCCTATGCCATCACCGTCGCCATCGCTCTGATCCAGCCCTGGAACGTCGGGACAATTGTCGAGGGGGCACGTACTGGCGGGAAAACCAGGATTTCCGAAGCCGTCCCCATCGGTGTCCGTGCAGGGATCGCAAGCATCACCCGTGCCATCGCCATCGAAGTCGCTCTGGTCGGCGTTGAAAACCGATGGGCAATTGTCGTCGGCGCAGGTATTGGCCGGATGCCCGGGGTCGCCGAATCCGTCACCGTCGAAATCGGTGCAGGAATCGCAAGCGTCACCCAAGCCGTCGTCGTCTAGGTCGGCCTGGTCCGGATTGGGCACGCTCGGGCAATTGTCAACGCCACCGGTGTTGGTTGGCACCGACGCGCCGTCGAACCAGAGGTCCACGCCTTTGTTGTTGGAGCAGCTATTTCCGATGGAAAGAACGGCCGCAAGCCCCTCTCCAACCGCGACGGTTCGGTCGGCGAGCGGGGCTTGTATAGAGTACGGGATGTCGAAGGGGACGTTCAGCGCGCCATCTGTGCGCTGGAGGATGGTCTGGTCTTCGAGCACGCCGCCCCCGAGCCAAGTCAGTCCTCCGGCGCCGTTCTTGTAAAGATCGAAGAAGATGTCGGCACAATTTACCATGCGCTGGTTTACCGCAAGGTACGCGTGCGCCACACCTGAGGCCCTGGGCAGCACAAGGGGCTGCGAAAAGGGAGAAGAGAGGAAGGGTGGGAAAGAGCGCTTCGTCCCCTGGGGCGAGCTTAGATCGAGCTTGGTGCCCTCGGTCGAAGTAGGCGCCGTCTGATCGACAAAGAGAGTCGAGACGCCACCTGGCACTGGAACCCCCACAGCACTAAAGTGAAAGTATAGCGGCACCTCGTCATCGGCTTTGGCTGCAAAAGCGAAAAAGAAAACCGCAATCCCGAAAGCGATCGCAGCCTGCAAAACCCTGGCCTGCCTTGCAAGCCGCCAAAAGTCCCCACCCCTCCCTAGCCGGGAAAACCCACCCAACCGATCTGCCAAAGCTACCATCTAAGATTGCCCCCTTTCACTTGCCCCGTCTTGATTCCCCAAACCATATTGCGAAAACACCCATGCCATGCAATCGAGGTGCCAGGCTCCATGCCAAGTTCATGGCTTTTTGTCCAGGACTGAAAGCCACATGGGAAGCAGGGAGAACCTGCTGCTCACGCTAGCGATCGTGCACGAAAGAGCAGGGGCGCAATTTTTTCTGGCAGGGAGCTTCGCCACTAGGCCTGTGCACGTGCCCGAAAAAAATGCCTGCAAAAACTGCCGCATGCCGTTCGACCCGCAAGCAGCCCGCCTTGCAACCCACGCCCTCTCGATATACGGTTTATGGGACTCAAGAGGCAGGCTCTCGAAGGCCGGCCGGAAGGGGAACCGGGCGCAAGGGCGGAGCTTACAAAACTGGTAGGAGGCCTTCGCGCCGCGTGCCCTCCGGCCGCGATTGCAAGCAGCCACAGCGATAACACCCTCAATTCCAAGGGAGAATTTGGAGAGATGCAGGCAGAGCCCAAGTTGAACGAGAAGCCCTCATCCACCAAGCCGGTGGAAGAGAGGGAAGCGGTGGTGGTCAGGTTTGCCGGTGATTCGGGCGACGGTATGCAGCTTGCGGGAATGCAGCTTACGACCGAGTCGGTCTTTGCCGGAAACGACGTGAGCACTTTGCCCGATTTTCCAGCCGAGATCCGAGCGCCGGCGGGAACGCCCGGGGGCGTGAGCGGCTTTCAACTCTGCTTCGCAAGCCGCGAGGTTTACACTCCCGGAGACACCCCCGATGTTCTGATCGCCCTTAACCCGGCCGCCCTCGCAGTCAATCTTCCCGATCTCGAGCCTGGGTGCATGATCATCGTCGATGGAGAGACCTTTTCCGATGCGAATCTCAGAAAGGCCGGCCTCGCTACCAATCCGCTAAAGGACGGATCGCTCGACCGCTTCGAGGTGTTCGACGTTCCGATCAACAAGCTCACGGCATCTGCCCTCGACGGGATGGGGCTTTCCCCGAAGGTCGTGTCGCGGTGCAAGAATTTCTTTGCGCTCGGCCTTCTCTCCTGGCTCTTCCAACGGCCGATCGCACCGACGATCGAGTGGATAGAAAAGAAATTTTGGGCATCACCCGAGCTCGCAGAGGCGAATCGCAAGGTACTCGAAGCGGGATGGAACTTCGGGGAGACGACCGAGCTTTTTCACTCGGCTTACAAGGTTCCCGCTGCCGACATCGCCGCCGGCCGCTACCGCAACCTAACCGGTAACAGCGCGCTCAGTCTCGGGCTCGTGGCCGCAAGCGAACTCTCCGGTCTCCCGCTATTTTTGGGAAGCTACCCCATCACCCCCGCAAGCGATGTCCTCCACGAGCTGGCGGGCTACAAAAGCTTTCCCGTTTACACGTTCCAGGCGGAGGACGAGATCGCGGGCGTGGGGTCGGCCCTCGGGGCTTCCTTCGGCGGGGCTTTGGCCGTATCTACCACAAGCGGCCCGGGGCTCGATCTCAAGCAGGAAACCATCGGGCTTGCGGTCATGGCGGAGCTTCCGCTCATCGTCGTCGACATTCAGCGCGGGGGTCCCAGCACGGGATTGCCGACCAAGGCGGAGCAAGCCGATCTGCTCGCGGCCGTCTTCGGGCGCCATGGGGAGGCGCCGGTTGTGGTGCTGGCCGCCGCTTCGCCGGCGGACTGCTTCGATACCGCCATCGAAGCCGCGCGCATCGCGCTCAAGTACATGACCCCGGTCATCCTCCTCTCCGACGCCTTCATCGCCAATGGGGCGGAGCCTTGGCGAATTCCCGACCCCGACAGCCTACCCAAGCTAAAGGTCAACTTGCGCCGCGACCCAGAAGGCTTTCTCCCCTATCTTCGGGACCAGGAAACCCTGGCCCGCCCCTGGGCGGTTCCCGGCACCCCTGGTTTGGAGCACCGTATCGGCGGTCTAGAAAAAAATGGCGAAGCGGGAAGCGTCAGCTACTTGCCCGAGCACCACGAAGCCATGGTGCGCATCCGAAAGGAGAAGATAGACCGGATAGCCAGGGAGTTTCCTCCCACGGAAGTACTGGGAGAAAGGAGCGGAAAATTGCTCGTCGTAACCTGGGGCGGCACGAAGGGGAGCGCCGTGGCGGCGGTGCGCGAGCTACGGCGTGCGGGTCGGCGGGTTTCGCACGTGCACCTGAGATACCTGAATCCACTACCGTCGGATCTCGGCGGCATCCTTGGCAACTTCGAAAAGGTTCTGGTACCGGAGATGAATACCGGCCAGCTCGCGATCCTCTTGCGCAGCCGTTACCTGAAAGACGTGACGAGCTTCTCCAAAGTCCAGGGGAGGCCCTTCACGGTGAGGGAGCTGCGGGAGGAGATCGAAAAGCAACTCGGAGAGTAGAGAGAACATGTCAGGACAAGACGCGACGGCGAGGAAACTCACGAAGAAAGATTTCGAGTCGGACCAGGGAGCGCGATGGTGCCCCGGATGCGGAGACTACGCCATATTGGCGCAGGTCACGAAGCTTCTTCCCGAGCTGGGTATTCCTAGAGAAAACTTCGTTTTCGTCTCTGGTATCGGCTGCTCGAGCCGGTTTCCCTACTACGTGAACACCTATGGCTTCCATACCATCCACGGGCGCGCTCCTGCCATAGCGACCGGCCTCAAGATCCTCAGGCCCGAGCTTTCCGTGTGGGTGGTGACTGGCGACGGGGATGGGCTATCGATCGGCGGCAACCACCTCGTGCATTGCCTGCGCCGAAATGTCGGCATCAAGATCTTGCTTTTCAACAATCGGATCTACGGACTCACCAAAGGGCAATTCTCGCCGACTTCGGAGGTCGGGAAACGGACCAAATCCAGCCCGGCCGGCACCGTGGACGCGCCCGTTCGTCCGGTGAGCCTCGCCCTCGGGGCGGGGGCCACATTCGTGGCACGAACCGTTGACGTGGACGTAAAACACCTTCTGGAGATCCTCAGGCGCGCCCACGAGCACAAGGGCACAGCCTTCATCGAGATCTTGCAAAATTGCCCCATCTTCAACGACGGGGCGTTCTCGCAGCTAAGCGACAAGGATCTCAGGGCGGAAAACCAGCTCGTGTTGGAGAGGGGCAAGCCGATGATCTTCGGCAAGAACCGTGACAAGGGCCTTCGTCTTGGCTCCGATTTGCGGCCCGAGGTGGTGTCGCTGGAAAGGGAGGGGAAGGACCCCAAGCTCCTCGTTCACGACGAAACCGATCCCGCGCTCGCCTACCTTTTGGGAACTCTCGATCTGCCCCTGTTCCCCGTCCCGATAGGAGTCATCCGCTGCGTGGAGGAGCCCGCTTACGAGGAGGCAGTGGCCGCGCAACTCCAAGAGGCCCAAAAGACCCGCGGCAGGGGATCGCTTGCCGAACTTTTCGCGCGCGGGCAGACCTGGGAGGTGGCCCCGGGGAAAGCCAAGAAAGAAGGGTAGACGATGGAGTCCTTCGAGACCGACATAAGCACCGCGTTTCCTTACGAGTCGCGATTTGCGAAGGTCGAGGGATCCATTATGCACTATGTGGAGGAGGGTAGTGGCGACCCGATTCTTTTCCTGCACGGCAATCCCACCTCGTCGTATCTGTGGAGAAATGTGATTCCCGAGGTCAAGGGAATGGGGCGCGCCATCGCTCCGGACCTGATCGGCATGGGGAAGTCCGAGAAGCCTCGCATCCCATACCGTATCTTCGATCACGTCGAGTACATCGACGGATTCATCGAAGCACTGGGCCTGGAGAACATAACCCTGGTGCTCCACGATTGGGGGTCGTTCATAGGCTTTCACTACCTGGCCAGGAATCCGCGGAACGTAAGGGCGCTGGCATTCATGGAGGCGATCGTCCGCCCGATGCGCTGGGAGGACCGCTCGCCCCAGTTTCAACAGATGTTTCGTGCCTTCCGCACCGAGGGTGTCGGCTGGCAGATGATTTGCCGGGACAACTTCTTCGTGGAGCAAGTACTGCCGGGGGCGGTAATACGGAAGTTGGGGGAAGAGGAGATGGCGCGGTATCGAGAGCCTTTCCCCGACGAGGAATCGCGCCGTCCCCTGTGGCAGTTCCCGAACGACATTCCCATAGAAGGAGAGCCGGCCGACGTGTGCCGGGCGGTCGAGGAATACGGGCGGGCGCTCGAGAAAGCTGACATCCCGATGCTGCTCCTCACGTTCGAACCCGGAGCGATCATGGGGAAAAAAGAGATCGAGTGGTGCCGGGCAAGCCTTCGCAAGCTAAAGACCGTGCACGTCGGCCCCGGCATTCATTTCGTCCAGGAAGACCACCCAGCTAGAATAGGGCGGGAAATCAGGATCTGGCTCGAGGAGGTTGCTATACCTTAGGGTTCTTAGGCGCCTCAGAAGTCGCGATCGAAACAGCCGTCCTCGTCGAAGAAGCACTCGTCATCGCACCTGAGGGTCCCTCCCTCCCACCCCTCCTCCCGGCAGCTCGATCCGTCCAAGTTGCGGCCGTCGCAATCTTCGAGCAAATCCACGACCCCGTCGCCGCAAAACGCCTCCCGGCAGTCCCTTCGACAAGCGTCCGGCTCCCGATCGGAATTGTTCGGGCCGTTGTCGCACTCCTCGCCCACTTCCACCACTCCGTTCCCGCAAACGGGCAAAGGAACGCAGCCAGCGGTGGAGAAGACGCAATCGGGCCCGCAGCTCAGCACCCCGCTGTGAAAGCCCAGGCTTTCGCAAGTCTGCCCCGCCAAGTCCGCCCCGTCGCACGCCTCGCCGATTTCCCGCTTGGAATTGCCGCAGGTGGGGAAGCTCGGCACGAAGGTCAGGCCTCGTTGGGTATCCAATACCGCCTCTAGAAGGACTCGGCCCCGCACCGGGTCGATCCTGCCACCCGCGTTGGCTCCTACCACACCGACGAACTCGCCCAAGATCTCCAAGGCGGTATCGACGTTGCCGCGCGCAAGTTGGGTCAGGATACGCTCGATCTTGCGGTGAAGGAGAGAAGCGGGCGGATCGGAAATGCCGAGACTATCGACGAGCGCCCCTAAGGCCGGGGGGTCGACGGGCCGAAGATCCACAAAGGTGAAACACGTTCTCTCCTTCGTCTTCGGCTTTCCCCTCTTGCTCGCCGTCTCGCCCTTGGCCCTAAGCTTGAGTAGGAAGCGGAAGAAACCGGTGGCCGGGTCGGCCAAGCCGGGATCCACGTTTATCGTGAAGCGAAAGACTGTCCCCGCGTCACCCTCCGTCAGGAAGCCAACGCTCGACCCCTCGAGCAACCCTTGCGCCTGAAAATGCGGCAGGTAGGGAGGATCGGCCCAGGTCGCATCCGCAACCCACTCCGAGGTACTGGAGTCGGCCAAAAGGGCCGGCGGAGCCCAGGCATCGACTGCCGCCAAGCCCATAGCCTGCGCAATGCGATCGGCGTTTCGCCTGCCCCGACTCCCGAACTCCCGGGCAACGCTCGCTGCCGAATCCAGGACCACGATCTCGGCGAGCGAGAGGTTTTCGCCGCCGCTAGGTTTCACGCAGTACCGCCCGGCGTACTTCACCCCTGCGGGAATGGCCACCACACCGCGAAGCGTCGAGGAGTGAGCCGCAAGAAAGGCGTCGAAGCGTTCGATCGATTCGAAAACCTTCTCGGAGCCGAGAAGAAACGTGTACTGCGCTGCCCTAGCCGCGGCCGAAGCGGTGCCCAAGATGCCCAGCAAAACAAGCGTGGCAAGAAGGCGTTTCACGGTTTTCTCTACCCCACTGACCGATCGGGATGCGAACGCCGCCCCGCTTCTTCGAGGCGGCGCAGCGCCCGCTGCGACCTTGGCTTCCTTCGCCCCGAAACTCCCATGCATCGCCCCTTCGATGTCAGAGCGCCTCCATAACTCGTAGCGCTTGCTCCATGAGGCTTTGGGTGGTTTGGGGATCGATTTGCGTATTCATCCGGCTTCCGGCCTCTCCCGCAAAGGTCGCAAGCGATTCCCTCGCCCCGTCGAGTTTACCGGCCGCCAGGCGCTCGTTCGCGCGATCGAAAAGCTCCTGCAGCCTGGCCCGTGCGTTAGCCGGCAAGGGCGCCTCCGCGAGCCGCCGTCCGAGCTCCTCCATGTCGGCGGGCACCAGGTTCGCCAGGAAAAAACACTCCACGATCTCGGGTCGGCGCCGACGCCCGCCGAGCGATTGCGAGGTCAAGCTCATGACGAGCGAAAACTCCCCCCGCGGCCCCGCCTGGGACTGCGACAGGTCGAGGACGAAGCGAAACTGTCCCGGCAGACGGGCGAATGCCGTCGAGTCGCCAGCCGTCGCTCCACTTGCCTGGAAAACCACGAGTGGCGGACCAACCATGAGCGGTGCTGCGGTCCATCCCGGAACGCTCGAAGAAAACCTTACCGCTGGCGGCGTCCAGGAATCGGCTCCAAGCAGGTTCAAGACGGCCGAAACAGCATCGCGCGGCTTGCGCGTGCCCGCCATCGCGGCGGCGCGCTCGGCGCTGTCGATAACCGATATGCGGGATACGAGTCGGCCCGGCTCGACAGAAAGCGACGGACACTTCACGCGGTCGAATATGCTAGCCCCTTTGGATATCTTGACCCGTTTCGGGAGCGCGGCCGAGTTCGTGAGCAGCCTTCCGTTGAAGCTATCGACGGCCGATACGACCTCCCCAGGGGCTAACAGGAAGGTTCTCTCGGCGGCATCTGCGCTAGTCCCCCATCCGACAAGCCAAGCAACGGCGGCAACGAATACCAGGGCTTTCATGAATCTCTCCGCAAGAAAGCGTCTCTCAGGCACGCGTTCCCCTCTACGCTCGCGGCTGCCCCCCTTCGTTCGCCCAACCTCTAGTGGCCGTGCAAACCGCAATCTGTACCCTGCTCTTCGAAGCAAAGCAGGTACCAACACAAGCGGCAACCGCGCCCCGCCCCGCCACGCCAAGTCACCCCCATCATTGATGTTTTCCCGGCTTGGCAAGCGCCATGTAGCCACGCATGGCGCGTTTTCGGGCGGGCAAAACCGCCACTGCTCGCCCCCATGCAACTTCCGGGTCCAGCCTCAGAGGAAGGTCAACCATTCGTGGTACCTTTGGTCGGCGCCGCGTACCACGTCGAAATAACGCTGTTGGATGGTCAAAGTTATCGGCCCCGGCTTGCCTTCGCCGATCCGCCGATCGTCTAGCTCGCGTATGGGCGTCACTTCGGCCGCCGTGCCGGTAAAGAACGCCTCGTCGGCCAGATATATCTCGTCGCGCGTGAACCGCTCCTCGACCACCTGGTAGCCCATATCTTTTGCCAGCTTGAGGACCGAGCTTCTGGTTATCCCGGGCAAAACCGAGGTGAGCGGCGTCGTTTTCAGGAGGCCCTCGCTCACTATGAATACGTTCTCGCCGCTCGCCTCCGCCACATAGCCATCGGTATCCAGGAGCAGTGCCTCGTCGTATCCCGCCCTCTTAGCCTCGCTTCCCGCCAAGATCGAGTTGACGTAGTGCCCCACCGCCTTGGCCTTGGTCATCAGGGTGTTCACGTGAAAGCGCTGGAAGGAGGAAGTCTTCACCCTGATGCCTTGCTTGAGCCCCTCGTCTCCGAGATAAGAGCCCCAGGGCCAGGCAATGACCGCCACATGGATGGGATTGGACTTAGCGTGAAGGCCCATCTCGCCGGCTCCGACGAACACGATCGGCCTGATGTAACATTCCGAAAGACCATTGGCCTGGATCGTCTGCGCGCACGCCGATTCTATCTCGGCCTGGGTGTAAGGAACCGGAAGATCGAGAATGCGCGCCGAGCCGAGAAGGCGCCTTATGTGCTCTGGCAAGCGAAAGATCGCGGAGCGGCCGTCTTTGCACCGATAGCAGCGGATTCCTTCGAAAACGCCGAGACCGTAATGCAACGTATGGGTGAGCACATGCACCTTGGCCTCGTCCCAGGGCACCATGCGCGCGTCCATCCAGATCTTTTCCCCTGTAATCACCCTGTCCTCCTGGCTGACGAGCCCGCAACCCGGCTACGCGACGCCGCCGCCCGCCAAAAACGAGCCCGCGTATCAGAGAACGACTGCTAGCGTATCGCCATCGGGGAGTCAACGCGCAAGCTCTTGGGATTACGGTACCACGCAGGCGAAAGGTCAAGCGGCCACCCGATGGCGGGCGCCGAGCTTTGCGGGCAAGAGCCCCCTCGCGGCCCTGCTTGCCATTCCCGCCCCTCCATCGCGAAAGCGGCGCGGAAGATCGAGCCACCGCAGCCCCCGGCGCGCAATCGAGAAGCAGAGCCACGCCATGGCCTCAGGTGGCAAGCTCGAACCACTTTTCGTAAAGTGCCCTGACGTTGTCGCGGCGGCGCCGGTAGTCGCTCAAGAAACCTTTTACCGCCGCTTCGGGCTCCCCCTCATAGCCCAGCCGCCTAGCTACGCTTGCGACTCGATCCGTTTCGGTTTCTAGCTCCTCCACCGCTTTGTCACGTTCGATCCGCAAAGCACTCTCGACGGCGCGCAAAAAAGCCCAACTGTCGGCAAGCTCGGCCGCATCCTCGGGCGGAAGCACCCCTACTTGCGCCAATCTTTCCAAGGCCTCTCGCGTGGCCCTGACTCTTAGCCCCGCGAATTGCTGGCCGAATCTCAATTGAAGCATCTGGACCACGAACTCTATGTCGACGAGCCCGCCCCTTCCGAGCTTGATGTTGTAGCCCTTCGTTTTCTCGCGCGCCAGCTCCTTCTCCATCCGCATGCGGATCCTGTGAATCTCGGCCGCTTCGTGCTCCTCCAGCGAACGGCCGTACACGAAGCGCTCGACGATCTCCTCGATGCGCCTGCGCAAACCGGGCTCCCCGAACACGACGCGCGCTTTTATCAACGCCTGGCGCTCCCAAATCTGCGAACTCTTGGCGTGATAGCTGGCAAACGCCTGAAGCGAGCAAACGAGCGGCCCGCTCTTTCCCGAAGGTCGCAAGCGGGTGTCTATGCGGTACGCCACACCCTCCCTTGTAGGAGCTTGCAGGGTAGTGATGATTTTCTGCGCAAGCTTGGTAAACAAGATGTGGGAGTCGCGCGCGCCTTCCCCTCGATCCCCCGCGTAGTCGTCGTAAATGAAGATCAAGTCGAGGTCGGAGTTGTAAGTGAGCTCGCGGCTGCCGAGCTTTCCCATCCCTATAATCGCGAAGAATCTGGTGGCGACATCCCCGTCGGCATGTTCCAGAATCTCCCGCGCGGCAATTTCCACTGCAGCCACAAGACAGATTTCGGCAAGATCGCTCAACTGCGCGCTTACCGCTTCGCAATCCAAGGCGCCGTTGATCTCGTTCAACCCGATGCGCAGCACCTCTTCGTTGCGAATGCGCCGCAGGGCATTTAGCGCCTCCTCGTAGTTCGAGCTCGCTTGCAGCTCGGCGGAAAGCGCCTCGCTAAGCTCGGTCCGATCGCGCATCACCTTGGCCAAGTCCGCACGCACCAGCGCATCGAGAAGCTCGGGGTGGGCAATGAGGAAATTGGAGAGATACTCGCTTGTGCCGAACAACCTGACGAGCAGCCGCATGGTCTCGGGGTTTTCGAGGAGCAACGAGAGAAAGGTGGAGCGCGCGCCGGCCGCGGTGAGAAAGCGGGCCAAGTTCCGCAACGCTCGGTCCGGATCGGCGCTCCTGCCGATTTCTCCCAGCAAAGCCGGCGCAAGCTGTCGCAGAAGCTTGCGGCGCCGAGGTGTCGACCGGGCACGCGCGGGCCCGTCGCGCAGAAGCTTGAGCTCACGGTAAGCCCCCTCCGTGTCTCGAAAGCCGAGTTCCTGCAATTTCCAAAGAGCGCGCTCCTCTTGCTCGAGCTCGTCGAGCAACAAGGCGAGACTTCGGTCCGTGGCGCTCTTGATCTCTTCGGCGGGACTGTAGAACAGGGAGGCGAAAAGATCGTGCACGAATTCGGTATGCGCTGCCAGATCGCGCTGGAAGCGGGAGACTGCCGAGCGGGCGAGCTCGGCGCTCGTCCTCCCGGAACCATCGAGGTGGTAACGAAGGCGTCTTGCCAGCGCCACTTCGCCCCGTCCCGCGGGAAGCCTTTGAGTCTGCCTCTGGTCGAGGAGCTGGATTTTGTGCTCGACGTTGCGCAAGAAGCGATAGGCGCGGGCCAATCTCTCGCCGCTTTCGGCCTGCAAGTGCCCCCGCGCAACCAGCCGCTCGATCGTCTCCAGGGTGCTCGGGTGCCTGAGCCACTTGTCCTTACCGCCATGGACAAGCTGCAGCGTGTGGGCCACGAACTCTATCTCGCGGATACCCCCGCGGCCGAGCTTGACGTCCTGCACCGCCCCTCGTTCGCTCAGCGAGGCTTCGATCTTCGCCTTCATCTCCTTCATGTCCTCGACCGTGGTAAAGTCGAGGTAGCGCCGATACACGAAGGGACCTATCTCTTCGAGAAATCGCTTCCCGAGCGCCTTGCTTCCCGCCACCGGTCGCGCCCTAACGAGAACCGACCGCTCCCATGTCTGGCCGTAACTCTCGTAGTAAGCCAACGCCCCCGCGATGGAGTTGGCGACCGGCCCATTCACGCCATCGGGTCTGAGCCTTAGATCCACTCTGAACGCCCTTCCCTCCTCGGTCACAGCGTTTAGGGCGCGGGTCACCTCCTCGGCCATGCGAGTAAAAAACTCCCGCGCGTCGAGCTTTCCCCGCCCGCCGCCTCCGCTCTCGCCCCGATCGCTCTCGAAGATGTAGACGAGATCGATGTCCGAGCTGTAATTGAGCTCGAAGCCGCCGAGCTTGCCCATTCCCAGGACCACGAACGCCGCGGTCTGCCCTTCGCTCTCCTGGCTCATGACCTCCCCGTATTCGGCCGCAAGCGAGGAGCGTACCCAATGAACGGCCGTCTCGACGCAGCTTTCGGCTAGCTCGCTGAGCTTCCGCATGGTTTCTTCCAACGAGGCGAGCCCCAGAAGGTCTCGAACGCCTATCGAGAAAATGCTCTGCGCCTTGCGCCGCCTAAGAAGTCGCTGGAGCTCGCTAAAGCCGCCGATACCAGCGGCCGCGGGCGCCGGCGGCATCGTGCCCTCCCTGGCCCGCCTGAACTCCTCGAGCCACGCGGGCGCCCGCGCCAGCATCGCCCCAAGGTGTTCACTACCTCCAAGCACGGTGCAAAGCTCCCCAAGCTCATTAGGCTCCAAACTCGCAAGCACGCCGGGGGAATCCAGCGTGAGGCGCTCGAGTTGGGCCACGCAAAGCTCGGGGTCCGCGGCCTCGCCCACGGCCTGCGCCAGCTCCTCGCTCACCCCGTCCCCCTCCCCACACAAGGCAAGGAGCCGCCTCGCCAGTGCCGCGGCTCCCTCGACACCCGCGCTGGCGAAACGCTGACTCAGACTCAGCGCATCCATTTGCGATCGAAAGCCACCTGGGACGCCATGGCGCTCGAAGCCCGCCTCAGCATGCCATCCATTCTTTCGGGCCCCGTGGCTCTGCGGCTTCGGCCATCAGTTGTCCCTTGCCCTGCCGCCTTCGCTCCTTCCTGTGGTTTGCGGGCCGCGCCGGCCTAGCTCGTCGAGCCCCGGCTGGTTTACCACCCCTGCCAGCCATTTTCGCAGATCCCCCAGGGCGCGCTCGGCAAAGGCAGTCTTCTTCGCCCGCCCCCTCAGGCGCTTTTCGAGCGGCGGGAAGAGCCCGTAGTTCGCGTTCATGGGCTGAAACTCGCTTCGGCTCCTGTCGGTCACGTACTCCAAGAGAGCGCCGAGTGCCGTCGTGGGAGGGAAAACCAGGAGGGGAAGCCCCATAAGGCGCCGTGCCGCGTTTAGCCCAGCCACGATCCCCGAGGCGGCTGACTCGGTGTAACCCTCGACTCCGATGAGTTGTCCGGCAACGAACACCCCGCGGCGGGAGCGCAGCTCCAGTGTCGGGTCGAGAAGCCTGGGGGAGTCGAGGAAGGTATTGCGGTGCAGACTACCAAGCCTCACGAACTCGGCGCGCTCGAGCCCCGGGATCATCCTGAAAACCCGCCGCTGCTCCGGGTAGGTCATTTTCGTTTGGAACCCGACCATGTTGAACAGCCGTCCCGCCCGGTCGTCTTGGCGAAGCTGCACCACCGCGAAGGGCCGCTCGCCGGTCCGAGGATTCGTCAGACCCACCGGCTTTAGCGGACCGAACGCGAGCGTATCCTTCCCCCTCCGCGCCATCTCCTCGATCGGCATGCAGCCCTCGAAATATAGAGACTTCTCGAACCGGTGCAGAGGCACCTTATCGGCGGCCAATATCTCCTCTACGAGCCGATAGTATTCCTCGCGACTGAGCGGGCAATTGATGTAATCTTCCCCTCCCTTGCCGTACCGGGACGCTCGAAACGCCTTCCCCATGTCGATCGATTCCGCCGTCACGATCGGCGCTATGGCATCGTAGAAATAAAGCGAGTCGATGCCGACGAGCCTCCTCAGGGCCTCGGCGAAAATCTCCGATGTCAGCGGGCCGGTCGCGATCACGAGCGGGCCACCCTCCGGGATTTCGGTCACCTCCTGTCTAACCACCCGGATCCGCTCGCTGCTTAGCAGCCGCTGCGTAACGTCCGCCGCGAATCGCTCTCGATCGACCGCAAGCGCGGCGCCTGCAGGTACTAGGCACCGGTCGGCAACGTCCATTATCAGCGACCGGAGGCATCGCATCTCCTCCTTGAGCAGGCCGACGGCGGTGTCGAGCGCGGCGCTCCGAAAGGAGTTGGAGCAGACGAGCTCGGCGAGCTTGTCGCTTTGGTGCGCGGCGGTCGATCGCAAGGGGCGCATCTCGAAAAGCTCGACTTCGACCCCCTGGTTGGCGATTTGCCAGGCCGCCTCGCAGCCCGCCAGGCCGCCACCTACGACGAACACCTTACCCAAGAGACGAATTCCCCCTCCTCGGGCGCGCTCTCATCCCGATAAAGTCTCCCCCAGCTGTTTCGAGACTGCAAGCTCCCCGGCTGGGTCGGCGCGGACGCGGAACTTTTCCGATACGGTTACGCCTGCCGCGGCGGCCCCGCGTAGGCCAAAGCAGGAAGGCGAGCGCGGCAGCGATTCTGCGGCCGGCCGAGAACGGGGGCGCAGCGCCTGCCGAGGGCAAGGCCTCCTCTTAGCGCCAAGGGAGGCGCAGTGCGCCCGCTAGGTCCCCGTGTCCTCGAGCTTCTCCTCGTACGCGCATCCCTCACCCACGCACCGGCGCACCGTCCCATTTCGCCTGGTTGTCTTCTCTACCGTAAAGGACGCGTGGCAGGAGGGGCATTCCTCCGCCACCGGGCGGTCCCAGGTCACGAAATCGCATTTAGGGTACCGGCTGCAGCTAAAGAACACCTTCCCCCGCCGCGAGCGCTTTTCCAAAAGCTCCCCCTCCGAGCAACGCGGGCAGGCAAAGCCGAGCTTTATCGGTTTATGCACGGGCTTTACGTTTCGGCACTCCGGATAGCCGGAGCAGCCGAGGAACTTACCGTAACGACCGAAGCGCACCTGCATCGGCTTGCCGCACTTTTCGCACACCTCTTCCGAAAGCTCCTCTCTGACCACCTGCACGCGTCCATGATCGTCCAGGGTGAAGTCGCTCGTATTCTTGCACGAGGGGTACGCCGAGCAGGCCAAGAACTCCCCGCGGCGGCCCCAGCGGATCACCATCGGCTCGCCACAGGAGTCGCAACGGATATCGGTCTTTCGCCCTTCGGTCTTGACGTTTCGCATCTGGACCTGCGCCCGCTCCAGGTCGCGCGAGAAGGGCTCGTAGAAGCGTCTGAGCGCCTCGGTCCAAGTCTGTTTCCCCTCTTCGATCCGGTCGAGCGTTTCTTCCATGTCCGCCGTAAACTCGACGTTGAGCACGTCGGGGAAGGCCTCGACCAGAAGCTCCGTAACGAGAATGCCGAGCTCGGTCGGAAAGAGACGCCTGTCCCTGTCTTCGCGCACGTATTCTTTGTTGAGAATGGTGCCTATGATCGAGGCGTAGGTGGAGGGACGTCCGATTCCCTTCTCTTCGAGCTCCTTTACCAGGCTAGCCTGGCTGAAGCGCGGTGGGGGCTGCGTGAAGTGCTGCTCCCGCACGAGCTCGAGCAATCTCAATCGCTCGCCCTCCCGCAGAGGCGGCAGCGTGGCCTCCTCCTTCCCCTCCCCGTTGTCATCCCGTCCCTCGCTGTACACCCGCATGAAGCCATCGAAGAGAACCACCTGTCCGGTGGCCCGGAAGATACACTCGCCGGCGGCGACATCCACCGCTGTCTGTTCGAACCTTGCGGGGGCCATCTGACTCGCCACGAACCTGTTCCATATGAGGGTATATACTGCCAACTCCTCCCGGCTCAGGAACTTGGCCACGCGCTCTGGCCGGTACTCCATGCTGGTTGGCCGTATCGCCTCGTGCGCATCCTGCGCCGATTTCTTGGAGCGGTAAACCGGGGGTTTCTCTGGCAGGTATTCAGCACCAAACTCCCCGCTTATGTATTCCCGAGCAGCTCTCACGGCCTCGGCGGAAACCCGTGTCGAGTCGGTCCGCATATAGGTGATGAGGCCCACCGCACCCTCCTCTCCCAGCTCCACCCCTTCGTAAAGCCTCTGCGCGATTCGCATGGTGCTCTGCGGCTGCAAGCGCAGCTTGCGCGCCGCCTCTTGCTGGAGCTTGGAAGTGATGAAGGGAGGAGTTGGAGAACGCCGCCGCTCCTTCGTTTCGACCGTCACCACCCGCCAACTCTCACGCTCCAGCCGATCGGTCACGGCCTTGGCGGCCGCCTCGTCCGCGAGCCTGAAGTTCTTGTGGTCGAGCCGCTTCGACCCCACCTTGAAAAGGGAGGCGCGAAAAGCGACATCCTTCTCCCCGGCCAGCTCCGCCTCCACGGTCCAGAACTCTTCGCTCTGAAACGCTCGTATCTGCTGTTCGCGCTCCACAATGAGGCGCACCGCCACGGATTGGACGCGGCCGGCGCTAAGTCCCCGTTTCACCTTCTCCCAGAGAAGCGGACTCAATTTGTAGCCCACCAGGCGGTCGAGTATCCGCCTCGCCTGCTGCGCCTCGAACTTGTTGCGGTCGAGCTGCTGGGGATGCTTGATCGCTTCCTCCACGGCCCGTTTGGTGATCTCGTTAAAAAGCACTCGGCGGAGGTTCTTGGGCCGGCCGAGCTCTTCCGCTATGTGCCAAGCGATCGCCTCCCCCTCCCGGTCGGGATCCGGTGCCAGGTAGATGTATTCCTTGCCTTTGGCCGCCTTCTTGATCTCCTCCACGACCTTCTTCTTGCCGTGGATGAGTTGGTACTCGGGCCGAAAATCGTGCTCCAGATCGACTCCCAAGCGCGACTTGGGCAGATCCACGACGTGTCCCACCGACGCCTTCACGGTAAAGTTGCGGCCAAGGTAGCGAGCGAGGGTGCGCGCCTTCGCGGGTGATTCTACTACCACTAGATTCTTCGCCATGTCTTGCCAGTTCTCCCGATCCACGCCCTAAACGGCGCCTTTTACATTTAACGGAATGCTGGACGCTGCGCAAATGGCTATTTTCTCCCGATCGGAAGGCAACGTTGCCGTTTCGATTCGCGACTCATCTTCGCTTTACAAGCTCGAAACGCTCGCCGGGCCCCCTGCGCAACCAGCCGCCGAGCTCGAGCTCGATAAGTTTCGCCGCCGCTTGCGCCGCACCAAGGCCGCTCGCCTCGATGAACTGATCGGCCGTCAAGGGGCCTGCGCAAAAAAGCTCGAGGCTGGGATCGGAAAACGAGCGATCCCCGCCGGCTACCTGCTCGGCCATGAACGGCAATTCGACGGGAAGAGCCAACGCGGTAATTATGTCTTCCAGCGCGGTAACGACTGCCGCGCCCTGCTTGATGAGAGAGTTGGTTCCACGACTCAGTGGAGAGTCGATCCGACCCGGCACAGCGAACACCTCCCGGCCTCCGTCCAAAGCCAACCTGGCGGTGATGAGGGCACCGCTGCGTTCACCCGCCTCCACGACGACAACCCCCGATGCCATGCCTGCGATGATCCTGTTCCTCCTCGGGAAATGGCTGGGCCTAGGCAACGTTCCCAGGGGAAGCTCCGATATCAACGCTCCCCGTTCCGCAACCTCCTCGGCGAGCTTGCGGTGTTCCGGGGGGTAGACGACATCCACCGAGGAGCCTAAGACCGCAAGCGTCGTCCCACCGGCTCGCAACGCACCCCGGTGCGAAGCCGCGTCAACGCCGCGCGCCAGCCCGCTTATCACGCTAAGCCCAGCCCGCGCCAACCCCTTCGCCAGGCTCTCGGCTACCTCCAGCCCGTAAGGGCTGGCCCTGCGCGAGCCGACTACGGCCACTGCGGGGCCGGTCAAGCTCCCATTTCCTTTGACGGCAAGCCAAGGGGGAGGATCGTGAATATGCCTGAGCAACGGCGGATACGAAGGGCTGTCCCAGGGAATTATGCGGGCGCAAGCCTTCGCCAGGCGCTCAAGCTCCAAATCCACCCTCTCCCACTTAGCAAAGCGGGCGATCGCCCTAGCCTGATCGGGGTCCGCCCCGAGGCGGCGCAGCTCGGCCTCCCCGGCCCCGATCAAAGCGGGCGCCGAGCCGGCGCGGCGCACGAGCTCGATCAACCATCTTCGCTTGAGCTTCTCGATAAAGCTAAGCGCCAACCAAGCCCGCGCACTCGATTGCTCGAGTGTGCTCACCCACTTTTTCGCATAACCGGACTTCCTCGGGTTTTCACCAGCTAAAACTACCCGCAAGGCTCCCTTTTCCGGCCGCCTGCAGCCGCCTGGCTCTCTTGCAATCGCGGCTTGTGGGGCAGTATATTCCCGGCGCTGGCACGGAGGTCTCGTCTCGTGAAAGCCGATCTCTCTAACCGTATGTTTTCTCCCGCGGGGCCTGCCGGTCCAAGCGGCACCTTCACCCAGAGGTTTCGGACAGAAGGGGGAAGAGGCATCTGAGCGAGTGGCTCGATACCCCAGCCCAAGTTGCTTGTTTTGCCCTCGAGCGGGCTGCCGATTCCGTTTTCTGGGTGGCCGAGGACGCCCGCATTCTTTATGCCAACGAGCAGGCGTGCCGCTCCCTCGGCTACTCGCGTGCCGAGCTTTTGCGGCTCACGATCCACGACATCGACCTGGATTTCCCGCGCTCGCAATGGCCGGCGTGGTGGAGAGAGCTAAAGGAGCGCGGAGCCCGTACCATCGAATCGCGCCACCGCCGCAAGGACGGAAGCGTTTTCCCCGTCGAGAGCGCCGTAAATTATTTCGTTTATAACGGTAAGGAGTATAACTGCGCGTTCGCTCGCGACATTACCGAGCGCAAGACGGTCGAAGCCAAGCTCAGGGAGAGGGAGCAGCATTTTAGAGTCCTGGCCGAGTCGTTGGCGGTGGCGACCTTCATTTATCAGGCCGAGGCGATTCGCTACGTCAATGCGAGGGCGCAAACCCTCACCGGCTACAGCGCCGCCGAGCTCCTGGGGATGAAATTCTGGGAGCTATTGCACCCCGAGTTCCAGGACCTCGCTCGCAGGCGAGGCCTTGCGCGGCTCAAGGGCGCGCCGGTTCCGGCTCACTACGAAGTCAAGATCCGCACCAAGGGGGGAGAGGACCGCTGGGTTGACTTTACCGCTGGGTTGATCGAGCTAAACGGGGAGCCGGCGGTTTTGGGCATCGCCGTCGACATAACCGACCGCAAGGAAGCCGACGCGGCTCGCAAGCGGCTTTGTCGGGACCTCTTGGACACCCTGGAGAGGGAGAGGCGCAGGGTCGCCATGGAGCTTCACGACGGGGTGGGACAGGTTCTCGTGGCGCTCTCCCTCGAGCTTTACGCGCTGCGGCGGGCGGGAGGAGAGAAGGTCGAAGTGGAACGCTGCACGCTCGAAGAGATGGGGCGCCAGATCGCGGAGGCCGCCGAGTCGATCGCCCACCTTGCGCACCACTACCATCCAGTGGAACTGGTTGGTCTCGGCGTAGGCGCGGCGATCGAGGCCTTCGCGAAGGATCTGGCGAGGCGCCACGGCGTGGCAGTCTCCGTAGCGGCAGACGATATCGCGGGCCTGCTCGACCAGGAGAGCGAGCTTCACCTTTATCGGCTCTTGCAGGAAGCCCTGAACAATGCCGCCAAGCACGCTCATGCACGCGAGATCAAAGTGGCGATAAGGCGAGAGGGTCAATGGTTGCGGGCTACGGTAAGCGACGACGGTAAAGGGTTCGAGACCAAACCGATGTCGGCAGGAACGCGAGGGTTCGGGTTGACGACGATGCGGGAGCGGGCGGCCATCATCGACGGAAAATTGGCGGTAAGCTCCGCAAAAGGCGTAGGGACCACCGTAGAGATTACCGTTCCGACAAAGTAGCGCAGCAGCCTTCGTGCGTGTGGCCGAAAAAGAAGTCTACCGAGCATCCGCCGGGGCGGTTTCGCAAACCGCTCCGATTGCCCCAGGCGGGCTCGCGGCCGGTGTTTGCGCGGCCTCAAAAAAGAAGCGGACGGCCGGGAAGGAGGACCCGAACCGCCCGCGGAAGGTAAGTAGCCGCAATACTAACGCCCTAACTGCCCTCGATCAAGCACCCCCGGCAGGAATTCGAAAGCCCCGACAGATTGACGGGGCAAGAGCGCCCTTTTGGCCAAAAGCTCCAAGCCCACACCCGATAGGGGGGCCAGGCCCTCGAAAAACCGTGCTTTTTCACGCACTTAGCTCGGCCCACAAAAAAGCCCCCGCGTTTTGCGGGGGCCTTGGAATTGCGGGGGAAGGATTTGAACCTTCGACCTTCGGGTTATGAGCCCGACGAGCTACCAGACTGCTCCACCCCGCTATAGCGCCCGATCCCGGTATTGCTATCTTCTAACCCAACGCAAGTCAACCGCAAGCGCAAAGCCGCAGCCGAAGGGGGCCCTCCACCGCACAAGCCCCGGGCCGTTCCTTCCGCTTGCGAACCTAAGCGATTTTACTTAGCAGCAGAGGTCGCCCCTCTCGCTTGCGCTCGAGCCCAGACTGGCCAGTTCCTGGGGTCTTAGGAACCGATCAACGTCCCGTTATGCTTCGACTGCGCTGAGTGTGCAGGTGCGCGAAGACGCCCCTCTTTTCGAGCTTCTTTAGCTTGCGCGCCAGTTCCTTGAGCTCGGGGCTCGTGACGCTTGCGTCGCAGGTGATCTCCAAATGAACGGCTTCGTTGCTGCTCCCCGCAAGCGCCGCCGCACGCTCGCACAGATTTTCCAGATCGTAAGGACTAACGGAGCCCGAATAGTAAAGCCAACCACCGTGAGCGGGCGCTACGGCGCACAGCTCCGGGCCTCCGGATTGCGCTTTTCCCATGGAACTCACCCCCCTCAATTGCTCTCATTCTGCTCCCCAAGGGTCGCGCTTTCAATAGCTCTTCCCCTTCACGGCAGATAATCCAGGCCACGAGCGTAACCTGCCGTAACAAGAGCCTTGGCATTTCGCTCCGACTTCGCCCAAGCTCGGTCCGACTACGCTCCCGACCGCTCCCTCAGATCGCGGCCGCTTCGGGCGGCTCGCCTGAGAAGCGCGACCTCCTGCGCTCGAAGCGGCCGCCACATCCCGAGCTTGAGACCACCGAGCCGCACCGGCCCGATCCCTATGCGAACCAGCTTTTCCACCGGATGGCCAACGGCTGCGCACAGGCGCCTGACGAGGTGATGCCGTCCCTCCCGAACCACTATTTCGAGCCAGCTCTTGGTCTTGCGTCTTTCCTCTATGCGCACCCTAAGCGGCTTGCACGGGCCGTCATCGAGATCGACTCCCTGGCGCATGCGCCGAATCGTCTCCGGCGAGGGCACGCCACGAACCTTGACGCGGTAAACCTTCTCGATGCCGTAGCGGGGGTGCATGAGCTTGTATGCCAGGTCGCCATCGTTGGTGAGAATTACCAGGCCAGAAGAGTTGTAGTCCAGTCTGCCGACGGGAAAGAGGCGGGCCGGCTGCGGCCCGATCGCCTCTTTCAGCGTGGGCCGACCGGCCGGGTCCGAGAGCGTCGTAAGGACGCCGGTAGGCTTGTGAAACGCGAGGTAGAGCAAACCAGGCGCGCGGGAAAGAGGCCTTCCTTCGACCGTTATCCTGTCGCGCTCAGGATCCGCCCTAATCCCGAGTTCCGTCACCACCCGGCCGTTTACCGCCACCTTCCCCGACAGGATCAGAGCCTCCGCCCGCCGCCTCGAGCACAGTCCCCTCTGGCTCAGTATCTTTTGCAGCCTCACCTGCACCATTTGGCTCCCGACTCGCCTCATCCGCGGCAAGCCTTTCACCCGCCACTTCGACCTCACCCGGCTCCGGGACTCCGATCTCGCCCAGTTTCGGCAAGCTTCGCAGATCCTTCAAGCCGAACACCTCCAGAAATCTGCGCGTGGTTCCGTACAAGAGAGGCCTTCCCGGCCCCTCGCGCCTACCAACCACACGAACGAGCTTGCGGGCGATGAGCGAAGCCAGCACCGCATCCGCGTCCACTCCTCGGATTGCCTCGATCTCCCCTCGCGTGACCGGCTGGCGGTACGCAACGATGGCTAGGGTCTCGAGCGTAGCCCGCGTCAAGCGCCAGGGCTTGGCCTCGCACAAGCAACGCACGTACTCGGCCATTTCAGGCGCCGTCCTTAGCTGGTAGCCGCCCGCCACCTGAACGAGCCGGATTCCCGCCCCCTCGGCGACGTAGTGCCGTTCGAGAAAATCGAGCACCCGGCGCACCTTGGGCTTGGGGTCCTCGCAGCCGGCCCGCCCAGCGATCTCGGCAAGCCGCGCCAAACTCACTGGCTCCCCGGAAGCGAATAGCAAACTCTCGACCAAACCGCGCAGGTGCCGCTCCTGCGCTTCCTCGCCCCCTGGTCGCTCCTCGCTTCGCTCCTCCAGCGGCGCCTTGTTATCGGTAGTCCGCATCTCGAGTTCTCCCAAGCTGGCTCGCGCCTGGCCGACACCGCCTAACGCAGTTGCGACTCTAGCGCTTTCGAACGAGCCAGATCTCGCCGAAGATCTCCTCCTGCATGGCGCTAAGAAAGCCTACTTTTATAAGCTCCAGCAGCGCCAGGAATGTCGCTACCCATCTAAGCCTGCTCGCCCGGGCCTCGAACAGATCCACGAACCGTATACGGTCGCGGGTTGCCAGCCGAGCGTGTATCACTTCCACACACTCCTTGACGGAAACCTCGTCGTGCACGATCGCGTGAAAGCTCTGGGTCAGGCTACGCTCGAGAAGGCTTTGAAACGCGCGCGCCAGATCCAAGAGACTAAGCTCGCCCAAACTCGGCTCGCCTCCCCCGTTCCCCAGACCCGGCGGCGGCCGGCAGAAGACGTCGCGGCTTAGAATCTCACGCTCGGCTAACGCCGCCGCAACTTCTTTGAATTGCCGGTAAGCCACCAGTTGCTCGATCAATCGCTGACGCAAAGACTCCCCGCTCTCCTCTTCTTCCTCCTCTTCTTGCGAGGGCGGAAGCAGCATGCAGGACTTCATGTAGGCGAGCGTGGCCGCCATGACGAGATACTCTCCCGCCACGTCGAGATTCATCTCGCGCATCGTCTGGATGTAGGCCAGATACTGATCCGTGATTTCGGAAACGGAAATGTCGTAAATATCGAGCTCGTTTTTCTTGATCAGGTGAAGCAGAAGATCAAGCGGCCCCTCGAATACCTGCGTCTTCACCTGATACTGAGGATTCTCGACCATCGCCACCGCCTCACCCCCTTGCCCCCCAAACCGCGCAAGCTGCTTAAATAAAACGGCTTCCCGCCCACCGTCAAGAGGACCCCACCCAGCGCTCTCACCCCTCGGGCGCCTGCGCAAGCCCCATCGCCGATCTGACCTTGCCCATGGTGGCCTCCGCTACCTCGCGAGCCTTCTCGCTCCCTTTCCCTAGAACCTCTCCTATCAGCGGGCGCTTTTCGATCCAGCGCCGCCTGGCATCTCCCAGAGGCGCTATTTCCTCGATAACGTGCCTGATCATGATTTTCTTGCACTCCAGGCACCCGATTCCCGCGGTTCTGCAGCCTTCGGTAACGAATGCTATTTCGTCCGGCGAGCAGTAGATGCGGTGCAAATTGAATGCGGGGCACACGTCGGGATCTCCCGGGTCGTTGCGTCGCACCCGCCTAGGGTCCGTCATCATCCGCGACAGCTTGGCGTCGATTTGCTCCGGCGAATCAGCAAGAAAAACGGCGTTGCCGTAGCTCTTGCTCATCTTTCTTCCGTCTATGCCCGGGACCTTGGGGCTCTCGGCCAGAAGGGGCTCGGGCTCCACGAAAACCGCCCCGAAATAGCTGTTGAAGCTTCGCGCGATGTCCCGCGTCAGCTCGACGTGGGGCACCTGATCCACCCCGACGGGAACGCCCGTGGCCTGGTACATGAGGATGTCGGCCGCCTGGAGGACCGGGTAACCCAAGTGCCCGTAGGTGATCTTTACCATCTCGCTTTCCTCGTCCGAGCGGATCATCCCGAGCTCGCGGGCTTGCTCCTTGACCGTAGGGTTCCTTATCAGCCAGGGCGTCGGGGTCACCATGGAAAGGAGCAGGTGAAGCTCCGCGTGCTGCTTGACATCCGATTGCCTGAAGAGAACCGCCGCCTGCGGATCGATTCCCGCAGCCAGCCAATCGGCCACCATCTCCTCCGTGTTCTCCCGGATCTCCTGCGAGCTGCCGATCCCGGTGGTTAACGCGTGCCAGTCGGCGACGAAGAAAAAACAGCGGCTGGTGCGCTGGAGCTTGAGCCACTGCTTCAAGGTACCCAGATAATGTCCCAGGTGCAGGCGGCCCGTCGGCCGCATCCCGCTCACCACCACGGCGGCCATCACATGTACGAGGCAAGAAGGCTAAAGGGCGTGCCCATTGCCGAAAGCACGATCCCTATCGGGTAACCGATGATCCCACCCAGAGATCGGGTAGCCATGAGGGCCACGACGAGAAGGATGCCGAACGGCTCGACGCCCGCCACAACGCGCGCTGCCGGCCGCGGCAGAAGGCCCGTCAAGACGCGCCCGCCGTCGAGCGGTGGAATGGGAAGGAGGTTAAAGACGGCAAGGACCACGTTTATGAGGATCGTGCGCGCGGCGATGGCCTCGAGCGGCACCACCAGCGAGGCCCCAACCGCCGGCGGGCTCACGCGAGAGAGAAGGGGAAGGAGGTGGATCAAAACCAGCGAGGAGCCTAGCGCCAGCGCGCCATTCGCCGCCGGCCCCGCCGCGGCCACCAACATCGCATCCCGCCTGGGGTTGCGCAGCCTGGCAAAATTTACCGGTACCGGCTTCGCCCAACCGAAAAGAAACGGCGTCTGCGCGACCAGGAGAAGCGCAGGAAGGAGGATCGTGCCGAAAAGGTCGATGTGGGGAAGCGGATTCAACGTGAGCCGCCCAGCCCGCGCCGCAGTCGGGTCCCCGAGGTAGCGGGCCACGGCGCCGTGCGCCACCTCGTGAAACACGATCGCGAGGAGCAACGGCACGGCCCACAAGGCACCCTCGAGAAAGATCTGTGTGGCATGCTCGCTCACTTCTCCTGCCCGCCTCGAACCGCCCCCGCGCCGCCCGAGGCCGCAACCGCCGGCACTCGGCTCTTACGGCGAAAACCGCGCATCCGATACGACCCTAAACGCAGGGCTTGCCCTGCCCTTCCCCCCTCCCAGCGGCGCCTTCTCCAGTGTCGCTTCGGCTCCCAGCACCTCGCTCACCGCGATAGACTCTTATCAGGTCGGCGCGCACGGGACAAGCTCGGACCCCGCTGACGCGGGTGAAACCGCCTGTGCACCTCGACCAACCTGGAACTCGTTACATGCGTGTACACCTGCGTGGTCGAAATGTCCGCGTGACCGAGCATCACTTGCACCGACCGCAAGTCCGCGCCACCCTCGAGCAGGTGCGTAGCGAAGGTGTGCCGCATCGTATGCGGCGAGACACCCGTGGAAAGACCAGCGCGACGGGCGGATAGCTTGAGGAGCTTCCAAAAGCCCTGCCGCGTGAGCGGCTTTCCTCTGGCGGTAACGAATACATAAGGGCTCTGCCTGCCTTTGAGAAGCGCCCCCCGGCCGCCGGCATAGTACTCCTCCAGGCTCCTTCTCGCGCTTCTGCCCAGGGGAACGATCCGCTCCCTGGAACCTTTACCCACCACGTGCAGGTAACTGTCGTCGAGGTTCACTTGATTCAGCCGCAGGCCAATCAGCTCGGAGACGCGAAGGCCCGATCCGTAGAGAAGCTCGAGCATCGCCCGGTCGCGCAGAGCGCGCGGGCCGCCCGTGCCGGCCGAGGCGAGAAGCCGTCTGGTCTCCTCGGCGCCGAGCGGCTTGGGCAACTTGCGGCGGTCCTGCCTTATCTTGAGCTCGCGGGCCGGAGAAACGCTCACGGCACCCTCGCTCGCCAAGAACCTAAAGAAGCCGCGCACGGCGACGAGTCGGCGTCCTACCGAGGCTGGCGCTCTCCCGCTTTTTGCCTCGCTCAGAAGAAACTCACGCACCATCCGCTCGGTCACCGCCTTCGCATCGGCAACCCCACGCCCCGCGCAAAACGCGGAGAAGCGTGCGAGGTCGCGTCCATACGCCGCCACCGTGTTTGCCGCAAGCCCCCGCTCCACCCGCAGGTGAGCCAGATGCTGATCTATCCAGCTATCGATGTCCCCGGGAACCTGTTGGCCGGGCCGCTCGGGGGTTACCACTGCTTCACCTGACGACCCCGCGGTTCACCAAGCCCTCCACCCGCTCCCGCAGCTTCCCGCGGATCTCGTCGAGCAGCGCCTCGTCCTCGATCTTGTGGCCCCGATGGGAGACGTAAAAGACGTCTAGTACCTGGTTCAAGTTGGTGGTGGCCTTCGCGACGTGAATGTTGAGGCCTAGCTCGTGGAGGCAGCTTGCCATCGCAAAAAGCAGGCCCGGGCGGTCCTCGGCATACACGTCGAGCACGGTGTATTCCGGCGATACCCGGTTATCCACCAGCACCTCGGTCGTGACTCTCGCACCCCGCCTCCTGAGGATGACCGGCGACGGAAGAGCTTGCTCCACCTTCGCGCCGAGATCGACTGTGCCGCGAAGCACCTCGGCCAGGAGCGCCTGCACTCTCGCCCACCTTTTCTCGTCGGTCACCAGTTGGGGTGCCTCGCCGTGGGCGATCCGGAACCGATCGAGAACGATTCCATCGGCGCTAGTCATGACACGCGCGCCGGCGATGTTCATCTGATGGGCCGCCAGAACGCCAGCCAGGCTGGCAAACAAACCGGGGCGGTCCAGCATGCAGATCGTGAACTCGCTATAGTCGCTCGAGGGAAAGTGGCGGACATCGCACACGAACACGTGCTCCTTGTCAGCCGGGGCGGCCGCCTCTATTTCCTCGCGCAAGCGGGCGACGAGCGCAGCGTGGCGCAGGATATCCGCAACCTGACAATTTAGCAGGTACGATTCCGGCATCCGCTCTAGGAAAAGCGAGACCTCGCCCCGCTTTTTCGGCGCCACCTGTTCCAGGACCCGGCTTTTTACGCGCCCGGCGTGCTCGCCCTGGTTGTCTTCGCTCAAGTCCCCCCGCTCGAAGGCCCCGAGCGTTCTCAGGTAGAACTCCCCGAGCACCATGTCGCGCCAGTTGTTCCACGCCGCCGGCGAAGTGGCCTTGAGGTCGGCGAAGGTGAGAAGGTAGAGCTTGCGCAAATTATCTTCGGTTTGAACCGTTCGGGCGAAGCTCAACACCAACCTCTCGTCGTGCGTATCGCGGCTTACCACCAGTTTCGTCATGAGCAGGTGGTGTCTGACCAGAAAGACCCACTGGGCCGCCTCGTCTTCGTTGAGGCCGATGCGCTGCGCGATCTCGCTTACCAGCCGGGCCCCCCGCTCCGAATGTCCGTGGCCTTCCCCCTTGCCGACATCGTGAAACAGCATGCCGAGGTAAAGGATATCCAAGTCCTCGGTTTCGCGGATCACCTGGGTAAGAAGCGGGCTCGAATCCTTGTGTTGCCCCGCCCTAAGCCGCTCCAATTCGCGCACCCCGGCCAGCGAATGCTGGTCCACCGTATAGATGTGGAAGGGATCGCGCCGAACGAGTCGGTCGATGCGCCGAAATTCGGGTACGAGCTGACAGAGCACGCCGAGAGAGTGCATCTCGCTTAGCGTCTCGAACACCCGCTCCCTGCCACGCATGATCTCCCTAAAGGGCTGAACGAAGGCGGGGGAGCGCCGCTCCTTTTCCCCCAGAAGGTCGAGATTCTCTCGGATGACGCGCCGGGTGGAGTCCCCGAGCTGAACGCCGTGCCGTTGTGCGTCGAGAAAGAGGGTTACGAGATTGGAGGGGTCGCGTCTCACGATAGAAGCGCTTGTCACCACGAGTCGGTCCCCCATGACGTAGACACCCTCGCGTATCTTGCGCCTGATCGCGCCCTCGTTCCCCACGCTCACCCGTTGACGATCGAGAGCGCGCTCGATGATCGATGCCGCCACGCGGCTTACGGTGCTCGCGTGGCGAAAATACTCGCGCATGAAGTCTTGGACGGCGCCGTCTGGGTCGTTGGAAGCGGCGCGAAAACCCAGCGCAGGCGCTACCTGCTCTTGGAGCTCCAGCGTCAGGTGGTCCTGGTGACCGCCGCTAGCCAAATGCATCGCGTTTCTAACCCGCAGGATGAAATCACGCGAACGCTCGAGTTCCGAAAGCTCCTCCTCCCCGATCACGCCCTTCAACACGAGGTCGTGCAGCGCCTTCACTTTGAACTTGACCTTGGCGATCCAGCTCGCCGTATGTATGTCGCGAAGCCCACCCTTGCCTTCCTTGACGTTGGGCTGGAGGACATAGATCGAGTCCCCCCATTGTTGGTAACGCTCGGCGCTCTCGCGAAGCTTTTTGCCGAAGAATTTCACCGCCCCTCGCCGCAGCACCTCTTTCTCGAAAGCGGTGCGAAATTCTTCGTAAAGCCTGCGATCCCCGCAGAGGTAGCGGGCGTCCAAAAGGGAGGTTTGAACCACCGTGTCCCTGGCCGCCAGTCGCACCGTCTCGGCCACGTTACGCGCCGCCGCCCCGATGCTGATCCCAGCCTCCAGGAGACTGTAGTAAATCTTCTCGGCGATGGTCTCTACATACGAGTTCCTCTTCCAGGGAAAAAGGAGCAAGAGATCGATGTCCGAACAGGGACTCAATTCCCTCCTGCCGTACCCGCCCTGGGCTACGATCGCACAACGGTGGTCGAGGAGCACGAAGCGGGAGTTGTAGTCTGCAGTTGTAGTCACTACCAAAAACCTGATCAGCCGATCCATCGCCGCCGCGTACGCCTCGACCAGCAGGCTGCCCGCGCAACCCCCTTCGTGGAGTTGCCGCACGCGCTCCTTGACCTGCAGCACGTACTGCTTGGCGATGCGCCCGTCGTCCTGCGGGTCGAAGGTACCGACCTTGGGCAGCGGCGGGTCAACCCTAAGCGGCGCAAGGGCAGAAGGGCTCACAGTGTCTTTAGCGCCTCCGCATCGCGCAGAAATTCCACGATCCCTTGGTAAATTCCTTCGGCAACGGCTTGCTGGTAAGCATCGCTTCCGAGCAAGTGACCCTCCCTCGGGTGGCTGATGAAGGAGACCTCCACCAGCACACAGGGCATATAGGCGCCGGTCAACACGAAAAACGGCCCTCTTTTCACTCCCAAATCATTGACCGGCCCGCCCTCCCGCGCAAGCCTTCGGGTGAGCGAGCTTTGCACTCTGCCGGCGAGCGCCATCGACTCCTCTTCTTTGCCCCTCTGGATCAGGTCGCTCACGATATAGAGTACGTCGCGGTCGACCGGCAAATCCGCCCCCGGGGGCACGAGCCCGTTCTCCTGTGCCGCAAGCCGCACGGTGGCATGGTCGTCGGCGTTGTTCAGGTAGTAAGTTTCGATGCCACTTAGCCTTCCCTTGTCGTCGGCATTGGTGTGGATGGAGACGAATATATCGGCAGCCTGCGCGTTGGCGAAAGCGGTGCGGTCTCGAAGCGGCAGCGTGACGTCGGCCTCACGGGTAAGTATGGCCTTAACCCGCGGCGTCTCGTTCAACAGGGCCGCAAGCTTGCGAGAGACGGCAAGAGTTACGACCTTCTCGGGCAACCCTCCAAGACCGATCGCTCCAGGGTCGGAGCCGCCGTGGCCCGGATCGATCACCACGATCCAGGGGCTTTGGCCCGGGGCCGGAGAGGGAGCCGCGCCCGGCCGACCTCCGCCCCGCCCGGGCGGAATGGGGATTGCGGTTGGCTCGCCGACTTGCGGCTCGGCCCGCCCCGGCGCCGCTTTCGCCTCCAGCCTGCTGCCCCCCGCTCCCACCTCGACATCGATCACCACGCGCGGCGGGTTGTCTCGGCTTATGGCCGCGTGCGCACCCATGGTCTTTAGCTCCAGGACTACTCGCGCCGTTCTGGGATTGAATTGGCCGGTTCGCAGCGCGACCAGCTCTCCGGAAAGCTCCCCTTCCGGTTTTCGCGCCCGCTCCCCCAGCCGCGCATTGGCAAAATCTACCACAAGACGAAAGTCGTGGCCCTCCCTGGGCTCGATTCTCGTAACCTCGAAGGGAACGACCCGCGAGAGCATGACGAGCACGCGGGCCCGACCCGGTCCGGCCAAAAAGCGGACCCGCTCCACCTTGGCCGGCGGCCTGGCCGGTGCAGGCTCGGCCCACGCGCCGGCGAAAGGACCTCCGAGCGCGACGCCGAGGAGGCCAACAGCTATGAATGAGTAACGGAGCCTCCCCACGCTCTCTCGACGCCTCGACCCGTTTCCCCCCCAACCCCCAACGCCACACCCGCTATCCCTTTTCACCCTACCCCCTCTTGGCTTCCTCTACCAACTCCGCAAGCTCGAGCATGGCCTCCAGGGGCGTGATCGCGCAAACGTCGATCGCCGCAAGGCGCGCCTTAAGCTGCGAGGCCGCCTTTCCGAAAAGCTCTAGCTGGGCTTGTGCCCCGGCGGCCTTGCCCCCCTTTCCTTCCCGCCGGCCCAGTCCCACGTCGCTTTGCCCCTGCTCCAGATCGGCCAATACCGCTCTTGCCCTGGCTACCACCTCCGCGGGCAAGCCGGCAAGCCTGGCGACCTCGATTCCGTAGCTTCGGCTCGCCGGCCCCGACACGACCTGGCGCAAGAAGACGATATCGCCCTTGTATTCCCTGACGGCGATCGAGTGGTTCTTGAGCCGCCCTAGAGACCGCGCAAGGTCGGTAAGCTCGTAGAAGTGGGTGGCGAAGAGGGTTTTCGGATGGCAGCTAGCGTTATCGTGCAGGTATTCCAGGACCGACCAGGCGATCGCGATTCCGTCGAAGGTGCTGGTACCTCGGCCGATCTCGTCCAAGATGAGAAGGCTTCGCGGCGTCATTCCCGCCAGAATTCTCGCCGTCTCCCGCATCTCCACCATGAAGGTCGAGTCGCCGGCGGCGATGTTGTCGGAGGCCCCGACCCGCGTGAAGATCCGATCCACCACACCTACGCGCGCTTGCGCCGCCGGGACGAAGCTTCCCATCTGCGCCATTATGGCAATCAACGCCACCTGCCTAAGGTACGTCGACTTGCCAGCCATGTTGGGGCCGGTAAGGAGAATTATCTGGCGCGTTTCCGGATCGAGCTCGCAATCGTTGGGAACGAACCTCCGCGCGCGACAGGCGACTTCCACGATGGGGTGGCGTCCCTCCCGTATCTCGATGCGACCGCCATTGTCCACAAAAGGGCGGGTGTAGCCGCGTTCGTGGGCAACCGCGGCGAGGGAAAGCAGGGCATCGAGGCGTGCCAGCGCGCAGGCGCTGGCGAGAATACAGTCGCGGTGCCGCGCAACCTCCGCAACGAGCCCCGCCAAAAGCTCGCCCTCCAATTCCCGCAACCGCTGCTCGGCTCCGAGGATTCGGTTCTCGCATTCCTTAAGCTCCGCCGTAATGAAGCGCTCGGCCCCGACGAGTGTCTGCCTGCGCACGTAATCCTCGGGTACTAAAGACAAGTTAGCCTTGCTCACCTCGACGTAGTAGCCGAAGACCTTGTTGTAGCGGATCTTCAAGCTTGCGATTCCGGTGCGCCGTCGCTCCCTGGCCTCGAGCTCCGCGATGACCTGCTTCGAGTCGCTGGCGATGCGGCGCAACTGGTCCACTTCTTCATGGTAACCCGCACGAATGACGCCGGGGATGACCGTGCCCGCGCTCTCCTGGAGGGCCGCGTCGATCTTCGCGACGACCTCGGGAAGCGAAACTATTCCCTCGGCAAGCTCGCACAGAAGGGGGCGCCGACCCCCGCGCCGAGACACCTCTTGCGCCAGGCCTGCGGTTGCGCCCCCCGAGATCTTCTCGAGCTCGCGCTTTATGGGCTCCAGGCGCTCCAGCGCCCGCGCCAGCCTGATCAGCTCCCTCGGCCCGCAACCTCCCGCCCCCAACCTGGCCCCCAAGCGCTCGAGGTCACCTACGGCACGAAGCTCAGAGGCCACGGCCTCGCGGGCTCTAACCTGCTGGATCAACGCTTCCACCGCATCGAGGCGCGCCGCGATTAGCTCGGGATCGGCGAGCGGGTAAAGCATCCATTCTCTTAGGGTGCGTGCCCCCATAGGGGTTGCCGTCCGGTCGAGCACGCCGAGAAGCGAGTGGCTCTTGGGAACCCCCGCGCCCGGAAGGAGCGCGAGATGCGCGCGGCTGACCTCGTCCACCATGAGCCTGGTAGCGGGATCGTGGATGGTGGGGATCCCGAGGTGCTCGATTTCGGCCCGCAGGGTCTGCCGCAGATAACCGAGAAGACCGGAAAGGGCGCAAGCCTGCGCCTCCTCCAGCTCCACTACCGCTTCCCCCCACCTGCCCATCCACCGGCGGGCCTCGACGGGAGAAAACCATGCGCCGGGGGCGCGGCTTACGCAGGCAACGATCCCCATGCGCTCGATCGCTGCCGCAAGCTCGTTTGCCCCATCCGCCACCAAGACCTCGCGGGCGTCCAAACGGCCAAGCTCTTGCGCCAGCGCCTCGAGGCGCCCCCACCCGGCTTCGGTGGCTTGCGCCCCGATCGTCGCGACACTCACTCCTCCAGTAGAAAAGTCGACCGCGGCCATACCCCAGGGGCCTGCGGTTTCGTCTGCCGCGGGAAAGAGAGCGACAAGTCGGTTAGGAACAGTCGGGTCGAGCGTTTCCTCGTCCAGGACGGTTCCCGGAGTTATGACGCGCACGACCTCTCGTTCCACCAGCCCCTTGGCTTTGGCCGCATCCTCCATCTGCTCGCAGATGGCGACTTTTAGGCCCGCTTCGAGCAGTTTGGCGATGTAGGGCTTGGCCGAATGAAAGGGAACGCCGCAGAGCGGAATCGGGTTGGGGTCGTTCTTGTTTCGCGAGGTGAGCGCTATGTCGAGTATCTTGGATGCCCGCTCGGCGTCTTCGAAGAACATTTCGTAGAAATCTCCGAGCCGAAACATCAAAATGGCATCCCCGCAGCGCTCTTTGAGGCGCCAGTACTGCGCCATCATGGGAGTCGGCTTGCCGCCCCCCGCCTCCTGCCCTGCGCCTCGGCTCGCCTGCGTCTTCACCGGCGCCCTCCGCCGCAACCCGCCCCGCCTTCGGCCCTAGACCTTCCGTCGCCTGCGCTCCACATAATCTACCAGCACGTAGCGTCCGAGCTGATCGGGTCGCGTGTAGAGTGCGCGACCCCGGTTCAGTCGCGTCATTTGCTCGACGAAGACCTTGAGGTTCGGGCTGTCGTCCAGCATGAAGGTGTTGAGCCTGATTCCCGCCCGAGTGATCCTGCTCACTTCCTCCAGCGCCGCCCGCGCCGCTCGCATTCCGATCCCCCCGAAGGAGAGCGGCCACTCGCAATACAACCGGCCCCCGCTGGTGTAAGCGGTCGGCTGCCCATCGGTAATGAGTATTATCTGGCGGTTTCGCGAGCGCTGGTGCTCGAGCACTCGGCCGGCCAAGCGAAGCCCCTCCTGCAGATTGGTGAAGGGATCCCCGACGTTCCAACTCGCCTCCGGCAGATCCGCGATCTTGAGCTCGACGGCACGGGTAAAGAATCCCACCACTGCGAAAAAGTCCCTCGGAAACTCGCTTCTTACCAGGCTCTCCAGCGCCATGGCCACCTTCTTCGCCGCGGCGAATCTCCCCTCCCAGCTCATCGACCAGCTCATGTCGAGCAGCAACACGGTGGCCGCCGACGTCGCGTAATCGGCCTCGAAGGTCATGAAATCGCCCGGCTCCAGGCGAAGCGGCAACTTCGGGCGGCGGCGGAGCGCGTGCCGCAACGTGGCGGTCAGATCGATCTCGAGCCGCTCTCCGAACACCGCCGGCCGACTCGCCTCCCTCGCCACCGCCCCGCTTCCCGGGCTGCCGACCTGGTGTCCCCCCGCCCGGTCGCGCATCATTCCCCGGTAGATGTCTCGAAGCGCAAGCCTGCCTACGGCGCGAACCCCCTTGGGAGACAAAACCGCTCGCTCCCCGCGCTCCACCACGTAACCGGCTTTCTCCAGCAGCGCTACCGCCGCGCCGATCCGCTCGAGGCCCTCCTCGGCCGCAGGCCCGAGCAAGCGACAAAGCAGCTTGGGATCGATGCGGCTTGGATCCCCACCGGAGAGCTCGCTTTCCAAAAGCTTCAATTGCTCGATCTCATCTAGCAGCTTTGCCGCTTCGGCCCAGCTCATGCCCCCAGGCAGGTTCTTCCTACCCACGCCCTGGCGCCACAGTTGCTCGAGGCGGCGGATTCGTCCGAGCTCGGAGACCAACTCTTGCAAGAGCTCCGCGCTCGATCTTTCCGCAAACTTACGCTCGCGAAGCCGGCCGATGAGATCGCTCAAGTTTTCCCGACCGGCTCCCAGACTCTCTTGGGCGCCAAAGCCTGCCGGGCGATCCTCGCCGGCCACAAGACGCGCCACCTTCTCCCAGAGCTCCGCAAGCGCGCTTTGGATATCCAGGCGCGCGTACCGCTCCCTGAGCGCCTGGCGCACCTGTTCGATGAGATCCGCCAGGCCCCCGATTCGTCCCCCTCCTTCCAGCTCGACCCCGTCGCGCAAAAGCTCCGCCAGCGCGCCGGCCACGCTCTGGCCGCGGGAGAGATGGGAGGCGAAGGAGGAGAGAAGTGCCTCTTTGTCTACCCGCTCCCCTCTTTGCTCATCCCACGCGAAGTATCGTGTTCTCAGCATCTAATTTCCACGGCGAGCCTCGAAGCGGTATCTGCCACCATACTTTTCCTTGCTCAGCTTGCGATGCAGATGCAGCCCTTCGAGAACTAGCTCCGTTGCCGCGGCCACAAGCCCAAGATTCTCGCTCGGGGCGAGCCTGCCCACCGCTTCGCTAAGCCCGGGGATTTCTCGCAGCGCTTCGAGGTAGTCGCCGGAGGGCATCGTATCCGAGACCTCTATCCCCCAGCCGCTTTCGAAATGGGCGACCACCGATTCCAGATCGGAGGGCCTTAGGTGGCTATCGAAGACGCGCTTTACGGCGGCGTTTACGAAACTTTCGACGAGCGTGACTTCCTTCTCCTCCCCGTCCAGGCTCTCCACCTCGATCTTTCCCCGGGTAGAAGGCACGATGGCGTGAAGGTCGCTTATCCGGGGAACGATTTCCGGCTCGTTGCATCTTGCGGCGCGCTTTTCGGCGTTGGAAATCACGCTTTCGAAGTTGCTGATGCTCACCCTGACGCTTACGCCCGAGAGCTGGTTGACCTCGGGGGAGCGGCGGGCCTCGGCGGTAACCGCGGCGATGATGAGCTTCATGAACTCCGGCACCACCACCGCTCGCCCGTCCCGCTCCCAAGCCCTCATCTCCTGCTCCATGATTCTGACCTCGTCATCGAGGCTCGAGGGATAGTGGGTCCTGATCTCTGCGTCGAAGCGGTCCTTTAGCGGGGTTATGATGCGGCCGCGGCTCGTGTAATCCTCCGGGTTAGCGCTGGCAACTATGACCACATCGAGGGGAAGGCGCACCTTGAAGCCCTTTATCTGGACGTCGGTCTCCTCCATGATGTTGAAGAGGGCGACCTGCACCTTCTCGGGCAGGTCCGGAAGCTCATTCAATCCGAAGATGCCCCGGTTGCACCTGGGGATGAGCCCGTAGTGGATGGCCTCCTCGTCGGCCAGATAGCGCCCCTCGGCGAGCTTGATCGGGTCGATCTCGCCCACGAGCTCCGCCACCGAGGTATCCGGGGTCGCAAGCTTCTCTCCGTAGCGGGCGCTCGGCTCCAACCAGGCGATGGGAAGATCCTCCCCCGTCTCTTCCGCAAGCTTGCGGCAGCGCCGGCAAATCGGGGCCGTCGGGTCGCAGTTGATCTCGCAGCCCGCCACGGCAGGGATCAGAGGATCGAGAAGCTCGATCAGGGAGCGCATGATGCGCGACTTCGCCTGTCCCCTCTCGCCCAGAAACACCATGTGGTGCCCGGCAAGGATCGCGTTTTCGATCTCCGGAATGACCGTATCGTCGTAGCCCACAAGCGAGCCCAGGATGCGCTCTTTCGCTGCGAGTTTGCGTAGCATATTGCGCCGCATCTCCAGGCGCACGCTAACCGGTTCGATCCCGGCGGCGACCAGGCCGCCCAGCGTGGCGATCTTTCTCATGCTCGTTTTATCGCGCAAGGGCCCACCTCCAGGTAGCGCGACATTATAGGTGGCAGCAAGCCGACTAGGCAACCGGGGCGAAGCGGGCTCTGCACCCCGTGTCGTCTCGCCAAGAAGAAGGAGCGGATCCGCCCGAATGGTTTTTTGTGCCAGGAAAGGCACGGCCGGGCGGGGAAGCCAATACCGAGAGCTTGCCCAAGCTATCTTGCTCGCCGCCGCCGGGCACGCTCATTGACCCCGCACCGCGCCCAAGCTACATAGGGCCGGCTCAACGGAGGAGGGGCTACGAGTTGAAGGTTCCGCCAAGTCTCACTGGGAAGGCCCGCGACACCCTGAGGATCGAGCGCGATCGACACGGGGTACCCCATATCATCGCCCGCAGCGAGGCCGACCTCTACCGCGGACTCGGATACTGTCACGGGAGCGACCGCGCGCTTCAAATGTCGCTCGTTAGGGTGCTAGCCGAGGGGCGCGCCGCGGAGCACCTGGCAGCCACCGAAGAGATGGTCGCAAGCGATATCTTCTTTCGCAGGCTCGGGCTTGCGGTCGATGCTGAAGCCGAGGCAGCGAAGCTTTCGGGACGCGACCGCGACCTCGCGCAAGCTTACTGCGAGGGGGTAAACTGCGCCTTGGAGCGCCGCCTGCCCTGGGAGCTTAGGATTCTTCGCTACACCCCCAGGCCATGGTCGGTAGCGGATGCGATCGTTCTCTCCCGCGTGATCGGCTACGTCGCTTTGGCCCAAAGCCAAGCCGAGATGGAGAGGCTTCTCGTCGAACTGATCCAGCGGGGCGTCTCCCTCGAGCTTCTCCAAGAGCTTTTCCCGGGGTCGCTGGAGGGGGCCGATTTCGATTTGCTCCGCAAGGTGAAGCTCGGCGATAGGATCGTTCCGCAAGCGATCGGCGCCGATTTGGCGCTACCCAAGATAATCTCCTCCAACAACTGGGTCCTCTCGGGGCGCAAGACCGCAAGCGCAAGCCCCCTTCTCGCCAACGATCCGCATCTCGAGGCCAACAGACTGCCGGCGGTGTGGTACGAAGTGGTGCTCGAGCACCGGGACCGGTTCTGCATCGCCGGCACGATGCCGGGCTTGCCCGGGGCGCTCATCGGGCGTACCAATGACCTCGCCTGGGGCGCGACGTACTCCTTCATGGATGCGATCGACTCCTGGGTCGAGCACTGCCGGGACGGTTGTTACCGCAGAAGCGCGCAGGGACGCGACCGCTGGGAGCCCTTTCGCGTGCGGCGGGAGACGATAAAGCGAAAGCGCGGCGGCGAGCTCTCGGTTTCCTTCTACGAGAACGATCACGGCGTACTCGACGGCGACCCTCACGAGGAGGGATTCTATCTCGCCACCCGCTGGTCGGTTGCGCGGGCGACGGGCGCCGCCTCTCTGGCCGCTTCGTTTCGCATGTTGGAGGCACGCGACGTGCATTCCGGCATGGAGATTCTGGGGGAGATAGAGACCGCTTGGAACTGGGTTTTGGCCGATCGCCACGGAAATATTGGATACCAGATGTCCGGGCGCATGCCGGTGCGCCGGCCGACCTGGGACGGGCTCTTGCCCGCCGCGGGTTGGGATCCGGAAAATGATTGGCGCGGGTTCGTACCGCCGAAGGATCTGCCGAGAGCGCTCAATCCCGAATGCGGCTTTATCGCCACCGCCAACAACGACCTCAACCCGCTCGGGCGCTGCCGGCCGATCAACCTCCCGATGGGACCGTATCGGGCCCAGCGTATCGAGGAAGCGCTCGAGCGCCGCGGCGGCTGGACGGTGGAGGATACCCTGACGCTTCAGCTCGATCTCTACTCGCCTCAAGCCGAAGCGTTCATGGAGATTCTGCGCCCGCTCCTTCCGGCCACCCCGCAAGGGCGCCTCCTGGGTGACTGGGATTGCAGGTACGGGGCGGACTCCAAGGGGGCCTATCTCTTCGAGCGCTTCTACGCCGAGCTTGTGCGGGAGGTGTTCTCTTCGGTCGGAGGCGAGATCGTCGATTTTATCGCCGGGGAAACTGGCCTCGTGGCGGATTTCTACTACAACTTCGATCGCATCCTGCTTGCGCCGAAAAGCGCCTGGTTCGGATCGAGGAGCCGAGAGGAGATCTATCGGGACGCAGCCAGCCGAGCGCTGAAGGAGAAGCCGAGAACTTGGGGAAGCGTCCATAGAATCGAGATGAAGCACCTGCTTTTCGGTGGAAAGCTCCCCTCCTGGCTCGGCTTCGATTTCGGGCCTCTCGCTCTTCCCGGCAGCCGAGCCACGATCTGCCAAGGGCAAATCTACACAAGCGGCAAGAGGCAGACGAGCTTTGCCCCCTCGTTTCGCCTGATCACCGATCTTTCGCAGAACGCCGCCCACACCAGCCTGGCTGGCGGCCCCTCGGATCGGCGCTTCTCGCGCTGGTACGCAAGTGGGATCGACGATTGGGCGGCGGGAAGGCTAAAGCGCCTCGAGCCTTTGCAGGGCACTGCCCCGGCGCCGCGTTAGCCTAGCGTAGGCTACCAAACCGCAGGGCAAGAGGCGCGCGCAATGCCGCAGCGGGCAAGCCGCCAGAAATTGGCGCCTGTGTCCCGAGGCTCGGCGTCGTGGTATCCGCACCAGGCGGGCCACGTTGCGCGGCGCCTTTCGGCCTCTTCCGATACGACCATACCCCTGCGAGCGCAAGGCGGCTTGGGACCTCTGCCGCAGTGCCAGCGAAGCGGCATCCCGAGTTCGGCTGCGTCGCTTACACCATACCTCAGGCCTCCGCGGCAGCGGAGCTTTTGCAATGGCAGGGCGCGGTCAACGTGTTTAGTCCCCGCCGGCCTCCGGGTAAAGACTGCTCGGCACGCAGACAGAGAGCCTTTGCAGCTCCTTGACGGGTTTGGGCAAAGGGGGGTATCAGGTAGTCCTGAGCGCGAGCGCGTTAAGCCGCGGGCGCGGGGTTTCGTCGATGGGGGGGGCAAGGCAAGAGGCAGCCTGTTCCAGGGCGTTCGTGGTAACGTGAGCCTGATCGCTCAGCAGGTTCAGGTTGACGCGCGTGGTCGGTTGTGGAGGGTGGTAAGAATCCGGCGCTCACAAGCGGACGAGGCGGACTTTGTGTTCTGGTACGAAGGTTTGACCCCGGAGGAGCGAGTCGAGGCCGTCGAGCAGGCGCTCAAGAGCTGTCGAAAGAGGCGAGGTGGCAATGGCGTTTCGAGACTGCGAAGAGTTCATCGCCGCGTTGAATGCCCATGGCGCCCGGTATCTGGTCGTGGGCGCCCACGCCGTCGCGTTTCACGCTCGCCCGCGCCCAACCAAAGATCTGCACATGCTGATTGATCCGAGGCCAGGGAACGCGCGCAGACTCCAGGCTGCGTTGCGAGAGTTCTTCGCAGGGGCGGACTTGGGCTATTCGGTCGAGGACGTGATCGATCCCCGGTGGATGATTCAGCTTGGGGTAGCGCCGGCCCGGATCGGTCTTATCTCGGAAATGCCCGGGCTGGCGAGCTTCAAAATGGCTCGGAGGAAGCGGGTGTGCGCGCCATTCGGCTCCCTGCAGGCGCACTACATCGGGCTAGACGAGCTCATCCGAGCCGAGAAAGGCGTACGCCGCCTCCAGGACCGCCCAGACCTTCGCATTCTCGAGCGCGCAAGAGGGGGGACGCAGCCAACTTGCCGTTTCACTCGTTGCCGGGGCACGAAGCGGCGCGGCTGGACGCATAACGGCACGCGGCTCGGCACAGACGATGGTTGAATAGACAAGAGCACGCCATGGACCTCGAAGTCATTTCCAGGCAGCCTGCTTCGTCCCCGCGCCCTACTCCGCTACTCTTTGTACACGGTGCCTGGCACGGCGCCTGGTGTTGGGCCGAGCATTACCTCGACCACTTCGCCGCACAGGGCTATGCCGCGCACGCCCTCAGTTTGCGCGGGCACGGACGCAGTGCCGGACGTAACCGCTTGCGTTGGACACGCCTGTCGGATTACGTCGCGGATGTCGCTCGAGTCGCCAGCCAACTAGCCAGCCCGCCCGTGCTCATCGGCCATTCGATGGGCGGCGCGATAGTCCAGAAGTATCTCGAGACCCGTCCAGCGCCAGCGGCAGTCCTCGTGGCTTCGGTGCCGCCGGCCGGTGTACGAGCCGCCACCCTGCGAATTGCTCGTCGCCACCCGCTGCAGTTCGCCAAGGCCAATGTCCTCCTCAGTCTCTATCCCCTGGTGGGGACGCCCGACCTGGCCCGCGAAGCATTTTTCTCGCCCAGCTTGCCGGATGAGAAGCTTCGAGGCTACTTTGCCCAGCTCCAAGACGAGTCGTATCGGGCCTTTCTCGATATGCTGGTATTCAACCTGCCGAAACCTGAACGGGTAACCACTCCCGTCCTGGTCATCGGTGCGGCAAAGGATACCATCTTTCGCCCCGACGAGATCGAAGGGACTGCCAGGGCCTATCGCACCCGGCCAGTTATGTTTCCCGATATGGCTCACGATCTGATGCTGGAGACCGGATGGCAGGCGGCGGCGGACCGGATCCTCGCTTGGCTGGAGGAGAAGGGAATTTGAAAGCCCAGGGCCGGCGAGCCAAGCAACCCCTGGCTTGCAGTCGACACGCCTTCGCTCAGCGTGGCGTGCGGGCGGACGTACCCGTTCGACGCACTGCTGAGAATTCCGACTCCTCGACGATTCGAACCGGCAGCTTCACCCGGTTCGAATCGGATGGACGAGCTCTTGCAGGAGCGCCCCACCCGCGACGAGCGTGCACACGGCCAGCGCGCCCTTGAGGAGGTCGGCGCAGGCTCCAACGCGTGGCCAACGCGCCAATGAGGACGCTCGTGCCGAGGAAGACTGTGACGACCCGTCGCGCGCCACCTCCTCGTCCGTCCGCTATCCACGTGCCTGCGCAAACGGCGGCATCCGGCGCCGCAACCGCTGGCATCCCAAGAGATCGAGCTATCGCCGGAGAGCATCAAGGACCAGGTCGGTTCTCCTCCCGCCGGTTTGCCTGCAAAACCGGTCGAGCAGCTTTTCGAGGTCGCAGTCCAAGCAGATGGTACGCACCCCCTTCATGTGCCACGATGTGCTACGATCGAAGGCGGAAATCGAGGCTCCGTCAGACTGTGGGCGTTAGCCCTAGGCGCGCACCACGTTCCCCGTGGTGAGCGACGCTCTGTTGGGCGCGCGCTGCGGCGTGACCGGCACGTTGGACTAGACCGCCGCGCGGTGGGTGTGCATCGCGTAGCGTTCTGTCATTCGCCGCCACGGAAACTCGTGATGAGCTCGCTACTGCGCTGGTAGAAAATGACCTCCATTCAACGCGCGATCGCGGCGGACCGGGCTGCGACCGCAAAAGGAGGCCAGCGTGCGCAGCCTAAACCCTCTGATGGTGCTGGAGAACCATGTGCGCAGCTTCTCGTTGCGCAGCCCCGTATTTGCATGCTTCTGCCGTAACCGGCGGATCTCCTGCAACGCCTGTGGCAGCCGGCACTGCCCGAAGTGCCAGGACAAGGAGCGGGCACGCTCACTCGCAGCCGATCAGGCCATGCTCCTACCGGTCCCCAGTTCGCCCCTGGTCCTCACGCTCCCGCACGCCGTAAATCCCCTGGCGAGGACCGACCGCCGCTGGCCCGACGCTCCGTTCTTTCAGGTCAGCGCCCCTTGCTCTTGCCCGTCACCGCCCTCCGGGGGTGGGCTCACTGTGGGTGGGACGGGAGTTGGAAAACGTCGAGAAGCGGCCGAAGGCATCGGAGGCAAAGCTAGCGCAGGATGGGTTGATCCTTACGGAGAGCCGGGTCGCGGCATTGGAGAAGGCCAAGGCGGAGAAGGACGCTTACGGGGAGTTTGCGAGCGAGCGCCCCAGGTAGTGCGGCGCGCAGGATACGTCCTGCCTCGGGATGCTCGAGCGAACCGGGACGATCTACCGGTAGGAGAAAACAGCGGGCCGCGCGCCGTGAATGGCAACTTACGCATGTATTGCGCACCGATCGGCGAACGGCTGCTAGTGAAGGTACGTAAATCATGGCCAAAGGGGCAAAGGGACCTTACCATCCTGTCAGAGAATAGAGACCCTAGCGTACCGCGGCCACGGCGAGGGACTCAACGGAAACGCACCGGAGCACCCGTCGATCGCCATCATTAACGGCGCTTTCGGGTCGCAGGTGACCTAACGTCCCAAGTCGGACGCGCAATCTCGCTCGCCTGCTCCATCCTCCTGCCGACCGAGAAGGTGGAGTCAAGGGTTACCACACACCCCGTTCATGTGGGTTAGGGGCCCGATAGAGACGAATCCCAGCGTACGGCCGCGCGCGGCCTGTCAAAACCTGCTGGTACCGGGGCCTCTCTACTCCGCCGGCAATACGACGATGGGCCCGTGTATCTCGTCCTCGGGCATGAGTGCGGCGCGGATCGCCTTCCTCGACCCCTTCACGGTGACTTTGCAGTAAGCTATGTACGACCCCAAACAACCCACCGCAGGCATGCAGTAGGCGTTGGGCGCGAGGTTGCTGCAGGTCGCGGAACCCAAATTGGCGCCGTCTGGGACCCGGATGACTTCCACCGTCACCTGCGCCACCGGCTTGCTCCCAACGTTCAGGGCTCGACATACCGGGCAGTCATCGCTCAGCGCCACCGGCGCAGTTGCGAGGGCCCTCTCCGCGTGAGCCTTTCCGCTCACACCCAGTGCGATGGTCAGCACACACAACAAGCTTCCTATCCAGCGCATCTCTTTCTCCTCGATCCTGTGATGGGGCGCGTCGCGCCCGGTGAAACTGGCGGCACAAAAGCGCCACAGCGCATTTGTCGCGCCGTGTGCCTGGCCGCGCTCGTTGCCGGCTCCGCTGCGCGCAAGCCAGAGTCGGCTCCTGGGTTTGCAGGGCGCTCCCGGGGGTCCCCTAGGGAGGGGCTCACCCGATCGCCACCCTGTCTCCGAAGCTGGCGTCAAAGGCACAATCCTTCGGGCCTGCGACTAGTCTCGAACCGGCGACGGCTGAGAGCGACCCTTGGCCGGTATGCACCGTCCGCGCCTCTGCGCGCAGCCCGGATCCTCTTTCTCCACCTCCACTGTAGCTTTGCTGCGGCACCTAGCCCCCGCGCAGGATCTTGACGGAGGGCGCGCACAGCTCTCCTTCCTCGATCGTGTCGAGCTTCTCGCGCCCAAACTGCTCGTTCACCTGGATGCTGCTTACGGGGGTTTGCTCGGCGCTGCGCCCCATCTGGCTTGACCTCGTAACACCTCCGGTGTCGATCGCGATCCTCGATCTCCTCCACGTTTTTCCCCACAGGACTGCAGAGCCGAGTCCGATTGTTGACGCAATGCAACTTCGGCGTATCGCGAAGTTGGTCATCCGGCGTGACTTCGTTGCCGTTTGGGAACCTCGCCCTTCCCTTCGCGACTTTCATCTGGTACCAGTTGTAGTCGTCGGCACTGGCGACGGCCTTAGTGTCGAATCCCCGGGGAGTTCCTCCGTGCGCTTCCGAGAAGGCGCTTCATGTTAGCCCCGTTCGGGACATCCCGTTGGGCCTAGGCAACGTAACGGCCCCTCTCGCGGGTTGAACTTCCATCTCGCCCCGCGACCACTCAACGACCCGGCGTGGCCGTCGAGTCGACCCCCACGCGCGCATCGCTTCGGCGTGCCACTGCGTCTGGCAGCACGCCAGCCATCGAGGGGCCACGCCCGAACGATCGGCTCGAAACTGCCGAGCCTGTAACCAACTCACACCTGCCACCGGAAACGTGGCCGCCGGAAATCACCGACCACTTCGCTCGACCAATCGAGCGACGCGAGCCTTGGGTGGCATTGATCAGTCCCGTCGCTGATCTTTGTCATTTACCTCTTGCGCAACTGGGGGCAAATGTCAACTCAATAAGCCTTACCTAACACGGCTTTGACGAGCATCGTAGGCGGCCTTCTCGGGTCGTAGGCGATATGGATTGCGGAGTCGGACCCAAAGCTTCGGCCGCCTCCCGTAACGAGCCTCCAACTCATCGCCGAGGGTTGGCGGGCTAAAATGGGCTAACGGAAGTGCGCGGGCTCCCCTTCGCCGAGCTTGCCCCAACGCGTGCTCAAGGCCGAAGGCGCCAGCAAACATCTGGTCAGGCCTGTTTACCAGCGAGCACTTCCCCGCTCTGTTCTTGGCAAGGCGATAAGATACGCGCTGGATCTTTGGCCTGGGCTGTGTAAGTTTCTGGGGAACCCAGCCATAC
>JBBIJE010000018.1:0-62415 GCA_037446155.1 Myxococcales bacterium | reverse complement strand
CGTTCGCCCTTCGCAGGAGAGCGAAAAGGAGTGAGGAGCTTTTGGGGGCGAGGGGAGAATGCCGGGGTGCCCCCTCAGGCCTTGGGTCGGTAGGTCAGCTTGGCGGCAGTTCGAGACAGGCCCGGCAAGCGGCGCAGAAGCTTCGGGATTTGAGGTCTATCTGTTCGACGTAGGTCGATGAGCGCATAACGCAGGTGGCGTCGCGGCAGTGGAGCAAGCCCAAGGTATGCCCGAGCTCGTGTATGGCTTCCTTGGCCAGCCGCTCGGCGAGCAGGGAAGCATCTGGAGGGAGCCCGTAAGCCTCGGGGCGAAGGCGTTGCGTGGATACCACTGCGGCGCGTCCGTTCAACTGTGCCTCGCCGAAGACGTAGGTCAGAACCGGTATGAAAAGATCCACGCTGGTTACCCCGAGCAGCCGCCCCGAAGCTTCCGCGGGGAGAGTCAGGAGCTGGCCTAGGATCGAGGTCGAGTTGTACTGGCCTCGGGAGGGGTCGAAGGCCATTTCCGGGTCGAACCATGGGGGGCGCACCTTCACCTCGAATCCGAAGGCGGCGGCGAGGCTGGTACTGAGCTGAGGCAGGAGGGCGCTGCTGGCGCTAAAGTAGATCGGTACCACGGTGAGCAGAGAGGACATGGCCGCTCATTTTCGCAATCCGTACTTCTTGATCTTGTTGTAGAGGGTTACCCGGTCGATCTTCAGAATGTCGGCAGCGTGCGTTATGTTCCAGCCGGTGCGCTCGAGCACGCGCGCCACATGCGCCTTTTCCACGTCCGCCAGTGTATCCCCCGCGGCCCCCTCCGCCCTGGAGTTCACGTGAAGCGGCAGATCCTCCGGCCGAATGGCCGTCTCGGTCCCTACTACCATCGCTCTTTCGATCGCGTTGGCCAGCTCACGGACGTTTCCGGGCCAGTCGTATCTTACCATCATGTCCATGGCCTCCGGGCTGATCGAATTCACCTTGCGGTTCATCTGCATCCGGAATTTCTCGAGGAAGTGCTGAGCCAAGAGGGGAATATCGGACCTGCGCTCGCGCAAGGGCGGCAGGTAGATGCTGAAAACGTTTATGCGATAGTAGAAGTCCTCGCGCATCTTGCCCGCTTCCACGAGTTGTTCGAGACTCTGGTTGGTCGCGCAGATGACCCGAAAATCCACCGCGATCGGTTGGCTCCCTCCCAATCGGGTGAATTCTTTCGTCTCGAGGACGCGCAAGAGATCGATCTGGGTCTTGGGGCTTATCGTGCCGACTTCGTCGAGAAAGAGCGTCCCGCCGTTGGCCATTTCGAGCTTGCCTTTTCTACGGTACTGGGCACCGGTGAAAGCGCCCCTCTCGTGACCGAAGAGCTCGCTCTCGAGAAGCGACTCCGGGATCGCGCCGCAATTTACCGGCACTATGGGGAAATAGCGGCGGGCGCTGGCGGCGTGGATGGCCTGCGCGATTAGCTCCTTGCCGGTTCCGCTTTCCCCTCGGATGATCACGGTGGCATCGGTCTGGGCGACCGAGTTCACGAGCTCGAGCACCTTTTTCATCTGGGGGCTTTCGCCCACGATCTCGCCGAGCTTCGTCATGCGGCTTATCCGCTCGCGGAGCTGGACATTCTCGGCGCGCAGCCTCTTTTGCTCGATTGCCCGGCGCACCAGGTGGCTGAGTTCGTCCGGGTCGATAGGCTTGGTTATGTAATCGAAAGCACCCTCCTTGAGCGCCTGCACGGCCGTCTCTACCGAAGCGTAGGCCGTGATCATGATGACCGCCGCACCCGTCTCTAGCTGCTTTATACGGCGCTGCAGCTCTAGACCGTCCATCCCGGGCATCTTGATGTCGAGAAGGACCACGTCCCACTCCGCTTCCTGCAAGCGCCGGAGCGCCTCTGTGGCGTTCTCGGCGGTCCCCACGCGGTAGCCGTCTTTGTTGAACCAATTGGAGAGCGAGTCTCGCACCGAGAACTCGTCGTCCACGATCAACACGGCCGCTTCTTGCTCCGACATTGCTTCTCAACTCGTCTAAATGGACGAGCCTCCTCGTTCTTGGTTACCCGCCTGGCTGGCCGTCTCGCGGGTTTCGCGCCCGTTTGCGTGCACCTGCCGTGGCTTTCTGGGAAGCCAGATCCGAAAAGTCGTCCCGCGTCCAACCTGCGAGCGGACGTCGATCGAGCCTCCGTGTCTTTGAACGATGCCATAGACGACGGCAAGCCCTAGGCCGACGCCGTTTTGATCCTCCTTGGTGGAAAAGAAGGGCTCGAACACGCGCGGAATGATCTCCTCCGGGATCCCCACGCCCGTATCGGATATTTCGATCTCGACCGAGGAGGGGAAGCACCTGCCCTCCACCGTGAGCACTCCCCCTCCGCTCATAGCCTCGACGGCGTTGACCAGGAGCGCGACCAGAGCCTGCTGCACCTGATTCGCGTCGCACACGATCTGATCGTCCCCCTCCAGCGGATGGAAGTCGAGCTGGATCGAGGCGATCTCCAGGTGATGCCGGATGAGCATCAGGCTTCGCTCGACAATCTGGTTCAAGTGTTGCAGGGCGAAATCCCCACCCGTCGGACGCGCGAAAAGCAAAAGGTTTCGGACCACGTCGCCGCAACGACTCGATTCCTTTTGGATCAGTCCCAGGTAACGTCGCAGCTCATCCTTGCGCTCGATCTCCAAAGCCGATTGGCCGAGGTCGCGCTCGATCAACTTGGCATAGGTCAGAATGCCGGAGAGAGGATTGTTGAGCTCGTGTGCGACGGTGGCCGCAAGCTTGCCCAGCGACGCCATCTTTTCCATGTGCACGATCTGGCGCTCGGCGCGTGCCAGCTCTTCCGTTTTAGCGACGACCTTCTCCTCGAGCCTCTGCGACCATTCGTTGAGCTCCTTGCGCGCCTTGCTAAGATTGGCCGTCATGGTATTGAAGGCCTCGGCCAGTTGACCGATCTCGTTTTGCACGCGCAGGTCGATGCGACTGTCGAGATCCCCCTCGGCTATGCGCCTGGTGCCGCGGATCAGGCGCTTCACCGGCACCCGCACGACGCGGTATATGAACAAAGCCGAAGCGGCGCCAGTTATGAGCGCCATGAGAAGCGCTGCCACTATCATTTGCCGCTTGGTCAGCGCCAAGCGCTGATCCGCGTACGCCATGGACATGGTCACATCCAACACACCCAGGATGGTTTGCTTGGGTGGGTGAGCGTGGCAGGAAGCGTTGGCGCATTGGGGCTCGTTCCGGATCGGGTTGATGAGGCCGAGAAGCTTCCTGCCGAGCGGGTCGCGGTAGACGCGGACCCGATTCTCGGCCGGCACCGCCGCAAGCGGCTGGGCGCGGTCATGGCAGATTACGCACGCCTCGGCCTGCATATCGACCCGCTTGCCGATCTCCTCCGGGGCGGCCGAGAAGATGATGGCGCCGCTTTTGTCGTAAACCCGCACCGCCACCACGCCGGTACCCTTGGCCACCATGCGGATGATCTGGTGGACGTCCTCCTTGCGGTTGAGCAGCATGCCGTAATGCGTGGCTCGCTTTATCAGCTCACTCGTATTGTTGACCGCCTGGTAAAGCGACTGGGTCCACTGCTCGGAGGTGGTTCGAATATTGACGTAGGCGAAAATGGCGAAGGCCGCGAGCATCACACCCAGGAGCCAAAGGAAGAGCTGGACGCTGACCGAGGTAAAGATCGCTCTGAAGCCAGCACGTGGCGTGGTCCGCGAATCGCGCTCAACCATTTGCCTTCGTGTCCGGGGCTGCGTACGCTCCCGCACCCTCCTTGCACCATACATAATGCCACAGCGCCGAACTGAGGCCAGGGCAAGAGGACTCTTGTCTAGCCCCTCTTTTCAACGGAGCAATTCGAGAATGAGTCCCCTGTAGCGGCTCGGGCCCAATGTCTTGCGCAAGTCGGCGACCGGCTGGCCGCCATCTGCAAGGGTTGGACAGGCGCCGACCGTCGGCGCCCGCAATAGGAGGGCGAGGCGGCGGTGCAGCCTTCGCAAATCGGTTTGCGACTGCAGGCGCATGGCTTCGGCGGACATGAGCTTGGCACTCTCTCGGGCCGCCTCGGGGCAGCACAGTTCGAGGAGCCAGCCGCCATCGTAGGGGGCATCGAGCAAGAGCGAGGGATGAGCGCGCAGCTTCTCGTTGGCACGGATCACCACGCCCGAGACGGGCATCTTCAAGGGGATCGGCCCTCCTTCATCCTCCAGCCAGCAGCCTGCGCGTCCCTGGCACACGATGGCGCCCGAGGCGGGAAAGATTACCGCCCGTGGAGGGGGCAAGACGCTCGCGGCCAGGACGTCGACGCCTACGCGAAAAGAGCCCCCCTGCTTTGCCTTAACCCATGTGTGGGACCTGTGGTAACGGCGGTCGTTGCGAAAATCCGGTGCAGTTGCCCGTGGCGAGAGATCGGTGCGGATCGGAACGAAGTCGCCGGGCTCTCCTCTCAGGGCGCGATCCAAAGGACAGCGCTCGCACTCGAAAGAGCGATCGCAGAGTTTGTAGGCCACAAGACCCGCGGTCATCCATACACAGGGGTTGAAGCTTTCAGGCAGCAAATTCATCCCTCCGCTTTCCGCCCGTTTCGCTGCGGCCTCTCTCCACTCAATCCTCCGTCAACAGGAACCGCCTTGCGATTTCCTCCCAACCCTCGGGAGCAAGCGCCCTGGCGATGCCCGAAACCGGCACGCCGCCGTCTTGCAGAGCGATGCCGACCGGACCGCCCAAATAAGAGCGCAAGCGCTCCGTATTCTCCTCCATCCACGCTGCAGCCAAGGGGCCCGAGAGAAGATTTTTGATCTCGGCCGCAAGCCGAGCCGGCCGAAGCGCAAGGAGCCAACCGCGCCCGTACGGGTCGCGCTCCGCAAGCTCTGGCGCGCGCAGCACTTCTTCATTCACCGCCACCACCTCCCCACTTAGCGGGCTCAGGATCTCTATCGACTTGGAGTCGATATCGAGCCCCCAGCCCTTCTCCCCCTGCACCAGCCGCTCTCCCACTCGTGGAAGCTTGAGGGAGCGCGGCTTTCCGAGAAGCTTCTGGGCGAAATCGTCCATCCCAACCTTGACCGTGGATTCGTTCTCCGGCTTCACCCAGGCATGGCCCTGATGGTAGTGAAGCCCATCAGCGAGCGAAAACCAGTGAGTGGCAGACGCCGTGAGGGGAAAACGCTGCTGAGAGGCCACCGCCTCGCGCGCGGTGGCGGTCATCGCTCGCCAGAAGGCGAGGAGTGCCAGGAGAAAGCATATGACGATGATGTATTCGATCCCTTTCGTGGCGAAGATATCGACATAACTGAACGCTTCCATTCTCATCCCTCCAACAGGTTACGCGGCGTGCAGGTAGCGCCGGCGGGGCCGCGCGGTTTCTCCCCGAGCCCACAGGGGCGACTCGCTGAGGACCGGCATCCTGTTCACTACCCAGCGAAACACCCAGATCTCGGCGGCGATTATGGCAAGCGTCACCTCCACCTCCATCCAGGTGGGGACGTAGCGAACCGGTGCATCCCATTTATAAGCTATGATGGAAACGTTGAGGCGGTTCACGATTATGCCTATGAGCGTCAGGATAGCGGCTGCCTTGATTACGGGCAGGCTGCGCATCCTGCTCCCGTATGCGAAGAGAGCGCAGGGAAGAACGACGAGTGCCACCACCTCCGTCAGGTACCAGTAACCCATGGAGGTGCCGAGCAAGTGCCAGTTTTGCCCGTGGATGAGGACGAGAATCTTGAGGAAGAGATAGGCGAACATCGCCCCGGCGGCGCCCTTGGCGAGCCCTATCAGGATCTCGTCGTGCGAGAGGCGAAGGGCGGGGCTCAAGCGGTGGTGGAAGACCCTGTGGCTTATGCTCCCCTCGAAGATGACCATCGAGAGCCCGGCGAAAATGGAGGATACGAAGAAGAGGACCGGGATGAACTCCGAGTACCAGAGCGGATGGAGCTTCCCCTTGGCCATGAGAAAGAGCGCGCCCAAGCCGGATTGGTGAAGGGTGGAGAGGGTAATGCCGAAGATGACCGCTCCCAGCGTAAGGGAGGCGAGAATTTTTCTGAGCTTTTTGAGGCCGAGCCACTCCGCGATCGCGGGAGAGAACTCGATCAGCTCGGTTATCATGTAGAGCATAAAATGCCAGGCGACGAGGAAGAGGACGGAGCTTACACCGAAGGAGTTGCCAATGATGGGATTTATGACGTTCCAGGGCCGCCCCAGGTCGAGAAGCAGAGCTCCGGCATAGAACACATAGGCGAGAAAGCCGTTGAGCACTGTGGCGCGTACTATGGGGTGGTATTTCTCCATCCTGAGGATGTAAACCATGAACGTTAACACGTAGGCCCCTCCGGCGAAGGCGACACCCGTTATCACGTCGAAGCCGATCCAAAGACCCCAGGGGTAGTCCTGCGAGAGGTTGGTTACCGCCCCCAATCCTTTGGTGAAGCGGATGAAAAGGATGACCGCCCCTGCAGCCATGATGGGGATAGAGAGCACATCGAAAAGGGTGAAGCGCTTGCGCGTCCAGCCCTTTGCCAAAACCCCCTTCGCCCCGAGCTGGTTCAGATCTGCCTTCATCGTTCCCATCCTTTCCCGATCGGAGTAACGCGAGCGATTTCCCCCCTTTATTCCTCGTGGGTGGCGTAGCTCATTCCCAGAAGAGCCGCGGGCCAGAGAATGAAGACGAGCGGCACTGCATAAAGAAAACCGGTAGTGAGTTCCGGGTACGGGCGGTCTCCGAGGTCGGTTCTGAAGCCCAGCTCTTCGAACGGTGCGGCCGCTAGGTAAAGCCAGGCGCCTCCTCCGACCTCTCGCTCGCCGTAGATCTCGTGAACGTACTCGGTCGGATTCTGGTAGATGCGGGTGCGGGCTTCCTCCAAGATGTCCCTCTTTTTTCCGAAGAGCAGCGCCTCGCCGGGACACGATTCGACGCAGGCCGGCTGTTTGCCTTCCCGCACGCGCTCCCAGCAAAGCACGCATTTCTGAATCTTGGGAATGGGGCTAGAGTACTCGAACTTGGGGATATCAAAGGGACAGGATACCATGCAAAAGCGGCACCCCATGCACTTGTTCTCCCGCCAGATGACCGGCCCCTCGGTCGTCTTGTACATCGCCTTGACCAGGCAGGCAGAGGCACATGCCGGTTGGTTGCAGTGCATGCACTGCCTCTTGACGAAGACCTCCCCTGCGCTCGTGTCGTAGCGGTTGACCACTGTCCATTGGGTTTCGCTCGTGGTCCGCTCGTGGTCGAAGACCGCGGAATCGCTCAAGTCGGGCTGCGGCAACCCGTGCGCCTCGGCGCAGGCCGCCTCGCAGGTGCGACAGCCGAGACAGCGGGTAGTGTCAACCAAAACCCCGAAGAACTCGGTCTTTTCCCCGGAAACGGCCGCTTGCGCGCGACCTCCCACCAAGGCCGCGTCCGCGACAGCGCCAAGAGCTGCGAGAAACTCCCTCCTCTTCATCGCTTGCCTCCCTTTGTGGGCCAGCGGTAGAAAAACTCGCGGCAGAGCCGCTCCCACGACTCCTCGTCCAAATGCTTCTCTATCCCTTCTACGGGGAGCCCGCCGTCGGGCAGCGTGGCGCTCGCCAGAGACCCGCGATCGTCGGCGAGCGCTAGAAAATCACGCAGCCGCTCGAGCTCGCGGCGCATCCAGGAAGCGGCCTCGTCGCCGACGAACGCCTCGATCAAGGCGGGTTTGACTTTGCGAGGTGCGATGCGGTATATCCACCCCGCACCGAAGGGGTCGCGCCTCAAGCTCGCTGGATCGGCGGCAACGGCGGCGTTCACCTCGCTCACCCTTCCCTCGACCGGAGAATAGAGCGTGATTCTGCGCGCTCCCTTTACCAGGCCGACGATCGGCTCGCCCGCCTTCACCTCTGCTCCGGGGGCTCTGAGCTGGAGATCTTCGACGTGTCCTAGGAGTGTGGCAGGGAGAAGGTCGGCTCCGAGGCGGATCTCGCCGGAAGGTTCGAGGTGGAACCAGGTATGGCCGCGGTCAAAAAAGAGTCCTTGGGGGAGACTTTCGATGGGAAGGGACCTCACGTGCCCGACGAGATGCAGCCGGGAATGCGCTGTCGTGCCCACCGTCTGCGCCAGAGGAACCTTCTGGCGCCGCACGATCTCTATACCCAAGAGAACCACTACCATGGCTATGAGAAAAAGAACCGCCATCAGAGCTCACCTCCTTTAGCGCCTCGGAAACGGCCCGCTGCGACGATCGGCTTTGCGTGCCTGCGCGGCGCCCTCTGGTCAGGGCTACCGTACGATCGAGTGCCCGGTGCCTCGACGCTCTCTATCCCTCCGATGAGAAAGGCGGGGACTGCGACCCGCCGCCGCAAGCGCAGCAGGGCATCTGCTGCCAAGGCGATCAGAACGGTTCCTAAAACCAACAATGCTGCCATCTTCGCGCCTTCCTTTCTCCCTGCGTTCCGCGCCCTCGCATAGGCTTTAGAGCAAGGATGGGACCAACCTTGCGGGTCGCCTGCGACGAGTGTTTCCGCGCTTGGTCAATCCATCGATTTTTCAGGGGCTTGTAGCCTTGCGGCGGCGCGCGAGATCTCCTTCGGCCAGCCCTTGAGCGGTAGGCGGTGTTGAGAAAATCAACTGCGCGATCTCGGGCTGTTGCGAGCGGCGAAACGGGGATGCCCGAAAAAAGGAGCTTCCGCCGCTGTTGAAAAACGCAGCAGCCCAGTTGCGAGTTTCAACGGCTCGTGGCGCCGCCGCAGCGTCGCATAAGCGCTCGCCTGTGGGAGCGAAGCGAGAACTGGCTGCTGCGAAGCTCAAGCTGGCTCGCTGTAAAAAATGGCGCACTGGGTGATCCAAGATACCGCGAACGGTATATAGCTCTCTTGGCGTGAACGCTACGGTGAAGACAGCGACGAGCGCAAGCAAGGTAACCTGCACCACTTTTCGAGAGACGGCGTGGCAAAGAAGGCGTGTGACCGCCTCTCGACGGCGTCGAGAAAATGGACGCTCGCGCTTTCGCGCTGTGGAGGAAGGCAACGGGGGTGGCGGCAAGGGTCGCTCCTCCGGGCTGCGCCAGCGAAGGGGGCGCGCTCTCGTGTGCAAGGTTGGAGCGGCGAGGAAGAGCGGTCTTGCGCGAAAGCAGGGTAGGGCGCGATTGGGTACGGATCCGCGGGTTTATTGGCGTTGTCTCTTGTGCCGGGCAGCCGTCCTGGATCGCAGTCATCATCCCTCGCGCTCGGCGCTTTGCGACGCGGATGCCACGCCGAGTTTGCGATCGGTGTCGGGCCGACGTTGCTCGGGGCCTCGATCCTGCAACCGAGAAGGAGGACCGGCTCCGCCAATCGAGTGGGGGAGAAAGCCGCAGAGAAATGAACGCATGAGCGCGCGCATGCGCGCTCATGCGTATCAGGCCCTCTTCCGCAGTTGGCTTCCCTGCCATTAGATCCAAAGGCTCAGCGAAATGAGCGTCTAGGGGCAAAAAAGGGGACCGGGGCGAAAAGCCGTCGCTGCCAAAGCCCTGCGGTCGATTCGGCATAGAGGGCTGCGCGTTCCTTTCTGGCCCGGCTTGTCTTCGAAGCTCGAGTGCGCGTTTGACCTAATTGCCTCGTAGCTCCGGTCTGGGACTTGAAACGTGCAAGTGGTTTTTCTGGCCACGAGCCCGGCAGGGTGACAGTCAAAGCCTGGCTCCTCGTCTCAATGAGAAGCTTTCTCAATGGAGAACGAGCGGGTTGCCATAGCCCTGTCGGTATAGTACGAGGTGGCGCCGTGGTTGACCAGAGCCTAAGGAAACCGAGTGAGCCGCGAGGGCGTGGGGACGGGATAGAGTGAGGCTTTTTCGGGCGCCTGGCCAGATAGTTAGGCTTGCGATTCTCTTCGTTATCGTCGCCAGCGTGCTCATCTCCGTTAGGCGCCGCTTCGTTCCTCCGTCGTTCGGCGAGCTGGGCCATTATCGGGCCGACGCCATAAAAGAAGTCGCGGCGCAGCCGATCAAGTACGCCGGCTGGCAGGCTTGCGTGGATTGCCATGCGGCGGAGGCCGAGATGAAGAACAGGTCCTACCACAGAGGCCTTGCCTGCGAGGTTTGTCACGGCCCCAGTCACGATCATGCCGAGGACCCGATCTCCCACACCCCGGCGGTGCCGCGCAAGCGCGGCGAGGTCTGTCTCTACTGTCATGCTTATTTGCCGGCTAGGCCGACCGGCTTTCCCCAGATAGACGAGCGTGCGCACAATCCGATGGAGCCCTGCATAAAGTGTCATAATCCCCACGATCCCTCGCCACCGGCCGTGCCTGAATCGTGCTCGGCGTGTCACGGCCAGATCGCCAAGATGAAGGCGGTATCGCACCACGCTTCGTTAAGTTGCGAGAGATGCCACGAGGCGCCGGCCGAGCATCGAACCAATCCTCGCGCGTATTTGCCCAAGAAGCCCACGCAGCGTGATTTTTGCGGCCAGTGTCACGCCGCGGAAGCGAAGGACGGCCCCGAGGTGCCGAGGATAGATCTTGCCACCCATGGAGGAAGATACCTTTGCTGGCAGTGCCACTACCCCCACTTCCCGGAGAGTTGACGAGGCGACGGAGCTAGAAGAACGAGAGAATTACGAGCATGACGATAGGCTGGAAGAGACGGGATCTTTTGATCTGGCTCCTAGAGGTGCCCTGTGGGGCCGTGTTGGCCGCTCTTGGACTTGGCGGGCGCAAGGCGCGGGCAAAGGAGCAGGGGTACGACGCCGACGGGCACTCTTACGGCATGGGTATCCAGGTCGACAAGTGCATCGGGTGCGGAAGGTGCGTGGAGGCGTGCAAGTCGGAAAACGATGTCCCGCGCGAGCCGTTTTACTTTCGTACCTGGGTGGAGCGTTACGTTTTCGACGCGGCCGGAGAGGTCAAGGTGGATAGCCCCGAGGGGGGCATAAAAGGATTCAAGCCGACAGACGAGCACGAGGAGATTCTGCGCGCCTTCTTCGTGCCCAAGCTCTGCAATCACTGCGACCGCCCCCCGTGCGTGCAGGTGTGCCCGGTGGGAGCGACCTTCAGGACCGAGGACGGGGTAGTTCTCGTGGACAAGGATTACTGCATCGGCTGCCGTTACTGCATTCAGGCTTGCCCTTACGGGGCCAGATACTTGGATCCACGCACGCGGGCCGCGGACAAATGTACCTTCTGCTACCACAGGATAACCAAGGGGCTTCTGCCCGCCTGTGTGGAGGCTTGCCCGACACAGGCCCGCGTCTTCGGAGAGCTCGAGCTTCGGGTGTCACCCCTTCGGCGCCTCATGCGCATGAGCCGGCTTCAGGTGCTAAAGCCCTATCTCAACACCCAGCCGCGGGTCTTCTACTCGGGGCTGGACGGGGAGGTGAGGTAGAGGTGGGCGAGCATTTCCATCATCTGGCCTCGATAGCGCAGCAGATATCTGGCTTCATCTACCCGAACGAGATCGAGCTTCACTGGGGGCTCCTGATCGTGGTTTATCCCTATATCACGGGGCTCGTGGCCGGTGCTTTCATCCTCGCCTCTCTGGAGAAGGTATTCCATGTGAAAGAGGTCGAGCCCACCTACCGGCTGGCTCTTCTCACCGCGCTCGCTTTCCTGCTCGTCGCGCCGATGCCTCTGGTCGCGCACTTGGGCCATCCGGAGCGCTGCTTCGAAATCTTTCTCACGCCGCATCTAGCCTCCGCCATGGCCATGTTCGGATTCGTTTACGCCTGGTATCTGGCGGTGGTCCTGCTCCTCGAGATCTGGTTCGACTACCGTGCGGACATGATCTTGTGGCGAAGGGAAATGCGAGGCCTCAAGAAATTCTTCTATTGGCTGCTTTCGCTCTGCTCGAGCGATGTCTCCGCCAAGGCCGTGGACTTCGACCGCAAGGCTGTCTATCGCATCACCATCATCGGAATACCGTCGGCCTTCATCCTTCACGGGTACGTGGGTTTCATCTTCGGCTCGGTCAAAGCCAATCCCTGGTGGAGCAGCGTGCTCATACCGATCGTTTTCCTTTTCTCGGCCATTGTCTCCGGCATCGGGCTGATTCTCCTGCTCTATTACCTGACCACTCTCATGCGCGGAAAGAAGCTCGACATGGCCTGTTTGGATACGCTCGCCTCCTTTCTCCTCTATGCGCTGATAGTAGATTTCTCGCTCGAGACGCTCGATTTCATCCACCGGCTCTACGAATCGGAAGAATCCATAGATATCCTCTCGCAGCTCATTTTCAGCAAGCTCTTCATAAGCCTCACGATCGTGCAAATCCTGCTCGGCACGCTAGGGCCGATCGGCATTTTGGCGAGCGTTCGCGTCTTGCGCATTCCCCAAGAGCTAAAACGTGTCTGCTACTTCATCGCCGCCCTTCTCGTCCAAGTGGGAATCTTCAGCACGCGCTGGAACGTGGTGATCGGCGGACAGCTTTTCTCCAAGAGCCTGCGCGGCCTTACCGTTTACAAGGTCGAGCTCGGAGGAGCGGAAGGGGTCTTGACGGCCCTTGCGCTTCTGGCGCTCCCGTTTTTCATCCTCTGGGTGTTGGTAAAGATTCTTCCGCCTTGGGAGGACGCAAGGCCCGCGCAGCCCGAGTCTTCTACTCTCTAGAGGCAACTAACGCGGCCCCGCTCGAGGCTAGGGGCGGCCCGCACGAACCGAGCCCCGGTTGCAACTTGCGCTTGACCGAGCCCCGCGAAGGCCCTATCATAGTCGCGCTTCGATATCGAACTTCGATAACGAAAATCGATAATGCAAGGGGCGAGCTTCTACAAGGACCTCTATCCCGGACTGATACGGCTTCATATCTTGTACCATGCGGCCAAGGAACCTATTTTCGGTTTGGCGATCATCGAGGAGCTTCGCCGCCACGGCTACCCCTGTAGCCCAGGGACCCTCTATCCGATCCTGCATCGGATGGAGGAGCGGCGGTATCTGGCTTCGAAAAAGGAGCTGGTGGGAGGAAAGCTCAGGCGAGTGTATCGCGCAACGCGGCTGGGGCGAAACGCGCTTGCGGCCGCAAGAGCGAAGGTAAAGGAACTGTATGGAGAGCTTTTCGAAGAGTCGAGCGGCCCATGAGATGGCGGGTAGTTACGGTGGCGGTAGCGTGCCGCTTTTTTCGGCCCGAGGGCTTCGCCTCGAGATCGGCGGCAAGAAAATCGTGAGCGACTTGGATTTTTCTCTTGAGTCGGGGGAGTTGCTGGCAATCGTGGGACCCTCCGGCTGTGGCAAGACGACGCTGCTTCGCGCGCTTTGCGGTCTAATTCCGGCGGAGGGCGAGGTGAGGCTCGAAGGCCTGAGCCCCGCCGAGATCGGCTGGCCGCGCTTTCGAAGAAGCGTGACGCTGGTTTCGCAAATCCCGGTGCTGGTAGGCGAAACGGTTCTTCGAAGCCTCGAGCGAGCCTTTCGCTACCGCGGCGCCGTGAATCGCCTTCCCCTCGATCGAGCGATCGAGCTGCTGGGGCGCCTCGGGCTTACCGAGGGATGTCTCGCACAGCCGGCGCAGGCGCTCTCGGTCGGCGAAAAGCAGCGCGTGTGTCTGGTTCGCGCGCTTCTCCTCAGGCCGCGCGTTCTTCTTCTCGATGAGCCTACCAGCGCACTGGACGAAGAAAGCCGCAACGCGGTGGAGGCGCTGGTGCGGTTTGAGGCGGGACAAAATGGGCTTTTGGCGGTAGTGGCCACCCACGACCGCGAGCAAGCCCAGAGGTTATGCACCCGCACGATCGAGCTTGGCGATCGTGGAGCCCCCGCGTCGGGGAGCGCAGCGCGAGGATAGGCAGTGGGTACGGGGCTGACAGAAGGTGCCATTCACCTGAGCGCCGCGGATCTCATGGTCTCCGCGCTCCTTGTCGTGGCCGCGGGGATCGTGAGCGTTCTCTTTAACTTGGGTGTCGAGAGGCAACTTGCCATTGCGGCATGCCGCACGGTTATTCAGCTTCTCTTGATCGGTTACGTTCTTCGCGTCGTATTCGAGATGCGAAGCGTGCTTGCGCTGGCGCCGGTTGTCCTCATGATGGTCGGGGCGGCAAGCCTGGCTGCGGTGGGGCGCCTAAGCCGAAGCTTTCCCGGTGCCACGCTCCAGGCATTTTTTACCCTTACTCTCTGCGGCATCCTCACGACGCTTCTCGTCACCGGCGCCATAGTCCACGTAAAACCCTGGTACGAGCCGAGATACCTGGTCCCCCTTCTCGGCATGGTGTTGGGCAATGCGTTGACGGGCGTCTCGCTCTGCCTCGACTCCCTCTTGGAGCGCCTGGACCGTGGCCGAGCGGAAGTGGAAACCGATTTGGCGCTCGGGGCGACGCGATGGGAGGCGGCGCGGGACCACGTTCGCGAAGGGGTAAGACGCGGCCTCATTCCCATCGTCAACGCGATGATGGTCGTGGGGTTGGTATCCCTTCCCGGGATGATGACCGGACAGGTACTGGCGGGCGAGGATCCCTTCGAGGCAGTAAAATACCAGATCGTGGTGATGTTCATGATCGCCGGGGGAACCGCGATGGCGTGTAGTCTGGGCGCCCTTCTTGCGTACCGGCGGCTTTTCACCCCCGAGCACCGGTTGAACTCGGATCTCATAAGGCCGGCCCGCACGGGGGCCTGAGCGCGGGCCGGCGTTGTCTTGGTGGCGCTAGAACCTGTACGCCATGGTGAAAGTCGCGATGTGCGCCTCGTAGTCCGGTGAGGTCCCGGCCAGGAAGACTGAGTTTCCGGCCTGTGGATCCACCGCTCCCATGAAAGGCTCGAGGTTGTCCGTGGCGAAATCGCTCTGGGAGTATTTTTCGAAAGCGTAGCCCACCCGCAGCGATACCTGCTCGCTCAGGGTATAGGTTGCCGTGGTCGATAGCTGGTGCAGCCGGTTTCTCACCGTCGGAAAAGAAACGCCGTCGCCGTCGACCTCGCCGCCCGCGGCGCTGGAAGTCGTGTTGGGGCTTCGCGCCAACGAGAAACTGTACGAGGCATCGATGCTGAGGCGATCCGGTATCAAGGCAAGCTCGGTACCCACACCCCAGGTATCCACCTTGTCGCGCACCCGGGAAGTCCAGTCGTTCGTGGGATCGTCCACGCCGGCGCCCAAAGCCACCGGCCGAAAGCGCGACCGCTGGTTCGACCTGTACTCTTCGCGCGTGTAGTTGGCGTAAAACGGGAGCCAGTTGAGTGCCTGGATCGTGCTGTCGATCGGATAAACGAGGTTCAAGTCGTTTAGCACGCCGTAGTCGGCGTCGTAGTCGTCCTGGGCCAACTCGACGGAGCCGGCAAAAGTCATCCTCTGCCAGGGCTGCGCGCGCCCAAAGAGCGAGAAGGAATCCCGTTCGCGCTCGCTCTCGGTAAACTTGCGCAGAAGCTTCTGCCTCGGATTTGCCAGAACTACGCCATCCGGAAAGGAGAGAAGGGAAGCGTTCTCTCGATAGCGCTTGGGGTCGCGCCAGCAGCGTCGATAAACCCCACGCAACAAGCCCCAGTGGCAGGGCCGAAACTCCAGTGTCGGCCCTACCCCATGTTCGTTGCTGTTCTTGACTTCGCGAAAGCTGCGATGCCAGTTCTCCCAGTCGTAGGCCAGCTTGAACGTGGCCTTCCTCCCCAAGCTATATGCGGCCTTGATGTCGGCGTTCTGCGTCCGAAACTCGTAACGGAGGCTGCCTCGCGAAACTCCCGCCAGAGCTGTGTCCGCTCGCACGTAATCCGTGAACACCAGCGAGCGGCTTCGATTGTCGAGGTCGTAGAGGCGGTAGCTCGCATCGAAGCCGAGATCGGGGATTGGCCTTGCGCTGTAGAGATAGTTCAACGCGAGCACGTTTAGCTGCCCATCCAAGCTCTTGCCGGGCAGAGTCGGATTGACAAGCGCGCTGTTTATCGTGAAGGGGAGGAAGCTTGAGTCCTGCAGCATCCAGTTGTAGGAGGCAGTTCCCGTAAGGCGCGATCTCCAGGGAAGAGTCAAGCCGTGGACAAAGGAAACCGCGTGAGACTGGTTACGCGGGGCGAGATCGAGGCGCCCCCGGCTTGGCGCATTCACCGCGTCGGTCAATCTGAGCGGGCTATCCCAGGTGAGCGTGGCGGTATCGTTCTCGAAGACCGATCCGTCGTAGCCGAGCCTCATCATCCGGCGGCCCGTAGCGTACTCGATCGCCGTACCCACGCGGTGGGTGAGATAGTCCACCGGCTCGGGCAGCTCGACGACGTTGGCGCCGTCCAGAAAGTGGGAAGCCACCGCTATCGGTCGCGACCCCTTCTGGCGCTCGACTTCCTAGGAGGCGAGTAGAGCGATGCCGCCACTGCCTGGAGTGTAGCGAAAGCGGAAGCTTCCGGTGTCCTGGCGCATGCCTAAATCGAAACGCCTGGCGCTTCCCAGAAAACCCTCGAGCAAATCTGGTACCGTCTGGACCGCTGATTGGACGCTGTCGGCAAGCCTGAGGTCGCCATCTCCCTCTTGCGAAAAAAGCGTCCTTGCCTGGTTGCTGAACACATGTGGTATCCGGTCCCACTGCATGTCGATTTCGTACAGGCCGAACTTTCCGAACCTCAGGTGATAGCGCTGGTCCTCCTGAAATGGATCGTGGCCGCGCACAGCCAAGGGATCCTCCGCTCGAAACTCCGCGAACCAGCCCTTGGCCGTATCGAGAAGATCGACCCTCGCGGAGGGCAGTACGCCGCCGTCCGCTATGTCTCTGTATTCGGCGAGCTTGCCGAACTTCGAGCTATCGGAGGCGTCCGGATCGGTCGAAACCGGCTGGCCGCCGACCTCCACTTCCCCGGAAACTCGGATGCCTTCGGCTGCGACCAAGCCAGGCAGGCGCACGACCGAGATGCTCGCCACTATGCCCAGAAGCAACCGCTCAACCGTTCTCATGATCACACCTCCTCTTCCAGACCTGGGTCTTCTCTACCGCTGAAAGCGAACCCCGGAAGGATGGTTCGAGCCGTGTATCTGGGGTGGCAGTTGAGGCACGATCTATTGAAAGCGAAGCGGGAGGCTCCACTAAGCGGCAGTGTGGAATGGCCCGTCTCGATGTGGCATTGCTGGCAAAGACGCGGCACTTTGACCTTCAGAAGACCCGCGTGAATCGAGCCGTGCGCCTCGTGGCAGTCGAGACAATTTTCCCGCGCCGGGGAGTGCTCCCAGAGAAAAGGCCCTCGGCGCTCCGCATGGCATCTGTAGCAGTTCTCGTTTACCGAGTTTTCGACCAAAAGGGACGGGCCCGCGCTACCGTGGGGATTGTGGCAGCTAGTGCAAGTAAGTTTGCCTTCGCGGAGCGGCATGTGCGAGGAGCGCTGCAGGGTGGCCGGCTGCTCCATGTGGCAGGGGAGGCAAATCTCGGTCTCCGCTCTCCTGATGGTAAGCGGCGTGCGGCTGCCGGCAGTCTTTAGCTGGTGCCGGTCGCTGGAGCGCTTCATCACCAGGTGGCAATCCACGCAAGCCAGATTGGCGCTGGCGTGAGCGCTTCCGCGCCAGTAAACCTGGCCGCCCCGCTCGTGACACTGAGTGCAGGCATCGTTCTTGCGATCCGTCGCCTCGTCGCTGTCGGCGCGAAAGCTCAGCATACCGCCCAAAGACTGGCCCCCCGACTCGACGTGTGCGCTTCCCGGGCCATGGCACGACTCGCAACCGAGCTGCTCAAGCGAGTTTCTCGGCGCCTGAAGAAGAATCGCCCCCATGGCCGTTTCCTTCATCGCTTCTGCCTGCTCGCCATGGCAGGCCAGGCAAGCCTCGCTGCCCGCGTGACTCGCCTGGGCTATTGGTTCGGCCCAAGCCGAAACCCGCGCGCCGACCAACGAGAAGAAAAGGAGCGCAGGCAGTGCCGACCACACGCGCTGCACGAAGACACCGATCCGCGCCATACCACACCCCCTCTGGCCAGCGATCGATCTTGCCCCTCTTTAACCCGCAAAGCGCAGCGCGAAGCCATGCGCCGACGCGATTGGCCTTTCCTACCTGCGCAGGGCTACTTGAGCTACTAATACCACCGGAGAGCTTCGAGTCAACGCGCCATTCAGGCATTGATGGTGTTAGATACAAGCTGCGTAAAATCCCTCAGCGGTGCGAAAACTTTCTCCCTTGATTCCGCTTCTCGTCCTGGGAAAGGAAGAACGAAAAGGAGTTTCGCTTTTGCGGGGGCTGGCGCCATCATACGGCAGGTGCGGGATGATGAAGTCGATTGAGGAGATCGGGTTGATCTGGATTTTGGGGGCGGTCGCTCTGGCAGGGTGCGGGGGAGGAGGGGACGGGTTCAGTCCTCCGGCCGAGGCACCGGTCATTCCCTCCGGCCAGTACGCTACTTCGACGGTATGCGGTATCTGCCACCCGGATCAGTACGCCGCCTGGAAGCTTTCGGGGCACGCGTGGAAGTTGAACAAGGTGTTGGGGGGACCGCCCGATTATCCTTTCGGTACGGTTCCCAATCCGCCGCGCGAGACGGGAGCGGGTCCCGCGATCGATTGGAGCGAGGTTTCCTACGTGATCGGCGGCTACAAGTGGAAGGCCCGCTTCATGAACCCCGAGGGTTTCATCTGGGAGGGCCCGGACGTCCAATACAACCTGGCGCCGCGGACCTTCGGGAGATACAACAAGGACGCGAGGCAGGCAACTAAGCCTTACGACTGCGGGAGCTGCCACACGACCGGCTGGGTCCCTTTTGCCGAGGACGGAAAGCGCCAGGACGACCTGCCCGGCATGGACGGCACTTTCGCCGAGACCGGGATCGCCTGCGAGGCCTGCCATGGGCGGGGCGATGCGCACGTGAACGTGATGCGCGAGGCCGCGGACAGCGAACCGGAGGCGAAATTCATCGTCCGCGAAGACAGCTTCGATACCTGCCGTGATTGCCACTCGCGCGACGCGCAGCACCGGATCGCCGCTTCCGGGAGCCTGATTGAACATCACGAGCAGTACGACGAGATCATCACCTCGGCCAAGGCTGACGGGCCGGGGCGGATCTCACGTGCAACAGCTGCCACGATCCCCACGTGACTACGGTCTACCGCCAGCAGACGACACTCGACGGCACGCAGACGGCCGGCAACGGGTTGGTGCGCTCCTGCGTGGACTGCCACACCGACATGCCGGTTCGCGTTACCATGCGCCAGGTCGCCTGCGAGGACTGCCACATGCCGCGGATCGTAAAGTCAGCGGTTTCCTCGACCCTTCCGAACGGGCTTTCGTTCGGGGACATCCGAGCCCACATTTTCAAGATCGATGTGAATACCGTATCGGCGGAGGCGTTTTTCTCGGACGATGCGACCGACAACCGGCATGTGGCCAACGCTTCGGGCGCAGGTATCCCGTTCGATTTCGCGTGCCGAAACTGCCATGGGGCCGGCGACGGGCGAGCCACGTCGGATCCGACCGACGAAGCTTTGCTTGCGGTGGCACCACTCATTCACATGCGCTGAGCGCGCGACAAGCGGAACTGGGTTTATCGGCGGGGGGCCGGCTTCTCGGTCCCCCGCAGTCTTTTCCAAGGAGCAAGCGGCGGGCGACAGGGCCCGGTGCCGTGAAATTGGCTCGAGCGGCAGTGTGACGAGGGCCTAGAAGCTCGCCGCCGGCTTTCCCACCAGGTCCGGGGCACGCCGCAGTCACGAATTGGAGTCGGCTGCCCGGCTGAGCCTGCCCAGTGACTCTTCTGGCGAGGCGCGACTTCGGCCGCCGAAGAGGCTCGAAATTGTGGGTGCGCGGTACCAGGGCCGAAGCAGGCCGCCATTGCCTGCGTAAGGGGAGAAGCGCCGTTCGGTAATCCCTCAGGATACTCGCTGGCCATGCGAGGGAGGGTGGAAAAGAACAGGCCGACAAGCGTTGCGGCCTCGGCCCGCGGATCCGAAAGTAAAGCGAGTTCAAGCCGCAGGCTTGGCGGCGCTTGCGAAACATCGGCGGCTTGCAGCGCTACGGCGTAAAGCTTTGAGCCCAGCGCTTGTAACTCCCCAACCAGGGAAGCTAGGACCGCGAACCACAGGCGAGGCGGTAAGGTCACGAGCGGCCCCTGTGGAAAGCCAGGAGGCTAAAGGGTGATCGGCAAAGGCATTTGGGAAATAGTGGGGCGAGCGGGGCATATCGGGTAGCGTGATTCTGAAGTGCCGCACTAGAGAAGATGCCAGGGGATGCCGGCAGGGAAGGCAATGGTTGGAGCCTAGAAATCATCCGGCTTGTATCCAATCGGAGCCAGCCACTTGACCGGGGGCGAAGAAAAAGCGAAAATATGCCCCCATGGCACCTCCGGAAGAAAGAGCGCAACCTTTGGCCTGCGCCGCTAGGCTGGCGCTAACACGCGTGGGTAAAGCCTGTGGCGTGAGCCTTGGTCTGTCACCGCTTTCGCCCCTTAGGCTCGGGTGCGGCATAAAGGCGGTGGATGCGCTCTTGCGGGGCGGCCTTGTCCGGGGGCGCATAAACGAAATCACCGGGGCGCCATCTTCCGGCAGGACGTCGCTTGCCTGGCGGTTTCTGGCTTCGGCCACGCGTGCGGGAGAGCTAGGGGCAGTGATCGATTGCGGCAATAACTTCGATGCTTCTTCTGCCGAAGCGATCGGCATCGAGCTTTCTCGGTTGCTTTTAGCCTCTCCCGGCAACTTGCGTTGTGGGTTGCACTGTACAGAGGAGGTCCTCGCGGGCGGGGGTTTTGCGCTGGTCGTGCTCGATGTGGGATCGACCTCGATGCGGGGAATCGCATCGAGCGCATGGCTTAGGCTTGCCAAACGCGCAGAGCACTCCGCTAGCGCCCTGCTTCTTCTCTCCTCGACACCGCTTGCCGGGCCGTCGGCTTTTCTGAGCCTTAGCCTGCGCCGGATCGAGACTCGTTGGAACTCCCCCGTAGCGAAAAAGCACCCCTGTTTGGCGACCCTCTTCTGTGGGCTTGTCGTCGAGGTGCGGGTCAGGCGAAGCAGGGTGGGGCCTGCGGGCGAGAGCACGGTGGTCTATTTTACCTCTGAGGGAATGCCGCTTATTGCCTGCGAGGTGCCAGGAGTAGGCGGCGGAGGGAAGGGGGAAGCCGGGTGGGAAGGACCCAAGGCCGCCCAGGGCGGATGAGGCCTGCAACATGCGACAGAAAAGGCGCATCGCTTGTATCGCCGTGGATGAATTCCCCCTGGCGGCTCTTTACCGAGTCGAGCCCGAGCTTCGCGGCCGGCCCGTAGTGATCACGGAGGGAGTGGGACCGCGAGCCGAGGTCATTTCCGTATCGGCCGAGGCGCGCAGGCTAGGCTTGTGTACCGGCCTCAGCGCCACCCAAGCACAGGCTGTTTGCTCCCGCGTGGTGGTTCGTCCTCTGTGTGCGGATAATTTGCTAGGGGCGGAAAACGCGCTTTTGGATCTAGCCCACTCCTTCTCTTCGTGCGTGGAAAATGCGGGTTTTGGGGTGGTTTTCCTGGAGGCTAGCGGCAGTACGGCCATGTACGGAAGCGAAGAGCGGCTCATGGCGGCGGTTTCCGCGCAAGGGCAAAAGGTTGGGCTTACCCTGAGGGTCGGGGTCGGCAGCTCCAAGGTCGTAGCCCGGCTTGCCGCATCGGTCTCGGAGGCTTTGGCGGTCCCGGCGGGCGAGGAAGCTAGTTTCATGGCCTCGCTCCCGATCGATCTTCTGGAGCCGAGCCACGAAGTGGCTCTCTCCCTCGATCGCTGGGGCATAAGGACGATCGGGCAACTGGTATCGCTTCCCGCGGACCAGGTGGTAACGCGATTGGGGAAACCTGGATGGGAGCTGGTACGCCGCGCCAGAGGGGAGGACACCGCTTTGCTCTGCCCATCCGCTCCGGCTAGGGAGTTTGTCGAGGCGACGGAGCTAGAATACCCGGTTGACAACATGGAGCCTCTCCTCTTCGTCCTTCGTGCCCTGCTCGAGCGGCTGGTGGCGAGAGTTAAGCTTCAAGGCTTGACAGCGGGAAGCTTGCGGGTTTCTCTCTGGCTGGCCGGCATGGCGCGAGGCGAGACGGAGGAGCGCACCATCGGCGTGGTATCTCCCACGGACGAGGTGAAAGCGCTCCTGGCCCTCTTGCGTGTGGAGCTGGAGCGCAAGCCGCCATCGGCGCCGGTCGAGCGCGTACAAGTCACGATCCGCCCCGCGCGACCGCGGCCGGTAGAGCTCGACATGTTCTCTCCCGCGAGACCTTCTCCCCGCAAGCTCGCGGCGACGGTAGCCAAATTGGTTGCGGCCTGCGGAGTGAATGGGGTAGGCAGCCCTTATCCCCTGGATAGCTATCGGCCGGGCGATTTTAGGCTCGATTGCTTCCCGCCCGCCAGGAAAAGAAGCGCAGAAGGCTTGGATGCGTCTTGCGTTGAGGAGCTAAGCCACCTTGCCCTTCGCGCCATCCGGCCGCCGGCTCCGGTAGAGGTCTTTTGCGATCGCGGGTGGCCCGTTTTCGTGCGCGGGCGGGGTTTCGGAGGTAGGGTCGTGAATACCGCTGGACCCTGGCGGGTGGAGGGAGAGTGGTGGAGAGAGGGGAGTTTTTCTCGGGAGTATTTCGATCTCGAGGTAAGTGACGGGGGCATCTACCGGATCTACCGCGATCTGGCGAGCCAGAACTGGTTCATCGACGGTACCTACGACTGAGCAGGCGAGGGGGGAGAGGTAGAGGCTCATGGCTTACGTAGAGCTTAGATGCGCCAGCGCCTTTAGCTTCCTGCGGGGCGCCTCGGCGCCGGAAGATCTGGTGGAACGGGCCGCCGCTCTCGACTACCCGGCCCTTGCGCTGGGGGACCGCGATGGACTCTACGGCGCGCCGAGATTCTACCGTGCGGCCAAGGAGGCTGGAGTGCATCCCATCGTCGGCGCGGACGTGGGGCTTCGAGGCGGCGGGCGTTTATACCTCTTGGTGGAGAACCGGCAGGGGTACAAAAATCTCTGTCGTCTCATAACCGCCGGCCAGCTCCGCTCCCCCAAAGGCACCTGCGAGAGTCTATGGGAGGAAGTGGAGGAATGCTCCCGCGGCCTCCTTTGTTTGGTGGGCGCAAAGGCTAGTCCCCTTTCTCCCTATCTTCCCCGGCCTGGCCACCCGGGGGACCTGGAAGGGGCGTGCCGGGAGCTTGGACGCTTGGCCTCGATATTCGAGGGCAGGATTTATATCGAGATCGGGCGCCATTTTGACGAAAGGGAGGAGCGCCTAAACCGCGCTCTGATCGCGTTGGCTGAAAAAACCAAGAAGCCTCTCGTGGCCACCAACGATGTTCGCTACGCCTGCCGTGCCGATCGGCCTCTTTTGGATCTCCTTACCGCCATACGCCTCAAGACCACTCTCGATGCCGCCGGCCGGACGCTCGAGGCCAACAGCGAGAGGTACCTGAAGCCAAAACGCCAGATGGAAAAGCTCTTCTGCGATCTTCCCTCCGCCGTCTCCAACAGCGCAGAGATCGCAAGCCGCTTGAGCTTCTCCCTTCACGACCTCGACTACCGCTTTCCCGATTATCCGCTCCCTGCGGGCGAGACGCCGGATGGGTATTTGCGCTTCCTTACCTACGCCGGCGCCCGAGAGCGCTACGGCGCCATCGACGATCGGGTGCGTCGCCAGCTAGAGCATGAGCTTGGCGTCATCGCCAAGCTCAACCTGGCGGGCTACTTTCTCATCGTCTGGGACATCGTTCAGTTTTGCCGCCGCCACGGCATCATGGCCCAGGGGCGGGGCTCCGCCGCCAACAGCGCCGTATGCTACTCGCTCGGCATAACGGCGGTGGACGCGGTAGGAATGAATCTTCTCTTTGAGCGCTTTCTTTCCGAAGAGCGAGGCGAGTGGCCCGACATAGATCTGGATCTGCCGAGCGGAGAGGAGCGCGAGCGGGTGATCCAATACGTGTACCACCGCTACGGTGGGCCGCATGGGCGGGGAGCGGCTATGACCGCCAATGTCATCAGTTACCGCAGTCGAAGCGCGGTGAGAGAGGCGGGCAAGGCCCTGGGGTTTTCTCTCGCGCAGGTAGACAGGGTAGCCAAGCTCCTTCGCTCCCATGGCTACCAGGACGAGCGGGACGGGCTCGAGGAGCAGTTGCGCCTGGGGGGAATAGATACCGAAGCGCCGCGGGTAAAGCTTCTCGTGGAGCTGGCCGAGCGCATGAGACATCTTCCCCGCCACCTGGGGCAACACACCGGTGGCATGGTAATAGGTGCGGGACGGCTGGACGAGGTGGTCCCGCTCGAGCCGGCCTCCATGCCCGGGCGGGTGGTGGTACAGTGGGACAAGGACGACCTCGCCGATCTAGGCATCATCAAGGTCGATCTCCTAGGTCTCGGTATGATGGCGGTTTTGCAGGAAGCCTTTCCGCTGATCAAGGAGTGCGACGGCATGGATCTCGACATGGCCCATTTGCCGCAAGACGACCCGAAGGTTTACGAAATGCTCGGGCGCGCCGACACCATCGGTGTCTTCCAAGTAGAGAGCAGGGCGCAAATGGCCATTTTGCCCCGGATGAAGCCTAGAACTTTTTACGACCTCGTGGTGGAAGTGGCGATCGTGCGTCCGGGGCCGATCGTAGGGGAGATGGTCCATCCCTACTTGAACCGCAGAGCGGGAAGGGAGCGGGTCACCTATCCCCACCCCTGCCTCGAACCGATCTTGAAGCGCACCCTCGGAGTGCCGCTCTTTCAGGAGCAGCTTTTGCGCATGGCCATGGCTGCGGCCGGTTTTAGCGGCGGCGAGGCGGAGGAGTTGCGCCGTGCCATGGGGATGAAGCGCTCGCTCGAGCGCATGAAGCAGATCGAGGTCAAGCTTCGCGCCGGGATGGCGAACAGAGGAATAACCGGAAAAGCGGCCGATGACATTGTAAAGAGTATCACATCGTTCGCTCTCTATGGATTTCCCGAAAGCCATGCGGCCAGTTTCGCCCTGATCGCCTACGCCTCCGCTTACCTGAAGGCCCACCACCCCCAAGCTTTTTACTGCGCCATGCTGAATAACTGGCCCCTCGGCTTCTACCATCCGGCGACGCTGGTCAAAGACGGGCAGAGGCATGGGGTGGCATTTCTGCCGATCGACGTGAGTCATTCCCGCTGGCGCTGTACGATAGAGCCTCGCGGTCAAGGCGAGAAGGCCGTGCGAATCGGGCTCAAGTACGTATGGGGGTTGAGGCGGGAGGCAGGCGAGCGAATAGAATCGGAGCGCGACCGGGCTCCCTTCAGCGATCTTGCGGACTTTTCGAGGCGTACCCAGTTGAAGCGGAACGAGATCGACGCCTTGGCGCACTTGGGGGCTTTTGCCTCCTTCGGCTTGCGGCGCCGAGAGGCTCTCTGGCAGGTGGCGGCAATCGTGCAGGATCCGCAAAGCCTCTTGGCCGGCGTAAAGCCCGCCGCAACGCCCCCCGCTACCCTTCCCCCGATGGAGCCGATCGAAGAGACGCTGGCCGACTACCGGGAAAGCGGCCTTACCACCGCGGAGCACATATGCGCCCACTTGCGAGAGAAGCTCTCCGCGATGGGGGTCGTGAAATGCAATGAGTTGGAGTCCTTTCCTAATGGCCTGCGACTCAAGGTTGCCGGACACGTGATAACACGCCAGAGGCCAGGTACCGCCAAGGGGTTTTTCTTTCTCACCTTGGAAGACGAAACCGGAACCGCCAACGCGGTTGTAACCCCCGCACTGTTCACGGCAAACCGAGCCCTTCTGGTGAACTCGTCACTTCTGGCGATCGAGGGAAAGCTACAGAAACAAGACGGGGTCATTCACATCCGCGCCCTGCGCTTCCACCCCATAGACGTGGGCCCCTTCCTTCCAGCATCGCACAACTTCTGCTAGCCGATCCGTGCCGAGCGCTGTGGGAATCAGCGCTTCGCGCTCTTCCTACTCGAGGCGGCTGCGATCGGCTCCAAGTCCGGCGGCGGCTTTCCGCGAAAGACATGTCTGGTAAAAAATTCCGCCAGATTCTTGCCCGCCGTGCGATTGAGCGCCCGAAGAAAGTCCGCCGTGGCTACTCGGCCGCCCTGGCTGGCCAGATAAACGACTGCGTCATCCAGGCTTCTTTCCCCCTTGGTGAGCGAGCGTACCTTTTCGTCGAGCGCATACATCAACAGGGGAGCGCTGTTATTCGTTACGGCGAGGTCGTGTGCCTTGGTGATGTCGACGTTCCAACGGCCGTACTGGCGCAGGCGCGAAAGGCCCCGGGCGAAACCCTCGGGTGTCAGCCTGCCCAGACGCCGCTGGATCTCGAGCGAGTAGTATTCCGCCAGGCCCTCGGTCACCCAGTGGCCGTCGGGCGCCGGCCTAAATGGTGCAAGAACGTGGAAGAGTTCGTGCAACACGGGGCTCGTCTTGTCCGGGGTTCGAAGCGGCCGGTCTCCGTGGAGAAAGAAGGAAGACTCGCCGCTCAGGCCGCCTCGCCACATCGGGTCCGGACCGCTTACAATCAGGATCTTCGGCGGGACGGTACGGAACAGCCTGCGCATTATCGGAAGGGCACCGCGGACGAGGCGCAGCACCCGTTCGGGTTTTAGTTTGACCCCGGGCACGGTCCCCACGGTTACCCGACAGCCTTCGATGGTGGCGGAGGATACCGCGACCCGCCCGAGCAAGAGCCAGCCCCAGGGCCGGTCGAAATACTTCTGCGGCATCTCCACGATGAACGCCCCGCTCTTCTTTTCGAATGGCAATGGGCTCAGGGCGCGCCATCCCTCGGGCAGCTTGAAGGCGAGCCGAGCCCGGGCCTCCGGGTTTGGCTCGATCTCCCTTCGCAGATCGACGGTGACGTCGGGAAATAGGTCGTCCGTGCGCGTGAGAATCCAGTCCTCGGATGCGTAGCTATCGAAGCCCTTGCCCTCGGCCCTGCGATGATCGATCGAGACGCTGTAGGCGAGGTGAGCATAGGGGGCGCGCGGCGTCCAGACAAGCTCCTCCCCCCTGCGCTCGAAGCTTCCCGTACCCGAAAAGGAGCGGTAGCGGTCGCCCTCGAGCTTAAGCCGCATGTAACCTATCTCGTCGATGCCGCTCAGGTCCCAGCGGACGCGGGCAATGGAGTTGTGATCGCGATCGATTTGCACGGTAAACAAAACCGAGTAAGTCTCGCGTCCCTGCGTCGCAGGCTCCGCCTCGGCCTTCTTTCGCGCTTGCGCGCCTGGCCCTGCGAGCGAGAGCAGAAGGGCCACACACGCCACGGCTGCGAGGGCGCAAGCTCCTCCGCGGCAACAACGAGCCGGCCTTGCCAAACCGCCCGCCCCAGCCCTCAGTTGAACTCGAGCATGCGCCTGAGTGCGCGCTCGGCCGGCCGGCGGATCTCCTCGGGCAACCGGATCTCGTATTGCATTTCTTCCAGGGCGCGGCGCGCCTGCTCGATGGTGATCATCTTCATGTATTGGCAGAGCTTGCAGGCTTTGAGGAACTTCTTCTCGGGAAGCTCTATCCGCAACCGATCCGACAGGCCGCATTCGGTGACCACGAGAAAGCGACTGGCCCTGCTTCTTCGGGCATGCTGGATCATCGCACTGGTGCTCAAAACCCCATCGGCGAGCGCGATCACGTCGCTTCTGCACTCCGGGTGCACCAGAACCTCGATATCGGGCAGGCTCCGCTTTATCGCTTCTATCTGCGCCGGCTCGATCTGCTGGTGCACGTAACAATCGCCGTCCCAGGGGATGATCGTCTTGCTCGTCTTGGACTGAACGTAGGCGGCGAGATTGCGATCGGGGACGAAGAGAATGTGCTGGCCGGGAAGCGACTCGACGATTCGCACCGCGTTCGATGACGTGCAGCAGACGTCGGATTGCGCCTTGACGTCGGCGGTGGTGTTGACGTAAGAGACGACCTGGAGATCGGGATAGAGTTCCCTCAGCTGCGCGGCCCGGGCGGCCAGACTCTCTGCCGTCACGCTCTCGGCCAGGGAGCAGCCCGCGCCGGTGTCGGGCAGGAGCACGGTCTTTTGGGGGTTGAGGATCTTGGCCGTCTCGGCCATGAAATGGACCCCGCAAAAAACTATGATCGGAGCGTCCACCGTAGCTGCCTGCCGGGCGAGCTCGAAGGAGTCGCCTACGAAATCTGCGACCTCGAAGATCTCCGGCCGCTGGTAATTATGGGCCAGCAGGACAGCGTTGCGCTCGCGCTTGAGACGCCTTATGGCCTCGATTTGAACGACCAGCTCGGCGCACCGCTCCCTATCGTACTCTTCGAGCTCCCCTAGCCGGCTGAAACGCTCCCTGAGCTGCTCCGCCAAAGCGGCAACCTCTTGCATAATGCCCTTGCCTTGCGCCTTCCTTCGTCGCTGTACTACGCGTTTTTGCGCGCTTGGCACTGTCCAGAGTAAGCCAGCGGTCGGACACAATCAACCGGGCGGCAACGAGCCCGCGAGCCGGCCGCCCTTACGATCTTCCTGCTTGACAGGCAAAAGGGGGGTTGATAGGAAAATCGCGGTGTTGGGCTTCTGGAGGCACGTAGCTCAGTGGGAGAGCGCTTCCTTGACGCGGAAGAGGCCGGCGGTTCAATCCCGCCCGTGCCTATGGCTAAGGGGATTTTTCCGGCTGGCTGAATGACGATGTGCGAAACCGCCTTGAACGCGGCTCCCCAGTCGATTTCCGGCGGCCTTTTGTGAGCCCACTAGGACGCCCTTTCCGGTTGTGGATACCCTTTCCTTTTCTCCCCCCCAAGCGATGGCCAAAGTAGAGGTCCGCCTGAAGGGGGGCAAGCCCGAGAAGGTTGCGGCCGGCACGACCGCGGCGCAAGCCTTGTCCCTGCTCGACGCCGAGGCCGCACGACGCGCCGTCGCGGTAAGAATCGGGCAGCGCCTGGCCGACCTTTCCTCGACGCTCGGCGAAGGGGACGTGGTGGAGCCAATTTTCGAGGACTCGCCCGAAGGGCTCGAGATCCTTCGCCACTCGACCGCCCACCTCATGGCTCAAGCGGTTATGCGTCTTTTCGCAGACGTTCAGGTGACTATCGGTCCCACCGTCGAGGATGGGTTTTATTACGACTTCGAATATTCGCGTCCTTTTACGGCCGAGGATCTGGAAGCGATCGAGCGGACGATGGGGAAGATCGCGCGGGCCGATTTGGCCATCAGTCGCGAGGAGATGTCGCGAAGCGAGGCTGCGGCCCTCTTTTCGCGGCTGGGCCAGCGGTTCAAGGTGGAAATCATCGAGGGATTGGACGAAGATCGGGTGTCGCTCTACCGGCAGGGGGAGTTCGTCGATCTTTGCCGCGGTCCCCATCTGCCGTCGACCGGAAGGATCAAAGCGTTCAAGCTCTTGCGCACCGCCGGCGCGTACTGGCGCGGCGACGAAAAGAACGCGCGCCTTCAGCGCATCTACGGGACCGCGTTCTTCGACCAGCACGAGCTCGAGGAGTACCTCGCGCTCCTGGAAGAGGCGAAGAAGCGCGACCACAGGCGCCTGGGAAAGGATCTCGACCTTTTTAGCTTCCATCCCCAAGCCCCGGCCTCGCCCTTCTTCCATCCCCGGGGGGCTATTGTTTACAATACTTTGGTAGAGCTTATGCGCCGGCTCTACACTCGCTTTGGATACCAGGAAGTGATAACGCCCCAGATCCTCGACGTCGATCTGTGGCGTCGCTCGGGGCATTACGACCACTACCGGGAAAACATGTATTTCGCGCGCGCCGAGGACCGGGAGCTTGCGGTGAAGCCGATGAACTGCCCGGCGCATTGCCTGATGTTCTCGGAGAAGCTTCACTCCTACCGGGATCTGCCGCTGCGGTACGCCGATTTCGGGCGGTTGCACCGCTTCGAGCGCTCGGGGGTCGTGGCGGGACTCACCCGCGTGCGCTCCTTTTCTCAGGATGACGCGCACATATTTTGCACCACCGATCAAGTGGAAGACGAGATCGTGTCGGTCATGGAGATGCTGTTCGAGGTGTACCGGCTCTTCGGCTTCCGCGAAATTCGCACCTATTTGAGCACGCAGCCCGAGCAGGCAATCGGAAGCCGGCAGGTCTGGGAGCGAGCGGAGGCGGCCCTGATGCGCGGGCTAGAGCGCAAACAGATCGCCTTCGCTTTGCAGGAAGGGGAGGGGGCATTCTATGGCCCCAAGATAGACTTTTGCGTTCTCGACGCGATGAAGCGGGAGTGGCAGCTCGGCACCATCCAGCTCGATTTTTCTATGCCCGAGCGCTTCGATCTCCATTACATCGATAGCGAGGGAAACCGGCGGCGGCCGGTCATGATCCACCGGGCGCTGTTGGGATCGATCGAGCGGTTCATGGGTATTCTGCTCGAGCATACGGCCGGAGCACTTCCGTTTTTCCTCGCGCCCGAGCAAGTGAGAATCGTCACGGTGACGGACAAGCAACTGCCTTACGCGCGCGAGGTGCTAGCCGCCCTCAGGAGAGAGGGGATTCGCGCGGCGCTGGACGAGCGCAGCGACAAGCTCGGCTACAAGATACGCGAGGCGGAGCTTCAGAAGGTCCCCTATGTCTTGGTCCTGGGCGACAAGGAGGTGGAATCCAGAACGGTTGCGGCGCGTCCGCATCGAGGGAAGCCCAAGCCGCCCGTGCCGCTCGCGGAATTCCTGAGGGAAGTGGCGGCCGAGGCAAACTTTGGCCAAGGAGGTGTCCAATAGCGAAGGAACCGACTGCGAGGATCAACAATCAGATTCGCGCCCGCGAGGTGCGGGTGATCGACGAGGACGGCAAGGCGCTGGGGATCATGCCACTGGCGGAGGCGCTTGCGCTGGCCGACGGGCGCGATCTCGACCTGGTGGAGGTCGCAGCCGCAGCCAATCCGCCCGTATGCCGGCTCATGGATTACGGGAAGTACCTGTACATCCAGAAGAAGCGAGCGCAGGAGTCGAGAAAAAAGGCCCAGGAGGGGAAAAGGAGGCATGCCGCCGTTACCTTGAAGGACGTAAAGCTCGGGTCTTTGAGCGGCGACCACGATGTCGCCTTCAAGGTGGAGCACATTCGGCGCTTTCTCGAAAAGGGGCAACGCGTGCGAGTGTCGGTGTTCTTCCGTGGCCGTCAGATCACGCACCCCGAACTCGGCACTCAGATGCTGCGTCGGGTGGCCGAAAAGGTGCAAGACATAGGTACCCTGGAAAGCGAGCCCAAGCTCGAGGGCCGCTACATGTCGATGCTGGTAACGCCGAGGTAGCGGCATCCAAAGACTCGCTACCGTAAATCGCAGGCCTCTCGCGCAGGCTGAGCGCCCCCGCCGGGCGCACCCCCGGGCCTTCGGTGGTGGGTGGCAAGGGGGCGCAAAAGCCGCTATAAGAGCTTTCTTGCCCACGCTCGGGGCGGGGCTGGACCCGCAAGCGCGCTTAGGGCTTTTTCTCGAGGAGGTGTAATTGTGCCCAAAATGAAAACCAATCGGGGAGCCGCCAAGCGGCTTAAGAGAACTGCAAAGGGGAAGATAGTGCGGCGGAAGGCCTACGCGCGCCATATTCTTTCGAGCAAACCCCGCAAGCGCAAACGCAACCTGAGGCGGGCAAGCACGGTGACGAGTTCCGACCGCAGGCGGATCGAGCGATTGGTTCCCTACCTCTGAGAAAGAGGATTTCAGGCGAATTTTGGAGGGTCAGTCAGATGCCAAGGGTGAAGAGAGGATTCAAGGCGCGGCGGCGGCGCAAGAAGATAATGAAGCTCGCCAAAGGCAACGTCGGGGGCCGGCGCCGCCAGTACCGCCAGGCCCGCGAAACGGTCGAGAAGGGGCTCACCTACGCGTACAGGGACCGGCGGGCACGCAAGCGCGATATGCGAAGCCTTTGGATCGTGAGGATCGGTGCTGCGGCCAGAAAACATGGCTTAGCGTACAACCGATTCATCCACGGGCTCAAAGAAGCGGGCGTCGAGCTCGACCGCAAGATTCTGGCGGAGCTTGCACTGCGCGACCCTCAGGCCTTTTCTCAGCTCGTCGAGATTGCCCGCGCGGCGTAAGTGCGCGGGGGCCGTGTGAGGAACCTGGTGGCCGCTCATCCCGCCAGCGACATGAAACGAGAAGTGGAAGGGCTTTACCGGGAGGCGCGCCAGGCGCTCGAGTCCTGTCGCACCCAAGCGGAGATCGAGTCCGTCCGGGTTACGTTCTTGGGCCGCAAGGGGCGGCTCACCGCGTTGGTGCGCAGCCTGGGCTCGGTTGCGCCCGAGGAGCGGCCCGAGATCGGGCGAATCGTCAACCAAGCCAAGGAGGAGTTGGAGCGACTGCTTGCCGAGCTGCTCGAGCGGGCGCGCCAGCGCGAGACCGCCGCGCGGTTGGCTTCGGAAAAGGTCGATGTTACCTTGCCCGGCTCTTGCACCATTCCCGGCCGTTCCCATCCGGTGACGCAGGTGACGGAGGAAGCGCTCGAGGTTTTCGCGAGCCTCGGTTTCAGTGTGGCCGAGGGGCCGGAAATCGAGGATGACTACCACAATTTCGAGGCTCTCAACATTCCCAAAGACCATCCGGCGCGCGACATGCAGGACACCTTCTTCGTGTCGGAGGAGCTGGTGCTTCGCACCCACACTTCACCCGTGCAGATCAGGGTCATGGAGGCGCGCAAACCCCCTCTTGCGATCGTCGCCCCCGGCCCCGTTTACCGACACGATGACGACGTGACCCATTCTCCGATGTTTCACCAGATAGAAGGGTTTCTCGTGGATCGGGAAGTGACGTTTGCGCAGCTCAAGGGAACACTCTCCCTCTTTCTTCGCCGCATGTTCGGACCCAAGACCGCCGTGCGCTTTCGGCCGAGCTTTTTCCCGTTCACGGAGCCGAGCGCCGAGGTGGACATCGGGTGCGTTCTGTGCGAAAGCGCTGGGCGGCCCGCAGGGGCCGAGGGGTGTAGGGTGTGCCGGGGAAGCGGCTGGCTCGAGGTCTTGGGGGCCGGTATGATCAACCCGGCGGTATTTCGTTTCGTGGGGTACGATCCGAGGAAGTTCCGTGGCTTCGCTTTCGGGCTCGGCATAGAGCGGCTGGCGATGCTGCGCTATGGAATCAGCGACATCAGACTCTTTTTCGAGAACGACTTGCGTTTCCTGCGGCAATTTTAGGCCCAGGCGGCTTGCCTCCAGCAGGGATTGAGACGTGCGCATAGGGCTATCCTGGCTCAAGCGAATAGTGGATTGCCGATTGCCTCCCCGCGATCTTGCCTACCGTTTGACGATGGCGGGACTGGAGGTCGAGGCATTCGAGGAGGAGCCCCCCCAGCCGGTGCGCAGCGCCATTGCGGCACGCATAGATGGCGTGAGCGATCACCCCGGAGCCGAACGGCTGGTCGTCTGCCAAGTTACCGTCGGTCGCGGGCGCAGCGTAAGCGTGGTCTGCGGTGCGCCGAATGTCCAGGCTGGCGAGATAGTAGCTTATGCCCCACCGGGAAGCCGGCTGGCGGACGGGAGGCTCGTCGAGCCGACGCGCATACGCGGGATCGAGTCGGTCGGGGTTCTCTGTTCCGAAGCCGAGCTCGGGCTCGGTCCGGACGGCTCGCGCCTTCTTACGCTTCCCCGCACGGTGCGGCCGGGAACGCCACTGGCGTCGGCCCTGGGTGTCGGGGGATGGGTGTTGGAGGTAAGCGCGACACCCAATCGCGGGGACTGCTTGAGTGTGGTGGGCGTGGCGAGAGAAGTCGCGGCGCTAACGGGTGGTAAACTCGACCTTTCCTTTCCCCTCCCCGCGGAGGGCAAGAGTCGTACGCGGGACCAGGTGAGAGTCGAGATCCAGGCGCCGGATTTGTGCGGAAGATACGCGGCGCGAATCGTCCGCGGCGTCCGGGTGGGGCCATCCCCCTTTTGGCTCAGGCGCGAGCTCGAGGTGGCAGGCATACGGGCGATAAACAACGTCGTCGACGCGACCAATTTCGTGATGCTGGAGCGAGGACAGCCCCTTCACGCCTTCGATCTCGAGCGGGTCGAAGGAGCGCAGATCGTCGTGCGCAGGGCCTCGAGGGAGGAGCGTTTTCGCACGCTTGACGGGATCGAGCGCGTGCTCGCGCCCGAAGATTTGGTAATCTGTGACAGGAGCCGGCCCATCGCGCTTGCGGGCATCATGGGCGGTGAGAACTCCGAAATTGGCGAATCTACCCGCGACGTGCTCTTGGAGAGCGCCTTTTTTGTCCCATCGACCGTGCGCGCCACCCGCCGAAGGCTCGGCATAAGCAGCGAGTCGTCGTATCGCTTCGAGCGGGGCGTCGATCCCCAGGGAGTCCTTGCCGCTTTGGATCGAGCTGCGGCCTTGGTTCAGCAGTTGGCTGGCGGGGATGTCTGTCGGGGGGTTGCCGAGGCGCGAGGGGCGAGGCGCAGTCCGCCGGTTATTCGACTCGAAGTGGCAGCGGTGGGAAGGCTTCTGGGGTTAAAGACGAGCTCGGGCGAGATCTCGCGCCGGCTGAGGTCCCTGGGCGCCAAGGTGAGGCGCGGCCGCAAGGGGGAGCTTATCGTAACCGCACCGTCGCACCGCTTCGATCTGGCGCAGGAGGTCGATCTGATCGAGGAGGTGGCGAGGCTCAAGGGGTACGACTGCGTCCCCGCGGCTTTACCCCGCACCGACATCGCTCCGGAGGCGCCTCCCCATGCGCGCCTGGTCGAGCGTAGCCTGCGCACCCTGCTTCTGGGTCAAGGACTTACGGAGATGATCGTTCCCCCTTTTGTCTCGGCCGAGGACAACGCCTCTTTCCCCTGCTGGATCTTGCGAGGCGATGGAGCTCCGGTTCGTCTCTTGAACCCCCTTTCTCGCGAGCAAGGGGAACTCAGGCAAAGTCTTCTTCCGGGCTTGCTCCGGGCGCTGAGACACAACCTTTACAATGGGGCAGCTGGGGTCTCGGCTTTTTCTATCGGTAAAATATACTGGGTGGAGTCCAGCGGAGGTTGCTCCGAGAGGCGGCTTCTGGCCGGCGTTCTCTGCGGGCGCAGGCCGGTGCGGGGAATCGGTACGCAGGGCGAGCGCAACGACTTTTCCCATGCCAAGGGAGTGGTGGAGAGCGCGATCGAGAGGGTACGAATGCGCGGGATCGAATGGGAAGCGGCTCCCGTGCAGTTTTTGCATCCGGGCAAAGCGGCCCAGGCCCGCACGGACTCTCGAGTCATCGGCATCGTGGGCGCGCTTCATCCCAGAATCCAGGAAGATCTGGGACTGTCGATGGAGCCGTTCCTCTTCGAGCTTGACTTGCAGGCCATCGTTGACTATGCTCCCCCGCGCTCGATCTTTCAACCGCTGCCGCGCTTTCCCAGCGTGCGGCGCGACCTGTCGCTGGTGGTGCCGGAGGGGTTACAGGCGGGAGAGATCACGAGTGCCATCGAGGCGCTCGGCAACGAGCTGATAGAGGGGGTCGAAATTTTCGATCAATATCGCGGAGCGCAGATCGCCGAGGGATTCAGGAGTCTCACATATAGCATAGCTTACCGGGCGCGGGAGCGAACCCTGACGGACCAAGAAGTGAACGAGGTTCACGAACAGGTGGTGAAGAAGATCACGGAAAGGTTCGGAATAGCGGTCCGGGCATAGGGACGCAATCGCCTCACCAGCGGAGGTAGCTGTGACCAAGGCCGATATCGTGGAGAAAATTTACGAAAGGGTAGGGTTTTCGAAAAAGGAGGCGTCGGAGGTCGTGGAGTCGATCTTCGAGGTCATGAAGAAGCGACTGGAGCATGGCGAGAAGGTGAAGATATCGGGCTTCGGTAATTTCGTGGTAAACGAGAAGCGGCCCCGCAAAGGGCGCAACCCTCAGACGGGTGACGAAATCATCATAAGCGGCAGGAGGGTTTTGAGCTTCAAGGCGAGTCAAGTCTTGAAAAAGGCCATAAATCCAAGCTAAGAAGGCGGGCGGAGCGCAGGCAAGACGGGGGACGGTGGCCGGGCCAGCAAAAAAGGTTGAGATCCCGGAAAAACTCTACTTCCGGATCGGCGAAGTAGCGAAGCTGGTCGGTGTAAAGCCTTACGTGCTGAGATATTGGGAGAGCGAGATCCCGGCGCTTCGGCCGACCAAAACCAAATCGCGCCACAGGCTGTATCGCAGAAGGGATGTAGAGCTTCTCATCGAGATAAAGCGGCTGCTCTACGCCGAGCGTTACACCATAGAGGGAGCAAGGAAAAGGCTGAGAGAGCTTCAGCGAAACGGCCAGAAACCAGAGGCCAATCCCCCCGAATCGCCCCCACCTAAGCCGCTCACCATGAAGGCGGCACGTGCGTTGATTGGCAAGATCCGAAAGGACTTGACGGACATTATCAAGCTGCTCGAGCAGCCAAGCGCGGACCTCGACGCAGACGGCGTGCCCGCGATGCGCCGCTAGCTAGCGGCCCACCTTCGCCGGCCGGGCCGCGGTGGCCGGTGCCCGCTGGACCCGCTTCTCTTGGATTCCCTCGCCGGTTGCCATGACTCGAGTCGGCTGGCGGCCGCGTCTCCTTGCGTTGGATTTTCCCGGCAGCTTGGGGTTACCGGTGAGGCACTCGTATTTCATGCGCAAGAGAGCCCTTCGCAGGTTGCTCGAATCGATCCCCAGGGTCCCGCAGACGTTGTCGAAGGAGAAGGGCCAATCGTCGTCGCGCCTTCTGATCCAACGCTCCGCCTGCCGGGCGAGCATACGCCGGCGTACGCTCTGGGTATGCATGAATTGCTGAAAGCAGCGAATACCGTCTTCTAGGACCGCAAGCATTAGGGCTCGCTCGGGAGAAGAGTCCGCGTCCTTGCGCGGGCCGCTGAAAAACTGCTCGGGAAGAATGCTCTCGGGGGTGAGAAGCTCGGCGAGGCTTCTTGGAAGCCCAGGCTGCGGATGGCCTTCAGCCTCTGGTGCGTCCTTGGACATTTGGCGCGGCAGGGCTGCAATTAGCGCGCCAGCCAAGCTGCGCCCGCAAGGGCGGTAAAGCGCCCGATCAGGATGGGGAAAACTTTCCGAGGGCTCGAGGCCATGGGCAAAAAAGTGACGCTTCGAGTGACTTCGGTGTCGCTTTTGGTGGCGCTTCGAAGTGGTGTTGCAGCGCCAGTCTGCCCCCTTGCACTGGGCAGCTTCGCTGTAATACAAACGAGTCGGATGCGGGGCGTGGCGCAGCCTGGTAGCGCACACGCTTGGGGTGCGTGTGGTCACCGGTTCAAATCCGGTCGCCCCGACCATTCCTTCCGCTCGGGGTCAGCTCGCGGGGCCGAGGGGCCCTGCGGGTTGACCCCCTGCTGCTGAGATGTAGGACTGGGCTTCGAGCATGATGATCTTGGCCACTAACGATGACGGGGTGCGCTCGGAGGGGCTAAGCAGTCTGGTGCGCTCCCTCAAACGCCTTGGGGACGTGTACGTGGTCGCCCCGGACCGCGAGCAAAGCGCAGCGAGCCACTCTCTTACGCTGCATCGGCCGCTTCGGGTGGAGGAGGTGGCACCGCGGTTCTTCGCCGTGGACGGCACCCCCACCGACTGCGTCAACCTGGCGATCTGCGGCATATTGCCAAGCCGCCCCGACCTCGTCGTGTCGGGCATAAACTGCGGCGCGAATCTAGGTGACGACATAACTTACTCCGGCACCGTCTCCGCCGCGATCGAGGCTACTCTGCTCGGGGTCAAGGCGATCGCCGCCTCCCTTGCTGCCTCTCCCCCCTACGATTTCGCGGCCGCCGCCGAGTTCGTCACGGAGCTTGCGGCTTATGTGCTTCACGCGGGACTGCCTGCGGGCACATTGCTCAACGTCAATATCCCAGCGGGCGATCGGGCGCAGCTTCGAGAATTTCGCCTGACCAGGATGGGAAAACGGCGCTACGAGGACGCGGTGGTGGAGAAGACGGACCCACGTGGAAGAAAATACTATTGGATAGGCGGAGAGGAACTCGCCTTCGAAAGCGAGCCGGGCACGGACTTCGCCGCCATTAGCGAAGGTGCGATATCGATCACGCCCGTGCATCTGGATCTCACCAACTACGCGGCCCTGGAGCAACTGAAGGGGCTGCGGCTGGCTTGGCCGTAGCGTTGAAGTGGGCGCGCGAAAAGATGGTGGCCGAGCAGATCCGCGGTAGGGGGATCGCCGACCCACGCGTGATCGAGGCGATGCTCAAGGTCCCGAGGCATCGCTTCGTGGAGGAAGCTCTGTGGGAGCGGGCGTACGAGGACAAACCGCTTCCCATAGGAGAGAAGCAGACGATATCGCAGCCTTACATGGTGGGGCTCATGTCGGAGGCGCTCGAGCTCAAGGGAGAAGAGAAGGTGCTCGAAGTCGGCACTGGTTCGGGATACCAGGCCGCGATCCTGGCCGAGCTGGCGAAGGAGGTTTACTCTATCGAGCGGCTGGCCGAGCTGGCGAAGCGAGCGAGGACCGTCCTAGACGATCTGGGCTACGATCGGGTAGCCATACGCGTGGGAGACGGTAGCCTGGGGTGGCCCGAGAAGGCGCCCTTCGACGCAATAATCGTAACGGCAGCGGGGCCGAGGGTACCCAGGCCCCTGGTGGAGCAACTGGCGGAGCGAGGAAGACTGGTTTTCCCCATCGGAGAGCTCGAGGTGCAAACGCTGGTAAGGATCCGCAAGATCGAGGACAGGCTCGTCGAGGAGTACCTAGGCGGCTGCAGATTTGTTAAACTGATAGGGTCGTATGGATGGGAGGAATGAGCACTTCGGTTCGGCGCGATTCTGTGCCGGGAGGAGGGGTGTGTGGTGGATGGGCGAGTACGGTTTCGACACGGGGTGGCTCTGGTGGGGATGGCGGTCATCTTGGCGGGCTGCGCCGCCAAGAAAAGTGGTCCAGCCGGTATCTACCACATAGTGGAACCTGGGGAAAATCTCTACCGGATCGGTAAGGCGTACGGAGTTTCCTCCGAAGCGATCACGCGAGTCAACAAGATCAAGAATCCAAACCGCATCTTGGTGGGGCAGAAACTCTTGATTCCAGGGGCGACACGGCGCCTTCCGGTGTCGGTGATTACGCCCACGCGGGCCAGCACCAGGCGGCCGGCTCGAGTGGATCGCGCGGAACTGGGCAGCGGAAAGTTCGTCTGGCCCGTGGCTCGGGGATCGGTGAGCTCGGGGTTCGGCAGGCGGGGCAACAGCAACCATGACGGGATAGATATAGCGGCACCGGAAGGAACGCCGGTTTTCGCCTCGCGAGGTGGGCGGGTGGTATTCAGTGACCACCTGCGCGGTTACGGCAACGTGGTGATCATAGAGCATGGGGGTGGCTACGCGACGGTGTACGGCCACAACCGAGTCAATTTGGTGAAGCCGGGGGACGAGGTGAAGCAGGGCCAGCAGATAGCGCTTCTCGGAATGACCGGTAGGACCTCTGGCCCGAGCCTTCACTTCGAGGTGCGCAAGAACAACATCGCGCGCAACCCCCTCTTTTTTCTGCCGCCGCAGAGCGTGGCGCGCGCCGCAGCTACAGATGGATAAGAGTCGAGGCTACCCAGGAGGCGCGATGGAAGAGTTACGAGCACTCATAAGGGACATACCCGATTTTCCCAAACCCGGAATCGTCTTCAAGGATATAACGCCGCTCCTCGCCTCTGCGGAGGGTTTGCGGGGGGTTGTCCGAGCCTTTAGCGAGCGCCACCGGGCAGGGGTGGACTTCGTCCTCGGGATAGAGTCGCGGGGATTTACGCTGGGTGCCGCCGTGGCGTACGAGCTTGGCGTGGGACTGGCGTTGGCGCGAAAGCCGGGAAAGCTTCCCGCAGCCACTTACCGGGCTACCTACGAGCTCGAATACGGCTCGGACGCCCTGGAGTTGCACCAAGACGCTTTTCCACGTGGTTCCCGGGTGCTCGTGCTCGATGACCTTCTGGCGACGGGGGGAACGGCGAGGGCCGCGATCGAGTTGGTAGAGAAGGTGGGGGGTAGGGTGGTCGAGGCCGATTTCATAATCGAGCTTTCCTTTCTGAACGGTCGAAAGCGTCTGGCTCCCTATCCGGTCCACGCGCTCGTGAGCTACGAGAAGCAGTGAAGCAGGGCACGCTCCCCAAGCTCGCCTCCCGTACTCGGGGATCTTCTAGATGGTAAGCTGGGCTTTTCTACCAAAGGTAGAGACTCGGTCCGGATCCGCCGATGCCAATGGCCGCAGGGTCATGGCGGTCGCCCTCTTGTTGACGCTCCTTTTCTGTGCCGCCGAAGCGTTGGGTGGCTATCTCACCAACAGCCTGGCTCTGGTAAGCGATGCCTTGCACATGCTTACCGACTCGATCGCGCTGGGACTCGGGCTCTTCGCCATGTGGATAGCATCGCGGCCGGCCACCGACAGCAAGACCTACGGTTACTACCGAGCGGAGATCCTGGCGGCTCTCACCAACGGCGTCCTGTTGTGGGGTGCGGTGATAGGGATCTTCTACAAGGCATACCAGCGCGTCCTGTCGCCGCCGGTGGTGAACGACATGGGAATGCTGCTCGTGGCGCTGGTCGGGCTTTCCATCAACGTGATTGTGGCAGTTACCATATCGCGCCAGGCCGCGCGAAGCCTCAACGTCCGGGCGGCGCTGCTGCACGTTCTCTCCGACCTCTTCGGCTCGCTCGGTGTGATAGCGAGCGCGATCGTGATCATGACCACCGGGTGGACCGCTGCCGATGCGGCGGCGAGCTTCTTGATCGGAGTGCTCATACTGGTGGGGTCCTGGGGACTCGTACGCGAGGCGGTCGATGTGCTCATGGAAGCGGTGCCCCGCCACATCGATGTAGGAGAGGTCAAGCGTGTGCTGGAGAGCGTGGAGGGCGCCGAGGAAGTCCACGATCTGCACGTGTGGACGCTAACGCAAGGGAAATACGCGCTCAGCGCGCACGTTGTCATAGACGGAGAGGTCGGAGGGGATTGGGTGGTGAACCGTATGGCCAAGCTCCTCTCGCAAGAATTCGCTATCGATCACTCGACCATCCAGGTCGAGGTGGCCAACCGTTGCCCCGTAAAGCCGGTACACTAGCGCGCCCGCGCTAAGGAGAGCGGGCGCGGCCGCATTGACCGGCCTGGGAAGGGCTCCTATGATCTTCGTTCGTGGCCGGTGCTACGTTTAGACAGTTCCCGCACACGGCCGATCTCGGGATCGAGGTCGAGGCAGAATCGCGAGCCGAGCTCTTCGAGGCGGCGGGGCTAGCCTTGTTTTCGCTCATGGTCGATCCCTCCACCGTAAGCGCCAGAGAAGCTAGAGGGATTTCCGCGCAGGGCGAGGACGAGGAGGAGCTACTGCGAGCATGGCTGCACCAGTTGCTTCTCGCCTTCGCCATCGGCGGCTTCGTGGCCCGCGAGGTGGAAGTGGAAAGACTGGATCGGTTCGTCGTGGAAGGCACCATAAGGGGGGAGCCATACGAGGAGGGGACGCACCGATTCGAGCGAGAAATCAAGGGAGTCACCTACCATGGGCTTAGGGTAGAGGAGGCGAATGGGAAATGGATGGCGAGGGTCATCTTCGACGTCTGAACCGAGAAGGGAGCGCTCGGTGGGCCGCTGGCGCGATCGGTAGGTGAGCGGGTGATCATGAAGTGAGTGCGAGCGGGAGCAAGGCGAAGGAACTCGAGGTAAGGCGGATCGGCGAGGTGGTCTGGGAGATTTCTCGCCAGGGTGAGATGCGGGTCCCGGGGCGGATTTTTGCCAGCGAGGATCTCATGGCCGATATCCGCTCGGATCCCGCGCTCGAGCAGGTCGCCAACGTCGCATGCCTGCCCGGGATAGTGGGGGCGGCTTTGGCCATGCCAGACATCCACTGGGGATACGGCTTTCCCATAGGGGGTGTAGCCGCGGTGGATCTCGAAGACGGCGTGATTTCTCCGGGAGGTGTAGGGTACGACATAAATTGCGGCGTTAGGCTTGCGGCAACGGGCCTTTGCCGCCAGGACATCGAGAAGAAGATCGAACCGCTGGCCGATGCATTGTTCGCGGCGATTCCCTGCGGGGTGGGCGCCCACGGGGCGATCCGGGCCCTTTCGGTCAAGGAAGAGAAGCGGTTGGTCGAAAGGGGTGCAGCTTGGGCGGTGGAACAGGGGTTTGGCGACGCCGAGGATTTGCTTCACGCAGAGGAGAAGGGATGCCTTGCGGGAGCTGACGCGGACGCGCTCAGCGACACCGCCCTCGAGCGCGGACGCTCGCAGGTCGGCACTCTAGGATCCGGGAATCACTTTCTCGAGGTGGACGTAATCGACGAGATCTATGACCGAGAAGGTGCGGCCAAACTCGGGCTCTCGATGGACCAGGTGGTCGTCATCATTCACTCGGGCTCGCGCGGCTTGGGCTATCAGGTCTGCGACGACTTCCTCAAGCTCATGGTGAAGGCGATGGCGAGGTGTGGGATCCGACTTCCGGATCGCCAGCTTGCGTGCGCGCCGATACGATCCCCTGAAGGGGAAAGTTACCTGGCGGCGATGCGTTGTGCCGCTAACTACGCTTGGGCAAACCGACAGGTCATGTTTGCGCTCGCTGCCCGGGCATTCGAGCAGGCGCTCGAGATTTCCCCCCGGGACTTGAAGATGCGGCTGATTTACGACGTTTGCCACAATATCGCGAAGTTCGAAGACCACGAGATCGACGGCAAAACCATGCGAGTGTGCGTACACCGCAAGGGAGCGACGCGAGCTTTCGGGCCGGGTCACCCAGAGTTGGGGATTTATCGTGAGATGGGCCAGCCGGTGCTAATTCCGGGCGACATGGGCCGCTACTCCTTTTTGCTCCTCGGCAGGGAAGAGGCCATGCGACAGACTTTTGGGAGCACGTGTCACGGAGCGGGCCGGGTCATGAGTCGCGCCCAGGCCAAGAAACAGGCGAGATCGATCGATCTGCACGCAACCCTGCGCGAGCGAGGGGTTACCGCGCGCTACCGGGGATTCGCCACGATAGCCGAAGAAATGCCATACGCTTACAAAGATGTCGCCCAAGTTGTGGATGTCATGGAGCGCGCGGGAGTGAGCGGCAAGGTGGCACGCTTCAAACCCCTAGCCGTGATAAAGGGCTAGGCGGCCGCGCGCTCTCCCAGAGAGAACCCGCGGCCGGCCCACCCCATTTCGCTATCCGCAACGCGGATACTAGGGCAAAACCTTGAGTTCGACGCGGCGGTTTTGCGCCCGCCCGTCGTTCGTGTCGTTGCTCGCAACCGGCATCGATTCGCCGAACCCGCTCACCTGCAAACGATCGGCGCCGACACCGTGCTTTACCAAATAGGCTTTGACCGCATTCGCGCGTCGAAGCGACAGAGCTTGGTTGTACGCGTCCGTGCCGATCGCGTCGGTGTGACCCTCCACCGATACGCGCACACTGGGGTTCTCCTTGAGAATCGAGGCGGCTTCGTCGAGAACCGGTGCCGCGTCGGCCCGGATGTTGGATTTATCGAAGTCGAAGTTCACGCCGCGAAGCACGATCTTTTTCGGAGCAGGTGGCGGGGCCTCCACGCGAGGCGGAGGAGGCGGCGGCGGGGCTGGAGGCGTCCGGTCCCACAGACAATGCCCGATCAGCGCTCCCAGCGCGGCGCCTCCGAGCGCGCTCACGCCGATTCCGAGTGCCTTGTCTTCGTTGTCGTCACCGATATCGAACGCGCCCGAATTGTTAGTGGCGGCACCGCCCGCAATTCCGCCCCCGACAGCGCCAAGGCCGGCTCCGACCAGAGCTCCCTTGCCCCACGGTTTTTGCACGCAGGCGCAGCCGGCGGCAAAAACGACGAGGACACCCAACGTGGATGCAAACCTGAACTTAGAACGCATCATGCTCCAACCTCCTTGCCCAAAAAATCCCGGCCGGCCGCGGTCCCTCGCCTGGGCGCTGCGTCCGACCGAGACTACGTCCCTCCAGTCGAAGAAAAATTCCCTTGCAATCGCCGCCCCGCGGCGTCGCACTTGCATATCCTACAACCGAGAGTATTGTCAAGCGAGGCTGCCAGACAGGTTCGCCAAAATGCGGAAGGGGGGGGAGTTTCCCCTTTTACATCAACCGCCTGCGAACCTGAAACAGCCCGCGCGGAGTTGGGCATCCGGCTGGCCGACCTGTGGTATCTAGCACCTTACGCGTGCAGTGCCACAACGAAGAACTTTAAACCTCCACTTAAATGCGCGTGAGATCATTACTTCTTTTTCAAGGGGGCAAAAAGCGCTAACCGCGCCCGAAAGTTTGGCTTAACTTAGCTGGTGCCGAATCTTGCCTCCTCGCGGGCACGACGACTATAAACCCTGCGCGATGGCACTTGTTGGCATCCTCTCGGCATCGTCTTTCACGCGCGAATGAAAATTTTCGGAACCATGGATACCGCACCGGCTGCAAACGGGCGCAATGGTTTGGAGTGCGGCGCGCTTGTTGACAACCTTGTGCAAGCCGCCGCAAACGGCTTGGCGGACGGGCGCGATTGTAGATATCCCCAGTTGTGGAAACGACTGGTCGAAGCGAACGCAAACCGGGGAACGTGGAGCTAGGGGTAGGATTGGGTTCGATGTTGCCGCGTGCGGGAGTCGCTTTTTCGGCACGCGCTTTTGCTGACATCGGCTCGAGGGAGGAGAAAAAGGGAGGAGGAGGCGGATGTCGTTGGGGGAGGGATGAACCGAACCAGGGGGGCAGTGCGGAGATGGGGACGCTGTGGCAGCGGGCGCTCGAAGATCTTCGACGGAACTTAGCGGTCAAGGACTTCCAGGCCTGGATTTCACAGGTTAGACCGATCGCTGTCGAAGAAAAGGAAATCACGCTCGAGGTTCCGAATTTGCTTTGCCGCCAGTGGATTGCCGAGCGCTTTCTCGGCGCGATCGAACGAGCGCTCAGGCGAAGCGCGGGGGAAACAATCAAGGTCAATCTTGCGGTGAGCGCAAACGGGTCGAGAAGGGAGAATCTGCCGACCGAGGGAGCCCTATGCCCGAGCAAGCCCAAGGCGCCGCAGGCGAACGGTCTCGTTCGCACCGATGCGGGGCAGAGCTTCGATAATTTCGTCGTCGGCGCTTCCAATCAAGTGGCGTTCGCCGCCGCCCTTGCGGTAAGCCGCACACCTGGCAAAACCTACAACCCTCTCTTCATTCATGGCGGTGTGGGGCTCGGTAAGACCCACCTTCTGAATGCCGTGGCGAAAGCCATGCCGGAGCATGTTCCCAATGTGAATCTGGTAGCCATAGGGGCGGCGGACTTCGTCACCGAGGCAGTCGGGGCCCTGAGGCGCCGGCAAATGGAGCGCTTTCGGCGGCGCTTTACCTCGATCGGCGCTCTGTTGCTCGATGACATTCAGTTCTTGGCTGGCAAGGAGCGAACACAGGAAGAGTTCTTCTACATATTCAACGAGCTTTGCGGGAGCGGGCGCCAAATAGTGGTCACGTGCGACAAGCCGGCGCGCGAGATAGGGGAGATGCAAAGCCAACTGCGAAGCCGCTTCGAAGGGGGCCTGATCGTCGAGGTCCTGCCTCCCGACCGCGACACGGTGCGCGCTATCGTCGCTAGCAAGGCAAGCGCTGCCGGGATCTCCCTCGACGAGCCGGTACTGGAATTGATTGCGGCGAGTCTCGATTCGCCGACGGTACGCGAGCTCGAGGGTATCGTTACGAAACTCAAGGCTGTATCCGTCCATACCGCAAGGCAGGTCGACTGCGAACTTGCGACCGAGGTGCTGCGCTCGCTTTATCGGGGCCGGCGGCCGCCGCTCTCGATCGAGCGTATTCAGCAGGTCGTGTCGGAGCACTTCGGTGTCGAGGTGAAGGAAGTGGTCGCCAAGAGGCGCGATCGGCGCGTCGTCTTACCGCGGCAAATAGCGATGTACATCGCTCGCAAGATGCTCGGTGAATCCTTCGCGGCCATCGGCAACAGGTTTTCGGGGCGCGACCATAGCACGACGTTGCATGCCGTGCGTGTCATCGAAGACAGGCTCGGCAGCGACCCGCAGGTCCGGCGGCTGGTTGGGGTGCTGGAGGCGAAGCTAAGCGGGGGGCCCCAGCCGCCGGCCTGACGGTACCACCGCCAGCGCCGTTCGGGGCGGAGTTCCTTTACTGTTGCGCGGGACTCGAAGAGATGGCAGAGTAACTGCAGGCTGGGAAAAGCGACGTCCAGCGTGGATGTGGGGAGGCGGATGGAAAAGGGGGTTGGGGCGATGAGAAGAGTTATCTCTTCGGTGCTGCTTGCAGTTTGGCTCTTGTGGCCCGGCGAGGGAGCGGTCGCCGGCGAGGCGCCGGCGCCCGAGCATCCCGCAGCTTCGGAGTTTTCCGCAGCTTTCGGAGCGGCAACACTGAGTGTCCTCTACTTTCCGGTAAGGTTTGCCTGCGGGCTCGGCGGGGCGCTCATCGGTGGAGCGGGAGGGTTCCTAACGGGCGGAGACGAGCGCGTAGCCCAAGGTGTGTGGAGAGGAATGGTGGAGGGCGACTACTTCGTTAGGCCCGAGCACATCCTGGGCGAGAAGGTATTCGAGCCAAACGGCGCTCAGTGGGGCGAGGAGGAGGAACTGGGCGGGGCGGCCGGCTCGGGCTGAGCTTTCGCCGCCTGCGGCGGCGGCCGCCAAGGGCCGCTTGCTTTTTCGAAATTTTACCTTCTCCTTCCTTCGGCTGGGAGGCGGACTCACTCCCGTCGTGTCGAGTAGGTCGCTCAATGCGGCCGCAACTTCTATGAGCTCTTGGCGAGCCCTGCGCATCCGCTCGACGCCACCTGAAAGCTCCAGATAGTCGCGCGCCTCCATCGACCGGATGATCGTGTCGAAGGCTTCGGCAAGGTCCCGCCAGGACTCGAGATATCGGCTGTGGATCTCCTCGATGGCCCGAGTCTTGGGTTTGTAGCGAGCCGCGTGCTCCAGATGCAATCTCACTTCGCCGACGACCGACGCCAAAGTCGATGCAACGTAGTCATCGTCCACGAACTGGTTGCGCTCGACTTTTCCGATGGCGCGCAAAACGCGGCTCTCCACCCCCTCCCACTCGACGATCTTCTGAGTGTAATCGGAAAGGTCCTGAGCGAGCAGGGGATCCCGGCCAGGACTGCCGACGCAGCCGCTTAGGACGGCAGCCCAACCGATCAAGGCCAGGGCGAAAAGCCCCGCCTGGGAATGCTTCAGTCCACGCTTCACGATCGAAGCGCGATTTTACCTGATGAGGTCGGCCTGCGCCAATCCGCCGCTTTTACCGAAGGCGGCTTTTTGCTATCGGGGTGGAGGGGCGAAGGACATGAGACGAGGACCACGTAAGGCGGGAATTTTCGAGGTGTTGAGTACCGCGCTCGAGCTCGAAGCTCGGGTCATGCGACTTTACGTCGAGATCGGAAACCGCTTTCGCGGCCGGCCGAAAGTGAGGGAGTTTTGGCTTAGGATGGCGCGGCACGAGGCTGGGCACTGCGGCGCGCTCATGTTGATCCAGACGGTGATCGAGAGCGCCTCTGCTGCTCCCGCATCCGCGGTGTGGTTCGACCGCCACACGATCGTCAGGCTGCAAACGCTTCTCACGGCTTATCTGCGCGAAGTGAAGAAAGGGGTGTCGCTTGCGAGGGCCTGCGAGATGGCGGTGGACATCGAGAGCTCGGAGATCGAGGACCTGGTAAGCGACTTGCTCGGCGTGGTGCGCGATAGAGCCTGGCGAGAACGCGCGATGGCGATGCTTACCCATGACATGGAGGATCTCGCCACTCTGGTCGAAAACACCTGCGGTAAGGGCGCGCTGAGCGAGCGGGCGCGGGCCCTGGCCGAGCGTCGTACTCTTCGCTCCGCCTCGGCCGTTGCGAAGGCGGCGAGATCGAAGCGTCCCCCCTTCTCCTAAGAGAGAGATCGCACAGGTAGGCCACGCTAGCGCGCGCAGGCCGGAGGGCAACGGCCCGAGGCGCTGCGCTTTCCTCCGGCGCTCGGCAGGGACGTTCTCTTGCGCTAACCGGGGCGGATCAGCTCCACAGTTTGGGGTTGCCAGGTTACGATCGCCTGAGCTATCTTAGGTCGAGATGCGCGACCCAGGACAATCCGAGCGACATGATGCCGTCAGGGCGCATCGGCCGACGTCGGAACCCCGGCCACCCGTGTCGCCGCGGGCACAGATTACGCCGAGTGGGCCCACGGTTTCGGTCGTAATGCCCTGCCGTAACGCCGAGCTCTATATTCGCCAGGCGATCGACAGCATCCTGGGGCAGACCTGGCAGGACTTCGAGTTCATCATAATAGACAATGCCTCCAGCGACTCGACCGGCGCCATCGTGAGCGAATACGCCGCCCGCGACAAACGGATCAGATACATGCGAAACGAGCGGGACCTGGGCATAGCGGGCTCGCTCAACAGGGGCCTGAGAGCGGCGCGGGGCGAGTTTATCGCCCGCATGGACGCGGACGACGTCGCGGTTGCGGACCGCCTCGAGAAGCAAGTCGCGTATATGCGCTCGCATCCCGACTGCCTGATCGTCGGCTGCAACATCGTGCTGATAGATGACAAGGGGAAGCGGATCGGACGGCGCGAGTTCGCGCCGGAAGACCAGGAGATCAAACGCAGGATGGTGGCCGAGATTCCTTTCTGCCATCCCGCGACGATGCTTCGCAGGGAACCCGTGCTGGCGAGTGGCGTGTTTTACGACGAGCGCATACGGACGGTGGAGGACCGCGATTTCTGGCTGCGTTTGGCCGACCACGGGCGATACGCGAACCTGCCCGAGTATCTAATGTACTATCGGGTTTCCGAAACCGCGATGAAGTATGCCGAGTGCCGCCGTACGGTTTGGGACATCGTGCGGCTGCAGCTCAGGTGGGTGCGCCAGCGCCGCTTTCGCAACTGGCGGACGATCACCGCGATCGCCACAGGTTTCGTTCTCCTGCTCCTTCCACGCTCCGTGATCACGGCGCTCTATCGCTTCAAGCACAGCCACTGAGGGAGCCGATGCGGGAGAAATACACGGGGCAGAGCCGATAGAAAAGCGAGGGAGGGACCATTGAAGGTCGTGATCCTCTGCGGCGGGCTCGGGACGAGGCTTCGGGAGCAGACCGAGCTTAGGCCAAAACCGATGGTGGAGATCGGAGGCAGGCCGATCCTCTGGCACATCATGAAGCTTTACGCCCACTACGGCATCAGCGACTTCGTACTCTGTCTCGGGTACAAGGGATATGTGATCAAGGATTTTTTCATCAATTACGAAGTCCGCATGAGGGACGTAACCGTGCGTCTGGGGCATGACCCGCAGGTTACCTTCCATGGCCAGCACGAGGAGGAGGGCTGGTCGGTTACGCTGGTCGAAACCGGGGAGGCCGCGATGACCGGGGCGCGAGTTTATCGCGTGCGCCGGCACGTCGGCGATGCCACGTTTTGCCTCACTTATGGCGACGGTTTGGGCGATATCGACATCCCGGGCCTTATCGCGTTTCATCGAAGCCACGGAAAGCTCGCGACGGTCACGGGCGTTCGACCCCCGGGGAGGTTCGGCGAGCTGGAAGTGGACCGCGATCGAGTGGTGAGTTTCGCCGAGAAGCCGCAGGCGAGCGGCGGCATGATAAACGGTGGTTTCTTCGTCCTCGAACCTGGTTTTGTGGACCGGTATTTGCGAGATGACGATCGGCTGAGCCTCGAGCGCGAGCCGCTCCATCAGGCGGCGGCGGACGGCGAGCTCATGGTGTGGCGCCACGAGGGCTTTTGGCAGCCCATGGACACCTTCCGCGAATGGCAATTGCTCGAGGATTTGTGGAACAGCGGCAAGGCCGGCTGGAAGGTATGGAAATGACCGGCAGGAAAAAGGGATTCTGGCGCGAGCGCCCAGTATTTGTAACCGGTTGCACCGGGCTTCTGGGAAGCTGCCTCACGGAGAAGCTCGTCTCGGAGCGGGCCGCGGTCGTAGGGCTGATCCGCGACTGGGTGCCCGAAGCGGAGCTCGTCCGCTCCGGGACGGCGGGCAGGATCACGGTGGTGCGAGGGGACGTGCGCGATCAGGCGCTCATCGAGCGTACCCTGGGGGAGTACGAGATAGACACGGTCTTTCACCTGGCGGCTCAGACGATCGTGACCGTGGCCAATCGCAATCCCGTGAGCACCTTCGAAACCAACATTGGTGGCACCTGGTGCGTATTGGAGGCATGCCGGCGCTCGCCGACGGTACGGCAGATCATCGTTGCCTCTTCGGATAAAGCCTACGGCGACCACGAGAAGCTTCCCTACTCCGAGGAGGCTCCCCTGCAAGGGCGCCACCCCTACGACGTAAGCAAGTCCTGCGCCGACCTCATCACCACGAGCTACGCGAAGACCTTCGATCTGCCGGTGTGCATTACCCGCTGCGGCAACCTCTACGGCGGGGGCGACTTGAACTGGAATCGGCTGATCCCCGGAACGATTCGCTCGGCGATCCACGGCGAGCGGCCGATTATTCGAAGCGACGGAAGCTACATCCGCGACTATTTTTACGTCGAGGACGCGGCGTTCGCCTACTTGGCGCTCGCCGAGAAACTAGCCGCCGATCGAAGCCTCAAAGGGGAGGCGTTCAACTTCAGCAACGAAATCCAGGTAACGGTGCTCGAGCTCGTGAAAATCATCCTCGAGCGCATGGGGCGCACGGACTTGGAGCCCAAGGTGCTGGGCGAGGCGAGCAACGAAATCATCCACCAATACCTCGACGCCTCGAAGGCACGAAAGAGGCTCGGCTGGAAGCCTAAGTTTTCCCTCGAGGAAGGGCTCGACCGGACGATTGCCTGGTACCGGAACATGATCGAGGCGTAAGCTGGCAGTGGCCCGAACCATCGAGCTCGGCAGAGCCGCTGTAACCGGCGCCGCTGGATTCATAGGCTCGCATTTGACGGTCGCCCTCCAACGACTAGGCTGCCAGACGGTGTTCTTGTGGTCGAGCGCGGCGGCGCCGGGACAGGAGCCACCGCAAGGCGGCCTCTCCTGCCACGACGTCGATATCATGGATTACGTCGCGCTTGCGCGAATCTTTGGCGAGGAGCGACCGCGGGTCGTCTTCCACCTGGCGGGAGTGCGCGGGCGGGGAGGGGAGCGGCGGCGTTTTCGGGAGTGCGTAGATGTAAACGTCGCGGGTACCGTGCGGGTCTTGGAGGCGGCGCTCAAGGCCGGGGTGGAGCGCATCGTAATCATGGGATCGGCTGAGGAATACGGCGACCAGCCGGGACCGCAGCGGGAGACCTTGCCGGCACGCCCTTGTACGCTATACGGCGTGACGAAGGCTGCGGCTACGGATATCGCCCGGCTGATGCATGCCGAGGCGGGCTGCCCGGTCGTGGTGCTCAGACCCTACACCGTCTATGGACCCGGACAGCCGAGCGAGATGTTCGTTGCCGAAGCCGTGGAATGCGCCGTGCGAGGCACGCCGTTCAAAATGAGCGAGGGCCTGCAAAAACGAGACTTCGTGTTCGTCGAAGACGTGGTCGACGCGCTCATCAAGGCTGCCACGATGCCTGGGATAGAGGGGGAGGTCATCAACCTGGGAAGCGGGCAGGCCACGGCGCTTCGCGAGGTCGCTGCGCTCATATGGGAGATAAGCAAAACGAAAGCTCCGCTCGAGATCGGGGCGCGCGCAGCTTCGGAAGGAGAGCTCGTCGATACCTGGGCGGACGTATCGAAGGCGGCATCGGTTCTGGGCTGGTCGGCGAGAATCGACCTCAGAGCCGGTTTGGAGAGGACCGTAGCCGAAGCGAAGAAGAGGTAGCCCGGCAGTCGGCGCAAGGGGGAGTAGTAGTGCGTGCGAGCGGGGGCATTCGTAGCGCCGTGCTGGTCTGCCTTGCTGGCGCAGCGCTTCTAGGGGTCGCCCAATCGCTGGTAGAGACAGCCGCGGTTGCGTGGGTCCATCGCAAGCTCGTCCTGGCACCGCCCGATTTTTTCAACACGAGGTTGCTGGACGGGTACGTAAAGCTCATGCAACTGCTCTCGCCAGATGCCTTTGTAGCGGCTCCCTTGGGTGGTTTCCAAGGGCGGGGGTTCTTCGCCAAACTGGCGCTGCTTCCCAGCCTCCTTGCGATAAACGTAGGCGTGGCGCTCGTTCTCGGAGTTGTCTTAGGTACAATCGCGGGCAGCTCTTTGCGAATCGGCAGGCGCCTCTCTGTAGCGCGAGTGGCCCTGGTCTTGGGTGCGGGGGAAGCGCTCCTTCATCTGGTTCTTTGGGCCATCCACGTGCATTTACCCAAGGAGCCCACCGCCACGGTGGTCCTTCAAAAATGATCTGCGGGCGTTTCTCTACGATGGGACATTCCTTGCGCTCTGCTCGCTCCCTTTGGCGATCCTGCTTACAGGTTTTCTCTCGAAGCTCGCTTCTCCCGGCCGGCTTTTCGCTGGAGCCGTCATGCTGGGTGTTTTCGCCGCTTTTGGTCACGCCGTTTTCCCGCAAAAGCTCTCTTTTTCGAACGCGGGGGGAGCGTTGGCTGGCCTGCCGAGCGGCGCTTCCTCAGATTGGGCGAGGGGCCCGGGCTTTGGCATCGCGAAGGACTACAATGTGATTCTGATTTCGATCGACACCTTGCGGGCGGACCATACCAGCGCCTACGGATACCGGCGAGACACGACGCCCACCCTCGAGGCTTTGGCCGCCGGCGGCGTGCGCTTTGCGAGCAACAGCAGCACGACCTCGTGGACGCTTCCGGCTCATCTATCCATGCTGACCGGCCGCTTGCAGCTTTCCCACGGCGTTCTCGACGACCGCCACGCTCTGGCCCCGGATGTGCCCACCCTGGCCGAGGAGCTCAAGCGAGCCGGTTACGTAACCGGCGCCGTCGTCTCCGCCCCGTACCTGAATCGCCGCTACGGCTTCTCCCGCGGCTTCGACCACTACGACGACGAGACGATCCACTGGAAAACCCATGGAGAATCGTACCGCCATGTAACGGCTCCGATGGTGCAGCAAGCCGCCGCGGCGTGGCTACGAGAGCACGCAAGCGAGCGCTTCTTTCTCTTTCTCCACTACTGGGACCCCCACTACGACTTCGCGCCGGGGAAGCCCTACGATACGATGTTCGACCCCGACTATCGCGGGTCCATCACCGGAGACAATTTCTACTTCGATCCCGCCGTCAATCGCCGCATGAACCGCCGCGACTTGGAGCACATTATCGCCCTTTACGACGGCGAGATTCGGCTGGTTGACGATCACCTGGCGAAGCTCAGAACCACCCTGGCGCTTCTGGGGGTGGGGGATCGAACTCTTTTGGTCGTAACGGGCGACCATGGCGAGGAGTTCTTCGAGCAGGGCTACAAGGCGCACCGCCGCAGCCTATACGACGAGGTGCTGCGCGTTCCGCTCATAAAAAAGGTGCCCGGGGTGCCCCCCAAGAAAAGGCTCGTAACCATGGAGACGAGCATTGCCGATGTTGCGCCGACTATTCTCGCGCTCGTGGGAGGCGGTCCTCTCCAGGGCGCGGAGGGAATAGAGCTTGCAACCATCGCTTACGGCGATCGCCCCGAAGCCAGACGGCGGACGATCGCCGAGCTTTACCGTGCCGAGTCATTGAACGTGCAAATCTCCGTACGAGAACCGGGCCGAAAGCTCATACATCATTTCAATCGGCCGCGCATGGAGATCTACGACATCGCAGCCGATCCAGGAGAGCGCGTGCGCTTGCCGGCGCAGTTGGGCTTCGTCGGAGGGCTTTCGGAGGAGCTAACCGCGTACTTGAATCGGGCGTGGCCCTCGTTCAGGCATCGGGTCGGGGGCGGACGCACGAACACGCTCGCCATGGACAGGGAGACCGAGGAGCGCTTGCGCGCTCTGGGTTACGTGGACTGAGACGCCCTCTGGGCAAACCTATCATCGAGGGGCCGTTTTCGGCGCGAGATGCGCCCCGAGGCGCGCGCGTTCCTGGTGGCGCACGGCGACCAGGTCCTGCTCGGTTATCGCGTCTCTGGGGTCGAAATCGTAAAGAATGGAGTAAGGGCCGGCTTGCATCTCCTTGAAGCTTATTTTCTTCCGTTCGAGAAGCCGCATGAAGGCGACATGTTGGCGCTTTTGCCGCTGATCCTCGCGAAAGAGGTAGCAGATACTTGGAGCACTCCGTACCGCCTCGTCGTAAGCCGGGTAGCGATTCTTCTGAAGCGGGGCGAGAATTACCCGCTCCTTCGATGCGAAGACCGTATGATACATAGGGCCGGCGGAATAACAGCGGCTGAACCCTTGTCCCTCCAGTAGCCGCGCCAGATTCTCGACTCGCGTCTGGTTTCCGAACTCGACCGCGTTCGGCAAATCCGCCCAACTTAAAAGCGAATAGAGGATGATGCCGACTTGACCGAAGGTTAGAAAGTGCCGCCAGCGCCCGGCAGCCAGCTCCCACGCCATGGCGAAAAAAACGGCTGTAAGAGGGTAGGCGGGAAGCATGTAGCGTGGGCTTACGTAGCCTACGAGGAACGTGACCGCGAGCAAGGCGAAAACAAGAGTGCCGTTGCGGTAAAGGCGCCACCGTCCAGCCTCGCGGTAGGGCCTCGAAGCCGCTGCGCTCGCGATAAATAGCAGAATTGGCAAGACGCCGAGGAGGCGGCGAAGGCGGGTGAGCCCGCCCGTTCTGCGAACCTCGTCGCTCAACCCCAGGCGAGTCACCGTCTCCCGCGGCGGTACGCCGAATACGATGCCGAGCTTGTCCGCACCCTGGGAGAGCGCCTCGACCCGTTTGGCAATGCCGCGCCATAGCCACCGCTCATCCCGCTCGGAAACGGGTACCCTGTTCAACGTAACCGCCTTTCTCGCCAGCGTGCGCGCCGTAGCGAGCGGATACGCGGTGTTGTAGCCGATGAGAAGAGAGGCCCCGGCAAGAAACCCGGCAAGGAGCGCCCCCCAGTTCACCCGGCGGGACCGATCGAGGCAGAGCACTGGCGTCAACACGAAGAAGTACGCCGCGATTAGCTGATTCACCCAAAATGCCACGCCCGCCGCCAAACCTAGCGCGAGCGCTGGCGTGGGCCGCCTCTCCTTGCCGAACGCGTAGCGCCAAAAGAGGATGAGGACGAGGAAGAGAAGAAACACGTGCTCGATAAAGCCGCCGCGTGCCTTGAGGTTCCATTGCAAGAAATAGAAGGGGGAGAGCGCAACGAGCGCGGTCGCCCAGCGTGCGGCGGCCTTCGAAGATACAAGCTCGCTGAATGAGTAAACCGCCCAAAGCAACGAGAGCGAGCAGGCAAATGTGACGAGCCTGAGCGAAAGCAGGCTCACGCCGAAAAGGGCGAAGGCGGCGGCCGCGAGATAAGCTTCGAGAGCCCCGAGGTAAGTTTGCCCGTAAAAGAAGACGGGAAGCGATCTGCCTTCGAGGATGTGCTTTCCCATGAGTCCCACCACACCCTCGTCGGCCAAGTACATGTCGATCTCGCCTCCGTTGACCATGTCGTAGTTGGTCAGGAGAACCAGACGCGCCGCGACCCCGAGGCACACGGCAAGAAAAAATGTCCATCGGCCTAGCACGGGGACCTCACTGCACGAGCGAGAAGGTGGCCCGACCGGCGAAAGGACGGCTGGCCGCAGTTCCTGCGCCCCCCTCTCTGGCAGGCTCGCACCCGCAAACGGTCAACCCAAATGAGTCTTTCGCGTGGCAATCGTTTGGGAATTCCTCGGCCGTGTATGGTGCAGGGACCTGCTCCCTGCGCACCCGCCGCGGCCCCGGGGAAGGATACTGCTAAGCGCGGCTTCCGACAAGGTCTCGCGGAGCCGCGAAAGGAGCGTAGAGGGCGGCCCCGGACCGCCGGGCGGGGCGGCGGTTCACCTCGGGGGGGCGGTCGCTTGTACTCGACGCTCGGTTTGAATCCAAAGCGCCTAATGTGGTATGAAGCGGGCGTCGGTCGAGCGGTTGCTTGCGTCCCCCAGCAAGTTCCGGCCCCCGTCACCGACAAAAGGGGCGATCGGGCCTCTGGGATGCCGGAAGCGGCGCGAGCAAGCCTGCCCCTGAGGGAAGCCGCGCATGGCCGAGTCCGACGCGAGTTTTGGGGCGTGGGCCAGGACCACGAGCGCTGGCGTCGTCGTCGCCCAGGGGGAAGCGCTCTATTACGTCAATCCCGCGGTATGCGAATTCACGGGCTTTCGCGAAGAAGAATTGCTCGGGATGACCTTTTGGGAGCTTGTGCATCCCGACTTCCGCGAGGCGGTCAGAGCGCGCGGCCTGGCGCGGCAGCGGGGCGAAGAGGTGAGCCCCCACTTCGAGTTCGTGATCAGGACCAAGAATGGAAGCCCCCGATGGGTAGATTCCACCGCAGCCTTGGTTTCGCTGGAAGGAAAGCCGGCCTTTCTCGCGATGCTCTTCGACGTCACGGAGCGCAAGCTCGCCGAAGAGAAGGTCAGGCTCGAGCACGAGCAGGCAAAAAGAGATGCCGAGGCGCGACAAGCCGAGCTTTTGGCGGCCAATCGGAGGCTTGCGCAGGAGGTCGAGGAGCGAAAACGCATCGAGCGGGCGCTTTTCGAGAGCAGATCCCAACTCGAGGCGATTCTCGCAACACCACGGCCTTTGTTTACCTGAAAGATCTCGAGGGGAGATTCCTCTTCGTAAACCGCCACTTCGAGCGTGCCGCGCGCCTTGCGCAAAAAGAGGTGATCGGAAAGACCGACTACGACCTCTTCCCGAAGGAGATGGCGGACACGTTCCGAGCGAACGATCGACAGGTAATGAATGCCCGAAGGCCGATCGAGTTCGAGGAGTCGGCGCCGAGGAGGGGCGGTGTGGGAACGCTTCTATCGCTCAAGTTCCCCCTCGTCGATGCCGATGGACGGCCGTACGCGATTTGCGGGATCTCGGCCGATATAACCGAACGAAAAAGGGTGGAGTAGCTCAAGGCCGACTTGCCGCGGCGGCTCCTTCGCGCAATCGAGGAGGAGCGAAGAAGGATGGCGCGCGAGCTTCATGACGAGGTCGGGCAGTTGCTTGCCGCGGTGAGCATGCGCGTTCAAGCCCTCGAGCGGGACGCCGAGAAGGGGGTGGCCTGGAAGGGGACCGAAGTGCGAGAGCTCGCCGACATGGTGAAAAGCGCGGTAGAATCGGTCGCTCGGGTGGTGCGCGGGCAATATCCAACCGAGCTTTCCGATCTGGGGATCGGAGCGGCGCTTTCGAGTTACGCGGGGCAGCTCGCCAAGCGCCACGGGTTGCGCCTTGCGCTGGAGGTGGGGCACCTAGATGGTGTTCTAAACCCCGACCAGAAGCTTCATATTTACCGCATCGTGCAGGAGGCGCTCCACAACGTAGCTAGGCACTCGGGCGCTCGCTCGGTTTGCGTGTCCGTGAAGAAGCAGAGGGGACGCGTCGTGGCGGTGGTCGAGGATGACGGCCGGGGGTTCGACGGCGGGCCGGCGGGCGACCTCGGGGGCGGCCTCGGGCTTACGACCATGCGCGAGCGGGCGGAGCTTGTGGGCGGTGAGCTTTTGGTTCGCTCGCGCAAAGGGGTGGGGACGAGGGTGGAGCTTACGATCCCTCTCGAGGATAGACGCAAGGGAGCGAAGCTTAGGGCCTCGGCCGCAATCGCAGGCGGGAAGTAGGGACGCCGGCAGGCCTAGCCCGGTGCCTGCCGCTTCGCTATTCGGCGCCAGGTGGCATCGTTTTGCTTGCCGGAACGCATAGTTCTAGCTCCTTCATGGCATCCACGAGCTCGCGCCCTAATTGGCTGGCAACATAGATACCGCTTACCTTTTGCCGTCTGGGTGCCTTCTGGCAAAAAACCGTGTCTTTGCTTTGTCCGCCGCAATCCTCCTCGCGGTTGCAGGGACCGAGAGCGTTCTGCGGGGATCCCGCCGCGCAGGTTTTCTTTACCGGCTCGATCGCGTAACACATGAGGTGGTTGGCCGGGTGTTTTATTCCCTCCGCGTTCTTGTCGGCGGGCACACAGAGTCTCTTCGGCTTGGCGACCGCATAAACTTTCGGCGGCGTAAACTCATCCTCCAAGGTCACCGCGAGCCCCTTGGGGAACTTGCGGGCGCAAGGCCCAGCCTGGCCGCAGTCCGCATCGGTCTTGCAGCGTTTCGCAGGGTCGTCAATGCAAAGCTTGGCACGGGGCTTGGTCTTGTAACACTTGAAATTGTCGACCTCGTGCCCCTGGGGGTCGGGTGGATCGGCGGGTGCTTGGAGGCTCTTTGCCGAAGGAAGGAGCAGACCCTGCGGCTTTGTAACATCGATGAGCAAAACACCGAACTGGTCTTCTACCTTGACGCTGGTGCGCTTTACGAACCTCGGCTGCTTGGGCTCAGTCTTGGAGAGCTGAATCTCGTATCCCCGAAGATGGGTCTCCGAGTCGTCGATGCCTTCCCCGTTCTTATCGGCGGGATTGCACAGGCTTGCGGGTTTCGTCACATCGAACCGTGCTTGCTCCAACTGGTCTCCTAGGAGCAGCGTTATGCCGGCAGGAAAGCGGTTGGGGAGGCAAAAGGCGCTCTAGTCGCTCGCTCCGCCACACTCTTCTTCCGCCTCGCAGGCTTTACCGGCGTTCACGGGGGCCGACTCGGAGCAAATGTTGCCTTTGGTCAGCTTCGTAGCGTAGCAAATGAAGTGATCGAGGGGCACAGCCGGCAGCTTTACGACAGTTTCGCCCGCTTCGTGCTCGTAGAGAAGCGGGCCTGAAAGCTCGAGCGAGCCGATCCCGGAAACGGTATTGTCCTCCTCCGTGGCCCCACCAGGATTGATTCGAATCCCGTCTCCCACGGCGAATCCTTCGGCGCTTTCCACCTCAATCGTTGTCGCCCCGGGGGCAGCAGGGTCGGAGAGGACGGTCGCGGCTTTCCCCAAAAGAATGTCGATCTCGTATTCAGTCGAACTGGGCACCGGATTGTCGTCGAACTCGATCACGAGGGTGAAGCCATTCGTGCTCTTCGGAGCCTGGATGACGTCGCAGCGATGACGGCACTTCACTCGCTGGATTCCGACGAAGTTTGCCACGTTGGGCCGCGGCGGATCGGGTGTGAAGATCGAGGAGAGACAGCCGCCGCAAAAATCATTTCTGCGATCCGGAATGTCGGACCAGACGGGATACCATTCGGCGCAATCGACGATCGTGGGTAAATCCACCGCGGGCTCTCGGCCGGGGGCGGCCCAGTCGTAATGCTGCCACTGGACGGCATTGTCCTGAATGATGAGACGACTCCTGCCATCGATGTCCGCACGAATGTTGATCTTCGCGGAAGCGGGCGAGCATGGACCGCTTGCGTGCGCGAGCAGGGGCAAGACACCGGCAGAGAAAACCAGGGCTGAAAGGAAAAACATCGCCGCGTGGGGGCGCACGAGTGAACTCTCTTCTCTTTTCATCTGGGTGGCCCTCCTTCGTTACGGTATGTCACGGGCGCTTTGCGCCCGATGCCGGGGCGGCCGATCCGCGCACCAATGCACGCCTGAGTCTTTGCCCCAAGAAGTGAAGCTCATGCCGCCGACACCTGTCGAGTCGCACCGGTTTACTCTGCCTCCTAACCGGCCTCGCCGACGAAGCGTAAATTAGCATCCACCCGAGGCCAGTCAACAGTGCCTTGATGGTAACAGGAACAAAACGCAGGGCCGAGGGCGCCATCTCCTGAGCGAGGCGCGGACGCGTAGAAGCCAAGATCGGGGCTTTTCCGGTCGAATATCTCGACAGCCCGATGGTTCGATTACCGGGAGCGAGACAGCAGTCCGACGGTGGCCGGAAAGTCACTCACGGGAAAAAGAAGTCGGCCGCAGGGGAATTTCGCATGTCGCTGCGCGAAAGTGCGCAATACTCTCGCTTGTCTCATCCGTCCTGGGGCACCCGCGCATGGTTGCGACAGGCGGATTCGATCCCGAGCGGCCGGTCGCGTGAAGGACGGAAGGCTTCGATAGCTGAGTTCGGTTGCGGCTTTGGCAGTTAGCACCGCGGAGCACCGCGGGGGCGCGCTCACCTTTGCAGAAAGGCCGAGCGGCGCCGAAAGGAAGTTGCATGGGACGGGACACTTGCGGGGCAATGCCCCCGGCGTGATTCGAACACGCGGCCCCAGGATTAGGAATCCTGTGCTCTATCCATCTGAGCTACGGGGGCCAGGGCCGAACCCTATCTTCTGGATCCTTGTGTTGCAAGGGGAATGGGGGGGCAGCTCCTAGCTGCCACTACAAAGGCCGGCGTTGAGTTTGCGACGGCCAAAGCGCGATGGACCGAGAAGCTCAGAGCGGAAGCGAGGCTGCCCCACCCGGACGACATCACAAGGTGTCGGTGAAAGAGGCCGCACTTCGCGCACTGGCGGCCCCCATCGCTCCTCCAAGCTCTTTACAATCGGCCGCCAATAACGCTAACAAGGCCGGCATGGCGACTCTGGAAGCGGCGATCCCAAGGCCCGGCCTTCTCGCCACGGTGCGAAACCGCCGCGGCCTTGTGGCGAGCGTAGATCCCTTCGAAGGCGGCCCCGAGGGTACCCTCCATCTTGTCTCGATCGAATACATCGACCCGGACGGGCCGCCCGAGGATCGGCTCGTCTGGGAGCGGGAGACGGCACCGGAGCCCCTCGAGCCGAGGGCGCTTCCGGATGTGTCGGCAAGTGACGCAATGCTCCCCGAGGAGTTCGACGCCCTGGTAAGGGCAACCCGCTGGTCGGCGATCTCTCCCTTCGTGGATCCGGACGGAAGCTCGGGGCCGCTTGAGCGCCTGCCGCTTGCCTCCCCGTTGCACGGCGCCATCCAGGTCGAGGACTTCCAGCTCGTTCCCCTTCTATAGGCATTGAGGATGCCCCGCGTCTCGCTTCTTCTGGCGGACGACGTAGGGCTCGGCAAAACCATAGAAGCCGGCCTCATCATGGCCGAGCTCATTCTTCGCCGCCGCGTAAGGCGCATCTTGATCCTCTGCCCGGCTTCTCTCCGCTCCCAATGGAAGCAGGAGATGCTCGAGAAGTTCTCGCTCTCGTTCGACATCGTGGATCGGCCGGCTACGCACAAATTGCAGAGGAGCCTTGGGCTCGACGCCAATCCGTGGCCCACCTTTTCCCGGATCATCACCTCCTACGATTACCTCAAGCAGCCGGATGTCCTCGAGCAGTTTCGCGCCGCCTGCCGCGCCCCCAAGGGATCCCCTCATCTTGCTTGGGACCTCCTCGTGGTTGACGAGGCGCACAACCTCGCACCGGCATCCTTCGGAGAGGATAGCGAGCTTGCGCGCATGCTAAAGCACCTCTCGCCCAACTTCGAGCACCGGCTCTTTCTCACCGCTACCCCCCACAACGGGCACACCCGAAGCTTTACCGGCCTTCTCGAATGTCTCGACCCGGTGCGGTCTACCAGAAAAGGGGATCGCCTAACGGAAGCGGAAAAAAGGCGCGTCGAGCAGGTGGTCGTAAGGCGCCTAAAGCGCGAGATAAACGATTAGTCGGACGCCCCGCGCTTTGCCAGGCGCGAGCCGCCGCGTGCCATACCCCTTGCGTTGAGCCCAGAGGAGCGCGCTCTCTCGGCCGCCTTCTCCGCCTTTCGCAGGAAAATCCGCTCGCTCGTCGGCGCTAGAAGCCGAAGCGACCAACTGGCTGGCTCCTTTGCCGTCGAGGTGTTGGGCAAGCGCCTCCTTTCCTGTCCCGGGGCCTTTGCCGACTCTTGGCGGAGTTACCAGGAGAGGATTTCGGGGAGCGAGGAGGCGCAAGCCGAGGATGTCCGGGCGGCGGAGCGTGCCTCGCACGAAGAGATCTCCGACGACCGCGAGGCCGAGGGCCGCACGGGCCACGCTGCCCAGACCGTCGGAGCCTGGCTGAAACCCTTGGCCTCGGAGCTTGTCGCCGAGATGGCGGCAATCGACGATGCGCTTTTGTCCCTCGGACTTGGACCGAGCGACAAACCCCCATTGAGCTCGATCCCCCTCATGACGCCCGTTTGGGAGCGCTCCTTTCCTGGGTGGAGGGCAACATCCGGGCCGGCAGCAAGGGGTTTCTCGAGGACGAGCGCCTGGTCATCTTTACCGAGTACAAGACCACCCTCGACTATTTGCAGCGGCGGCTTCGCGAGCGCTACGCGGAGGAGGGCGTGGTCAAGATGCTCTTTGGCGGGATGAACGAAGAGGAGCGCGACTGGATAAAGCGTGCCTTCAACGATCCCGCCGATCCGGTCCGTATCCTCGTTGCCACCGACGCCGCCTCGGAGGGCCTGAACTTGCAAGAGACCGCAAGGTACCTTTTGCACTACGACATCCCTTGGAATCCGGCTCGGCTGGAGCAAAGAAACGGCAGGCTCGACCGCCACGGCCAAGCCCGCGATGTAGTGATCTTCCATTTTACGAGCGACGACGACGCCGACCTTAAGTTCCTAGCCTATGTGGCGAGCAAGGTGAACACGATCCGGGAGGACCTCGGCTCGACCGGCGAGGTATGCGATCGGGCGGTGGAGCGCCGCCTCATAGAAGGAGAGGCGCCCGAGGTGGTGCAAAAGGAGTTGGAGGCGGCGGTCGAGGCGGCGCGAGGTCGAGCCGAGGTGCCGCGCCAGGCGGCCGCGGAAACGGGCAAGGAGGAGATGGAAAAGCTCTCGGCACTTGCCGAGGAGCTCGATCTCGACGCGCAGACGCTTTGCCGAACTCTCGATATCGCCCTTGGCTTCGGCGTCGGGCGCCCGCGCCTCGAGGGTCCGGATGAGCGTGGCCGCTTTCGGCTTCGCCACCCGCTTCCGCCCGAGTGGCAGGGTCTCATAGACGATACCCTTAGGCTTCGCGGCAAGTCAGGGGGAGGGTCCGGCGCCCTGGCCGGCCTTCTGTTCGACCGCACGCGTCTTCTTGAGAAAGTTGGTCCCAGAACCACCTTTCGCCCGCAACCGGACACGGTTCTTCTCCATCTCGGCCATCCGATCATCCGCCGCGCCCTCGATGTCTTCGCGCAGAAGCGCTTTCCGGGAGGCTCGAACGGTGGGCGCACGACTCGCTGGACGGTGCGTCGCGGCCCAGTGCCAAAGGAGGCGGATGTGCTGGTTCTCCTGACCATTGAGGAGATCGGGGTAAACGAGCTGCGCGAGACCTTCCATCACTGGGTCAGGACCATCGCTATCCCCGTAA
>JBBIJE010000017.1:0-66970 GCA_037446155.1 Myxococcales bacterium | reverse complement strand
GTGTGTCCAACACCCGCTCGACCAACCCGACTGATCCGTGAAGCTTGTGTGCGTGTGCCAGGCAAAGCCGGCATCGGCCAGCCGGCCCAGCATCGGAACGATTTCCGCAGCCGACGGGAGATCGGCTGCCTCCTGCCCGCAATTGTCCTTCAGCCACTCGCCGATGCGGAGACCGACCTTGTCGGGATCGTATCCTGCCTGGAGAAGCCAGCCGCGCACCGCAGCGGCCATGCGATCGATTTGACCGTCGTTCGGGTCCGGTGTCGGAAAATGCCAGTCGACGAAGTCGATGGGCGCCCCGCGACGCCCCATCTCGGCGATCCACGCGGGAAGAAACCGCGGCGTGCCCACCGCAGCCTCCTGGGGAGATGACCAGCCGGTGTCCTTCCCCTTCCCGAAATTGCTGAGACCCGGCCCGCCAACTCGTGCCAGCGGATCGGCGTTGCGAATGGCCTGCGCCGTTACCTCGTAGAGATCGCCGTATTCGTCGAGCGTGCCGAACAACATCCAGTCCGGCTCGTCCCAGACTTGATAGATGAGATGCACGCCTTCGCTGGCGATGATCGAGACGAAACGTTGCACCATGGCTTGCCAATCCGAAAGCTGCGCAGGGGGCGAGTGCTCCCAGGCAATCAACTAGTCACCGTTGGGATGCTTCGACTCGTCGCTCGGCCGTGACGATAGCCAGCGCGGCATCCCGGTGATGTTGGCGGTGGGCTGAAATCCAGCCGCGGCGATCCGTTGGATCTCGCGCGCCCACTCCCGCACCGACGCCTCCGCCGCTTGCCAGTCCTGGTCGGTCGGCGGGCTCGTGGAGGTTCGGCTGAAAAACCACGAGGGGTTCAACGTAAGCCGCACCTGCCCCAAATGAGTGACCGGCAGGTAGGGCTGCAGCATCTCCCAGGGAGTGGCCAAGTCCCAGCCAAGCACTCCGACCGCGATGACCGACGGCAGCGGGGACTGCGGGCCACTGGCCTTGGCCTCCACGGCCGCGGCGGTCTCGGCCGCGGCGGTCCGGCATTTCAGAGCACGCCCTTCGCTCCTGCGATTGCAGGGCTCCACAGCCAGGAAACAATCGCCGCCCACCGAAATCACGACCTCCAACTCGAGCTCGTTGGCGTCGCTGAGATCGAGGTCCAGCGCACGCATCGTCCAGCGGAAACGCGAGCCGTCGCTCGAGGAAAGCTTGAGTTTCCTAACGCCTGCGGCCGCCTCCCCGCTCGGGTCCGAGAAACGCCACGCGGTTGCGGCGCTGTTGGCTGTGAGAGAGCCTGGTTCGAGGGCAGCGAGGAACACGAGGCCGCTGCGATCATGCACGCTGACCGTCACCGTTTCGTTCGCCGGATCGATCGCCTGTCCCTGGGCGAGCGCGAACTCACCCCGCAGCGTGAGTTGGCCGCCTGAGCTTGGAGATCCAATCCGAAGCGTCGCCCCACGCAGATCGAGTGGCCCGCAGTTCATCGCACCCTGTGCGGGGGTCGCGGGTGCGAGATTTACCACGACGACGAGCATGATCGTGACGAGAACTTGGGGAATGTTGGCCAGCGGCCGGCGCATCAGGGCGGAACGCTGCTTCGTGGCGTGGCGACGAGGCTGCGAGTGCCGCGGGAATATCATAAAAGCGCAATCGGCGCCCAAAGGGAGGGCCGCAGGGCGATAGAAAATAGCTCGGCGACTCGTCGCTGGGTGTGGATACCCACCATCGACGGCCTTTTCGCGCCATGGGCGATATAGCGTCCCGTCTCCGATATCGAACCTTCCGCGCCGCCAGTGACGGTGCGCACTACCAGTCAACCCGCGGCTTCCAAGCGGCTTGAGAAGCCACCTTTGCGCGCGCCTCCCGCTGCCGAGGGCACGGCTGACCGGGTAGCACACCGGGGCGCCAGGCGTCAACACGCAGCGCGGCACCAGGCGTAGCCGCAAATGCCGTGTGGTACCCTCGACATCCGGCGGCAACGCGCCTCGGCAATCGAAGTGGAGCGCGCCGCTTGCAGGCGGAGGCGGTCGGGCGGGGCAGTGAGTAAGAAAGGTCGTGGGGAGGCCGAAGTGGGCAAGAATCCACCGGCCGCCGCCCGGGCCCTCGATGGGCGCGACGAAGGGCAACCGCCCGGCACAGCCCAGGCGGGCGAGGACGTCGATGGCAAGGGCGCACCGGAGAGGGTCGGGCCAGGGCCGGTAGCGCTGCCGTGGTACCGTCCTCCAAGGGAGTGCGGGCTTCGGCAAAGTGCACTCGAACCCGCCCGACGATCTGCCATCCTCGGTCGAAGTTCGCATCCGCAGCTTGGGAACGCAGGATTTTGCAAGGCTCCTTTTATCGTCGAATCCTGGGAGGGCGGATTGACGAAGGAAAGAAGCCGTTTGCCCTGCTTGGGGCACGAGCGAAGAGGCCGCGTCGTCCCTCTTTATCGTGCCTGGTATTGGGAACCGCAAACTCGGCTTACGAGCGGATGGTATGCAGCGGCTGGTTTTTCGAGAGCCGTAGCGTCTGACCGGTCGGATTTTCTAAGCCGCGTCGTTGAGCTTCTAAGTCGGCAAACCCGAGCTTTTGCCTCATCGGTGGTCAGGCTGTCAACGCCTATGTGGAGCCTGTGGTCAGTCTCGATCTCGACATTGTCATTGCCGTGGATCGACTGCCGTGGGCCGAGCAGCTTTTGGCGCGGAAGGTTTGCGGCGAGCGGGCCGATAGCCCCATCACTCAAGGCGGGCTGCCGAGGCGAAGCCGCGATACGGTTTGCGGCAGACCACGGGGTCATCCGAGAGGGAGCGCCAAAAGAAGGGAGGGAAGCCCGATGGAACGGTATTCGGTAGGACTCGGTGTTCTCAGCCAAACAGAGTCTCTTCGTGATCATCGAAAGAATTTTCGACATGAGAAACGGCGCGTTAGCCGCCGCTCAATACGTGAAATCCCTCGCGCTCCGCCGCGGCGGCCTGCTGGTGGTCGAGCGTTACAAACTCGAGCGCCGCCGGATCCTCTTCGGCAGCGACGAGAGCGGCTCCGATCTGGAGAGCGTCCGTCGCTCGAACGGGGTGAGTCTCCACGATGCGCTCGGCAAAACGGCGAACGATTTCTATCGTCGTGACCTCGGACCAATGTTGCCAAGCCCCGAGAATCTCCCGCCGGGCGGCGAGGAGGCGCCGGGCGGCGGCGGGTTCCTGCCGCCGCCGGCGGGCGAGCGCGCAGAGGAGTTCCACGCGCGTGAGAGTCCAAACGACGACCTCAGGATCCTCACGCAGCCAACGCTCGACCTTCGCAGTCGCCCGTTCCGCGACGACCAAAGCGATAAGCGCCGAGGTATCCCAAACCCTCACCAGCCGCTCCCTCGCTCACGCAGAAGATCCCTCAGCACGCTGCCGCGGAGGCGTGGTGGTTTCCTCTTCCCGAGCCAGCTCGGCACTCCGCCCTCACCTCGGCGGAGGAGCCCCTGCCGTTCGAGTCGCGCCAGCCGCGCCTCCTGAGCTTTGGTGCCGTGGGCGGTCGGCTGCAAGGGGACAAGCCGGGCGACCGGTCGATCCCGGTCGAGCACCAACACCCATCCCCCAGCGCGGACATACTCCAGATAGCAGGAGAGGTTATTTTTCGACTCGCCGATCTTGGCCTCTTTCATGTGGCTGTCTTAGCTATGTTCGATCTTCGCGTCAATTTTTCGATGTCGTGGGGCGAAGGTCTTTCAATTCGACCCCTTCGATCGCACCGGCGGATACCGCGAATACTTGGCAGCGGGCGCCGGCAGCCCTCGATCGGCTCGGGACACCGCGGACGGGACGCCGAGTTCGTGCTCGTTGGTCGTATCCACCTGCGCGATGCCGAACTGGTTGTTGGCGAAGATACCGGTGATCCTTCGAAACTTCGCCTGCAAGAGGCAGAAGCCCCCGACGCCCTTGGCGCCGCCGCAGTCCTTTTCACTGGCGCAGGCGCCATCGGCGTTGGCCGGGGCATCGCTCTTGCAGAGCCCCTTGGAGGGCTTCGCCTGGTAGCCCATCGAGTGCACCCAGTCGTTCTTGGCGCCTTCTTCGTTCTTGTCGGCCGTGACAATCGCAAGGCGCGTGAGAAAGCGCAGGCGCGCCGAGCGTCCGGGTACCGCCCGGCCTCTCTGGCATACCCCGGAGCATCTACTGCGCGTCCTTCGAACCTAGGCGCTCTTTTCGCGCACCCAAGAGAGGCTCGATCCTTATCGGCGGCCTCCCGAGTTTGGTCTCTGCTTAGGGGTCCTCGATCCTGCCGGAGCTCTTCGTCCGGGTGCGGTTAGCGGTCTTCTGGCAAACCGGCTTGTGGCGGGAGCAGCCAGTCGAGCACCCATCCCCCCTCGCGGCGTAAACGCGCGACTGTCCCGGGAGTGAATCGTACGATGGCAGGCTCTTCCTTTCCGGTGAGAAGGAGGCTTGCGAGTTTCCCAAGGTGCGGCAGGTGGCCCACGAGCATGAGATCTTCCTCCTCGGCTTCGAGAGTTGTTTGCAGCGGCTCGACCGGATCGTTGGGGGCAAGCCCAGAGGCCGCAACGAGCGGCGGCCGCGGCGAAAGTTCTGCGGCGATGATCTCCGCCGTCTGCTCTGCCCGCGTCTTTGCGCTGTGGCGGATCTCCCGGCACTTCACTTCAAGCCTGCCGAGGAGACGCCCGATCGCGGCCGCATCCTGCTTTCCCTTTTGCGTGAGCGACCGGCTTGGATCCTCGGTTGCGCTTGCCGCTTCGGCATGTTGCACGAGATAAAGAATCATATTCGCTACCCTCCCTTGCGCGCTGCGCCGTTCGATTTCCCACGAGCCTTAGCGGGCCGAGCGGCCCGCTGGCTTGCCCGATCATTAAAATGGGCCGGTTGGAGGGCAGGGGCAAGCCGAGCGCATATCGTCTCGCCCGTGGGGCCAGGCGCAAAAGATCCGGCCTCTGCGGCGAGGTCGGTTCTGCGGCTTTGCCAGTCGGTGTCGAAGCTTGGCCTTTCTCTCGGCGCTTTTCGATTGGAGGGAGTTTCCAAACCGCCATTGCCACAGGCTGCTTCAAGGGCTAAGCGGAAAAAGGGAGAGCCGACCTCGAGCTTTCCCTTGCGCCTCGTCGGTGGTGGCGGAGGTGGCAGCGGCTTTCGCGGTGCGCCTCGGCGGGGCTCGGTTACGAAAGCGGTGGAAGTATGGAAAACCTCATGGCCGCCAGGCTTCAGATGGCTTTCACCTTGGGTTTTCACATTGTCGTTGCCTGCTTCGGGGTCGGTATGCCGGTTCTCATGCTCTTTGCCGAGTGGCGATTTTTGCGGACCGCGGATAGCGGCTGGCGGATGTTGGCAAAACGCTGGTCGAAGGCGTTTGCCGTGCTCTTTGCGGTGGGCGCGGTTTCGGGGACGGTGCTCTCGTTCGAGCTCGGACTTCTTTGGCCCGAGTTCATGGCGGTTTTCGGCTCCGTGATCGGGTTGCCGTTTACCCTGGAGGGGTTCGCCTTCTTCTTGGAGGCGATCTTCGCCGGTATTTACCTCTACGGTTGGGAGCGGCTCGGGCCGCGCGCTCACTTGTGGTCGGGGGTGCCGGTTGCAATCGCCGGCTTGGCTTCGGCTTTTTTGGTCGTCACCGCCAACGCCTGGATGAACGCGCCGACGGGTTTCGAGCTGGCGAGTCGAAAGGTAGTTTCTGCCAGCCCCTGGCGGGCTATGTTCAACCCGGCGGCGCTCCCGCAGGCGACCCACATGGTGATCGCGGCATACATCGTGAGCGGTTTCACGATCGCCTCCGTTTATGCTGGGAGCCGGTTGAGGAAAGGGGAGAGCACCTACCGGCGCCGCGCCATGGCGCTCGGCCTGGGCTTGGCTGCTAGCTTTTCGCCGCTTCAGATCCTAGCCGGCGATTGGTCGGCGCAGGTTGTAGCGAAAACCCAGCCGGTCAAGCTTGCGGCGATGGAGGGGCAGTTTAGGACCCAGCCGGCGGCTCCCCTTCGCCTGGGGGGCTGGCCGGACGAGCGGGCACGGGCTACCAGGTACGCCCTCGAGATCCCCGGCGCGCTTTCGCTTTTGGCTTACGGGGACAGAGCGGCGGTTGTGCGCGGCCTCGACGAGTTTTCGCCCGAGGACACTCCGCCGGTGGCCGTCGTCCATGTCGCCTTCCAGGTAATGGTGGCAATCGGGTCTGCGCTTTTCTTTCTCTCCGTTTGGGCGGGTGTGCGAGCGCTTCGCCTTCGGGACCTTCCCCCGAGCCGGCTCTTTCTCTTGGCGGTTTTGGCCTCCGGCCCGCTTGCGGTCGTCTCGCTAGAGGCGGGCTGGGTCGTAACCGAGGTCGGAAGGCAGCCCTGGATCGTCCAAGGCGTCATGAAAACGAGCGAAGCGGTCGCGCAAGCTCGGGGGATCCCCTGGCTCTTGGCGGTGACGCTGGGGATCTACGCGATTTTGGCGGCGGGCACCATCGCGGTGTTGCGGCTTCTCGCCCGGGAAGGCGCGCAGGAGGCCGGCAGTGCTTCCTGAGACGCTCATCCTTCTTGTCGTTCTCGCTTCCCTCGTCTTGTACGCGGTCTTGGCGGGTGCGGATTTCGGCGCGGGCGTTTGGGAATTCACTACCGCGCTTCAGGCGACCGAGAGGGAGCGCTCGCTCCTCTATGGCGCCATCGGCCCCGTTTGGGAGGCCAACCACGTATGGCTCATTTTCGTCCTGGTCCTTATGGCCAGTGCCTTTCCCGCAGCCTTCGCTGCGGCTTGCAGCGCTCTTTGGATACCGCTTCTTCTCGCCTTGGCGGGAATCGTTTTTAGGGGCGTGGGTTACGCGTTTCGCTCCTACGCGGCGGGGGCCGTAAGGCAACAGGCGCTTTGGGGCGGCGTCTTCGCCCTGGCTTCGACCGCCGCGCCCTTCTTTCTCGGCGCGAGCGCAGGGGCGATCGCCTCGGGAAGCTTGGCCGTAGCCGAGAGCGGGCGCTTCGAGGGAGATTTCGTACTCGGCTGGCTTTCGCCATTGAGCCTCTTTAGCGCCTTTTTTGCCGTGGGGATCTGCGCCTACCTTGCGGCCGTCTATCTTGCACGGGAGGCTTATCAAGCGAGCGAGCATGACCTCGTGGCACGCTGGCGGCAACGGGCGCTTTCGACCGGCCTTTGGGTCGGCGTGCTGTCGGTTGCTGGGCTTGCGATGGTGGCGATGGAGGCGAAACCACTGTGGCGGGGGCTTGCCTTGCGGGGTTTGCCTTTCATGGGCTGCTCGCTTGCGGCGGGTATTTTCTCCCTTTGGGCTCTTTGGAAGATGCGCTTTACGGCGGCGGCCGTCGGCGCGCCGGCCGCGGTGGCGGCGGTTCTCTTGGGCTGGGGGGCGGGGCAGTATCCGCTGATCGTACCGCCCGCATTGAGCGTCGAGACGGCTAGGGCACCCGAAGCGGTCTTGCGCGCCGTCCTGTGGGTGGCCCTGGGAGGAATGGTCCTTACGATCCCTTCGCTCGCGTATCTTTTTTATCTCTTCAAGATCGACCGCAGAAAACGACCCTCGCACGAGATACCGTACGCCGGCACCGCCGCCTCGCCCGGTTTGCGCCGATAGGCTGCCAAGCCTCTTCTGCCCCACCAGTCCGCGGGGCGGAGGCTCTCGCGCCTTCTACAACCGGATGGTGCCTGCCGCCTCTTTCGCTCCCTTGCGGGAGGCCCGCTCCATTTCGCATCTCAACACCTCGTGGCCGACGGCCCGTAGAATCTTTAAGCAGCCGAGGGCGCCTCGGTGTTCAAATTCGATCGTTTCTGCAGTGGGCATCCGTACCGCACCGGTGCGGAAAACTACGCACTCCCTCCGGAAGCCACCGGTGTCTCATACCACAAGCTAAAAAATCGCTCGCGCCACTATTGCTTGAGTTCCGGAAGGGGTCTAAGTTGCGACCGCGGGAGTAGAAGAGCAGGGCTCGCGGCGGCTTCTCGTAAGTGCCTGGCGAGCCGGCAGCCGGCGAGCCCAAGGAGGCGAAGTCATGGCAAGAGCCTTGGGATTGTGTCTTTGTGGTATTCTTTTCTTTTGCGGGCCGGCTGGCGCGGGAGTTTCCGCCCTGCCCGAGCATCCCGCAGGCTTTACGCTGCTAGGGGGAAAGTCAGCGGCCGCCCAGGGTCCGATCGCCCAGATGATCTCACCGGTATCCTTGCCCACGATAAACGAGGAGCCCCGCATCGCTACCGAGGTCAGGCCGTTTTTCATCTACACGAGCATCTCCGATGACTTCGTTACGGGGGGCGGGCACTACGCGGTGGCTGCCGTTCAGGCGCGGCTAGCGATCACCGACTGGCTAGCCTTTGTCGCGAGCAAAGACGGCTATATCTGGCTTAGGCCGGATCACGTGGTTGGGGACGACGAGGGCTTTGCCAACATCTCCTTCGGTCTCAAAGGGGCGGTGATCCAAGACGAGGAGGCGGCGTTCATCGCCAGCGTGGGGCTTCGCTACGATGCGCCGTGGGGGAACAGGGATGTCTTGCAGGGACGAGGAGATGGGGCGTTGAATCCCTTCCTCAGTGTGGCCAAGGGCTTCGGGGACTTGCACCTCGAGGGGTACACGGGTCCTAGGCTTGCGATCGCCGATGCCGACTCGAGCTTCTATGACCTTAGCCTTCACTGCGATTACCGCCTGGGGATCTTCTACCCTTTGGTCGAGTTCAACTGGATTCACGTGATCGAGGGGGGCGGGCGGTTGCCAATCGATCAAGAGGGATTCGATCTCGTAACCATCGGCGCGACGCAAGCCGGCGGAGAGTCGGTTGCGACGCTGGCCCTAGGAGCGCGCGTTCGCCTGATCGACGCAGTGGACGTTGGCGTTGCCGGAGAGTTCCCCTTGACCGAGCGAAGCGACATTATTGGCTGGCGGATTACGAGCGACGTGGCCCTGCGGTTCCCTTGAGAAGGGAAGCCGAGGAAGGGGAGAGCTGGGGCTTTGGCGGCGCGGACTGGCAGGGAGTCCGCCGCCGCCGGTCTTGGGGCGTGGGTTGAGCGCGGCGTTCAATCTTGTACGTTGCGATCCTCGACGGTTCGAGGCTGGCTGCCTGCCAAGGAGCGTAAATTTTCTCAACGCTCGTCAGGTGCGCCTGCGGCACTGGCCGCAAGGGAGGAGCGGGCGCACCGGAAGCCCGAGCGGTAGAGAGGCCAGTGGGACAAGCAGAAAAAAAGGTTGCGTCACCACGGTTTTCTATGCTAGCGAAGGAGCAGGGGGGTGGGAGATTTCACGCACCGGGGTGCGGCAAATTCCGGAAACGGTTGGTAGTTGGGAGTACCGGGCGGTATTACGGGGCAGTTGGCGAGGGTTTTTAGTCTGGCACGCCATATGCACTGATCGAAGGGCAGGAAGCGCAAAGGGGGGCGCCGCGGAGGCGGCGGTTTCGCGCCTACGCCGCCTTGCGCCGTGGGATCGGTGGAGAGCTGAGCGAGGAGGTGACAATGGCGGAGAAAGTAGACGCCTGGCTGCTCTCTCAGGTCCGCGCTTATGGGACATTCAACGTCGTTGAATGTTTCAACTGCGGCAGTTGCACGGTTTCGTGCGAGCTAGTTGCAGGGACGGTCTCCTTTCCCCGCCGCCCCCTCCAGTACGCGCTCGTCGGGCTCAGGGACCGGCTGCGGCGTAGCCTCGAGCCCTGGCTCTGCCACGACTGTGGGGATTGCTCGCTTGCGTGCCCGCGGCAAGCCGAGCCGCGGGAGTCGATGGCGACGCTCAGGCGGTATCTCATCGCTCAGTACGACTGGACCGGCCTCTCCGGCAGGATTCTGCGCTCCAAGGCGTGGGAGATCGGGTCTTTGACTTTCGTCGGGATCCTGGTCGTGCTCCTTATCGTTCTCTACCACCAGTACGTGGTCGGAATGCCGGTTTCGGATTTCGCCTCCGTCCCCATGCCGCTCGAGCACATGTTCGGGCTTATCACGTATTGCACGATCGTGGTCATTCTTTTGCCGGCTCTCCTCCTGGCGAGCCACGCTTTTAGGATGTGGTGGTTTGCGATGCACAGGGGCGCCGAGGTGAAAATCCCCCTTTCGGCTTACCTCGCGCAGGCGTGGACGTTCGCTCTACATTCGGTCACGCACCAGAAGATGCTTAAGTGCCCGGAGAAAAGCCGCTGGCCCAAGCATTGGCTGCTCGCCTTGGGCACCACGATGATGCTCGTGATCGTCCTCTTTTTCCTGCGCTGGTTCCAGACCGACAGCATCTATCCCATCTACCATCCGCAGCGGTGGCTAGGTTACCTTGCGACGATCTTCATGGTTTACGGCGCAACCGACATCCTCGCCGGCCGCATGAGAAAGAAGCGGGAGATTCACAAGTTCTCCGAGTTTAGCGACCTTGCACTGCCCGCCCTCCTCTTGCTTACCGCCGTAAGCGGAATCGCGGTTCACGTATTGAGATACGCGGGGGCGGAGCTTGCGACCCACTATGCCTTTGCCCTTCACATGATAATCGCGGTACCCACGCTCGTAATCGAGCTTCCCTTCGGCAAGTGGTCGCACATGATCTACCGCCCGCTTGCGCTCTACTTTCAGGCGGTCAAGGAGAGGGCCTCGGCCGCCGAGGTCATAGAGGAGCTAAAAGCGGCGTGAGCGAGCAGACGGAGAGACAGGAAATCGGCGCCGCCCTGGTCCTGGGCGGTGGGATAGGCGGGATGCAGGCTGCTTTGGACCTGGCCGAGTCAGGGATCAAGGTCTATCTCGCCGATAGCAAGCCCTCGATCGGCGGCGTCATGTCGCAGCTCGACAAGACCTTTCCCACCAACGACTGCGCCATGTGCACGATGGCCCCGAGGCTGGTCGGTATCAGCAGGCACAAGGATATCGAGATCATATCGCTTGCCGATATCGAAAGGATCGAGGGGCGGGCGGGACATTTCAAGATAAGCCTAAAGCGCAAAGCCAGATACGTCGACGAGAGCAAGTGCACCGGTTGCGGCACCTGCGTGGCGAACTGCCCGACCCGCTACCGGCTCCAGCCGAACGGAGTGGGTGCGGTCGAGGTCAGGCCTGAATTCAGGAAGAAGGCGGAAGAGATCGTCGAGAAGAACCGGCAGAGGGACGGGCCGCTCATGCCGATTCTCCAGGAGGTCAACGCTACCTTCAACTACCTTCCCGAAGACGTGCTACGGTACGTGTCGCAGCAAACCGGATACTCGCTCTCGCACATCCTCAAGATCGCGACCTTCTACAGCGCCTTTAGCATTACCCCCAGAGGCAAGCATACGGTGAGTGTGTGCATGGGGACCACCTGTTACGTGCGGGGAAGCGAGCGGCTGATGGACAAGTTCCGCGAAGTCCTGGGTGTCGGGGTGGACGAGACGACGCCGGACATGAAGTTTACGCTGAAGTCGGTGCGCTGCATCGGCTGCTGCGGGCTGGCGCCGGCGGTGATGGTGGGGGACCAGGTGTACGGGAAGCTTACGGGAAAGGGTGTCGCGGAAATCGTCAAGCAATACAGGGCGGCTTGAGATGGCAAAGCTTACGATCGACGGGCTTAGAAGGCTTCGCGAGGAAGCGCGAAAGGGGATCTACCTGAGGGAGGGTGAGTTCAAGGGGAGGATAACGATTCACATGGGAACCTGCGGGATCGCGGCGGGCGCAAGGGCGATCGTCTCGGCCTTCCTGCGGGTGCTGGAGAAGAGCGGGCGCAAGGACGTGATCGTGACCACGTCGGGATGCGCGGGACTGTGCTCGCGCGAGCCCATGGCGACCGTGGAGATGTCGGGCCAGGCGCCGGTCAAGTACGGCGATCTCACACCCGAGCGAGCAGAGCGCATCTTCGCCGAGCACATCCTGCGCGGGGAAGTGGTGGCGGAGTACGCGCTCGGTATCGGCTCGGAGCGAGGCGGTTGAGAGTGGCCACGCGAAGAATAGAGTTGATGGTTTGCACCGGCACCGGCTGCGTAGCCGGCGGCGCCTACAGGATCGGTAGCGCCCTGCGAGAGGAGATCAAGAGGCAGGGACTGGAGCAGGAGGTGTCGGTGGTCCCCACCGGCTGCAACGGTTTTTGCGGCCAGGGCCCGCTCATGGTGGTCCAGCCCGACGGGATCTTCTACGGGTGGCTGAAGCGCGAGGACGTACCCTTTCTCGTTGAGGAGCATCTGCTCAAGGGAAGGCCGGTGAAGAGCTTGATGTTCGTCCCCCCCGAGAAGCGCGAACCGGTGCCGCTTCTCGCCGACATCCCGTTCTTCAGGAAGCAGATGCTGATCGTCTTGCGCAACAAAGGTATCATAGACCCGGAGAAGATAGAGGAGTACATAGCCAGGGACGGGTACGCGGCGCTGGAGAAGGCTCTGTGCGCGATGAAGCCCGACGAGGTCGTGGAGGAGGTGATCCGGTCGGGTTTGCGGGGAAGAGGGGGTGCCGGCTTTCCCACGGGCGTCAAGTGGAAAATCTGCAGGGGAGAAAAGGGACAGCCCAAGTACATCGTCTGCAATTGCGACGAAGGGGACCCCGGGGCCTACATGGATCGGAGCGTCTTCGAGTCGGACCCCCATTCCGTGATCGAGGGGATAACCATCGCCGCTTACGCCATCGGGGCGAGCCGGGGTTACATCTACGTTAGAACGGAGTACCCGCTGGCGATAAAGCGGATGCAGATCGCGATCTCGCAGGCGAGGGACTACGGTCTGCTCGGGAAGGACATCCTCGGCAGCGGCTTTAGCTTCGATCTGGAGATAAGGGAAGGCTCGGGCGCCTTCGTCTGCGGCGAGGAGACGTCGCTCATCCACTCGATCGAAGGGAAGACTCCGGAGCCCAGGCAGCGCCCGCCGTTTCCCGCGCAGATGGGGGTGTGGGGATGCCCCACGGTCATAAACAACGTCGAGACTCTCGCCACCGTACCGGTCATCATTCTTCGCGGCGCCGAGTGGTTCTCCAAGATCGGGACCGAGACCAGCAAGGGCACGAAGATCTTCTCGCTCGTCGGCAAGATAAACAATACCGGCCTGATCGAAGTCCCGATGGGGATAACCTTGAAGGAGATAATCTACGAGATTGGCGGGGGGATACCGCAGGACAAGCGGTTCAAGGCGGTGCAGACGGGCGGCCCCTCGGGGGGCTGCATCCCCGCAAGCCTCATGGACCGCCCGATCGACTACGAGAGCCTGAAAGACGCGGGCTCGATGATGGGCTCGGGCGGCATGATCGTAATGGACGAGGATACCTGCATGGTGGACGTCGCCAAGTTCTTCGTCCAGTTCACCAACGACGAGTCGTGCGGCAAGTGCTCCACCTGCCGGGAGGGAAGCGACGCGCTGCTCGAGGTCTTGTCGAGAATAACGGAGGGGGAGGGTAGGGAGGGGGATATAGAGTTTCTGGAGGAGTTGGGCTCGGCCATAAAGGATGCCTCCATGTGCGGGCTGGGAGGCACGCTCCCAAACCCGGTGCTCTCGACCATCCGCTATTTCCGAGACGAGTACGAGGCTCACATAAAGTACAAAAGGTGCCCGGCCGTGGTCTGCCGCGGCATAATCTCCTCCCCGTGCCAGTACCTCTGCCCGCTCGGGACCGACGTGCCGGCGTATCTCACGCTCATCGCCAGGGGCGATTTCAGGGAGGCCCTGGAGGTGATACGAAAGACGAATCCGCTTCCGATCGTGTGCGGGCGCGTCTGCATGGCGCACTGCGAGGCGAAATGCAGGGCGGCGGAGTCGGGGGGGCCGCTCGCCGTGAAGGACCTCAAGCGCTTTCTCACCGACTGGGAGCTTCGCTCGGGCGCGCTTCCCAAGGTTTCGCCCTTCGCCAAGAAATACGACGAGCGAGTGGCGATCGTGGGATCCGGGCCTGCCGGCTTGAGCGCCGCATACTGGCTTGCCGAGAAGGGATACCAGGTCACGGTTTTCGAGAAATTCCCGGTTGCGGGCGGCATGCTCGCGCTCGGTATCCCCGACTACCGGCTACCGAAGCGGCTCCTTGCGGCCGAGATAGAACTCATCGAGCAGGCGGGAGTGGAAATCAGGAGGAAGTCGCCGGTAACCAGCATAGACGCCCTCTTGAACGACGGATACCAGGCGGTCCTCGTCGCCGTCGGTGCCCACAAGAACCGCAAGCTCGGCATTCCCGGCGAAGACGGAGAGGGTTTGATCGATCCCATAAGCTTCCTTCGCAAGGTGAACCTCGAGGGCAAGGCCTGGTGGCTGGGAGACCGAGTCGGGATAATCGGCGGTGGCAATACGGCCATAGATACCGCCAGAACGGCGTTGCGCTTGGGATCGAAGGGAGTGACCATCTTCTACCGGAGGACCAGAGTCGAGATGCCGGCGGCGGAAGCGGAGGTGGAGGCGGCTCTGGAGGAGGGGGTCAAGATCGAGTATCTGGTGGCCCCGACCCGCATCTTCTCCGAGAAGGGCCGTATCTCCGCCGTGGAGTTCATTCGCACGAGATTGGGAGAGCCGGACGTGTCCGGAAGAAGGGCTCCCGTCAGGATCGAAGGGTCGGAGTTCACCGTGCCGCTCGACTCGCTGCTTCCGGCCATCTCCCAGGATCCCGAGATTCCGCCAGCCTTCGGGGTAGAAACCACCGAGTGGAATACCGTCTTGGCGGACGAGCAGTCGTTTGCCACGCCGAAGAAGGGCGTGTTCGCGTGCGGCGATGCCGTGACCGGCCCAGGGGATGTGACCACTGCCATGGCCAGCGCAAAGATAGCGGCCGAGTCGATCCACAGGTATCTGCGGGGCGAGGAGTTTTGGCGGGAGTTCAAACCGGTCAGGCCGTCGGTGCTAGTCGAGCCGATAGGGGTCGAAGACCTGCCCGCCGATCTTTCGCGACCCGTGATGCCGAGAGCGCCGGCGGAGCAAAGGTGCAGGAACTTTAGCGAGGTCGAGCTCGGCTTGAGCGCAGAAGTCGCGATGCGGGAGGCCAAACGGTGCTTGAGATGCGACTGGCAGGCGCGAAGGATGGGGCGGGCCGCTTGATGGAGCAAGAAGGGGGAGCGAGAAAAGTGTCCCATACCGTGGAGATGAGTGTCGAGGAGATAGGGAAGGTGCTGGATGCGGAGCTCGTGACCGGAGGCCGAAACCCGCTGCCGTCGGTGCGGATGGGTTGCGGCTGCGACCTCATGAGCGACGTGTTGAGCTTCGCCAAGCCCAACACGCTCCTTCTGACCGGTCTCGTCACCCCGCAGGTGATCTACGCGGCCGAGGTGGCCGACATAAAGGTGGTCTGTTTCGTCCGGGGTAAGAGGCCCCGAGGCGAGATGGTGAAACTAGCGGAGAGCAAGGGGATAGTGCTCCTTACGACACCATACGGCATGTTCGAGAGCTGCGGAAGACTGTACCAGTGCGGTCTCAGAGGCTGCTTCGAGATGGGGGAGGAGAGGAAACTGGGTGCGGGTAGCGCCTGAGCGACTAGATGGCGCGCGATGACAGGGGGTTCACGAAAATTCAGGAACTGGCGTATGAGCTCAGGGTGGCTGATGCCATGACGGCTGCGGTCGAAACCATCGGTCCCGAAAACACGGTCGGGGACCTGGCGCAGAGGCTTAGGGAGATGAAGATCTCCGGCATGCCGGTCTGCGACAAGGAAAAGCTCGTCGGCATGATGAGCATAGAAGACCTGATCAATTGCCTCATGGAAGGAGAGCTGGGGCGCAAAATCCGCCACAAGATGACGAGAGACGTGGTGACGCTTTACGCGGACGAGCCGCTTACGCGGGCGGTGGAGAGGTTCGAGAAGACGGGCTTCGGCCGCTTCCCGGTGCTCGAGCGCAAGAGCGGCAAAGTGGTCGGGATAATTACCAAGGGAGACATCGTGAGGTGCCTCCTCAGGAAACTCGAGATCGATTACCGGGAGGAGGAAGCGCGCCGGCACCGAGTGAGCCACCTTTTCGACGATCTCGAAGCGGATAGCTCGCGCCTAGTTTTGCGCTACCGGGTCGAGGGGGGAGATTTTACCACCGCCGGCCAACGAAGCAGCCGCCTCAAGAGAAATCTCACGCGGTTAGGGTTTCACCCCGAGATGAGAAGGCGGGCGGCGATCGCGGCCTACGAAGCGGAAATGAACATGGTCATCTTCACGCCGGGAGGGGAGCTCGAGGTTTGCGTGGAGCCAGGCCGGATAACCGTGGAGGCCGTCGATCGGGGCCCGGGCATAGCCGACGTGGAGCTTGCGATGAAACCGGGTTATTCCTCTGCGCCCGACTGGGTGCGGGAGCTCGGGTTCGGCGCGGGCATGGGATTGCCGAACATCAAGAGTTGCTCCGACGAAATGACGCTCGAGACGCGCCCGGGAGAAGGGACGCGGCTTAGGTTCGTGGTGGGTCCGAGATCATGAGGCTTAAGGATATCGTGGCGGCGCTGGGTTTAGAGGTCAAGGCGGGCGGGGATCTGCTCGCGCGCGAGGTGAGCGGCGGATACGCCGGCGACATGCTGAGCGACGTCCTGGCGCACGCCCGAAAGGGAGACTTGTGGGTCACGCTTCAGACCCACGTGAACATAATCGCGGTAGCGAGCACCAAGGAGCTCGCGGCGGTGATCCTGGTGCACAAGAGAACGCCCGAGGAGGTGACGCTGAGGAAGGCCGAAGAGGAGAAGATCCCGATCTTGATAAGCCCGCTGTCGACATACGCGGTAGTAGGTAAGTTGTATGAGCTTGGGATCAGATAACGTGTCGGAGCTCAGGGCGGACCTTCATATCCACACCTGCCTCTCCCCGTGCGCCGACCTCGAGATGTCTCCCAGAGCGGTGGTGCGGGAGGCGAAGCGCAAGGGGTTGGCCCTGATCGGTATCTGCGACCACAACTCGGCCGAAAACGTTCCCGCCGCCAGGCGCTCCGGCGAGCGGGAAGGGGTGGCGGTGATCGGGGGAATGGAGGTGACGTCGCGCGAGGAGGTGCACATCCTCGGCCTTTTCGCCACCGATCGGGATCTTTTCGCCCTTCAGGAGATCGTTTACGAAAGCCTCGCCGGCACCAACGACGAGAGGGTTTACGGGGAGCAGGTGGTGGCGAACGAAGATGACGAAGTGGTAGCCTTCAATACCAAGCTTCTGATCGGCGCCACTCAGCTTCCGCTCGATCGTCTGGTAGAGAAGATCCACGAACTGAACGGGCTTGCAATCGCCGCCCACGCCGATCGCGAGGCGTTCGGCATACTGGGCGCCTTGGGATTCCTGCCGGACGATCTCGGCCTCGACGCGCTCGAAATCGCAAATCCGCAAAGGAAGCACCTCTTGCCCGCCGGCCTCGGCCCTCCCTTTATCGTATCGTCCGACGCTCATTCGATCGGCCGGATTGGCGAGAGGTACACGATCCTTGCCATGGCCGAGCCGACTCTAGCCGAGATGCGAAGGTGCTTGAGGGGCGAAGAGGGGAGATACGCGAGGATTTGAGGGAGTAGCGGGATGGAAGATCTCTCGTTGCATATTCTCGATCTGGTCGAAAACTCGCTGGCGGCCAAGGCGAGAAACGTAGCCATTCGGCTGCGGGAGGATCGCAATGCGGATCTTCTCACCCTGGAGATCGAGGACGACGGAGAGGGGATGGAAGAGGAGAAGAAAAGAGAGGCGCTAAGCCCGTTTTTTACCACCAAGGGGAAGAAGACCGGCCTTGGGCTTGCGCTCTTGGCGCAGTCGGCGCAGGAAGCGGGCGGGCGAGTCGAGCTCGAGAGCCGCCGGGGGAAGGGAACCAAGGTAACAGCCACCTTTAGGCTCAGCCACGTAGATCGGCGGCCGGTTGGCGACCTGGAGGAGACGCTTAGGTGCCTCAGGGGAACGCACCCCGAGGTCAACATTTCCTTCGCCTACGATAGGTCCAATGGAGGAGGTCGAAAATCGTAAAGCTTACGATCAATAACGAGCCGGTTTCGGCGCAGGCGGAGACGACCCTTCTCAAGGTATTGGAGGCGCAGGGGATCAAAGTCCCGACGCTCTGCCACCACAAGGCGCTTTCGCCTTACGGGGCCTGCAGGCTCTGCGTGGTAGAGGTTGCGCTCCCCGATCGGCCGCCCGCGCTTCAAGCTTCCTGTTCCTTCCCGGTGATCGACGGGATGAGCGTTTCCACCGACACCGACAGGGTCAAACGGGCTCGCAAGATCGTTGCCGAGCTTCTTCTGGCCAGGTGCCCGGATTCCGAGGTCATAAGGAAGATCGCGCTCGAGCAGGGAGTGGCCGAGCCCAGAGTGAGAAAGAAGCACGATGACTGCATTTACTGCGGCCTTTGCGTGAGGATGTGCGAAGAGCGGATGGGAAGGCATGCCATCGGCTTTACCGGAAGGGGGCCGCGCAAGAAGCTCGAGCCCCCCTTCGGGAAACAGAACGAGATGTGCTGGGCGTGCGGCGCCTGCAATTTCATCTGTCCCGTGGGCAAGCGCGTGACTGCCCTTACGACGGAAAAGCGCCTGACCCCCATCCCCGACTCTTACGACATGGGGCTCGATGAGAGACCCTGCGCGTACATTCTCTACCCTCAGGCCGTTCCCAACAAGGCGACCCTCGACGCCGAAAACTGCATCCATTTGAATTACGGGGCCTGCGGCATCTGCAAGGAAGTTTGCGAGGCCAAGGCGATAGATTACGAGCAAAAGGACCGTACCATCGAGCTCGACGCGGGCGCCATAATAGTTTCGCCGGGCTACGAGGTCTTCGATCCCAAAGTGAAGCCCGAGCTGGGCTACGGCCGCTTCCCCAATGTGGTATCGGCGCTCGAGTTCGAGAGGATCCTTTCTGCCTCGGGGCCCTACGCGGGCCACGTTCTCAGACCGTCGGACAAGAAGACGCCAAAGACGATAGCGTTCATCCAGTGTGTCGGCTCGCGCGATCACGAGCGAGACTATTGCTCTTCGGTCTGCTGCATGTACGCCACCAAGGAAGCGATCATCGCCAAAGAGCACGCGGGGGAGGATCTGCGCTGCGACATCTACTTCATGGACATAAGGGCCTTCAGCAAAGGATTCGAGGAGTATTATCTCAGGGCGAAGAGGCTCGGCGTCAACTACATACGCTGCCGCATCCCGCGGCTCGAGGAGGTACCGGAAACCGGAAATATCCGCATCAAGTATCTGGCCGAAGGGGACCTCCCCGCTACGAACGAATACGAGATGGTGGTCCTCTCCGTGGGCATGCGGCCGCCCGAGTCCGCGCGCCGGCTCGCAGAAAGCTTGGGCATCAAGCTCAACCGATTCGGCTTCTGCGAGACCTCTCCCTTCGATCCGGTGGCGAGCGGCCGCGAGGGAATCTACGTTGCGGGGCCCTTTACCGAGCCCAAGGACATCCCCGAGACGGTAACGCAGGCATCTGCTTGCGCGGTCAAGGTCATGACCCTGCTCCATGACGTGAGAAGCACGCTTATCGAGCCCCAAATCTTCCCATCCGAGAGGGATGTTTCGGGTGAGGAGCCGAGGATCGGGGTCTTCGTCTGCCACTGCGGGCGCAACATCGCGGGCGTCGTCGACGTACCCGAGGTCGCCGAGTACGCGAGAACGCTGCCCGATGTGATCTACGCCGAGGACAATCTCTATACCTGCTCGAACGACACCCAGCAGAGGATCAAGGAGAAGATCGCCGAGCACAATCTGAACCGCGTCGTGGTGGCATCCTGTACGCCTAGGACCCACGAGCCGCTCTTCAGAAACACCCTCAGAGAGGCGGGGCTAAATCCCTACCTCTTCGAGATGGCGAACATAAGGGATCAATGCTCGTGGGTACACACGTTCGAGCCCGAAAAAGCGACCGTGAAAGCCAAGGATCTTTTGCGGATGGCGGTTTCCAAGGCGCGCCTTCTGGAGCCGCTGCGCAAGGCGTCGGTGCCGATCGAGAAGGCGGCTTTGGTGATAGGCGGCGGCTTGGCCGGCATGACTTCGGCGCTCGAGTTAGCCGATCAAGGCTTCGACGTCTATCTCGTAGAGAAGGAGAAAGAGCTTGGCGGCAATCTCCGGCATGTGCACTACCTCTTGAACGGCTGGAGCCCCAAGGAGCACCTCGACTCCCTGATCCGCAAGGTTATGGCGCACGAGAAGATCGAACTTTTTACCGGCGCGAGCATCTCTGCCATAGAGGGCTCGATCGGGAACTTCAAGAGCACCATTTCGGCCGATGGAAGCACCCGGGAGGTCGCGCACGGCGTGGTGATAGTCGCAAGCGGCGGGGCGATGTACGCGCCCAAGGAGTACCTCTACGGCGAGGACGAGAGGGTAATGACCCAGCGGGAGCTGGAGCGGCGGTTGGCGTCGCGAAACGGACTGGGCTTTAGCCTGGGAAACGGCCGCCCCGGGGTCGTAGTGATGATCCAGTGCGTCGGCTCGAGGGACGAAGAGAGGCCGTACTGCTCGAGGGTTTGCTGTGCGGAGGCCGTAAAGAACGCAATCAAGCTGAAGGAGATCTCTCCGGCGACCGGGGTCTATGTGCTCTACCGCGACGTTAGGACGTACGGGTTCAAAGAGAGCTACTACACCAAGGCGCGCGAGCTGGGGGTGGTTTTCATTAGATACGACGAGACGAAAAAGCCCAGCGTCTCGCGCGAGGGCAGCTCGCTCAAAGTCGAGGTCTTCGACCAGATCCTTCGGGTGCCGCTCGAAATCACGGCCGATGCGGTCGTGCTCTCCGCAGCGATCGTTCCCAACGAAGACAACAAGGCGATCGGCCAGTTGCTCAAGGTTCCGCTCACGCAAGACGGCTTCTTCCTGGAAGCGCACATGAAGCTCAGGCCCATAGACTTCGCTACCGACGGGGTGTTCCTGTGCGGCCTCGCCCACGGGCCCAAATCGATCGAGGAGACCATAATACAGGCGCAAGCGGCGGCCGGGCGAGCGGCCACGATTCTCGCCCAGGACCGCCTCGAGCTCGAGGCGAACGTATCCCATATCGTCGATGAGAATTGCGACGGGTGCGCTTACTGCGTGGATCCCTGCCCCTACAAGGCGATCACGCTCATCGAGTACATGTACCAGGGGGCGGTGAAGAAAGTTGTCGAGGTGAACGAGGGAATCTGCAAGGGCTGCGGCTCCTGCATGGCGACTTGCCCCAAGAAGGGGTCGTACGTCAGAGGATTTACGCTCGATCAGATAGGAGCGCAGGTCGAGGCCGCGCTGCAGCCGATGTGACGAAGTGGTGCCATGAGCGAAGAAGAGTTCGAACCGTTGGTACTGGTTTTCTGCTGTAACTGGTGCTCTTACGCGGGGGCGGACCTGGCGGGAGTGTCTAGGCTACAGTACCCGCCCAACGTGCGCATCGTACGCGTCATGTGCTCCGGAATGGTTCATCCCAACCTCGTGATCGACGCGCTCACCAAGGGCGCGGATGTCGTGGCCATTTGCGGCTGCCATCCGGGGGATTGTCATTACCAGGATGGAAACCTCAAGGCGGAAAAGAGGGCCGAGGCGATAAAAATGATGCTGCAGGACTTCGGCCTGGAAGAGGAACGATTCAGATTGGAGTGGGTGTCGGCTTCCGAGGGGCAGAGATTCGCCCAGGTCATGAAGGAGCTTACCGAGACGGCGAAACAGCTCGGCCCGAGCCCATACAAAACATGAGTACGCCGATTTCGCGGATCGTCGAGGGTAGAAAGTTCATGTGGGACGGGCAGGTGTACGAGTCCCGAGAAGCCGCGGCCGCGGCCGAGGGCGCATACGCGGGCGATGGGTTCGAGACGCGCATCTTCGAGGATGACGGCAAGTGGTTGGTTTACACGAGAAGGGTGGCGAAGGTCGTCGTGGTGGAGCAGCCGAGTTAAGAGAAACGGGGGTGTTTTATGGCACGAATTGCCGAAGAATGGTTTGCGATCTGCGGGGGCTGTGAGGTAACGGTCCTCGACATCGGGGAGCCGTTACTCGATCTCCTTCCCAAGCTCGAGTTCGTGCATATGCCCGTTCTGATGGACCACAAGGTGTTCGGGCAAACGGGCGAGAAGAAGAAAATGGAGATCCCGGAAGCCGACGTCGGCATCATCGCCGGGGGGATCCGCAACGAGGAGAACCGCGAGCTGGCTAAGGAGATGCGCGATAAGTGCAAGGTGCTCATCGCCCTTGGAAGCTGTGCCTGCTACGGGGGCATTCCCGCGCTGGCCAACCAGTACAAGATCGAGGACATTTTCGAGAAGGTCTATCGTGGCTCCGTGTCGACCGATGCGGCCGAGCCTCCCAAGGAGGCGATTCCACCCCTTCTGGATCGCGTCTACGCCCTGGACGAGATCGTCAAGGTAGACGTTTACATTCCCGGCTGCCCGACTCAGCCGGAGATCGTCGCCCAGGCGCTGACGGCTCTTCTCGAGGGCAAGCCCTTCTCGCTCCCGGAGCGCAGCGTATGCGACGACTGCCCGACCAAGCGGGAGAAAAAGGCGACGGGGAGCATCAAGCGTCCCCTCGAGCCGATGGTTCCCGCGGGACAGAAGCTCGAGGATTCACGCTGCTTCATGGAGCTGGGCTACCTCTGCCTCGGGCCCGTCACGAAGTCCGGATGCGGGGGAACCGAGAAGACACCCAGATGCGTCAAAGGGTACATGCCGTGTCGCGGCTGCTTCGGTCCCATTCGCAAGGGCGCGAACCCGATGGTCGAAATGATGGGAGCGCTGTCGAGCGTGGGGCTCGACGCCAAGGCCATACCCGATCGGCCGGCGACGTTTCAAAGGTACATTGGGGCGCACAAGCGGCTTCGGCCCATGGCGCAGAAGTAGGAGGCCAGCGATGGGAGAGAAGATCGTCATTCAACCAGTAACGAGGATAGAGGGACACGCGAAGGTAACGATCCAGCTAGACGACAGCGGAAATGTGCAGGATACCTGGGTAAACGTCATCGAGCTCAGGGGATTCGAGAAGTTCTGCGTGGGCAGGCCGGTGGAGGAGCTGCCCCGGATCGTGACTAGCATTTGCGGTGTCTGTCCCTGGTCGCACCACCTGGCGAGCGCCAAGGCCTGCGATGCGGTATTCGGCGCGCAAATCCCTCCCGCCGGACGGAAGCTCAGAGAGCTCTGCAATCACATCGCCTACACCGAAGAGCATATTTTGCACTTCTACTTCCTCGCCGGAGCCGACTTCGTCATGGGTCCCGACGCGGACTATTCGGTCAGAAACGTGGTCGGGATATCGCAAAAGGTCCCGGACATCGCCAAGAAGGTCGTCAGGTGCCGCTGGTTGGGAGCGCAGATGCTGGACATCGTCTCGGGGAAATCGATCCATCCCGTCACCGCGGTACCCGGCGGATTCAGCAAACCGCTGAGCGAAAAGGAGCGCGACACGTTGAGACCTATGGCGCAAGAGATCCTGGAGCTTGCGAAGTTCTCGATCGGCTACGCTCGCGAGAACATCTTTCCGCAGTACATCGACGCCGTCAAGTCGCTCGGGGTAATAGAAACCGGTTTTCTCGGCACGGTCAGGAAGGAAGACGGCGCGCTCGATCTCTACGACGGGGTCCTGCGCATGATGACGAAGGAGGGGAGGTACGAGGATTTCACCTACCCGCAGTACACCGACTATATCGCCGAGCACATCGAGCCCTGGACCTACCTAAAATTCCCCTATATGAAGAAGGCGGGTCCCTTCTCCATGGATCTGGAGAAGCCGAACGCGATCTATCGCACCAATACGCTGGCGCGCATAAACGTCTGCGAGAAGATTTCCACCCCGCTCGCGCAAGCGGAGCTCGAGCAATTCCGATCCAATTTCGGAAGGCCCGCGCAGCTCACGCTGCTCTATCACTGGGCGAGGTTGATCGAGCTTCTCTACAACGCGGAGCGGATGGTGGAGCTGCTCGAGGATCCCGAGATCACGAGCACCGAGACCAGGGTGGCGGTTACGCCCAGGGCGGCCCGGGGAATCGGGTGTGTGGAGGCGCCGCGCGGGACGCTCATTCACGATTACGAGACCGACGCCAACGGGATCGTGACGAACGTGAACCTCATCGTGGGTACGACGCACAACAACGCGCCGATCAACATGTCGGTAAAGCAGGCCGCGAAGCTCCTCATCAAGAATGGCAAGTACGACCAGGGGATTTTGAACCGCGTCGAGATGGCGATCAGGGCGTACGATCCCTGCCTGTCATGCGCCACGCACAGCCTAGATGGGAGCCTTCCGGTCAAGATCGACATAGTTGACAGCGAAAGGAAGGTCATGGCCACGCTGGCTAACTTTTGACGCGCCGGTGTCCCGGGCAACCTGTCTTCCGCCCGAGTACTGCCGGGCTAGAGTCCTCGTCCTCGGGTGCGGCAACGTACTTTTCGGGGACGACGGGTTCGGCCCGGCGGTGGCCGATTACTTGAACGAAAACTTCGATCTTCCCGAAGGGCTGTGTGTCGCCAACGTGGGCTTGAGCGCCCGCGAGATCCTCTTTACCATCGCCCTAAGCGACGTCAGGCCCGCCAGGATCATCATAGTCGACGCCGTCGATGCCGGGAGAGCGCCGGGCGAGCTATTCGAGATCGACCTGCGCGCGCTTCCCGAAAAAAAGATCGACGACTTCTCCATGCACCAGATGCCGACGTCCAACCTGCTTCGGGAGCTCGAGGATCTCTGCGGAGTGGAGATCGCCATAATAGCGGCGCAGGTGGAGCGCATCCCGGATGGCGTCTCGCCCGGGTTATCCAGCCGATTGCGGGAAGCCATCCCGGCCGCCTGCGAGCTTGTTCTCGAGAAAGGAGCGCTACCGAGATGCACGAATGGAAAATGACCGAGGCGGTCATAGAGGAGGTCATGTCGCAGGCGCAAAGAAGCGGGATGCGGAGGATCGACAAGATCGTTCTTTCGGTGGGAGGAGAGGAGCATCTTACCGCCGAGACGGTAGAGTTCTGCTTTAGGGCTTTGGCTGCAGAGACTCCTCTAAAAGAGGTCAGCCTCGAGATAAGGGCGAGGGAGGGGAGCGGGGGGATAATCGTGGAGGCGATCGAGGGGGAGAGGTGAGCGCGATCGCCGAGGCGGAAGAAAGGGTGGCCGCGAGAATCGAGGTCCGCGGAACGGTGCAGGGAGTCGGGTTTCGCCCCTTCGTGTGCCGCCTGGCCCGCGAGATGGGCTTTTGCGGATTCGTAAGAAACACGCCGCGCGGCGTAGAGATATACCTCGAGGGGAACGCCGAGCCGCAAGCCTTCGTAGATAGGCTTCGGTGCGAAGCGCCCCCCAACTCGAGAATCCACCGGATCAGTGTCGAGCCGCTAAAGGCGAACGGTTACGCGAGCTTCGAGATCATCGCTGCGAGCCAGGGGGAGGCGACGGTGTTCGCGCCTCCGGATCTCTTTACTTGCGAGCGCTGTCTTGCCGAGCTTTTCACGCCGGGCGACCGCAGGTACCTCTACCCCTTCATCAATTGCACCGACTGCGGCCCGAGGTACTCCATAATAAGGGCCCTGCCTTACGAGAGAGGGCGCACGACGATGGCCTCTTTCGCGATGTGCCGAAGCTGCGAGGGGGAGTACCGCGATCCGATGAGTCGGAGGTTTCACGCCGAGCCGAACGCATGCCCCGCGTGCGGCCCGCGAATCTTTTTCGCGAGGGACGGGAGAAGGGAACCGGCAAGCGTTGCCGCCGCGGCAGCCGAAATCAGGGCGGGGAAAATCGTTGCGCTAAAGGGGATCGGGGGCTTTCATCTCGTTTGCGATCCCCGAAATGGCGCCGCCGTTGGAAGACTCAGAGAGTTGAAGAAAAGGGAGATGAAGCCTCTCGCCCTGATGGCCAAAGACATCGGCACCGTGCGCCGGATCGCTCTTGTCGATGAGGACGAGGAGCGTATCTTGCGCTCGGCCTCCCGGCCCATCGTGCTTCTTAGAAAGAAGGCCGAGATCGAAGGAATATCGCCCGGCCTTTCGACCTTGGGGGTCATGCTTCCCTACACGCCGCTTCACGCGCTTCTCATGGAGGAGATCCCTCTGGTTGTGGCGACCAGCGCGAACTTGCGCGAAAGCCCGATTCTTCGAGCCGAAGAGGAAGGGCTCGAGGAGCTTTGCGATTGCGTTCTCACGCACGACCGCGAAATCGCCATGCGCTGCGACGATAGCGTTATGCGGGTGGTTCGCGGAAGGACGGTTTTTTCGCGCCGGGCTCGGGGGTACGTTCCCGAGCCGCTGGAGCGCCTTCCCGGCAACGCGCCGCGGATCGTGGCGCTCGGAGGGGAACTGAAGAACACCGTGACCGTGGCCAAGGATGGATACCTCATAACCAGCCAGTACCTGGGCGACATGAAGGATCTGCGGAACCGACAGTACCTGGAAGAAGTCGTCTCGCATTACCTGCGACTCTACTCGGTGGAGCCCGATCTCGTCTGCTGCGATCTTCACCCCGATTTCACGACGACGAGAATGGCACAGAGGTGGGGAAAACCCGTCGTGAGCGTGCAGCACCATATCGCCCACGCATTCGCCCTTCTCGCCGAGCACGGGCTCGACCCGCGCGAGCCTTTCATAGGAGTGGCCTTCGACGGCGCCGGGTACGGCGAAGACGGGTGCGTGTGGGGGGGAGAGGTATTCGTGGGCAACGGGAGAGGGGTGCGCCGCGAGTTCCACCTTAAGTACCTTCCCCAGCAGGGAGGGGACCTCGCGGCGCGCGAGCCGTGGCGGATGGCGCTGGCGTACGTGCTGGATGCGGTGGGCGAGGTGAGAAGGGTCGGGACGCTCTCGCTAGTTGACGAGAGGAAGCTTCGGGGGGCCGAGCGTGCGATTCGGTACAAGGCTTACTGCCCGATGACTTCATCGGCGGGCAGGCTTTTCGATGCGGTATCGGCTATTGTCGGCATCGCGCCTCTCAGGGTAGATTACGAGGCTGAGGCGGCGATGAGGCTCGAGGCGGTGGCCTGCGAGGATGTGTGGGATTCTTATCCTTTCGAGGTCGTAGGGCGCGTCATCGATATGAGGCGGGCGATAGCGGCGATACTCGAGGATCGCGATCCGCCGCCGGTCGTCTCGGCCAGGTTCCACAACACCGTAGCGCAGGCGATCGTGAGCGCCGCACAAGCGTGCGCCGCCAAGTATGGTATAAGACGCGTGCTTTTAGGGGGCGGGGTTTTCCTGAATGCGTTTCTTCTCGAGCGCGCCTTGCGGGGGCTCGAGGAGGCGGGGTTCGAGGTCTTCTCTTCGGAGCGATTTTCCCCGGGCGACGAGGCGATCTCGCTCGGGCAGGCGTATTTCGCGGCGCTTCGAGCTTGAAGGGAGGCGGTAGAATGTGCCTTGCGGTTCCGCTCGAGATTGTCCGGATCGAAGGGGAGATGGGGGTTGTGGAGTCGGGCGGGATCAGGCGGCCGGTCAACCTTTCTCTCGTGGAGTCGCCGAAGGTAGGCGATTACGCGATCGTGCACGCGGGTTTCGCCATAACCATCATGGATCGCCGAGAAGCCGAGCGCACGCTCGCCTTGATCGCGGAGTACCTCGAGGCCGCCGAAGGGGAGAGCAAGTAATGGATGCCTCGGCACTCAGAGACGAGAGGACGGTTAGATCGCTCGTCTCGGAAATAAGCGGTTTTCTTTCGCGGCTCGGGCGCGAGACGAAGCTCATGGAGGTTTGCGGCACGCATACGATGACCGCGTATAGAAGCGGTCTGGGAAGGTTGCTCAGACGGCGGGGGCTGCGTCTCATATCCGGTCCGGGCTGTCCCGTTTGCGTCACCCCCGATGGTATCATGAGCGCGGCGGCAACTTTGGTCGGGCACACCCGCAATCTCCTGCTCGCCTCCTTCGGCGACATGCTCAAGGTGCCGACGAGCGCGGGAAGCCTGCTCGAGGTCATCCCGGCCGAAGGCTCTCGCGTAACGAGCGTTTACTCCCCGCAAGAGGTGATCGGCCTGGCGCGGGCCAATCCCGCCAAGGAGGTGGTCTTTCTTGCCGCCGGCTTCGAAACGACGAGTCCTTCGATCGCCTGGGTCGTAAGGGAGGCACGCCGCCAGGCGCTAGGCAATCTTTCCTTTCTCGTTTCTCTGCGCATCGTGCCGCCTCCTTTGCGGGCGATCCTGTCCACGAATGCTCACGGGCTCGATGGTTTCGTTTACCCAGGGCACGTAAGCGTCATCATAGGGTCCGAAGCCTACCGGTTCATTCCCGAAGAGTTCGGCCTTCCCGGGGCCATAAGCGGTTTCGAGCCAGCCGATCTCCTTCTCGGTATCATCTCGGTGCTTCGGCAAATCGAACAGGGTGAGCCCAAGGTAGATATAGCCTACCCCCGCGCGGTGAAGCCCGAGGGGAATCGAATCGCAATGGGGCTCATAGAGGAAGTTTTCGAGGTGGCGGACGCGGAGTGGCGGGGCTTCGGAACGATTCCCAAGAGCGGGCTTAGACTGCGGGACGCTGCGCTCGACGCCGCATGCCGGTTCGGCTTGGACCTCGCATCTTCGTGGGAAAACGAGGGATGCAGATGCGGGGAGATTCTTCGAGGCGCGGCGGAACCGGAGGATTGCCCGCTCTTCATGACCGCTTGCAATCCCGATACTCCGCTCGGCCCCTGCATGGTTTCCATCGAGGGAAGCTGCCTCATTCATTGCAAGTACGGAGCGGTGGAATGGATCGAGTGAGCCTGAGTGTCGGCTCGGGCGGCAAAGCGATGCGGGACTTCATCCGGGGCGAGATTCTCAAGCACCTGGGAAACAGCCACCTAGAGCGGCTGGGCGATAGCGCGCATCTCGAGCTGAACGGCAGGATCGGTTTTACGACCGATAGCTTCGTCATAAAGCCGCTTTTCTTTCCCGGGGGGGACATAGGGAAGCTTGCGGTTGTCGGGACGGTGAACGATCTCGTGGTCGCGGGCATCGAGCCGGCTTACATCTCGCTTTCCCTCATCATCGAGGAGGGATTCGCGGTTTCGGATCTCGAGCGGATCCTGAAGTCGCTCAAGATGACGGCGGATCGGGCCGGAGTCGAAGTCGTTACGGGAGACACCAAGGTGGTGCGCAAGGGGGAGGCCGACGGCCTTTACATCAACACGGCCGGTGTCGGTCGGGTGGTGGGCGAGCCAGGGCGTCTGGAGCCGGGCGATGTCATCATCGTGACCGGCAGCGTCGGCGATCACTCGGTGGCCGTTATGGTGGCGCGCGGGGAATTCGAGTTCGAAGGCGAGGTGGAAAGCGACTGCCAGCCGCTCCACGAGCTTTTGCCGGTGTGGGATTTGGGGGCCAAGTGGATGAGGGACATCACGCGGGGAGGGCTGGCTACGGTGCTTTCGGAAATCGCCGAAGGGGAGGGAGTTTCGGTTTACCTGGAGGAGACGAAAGTTCCGATCTCCGCGCCGGTGGCCGCCGTATCCGAGATTCTCGGGATCGATCCTTTGTACCTCGCAAGCGAAGGTAAGGCCGTACTTGCGGCTCCGAAAGAAAAGGCCGCGGAAATCCTCTCGTTTCTAAAGTCGCGAGACGCCGCGCGCGAGGCCGCCCGAATCGGCGAGATCGGGGGAATGGGACGGCCGGGCGAGACGGTGCTGAGAACTGTCTCGGGTGGCTTTCGCCTGCTCGAGCCGCTGACGGGCGAGCTTCTGCCACGGATCTGCTAGGGCCACGGGTAGCGGGGTGGCGGCGCAGCCAACCTGGCGGTGGCTTTACCGGAAGTCCTTGGGCCGCCGAGTCGGGCCGCTACGCTGGCTCTGCCGCGAAAAGCGGCGGGATTCTAAGTAGAGCCATCTTGGGCTTTCGACCCACGAGGTCGGCTGCTCGGGCCAAAGCCTGGGAGACATCGGTTGCGGGGATGAATCCCATGCGGCGCACGATCTTGGGCTCTCTTGCGTTTGCGAATACGACCATCCCGAGATGCGCCATCGCGCGCGCCCCCCAGTACCACGCGAAGAAGGGATGAGAGCCATGGTAAGAGAACCTATGCCGGTAAGCCTCGATGTAACGCGGCGAGGCGGCGAAAGCCGGCTCGAACCTGCTTCGCATCTCGAGAGGGTCGAGGGTTTCGGGGAGCACCTGCTCGAAGAAATCTATATAAGGGAGGTGATGTTTGGGATGAAACCCGGCTCTTAGCGGGTTTACCAGGACCATTACACCGCCCGGCCTAACGAGCGGCCTTCCGCGGTAAAGATTGAACACGTAGCCCAGCCCGAGATTCATGACGAGAAGCGGATTCATCCGCGAAAAGGCGCTGTAGGGGCTCATGTCCGCAAGGCCGACGACAGCTACGTCGAACTCCTGACCGATAGGCACGGCCTGCTGGCAAGAAAGCGCGGCCAAGCTTTTCTCGTGTACTTCTTCCACCTGCCCGGCATGAATCGCGATCGGTTCGTACCCGCTTCGAAGCCGCCGGGCCATGAGGCGCCAGAGGGGCTTCGGGAGGAAGCGCGCCGAGACTTCGGCTAAGGCGCTGGCCTTTTCGTCCAAATCGAGAAGCGGCGTGAGAAGACCCGCCCAGTTCCTTGTATTGAGCACTATCTCGATCTGGACGATGCGCGAGTGGTTCCCTATTAGGCGTCCCATGCGCCGGATCGACTGGTGCATGGCGCAGGTGCGCGGCTCGACGAGGGAGCCGCCGCTCGAAAGGGCCGTCGGGTTGTGGTGGCAAGCTATGCTTCGGTAGGAGCCTAGGCCCACGGCGGTCGATTTCCAACCTCCATTCATACTGGTCCATGCGACGCTTATGTAGAACATGAGATCCGAGTCGGTAACTGCCTTGTTTATCTCTACGATCTCACCTTGTTCGGTGGTCCCCAGATAGCGAAGGCTAGAGCGATCCTCGGCATCGTGGCAAAGGAGCCTCTCTCCGTAGCGAAAGCGCGAGAGGATGCGCTTACCAATGATCGCGGAAAGCTCTGCTCGGGTCCACTTTCGGTGCAAGCCGTTGGCGCAGACAAAACGGATTCTTTCCTCGTTCACACCCAAGGCGAGTAGTCTCTCGACCAGGTACTCGGCCACGGCGGCGCGCACGTCCCGGCGCATGAGTGGAATTGGTAGGCAGGGGTCGTCGAAGGCTATAGTGACGAAATGGCTGGGCTTGACAAGATCGGAAAGCGGCGGATAGCCTGCGGGGGCCTCGAGCGCTGAGCGAAGTGCCCCCCGCCAATCGGAGAGCGCGCAAAGAGGTGGCCGGCCGCGGACGATCTCGGTATCGTCGGGAAGAGCAATGCAAGCTAAACCGTCCCCGCAAAAAACCGTATGCCGCCGCACCGTTGGCCTCTCGAGGCCACTTATCATATCGGCAGCGAGGATCGAAGTGAAATGCAGGGGCAAGCTGAGGCCCGAGGACAAAGTGGCGCCAAGTCTCGCCTGGGTCAGTCGCACGGGACTTCTCAACTGTCCAGCGGCCGGCCTCCCTTGGCTTGCGAGGACGATAGCGGCCAAGTCGAGGCCCGGGCGGGGGCTTGCGGCCAGAGGCGAGTTAGCCGCTGCCACGGACGGTTTTGTCTCTGCGGCGCCTCGAGTGGTGGGGTCGCATGGTTTAGAATGAATTGGCCAACCGCCGCCTCGGGCGCATCGTCGGTCTGCCGCTTGTTGGCTGCGGCCCTAGCGGGTGTCGGGCGCGCCCTTTTAGCTCGCCCGCTTTCTTCGCGGGCCTGCAGCTTGGAAGAGGAAGTCGAAGGTGGTGCTAGGGCTTAGCGCGTGTACGTGATCGCCTACTCTTTCAAGCCAGCGCCTCTCCTCTTCGCTGACGGGACCGCTCTCGAGTGCAGCTAGGTTTTGCTTTAACTGTGCGAATGTCACGGGTGCGGTTAGGACCATGTGAATGTTGGGGTTCGATAGGGCATAGCGGTAAAGATCGACTGGGCTCGGAGCGCGCTCCCCGTCGGGCATCCAGCGAGGATCGCAAAGGTGTGCCCAGCGCGTGGCGTTATAGCAGATGACGCCCGGGCCGCCCCCTTCCGCCAGGTACGGGAAAACTTCTCTGTCGGCCCCACGGTGGGCGGCGTTGTAGCGAACCATGATGAGGTCGAAGATCCGCTCGGCAAAATGAGCCCGGTAGGCCGACCTCCGATGCGCGCTTACGCAGAGGTGGCTAACCAGCCCTCTTTCCTTGAGCGCGAGCGCTTTGTCGAGGATCCGGCGAGGGATAGGCTTGTTTCTCATGCCGAGGATGAAGACATCGGCATAGTCTATCCGCAATCGCTTAAGGCCCCGGAGAAACGTGTACTCTAGAGCCAAACCCGTGTAGTCGTAAGTCTGAAGCGCGATGATCATCTTGTCTCGCCAGCGTGGCGCGAGTTTTCGGATCGCTTCCGCCATGCCCTCGCGGCGGCGGGACCCCCAGTAAAAATAATTGACGCCTTGCTCGAATGCCCACTCCAGCGCGTCGCTCGAGATATTGGAGTCGGCTCCGATCCCCATGCGCGAAACCCGCAAGCCCGAGGCCCCAAGCACGACCGGTTCCTTGAAGTTCCCCATCGCGTTGAGATATTCGCACAGGTTGGCTGCGGAGAAAACCTTCGAGCGAGCGGTTGTCGAGCCGTCGATGGAAGGCTGGGAGCCTGCCGCGATTTGCCGAATCCCGTCCTCCCCTCACCTGAGAGCCCTAGGGAATTCACGGGATTGAAACCCTGGCGTCGGGTGTGCTTCGATCGGCATGCGTCGTTAGGGTTAGGCGGCATTCCCTGACGCAGCAATCCACATCGAGCCAGGTCTAAACCGCCCCGCCAGTTGCGCCGGGGTGCCCCGAAAAAGAGAAAGGAGGAGATCATGAAGGCGCTAAGTGTAGGTGTCATCGCGTTCCTGGCGCTCGCATTCTGCCCGGCAGCCGTCAAATCGCAGGGCGTGCCCTTCGACCACCTCAAGTGCTACAAGATCAAGGATACCAGAGTTCCCGCCGCCAAGGAGCACAGAGTAACGCTCGTGCCCGAGCAGAGCCCGCCGTTCGAGGCCGAGCAGTGCGTGGTCAAGATGAAGGCCAAGCTCTTTTGCATCGATGTGCAGAAAACCAGCGTCGAGCCGCCTCCGGGTGGCGAACCCAGCCCTGGCCCCCCGGCCGCCGACTACCTCTGTTACAAATTCAAGGGGAAGTGCAATCCGTCGGTGCGGAAGGACTTCAAGATCGACGTGACCGACCAGTTCGCCGCGGGAACGATCGTGATCAAGAAAGCCGGGATGCTCTGCGCGCCGGCGACCAAGGGACTACCTACGACCACGACCACGACTGTGACGACCACTACCACGACGACCACTACCACCATGCCCCACTTCACCTGCGATCCCACGATCAAGTATCCCGAGTGCGACGGTACCTGCCCGCCGCCGCTCGTGTGCCAGGACAGTGGGGGCGTCGGATTCTGCGAATGCCAGACGCCGCAGTCGTTCTGCGAGGATCCACAAAATCCCTTCGGCCCGCCGCTCTGCTGGGGCGACTGCCCGGGGCTTCCACCTCTCGTATGTCAGCTCGACCAGCAACAAGGGGATGTGTGTCGTTGCCTGCCTGCGCCGTAGGCGAGCGGGTAGCCGAGACGTTCTTGGGTCAAGAGCTGGGCCACCAAAAGAAGGAGGGGGGCAAGTGGCCCCCCGCCCCCCTCCTTTGCCGCCCCGCGATCAAGAGCTCGATTTTTCGGGCGTGAGCACCCGGGTTCTGGTAGCGGGCGCCTGCTTTAGCGCGTAAGCCAGCGCCAGCGAGACGAGCGCCAAGATGATGAATACGACAAAGCCGCGCGCGTAACCGGCCTGCCCGTGGGCGCTTACGAAAGCTCCCATGATCGGCGGTATGGCGAACCCGCCGAACGCGCCCAACCCGCCGACCCAGCCGGCCGCGCCTCCCACCGCCTCGGGCACGTATTGCGGCACGAGCTTGAATACCGCTGCGTTTGCCACACCCATCCCGAGCGCCATAAGCAATTCCCCGACGCCGCTCAGCCCTGGCGTGCCGGAAAGCGTCATGACCGCGCCTCCGACCGTCGTCGTAGCGAGCGCGAGCATGGCGGTGCGCTCTCCTCCGAGCTTGTCCGAAAGAGTTCCCCCGGGGACCCGGATGATGGACGCGGTGAGAGAATACAGAGCGGTCAGCGCACCGGCACGCTCGGGACTCACGTCGAAAAGAGACCGCCAGTACGTGGGAAGCCAGGCCGTAAGGGCGATGAAACCACCGAAGGTGGTAAAGTAGATGCCGACGAGCACCCAGGTCTTCCATACCCTGGCAGCTTTGACCAGACTCTGCTTCGTGCTTCCGGTGGGGAAGATCTCCTGCCCGCGGGCCCGCGCTCGCTCTTTGGCCTCGCTTGGCGCGACCTTTTGCTCCACCAGTTGAAAGAAGTAGGCGTTTTGGCCGGTCACGTGATAGAGAAGGACGCCGGCCACCAGAAACGACAGCCAGGCGAGATAAGCTCCGGCCAATCCCCAGCTTGCGAGCGCCAGCGGAAGGAGAAAAGAGAAGAGGCCGGGGGCGACGTTTCCCAACCCCGCGTAAGCTCCGAGCGCCGCCCCCTGGCGCGACTGCGGAAACCAGTACGATACCTGCCCGATCCCAACCGAGAAGGTCGCGATGCCGCAGCCGCAGAGAACTCCGAGCGCTAGCACCAGAGGGTACAGGGAAGCGCTCATGCGGTCGGGATAGAGCCAGTGCACCACGCCCAAAAGTCCCGCCATCCCCGCCACCGAGAGCCAGAGAAGGACCAGGAAGGGTTTTCTACCACCGGTAGTGTCCACCCAGGCACCGAACGGGATGCGAAGGAGCGAGCCGGAAAGCGACGGAACCGCGACCAGAAGGCCCACCAGCACGGGGCTCAGATCCATCGCCTCCTTGAACTTGCTCGCCGTCGGCCCGAAGAGGGAGACGGCGGCAAAGCCCGCGAAAAACCCTAGCGTGGCGCCGAAAAGGCCGGTTGCCGCCGTGCCCTTGAGATCAGCCATGGCTCGCCTCCCGCCGCTCGTTCCAAACCACTACTTGGTAGGGGCGCCAAAAGTAGGAGAAGGGGAAGGAGAGGAGATGGACGAGCCGGGTGAAGGGTAAAAGCGCCACGATCACGAAGGCGCCGACGATGTGAAGCTGCGGAAGAAGAGGCAAGTTCGCCACCAGGGTCGGCTCCGGGCTAAGCGTTAGAATCGACCGGAGATAGGGGACCGTGGACGCCGCGTACCAGGACGATCCCCAACGGTAGAAGAGCGCGGTCAGGACTCCGGTCGCAACCTGCCCCAGCAGAGCGACAAGCAATACCAGGTCCATGGGAGAGGTTATCGCCCAGATCCGCCGATCCGTAAGCCTTCTCGCCAAAAGTACGGCTACGCCCCAGAGCGCGAGCAGTCCGAACGCGAGCGCCGCGACTTCGAGCACGTAAAGCCTAGCCGGCGCGGTGTTCCAGCCCAGGACGCTAGCCGGTGCGAGAAACCCGATCAGATGCCCCGCCAGGATGATGAGGATTCCGTAGTGAAAGGGCACGGAACCCCAAAAAAGCTTGCGGTTTTCGAGAAACTGAGAGGATAGACTCGAGTAGGAGAAGCGATCCCGCAAATAGCGCCCCAACGTGACGACTACCGCAAGAACGATCGCGACATAGGGGAAGACGGCGAAGAGAAGTTGATCAACGCTCATATCGTAACCTCCTCGCGAGAAAACTGCGAAAAACGCTCCTCCAGAAGCCGGAGCAGGGCAACGAGCAGATGGCGGTAAGGATTGGCCTGGTTGCGGCTACCTTCGAGATTGTCGACCATCTTTCTAACGACCGGTACCATGCACTCGCCCACCATTTCCCGTTCTTCCTCGGATCCTGGCGCGAGCCTGGCCAGATAGCGCAGGCAAACGCAGAGATGATCGGCGAGCTCTCCTTCCTCACGAACTCCGTGCTCCCGGTACCTCTCCTTTAGCTTCACGAGAAATTCGCCTCGCTTGTAGCCGTCACCGAAAAGCTGGTAGCCTGCGTAGGGGTAGCAACTCGGGTTGAGGTCGAAAGTGGCCGTGTAGATCTCCTCCAGGCGCCCCGTCGAGAGCGGCTCCACAGCCCGCGAAAACTCCTCGAGGGCGGCGGCCGAGTGGGGCGACGATTCCGCGAGCCGAGCGGCCAGGCGCCGCGCGCCAGGGCCTACGGGGTCCACGGGATAGGCAAGGAGCTCGGCGAGCTGCTCGTAAACCAAGGTCATCGAGCGCCTCATTTCAGAGTCCCCTGAGCGGCTTTTGCCTGAACCCCACGCCCGCCTCGGCCTTGAACTGGTACGGATCGCCTAACGACTCTACCGCGTACTCCCGGTGCATGGGCGGCAGCACGAATCGCTCCTCGAAAGTGGGAAGGGAAGTGAGCCGGTAGATCTCCTCGCAGGTATCTGGTGTAAGGCCTGCCCCCGCAATCGCCGCTTCCGCCTCCGCCTTGCTCACATCCCCCACGCGTACCTGGCGCTGGTGGATCCTCACGGCTAGGAGTTTTCGGTAGCACTCCTCCACCGGCTCCTCGGCTCCAGCACTGAAGAGATTCGCCAGGTACCTGAGCGGCACGCGCGCATCCTGGACCGACCCGAAGTAGCCGCGTTCCACGATGTCGTAGCGTCCCTGCTCCACCGCTGCCAAAACCGGAAGAAGCGGCGGAATGTAAAAGAGCATGGGAAGAGTGCGAAACTCGGGGTGGAGGGGCAGGGCGAGATTCCATACTTTTACGAACTTGTAGACCGGGGAGCGCCGCGCCGCGTCCACGACGGATTCGTGGACGCCGTTCTTTCTCGCCTGTTCCGCGACTTCGCGGTCGAACGGATCGAGGACAAGATCGCGCTGCGCCTCGACGAGCCGCGCCTGCTTGGCGCCTGCGGCTCCTTCGACCGCGTCCGCGTCGTAGAGCAAAACCCCGACATAGCGGATGCGGCCGACACAGGAGTGAAAACAAGCCGGGGCCTGCCCGGTCTCCAGGCGCGGGAAGCAGAGAATGCACTTCTCGGACTTCCCCGATTTCCAATTGTAGTAAACCTTTTTGTAAGGGCAGGCAGAGACGCAGTAGCGCCAGCCCCGGCACACGTTCTGGTTGACCAGAACGATGCCGTCTTCGCCTCTCTTGTAAAGCGCCCCCGACGGGCAGGACGCGACGCAAGCCGGATTCAAGCAGTGGTTGCAGATACGTGGCAGGTAAAAGAAGACCATTCGTTCCAGCTCGAAGAGCGCCTGGCGCTGCTGTGCCGTGAGTGCGCCCAAATTGGGGTCGTTTGCGGCATACAGGGGCGATCCTCCGAGGTCGTCGTCCCAGTTGGGGCCCGCCTCGATGTCGATCGGCGCTCCGGTTATGAGCGAGACCGGCCTTGCGGTCGGCTGGTCATCGCCAGCCGGGGCGCTGAAGAGGTCGTCATAGCGGTAGGTCCAGGGCTCGTAGTAGTCGTCTATGGTCGGCAGGTAGGGTTGGTGGAAGAGATTGGTGAAGCCCCGCAGTCTTCCGGTTGCCCGAAGCCTTATCTTGCCGTCCGATCCCGCCGGCTCCCATCCACCGCGGTACTTCTCCTGATCCTCCCATTTTGTCGGGTATCCAGTGCCTGGCTTGGTCTCGACGTTGTTCCACCACATGTACTCGGTCCCCTGCCGGTCGCTCCAGATGTTCTTGCAGGAGATGCTGCAGGTGTGACACCCGATGCACTTGTCGAGATGGAAGACCATGGATACCTGTGCTCGAACGTTCATTCGACTTCCTCCTTCGCCTACCAGCGCGGCTCGGCGCCGAGCCGTCTGACCATGATGTGGGTGTCGCGATTGACGCCGGTCGGCCCCCAGTAGTTGAAAGCGTATGTGAACTGGGCGTAACCCCCCACCATGAGCAGTGGCTTTAGCCGGGTGCGGGTCAAGCTGTTGTGCCCGCCCGCGCGGCGGTTGCCGCGCAGCGGGGATTTGGGCACCGAGATGGTGCGCTCCGGCGAGTGGTAGAAAATACAGACACCGCGCGGCACCCTTGCGCTTACGGCCGCCCGGGTGACCACCACCCCGTGGTCGTTGTACGCCTCGACCCAGTCGTTGTCCTCGATCCCGATTTTCTTCGCGTCCTCGTCGTTCATCCAGAAAGACTCGATGCCGCGCGAGAGCGTGAGCATCCGGTGGTTGTCGAAATAAGTGGAATGGATGTGCCACTTGCCGTGCGGCGTGAGGTAGTTGAGCATCAGAGCCTTGCCGTCTGCGCGGCTCTGGTCGAGATCCCCCAGGCGCAGGGGATCGGGTGTCGGCTTGTAGGTGGGCAAGTGCTCCCCGAAGGCAATGTAGCCCTCGTGGTCGAGGTAAAAGTGCTGTCGGCCGGTCAGCGTGCGCCAGGGCACGAGCCGCTCCACGTTCATGCAATAAGGGGCGTACGCTCGACCATCCTGCATGATCCCGGTCCAGCAGGGGCTGGTCAGGAGTCGCCTGGGTTGGCGCAGCAGATCCTCGAAGGTGAGAGATACACTGCGGTAGGGTTCGGCCAGATCCGCAAGGGGCAAGCCCACCTTGGCCTCCTCGGCCTTGAATGCCCGGTAGGCCATCTCCCCGTTGGTCTCGGGCGCGAGCCTCAAGATTACGTTGGCCGCTTCCACGGCGTCTTCGAGCGAAGGGTACGTCTTGCCGTTCCACGCGGGAGCTGGGCGGTGCCGCGCAAGCTCGTCGTAGGCGTCCTCGACCGACCAGGAGATTCCGTGGGCTCCAATTCCCTGTTCTCGGACCGTGGGGCCGAGCGAAACGAAGCGATTCCAAAGATTGCTGTAGTCCCTTTCGACTACTACGAGGTTCGGCATGGTCTTGCCGGGAATGGGCTCGCACTGGCCGGCGCGCCAGTCCTCGATTCGAGGTTGTGCGAGCTCGGCCGGCGTGTCGTGCTGAAGCGGGGCGGCCACTATGTCCCGAACCGGTTCCGGGAGATGCTTTCGGGCGAGCGCGCTTACCTTGGCGGCAAGGGTCTTGAAAGTGTCCCAGTCGCTTTTCGACTCCCAGCAAGGAGGAACCGCCTCCGATAGGGGATGAATGTAGGAGTGGAGATCGGTGCTGTTGAGATCGTTTTTCTCGTACCAGGTCGCAGCCGGAAGAATGATGTCGGAATAGAGTGCCGAGGTGTCCATGCGAAAGTTGATGTCTATGACCAGATCGAGCTTTCCCTTGGGCGCCTTTCCCCGCACCGCCACTTCCTTTACCGAGTCGCCCACCACTTCCTCCGCGATGGCGTTGCTGTGAGTGCCGAGGTAGTGCTTGAGAAAGTACTCATGCCCCTTTGCGCTCGACATGAGAGCGTTGCCCCGCCAGATGAACCACACCCTAGGCCAATTTTCCTCCGCGTCGGGGTCGTCGATGGAAAAGGAGAGCTTCCCTGCCTTGAGTTGTTCGACGACCCAGCGCACGATCTCCGAGTTGGCTTTAGCGCCAGCGGCCATTGCTTCCCTGGCCAGATCGAGCGAGTTTCGGTTGAACTGCGGGAAAAAGGGAAGCCAGCCCAGGCGTACCGCCTTGGCCTGCATGTCCATGGCGTGGCCTCGCGCCAGCGTCCCGTTCTCGGGGACGGGCTGGTAATCGGTAAAATAGCGCTCGTAGCGCCACTGGTCGGAGTGCACGTAATGGAAGGAGGGCGTGTTTTGCAGGCGGGGCGGCCTCGCCCAGTCGAGCGCGAAGGCTACCGTGGCCCACGGAGCCATCGGCGCGAGCTTTTCCTGCCCGACGTAGTGGTTGAGACCGCCACCGTTTCGCCCCACGCATCCGCAAAGCATGAGGCCGACGATGCCGGCCCGGTACATAAGATTGTTGTGGTACCAGTGGTTGATGCCGGCCCCGATGATGATCATGCACTGTCCTTGGGTCTTTTCGGCCGTACCCGCCCATTGCCGCGCGAACCTTACGACGGTCTTGCGATCTATCCCGGTAAGGCGCTCCTGCCACGCCGGCGTGTAGGGGGACTCCTCGTCGTAATCCTTCGGATACTGCCCGGTGAGCCCTCTTCCCACCCCGAATTGGCCCATGAGGAGGTCGAAGACCGTGGTTACCGCAATGCGGCCTCGGTCGGTATCGAGGTACTTGATGGGCACGCCCCTTTTGATCGTGCTTCCTCCCACGAACTCCTGGAAGTTGACCTCGCAAACTTCGTCGTGGTGACCGAGCAGTGTGAGAAGCGGATCGATCGGCGAGCCGTCTCGGCCATCCTTCATCTCGAGGTTCCACTTCCCCTTGGCTTTCTGCCAGCGAAAGCCGATGGTTCCTTGGGGCATTTTCGGGGCGCCGTCGCTGTTCAAAACCAGAAACTTCCATTCCGCGTTCTCTTCGCCGGCGTAGGCCGAGAGGCTGGCTGCGCGAACGAACCGCCCGGGTTCGAACCCCCGCTCGGTTTTCGCGATCTCCACGAGGAAGGGGCAGTCGCTGTAGCGCTTCAGGTAATCCACGAAGTAGGGGACCTGGCGATCGGCGTGGAACTCCTTCAGGATCACGTGATTTACCGCCATCCAAAAGGCGCCGTCCTGCCCGGCGTTTAGCGGGATCCACCAGTCCGCGTACTTTGCGACCTGGCTAAAATCGGGGGAGAGCACGACGAGCTTGGTGCCCCCGTGGCGCGCCTCGGCCACGAAGTGGACGTCGGGGGTTCGTGTCATGTTGAGGTTCGCCCCCATACAGGCGATGAACTTCGAGTTGTACCAATCGGCGCTTTCGCAAACGTCCGTCTGTTCCCCCCAGATCTCCGGGGAGGCGGGCGGCAGATCGCTATACCAATCGTAGAAGCTCATGTTGACTGCGCCGAGGAGCTGGAGAAATCTCGACCCCCCCGCGTAACTCAGCATCGACATCGCGGGAATGGGAGAGAAGCCGATTATGCGGTCCGGTCCGTGCCTCTTGATGGTATAGACTACGGAAGCGGCGATGAGCTCCGTTACCTCGTCCCAGGAGCTTCGGCGAAAGCCTCCTTTGCCGCGGGCCTGCTGAAAAGCGGCCCGCTCGGCGCTATTCTCGACGATTGCGCGCCAGGCCTCCACCGGATCGCCTTGCGCCTGCTTGGAGCGGCGCCAAAGATCCAGAAGCGCTCCCCTGACGTAAGGGTATTTTACGCGTATGGGGCTGTAGAGGTACCAGGAGAAGGAGATCCCTCGCTGGCAGCCTCTGGGCTCGTAGGGAGGAAGGCCCCGTTCCAGGGGGGGATAGTCGGTCTGCTGCATCTCCCACGTAACTACGCCATCTTTTACGTAGATCTGCCAGGAGCAGCCCCCCGTGCAGTTGACTCCGTGGGTGCTCCGTACAACTTTGTCGTGCTGCCAGCGGTTGCGATAAAACTCCTCCCACTGGCGCGTCTTTGGGTCCACTATGTCTTTTATCCAACTCATGACTGGCCTCCGAGCAGATCCTGCCGCACTGGGCGAATACGATTGCGCCAGAAAATCGGGGGCAGAGCCATGAGAAGAGCGAAGCCGCCGAGCCCGAGAAGGAAAAATCTAGAATTGCCCGAGCGGGCCTGCTCGCCCTGCGCTTGCGCGAAGAACGCGAGAAGGTCGGCGAGCTCCTGCGCGGTAAGAGGTCGGTACTCGTAGATCTCGCGCATACTCGGGAAGGGCAAGCCTTTTAGGGCGGCAGCCAAGCCGGCCTTTCCCAAGCGTTGGTACACGCCCGTCAAGTCGGGTCCCAGGCTGCCGCCGCCCAGTGCCCCAACGCCCGCCACGGAATGGCAGGCGGCGCAAGCGGCGCCACCGTTGGCGAGCCGAGTGGCACCGGTGAAAAGCCTCAGGCCGGACTTTGCGTCGCCCGGCGGGCCTTGCTCCGCCGCCGAGCCGCCGGGCGGGCTCTGCTGCGCTTGGCCGGCGGAAGCGGCGGTTTCGAGATAGGCGATAAGGGCGTCAACCTCGTCTTCGGAAAGCCCCACGTTCGGCATCGGCACATTGTTGAACTCTCTTAGGAGCTGCGTTGCGAGCTCGTCCCCGTCTGCCAAGAGCTTGTCCGGCTCTTGAATGATGCGGCGCAACCAGCTTGACTCGCGCCGCTCCACGACCCCCTTGAGGTCCGGCCCTACGAGCCGTCCCCCCCCGATGCTGTGACACGCCGTGCAGCGATCGGAGAAAAGCTTCTCTCCCTGTTCTTCAGTCTGTGCCGAGGCTTGCGGTGGAGGGGAAATCGGCGACCATGCGACGGCGAGGAGGAGTGTTGCGATAATCCTCCCGCCGCGGGCTTTTGACCTGTTCGTCATCGGGTGCACCCCCGTCAATCAATGTTTTCGCATCCTATTATCTGATTTTGGCAGCATCGTCAAGGTGGTGGCCGGATATTGGCGCCGCGAAAGGAAAGGAGATGGCGTGCGGAAAATTTCGCAGGGCGGTAGTTGGTGCGTCAGCGAAGCGGCGGGGGCCGCAGGCGTCACGGTTTTTCCCCCGAGGTCCGCGCTAGGCTAGGCTTATTTGGAGTTTGCTTTTATGGGAGATTGTGATACGAGTGCTTGTAAGTGCCAGCGGCGTCAATGGTGGCGTCAACGGGCCTCGCCTTCGCGATAGAGTGCTTCCGCATGTCCGAGGCGCGAGTTGAGAGTGCGGAAGGATATCGGCCCCGAGGGAATCGGGGCAAGAAGGAGGCGCTCATGGCGTCTAAGTTGTATGTCGGTGGTCTCTCCTATTCGACCACCTCGGAGAGCCTGCGCGACTATTTTGGTCAGTGCGGGACAGTCGAGTCGGCCACGGTCGTGACCGACCGTTTTTCCGGTCAATCTCGCGGATTCGGTTTCGTCGAGATGTCGACCGAAGCCGAAGCCCAGGCCGCGATCAGTAAGTTCGATGGCCAGGAGTTCGAAGGCCGGCCGATCAAGGTGAACGTGGCCAAGCCCCAGTCGGATCGCTCGAGTGGGCGGCCCGGACGGGGAGGGGGCGGCCGGCGTCAGTCGCGCTGGTAACCCTTAGCTCGAATCTGACTTGCCAGGCATCGGGGGGGTACGCTCCCGTCCGGGGCGTGCCCCCCCGATGCTCTATCCGTAAACTCCGCGGGCGTCGTGGGCCGCGGGCATGTTACCGGTATTTCGTCCCACCGTTGCCCCTCGCGTGAGCCAACCCGCGTCAAGCTCCAACAGAACCCAGTTACAGGTGGTTCCCTTGCCCAAAACACCATCGAGGCGGCTCGGCCCGAGCGGGCGCGCCCGTGGGGCTTGCGCCCGAGCCCGTTTGGAATAAGTTATGCTGGCCGCTCGGAGGCGGCGCTATTAGGCCAAGGAGGCGAGTAGTTGAAAAGGCGCGCAGGCTCGATCCTCGTACCCTTTAAGCGGCGCTCGAAGAAGATCGGCCTTCCCCCTGGAACGCCCGTCCATGTCGGGGACCGTAAAGTCGATGCCGTCACGGTTACGGTCATGGAGTACGACCGCGATGGCTACCGCGAGCGGGAGCTCGAAGCGGCCCCCCGAAGCCTTTCCTCCTCGGAGAAATTCTCGGTCACCTGGATAAACATCGACGGGCTCCACGAGGTCGATGTGATAGCCGCGGTGGGCGAGCGTTTGGGGCTCCATCCGCTGGTGGTGGAAGACATTCTAAACACCGACCAGCGCCCCAAGCAGGAGGAGTTCGGCAACTATCTCTTCATCGTTTTCAAGATGCTCCTTCCGGCCGGGTCCGACCACGGATTGCTCGCCGAACAGGTGAGCCTCGTACTCGGCCCCAACTTCGTCTTGTCCGTTCAGGAAGCGCGGGGTGACGTTTTCGATCCCATTCGGGAGCGCATCCGAGGGGGCAAAGGCCGCGTGCGGGAGATGGGTGCCGACTACCTGGCGTATGCGCTGCTCGATGCGGTGGTGGACAACTATTTTTCCTGTCTGGAAAAGCTCGGAGAGCGGGTGGAAGCGCTGGAAGAAGAGTTGCTCGTCGATCCCAGCGCGCGAAGCGTCCGGGAAATCCACGAGCTTAGGCGGGAACTCATTTTGGTGCGAAAGGCGGTGTGGCCGCTGCGAGAAGTGTTGAGCCGGTTGCTGTCCGGCGAGACGACACTTGTCGGGGATGCGGTCAAGCCCTACCTCCGGGACGTTTACGACCACGCGGTTCAGGTGATCGACGTGGTCGAAACCTTCCGGGAGATGGTGTCGGCGATGCTGGATATCTACCTTTCGAGCGTGAGCCACCGCACGAACGAAGCGATGAAGGTGCTCACCGTGATCGCGACCCTTTTCTTGCCGCTCACCTTCATCGCCGGAGTTTACGGGATGAACTTTCGGTACATGCCGGAGCTGCAGTGGCGGTGGGGTTATCCGGCGGTGTGGGCCGCGATGGTGGGGGTCGTCATTTTCATGATCGGGTATTTTCGCAGGCGCGGCTGGTTGTGACGCGGGAAGGTTCGAAGGGCCGGATGAAGAGGAGCCTCTGAAAATGGAAGAGGTCGGGCTGGGGTTTCGCTTTGCGGATCTCGTCGACATCATTCTCGTTGCCGCCCTGGTATACACTGCTCTTGCTTGGATTCGCCGCACGCGCGCCTTCCTGGTGGCGGTCGGCATGTTCCTGATCGGCGTGCTCTATATCGCGGCGCGCGCCCTCGATCTTAGACTCACCGCCTGGATCTTTCAGGGGTTTTTCGCGATTTTCGTGGTAGCGGTAGTGGTGATCTTCCAGGAGGAGCTGCGCCAGATCTTCGAGCGGATCGCGGTGTGGGGATTGCGGCGGCGGCCTGCGCCGCAAGCGGCCGATCCGGTGGACGCGCTGGTTTCCTGTACGGCCGATTTCGCCCGCGCGCGCATCGGCGCGTTGGTCGTGCTTGCGGGGAGGCAACCGGTGGAGCGGCACTTGACGGGCGGGGTCGAGCTCAAAGGGAGGTTGAGCGGGCCTTTGTTGAAGAGCATCTTCGATCCTCACTCCCCCGGACACGATGGGGCGGCCATCGTGGAAGGGGGGGAGGTGACGCGCTTTGCCGCCCATTTGCCGCTTTCCAAAGATCTCCAGCAGCTCTCTGGCGTCGGCACGCGCCATGCCGCCGCACTGGGGTTGGCGGAGCTTACCGATGCGCTTTGCCTGGTCGTTTCCGAAGAACGCGGGACCATTTCCGTAGCTAGGGACGGGCGCCTGCATGAGGTAAGTGATCCACCCGCGCTCGGTCTCCTCCTCGAGCAGTTCTTGCGAGAGAACCGACCCGAGGACCGGCCCGTTCGCGCGTGGCGCCAAGTGCTGCTGGAGAACTGGATGGAGAAGCTCGGGGCGCTGGCGCTCGTGGCTTGCCTCTGGTATCTCTTCGTCCCCGGATCGCGCCTTGCCGAGGTCACTTACCGGGTTCCCGTAAGGGTCGTGAACCTCCCACCCGACTTGGCACTCGAGAGGGTGGAGCCACCCGAGGTAAAGGTGACCTTCCAGGGCTTGCGCCGGGATTTTTACCTCTTCGACGGCAAGAGGCTGCGAATCACGGTGGATGGGTCTCTGACCAAGATGGGCCGGCGGACCTTCAAGATCTCCGATCGAAGCTTGCGGTACCCGAAAGATCTCAGCCTGCGGGACCTCGACCCTTCGCAGGTAAGAGTGAGCGTGAAAAAAGCGACCGACCCGGGATAGGACGAGAGGCAGTCGCCTCCCCTGTAGAGGTGGAAGGCAAGGCGCAGGTTCCTCCCCGGCGGCGGGAGCGGTTGGGAATGGGGGAGGTCGGGCGAGAAGGATCGCTCGGGCGTGCGGCCGCCGGAGGCTTCCCTCCAAAGGTAGAAGGTGCCATTTCGCGGGCGACCCTTCGAGACCAGCGGATCCGAGTTGAAACGAGGGACTGGCGCGGCGCGGGGGCGGTATGCTACACGGTTAATATTAGTGCTGCCCCTTGCGGGGGTGGCTTCAGTCGGTGAAGAGGTCAAGGATGGCGGAGGACCAAGGCGGTTTAGCCGACCCGGCGCAGGGCCAGGCTCCTGCGCTTGCGGGAGTGGGGATTCGAGTATGGCCAGGTTCTCCCTACCCGTTAGGAGCGACCTGGGACGGGGCGGGTGTCAACTTCGCGCTCTTCTCCGAGCACGCGACCAAAGTGGAGCTTTGCCTTTTCGATTCGCCGGCAGCGACACGCGAAAGCTTGCGGATCCCTCTGCCGGAGCAGACCAACATGGTGTGGCACTGCTACCTGCCCGACGTGGCGCCGGGGCAGCTTTACGGCTACAGGGTTTACGGCCCGTACGATCCGAGCGCCGGGCATAGGTTCAACCCGAACAAGGTTCTGCTCGACCCGTACGCGAAGGCGATCGGCAGGATGGTCACGTGGTCGGAGGACCTCTTCGGGTACCGGGTGGGGGATCCCGCGGAAGATCTCTCCTTCGACGAGCGCGACAGCGCGGCCACGGCGCCGCTCGGGCTGGTCATCGATCCGGCTTTCACCTGGGGGGACGACAGGCCGCCCAAAGTGGCTTGGCACAAAACGCTCATCTACGAGGTTCACGTCAAGGGATTCACGAAACTTCATCCCAAGGTCTTCAAGCGCCATCGGGGTACGTACGCCGGACTGGCGTCCGAAGCTGCGATTCAACATTTGAAAGATTTGGGCGTTACGGCGGTGGAGCTTATGCCGGTCCATCATCATGCCGAGGATAAGCATCTCATCGCGAATGGACTTACCAACTACTGGGGCTACAACACCCTGGCCTATTTCGCGCCGGACCTGCGTTATGCATCTACGAAGGCGCCGGCCGACGCGGTCAGGGAGTTCAAGCGCATGGTGCGGGCGCTGCACGCCGCGGGCATCGAGGTCATCCTCGATGTGGTGTACAACCATACGGCCGAGGGGGACCGCCTGGGCCCGACGCTTTCATTCAGGGGTATCGACAACGCCTCGTACTACAGGCTTTCTCCCGAATCGCCGCGCTTCTATCAGGACTTTACCGGATGCGGCAACACTCTCAACATGCAGCATCCGCGAGTCCTGCAGCTTCTCATGGACAGCCTGCGTTACTGGGTGACCGAGATGCACGTGGACGGGTTTCGCTTCGATTTGGCGAGCGCGCTGGCGCGGGAGCTTTTCGAGGTGGACAAGTTGAGCGCTTTTTTCGACGTCATCCAGCAGGACCCGATTCTCTCGCAGGTGAAGCTCATCGCGGAGCCATGGGACCTGGGTGAGGGGGGATATCAGGTGGGGAATTTCCCCGTCGGGTGGGCGGAGTGGAATGGCAAATACAGGGATGCCGTTCGCCGTTTCTGGCGTGGCGACGGGGGCAGCCTTGCCGAGTTCGCGACGAGGCTTGCGGGAAGTAGCGACCTTTACGAGGAAAGCGGACGGCGGCCGCACGCGAGCATCAATTACGTGACCTGCCACGACGGCTTTACGCTTCATGACCTCGTAAGCTACAACGAGAAGCACAACGAGGCCAATCAGGAAGGAAACCGCGACGGCTCGAACGACAACCTGAGCTGGAACTGCGGGGTCGAGGGCCCAACGGACGATCCCTCGATCCGCGCTTTGCGCGAGCAACAGAAACGCAACTTCATCGCTACACTCATGCTTTCGCAGGGTGTCCCTATGATGAGCCACGGCGACGAGATCGGCCGCACGCAGCGGGGAAACAACAACGCCTACTGTCAGGATAACGAGTTGACCTGGCTCGACTGGAATCTTTCCCAGGAGCAGGAGGAATTTCTCGAATTCACCCGCAAGGTGATTCGCATCTGGCGGGAGCAGCCCGTGCTCCACAGGCGTAAGTTTTTTCACGGCCGGCGGATCCGCGGGCTTGGTGTCAAGGATATCGTCTGGCTCGAACCCTCCGGCAACGAGATGACCGATTCGGCCTGGCATGCGCCGTTCGTGAGATGCCTGGGGCTCAGGCTCGCCGGAGAGATAATGGACGAGGTCGACGAGCAGGGACGCCAGATTGTCGGCAACACTCTTCTCATTCTCATGAACGCCCATCATGAGACCATCGGCTTTACCCTCCCGCGGGAGCGCGGAGATCTTCATTGGGTGCGCATCCTCGATACCGCCAGGGTCTGGGCCGATCCCGGACCGTTTCCGGGCGCACGCTGCTACGATCTTTCCGGTCACTCGCTCGCACTTTTCGAGCTCCGGTCGAAAGGCGATGGCTCCTGAGGACACGGTGTCGAAGGGCGCAGGGCGGGTGGGCCGCCGCCCTCCCTTTTCCCCCAACCCGGCACGCGTGGTAGTCGAGCGGGTCACCCCCGAGATCGACGGAGGCCGCTTCGCGATCAAGCGAACCGTAGGCGAGTCGGTCCTCGTCGAGGCGGACATCTTCGCCGATGGGCACGAGGTAGTGGCAGGTGTTTTGCTGTACCGCCGGGAAGGCGCACTCGGTTGGCACGAGGTGGAGATGGAGGCGCTGCCTAACGATCGCTGGCGCGGGTGCTTCGTTGCGAGCGAGATGGGCTGTTACCGCTACACCGTCGAGGGATTCATCGATCCCTTCGAGACCTGGCGGCGCGATTTCGAGAAGAGGGTCGAGGCGGGGCAGGATGCGAGGGCGGATTTGATGGCGGGCGCGCGGCTCGTTGCGGCCGCCTCCGAGAGGGCCTCGGGAGCGGACGCGATGCGTCTGGCAGAGCTCGAAGCGCTGCTGCGGCAGCCGAGCGACTTGGAGTCGGCGATCGCGGCGGTTTTGGACGACGAGCTTTCCCGGTTGATGCGGAGGTACCGCGAGCGCTTGTGGGGGGTGCGCTACGAGCGGGAGCTCGGTGTGATCGTAGAACGCGAGCGCGCCCGGTTCAGCTCGTGGTACGAAATGTTTCCGCGCTCCTCCAGTCCCGAGCCCAACCGGCACGGCACCTTTCGCGATTGCGAGGCCCGCCTTCCATACGTGGCGCGCATGGGATTCGACGTGCTCTACTTCCCCCCGATTCACCCGATCGGGGTCACCCATCGCAAAGGTAAAAACAACCAAATCGCCTGCGGGCCGAACGATCCGGGGAGCCCGTGGGCGATCGGAGGAGCAGAGGGCGGGCACAAGGCCGTGCATCCGCAATTGGGCACCCTGGAGGATTTCCGCCGCCTGGTGGCCAAGGCTCGGGAGGCGGGCCTCGAGATCGCGCTAGACATCGCGTTTCAGTGCAGCCCCGACCACCCCTATGTGAAACAGCATCCGAGCTGGTTCAAGTGGCGCCCCGATGGGACGATTCAGTACGCCGAGAATCCTCCCAAGAAATACGAGGACATCTTCCCTTTGAACTTCGACACCCCCGATTGGGAGGAGCTTTGGGAGGAGTTAAAGAGCGTAGTGATGTTCTGGGTGGAGCAAGGGGTGCGCATCTTTCGCGTCGATAACCCCCACACGAAGCCGTTCGCCTTTTGGGAATGGCTCATAGGCGAGGTAAGAGCTGCTTGCCCAGAGGCGATCTTTCTTTCGGAGGCGTTCACCAGACCCAAGGTGATGTACCGACTCGCCAAACTCGGCTTTTCCCAATCGTACAGCTATTTTGCTTGGCGAAACACCAAGAGCGAGATCGTCCAGTATTTCACCGAGCTCACCCAGACGGAGGTGTCCGAGTTCTTCCGAGCCAACCTCTGGCCCAATACCCCGGATATTCTTACCGAGTACCTGCAGTGGGGCGGCAGGCCCGCGTTCATGATCCGACTCGTCCTGGCCGCAACTCTGGGGGCGAGCTATGGTATTTATGGCCCGGCTTTCGAGCTTTGCGAAGATCGCCCGCTGGAGGCGGGGAAGGAAGAGTACCTGGATTCCGAAAAATACGAGATCCGCTATTGGGACCTGGAGCATCCCGACAGTTTGGCCGGCTTGATAGCCAGGGTAAACCGGATCAGGCGCGAGAACCCCGCGCTGCAATGGGATTCGCGCCTTCGCTTCCACGACGTGGACAATGACCAACTGGTCTGCTTCAGCAAGGTTACCGAAGACCTATCCAACGTCATAATCGTGGTCGTCAACCTGGACTACCGCTACAGGCAATCCGGGTGGGTGGAGCTCGAGCTCGGTTCCCTAGGGCTCGATGCCGGTGAACCCTACCAGGTGCACGATCTTTTGGGGGAGGCGCGGTACCTCTGGCAGGGCCCGCGAAACTACGTCGAGCTCGACCCTGCGACGCTTCCGGCTCACATCTTCCGAGTCCGTAAGCGACTGCGAAGGGAGGATGACTTTGAGTATTTCCTTTAGGGTTGTCGCCGGGGCGGGGGTCGCAAGGCGCCAATCGAGATCGCGAATCGGCTCGCTTTGGCGGTTGTGCGGGCCGATCGGAACCGGCCGGCAGTGGGTGCAGGCTCGTGGCTAATCGTTTGCGACCGGCCGTGGATCTCGCCGACGACCCTCTTTGGTACAAGGACGCGGTCATCTACGAGCTTCACGTGCGAAGCTTCGCCGATAGCGACGGAGATGGGATCGGCGATTTCGTCGGCCTGACCGGCAAGCTCGACTATCTTCGGGAGCTCGGCGTAACCGCGATCTGGCTTCTTCCCTTCTATCCCTCTCCGCTCAAGGATGACGGATACGACATTGCCGATTACACTGGGGTTCATCCGGCGTACGGGACGCTGCGCGACTTCAAGACCTTTTTGCGAGAAGCCCACCGGTTGGGTCTTCGGGTGATCACGGAGCTCGTCATAAACCACACCTCGGATCAGCACCCCTGGTTCCTCAGGGCTCGCCGCCAACCGCCCGGGAGCACGCTTCGCGACTTCTACGTTTGGAGCGACGATCCGCAGCGCTACCAGGAGGCGAGGATCATCTTCAAGGATTTCGAAGCCTCGAATTGGGCGTGGGACCCGGTGGCGCGCGCGTATTACTGGCATCGCTTCTACTCTCATCAGCCGGATCTCAACTTCGACAATCCAGCGGTGCACAAGGCGGTTTGGCGTGTGCTCGACTTCTGGATGGACCTCGGCGTCGATGGACTGAGGCTCGATGCGGTCCCTTACCTCTACGAGAGGGAGGGGACCAACTGCGAAAACCTGCCCGAGACTCATGCTTTCTTGAAAAAGCTGCGGCGCCACGTGACCGACCGGTTCAAAAACCGCATGCTTCTGGCCGAGGCCAATCAGTGGCCCGAAGATGCGAGCGCGTACTTCGGCGACGGGGACGAGTGCCACATGGCGTTTCACTTTCCCCTGATGCCTCGCCTTTTCATGGCGCTTCGGATGGAGAATCGCTTCCCCATAATCGAGATACTGCAGCAGACGCCCAAGATTCCGGAGAACTGCCAGTGGGCTATCTTCCTTCGCAATCATGACGAGCTCACCCTGGAGATGGTCACCGACGAGGAGCGGGATTACATGTACCGGGTCTATGCCAGGGACAGGCAGGCTCGCATCAACCTCGGTATCCGCCGCCGGCTCGCTCCGCTGCTGGAGAACAACCGCCGCAAGATAGAGCTTTTGAACGGGCTCCTCTTTTCGCTTCCGGGCACGCCCGTGATCTACTACGGGGACGAGATCGGCATGGGCGACAACGTGTACCTAGGCGATCGCAACGGAGTGCGCACCCCCATGCAGTGGAGCGCCGATCGGAACGCCGGCTTCTCCAGAGCCAATCCCCAGCGTTTGTTCCTTCCGGTGATCATAGATCCGGAGTACCATTTCGAAAGCGTCAACGTAGAGGCACAGCACCGAAACCCGAGCTCGCTTCTGTGGTGGACGAGGCGCGTTATCGCCATCAGGGCGCGCCACCGAGCCTTCGGTCGGGGGGAATTGGAGTTTTTGCATCCGGACAATCCCAAGATTCTCGCTTTCGTCCGAGAATACGGGGAGGAGCGAATCCTCGTTGTCGCGAACCTCTCGCGCTTCGTGCAGGCTTGCGAACTCGAGCTAGGACGCTTCAACGGTATGGTGCCGAGGGAGCTTTTCGGGGGCACCACGCTCCCGCCCGTGTGTGACGACCGCTACTTCTTTACCATCGGCCCGCACGGGTTCTATTGGCTCGCGCTCGAAGAGCCCCGAGCGCAGGACGTGCGGGTTGCGCAGCTCGCGGCACGCGTGCCCTCGGCGGAGCTAACGGGAGGGCTGGAGGCGTTGCTCGATCCCGAGCGAAGCGGAGCGATCGAGCGCTTGCTCTCCGATTATTTGGTTCGCTGCCGCTGGTTTGCCGGCAAAGCACGCCGCTTTCAAGCGCTCAAGATCGTCGAGACGCTCAAATTCTACGAGGGAGCGGCGCTCTTGTTCGCGCGGGTCTCCTATGTGGATTCCGAGCCTGAACTTTATACCATTACGCTGGCACTGGGCTCGGGAGGGAAGACGGAAGAGATCCGCAGGCGCTATCCTCAGGCGGTTGTGGCCGAGGCGAGGGAGGGCGGCGAGGTTCGGGGGGTCCTCTATGAGGCCGCCTACGACCCCTCGTTCGCGACCGAGGTTCTGGAGGCTATGGCCAAAAGGCGCCAGATCAAAGGACGGAGTGGAACCTTGGTGGCCTCTCCCATCCGGGCGTTTCGCCAGATCGTGGGCCCACGGCCCTCGGCTCTGGAGCCGGCGGTCTTGGGTGCCGAGCAGAGCAACAGCTCGATCAAATACGGCGATCGTTGCATTCTGAAGCTTTTTCGCCGCCTCGAGGAGGGGGTAAACCCGGATCTGGAGGTTCCCAGGTTTCTTTCCGAACGAACCTCTTTCAAGAACGCTCCCCAGGTTGCAGGCTTTGTCGAGTATAGGAGAGGGCGGGAGGAGGAGCCTCTTACGATCGCCGCCCTGCAGGCCTTCGTGCCGAACGCCGGCGACGGTTGGAGATACACGCTGGAGTGCCTGGAGCACTATTTCGACCGGGTGGCGGCCTTCTATCCGCAGCAGCCGAACGGGGCGGGCGGGCATCCTCTGGAGCTTGCCCATGGCGCCGTCCCCGAGGAGGTGTCCGACGCGATAGGACCCTATCTGGAGGATGCCCGTTTGCTCGGCCGACGCACGGCCGAGATGCACATGGCTCTGGCCTCTGACCGAGCGGACCCGAGCTTCAGCCCGGAGCCCTTCACTCCCTTCTATCAAAGGTCCCTCTACCAGTCTCTGCGAAGCCGCCTGTCCTTCTCGCTCGAGCTTTTGCGCGCGCGCCGGCCGACCCTCGGCGAGGAGGCATCCACTCTGGCCGAGGATCTGCTGCGCCGCGAGGAGCAGATCGAGAGGCGGTTCGAGCCTTTGCTGCACCGCAAGATAACCGGGGAGCGTATTCGCTGCCACGGGGATTATCACCTAGGTCAGGTTCTCTTTACCGGGAAGGACTTCGTGGTAATCGATTTCGAAGGAGAGCCGGCGCGTTCGCTCAGCGAGCGGCGCCTGAAGCGCTCCCCGATCCAGGATGTGGCGGGGATGCTGCGCTCCTTCCACTATGCGGCGTTCGCGGCGTTGCTGCGCGCGACGGGCGAGGTCGAAGGCCCGGGGACGGTGGCGCTGGCGGGGCTCAGGGAGTATGGGGAGAGCTGGGCGCGGGTATGGGCTCGATGGGTGAGCGCGACCTTCCTCGGGGAATACCTGCGAGTGGCGGGTCCGGCTTCCATCGTTCCCAAGGAGCGGGAGAGCGTCGAGCTCTTGATGGATATCCATCTTCTGGCAAAGGGCATGTACGAGCTATCGTACGAACTCAACAATCGGCCCCAGTGGGTTCTGATCCCCCTCAAGGGTATTCTCGACCTTATCGGGAATGGCGAGGGGGAAGGTGGGAGATGTGGCGATTCACCTCGATAAAAACGGGTTCGACGGACGGTGGAAAGCGCAGAGCGGCCGCCGGTGGGGGGGTGTGGGCCGATTGCGCTCCGGAGAGGCGAAAGTAGTGGGTCGGAAAGAGTCAACATCTGGCCAAGCTGGGCCGAACGTGCTCTACGATGCGACGCTTTTAACGGATACCGATATCTATCTGTTCAACGAGGGGAGCCATTTTCGCCTCTACGACAAATTGGGGGCGCACCCGATGAAAGTTGGTGAAGAGGCGGGTACGGTGTTCGGGGTATGGGCCCCGAACGCTCGCGCCGTTACCGTCATGGGCGATTTCAACGGCTGGAACCCGAGAAGCCATCCGCTTCGGCCGCGCAAGGACTCGGGAATCTGGGAGGGGTTCATTCCGGGTGTGGGGAAGGGTACCCTGTACAAGTACCACATAGTGTCGGGTCACGGGAATTACGAGGTGGACAAGGCCGATCCCCTGGCGAGGTACGCCGAAGTGCCTCCGGCCACCGGATCGGTCGTTTGGGACCTGGATTACCGGTGGGGCGACGGGGAGTGGATGGCCGGGCGGGGCGGCAGGAACGGGCCTAGGCATCCGATCTCGATTTACGAGGTGCATCTGGGATCGTGGATGAGGGTGCCGGAGGAAGGCAACCGGCCGCTCACGTATCGCGAGCTGGCCGGAAGGCTCGCCGACTACGTTAGCCGCATGGGCTTTACGCATGTAGAGTTTTTGCCGGTAACCGAGCATCCCTTTTCAGGATCCTGGGGCTACCAAACGACCGGTTATTTCGCGCCCACCAGCCGCTACGGGACCCCGCAGGATTTCATGTTTTTGGTCGATACGCTGCACCAGCACGGCATCGGGGTGATCCTCGACTGGGTCCCCTCGCACTTCCCCGCGGATCAACACGGCCTGGGGTTTTTCGACGGCACCCATCTTTACGAACATGCCGACCCGCGCAAGGGTGTGCATCCGGATTGGAACAGCTTCATCTTCAACTACGGACGCCACGAGGTGCGAAGCTTCCTCATAAGTAGCGCGCTCTTTTGGCTGGACCAATACCACGTGGACGGCCTTCGGGTGGATGCCGTGGCCTCGATGCTCTACCTGGATTATTCGCGGCGGGCGGGGGAGTGGATCCCGAACGAGCATGGAGGGCGGGAGAACCTCGAGGCGATCGGCTTTTTGCGCCGCTTGAACGAAGAGGTTTACCGGCATTTCCCGGACGCGCAGACGATTGCGGAGGAATCCACGGCCTGGCCGATGGTATCTCGTCCAACTTACGTGGGTGGGTTGGGCTTCGGGTTCAAATGGGACATGGGATGGATGCACGACACCCTCACCTACATGAGCAGGGATCCCTTCTATCGGCGCTGGCACCACAACGAGCTTACTTTTCGCATGCTCTACGCCTTCACGGAGAACTTCGTCCTGCCTCTTTCCCATGACGAGGTGGTGCACGGCAAAGGAGCGCTGCTATCCAAGATGCCGAAGGACGATTGGCAGAAGTTCGCGAGCCTGCGCCTGCTCTTCGGCTACATGTTCGGGCAGCCGGGGAAGAAGCTCCTCTTCATGGGTGGCGAGTTCGGACAGTGGCAGGAGTGGAACCACGACGAAAGCCTGCAATGGCACCTCCTCGACGGTGCGCGCCACGCAGGATTGCAGAGGTGGTATGCCCACATGAACTCCCTCTATCGAGCCGAAGCGGCGCTGCACGAGCTCGACTGCGAGAGCGGTGGCTTCGAGTGGGTGGATTGCAGCGATCAGGACCAGAGCGTGCTGAGCTTCTTGCGCAAGGACAGTTCGGCGAAGCGCTGGGTCTTGGTGGTGTGCAACTTCACACCGGTGCCTCGCACCAATTACCGCGTGGGGGTGCCGGTGGCTGGCTACTGGCAAGAGATCGCAAACAGCGATGCCTTGGAATATGGCGGCAGCGGCCACGGCAATTTCGGCGGAGTCGAAGCGTCCCCCATAGCCTGCCACTCGCGCCCCTTCTCGCTCAATCTCACGCTCCCCCCGTTGGCTGCGATCTTTCTCAAACGGGAGACGACGGGCGGGTGAAAGTCGGGCCGGGCCTCGGCGCAATCGCGCTTGCCGGCGACAGATGCCGCTTCAGGGTTTGGGCGCCCAAGGTGGCCGTGGTACAGGTTCGGTTGTTGGGGCGCGAGGAGCGCTTGGTTGCGCTCGCTCGCGACCCGCGCGGCTACCACGAAGCGGTAGTGGATGGGGTGGGGCCGGGCCAGTGGTATCTCTACCGTCTCGACGGAAGAGAGGAGCGGCCCGACCCGGCTTCGCGACTGCAGCCTCAAGGGGTACACGGTCCATCGGAGGTGGTCGCGAGCGAGTTTGCCTGGACCGACCATCGGTGGAAAGGGCTTTCCCTTTCGGCGTACATCATTTACGAGGTGCACGTCGGTGCCTTCTCGAGTGCGGGAAATTTTCGCGGGGTCGTGGAGCGGCTGGGCGACCTCGTCGATCTCGGAGTCACGGCGCTCGAGCTCATGCCGGTCGCACAGTTTCCCGGCTCTCGCAATTGGGGCTACGACGGGGCTTATCCCTTCGCGGTGCAAGAGAGCTACGGCGGGCCCCGCGGCTTGCGGGAGCTCGTGGATGCGTGTCACGGGCGGGGAGTGGCAGTGGTCTTGGACGTGGTGTACAACCATCTCGGCCCGGAGGGAAACTACTTGGGTTGCTACGGGCCCTATTCAGCGACCGGTACTCAGGACCGTGGGGGCCGGCCCTCAATTTCGACGGCCCGGGCAGCGACGAGGTCAGGGATTTTTTCTTCCAGAACGCCCTCTACTTTCTCCGGGACTTTCACATAGATGCCCTGAGACTCGACGCGATCCACGGGATCTACGATTTCAGTGCCCGGCCGTTTCTCCTCGAGCTGGCAGAGGTGGTTCACGAATTGGCAAACGATCTCGGTAGGCACATTTACCTGATTGCGGAGAGCGACCTGAACGATGCCAGAATCGTGCGCCCGCGCGAGCAGGGTGGATACGGACTAGACGCGCAGTGGAGCGACGATTTTCACCACTCCCTCCACACCCTTCTCACGGGCGAGCGGAAGGGGTACTACCGGGACTTTGGCGAGATGGAGGATCTCGTTCGCGCTTTCGGTAACGGTTCTGTGTATTGCGGTCAGCGCTCTGCGTTTCGGGGAAGGCGGCACGGAAACTGCTCGAGGGGTATTCCGACGGATCGGTTCGTCGTCTTCGCCCAGAACCATGACCAGGTGGGAAACAGGATGGGTGGGGAGCGCCTGAGCGCCCTCGTTTCCTTCGAGCAGCTTAAATTGGCGGCGGCAGCCGTGCTTCTCTCCCCCTATGTCCCGCTTCTCTTCATGGGGGAGGAGTTCGGTGAGGTCGCTCCCTTTGCGTACTTCATAAGCCACTCGGACGAAGCGCTCGTGGAAGCCGTGAGGCGAGGTCGCCGGCGGGAGTTTGCCCCCTTCGCCTGGGGCGCAGAGCCGCCCGATCCTCAAGCCGAGCTGACCTTCAGGCGCGCCAAGCTCGATCATGGGCTCCGGCAAGGGGGAAAGAACGCGGCCTTGCGCGACTTCTACCGCACTCTCATCGCCTTGCGCCGAAGGCTTCCCCGACCAGGGGAGGAAAGGACGGGAGAAATCGAAGCCGGACGGGTGGCGGGCAGAGATGTTCTATGGGTCTGCCGCAAGCGAGATTCCACCGAAACCCTTCTCGCCCTGAACTTCGCCGCAGACAAGGTCTCTTGTGTACTGCCGCTTGAAGCTGGGCAGTGGGAAAAACTTCTCGACTCCGCCGAGGAGCGCTGGGCGGGTCCGGGCAGCCCGCTTGCCTCCTCGATCTTCTGTCAGGGAACGGTCGAGATCTCCCTTCCTCCTTTTTCCGCTGTGCTCTTTTCCCGAAGCGGAGTGTAAACAGGCTAAGGGAGAGACGGGGCGTGCGCACTGGGCAGGGCGGACGGTCTGTCGACGCTCACGGGCGAAACGCTGCCACCTGCGGGCGACGACACCTAGGGGCGGCTCTTCTTAGGCGAGGTTTTTCGAAGGCTCCCCTTCGCCCTCCTAAACGGGTGCGCGAGAGGTCTTGGGCGGGGCTGCCAGAGGTCGATTCTTGGGCAGGCGCCCCGGCCCGCTCGGCGAGGCCCGCTTGGAACGCAATGGCGAGCGAGAAAAGGCAGGAGACCTCAACGCGGCGGGCTCGAGGTACGAGGTACATCAGAACAAGAAGCAGCCGCTTTCCCGCCGGGGGTGGCCTCCATCGGATCTAGCTCCACCGCCACGCGCCGCACGCCGAGGAAAAGACAGGTCTCGATCAGAGAGTGCGTCACTAGGGCGCCTTCGTCGGCCAGAAGAAAGTCTCCGCAGACCAATTGTTTCGCCACCCGCATTCCGACTTTGAGATCCCTGCACGCAACCAACCGTGCGTCCATCGTCTGCCTCCCGAATTCTGCCGGCTCCCCGTTGCCTGACGCCGCCCGCGTAGGGTACGGAATACTCCTGGCGCGACAACTCGAGCCAACACCCAAAGAGAAGCTCGGCGGGAGATGTTGTCCGGTGGCGAGTTGCAGGTCGAATGGCGGGCGAAGAAGGTTGCTTTCCCCCCGGACCCAGGGACCAAAGCCCATACGCGCACCCTGCTCAGTCCCCGTCGAATCCCTCTAACTCGACTCCATCTAACGCCAAATGCTTAGGCATGGCAAGCGCTGGCGAGCCTACCGGGTGAGCGACGCGCTCCGCTTTCGTGGCATGATTCGGCGATTATAATTTTTCTGCGTTGCGTGGCGCGCGCCGAAAGGCGCCGGCTAATGTTTAAATACCCACCCACGAGGTGGGTCTCTTTTAGGTGCAAGAGGTGAGCGACTTCTCGATCGACGTCGAATTGCACGAGCGGGAGAGGCGGCGCGGGTTTGGGCTTGTCTTTCTCGATGGGATGACTATGCAGGCTATGATGACGCTTACGGGCGGGCCCTTTCTCGTGGCGCTTGCGCCAGCGATGGGAGCATCCAACCGCACGATCTGGCTTCTTGCGGCGATTGCGCCCTTCGTTCAACTCGTCCAGCTTCCAGCGGTCTTGCTCATCGAGCGGTGCGGCAGTCGCCGCCGGATGGGGGTTGCGGCCTCGGCAATAAGCCGCGTTTTCCTTCTTGTGGTAGCGCTCGTCCCCTTGGGGTGGCAGGGGGCGGCTTGCGGCTCCTTCTCGGTGCACTGGTTCTCGACTCGCTTTTCGCCTCGCTTTCGCAATGCGCGTGGAATTCCTGGATGCGCGATTTGGTCCCCGAGAGAGAGTTGGGGGGTTGCTTTTCGCGTCGCCTCGCTCTTTCGACGGCTCTGGGAATAGTGCTGGCGCTTTCCGCGAGCCTTTACCTGGATTACTGGCAGGAGCGCTTTCCCGCCTGGAACCTTTACGGGTACTCGGTTCTTTTCTCGCTGGGTTGGGCTGTCGGGATGCTGGGCGTTTATTTCATAGCCCTCATTCCCGAGCCCAGGTTCGCGCCGAGTACGGCACCCGCCGCCACTCTCCTAGCCCTGCCATTTCGAGACCCGAACTTCCGAAATCTGTTGATTTTTCTGGGTTCCTGGAACTTCGCCGTCAACCTTGCCGCCCCGTTCTTCACGGTTTACCTCCTCCAACGTCTGCAGTTTGGCGTTTTTCCGGTGATCGGCCTTACCGTGCTCGGCCAAGTCGCCAACCTCTTTTTCCTCCCCTGTGGGGGCGTTTTGCGGACCGCTTGAGCGCGAAGTCGGTTCTTGGTGTAAATGGCCCCCTCTTCCTCACTTGCGTCCTGGCTTGGACGTTGACGACGTTGTCGGAGAAGCATCGCTTTACAGTTCCCCTCCTCCTGGTGGCTCATGCCGTGATGGGAATGGCGACGGCGGGGGTGACTCTTGCTTCGAACAACATCGGACTGAAGCTCGCCCCCAGGGGCGAGGCCACGGCTTACCTTGCGGTAGCGACGCTCGTGAATTCGCTGGCGGCTGGGGTCGCCCCCATCGTGGGCGGGTTGCTTGCGGATTTTTACGCTGCCCGCGAGCTTTCACTTACCATCAGGTGGGTGAGCCCGATGCGGGATCTGGCTATAAATATGCTCGACTTCGGCCGCTGGGATTTCTTTTTCTTTTTTGCTTTTCTGATTGGGCTCTACTCGATTCATCGCTTGGGCAAAGTGCGAGAGGTGGGAGAGGTCGAGGAAGAGGTGGTGATCCGGGCCTTTCTAGCTGCGGTGAGCGGCAGGCTCAGGAACATGTCCACTGCGGCGGGCCTTCGGCAACTGATTCAATTCCCGCTCGCGTTGGTGAAAGGTGCAAGGGGCTGATGGCTAGTTCGGTGATTGGTCGGCTTTGCGTTTTCTGTTCGCTCCTTTGGGTTTGCGGTTTGCCGGGTCGCGGAGCATCGGCGCAGGAGCTGTCGGGGCTTCTGCGCGCCGACTCCCCCGCGCCCACCCCTCAAAGGATCGAGCGGGAGGAAATTGCAAGGCGACAGGCGGCCGTAAGCAGCGAGCTCGACGCCGCAAAGGAGGCGGCTTCGCAGTCGGTCGGCGAGGCGCGCGAGCGACGCCTTCGTGAGGCCGCCCTTCTGGAGCAGCTCTCGCTTATCTATCTCCAACAGGAGTCCGTGCTGGATGAGCGGGAGGCACTGGAGCAGGCCAAGAAAGGGGCAGAGCAATCACGGCGGTCGGCAAAGACTCCAGCGGCTTCTTATCCACTGGAGGAGCTGGACGCAGTTTACGGGGAGCTCGATGCGGAGAAACGCCGTAGCGACACCTTGGAGGCAACGGTCAGGGTGGCCGAGGCCGGGCTCCTTCAGGCAAAGAGCCTGCGGAGCCAGCGGGAGGCCGAGCGGCGGCAGGCCAAGGAGGCGGTGGAACGAGAGGCGGACCCCGCCGCCAAAAGCGTCCTTCTCGATGCATTGCGGGAGGCGGAGCTCAGAAGTCGACTCGCCGCCGAGACGGTGGTCTTGAGACAGCTCGAGCTGCAGCGGGAGCTTTTGGCGCGGGACTTGAGCTCTCTTGCCATCGCCAGTTTGCAAGAGCGTGCGGCGGCCATGGTGTCCCGTACCGTTTTTACGGAGGAGGATCTCAGGGAGAAGCTTGCAGGACTCGATCGGCGATCGGCCGAGCTGTCGCAGGCTCTCCAAGAGGCGCAGAGCCGGGTGGAGCAGGTGCAATCCCGGTGGTGGCGGGAGCGCCGGGAGCTGGAGCAGGCCGCTCGGGCGGACCCGACCCAGCAGGAGCGGTTGGCAGCCCGCCGGCAGGAATACGAAGCCTTGCAGAAGAAAGTGAACATTCTCGGGCAAAGGCTTCAGCGGATCGAGCAGTGGAAGGAGATCTGGAGGAGGCGCTTCGCGATCGCCTCGGGGCAAGCGCCTGCCGCCGAGCTTTCTCTGTGGAGACGCGAGGCGAAGCTGGCCCTGGAGCAGATTGGCCGGGAGGAGCGGGTGCAACGTGCGCTCTTGGCAGACGCGCGCAAGGAGGCCCTTGCGCTGAACGAGCAGATCGCCGAGCGGAGCAAGGCGGGCTTTTCGACCACGTGGGCCAGACGGCGAGAAGATCGCCTTGGCGAGCTCATTCGGGTGTACGAGGGAAATCTCGCGAGTTTGGAAACGAGCCGCAGGCTTTACAAGCGGCTGCTCGACGAGGCCGAGAGGCGAAAGGCGCTGCGGCCCGTGGGGGAGAGGCTGAAGGCGGCCTGGGGGAGGACACGAGACATCTGGCGCTACGAGATCGCAACGGTTGACGATCGGCCGATAACGGTGGGTAAGGTCTTCCTGGTTCTGGTGCTCCTCACGCTCGGGTTTCGTATCGCGCGGGTTGCGAGCAGGCTGGTCGGCCGTCGGATCCTCCCGCGCTTTCGCGTGCCCGTGGGCGCCTCCACGGCGCTGGAATCTATAACCTATTACGTGGCTGTCGTGGCGGTCACGCTCATAGCGCTGCGCGCGGTCAACATACCGCTTACGGCGTTCACGTTGATCGGTGGGGCGCTCGCGATCGGCATCGGCTTCGGCAGCCAGAATATCGTCAACAACTTCATAAGCGGCCTCATCCTCCTCATCGAGCGACCAATCGGTGCTGGCGATCTCATCGAGCTCGAGGGCGTCCTCGGGACCGTCGAACAAATAGGGGCGCGCAGCACGCGCCTGCGAACCTTCGACAACACGCACGTTTTGGTCCCGAACAGCTTCTTCTTGGAGAACAAGTTCGTCAATTGGACGCTTTCCGATAATGTGGTCCGGGGAAGCGTCGAGGTTGGGGTGGCTTACGGGTCGCCGACCGGCCAAGTGGCGAGCCTCCTGCTTCGAGCGGCAAGGGAGCGCGAGCACGTCTTGTCGTGGCCCGAGCCGCTGGTGCGTTTTACTAGCTTCGGGGACAATGCCCTTCTCTTCACGCTTTATTTCTGGGTGCGACCGCTTTCGCAGCGTTGGGAAGTCGAGAGTGCCGTGCGCTTTCGGATCGACGAACTCTTCCGCGAGGCGGGCATCACCATCGCTTTTCCGCAACGCGACATACACCTGGATAGCGCGCGCCCCCTCGAGGTAAAGGTGGTGGGAAAGGTCGAGGAAGGGCGCTGAGAGAGGCGGGGCAGGTAAGGCTGAAGGCGCAGCCTCGCGGGTCGAGAGGATCCGCAGCGGGCTCGACGCCTGGTTCCAGCCCGGCTTGGGGGCGCCGGCAAAGAGGAGCCTTGGGGCGCAAAGGGGGGCTCAGCATATGGCAACGCTCGGCTTCCTCCAGGACTTTTCCGCTTCGCGCGCGATACCCTTGCAGGGTGGGATGCCCGGTGATAGAGAACGAACCATGATTTTCCCGGAACCGACGCCCATGATTGCCACGGCACTCGGTCCTCCTGGAGCCGGGGAGGGGCTCGCCAGATGAACGTCGCAGTGGTCGCTGCCGCCGTTGGGGTTGTCAACCTCGTGTTCGGCATGGCTGGTCTTTTCTACCCAGAGCGGGTCATGGGACTCGTCGGGTTTTCGGTAACGAACGAGGCCCACGCCGCCGCCGCGATGGGCGAGGTGAGGGGGCTCTACGGCGGTCTTTTCATCGTCATTGGCGTGTATGCCTTGGTGGCGGCGAGTCGGCCTGCGGCCTACAAATCGGTCCTCCTCTTTCTGGGTTTTCTTTGGTTGGGAATCTTCGCCGGCCGGGCGATCGGGATCTACCTCGACGGCAATCCCGGCGTTTTGGGGTGGCTTGCACTGGCAATCGAGCTCGCGATCGGCGGCGCGCTTGTCGCCGCTGCGGTGGCGGGCGATGCGGCGCGCGGGACCGCTTCGGCCCCAAGACCCGTCTCGTAAAGTGCATGCCCCTAAGGAGCGGCAAGGGGATGTGTCTGCGCGTGCCCGTCGCAACTAGTGTCCGGGGTTTCTGGGCAGATGGAGACGAGAGTCAACCTCGAAATCCTGGCCCAGCCTGACGACAGCACTTGCGGTCCTACCTGCCTTCAGGCGGTATACGAGTTCTACGGGGACGGGATCGGTCTTGCCCAGGTAATTTCGGAGGTCGTGCCGCTCGAGACCGGAGGAACGCTGGCTGCGCACCTGGCGTGCCACGCGCTCAGGCGCGGTTACGATGCCACCGTTTACACCTACAACCTCGAGCTTTTCGATCCCACGTGGTTCTCGAGCCCCGGAATCGACTTGAGCGAGCGTTTGCGTGCCCAGGCGAAGGTAAAAAATGACAGTAAGCTCAGGGCGGCAACCGATGCCTATCTGGATTTTCTCTCTCTGGGCGGGGTGCTTCGGTTCGAGGAGCTCTCCCCGCACCTCTTGCGGCGGCACTTGAAGCGCGATCAGCCGCTCCTCACGGGATTGAGCGCTACCTACCTTTACGGATCGGCACGAGAGGTCGGAGGGAACGTCCTCGAGTACGACGATATCAGGGGTACCCCGACGGGTCACTTCGTGGTTCTGTGCGGCTACGATGGGGCCAGGGGAGAGGTGTTGGTCGCCGATCCGCTTCGGGACAACCCCAGGTTCGGTTCACAGTACTACGTGGTGAGCGTCTATCGGGTGCTTGCGGCGATTCTGCTGGGCACCACGACTTACGATGCCAACCTTCTAGTCGTTACCCCGAGGCACGCGCAAGCCAAGAGGCGATGACTCCGCTCATAGTCGTCGAGAATCCGAGCCAGTGGCGTCTCGACCTGCCGGGGGTGAAGGTGGTGTCTGCCAAAAGCTATTTGCTCGATCGGCGCTTCTCGGAGCTTCGCGGCGCCACCGTGTTCAACATGTGCCGCAGCTATCGGGCCGAGACGGCGGGTTACTACGTGTCGCTTCTGGCGGCCGCGCGCGGCCACAAACCCCTTCCCTCGGTGGAAACGCTGCAGGATATGCGGATATCGCCGCTGGTGAGAATAGTGTCGGCAGATCTCGAGAAGATCATCGCTCGAAGCCTATCCTCGCTCAAGGGGAAGCGCTTCGATCTCAGCGTTTATTTCGGGCGTAACGTCGCCAAGCGCTACGATCGGTTGAGCCAGGCGCTCTTCAACCAGTTTCCTGCACCATTTCTCAGGGCGAGCTTCGAGTACAACGGGCGCTGGAATCTAACGGCGGTTCGCGCCGTGGCCGCGAGCGAAATCCCGGACTCGCATCGCGATTTTGTAGTCCAGCGCGCGGCTCAGTACTTCGCCAGGCCCGGCCGCCCCAGCCGCCCGAAGCACACCTTCAGGTACGACCTGGCTATCTTACGCAGCCCAGAGGAGGCCGACCCGCCCTCGAACGAGCGAGCCATCAAGCGCTTTATGCGGGCGGCCGAGCGGGTGGGGATCAGCGCGAGCGTGATAGGCCCTGCCGATTACGGGCGCATAGCGGAATTCGACGCGCTTTTCATACGCGCTACCACGGGTGTCAACCACTACACCTACCGTTTCGCCACGCGCGCGGCCGCCGAGGGGCTCGTGGTGATCGACGACCCGCAGTCGATTGTGCGCTGCACCAATAAAGTGTATCAGGCCGAGCTTTTTTCCACTCACGGCATTCCTAGCCCCCGCACGATTGTCGTGCATGATGAAAACGCCGCCGAGGTGGAGGCGAAAGTCGGCCTGCCCTGTGTGCTCAAGAGGCCGGACAGCGCCTTCTCGCGTGGCGTGGTGAGAGTCGCTGACAGGGCGGAACTGGAGAGGGAGCTTGAAGTGATACTCAAGACCTCCGAACTCGCCATAGCCCAGGAGTACCTTCCCTCGACCTTCGACTGGCGCGTAGGCGTGCTCAACCGTCAAGCCCTTTTCGTTTGCAAGTACCACATGGCGCGCGGCCATTGGCAGGTCGTTAGAACCGACAGCGTAGGCAATCGTCGCTACGGGCGCACGGACTGCCTGCCGCTCGAGGCCGCACCGGCTCAGGTGCTGCACCTGGCAGTGAGAAGCGCCGGGCTGATCGGAGACGGGCTCTACGGCGTGGATATAAAAGAGGTGGACGGACGGTTCTTCGTGACCGAAGTGAACGACAATCCGAACATAGACGCTGGGTACGAGGACGTGGTCTTGAAGGATGGACTCTATCTCGCCATCGCGGAGTACTTCCGCTGGCGTCTCGATTCCCGAGGAACGATACGAGGCAGCCAATGAGCGCCGTGCGGCCGTGGAGGCTGTTCGAGGTGACGGGGCTGGAGATCGAGTACATGATCGTCGACAGCGCAACCCTTGCGGTAAGGCCGATCGCGGATCTCTTGCTTCGCGCTATCGGCGGAAGCGACGATGGGGATGCCGAATTGGGAGATCTCACCTGCTCGAACGAGTTCGCCCTGCACCTTGTCGAGCTCAAGATCACGGAACCGGCGGGATCGCTGGTGGGGGTGGCCAGACGTTTCGCACAAGGGGTGGCGCGGTTAAACGACTCTCTCTCGATGATGCACGCCCGGCTCATGCCCTCTGGTATGCACCCCTGGATGGACCCGCGATCCGAGCTCGAACTCTGGCCGCACGAAGCGAGCGCCATATACCGAGCCTTCGATAGGATCTTCGACTGCCGGGGACATGGCTGGGCCAACTTACAGAGCACGCACGTCAACCTGCCCTTCGGAACCGACGAGGAATTCGGACGGCTGCATGGGGCGCTTCGGCTTCTTTTGCCCATCCTCCCCGCACTTGCCGCCAGCTCCCCCGTGGTAGACGGCAGGGTGACCGGCCTTATGGACAACCGCTTGCGCTTTTACCTCGATAACTGTGCGCGGGTTCCGTCGGTCTCGGGAATGGTAATTCCCGAGCCGGTTTTTAGCCGCGAGGAGTACGAGACCGTGATTTTGCGGCGGATTTACGAGGACCTTGCCGCCTACGATCCGGAGGGAACGCTTCGCCACGAGTGGGTAAATGCGCGAGGTTGCATCCCTCGCTTCGACCGCGGCGCGATCGAGGTCAGGCTGCTCGACACCCAGGAGTGCCCTGCGGCCGATGTCGCCGTAGCTGCGGCTGTGGCGGCTGCGGCACGCGCGCTGGTGCGGGGCGAGCTTGGAGATTGGGAAGCGCAGCGCTACTTTTCGACCGAGCGGCTGGTGCGGATCATGCGGGCCGCCATCGAAGGTGCCGAGCAAAGTGTGGTCTGCGACGAGGAGTATCTTCGGTTGCTCGGCTGGAAGTGGGGGGTCACGAGCGCCGGTGCGCTGTGGGAGTATCTGGTGGAGGCCACCATGGCTGGCAAAGAGGGGTGGGAGGAGTGGCGGGGGCCGCTCGGCGTTATCTTGCGCGATGGACCTTTGGCTCGCCGTTTGGCAAAGCGTCTGGGAAAAGAGCCGGACCGAGAGAGGATCCGGATGGCGTACCTGGAGCTTTGCCGGTGCCTGGCAGAGGGTGTGATGCTCGATGGTAAAGATAGATCGGATTGTGTTAACGTGTGAGCATGGCGGCAACAAGATTCCCGCCTCTTATGCCGCTTACTTCGCTCGAGCGAAGGGGGTCCTGGCGACTCATCGCGGCTACGACATCGGGGCGCTTCGCCTGGCCCGACAGCTTGCGCGCAGCCTGCGAGTGGAGCTACAGGCGGCCACAGTGAGCCGGCTCCTGATCGACTTGAACCGCTCCCCTGGGCACCGAAGCCTTTTTTCGGAGTTCATGGCGAAGGCTTCGAGGGAGGAACGCGATGCGATATTTCGTGGGTTTTACCTACCTTACCGAAAAAAGGTAGAGGCGAAGGTGGCGCGGCATCTTCGGGCCGGCTCGAAGGTTCTTCACCTGGCGATTCATAGCTTCACGCCGGTTTTGAACGGGACCAGGAGGCGGGCCGATATCGGGCTCCTCTACGACCCGCGAAGCGAGGCCGAGCGGGAATTCTGCCACCGCTGGCGCCGCGAACTCGGAAGGGAAGCCCCCTGGCTGTGTGTGCGCTACAATTATCCCTATCGGGGCCGGGCCGATGGGCTGGGGACCTATTTGCGAAGGCGCATGGGTGCGAAGGGCTGTCTTGCGGTGGAGCTCGAAGTGAATCAGCGCCATCTCAGCCATCCGGGAGCGACGAGCGCTAAAGTGAGGCGCGCGATCGCGCTGAGCCTTCGCTCTGCGCTGCGAGGGGAAACGCCGCATGAGCGATAATCCCGAGGCCCGGCTTCCCTCTGCCGGCGGATCGAGCCCCGATTAGCTCGAGAAGGTCCTGGCAGCGGTTTTCCTTCTCGTTTTGCTTTGGGCCGTGCCGCTTCTGGTATCGCTGCTGCTCGGTCGACGCACCTGGGACCCGCGCATTATCTACCGGTCGCGAAAGAGCTTGAACTACGTACTATTCCTCCTCGCGGGCTTCCTTCTCCGCCGCCTCTGGCTTCGGACGTTTCCGGGCCTATCTACCTTCCTGCGCTTTCTCACCGCTGGCCCGCCCATCGCTTCGCAAGATCCCATGGTAAGCCTCGCCGGTTAAGCGTTTATCGCGTGGCGCAGGCCCTTCGGGGTGGGCGATTGCTTCGAGAGCGGTGAGCACGCCGGCGGCGGC
>JBBIJE010000016.1:22704-74976 GCA_037446155.1 Myxococcales bacterium | reverse complement strand
GGCCTGGACACCGAGGAGCTTTATCATATTGTCAGATTAAATCTTGGCATTCCCAAAAACCCCCATACATATCTTGCACTGAAAGGCCCCGGGGCCGACCCGCCCCGCCGCGACGCGGCTAGCCTCGGTAAACGTTCGCGTTGTGCCAGTCGAGATACTCTTTGTTCGGCCGCTCGCGACCGGCGCTGGGCAAAGCCACCAGCGGGCGGCCGTGGAACGGGTAGTAGTCTTTCCCGTTTTCGAATTCCTCTTCCAGCCGGCGGCTCACCTCGATCCGGTACTCGGAGGTCACCGTGAGATACCCTTTGTCGAATAGTTTGTGCAGGTCGGCTCTGAGAAGCAGGCCATTTTCGGTACGGCTCGGGCCGCTTGCCGAAAACGGCTTTATATGGGCCGCTTCGAGAACGGGTTTTGTCTTCTCTCCGCAGATGGCGCAACGCCAGCGATAGGCACTGCCGACCGCGATCTTGAATCCACCCTGCCCGAGCCGACATTTCGCGAGGTATTCCGCTCCATACCTGGGTTGCGCCGGGTCGAGCACGTGCCCCTGTGGCAAGCACTCTGCTCCTTCAGCGAGGACACCGATCACCTTGTTCCATACCTTTCGCCCCACCTCCGCGTCACTGTCGTAGCGCTTGCCGGTCACTATATTGGTGCTCCAGTCATCGGGAGGGCCGATCCAGCTCCCCTCGGACAGGAAGAAGGGCTCGTTCAAGATGACGCAGCCGACTTCGGTTTCGACGCTCGCTCGGCCAGCCGGGTCACGTCGGTGGGAGGAAACCAACACGAGAAGCTCCTCCAGCGTTGCCGCGCCGTTTTTTGCGCCGAACGCATCCCAGGCAAGCCAAAGCGGAAGGCGTTCGAAGCGGACGAAAAACCCGCCGCCCGCGATGACATTCAGTGGGCTGTGGAGTTTGAACAGGAAAAGCTCGCCGGGTTCGAGGGCACCAAAGCCCGTGCCGCTAGGGCGCCAGAAGTTGACCTCGTCTGGCCGAAGCCGGGCTAGGTTTGCAAACCATCGGTTGTCAGTGACCGCCACGTAAAAGCGCATCTACCGCCCGATGCCGATCGCTCAAGGTGCCGCCTCTCTAGCAGAGAGTCGCCCCTCCCGCCAATAATCCGCGCCAACCGCCTCCCTCTATGATCCCTCGGCCGCAGCCCAAAACGCGGGATGGCGCGCTCAACTCGCCCGCGAAAGCCTTTCTAGAGCTTCCCGCAGGACCTCGCGCGCTCGGCGGTACTTCTCGGCGCGCGCAAGATCTTCCGGCGTTGGACTTCGGCCCAAGCGCTCCAGCCGCAAATTATCTTCGAGGTCCGCAAGCTTTATGATGATTGCCGTCCGCGATCCGCTCGTGGCGATGCGTTCGATAAAGCGCGCGTAGCCTTCCTCCGACCCTTTCTCGTCGTCCCGCTTCGTTAGCCGTTCGACGATTTTCATGACCGATTCGGGCAAACCCAGATGGCGGCAGTGCTCGAGTTCCTCGGGCGCGTCCTCGGCGACATCGTGCAATACCGCTGCCGCCATCGCCTCCACGCCTTCCCCCCGAACCGCCTCCATCACCCGAAGGGGATGTTCGATGTAAGGATTGGCGCCGAGATCGACCTGACCGTCATGAGCTTTCCGGGCAATCCGCTTTGCGCAAGCAAGAAGTTCCGCTGCGGTCACTCCAGTGAACCTCGGCCTTACCAGGCGTCAAGAGTCCTTGGGGCGCGCCTTCGGGCGAGCCCGCATCCGACATGGGAGCTCGGTTACGGGAATTGCTGGTAATCGTGCGCCCCTCCTCGTGCCTCTTCCCATCGCCTCATGATGCCAGCCCGCGCTGCGCACCCTCGATCTGGCGAAGCTTAAGGTAGAGGAGGAGGATCAGAAGACCGATGAGAGAAAGGGGGATCGCCAGCATACGTTTTCGCTTGCTCACTTCCTCGATGGCGGTCGTTGCGTCCTCGAGCGCCGTTGCGGCTTTCTTCTGACCCTCGGCGGCTGCCTTTTTCACTTGCTCGGGATCCGAGGAGTGCACGAGGTTGCGCGACTGTACGAGCGCCTCGTTGGCTTCCTGCAGTAGGTACCTTGCGTCCAGCGTCTCCATCCCGGCGCGCTCCGCCAGGGACACCTGCTGTTTCGCCTCGCTAAGTAGGGACGCGAGCTCGCTCAGCGTCTTCCCGATTTCGGCGGCGCCTTTGTAGCCCGTCGAGCCCTCGGTGTGACACGTTATGCAAACGGCAACGCCGCTCGTTCCGGCCATCTCGTCGCTCGTGCGCTGGATCGAGTGATTTCCATGGCAGGTAACGCACTCCGGCAGGCCGAGCTGATCGAATGCCTTCTTGTGCGGACTCGCAACGAAGAGATCCATGTTCACCGCGTGGCACTGCCCGCAAACGGCCGCAACCGATGTCGCGCCGGGAGGGTAGGCCCCATGGTTCCCGTGGCAATCGTTGCAGGTCGGCGCGGAGAGATCTCGCCTGCCAAAAAGTATCTCCGCGTGGACGCTTTGCTGATATTGCGCGAACTGGTTGGTCGGAATCTTGTACGGCGCCATGTACGCCGGATCGGCATGGCAGCGCGCGCAGGTACGGGCCACATTCAAGGGATAGACCGGGCTCTTCGCGTTGCTGACGGGCAAGATGCCGTGGATCCCGTGACAGCTCGTGCACACCGCCACGCGCTCGTCCCCCTGACGCAGCCGCTTGCCATGAACGCTCGTATAGTAAGTGTCCTCCTGATCGGTCGAGAGCTCGGGCTTGCGCTGGCGCATGTAGGCGCGGTTGCTGTGACAGCGCCCGCAAAACTTGGGGGTCCCGGCATGGCTCGGTTTCCCGACGAAGCCCTTCTCGGGCTCCATTGCCGTCGGTCCTTCGTCTGTAGGATCTCCGCCGTGGCAATCCGCGCAGGTGATTCCGGCCGCGGCGTGCACGCCGGCCTTTTCAGCCTCGACCGGCGCCCCAAGCGCATCGGGCAACGCGGCGTGGCAGGTCACGCAGGAGTCTTCCCCCAGAACCGCGGATCCCCACGTGCAAACCGCAACCGCCACGGAGACTGCCAAAATCTCCCGCAGCCCGACTCCAAGAGACTTTCTGTAGCTCCTCCTAATCATTTCGCCCAAGTTCCTCCCCTCTCAATAGGGCTTAAGGTACGCAAGGCTCGTGAGCACCGCCACGTAAGCGAGAGCGAACACTCCGGCGGCCGTGAAAAAGCGGCTGTCGTTGCCGCGCTTGGCCTGCCAGTCGAGAAGCGGCGTAAGAAAGAGAAGAAAGCCCGCGACGCCGAACCCTATGATGCCCACCTGCTCCCCTTCAAATCCCAAGATGCTCGGCGGCAGATACTTGAGCGTCTGTGACATGAACGTGAAGTACCACTCCGGATGGATCCCGGCTGGCGCTGGCTTGAACGGGTCGGCCTTCAAGCCGAGCTCCCAAGGGAGAAAAGTCGAAAGCGTGATCAATACCCCGATGACGGCAAGCCATACCATGGTCTCGCGGATCATGAAGTTCGGATAGAAGGGGAGGGAGGGACTCGGCTGGCCTACCTTGCTGATGGGAGGGGTGATTCCATGGCGCTGGATGAGGGCTAGGTGGAAGAAAAGGACGGCCCCGGTGAAGAGGGGGAGGAGCGCAACATGGATGCCGAAAAAGCGCCCGATCGTCGTTCCGCTCACATCCTCGCCGCCACGAAGCAGCATCAGTATCCAGTGTCCGATAACGGGGACGGCGCCGACGATATCCGTTCCGACCTTGGTGGCGAAAAAGGCGAGCTCGTTCCATGGCAAGAGGTACCCCGAGAAGCCGAATGCCATGGACAACCCGAGCAGGACAAAGCCGCTCATCCACGTAAGCTCGTTGGGCGGCCGATAGGCCTTCATGAAAAAAACGCTGAACATGTGAATGAACACCGCAAGCACCATGAGATTCGCGCCCCAACTGTGAACGGAGCGGACCAGCCACCCGAAGGGAACGCGCGCCATGAGAAACTGGATGCTCTCGAAGGCCGAGTCCGGGCCGGGCCGGTAGTAGAAAAGGAGCAGGAGGCCGGTAAAGATTTGAACGACGAAAAGCAGAAGACTCACGCCACCGAAGTAGTACCAGATCGAGTGATGGTGAGTGGGGACGCTCTTATGGGAGAGAAAATCGATCAACGCGCTTATGTGTAAGCGATCATCGAACCAGTTGATTACCCGCCGCACGATGCCGTCTCCTCCTTTCCGCGTCGCTAGGCCTTGCGCGAGACGATGACGTCGTCGCCCCGGACGGTGACGTCGAAAACCTCGAGGGGGCGGGGCGGGGGGCCAGCGACGTTGCGGCCGTTCAAATCGAAGCGCCCATTATGGCAGGCACACCAGATCTGCTCCAAATCGGGCCGGTATTGAACCGTACATTGCAGGTGGGTACACACCGCCGACACCGCGCGAAGGCGCCCATCCGGGCCGTTCACCAACAGTGCCGGCTTCGAGCCGAACCTGAACACCTTGCCCGTATTGGCCGGAAAGTCCTTGACTTTTCCCGCCACGACGCTGTTCGTATCGGACTCCGCCCCGGGCGGAGGGATGATGTACCGGATCACCGGATACACCACGGTCGCCAGGAAGGCGAGGGCGCTGCTCGAAAGAAGAGCATTCAGGATTATGCGCCGAGTGCTGCTAGGCGCGGGCAACTCCCCCACGAGGTCTTCGCTTGCCATACCGATCCTCCCCAAAGCATCGCTAACGCGCAGGCGCTCCGCTCGGCTTCGACGGCGCACCTTACACGACTTGCAAACCATTTGCCAGCGCTCGGGGAACTTCGATGAGGAACCCCGAACTGGACAGGCACGCCGCCTCGCACCCTCGCTGCCTAGCTTGCCCAGGCGACGCGAACGCCGATAGAATACCGTTGCGGAGTTGTTCGGGTGATCGACCGTCGGGCACTGCTCGAGCGCGAGCGGGAAATACTGGCTTCATATGCCATGCATAGCGCCGATACCCGAGGCCGGGATTTCCCCGAGCCGGAACACGATCTTCGCCCCCCGTTTCAGCGAGACCGGGACCGCATCGTCCACTGTTCCGCTTTCCGCCGTCTCGAATACAAGACCCAGGTATTCGTGAACCACGAGGGGGATTACTATCGGACGCGGCTCACCCATTCGATCGAGGCGGCGCAGATAACCCGCACCGTGGCGCGGGCGCTCGGCCTGAACGAGGACCTGGCCGAGGCGATCGCGCTCTCGCACGACCTGGGCCACACCCCCTTCGGGCACGCGGGAGAGAAGGCCCTGAACCGCCTGATGGCGCCCTACGGCGGCTTCGAGCACAACGCCCAGAGCCTGCGCGTAGTGGAGGTGCTGGAAAAGAGGTACCCGGAATTTCCCGGCTTGAATCTCTCCTGGGAGGTGCGCGAAGGAATCGCCAAGCACTCCTCGGCCCACGATAGGCCCGTGGTAAAGAGGTTCGACCCCCAGTTGCAAGCGCCGCTCGAAGCCCAGATCGTAGACTATACCGACGAGATAGCCTACAACACCCACGACGTAGACGACGGCCTCCAGTCGATGATCCTGACCAAGGAGGATCTGGCCCAAGCCGAACTCTGGCAAGAAGCTTACGAAGGGGCCCGCGCGCGCTATCCCGGCGCCGACGAAAGCGTGCTTCGCTATCAGGCGCTGCGGCGGATGATCAACCGGCTGGTCACCGATCTCGTCGCTACTACCCAGGCCAATGTCGAAGCCGCCGGCGCCAAGTCGGTCGCCGACATCCGAGCCGCGGGCCGCCGCCTTGTCGGCTTCAGCCCGGCCGTCGAGGCCTCCTGCCGAGTGCTCAAGAGCATTCTCATGGACCGCCTCTACAGTCATTACCGGGTAAAGCGCATGGCAGTCAAAGCCGCCAAGGTCATCGAGGATCTCTTTCATGCTTACATGGAAGAGCCGCGGCAAATGCCCACGCACGTCCAGCTTCGCATCGAAACCGAAGCGGACACGCCACAGGTCGTCGCCGACTATATCGCGGGAATGACCGATCGCTTCGCTCTCGACGAGCACAAAAAGCTCTTCGATCCCAACGAAAAAGTCTGACGCTCATCACTCACAGGGGCCGCTGCGTGAAGGGGGGGAGGCTTTACGGCGATACCTGTGCCTGAGACCCGACCCGGGAAAAAGTTTACATAAGATCTCTTATCAGACGTTAGGGCCGTGCCGCTCCCCGCGGCCGAAGGGCCGGGCCCCCGGGGCCCCTGGCTTCAAGACCGGGCTCACGAAAGGCAGGCCATACTGGCCCACGGCACGCACCGGCCTGACATCGTGGCATGGCCTGCGGGCGCTCCCCGCAAAAGCGCCCGTGGCGGATCCAAGCCGAACGCCGCACGCCTTTTAACGAACGTTCTTAGCGATAGGATGCGGCCCAACCGCCTAGTTGCGCGGAGGTTCTTCTTGGGCCTTGGCGCCCGTTTCGGGCGGTTGGAGCGCCGCTAGCTCCGAGCGGACCGTCACGAGCATGGGCGAGCTCGGATGAGCATCGAGGAACTGCTCGTAAAGGCGCCTTGCGGCGGCGGCGTCCCCGGAGAGCCGAGCCGTTCGAGCCTGGCCCAGGAGGGCGTCGGCCGCGAAGGGGCCGACGAGGCCGTGTGCTTCCTCATATGTCCTTCTGGCCTCACCTATACGGCCGGCGCGTTCTTCGGCCAGGCCGAGGCGGACGAGCGCCGCCTGACGCAGATACTCGGGCGCGGAATCGCCAGCGAGAAATCGGCGATAGAGCGTGCCGGCAGTTTCGTAATCCCCGCTGGCGAGAGCCGAATCGGCCGCATAAAGAAGCGCGGTGGCGCCATAGATGGTGCCAGAGTACCTCTCGGCCACGCTCTGGAAGGCTTCCTGGGCGGGTTTGTATTCCTCGCTCACGAACAAGGTTCGCGCGGACGCAAATGCGACGTTGGCGGCGCCGCGCTCCATTTGCGTCCAAAGGGAGAAGCCCCCAGCGCCCAGCAACAAGGCGGCCACCACAAGCGCCGCACCGATCGCGACGGTAGCATGCTCGCGGGCGAAATCGACGAGCTTGCGGGTGAAGGTTACGAACTCGTCGGGCTTCTTCAGGTCCTTGCGTCTAAGCTTCGGATGGCGGGCCATTGGCTAAAGGAGCCACCGCGTGTGAAGGTTACATCTTGTACTTGAAATCATCGGGGGTCATCTTCTCGAGGATTTCCGCCCACTTGTCCCGGGAAACGTTCGATAGATCCGTTTCCTTCGCGCCATCCATCTGTTGCAGGACGCTCGAGGCTTCGAGGACCTTCTTGGAGACGTAGATCGGACTCTTCGTGCGAAGCGCGAGCGATATGGCGTCGCTCGGCCGCGAATCGATCGAAAGCTGCCGCTCCCCCACCCGAAGATGAATCAAGGCATAGTAGGTGTTATCCTTTAGATCGGTCACCGCAACCGATTCGACTTCGGCTCCGAGCTTCCCGATCACATGGCGCAAGAGATCGTGGGTCATGGGTCGGGCCATCTTGATCCCCTCGAGCTCCGTAGCCATCGCGGTGGCTTCGAGCAAGCCGATCCAGATGGGGAGATTGAGCTTGTTGTCGGGGTCTCTGAGAATCACAATGGGGGTCTTGGTAACTGGGTCAAGTGTGAGGCCCCCGACGGTCATCAAAATAAACTCGTCCCCGCTCATTGGCTGTCCTTCTTTCTTGCCCCCGTTTTGCGCCTATTGTCGCCAAAAGCTCCCCTGTCGTCAATCCCTTAGGCCGATGCTCCCGCAGCGCAGCCCCTTTGCCGATAAACCCCAGAGCCTTCCAGATTTCCGAGAGAATCGCGGCTTTCCCTCAGGCGCTCACCAATCTGTCGATCACGCCATAGAGCTGCTTCAGATTGTGACATTCTTCCACGAGGTCGCAATAGGGCATGTATCGCTCCATCTCGCTGTCTCCGAAGCCCCAGGTAGAGCGACTCTCCGGATTCAACCATATCACCTGCTTGGCCCGCTGCCTGATCTCCTTTAGCACCCATTCGTGCGCGACGTTGTAATTATTACGGGCGTCTCCCAGGATAATCACCGTTGTCCGCCGGGTCACGCTGGCGATGTAATCCCGGTAAAAGAGCTGAAACGCCCTGCCGAAATCGGAATGGGCGAACACATTTATGACCTTCCCGCGAAGCGCCAGATCGATAGCCTGGTTGATGTCGTTTTCCCCGAAGAGCGCCGTTATTTCCCCGAGATCCGCTACGAAGATGAAACTTCGCACCCGCGAATAGAGGTCCTGAAGAGAATAAACGAACTGGAGCATGAAGCGCGAGACGTTTCGCACCGAGTCGGAGACATCGCAAAGGATCACCACCTGCGGCTTTTCGCGCTTTCGTCTATCGATCTTGATCGCAAAAGGCACGCCCCCGTATTGAAGGCTCGCTCGCAGCGTACCCTTGATGTCGACCCTGCCACGGTGGGCCCGTTTGCGGCGAACCGAAATGGCGTTCTTGAGCCTCTGCGCCAGCCGTGTCACGGCCTCCTTCATGCGCCGCAGCTCGTCTTCGGTGAGGTAATAAAAGCTCTTCTCGGTCAGGGACTTGAGGTGCAGGCTCTCCCGTTGAGCGAAGTGCCGCATCTCGCGCTCGCTTCTCACCAAGCGCCGAATCATCTCGTTCAAATCGGACAATCGCCTCTCCACCAGGCGCGCGGCTTGCGCGGCGACCGGATCGCCCGCCCCCATCTCCGCTAGAATCTGCTGGATCTTCGCCAGCTCCTCTCGCACCCCCTCGAGCCGAAGCACCTCTCCGATCGCGTAGCCATACTGGCCGTCTTGGAACGGCCGGCTGATCGCGTCGAGGCCGACCTGCGAGGCGGCCTCTCGCAGCAGTTGCGCCAGCCGCCCCGTGTCGTTTTGCAACAGGGCCCGCGCAAGCGGCGAAACCTCGATCGAGTGGCGGCTCAAGGTCTTTGCGATGAACTCCATGAGCTCCTGAAACTCTCGCTCGCTGAGCTGGAGTGCGGCTTGCGTCTGGCGCGCTATCTCCCCCATCGCCTGCCCCAGTCCGGAGAAGAACAGATCGAATACTTCGTCAAAAATCGGCAGATCGATCGCCCTTTTCACCATCGCCGAGCGTAAGGCCGACTTGAACGCGAGCCGATCCCCCAGTCCCACCACCAACGCCGCCCGCAGCCCATCCATGACTTCCGCTGGCGAAACGCGCACACCATTGCCGCGCAGGATGCCGGCGAATTCCAGGATCTTCGCTTCCAAAGCGACCCCTAGTGCAGTAGATCCTTGCCACCCGGGGGAGAAGCCGGCGCGGAGCCGACCTTGGCCCTCGCGCGCTGCAGGTACTGTTTTAGCTCCTGCTCGGCCTTGCGGATGTCCCCCTCGTACTTGAGCAGCGCGGTCAAGGTGCTAGAGACCATTTCGTGATCCAGCTTGTCGATGTTGAGCAACATAAGCGCCTTTGCCCAATCCAACGTCTCGCTGATGCTCGGCACCTTCTTGAGATCCAGCTTGCGCACCGACTGAACCAGGTCCACGACCTCCGCCGCCAGTCGCTCGCTTACGCCCGGCACCTTGAGCTTCACGATCTCGAGCTCCCGCTCTCGCTCCGGGAAGTCGAGGTAGAGATGGAGGCAGCGGCGTTTCAGGGCATCCGACATCTCTCTAGCGTTGTTGCTGGTCAATATTACCAAGGGAAGCTGGTTCGCCTTGATCGTGCCCAGTTCTGGTACGCTCACCTGAAAGTCGCTCAACACCTCGAGGAGAAAAGCTTCGAACTCGGTGTCGGCCTTGTCGATCTCGTCGATCAGCAAGACCACGGGATCCCTGGACAGGATCGCTCGAAGAAGCGGCCGCGGCACTATGAACCGCTCCGAGAAAAACACGTTGTCCTCGCTCGCTATCCGCTCCACGGCCTGCCTGAGGGTCGCCGCGCCCGCCAGGACCTCTCCGATCTTGTCCTTGAGAATCTGCGTGTAGAGAAGCTGCTTGGCGTACTCCCACTCGTAGAGCGCCTTCGTCTCGTCCAGCCCTTCGTAACACTGCAACCGAATGAGCGAGCGGCCTAAAGCCTCGGCCAAAACCTTGCCCAGATCCGTCTTGCCGACACCGGCGGGCCCCTCGACGAGGACCGGTTTGCGCAGGTGACTGGCGAGGTAGATCACGGTCGCGATCGTGCGGCTGCAGATGTATTTTTGCTTTGCGAAGCGGTCGATCACGTCCTCGATCGAAGAAAACACCCTACCCTCCCCCTTTTCCTTGCGTTCGGATCTCAGGCTAACATGCTGCGCCGCCATAGACAATCGCCGATGCGCGGCAGTCTTGCCGTGGCGGTGGTATTACGGTAATTCGCGGGTAGATGTGTACGCTGGCCGTTTACTACCGATCGCTGCCGAAGCTGCCGCTCGTCGTCGCCGCCAACCGAGACGAGTACTTCGATCGCCCCGCAGCCGAGCCGGCTAGGTTGTCGGATCGACCGGTTGCTTTCGGCGGGCGCGACTTGAGGGCTGGCGGGACCTGGCTCGGGTTGAACGCGCGCGGACTGGTAGCGGCGCTTCTCAACCGTCGCTCGGCCGAACCTCTGGACAATTCCCGTCGCTCTCGCGGCTTGCTGTGCCTGGAGACCCTAGGCTACGAGGGCGTCGAAGCGGCCATCGACGCTCTGGCGCGGGTGGATGGGCGGCAGTACAATCCATTCAATCTGCTCGTGGCCAGCAAAGAGGCCTCGGCCGTCGCCACCGGAAATGGGAGAGAAATCATCTCGAGACGAATGGAGCCAGGACTTCACTTGCTCACCAACCTCGATCTCGACGACTTCACTTGCCCCCGGATCGGGCAGTCTTTCGAAGGCTTCCACGAGGCCGGAAGAGCGTTCGAGCGAACCGGCGACCGCCGCCAATTTTTGCGCGACCTCCATCGGATCCTCTCGGATCACGAAATTCCCGCCGACCCGCGAAGCCGGGGACCGCTCGACTCGCTGTGCGTTCATTTCGGCTCCTTTGGAACGCGTTCCTCGAGCGTAATTTTCGTCGGTGAGAAAGAGGGGGACTTCGAGTACTTTCACGCGCCCGGCCCCCCCTGCCTGACCCCTTTCTCCCCCCTTCCCCTGCCCTTCTGAGCCTGCTCGCAAGCGCCAGGCGCTCAGCCCTCCAGCCAGACCTTTTCGATCCGCGGGGGCCTGAGCGGGTGGATTCGGTAGTTGTGAACGCCCCGCTGGACGGCGGCGTAAGTCATAGGATGGTAGAGGAAAACCCAAGGGGCGTCCGCCACTACGAGCCGCTCGACCTCGGCTAGGATCTCGAGCCGCTTCGCGACATCGTGGGTATCCCGTGCTATGTCGAGAAGCTCGTTGACCCGCGGGTTATTGTAGAAGGTGTGGTTGTTGGCCGCGAAGTTGCGTCCGTCGAAGAGGACCTCCAAAAAATTCGAAGGGTCGGGGAAGTCAGCGAACCAGCCGAGATCGAAAAGCGGCACTCTACCAGGCTCCCTGATCGCCTCCAAAAAGCTCGCCCAGGCCACGGTCTTGATCTCGACCGAGATCCCGACCGCCGCTAAGTCCTGTTGGATCTTTTGTGCGACGCGCAAATCCGTTTCTCGATTCTGTGTCCAGAGCACCGTTGCAAACCCGCGGCTCAAACCGGCTTCTGCCAATAGCTCCTTGGCTCTGGCGGGATCATAGGGATAGCCCGCCAACGACGAATCATAGCCAGGCATCCCAGGCGGCAAAACTCCCTTGGCCTCGATACCGCGGCCCCCGATGAGCTTTATAATGCCCGCCTTGTCCACCGCATAGTTGAGGGCGCGGCGAACCTCTACCCGGTCGAACGGGGCCATCTGGCAATTTATCCCGATATAGGAGGTCGTCAGCGTGACCCCCTTGACTAGCCTGTCACGGTACTCGGGATCCGCGACGACTCTCGGGAACTCGGCGGGAGGGATGGCTGCAACGTCCAACTCGCCACTTTCGAACTTGAGCCACGCAAGCTGCTCGCTCACACCCACCAGTTGCTCGACTCCATCCAGATAGACCGCCTCGGGATCGCGGTAGTACGGGTTTCGTTTGAGCCGAAGCCGGTCCCCGCGGCGCCACTGCTCGAGCATGAAGGGTCCGCTGCCGACCGGCCGCGAGGCGAAATCGCCTTGGGGCTTCTCGAGCAGCCTGCGCGGCACCACGGCGGAGAAGAGCAGCGTAAGCTTGTGCGGAAAGAGAGGATCGGGACGCTCGAGCCTTATTACGACAGTTTGGAAATCGGGGGCCGCAAGCCCCCGCACGCCTGTGGCTCGCCCCTCGGCAAAGTCACGCGCACCTGCGATCCCGCGGAAGAACTCGGCGCCCTGAGACGCCGTGGCCGGGTCAATCACCCGCTGGAGACTGAAAACGAAATCCCCGGCCGTAAGGGGCGAGCCATCGGAAAACTTGACTCCTGGCTTGAGCCGAAAGGTGTAAGTCTTGCGATCCGGGCTAACCTCCCAGGAAGCCGCCAAGCGGGGAACCAGATGCCCATCGTCATCGTAGTCGAGCAGAGTGTCGAAGATGAGTTGTTCGAAAGACCACGATAGGGAGTCGTATCCGATCGCCGGATCGAGGGTCGGCACGTCGTCGCTGCTCGCCAGCCGCAGGATTCCGCCTCGCCGCCCGCCACCGCTTTCTCGGGGACCTTGCCCTGCGGGTTCTCTTTGCTCCAAGGAGCGCTCGCAACTCGCCCCCACCGTAACCAGTGCTAGTAAGACACCCAGACAGAAATACGACCAGCCTTTCACTTCCGAAACCGCTCTATGAGGCCGTGGCCAAGGAGATTGAACGCGAGAACGGAGAAGAAGACGGCCATTCCGGGAAAGATCATGAGCCAGGGGGCCGTTCGATAGTAGGGGCTAGCCTCCTGAATCATCCGGCCCCAGCTTGGCAGCGGGGGCGGCACTCCTATGCCGAGAAAGCTCAAGCCCGCGTCGAGCATGATGGTGGTAGAGGTACTGAGTGCTGCTAGAGCGAGAACCGTGGGAGCCACGTTGGGCAAAATGTGGCGCCACATTATCCGCAGTCCAGATCCCCCCATCGCGTGTCCGGCTAGCACGAAATCTCTCGTTCTCAAACTCAGGACCTCCGCTCGCACCACCCTAGCCACACCGGTCCAGCTTACCAACCCTATGACCACGAGGACCGTGCTCACCCCAGGCTCGAGCACTGCGACCAGCGCGACGGCGAGAAGAAGCCCGGGAAACGCGAGCATAACGTCGGTAGCCCGCATAAGTAAGAGATCGACCAGGCCCCCGTAATAGCCCGCGATCAGCCCGACTGCGCTCCCGATAAAGATCGTGATCGCCATGGCCGCCACTCCGACCAGAAGCGAAAGCCGCGCGCCCACAACTAGCCGCGACAGCACGTCGCGTCCCAAATCATCAGTGCCCAGATAAAACCCGGCACGCGGGGGAAGCGGGGTCCCCAAGGAATCGGCCACCTGAAGCGCAGGGTCGAAAGGTGCAAGGTGCGCGCCGCCCAAGGCGACGCCCCCCAAAACTACCACCATCGAAGCACCGACCCACACGAGCCCGCTTATCCTCATTGCAGTCCCACGCGCGGGTCGATCAGCACGTAAACGAGATCGATCACGATATTGGCGAATACCACCATTATGGCAGCGACTACCACCGTTCCCATGATCATGGGCAAATCCATGGCTAACACAGATTCGAACGCGAGCCGCCCCAGCCCAGGCCAGTGGAACACGGTCTCGGCAAGGACGACCCCGTTCAAAAGACCGGCGAAGTCCAAGCCAACGACCGTTACGAGCGGCAGGGCGGCGTTGCGAAGCGCGTGCCGCCACAAAACCACCCAACCGCCGGCACCCTTGGCACGCGCGGCTCGAATGTACGGCGCACCGAGGACTTCCGCCAGATTGACGTGAAGCAGCCTGCTGTAATAGGCACCAGTGGTCCCGCCTAACACCAGGCTCGGACCGATCAACCCCGCAAGCGAGACGCTCCCGCCTAATGGTACCAACCGCCACTTGAAGCCGGCATAGTAGAGAAAAAGCATTCCCAGCCAAAAGGTAGGGGCCGAAAGAACCGTGATCGCGCCCACCAGGCCGAGCCGGTCGAACGCCCCGCCGGCCCGCGCCGCCGTCGCCACCCCGCCGAGCAGCCCGATCACGAGCGCAACGCTCAAGCTCGCGGCGGCGAGCAGAGCCGTAGCCGGCAATCGCTCCCCTATCGCTTGCGCAACCGGCCGGCGCGAGACATACGAGCGCCCCAGATCCCCTCGAGCAAGGCGCCCGAGAAACCGCCAGTATTGTTGCGCGAGGGGGCGGTCGAGCCCGAGCTCTTTTCTTATGCTCTCTAGCGTCTCGCGATCCGCTTTGGGGCCGGCCAGCGCCCGAGCTGGATCCGCCGGCACCACGAACGCAACGGCGAACGCGACCGCCGTCGCGCCTATCGTCACTACGAGCGCCCAGGCGAGCCGCACCAGCAGGTACCGCAAGGGGGAGCCACTCATCGGCTCAAAGCCGTCACAATCCCGCGCCCCCCGAACCCGCGCCGCCAGTGGAGCGCCAGGCAAGAGGTCAAATTAGCGCGAATATCCGGATGCGAATTGGTGACGAAGAGGCTTTCGCGAAAGTGAAAAGTCTCCCCGCAAACCCGCTCGAACCGCGCCCCCTCCGCCCCGCCGCCGAGCCCCGCGATGGCGAGCTCACGGGCGAGGAGAGGAACGAGCTTGTCCGCCATGCGAAGGTGCGTGTCGTTCAAGAGAATGGCCACATCCGGCGCCAGCTCGTGCACCCGTCGGCAGAAGGCGCGGATCTGCCCTCGGTCGAGTTGTCGAGGGGGGGCCGATTTGGCCTCGATGTACACGCAGCGGCCCTCGACCAAGGCTATCGTGTCGTAGTCCCCTCCGACCGACGGCTTGCACAGGCGCACGCCGGCCGCGGCAAAGGCCCCGAACTCCCGCCGCATCACCTCCGCAACCAGCCACTCCAGGGTCGGCCCAAAAGAATTCACCCTCAGGTCGCTCAGGCACCAGCGCCGCCCCCGCTTCGCGGCCAGTCCCAAGCGCTCGACGTATCCGAGGTACTTCCGCACCACCTCGCCGCTGCAGTAACGCCGAAGGTCGGATATGCGGGCGCCACGCCGGTATTTGATAAGGTCGCGGAGGAAAAGCCGAAAGGAGTAGCGCAAAAGCATCTGGTACCACTCGTCGAGAAATCGACTGTCCACTTCCAGGCCAACCTCCAGGCTCCCCACCGCTTCCACGCTGAGACCCCGGCGCTTGAGAGCCGCGCGGACGATGGCAAGCCTCTCGTCGTCGCCTCCCGCCGAAGCTTTACCCACCTGGCGTGCCGCGCTCAACCCGCCACCCAACCTCCGTCGACGAAAATGGTGCTGCCGGTGATGAACTCTCCGCTTGCCGCCAGGAACAAAACGGCCCGAGAGACATCTTCGGGGGTTCCGAACCGGCGAAGCGGAATGGATTGCCTCATCCGCCGCAGCGTTTCCTCTTTCAGGTCGTCCGGGGGCAAGACCACGCCTGGGGCGACACAGGTGACTTGTACCTCGGGCGCCAGCGCCTTCGCCATAGCCTTTGTCAAGGCCATCAACGCGCTCTTCGAGACGCAGTAGGGAATGTAATCCGGCGAAGGCCTAAGCGAAGAGGCGTCAGCGATGTTGATGATCCTGCCGCGGCCCGCTTTCTTCATTTGCCGTCCGAAAAGCAACGAGCAGAGGAAGGGAGCCCTCAAATTGACGTTCATGACGGCGTCCCAGCCTGTTTCGTCGAGATGGTCCAGCGGGGTGCGGTAGAAAACCGAGGCATTGTTCACCAAGATGTCGAGAGGCCCAAAACGCTCGTGTACCCCGCGAGCGAGCGTTGCGATCTGGGCAGCGTCGGCAAGATCGGCCTGGAAGGCGCAGGCGCTGGCGCCAAGCTCGGCAAGCCGTGCAAGCAGGGGCTCCACATCGGCGGTCGAGCGGTGGTAGTGGATTATCACCTGCGCGCCGCTTTCGGCCAAACCGAGCGCTACCGCTTTACCGACACGCCGGGCCCCTCCCGTCACCAGAGCGATTTTTCCGCGCAGGTCCACTCTAGGAGGAAAGATTACTGGAAAGCTGAATGCGTGGCAAAGTCGGGGAAGGATGCAGCGAAAAGCCTCGGTGCGTCCCCTCTGGCCCGGAGCACCTTAGTCGCGGCAGGGTCGAAAAAGATCGAGTGCCCGCCCCAGTTCCTCTTCTCTGGCGGCCACGCAAAAATCGGGAGCCTTCGCACCCCCGGCCAGTGCGTGCCAGTCGACGGCACGGCCGCTAAGATAAACCAACCGGCCTCCGGTGGCTTCTAGGAGCGCTGCCCCGGCGGCAAGATCCCATATGTGGGCGCGTCCGAGCAAAGCAGCCATCGCCGCTCCCCGCGCTACCAGGCAGATATGATAGGCGGTCGAGCCTAGAGAGCGCACTTTGCCCGTGAACGGTACGCTATGGCGGCGGTGGAAACCCGCGTAGGCGACCACGAACCGGTCTCCGCCGACGTTCGAGCGCGGCCTGTATTCGAGCTGGTGCCCATTCCACCAAGCTCGATCGCCGTCGGCGAGATAGAGTTCGTCCACCGCCGGAAGGTACACAGCACCGGCAATGGGCCTGCCTTCGTGGAGTAAGCCGACCGAGACGCACCACGTGGGAATCCCGGCCACGAAAGCGGAGGTCCCGTCTATCGGATCCACGGCGAGCCAGGTTTGCTTCTCTCCCAGCGGGCCTTTTTCCGTCTCTTCACCGATAAAAAGCGCCTGGGGGAAGATCTCGGCACAGCGCTCCCGCAAAAAAACCTCGACCACCCGGTCGGCCTCCGTTACCACCGTGCGATCCTCTTTGCGACTGCCGCAAGTGCGGTTGAAGTAACCGAGGGCGAGGCGCCCAGCATCCTTCACGGTCTCGGCGAGCCGGTCTCTGTCGAAAACTAGATCGCCCACTTGCCCCCTAGGTCGATCCGTCCCCGCCGACGCAGTACCGCCAAACCGCCGTCAAGTAAGTCTTGAGACCGGCGAAAAACCCTTCGACCAGGATTCGCTCGTTGTGACCGTGGGCCAGCGTACCGATCGACTCTCCAGGAGGAAGCGAAACCGGGTGGAAGCCATAGCAGAGCGCCCCGAGGCGGCTCCAGTTCCTGCTGTCCGTAAAGCCGGGCATGAGCCAGGGCAAAACGACTGCCTCCGGATCGCGCTCCAGAATGGCTTCCCGCAAAAGCTCGAACATCGCGCCTTCGTGGGGCATCCCGACGGCTTCCGAAGCCAAGAGAATCTCGATCTTCGGTTCCTCGCCGACGATCTCGCGAATTTCCCGGATGAGATCGCTGCTCGACTGCCCGGGCAACAGACGCCCATCGAGCTCGACCGAGGCTTCCCCCGGGATGACGTTTATTTTGCTCCCGCAATGCAGCACGTTGGGTGAGACGGTGTTGTGAAGCATCGGGTAGAGGAATGAGCCGAGGAGCGGAAGCTGCTCGAGTTCACCCGCACGGCTGTCGAGCTCACTCGGATCGGGTAAAATCGATTCTTCCTTCGATCCGAGACCAGACGCCAGGTGGCGGAAAAAGGCACGTGCCTCCGCGGTAACATGGAGCGGCAGGCGCGACTCGCCCAGTTTGCATACGATCCGCGCCAGCTTGATCGGAGCGCTGTCCGGCCTGGGCATCGACCCGTGTCCCGGCGCGCCCGTCACCGTTAACTTGAGCCAGCACAACCCACGCTCCGCCACTTGGATCGGATAGAAGCGCCGTCCCAACCCCTCGACGGGAAAGCCACCTGCTTCGTTGAACACGTACTTGGCGCAAACTTTCTCCGGGTGGCATTCGACCAGCCATTGCGATCCCAGGCGGCTGCCCGCTTCTTCGTCGGCCACCGCGCACATGAGAAGCCCGTTGCGAAGCTCAAGCCCCAGGCGCTTGGTGAGCAGCATCGCCATGAGATCGAAGGCGGTCTTGCTTTTCATGTCGAAGGAGCCGCGGCCCCAAACACAGCCATCGGCGACCTCCGCACCGAACGGATCGCGCCGCCAGGCGCCGCGCTCGACCGCCACCACATCCAGATGAGAGCTCAGCATCAAGCGGCCCCCATCCCCGAAAGAACCGGGAAGGTAAGCGAGCAAGTTGCTCCTTCCCGGAGCGGCTTCCAGCACCTGGCACTCTATGCCTTCCCTCGCCAAGATCGCCTCGAGGTGCCTGGCCGCACGGTGTTCATTACCCGGAGGATTGACGGTCTCGATGCGGATAAGCTCCTGAAGATACGCCAGAGCCTCGCCCTGCGCTGCTTCCCAGTCGATCCGGGAGAATACTTCTTGCAATGCCCCCTTTTCTCCCATCATCGCCGCCCGTGCTCGAGATAGCGCTCCGTGAACATCTCGTCTTCTAGGTTGCGGTTATATTCCACGTCGCTGATCACTACCAGGGTTTGGCTCTTCTTGCCGATATCGCGCATCTGCGAGCGCAGCGGAGTCGGGATTCCGTCTATCACCTGGAAATCCGAAAGCTCGAGGATTTTCTCGAGCTTTCGCCCCGGATCCCTGAATTCGATCCTGCGAAATTCCCGCTCCTCCTTGCTTACCCACACTACGAGCTCGCGATAGCCCTCGTCGCTCTTGGGGACGAGTTTCACCACGTGACAGGGCACCCCGTTTACCTCCCCATCCGCGGAAAGCTTGGCTTTCGCCCGTTCCTCGTCCCAGTGGGCGATCTCGTCGATGATCTCGAGGTCCCGGTAGCTGAAATCGCTGCCGGCGAAGCTCTCCGACTTGGCCCGCGCGCTGATGCGCCGAACCCGCTTGAAGTGCGGCAGGTACAACCACTGGCGGTTCTCCTTCCCGGGGTCCGTCCACTGGAGAAACGCGGTGCCGCGAATCTCTGCCGGCGCTAGAAAATGAACCAGGCTCTTCTTGCGGCCGCGTTCGTATCGCTTTTCGTATAGCTTCAATTCCTTTACCCGCTCCGCCCCTCCCTCCCGGGAAATCCTAAAGAGCATGCGCACGGAACGGTCGCTCCATTTGTGGACCGAGTCGTCGAGCCGCCTGACCTCGCCGATGACCTCCCAGCCGCTAAGCGCCATGGCAGCCCTCGTGGGCAAGAGCACCAGGCCGACCGCGAGAAAAAGCCTCGATTTCACCTTCGCACCTCCCGGGCCTCGCCTATCCTCCCGACCCTTCGCGAGGAACAGTGCCTGCTCCCTGCAAGTAGGCGAGGCCCACGTACATATAGTGGAGTCCAGAAACCACGGTGGCAGCGCCGGTGGCGAGAAAGAGTCCGAAGACACCCGATGCTGGAACCAGGTCGCGCCAGACCATCACCACCAACACGCACGTCACAGACGCTATCTGAAAAAAGGTGCTAGCCTTGCCGGCCGGCGTCGGCCTTACCTCCATGCGCCGGCCGGTGAAGAGAAATATCGTGCCGTACCCGAAGAGGATCACTACGTCCCGCATGATCACTAAAACCGTCAGCCAATTCGGGACCACTCCCATGAAGGCCAGTGCGGAAAAGGAACTGAGGATGAGCAGCTTGTCCGCGAGAGGGTCGAGGAGCGCTCCGAGGTCGGTCTTGGCGTTGGTAAGGCGTGCTATTGCCCCATCCAGGGCGTCGGAGGCACCGGCGAGAACGAAAACTCCGAGAGCCAACTCCACTTCTTGGCTGGTGAGCAAGATGAGAAAGAGGGGAATCGCCAGGATCCGCAGGACGGTTATAAAGTTAGGCGTGTTCAGCATCGCTCCCGGCTAATCGTTTGCGGAGCTGACCCGCCACCTTGCTGCTCATTCGAGCCTTGATTCGCAGCACACCGTCGTCGTAGTTGTGCTCGATCACGGTCGCTCTTCGATAGAGCCACGCCAGCGTCTCTTGTTGTCCCGCGGGCAGCTCCACGGAGAGATATTCCTCGCTTGCGACCTCCCCCAGCGCCTGACTCAGTCGAGCCAGCAGGCGATCGATTCCCTCCCCGCTCAGTGCCGACACCCGCACCTCCCCGACGACCCTTTGAGAGCTGGGCACCCTGTCCAGGGGTAGGTCGCACTGCTTCAGCAGGTCGATCTTGTTCCAAACTCGAACGCACGGAGTGTGACCGGCTCCGATTTCGCCCAGGACGCGATCGACGACTTCGACCTGCTCGGGCGCCCGTTCGCTCGACGCGTCTATGACGTGCAGCAGGAGGTCCGCTTCGCTTACCTCGTCGAGCGTGCTCTTGAAGGCATCGATGAGCTCGTGGGGCAGCCGGTGAATAAAGCCCACTGTATCGATGAGCAACGCGCTTCGGCCGTCGGGCAGGCGCAAACCTCGAACGGTGGGGTCGAGCGTGGCGAACAGTTTATCCTCTACCAGTACTCCGGCTTGCGTCAGCCGGTTCATCAAGCTGGATTTCCCGCAGTTCGTGTAACCCACCAAGGCCACACAGACGAGAGGCACATCCAGGCGGCGGCGGCGCTGCAAGCCCCTGGTTCGTTCCACCTCGGCAAGCCGCCGCTTGAGCGCTGCGATCCTCTCGCGCACCCGCCGCCGATCGACCTCGAGCTGCGTCTCTCCCGGTCCCCTCGTTCCCACCCCTCCTCCAAGCCGCGACAGGTGCGTCCACTGGCGCGTGAGGCGGGGCAACAAGTACTGGAGCTGTGCCAGTTCGACCTGCAGTTTACCCGCCTGAGAGCGGGCGCGCGTGGCGAAGATGTCGAGGATGAGCTGGCTCCTGTCGAGCACCCTCACACCCAACACCCGTTCGAGATTGCGGTGCTGGGCGGGCGAAAGCGCCTCGTCGAATATGACGATGTCGGCCGACGCGGCCTGAACGACCCTAGCCACCTCTTGCGATTTCCCGCTGCCTATATAGGTCGCCGGATGAATCCTGTGCACCACCTGTTGCACGGAGCCCACGACCGTGGCACCTGCCGTCTCCGCGAGTCTGGCCAGCTCCTGCAGCGAGTCTTCGGGTGTCAACAGGTGGCGCTTACCAGGGCTTTCCCGAGCATGGCCGATGCCGACCAGCAACGCCCTTTCGGCCGGACGCCGTATCTCCCTGGTACCCTTTCCCACTCCCGAAGCTCCCCCTAGCAGAAATAGGTAGCGCCGGCGCCGAACAACCGCTCGACTTCTTCGACCATTGCATCGGTCGCCGCCACCCGAAGCTCGTGAGGGAGCGCTATCACCGTCTCGCACTCGTCCGGCAGCCGAAGATGCAGAAATGCCGGGCAGCTCCCCCGGTGAGTCATCAGGGTGGCGCGCAGAGACTGAAGCTTGTCAATGCTCGCCGCTTTGTGACTCACGCGGATGTGAACCTGCTTGACTGTCTCTTGCCGCACCAGCGCCAGCAAGCTCACAGTCTCTGCGATTACCTGGCAGCGCTCCTCGCCGACCTCCAGCGTGCCCGAAACCACTACCGGCTCCTCGCCGTGAATCAGCTTCTCGAACTTCCTGTACACCTCCGGCCAGGCGATGACGCCGACGAAGCCGCTCTTGTCCTCGAGATTGAATACGGCGTAACGGTCCCCCCGGCGGCTGTTTCTCAGACGCAGCGTGTGGATAACACCGCCGAGCCGAACGACCTTCCCCTGCGAGTAGTTCTTGAGTTCCGCAATAGGCGAGGAAACGAGGCGGCGCATGTCAGCCTCGTACTTGTCGAGCGGGTGTCCCGTGATGTAGAAACCGATCGTTTCCTTCTCCCCCGCCGATCGTTCCCTGTCCCGCCACTCCTCTACGTCCGGCAACTTGGGCTCGGGGCTCTGCGGTGTCCCGCCGGGACCGAACAAGCCCATCTGGGCACCCGCCCCGTTGCCTCGTTGGGCACTCCAGCGCAGCGCCTCATCCAAACCCGCCATCAGCCGCGCGCGGGGGAAGCCGGTGGAATCGAAGGCTCCGCATTTGATGAGCGACTCTATCACTCGTCTGTTCACCTGCTGGCCGCGTACTCTGGCGCAAAAGTCGTGCAGGCTCCTGAAAGGCCCACCGGTGCGTCGAGCTTCGATAATCGCCTCGATCGCCCGCCCCCCTACCCCCTTTATCGCTCCCAACCCGAACCTTATCCCCTCGTCGGTCACGGTGAAAGACTCGCGGCTCTCGTTTATGTCCGGGGGCAAAATCCTGATGCCGTGCTCCTTGCAGTCGGCTATGTTCTTGTAGGTCCTATCCGTGTCGCCCATCTCGATGCTAAGAAGCACCGCCATGAATTCCTTCGGATAATGCGCGCGAAGATAGGCCGTCTGAAACGCGATCAACCCGTAGGCGGTAGCGTGGCTTTTGTTGAAGGCGTAGCCGGCGAACTTTGCCATCTGATCGAAGAGGGAGGCCGCCAAGCCCTTTTCGACCCCGGCCTCCCTCGCCCCGCTCAAAAACCTCTGTCTCTCCGCCTCCATCGCTTTCTTCTTCTTTTTGCCCATCGCGCCGCGCAGATTATCCGCCTCGGCCAGGGTATACCCTGCCAACGCCTGCGCTATCTGCATCACCTGCTCTTGATACACGATCGTTCCGTAGGTTTGCTCCAGAATCGGCTGCAGCGCCGGATGCTCGTAGGTGATCTCCTGGCGCCCGTGTTTGCGCTTGATGAAATCGTCCACCATCCCGCTCTCGAGAGGTCCCGGCCGAAACAGTGCGACCGCCGCGATGATGTCCTCGAAGCAGGAAGGCCTAAGCTGGGCCAACATCTTGCGCATCCCCGCGCTCTCCATCTGGAAAACCCCCACGGTGTCCGCTCTCGCGAGCATGGCATACGTTTCCCTGTCGTCGAGCGGAAGGGATCCCGGGTCGATCTCCACGCCGCGCGTTTCCTTGATGAGCGCGATGCAATTGGCGATCAGCGTGAGCGTCTTGAGACCGAGAAAATCGAATTTTACCAAACCTATCGCATCGACATCCGCCCCGGCATACTGGGTCATCACCGCTTTGTCCTTGTCGACGAAGAGGGGCAGATCTTCGACCAGGGGCCGGTGCGATATGACGATGCCAGCCGCATGCTTGGAGGCATGCCGCATCAGCCCTTCGAGCTTCAGGGCATACTTGAAAAGCTGCTGCTCGCGCTCTCCCCGCTCCGCTATGGCGCGAAGCCTAGGTTCCATCTCGAGGGCTTCCTTGAGAGGGAACTCCTTACCCTGCTTGGGCGCGGGATAGAGCTTGGCTATGCGATCCGTCTCGGCGTAGCTGAACCCGAGCGCACGTCCGACATCCTTGATGGCCTGCTTACCCTTGAGCGAGCCGAAGGTTATGATCTGCGCCACCCGCTCCTCCCCGTATTTCTGGCGCACGTAGCGGATCAGCTCCTCGCGCCGCTCGAAACAGAAATCCACGTCGATGTCTGGCATCGAGTGCCTGCCGGGATTTAGAAATCGCTCGAAGATAAGGCCGTAACGTATTGGATCTACATCGGTAATTCTTAATGCGTAAGCCACCAGACTGCCCGCCGCCGATCCTCGTCCGGGGCCTACCGGAATTCCCTGTTTTTTGGCGAAGTTGATGAAATCGGCGACGATCAGGAAATATCCAGCAAAGCCCATGTCGGTGATGACGGAAAGCTCCTGCTCGAGCCTTTCCCTGTAGGCTCGCTTCACCTCCTCGCTCGCGCCCGCCGCGGGGGGGGCGGAGGCGAGCCGCTGCGCCAGACCGGCTCTAGCCAGGTTAGCCAGGTGCGACTGCAACGTCTCGCCGGGGGGCACCTCGTAATCGGGGAAGTGGTAGCGGCCGAAAGGAAGCTCGAGTTCGCAGCGCCGGGCGATCTCCAGCGTGTTCGCGATCGCTTCCGGCTCGCTCCGAAATGCCTCGGCCATCTCTGCCGGGCTCTTCACGTAAAGCTGATCGGTGTCGAAACGCCAGCGTTTCTCGTCCGCAATGGTCTTGCCGGTTTGAATGCACAGGAGAATCTCGTGCGCCTGCGCATCCTCGCGTTGGAGGTAGTGGCAATCGTTGGTAGCCACCACAGGTATGCCGGTGGCTTTCGCGACTTCCCGCAACCCCTCGTTCGCGCGCTGCTGATCCGCAAGTCCGTTCTCTTGCAGCTCGATGTAGTAGCGTCCCGGGAAGAGCTTGGCGTAGCTCCGCGCGATCTCCTTCCCTTTTTCTATTCCTTCGGCGAGAACCGCCTTGGCCAGCTCTCCGCTCAGACAACCCGAAAGCGCGATAAGCCCTCCGTTGAGTTCCGCCAAGAGGTCCTTGTCGATCCGCGGCTTGAAGTAAAATCCCTCCTTGTAGGACAGAGTCACCAGCCGGCAGAGATTCTTGTACCCCTGGGTATCCATTGCCAGCAAGGTCAAATGGAAGTTTCCCGCCCCCTCGTAATCCTCCGTCCTCACGAGCTTCTGCTCGAAGCGACTGTTCGGGGCGAGATAGACCTCGCACCCCAGGATCGGCTGGAGGTCGAGCTTGCGGGCTTTACTGTAAAACTCGACCGCCCCGAACATGTTGCCGTGGTCGGTCATGGCTAGGGCCGGCATGCCCTGCGCTTTCACCAATCGGAGGAGATCGTCGATCTTGTTGGCCCCGTCGAGTAAGCTGTACTGAGTGTGGACGTGCAGGTGAACGAAACTCATTGTCCGCTCTCCCTCCTCCCTACGCCCCAGGTACTGCGCATTGCGACCTCACCCTCACTCCCATTCGATCGTGGCCGGAGGCTTGGACGAGATATCGTAGACCACTCGGTTCACCCCAGGGACCTCGTTGATTATGCGATTCGAGAGCCGAGCCAATAGATCCTCGGGCAGACGTGCCCAGTCCGCAGTCATCCCGTCGACGCTGGTAACCACTCGTACCGCTACGACATTGTCGTAAGTTCGCTCGTCCCCCATCACGCCCACGCTTTTTACCGGGAGGAGAACGGCGAAAGCCTGCCATGTCAGCTTTTGCAGACCTGCGGCATGGATCTCCTCGACCACGATCGAGTCCACCTCCCGCTCGAGCGCCAGTCTCTCCGCCGTCACCTCCCCGATTATCCGTATGGCCAGGCCTGGGCCTGGAAACGGCTGGCGATGGACGATCTCGGGGGGCAGGCCGAGAATCTCGCCGAGGGAACGCACCTCGTCCTTGAATAGCTCCCGCAACGGCTCGACCAGCTTGAGCCTCATCCGCTCCGGCAAACCGCCCACGTTGTGATGGCTCTTGATCGTCGCCGAAGGGCCACGAAAGGAGACAGACTCGATCACGTCCGGATACAGAGTGCCTTGAGCCAGGTAAGCGATCCCAGGGATCGTGGCGGCCTCGGCCTCAAACACTTCTATGAACGTCCGCCCCACCGCCTTGCGCTTTTCCTCCGGATCCACCAGGCCGCGGAGGGCATGAAGAAACCGCTCGCGCGCATCCACGTAGCGAAAGCGCCGTCCGAAACGAGGCGCGAAAAAGGCGCACACTGCCTCGGCTTCACCCTTGCGGAGCAAGCCGTTGTCGACGAAAACACAGGTAAGCCCGTCCCCCACGGCGCGCTCCACGATGGCAGCCGTTACCGCGGAGTCCACGCCCCCGCTCAGAGCGCAAATAATTCTGTCCCTGCCCACCTGATCGCAAATCTTCTTTTCCTGTTCGAGCAGGAAGTTCTCCATCGTCCAGGTGGCCTCCAAGCGGCAGATGCGGAAGAGAAAGTTATGGAGAATATCCCTACCGCGCACGGTGTGAACGACCTCGGGGTGAAACTGCACGCCGAAGACCCGCCGACCCGGATCGGCGCAAGCGGCAAGCGGGGAGTTGCCCGTGCGTGCCAGTGCGATCCAGCCGTCCGGCAGCCGCTCGAGTCGATCGCCGTGACTCATCCAAACCCTAGTGGTCTCCCCGCGATAGAAGCCCGCGAAAAGATCCGCGGTGTCCTGGATCGTGATCTCGGCCGCGCCGTACTCCCGCTTTTGCGCCGCGGCTACCGCGCCCCCGGCAAGCTCGGCCAGAATTCCCATGCCGTAACAAATACCGAGCAAGGGAACCCCGAGATCGAAGATGCGCGGGTCCGGCTTGGGCGCCCCCTGTGCATAGACGCTTGCGGGGCTACCCGAGAGGATGAGCGCTTTGGCGCCGAGCTTTCGAAGCGAGTCCGCGCTGGCATCGTAAGGGTAGATCTCGCAGTAAACCCCGGCTTCGCGGACGCGCCGAGCGATCAGTTGTGTGTATTGACTCCCGAAATCGAGGACGACGATCACTTCTCTAACCCGCCGCTCGCCGGCAGCGTGAAGAAAGCCCTCCACGCCGGTGGCCGCAACCGCCAAAGCCTCTCATTCCAGGCGGTAGTTCGGAGCCTCCTTGCTTATGACGACGTCGTGGACGTGGCTCTCTCGCACACCGGCTGGACTAATTCGCATGAACCTCGCTTTTTCCCGCAACTCCGCCAGGTTGCGGCAGCCCAGGTAACCCATGCCGGCTCGCAAGCCGCCTACGAGCTGGTGAATGTTGAAGGAGAGAGCGCCTTTGTACGACACGCGTCCTTCGATTCCCTCGGGAACGAGCTTGAGCTCGTCTTCTTCTTGGTGAAAATAACGGTCTCTGCTTCCCGCCTTCATGGCTTCGAGCGACCCCATGCCACGGTAAAGCTTGTAGGTTCTACCCTGGAAGAGAATGGTCTCGCCCGGACTCTCCTCGGTGCCCGCAAAGAGGCTCCCGATCATGACCGACGCCGCTCCCGCGGCCAGAGCTTTGGTGATGTCGCCCGAATAGCGGATCCCCCCATCCGCTATCACCGGCACCCCGTAGCGCTTGGCCACCTTGGCAACCTCGCAAATGGCGGTTATCTGGGGGACACCCACTCCTGAAATGATGCGCGTTGTACAAATGGAACCTACTCCCATACCCACTTTGAGGGCATCGGCTCCGGCGTGAATCAGCGCCTCCGCGGCCTCTCCCGTCCCAATGTTTCCGGCAACCACCGCAAGCTCCGGATGGCGCTGTTTTATTGCCCGCACCGTCTCGAGGACGTTTCGCGAATGCCCGTGCGCCGTATCGACCGCGACCGCATCGACGCCCGCCTTTACAAGAAGCTCCACGCGCTCCTCTCGGTCCGAGCCAACCCCCACCGCGGCGCCTACGCGCAGACGGCCGAGCGAGTCCTTGCAGGAGTTGGGGTACATGATGGCTTTCTGAATGTCCTTTACCGTTATGAGGCCCTTCAACCTAAACTGCTCGTCGACGACGGGCAGCTTCTCGATCCTGTGCGCGTGAAGGATCTCCTTGGCTTCTTCCATACTTGTTCCGGGCGACGCCGTCACGAGATTGTCCCGGGTCATCACCTCGCAGACCGGCCGGTCCATCCGCTTTTCGAAACGCAAATCGCGATGGGTGAGAATTCCCACCAGTCGCCCGTCTTCGACCACGGGCAGCCCCGAGATTTGGTAGCGATGCATGATGTTCAAGGCTTCCTCGATCCGCTGCTTGGGGTGTACCGTCACCGGATCGACAATCATTCCACTTTCCGACTTCTTGACCTTCTCCACTTCACGGGCCTGAAGCTCCGGGGGTAGATTGCGATGGATAAAGCCTACGCCCCCCTCCTGCGCGATGGCGATCGCGAGTCGAGATTCCGTGACCGTGTCCATGGCCGCGCTAACAAGCGGGATATTGAGCGGTATCTTGGCGGTTAACATGGTGGAGACATCCGTTTCCCGCGGCAACACTTCCGATGCGCCGGGCAGAAGCAACACGTCATCGAAGGTAAGCCCTTCGCACAGCTCTTCTGGCACCATCTTGACCTCCTAATCTTCGCCCGACCCGGCGCAGAGACAAAAAGGCCCACCTGCCGGGGCAAGCGGGCCGTCGAGCCGCCGGACATCGGAACTTGGGGAACCCATGTTTTTACTTAACAGATGGTCGCCCGCTTTACAAGTTTGCCCCGGCGTTTGTCCCGCGTGCCTCCTTGACAGAACGCTGGCTAGAGAAGCAAAGTTCCCAGGATCCCGCTTGCCACGGCTAAGAGGCACGCAAATGATCGGCGACCTCACGTATTCCCTCGGCACGCCGGCTTGGGCAGACCGTTTAGCGCCAGCCGCCTCGCGCCCGCATCTCTCGGGCACGCAAACCGCCGACTTCGCGGTGGTCGGTGCGGGTATAACCGGCCTTTGCGTCGCTCATGAGCTGGCGCGGCTCGAGCCGCAAAAGAAAGTCCTGGTACTCGATGGCACGCGAGTCGGCTTAGGCTCGTCGGGGCGAAACTCCGGCTTCATCATGGATATCCCTCACTACGATTCGTCGCTGGGGCCTGCGGGCAATGAGCTTCTCATCAGGCTCGGGAGGGCGGGCATCCGGCATCTGCAAGAGCTCGTAACGGCCGCCGGCTGCAACTGCCAGTGGAGCGCCGACGGTTGCCTGCGCGGGGCCGCGACTGACCGTGGCATGCGCCGGCTCGAGGAGTTCGCGCGAGGGATGGAGCAACTCAAGGAGGATTTTTCCTGGTTGGACCGAGACGCCATGGAAAAGCTTACCGGAACGCGTTTCTATAGAGCCGGTATAAGATGCCCCGGGCCAGTCCTGGTGCAACCATGGCGGCTAGTACAGGGGCTGGCCGATGCCCTGGGGGAAAATGTCCAGATTTTCGAGGAAAGCGAAGTCCTCTCTGTCGAGTTCGGTCGGCCTCCCAAGCTCCGACTCGCAGGGGCAGAGGTTAGCGCCTCCGCCATCTTTCTTGCCGTAAACGGATACGCCCCATGGCTGGCCTTGCTAAGCCGCCGTATCGTACCACTCGTGACCTTTGCCAGCATGACCCACCCCATAGCCGCGGCCGAGTTGTCGGCTTGCGCAGCGAGCCATCCCTGGGGACTCATCCCCGAGGAGCGTATCGGCACCACCGTGCGGCGCACTGAAGATGACCGCGTTCTTATCCGAAACACCGTGCTCTATCAGGGGAAAGGCACACTCGGGCGGCAAAGCCTCGAGCGCGCGCGCCGGCAACACCGCGCCTCGCTCGCGGCGCGCTTTCCCGCCTTGAGCGACCACCCCTTTTCCCACACCTGGGCGGGGGTCCTGGGAATGACGTTGAACCGCGCTTCCTTCTTCGGGCCCCTGCACCCTGGCCAAAGTGTTTTCGTTGCAGCCGGATTCAACGGAGTCGGTCTCGCATTGGGTGCAATAGCCGGCAAGCTGCTCGCCGATCTCGCTCTTGGATGCGCAGCCGAGGAACTGTGGGCGATCACGCGTTTGCGGCGGGCCTGGCCCTTGCCCCCACCCGCCCTTCTGGCGCCGGCCCTCCGAGCTCTGCTCTCCTGGACCACTTGGCGCGCAAGGGGGGAGATATGAAAGCCGACTCAGCGGCTTGCGCGCCCCTCGCTCAAGGTCACCACACACTCGGCAGCGTAGAGAAAGATCGTGGCGGAAAGATAAATCCAAACCATTACCGCGACCAGCGCCCCGAGCGAGCCGTATACCACATAGAACTGAGCGAGATTCGCCAGATACCAGGTAAAAACCCTCCGTGCCAGCTCCCAGAGGACCGTCCCCACCACAGCGCCTATCAAGGCGTCGCGCCACTCTACCTTAGCGTGAGGCAACGTCCTCAAGGCCCCGGTGTAGCCAGCGAGCAAAAGGGCTAAGGAAACAAAATATTGCAACCGCAGCCCGCGGGTTAAGCCGAGCACGGTGTCTCGCCCGATGGGCAGGTGCTGCGCGCCCGCTGCCAGCGTCCGCAGGAGGACGCCCACGTAAAAAGAGAAGAGAAAAGCACAGCCCATGGCAACCACGATTGCCGCGTGCAGCAGCCGCGAGCGCACAAAACCCCGCCGTTTCGATACCGCGAAGATACTTCCCAGCGCGTTTTCCAGCGCGTTGAACACCAAGCCAGCCGAAATCACCAGGGCCGACCCGCCCAACCACCCTAGGTTGCTCCGATGCGTGACGACCCAGTCGACGTTGCGAATCACATCCTTGCTCAGGTTCGGGATGAACTCCTTGACCCAAGCCACTACCGCCGCCGAAGTGTGTCCGGAGGAACCGAGAATGTAGCCCATGAGAGCTATGACGAGACAGATTAACGGTATCAGAGACAACACTGCGTAGAATGAAATGGCCGCTGCCATCGTCACGCAGTCGTCTCGGTAAAACCTGCGGAAAGCCGCCGTCAACAACCGGCCGGCCCCAGCACCGGCCGCCACGAGCTGGCGGAAGTTGGTGGCCAGGCTCCGGCCGAGCCTCGATCCATTCAACACTCGCACAAACATCAGCGCCGCTTGCGGAAGCTCACGACCACGCTGGTCCCGACCAGGCCGAAGGCCGCACTCAGTTGCTTTTCCAAATACCTAGTATAGGCGGCATCCAGGGCCTTCGGATAGTTGCAAAAAACCACCACGCGAGGGGGTTTCCTCCCCACCTGAGCAGCATAAAAGAGTTTCGTCGGCCTGCCCCTGTACGTCGGCGGCTGGTGCGCCTGCACGCAAGAGCTCAGGACCCGGTTGAGACCCGGGGTGTCCAACTCGACGCTATGCGCGCTCGCCACTCTCTCCACCGCCGGCATGACTTCGTCGAGATTGGTTCCGACGAGAGCTGAGACCGCCACCACCGGCACCGGCGCCGCAATGGGGGAACGATCCTCCAGGGAAGCCCCGAAATCGGCCCCGTCGCTATCTACGAGGTCGATTTTATTCATCACTACCACAATGCCGCGTCCCCGCCGCAGCGCCAGTCGGCACAAGCGCAGATCCTGCGACGTGATGCCGGCGCTTGCGTCCATCACCACGAGCGCGACATCACAACGCTCGAGGGATTCGATCGCTTTTTTGACGAATGCCCGCTCCAACCGTTCGGCTACACGCGCAGGCCGCCTCATGCCGGCCGTGTCTACCAACAGATACCGCTTCCCCCTCCAACTGAACGGGCTATCCAGCGCGTCTCGCGTGGTTCCGGCTCGGCTATCGACTATGGCCCGCGGCTTGCCAAGAAGGCGGTTCAGCAACGAGGACTTGCCGACGTTGGGCCGCCCGACGATCGCGATCCGCAGCGGCTCCGCCGGACTCTCTTCTTCCCGAGCCTCTGGAATCGCCCTCAACACGCAGTCGATTAGATCGTCTATGCCCCGCCCATGCTCCGCCGAAATCCCGATCAGGTTCTCGCTACCACAGCGATAGAATTCCGCGACCCGCGCCTCGTGTGCCCCCGAGTCGATCTTGTTCACCGCCCAGATCACCTTCGCGCCTCTCTTGCGCAACAGCCTGACCGTTTCCTCGTCTGCCGCCGACCAACCCGCGCGCCCGTCGAACAGGCAGATGACCGCTGCCGCCCCCTCTAACGCCCCCAAGCACTGCTCGAGCACCTGTCGCTCCACCCCCTCCTCCCCCCGCGGCATGCGGGTAAGCCCGCCGGTGTCCACCACCTCGACCCACCTGCCCCTCCATGACACCCGCTCGATGTTCAGGTCGCGGGTCAGCCCAGGAGTGCGATCTACCAGCGCCTTGCGGCGACCGGCCAGCCGATTGAACAGAGTGGATTTACCGGCATTCGGTCGCCCGACGATCACCACTCGGGGCACGGGTCGATCGGCGCCGGCAAGCGCATCACACGCCGAGTTCGTCGAGGATACGCGGGTCTCGGTTCCAATGTTTCTGCACTTTGACATAGAGCTCGAGAAAAACCCGGCGGCCTAGCTGCGCCTCAAGCTCCCGCCGCGCCAAGCTCCCTACCTGCTTCAGTTGCCGGCCCCCTTCTCCGATCACGATCGCTTTCTGACTGGGGCGGGATACAAGTACAGTCGCCGATATCACGACTAGATTGCGCTCCGGTTCGTCCCGGTAGCTATCGACCAACACGGCGATCTCGTACGGTAGCTCCTGGCGCGTGGCGGCCATAAGCTTCTCGCGTATGACCTCCTGCGCCCAGAACCTCTCGTTCTGCTCGCTTAGCTGATCCTCGGGATAAAGGGCCGGTCCCTGAGGCAGCATGCTCACGAGCAGATCCTCCAAGCGCCCGACATTTTCCCCGCTGAGGGCGCTAAAAGGAACGATCTCAGCACCCTCCCAAAGCGACGCCGCCTGCTCCAGGAGAACCGGCAGGGCGGCTCTGCCGACCCGGTCGATCTTGTTGAGAGCGACGATTTGCCCTGGCCGCGCGGAAAGTTTTTCGGAAAGCCGGCGCGCAAAGGCCCGGTCCGCCTCTACGATACCTGTCTCGGCATCGGCGATAAGCACCCAAACATCCGCCGCTTGGGCAGCCTTTAGCGCCGACTCGACCATCCTGGTGTTCATCAAAGAAGTGGCGGTGTGAAAGCCCGGCGTGTCGAGAAGGACCATCTGGTAATCCGGCGCAGTTCGTATCGCGCTCAAACGGTTTCGCGTCGTCTGCGGTTTCGGCGTCACGGCGGCAAGCTTGGCGCCGGCAAGACGGTTAAAGAGGGTCGACTTTCCCACATTGGGCCGCCCCAGCAACGCCACGTAACCGAAGCGGTGCCCTATCTCTTCCATCTCTACCGCCGCCGCTCCCACTGGCTCTCGCGGGCGCCTGCGCCCTCCGGCTGAACTCGCAAAGTCGAGGAGCCGCAATTTTCGAGCGCCGCCAGCGCCTCCCGAGCCGCGTCCTGCTCGGCGCCTTTCTTGCTCTTACCCGCGCCGGTAGCCAGCTTTCGGCCGCCAACCGAGATCTCGCTCAAGAAGTGCTTGGCATGCTCCGGTCCGGACGCATCTATGAGTTTGTACGTTGGAGTGGTTCTGAACATCCTTTGCGTAAGCTCCTGCAGTTGCGTCTTGTAGTCCTTCTCGGCTTCCGGGGCCGGTTTTCGGACATCCGTGAGGAAGTGCTCAAGCACAAAACGCTTGGCGGCGCCGTAACCTCGATCCAGGTAGATCGCACCTATCAGCGCCTCACAGGCGGCGGCCAGGATCGAGTCCTTGTTTCGCCCCCCGCTGCGTTCCTCTCCTTTGCCTAGATTGAGCCAGCCTCCCAGCTCCAGTTCTCGGGCTCGCGACGCCAGTCGTCGAGTATTGACGAGCGAGGCCCGCCACCGGGAAAGCTCGCCTTCGTCGCTTCGGGGAAAGCGGCGCATGAGCAAATCGCTTACCGCCAGGCTCAGTACGGCGTCGCCGAGGAACTCGAGACGCTCGTTGTTCTCCCGATGACCGACTAGGGCTGCGGAGCGATGGGTAAGCGCTACCTCGAGGAGCGAGACCTTCTTGAAGCTGTACCCGATCCTTGTCTGCAGTTCTCCCAAATCCTTCATCGTCAGCGATCCAGGGCGACGCCCAGCACACCCCGGTGAGCGATTCTCCGCAGCTCGGCCCGAACCCGCCGGCCCATCAAAAAGTCATCCCCTTCCAAGAGCACGCGGATATAGTTCGACGTATAACCGCGCAGCAAGCCGGTTTCCCGGTCCCGCTTGGTTTCCACCAACACTTCGCTTACCTGTCCCAAGAACCGCTCCGAGAAACGCCGTCGCATGTCGTCCGCCATGGCGGTGAGCAGCCGGACCCGGTTGCGAAGCTCATGGCCCGTGGCCCGGCCCTGCAATTTTGCCGCGCGCGTACCCGGTCTGGGAGAAAAGGGGAACACGTGCATGTAAGCCAGTGGCAACGCGGCGAGAAACTCCATCGTTGCCGCAAAGGCGCGCGCACCCTCGCCCGGAAACCCTACGATCACATCGGTGCCGATTGCCACCCCCGGAATCCGCCGGAGCAGCTCGCCCATGAGCTCCCGCACCCAGCCCAAGTTGTAGCCCCGCCCCATCGCTCTCAGCACTCGGGCATCCCCGCTCTGCAGGGGGATGTGGAGGTGGTTGCATAACCGCCCGGTCCTTGCCAAAGCGTCAACGAGTGGCGGGCTGAACTCGTCCGGGTTTACCGAACTCAATCTCACGCGAGGCGCAGACGATTTCTCATTGACTGCGTCGATAAGATCGGCAAGCTGGCGAACCGGCCTCAGATCCCTTCCCCACGAGCCAAGATTGGGGCCGCACAGCACCACCTCCTCGAAGCCCCGGCGGACCGACTCCTCGATCGCCGCAAGCACCTCATCCGGTCCCACACTCCTGCTTCGCCCCCGCGCTCGCGGTACGATGCAAAATGCGCAGCGTAGATCGCATCCCTCCTGAACCTTGAGAAAGGCTCGAGAATGCCCTTCGACCGCCATCTTCGCGCGCGTCCCCCCCGGCTCCCCTGCCGGCACACGGCTCTTTCCAAGTCCCGCAAGCTCCGCAATCGCGCGCCTCATTTCCTCCTCTTGCCCAATCCCCACCACTCTATCCACCTCGGGCAGCCGACCGACCTCCGCCGAGGCCGTTGCGGCATAGCAACCCGTGGCCACTATCCGCGCTTTCGGATTGGCAGCTTTTACCCTTCTAATCGCCTGCCTGCTCTGCGCGTTCGCACGCCCCGTCACGCCGCAGGTATTCACGACAACGATGTCCGCGTGCTCCGAGGAGCCGACCAAGCGCAACCCCAATGCCGCTAAGTCGGCAGCCAACGCTCCGGAATCGCACTGGTTGACCTTACAGCCCAGGGTAACGAATGCTACTGCGGCTCCACTCATAGGCTCCCCGCGATGAAGCCGCCCCCCAACACCTCGTCCCCTCGATAGAAAACCGCAGCTTGCCCAGGAGCTACGGCGGGAAAGTGTTCGAAAAACCGCACGACCACCTTCCCTTCCTCGAAGGGGGACACGGAGGCGGCAAAGGAAGCCTGCCGGTACCTGGTCTTGACCATGGCGACGCCGCTGAACGGCTCCTGGATCCAACTCACGTCCTCGGCGACGAGGCCGCCGCTGTGCAAGCGCTCCCGCGGACCTACTTCCACGACGTTTTGGCTAGCATCTATAGCAGTCACGTACAGAGGTGTGCCCGCCGCAACTCCCAGACCACGCCTCTGGCCTATGGTGAATCGATGGATTCCGCTGTGCTTACCTACGACCATTCCATGGTGATCAACGATGGCCCCCGGTCGAATCGCGCCCGGAGGCGCGACGCGCTCCACGAATTCGAAATAGCGGCGGCCAGGGACGAAGCAAATCTCCTGGCTTTCCTGCTTGGTGGCAACCGGAAGCTCGAACCGCTGCGCCAACCCCCGCACCTGGCTCTTCGACAGGGTTCCCAGCGGGAAAAGTGTGCGACTCAACTCAGCCTGGGAAAGCGAAAAGAGAAAATAAGACTGGTCCTTCTGCAAATCCAAGGCTCTGAGAAGCCGGCCCCGGCCCGCATCCCGATCCCATTCGATGCGAGCGTAATGGCCAGTTGCGATCCACTCTGCCCCCATGGTCGACGCCCGGCGCCTCAAGAGATCGAACTTGAGGTCGCGATTGCAGAGGATACAGGGGTTAGGAGTACGCCCGCGCAGGTAATCCGAGGCGAAGCGCTCCGTTACCGAGGCGCGAAACTCCTCCTGAAAATCGAAAACGTAGTAGGGGATCTTTAGCCGGTCCGCCACGCGCCGGGCATCGCGGAAATCTTCCATTGAGCAGCACCCGCGAGATCTCCCCTCCCCGCTCGGACCGCTAAGCAGGAGCGAAACGCCGACCACGTCCCAGCCTTGCTCTTTCAAAATGGCGGCCGCGACCGAGCTGTCGACCCCGCCGCTCATCGCCACCACTACCCTCTCAGCCGCCATCGATTCCGCCCTCGAGCGCGCTTCCCCGGCATTTCCCGGCCCGCTCCACCAGACCCGCGAGAACCCGAAGCGCGTAGTCCACCTCCGGCTCCGTCGTCCCTCCTCCCATGCTGAACCGAATCGCGCCGCGCACCTCGGCGGCCGATCGCGCCATGGCCCGCAGCACATGCGAAGGCTCACCTGCGCCGGCGGCGCACGCCGACCCCGTCGAAACGGCTACGCCTTCCAAATCGAGCGCCGCCGCAAGCGAAGCACCGTCCAGGCCAGGGAAGCTCACGTTGAGCGTGTTGGCGAGCGAGCCGGTCTCGGGGCTGTTTCGCCGTGCTCTCAGGGGCATCCGTTCGATCCCGCGCCACAGCTTTTCCCTGAGCCTCTCAAGTCGCTCCCCCTGCACCTCTCTCTCGCATTCCGCTTCTTCCAGGGCCGCCGCTAGGCCGACCGCGCCTACCACGTTTTCGGTGCCCGCCCTAAGACCCCCCTCCTGGCCTCCGCCAACTTGGCTGGCGCAAAAACCGCTGCCTTTCCTGACATATAGCACACCGACCCCCGGCGGCCCGCCTACCTTATGACCCGAAAGACTGAGCGAGTCCGCCTCGAGCCGATCCACGTCGAGCGCAATTCGCCCCGCCGCCTGAACCGCATCGATATGGAGTTTTCCCCCCTGCCGACGAACGATCGGCGCCAGCTCCTCCATCTCCTGGATCGTTCCGACCTCGTTATTCGCCAAGCAGATGCACGCCAAACAGGGCCGCCCCCCGACCGAGCGCGCAAGATCACCCGCTCCGATTCGGCCGCTCTCGTCGACCGGCACTATTCGAACTTCCCGCGTACCCGAGGCGCGCAGGCATTCCGCCAGCCGCAAGATCGAAGGATGCTCTATGGCACTCACCACCAGAGGTAGGCATTCCCAACCGCGCACGGCCATGTTGTTGCTCTCCGTACCGCCGCTTGTGAAGACGATTTCGAGCGGCCTCGCCCCTATGATCGCGGCTACGCGTTCTCGCGCCTCCTCGAGCGCAACGCGCGCCGCCCTGCCAGCCGCATGTGGACTCGATGGGTTACCCCCGCGCTGCAGGAGGCGCAGACAATCCTCCATAGCCCGACGCGCCACGGCCCTAAGCGGTGCGCTCGCGTTGTAATCGAGGTACGCTCGTACGCGCGCGGGGGCCTGGGAAAACAGCGGCTTCTCCCTCATCTGGGCAGCTACATCAACTTCCGGTTTTGGATTTGTGCGCGCGGCGGGCTGCGTCCGCCCTCTCCCTAGACTTGTACAGCTTGTAGTCTAGCGAATCTACCAGCGCCTGCCAGCTCGCCTCGATCACGTTGTTCGAGACGCCGACCGTCGCCCAGCGGCTGTCCTCGTCGCCGGATTCGATCAGCACCCGCACTCGGGCCGCGGTCCCCCCGAAGCCGCCCAGAACTCGCACCTTGTAATCCAGCAACTTGACCTCGTCGATCTCCGGATAGAAGCGCAGCAGCGCCTTCCGCAGGGCTCGGTCCAGAGCATTTACCGGTCCATTCCCCTCGGCCGCCGTGTGCTCGATCGCCCCATCCGGCCCCTCGAGCATGATCGTCGCCTCCGAAAGCGGGGGCTCGCCTTCCTTGCGCTTCTCGTCGATCACTCTGAAACCCTTGAGGCGGAAATAACGCTTCCTTCTGTTGAGCGCCTTGTGCATGAGAAGCTCGAAGGACGCCTCCGCCGCCTCGAAAGCGAAGCCCTGGCTCTCCAGCTCCTTCAGCTCTCTCAGCAACACGGCCACCGCCGGGCTCTTCGGGTCCAGCTCTATTCCGAACTCCCTGGCTTTGCAAAGGAGGTTACTCTTCCCGGCCAGATCGGAAACCAGCACTCTTGTGGCATTCCCTACCTTTGCCGGATCTATATGTTCGTAAATATCCTTTTGTTTCGTGACCGCTGCCACGTGCAGCCCACCCTTGTGGGCAAAGGCGCTCGCGCCCACGTAAGGCTGCCGCTTGGGCGGTTCTTGATTCGCCAACTCGAAAACGAACTGCGAGAGGGAACGCAGCCGCTCGAGTTTATCCTCCTCCACACACCTGTACCCCAGTTTTAGCTGCAGGTTGGGGATCACCGAGCAGAGGTTCGCGTTCCCGCAGCGTTCCCCCAACCCATTGATCGTCCCCTGTACCTGGCAGGCACCCGCTAGCACCGCCGCCAGTGAATTGCTTACCGCAAGCTCCCCGTCGTTGTGGCAGTGGATACCCAACGGGACGCTAACCGAGCGAGCCGCGCCCCTCACCCCTTCGGTGATCCACTGCTCGATGCTTCCTCCTCGAGTGTCGCACAGACAAACGAGCGTGGCGCCCGCTTGCGCCGCTGCCTGGATGCATGCCAAGGCGTACTTCGGATTCGCTCGGTATCCGTCGAAGAAGTGTTCGGCGTCGAAGATTACCTCGTCTCGCTCGCGCCTGAGCCGTGCCACCGAGGCAGCTATGATATCGAGGTTTCTTTCCAGCGGGATCTTCAGGTCTGCTCGAACCGCCAGGTCCCACGTCCTGCCCACGATTGTTACCACCGCCGTGTTAGCGTCCAGGAGCGCCCGCAGATTCTCGTCCGCCTCGGCCGAAAGGCCCGGCCGGTGGGTCGCCCCGAAGGCGGCAACCTTGCTGCGCTTGAGGCCAAGCCCTCGCACAGCCTCGAAGAAGGCCGCATCCCTGGGGTTCGATCCCGGCCATCCCCCTTCTATGTAGTCGACTCCGAAGTCGTCGAGCCGCTCGGCGATCCGAAGCTTGTCCTCGACCGTTAGCGCTATGTCCTCGGCCTGACAGCCGTCCCGCAGGGTCGTATCGTAAATCTGGATCTTCTTCACGCTATCCCGTTTCTTCCGGCCGAGCCCTCGATCAACCCTTCGTGCAGAACGCGCACGGCAAGCTCGGCGTACTTTGCGTCGATCACGATCGATATCTTGATCTCGGAGGTGGAGATCATCTGGATATTGATCCCTTCCGCCGCGAGCAGCCGGAACATCCGGGCCGCCACCCCGGCATGGCTCCTCATACCTAATCCCACAACCGAGACCTTCGCGATATTCGCGTCCGTGGTCACCCCAGCCGCGCCTATCTCTGAGGCGGTACGAGTAACCATCGCCAGCGCTTTTTCGAAGTCGTTCTTGGGCACCGTGAAGGTCACGTCCGTCGTGCCATCAGCGCTCGCGTTTTGAATGATCATGTCCACCACGATATTGGCATCGGCGATGGGCCCGAGAATTTTGGCCGCGAGCCCGGGCCGATCGGCGACTCGCTGCAACGTGATCTTGGCTTCGTTGGTGTCGCAGGCGACCCCAGAGACTAAAACTGCTTCCATCGATTGATCCTCCGTGCTGACCCACGTTCCCGGCTCATCGCTGAAGCTGGAGCGGACGTGCAGCGGCACCGAGTAACGTTTGGCGAACTCCACTGACCGTATTTGCAAGACCTTGGCTCCTAGGCTGGAGAGTTCGAGCATCTCGTCGTAGGAAATGCGGTCAAGCTTGCGCGCCCCAGCGCACAACCTCGGATCGGCCGTGTAAACCCCAGGCACGTCCGTGTAGATCTCACACACGTCGGCCTTTAGGGCCGCCGCCAGCGCAACCGCCGTCGTGTCCGACCCACCCCGGCCGAGCGTCGTTATGTTGTCGCTTTCGTCGACGCCTTGAAACCCCGCGACTACGGCGACCTTGCCGGCCCTGAGGGTTTCCATCAAGCGATCGGAATCGATGCTGCGGATTCGCGCCCTGCCGTAGGCACTGTCGGTGACGACCCTGACCTGGTGCCCGAGCAGCGAGACCGCGGGCTGCCCGATCTCCTTCAGCGCCATCGCCAGCAACGCGACCGAAACCTGTTCCCCGGTGGACACGAGAACGTCGCACTCCCGCTCGTCCGGCTGCCGCGAGACTTCCTTGGCCAGGGCGAGCAGCCGATTGGTCTCTCCGGCCATAGCCGAGACTACAACGACGAGCTGCCGTCCCTCGGCCTTCGAGCGAGCGACCCGAGCCGCCACGTTACGGATCCGCTCTATCGTTCCCACCGAGGTCCCACCGAACTTCTGAACCACAAGCCTCATGACATCGCTCCATCCCCGTCAGAGAGGGCCATGCCCGCGGAAAGGACATGGCCCACCAGCCCTTCGGCCCGCTCTCCCTTGGCAGCGAAGTCTATCCTTCGGGCCAGCGGACCGACCGGTGTCAGTGTAACCTCGAGATAGTCTGTCAATGCACCCTCGGGCAGCCGCTCGACCCATTCGATCACCGAGACTCCGCATCCGTACACGAGCTCGCGCAGGGCCTCGACATCCGAAGCCTTAGGATCGAGCCGGTAGAGGTCGATGTGATAGAGCGGCAGGCGACCCCGGTGTTCGGCGACCATCACGAAAGAAGGGCTGCTTATCTCCTCCTCCCCCACGGCCAGCCCGCGCGCCAACCCCCGCACGAAGCAAGTCTTCCCGCTGCCCAGGTCCCCCCGCAACCCGATTACATCCCCTGGGCGAACCACCGCCCCCAGGGCAGCGCCGATGCGCTCCGTCTCCTCAGGGGAGAAGCTTTGCCGTGTTACCTGCTTCACCAATCTTTGCTTCGAACTCCTGTCTCGCGCGCAAGAATGCCTCCGGCAATGCCTCCACCACATCCGAGGCTATCAGTCCGATCTCGCCTCGCTCTTCGGCCATGATATCCGCTGCGAGGCCGTGGACAAAGACCCCCACTTCACAGGCGTCGGCTGGGGGATAGCCCTGCGCCAGCAGAGCCCCGATTACGCCGGCCAAAACGTCGCCGGTGCCGCCGCTTGCGAGGCCAGGGTTGCCCGAGAGGTTGATCGCCACTCGCCCGTCGGGAGAGGCTACCACCGTCCTAGCACCCTTTAAAACGAGATGGCACCTGTTCTGGGCCGCAAAACCTCGCGCCACGCCGACGCGATCAGCTTGGACGCTGGCCGGGTCGGTGCCGATTAGCCTCGCCATCTCGCCAGGGTGCGGCGTGAGAATTCGCGCCTCTGCCGCCTCCTTCACGTACTCCATCGCCCCCACGAGGCAGTTCAGCCCGTCGGCATCGATCACGAGGGGCAGGGGCGCCTCGCGCACAAGCGCGCGAACCAACGTCCGCTGATCCTCCCCAGCGCCCATACCAGGTCCGATGACCGCGGCCGACTTACCCTCCAAGAACCTAGCAATCTCATCGGTGCCTGAGCGGTCGAAGACGCCACGCCCGCCATCCGCGATCGGCTGGGTCATGACCTCCAGTAATCCGGCCTCGAGGATCTGGTTGATGGAGGCAGGACAGGCCACGGTAACCAGGCCCGCCCCAGCGCGCTGCGCACCTCGTCCGCAGAGAATCGCCGCACCGGTTTTCCCCAGCGATCCCGCCACTATCCCCAAATGCCCGTGGGTCCCCTTGTGAGAATCCGGGGCCCTGGGAATTATTCTCGCCCCGACCTCCCAACCGACCAGCACTTCCTGCTTGGCCCTCGTCTCGGCAAATGCCGCCGCGGGAATGCCGATGTCAGCCACCACGAGCCTTCCCGCGAAACCGGCACCCGGGAAAAGAAGAAGGCCGAGTTTGGGTGCGGCTAGCGTGACGGTAAGATCTGCTTGCACACAGGGGCCGAGCGGCACCCCTCGATCGGAATCCAAACCCGAAGGGACGTCCACCGCCACGACCGGCTGACCGCACGAGTTGACAAGCTCGATCACGTCGGCCGCAAGGCCGCCCACCGCTCCCGTCAGGCCGGTACCGAAGATCGCGTCGATCACGAGTCCCCGGCCCGCCAGGTCCCGCTGCAGCGAACCTATGTCCCCGCTTCGCTTGACCTCCAGCAAGCGGCCGCGCGAGCGCACATAACGCTCGAGCATCGAAGCCGCGTCCCCCTTGACCTGCTTGGCCTCCCCTACCAGTGCCACCGAACAACGGATTCCTTTGCGCCTAAGCAGTCGCGCCACGACAAATCCGTCCCCGCCGTTGTTTCCTTTTCCAGAGATCACCAAGGCGCCGCTCGAGCGGACATGTCCAAACTCCTGCGCCACGATCCTCGCCACGGCTTTACCCGCGTTCTCCATGAGGGTCGTGCCAGGGACTCGGTACTTTTCTATTGCGAGCCGGTCTACCGCCCGCATCTCGGAAGCGGTTAGAACCAACATCAGGGAATGAGCTCGCGCATTTCTCTGACCGCGCGCTCCATACCCACCAAGACGGCACGAGCGACGATGCTGTGTCCGATATTGAGCGTGTGGAGCCCGGGTATTCTGCCCACGGCCAGCACGTTGTCGTACCTCAAGCCGTGTCCCGCGTTGACCCGAAGCCCGAGCGTCTGGCCCAACTCCGCCCCCCGTTTCAGCAGCTCCAGCTCCCGGGCGGCTGCGTCGGCACTGCGGCTTTCCGCGTAAGCCCCCGTATGGAGCTCGATAGCATCGGCACCCGCCCTCTTGGCAGCCTCGATCTGCTCCGCTACCGGGTCTATGAACAGGCTCACCAGGATCCCCGCCCCCTTTAGAGCGGAAACAGTGTCCCGCACCATCTCGAATGCCCCCACCACGTCGAGCCCTCCCTCGGTCGTCACTTCCTCTCGCCGCTCCGGCACTAGGCAGGCGTCGTCAGGCCCCACCTCGCGAGCCTTCGCGATGATCTCCGGCACCGCCGCCATCTCGAGGTTCAAGCTGCAGGAAAGCTCCGATCGCAGCCGCTCGACATCGCGATCCTGGATGTGGCGTCGGTCCTCTCGCAAGTGTACGGTGATAGCGTCGGCGCCCCCAGCGAGCGCCAGTCGAGCTGCCTCCACTGGATCAGGATACCACACCTTGCGAGCTTGTCGTACCGTCGCCACATGATCGATGTTGACTCCCAGCCGTACCAACGCTTGCTCTCCTATTGCGTGCCGATCTCCCTTCGGATGGCCCCGGCAATGTCGTGGGCCAAGGATCGAACCTGCTTCTCCTCCTGCCCCTCGATCATGACCCTTGCCAACATCTCCGTGCCGGAATACCTCACGACGACGCGGCCCCTGCCCTCGAGCGCGTTCTCGGCCGCGCCGATGGCTTCCTGTACAGAGCGAAGGCCGGTCAAGTCTGGCTTGCTGCGCACGGGCACGTTGACGAGGAGCTGGGGGAATCGGGTCATGACCGAACTCAACTCCGAAAGCGGCCTACGCTTGCGCACCATGATGGCGAGCACGGCCAAGGCCGTGATCAAGCCGTCTCCGGTAGTAGTGTGATCCAGGAAGACGATGTGCCCGGATTGCTCGCCCCCCAGGCAAAACCCGCCGCGCAACATTTCCTCCACTACGTACCTGTCTCCCACGGGGGTTCTAACGACGCGGCCGCCGAGCTCTTCGATGGCCGCGTCGAGCCCGAGGTTGGACATCTCGGTGGCCACCACGGTGTTGTGGCGCAGCCTCTTTTTGGCCAGCAGCTCACGCGCGGCCATGGCCAGGATCGCATCGCCGTCAACTATGTTTCCCTTCTCGTCCACGAGAATCGCTCGGTCGCCATCCCCGTCCAGTGATATTCCTACGTCCGCCCCCTTTTCCCGCACGGCTTCCCTGACGGCCTCCGGGTGTGTCGAGCCACAATGGAGATTGATGTTCTGCCCGTCCGGCTCGGCACCGATCGCCGTGACGTCTGCCCCGAGCTCCTCGAGCACTTCCGGGGCCACCTTGTAGGCCGCCCCATTGGCGCAATCCACCACCACCTTGAGGCGGTCCAAGGTGAGATGCTTCGGGAACGTGTTCTTCACGAACACGTTGTAGCGCCCTAGGGCGTCATCGACCCTGAAGGCCTTTCCGACCTCGTGCGCCGTGGGCCTGAGGTGATCGATATCCCTGGCAAGCACCAACTGCTCGATTTTAAGCTCCACCTCATCGGGAAGCTTGAAGCCGCGGCGCGAGAAAAATTTGATCCCGTTGTCTTGAAAGGGATTGTGCGAGGCGGAGATGACTGCCCCTGCATCCGCCCGCAGACTGCGCGTCAGAAACGCGATACCCGGTGTGGGCATCGGACCGACGAGCAGCACATCCACGCCCATCGAGCAAATCCCGGACGCCATCGCCGTCTCCAACATGTAACCCGAAAGTCGCGTGTCCTTGCCAATGATTATCTTGTGCCTGCGGCTGCCGGTGCGAAAAACGTACGCTACCGCCCGCCCCAAGCGTAACGCTACTTCGGATGTCATAGGATCGACGTTGGCGACCCCGCGCACTCCATCCGTGCCAAACAACCGCCTCTCCGGCGGCTGCCGCTCACTTTGCTTTGCGCTTTTGCCCATTCTCTCGGCCCTCTCCCCCAGATCCGGCGGCGGCACCCGTCCCTGTGGCTTCACTTGCGGATCGGATCGTCACCTGGCGCGGCGTGACCTCCGCAAGCTCCAAACCCGGCGGAAGCTTCACTCGCACTCGCGCCCGGTGCGGACCCCCCGAGGCATCGCCCGCCCTTACGAAGACGCTCCCCTGCCCGAGCTCGAGCTCTGCCAATTCGCGCACCGGACCCCTCACCTTCACCTCTACGTGCTTCGGCTCGATAACGTAACTGTCCCCCGAAGACCCCTTAGCAGTTACCTCCACCTGTTTGAATATTCGGGTTTGCAAAACCGGAACTACCGCAACTTCCACCGACACAAGCGGCGGCTGCACCTCGGTCAAATTCTCCGCCAGCACCGCGACCTTGCCCCGAAAGGGTTTATCGAGGCCGGTCACGTCGATCGCCTCGGTCTCTACGCGCCTCACGTTCTTGAGAACCGACTCGGGTCCGCTCACCAGCACCTTTGCGGGTGTAACCCTCAGAGCCGCATCGTCCACTCTGTACCCGAGGGCGACCTCTCCTCTAAGGCGCGCTTCCACCGGCACGGCAACCCGCCGCACCGCCTCCAACGTGACCGGAATCTTCGACGGCTCGACCTGCATGACTCGCACGCCGCGAGGCACCCGCACCATCCAGTCGCGAATCTTAAGTCGCGTCGGCTGAGTCGGCTTGACGCTGCTCAAATCGACCACAATCGGTCGCCGATTCGTCTCGATCGGGGCAAGTAGCGTTCTCGGGCCATTTAGGTGCACGGCTACCCGATCGACCCGATTGCCGACCAAAACGGAATCCTTCGGCTGGCCTGCGTACTCTAACGGGAAGTAGATCACCTGCACCTCGCGCTCCCCCGCGTTAACCCAAAGCCAGATCGCGAAAGCGAAGCCGATAGAAAGTAGCTTCGTCTGCCAGTTGCGAAGCGCAAGTGTCCGCAACTCCCCAAGGACCCACCCAATGAGCTTTTTCCATTCGATCGTCTTCATGCCGCGCACAGCTGCTGCAGCGTGGCCCGAAGAACACCCGCCTCCACGTCCCGCGTGATCCGCCCGTCCCGCACCAGAGAGATCTTCCCTTCTTCCTCCGATACCACGATTACCACGGCATCCGATTCCTCGGTAAGACCGATGGCGGCCCGGTGCCGCGTCCCCAACGTCTTGCTCACGTTAGGGTTCGTGGTAAGCGGCAGGAAACAGCCCGCTGCCGTGATCCTCCCCTGCTGTATTATCAACGCTCCGTCGTGAAGGGGAGAACTGGGCAGAAAGACGCTCAGGATGAGTTCCTTTGTGACCTTGGCGTCCAGCGGGTTGCCCGCTTCCAAATACTCCGCCAGGCCTACCTCTCGTTCCAGCACGATAAGAGCCCCCAAACGCTTGTTGGCGAGCGTCACCGACGCCTTCACGATCTCCTCGACCGCCTGGGCGTGGAGTCCCCGCCTGCCTTGGAAGAACTGTCGGCTCCCCACCTGGGTGAGCAGCCGCCTTATGTCGTGTTGAAACACCACCACGATGACGAGCAGAAACGCGCTCAGGAAGTTGTCGAGAATCCATTCTATCGTATAAAGTTCCAGTAGCTGCCCCGACTTGTACACCAAGAAAACGATGGCGAGCCCGATCAGCATCTGCACGGCGCGCGTTCCGCGAATGAGTAACGCCAGCCGATAGATGACAAAAGCTATGATCAGCATGTCCAGCACGTCTTGCCAGCGAAAATTCTGGAAAAGTTCTATGACCCCGCCCATCGTCCCTCGCAAATTGCACTGGCCACTTTGACCACTCGACTCATGGCCAAGACATCGTGCACCCGAATTATTCTGGCGCCGCGCGCAACCGCCATCGCGACGGCAGCGGCGGTACCCTCTAACCGCTCCTCGACAGGAAGATCCAAAATCTCCCCGATGAAGGACTTGCGCGACACGCCGACCAACACCGGGCACCCCAACCCAGCGACCCTCGGCAGATCGCGAAGGAGCGCCAGGTTGTGCTCGAGCCGCTTACCGAAGCCTATCCCCGGGTCGAGCACGATACGCTCCGGCGCCACTCCCAGCGCGACCGCCCTGTCGCGCCGCGACGCGAGGAAGGCGCAAACCTCCCCGACGACGTCGTAGTACACGGGACTTTCCTGCATGGTGCGCGGCGTTCCGCGCATGTGCATCAGGACGATCGGGCATCGGCGCTCCGCCGCCAGGGCGAGCATCCTCTCGTCCCATCTCCCGGCGCTCACGTCGTTTATGATTCTGGCCCCGGCATCGAGAGCCGCCGCGGCGACGGTCGGCTTCATGGTGTCGACTGAAATCGGTACGTCCACCAGCCGTGCCAGCCGCTCGATGACGCCGACGACCCGAGTCATCTCTTCTTCGGCGCACACGGACGACGCTCCTGGCCGCGTGGACTCCCCGCCCACATCGATCAGGTCCGCCCCCTCCTCCGCCAGCTCCACGCCCCTTCGCACCGCCGCTTCCCTAGCCACATAACGCCCCCCGTCGAAGAAGGAATCCGGCGTAACGTTGAGGATACCCATTACCGCCGGACGGGTGGCAGGAAGGAACTCCTCCACGCCACCCCCTCGCCGGCAGGCTCCCGTTTCCCCGGTGGCTCCTCCGCCCACCCGCGGCCGACGCCCGCTCACAGTCGCTCGCACCCGCCTAGGTGAAGATTACCACGACTCGGCGCCCCTCTGCGCCGTTGCGCCGCCTCGCGCGCGACGTAGCTCCGGCCTAGCCTGAGGCGGCGCCGGCTTCCTCGGTCTCCTCGGCGGGGCCACCGCCAGAGGAGCCCGCGATGATCGCGTCGATTTCGGCGGCGTCGAGTACTTCCTTTTCCAGCAGGGCGGCAGCCATGCGATGCAGCGTAGCGAGTTCTCGTTGGATGACCGCTTTAGCCTTTTCGTAACTGTCCAGCACGATCCGCCGCACCTCGGCGTCGATCTCTACCGCCGTATGCTCGGAGTAGTCCTGCTGCTGCGTAAAATCCCGGCCGAGAAAGATCTGCTCTTCCTTCTTGCCGAACGTGAGTGGCCCCAGCTTCTCGCTCATGCCCCATTCGCAGACCATCTTTCGCGCAAGCTCGGTCGCCTTCTCGAAGTCGTCTCCGGCTCCGGTGGTCATCTGATCCAGCGCCAGTTCCTCCGCCACTCGGCCGCCGAAGAGGACGGCCAACCGATTGAGAAGATACTCCCGATCGTAGTTGTGCCTGTCATCGAGTGGAACCTGCAGGGTGAGACCCAGTGCCATGCCGCGCGGGATGATGGTCACTTTGTGGACCGGATCGGTGCCCGGAAGCATCTTAGCCACGAGGACGTGGCCCGACTCGTGGTACGCTGTGCTGCGCCGCTCGTGTTCGCTGATGATCATGCTCTTGCGCTCCGAGCCCATCATCACCTTGTCCTTGGCGAGCTCGAAGTCTTGCATCATCACGCGGTCGCGGTTGGAGCGCGCCGCAAGCAGTGCCGCCTCGTTGACCATGTTCTCTAGATCGGCCCCGGCGAATCCGGGAGTGCTGCGGGCAAGCAGCGAGATGTCGACATCCTCCCCGAGCGGGACCTTCCTCGTGTGAACTCGCAAAATCCCCTCCCGGCCCTTTACGTCCGGGCGGTGCACAACTACCCTGCGGTCGAAGCGCCCGGCACGAAGCAGCGCCGGGTCGAGCACGTCCGGACGATTCGTAGCCGCAAGCAAAATGACACCTTCGTTGCTTTCGAAACCATCCATTTCGACCAGAAGCTGGTTGAGTGTTTGCTCACGCTCGTCGTGCCCGCCTCCCAACCCCGCGCCGCGGTGGCGCCCTACGGCGTCTATTTCGTCGATGAAGATCAGGCAGGGCGCGTTCTTTTTCCCCTGTACGAAGAGGTCTCTCACCCGCGAGGCACCCACACCGACGAACATCTCCACGAAATCGGACCCGCTTATGGAGAAAAATGGAACCCCCGCCTCGCCCGCTATCGCTCGTGCCAGCAGGGTCTTTCCCGTCCCGGGCGGCCCGACCAAGAGGACGCCTTTCGGGATCCTGCCCCCCAGTTTCGTGAACTTCTTGGGATCCTTCAGGAACGCGATGATCTCTTCGAGCTCGTCTTTGGCTTCGTCTATGCCGGCTACGTCATCGAAGGTGACCTTGTGCTGGCTTTCGGTGAGGAGCTTCGCCCGCGACTTGCCGAAAGACATGGCTTTGCCGCCACCCACCTGCATCTGCCGCATGAAGAACACCCACAATCCGATGAGAAGCAGCATGGGAAACCAGTTGATGAGAACCGTGAACCAGAGTGGCTCGTCCTCCTCTTTCCGGGCCTTGATCCGCACTTCGTGCTCGCGAAGCAAATCGACCAGCCCAGGGTACTCGGGCGCGTAGGTATGGAATGTGCCACCATCAGCCGCCTGGCCGCTTATCTCTCTCCCCTGGATGGTCGCCTCGGCGACGGCTCCCTGCTCCACCCGCGTGAGGAACTCGCTAAACGCTATCTCCTCGCTCGGTTGCTGCCGCCTGCTCAGGCTGTTGACGGTTACCAGGACCAAGAGCAAGAGAACCGCCCACAGAAGCCCATTGCGCAAATATTGATTCAAACGCGATTTCTCCTTGCCGGCCTAGGCGTTACTCCCGCGAAAAACCTAACATAGCAACCCTATTGCAGCAACGCAATTAATGTTGCCTCACCCTTGCGACGACAACCCATTCCGTGGCGGAACTGACCAGAGCCACCCGGCTCCTCGCAACCCCTGGGATCCAAAGGATCTCCTCCCTCGCGCAAACTATCGGGGCGACCCCTCTTCTAGCGCGCGGCACTCTCGCCTCGCGGAATACCTCCTTTAGCTCCTTGGAGCCCTCCATTCCGATAGGGTAGAGCCGGTCCCCGCGGCGGCGATTTCGCACCGAGAGGGAGGGTGGCAAGAGAGAGGCGTCGGCGACGCAGACCTCGAGCCCCGGCGAAGGGGCCTCGCCCACTTTCATCCGCCCGCTCAAGCTTATCACCACACCCGCCTCTCTTATCTCGACCTCGCACCCAGGCGACAAGGAATAACTGTACGGGGCCTCCTCCAAAGCGCCGTCTTCCGAAGCGCTCTTCGCCAAGAACCCGAGCTCGTAAGTGACCCGCACGCGGCCTAGCGACACACTGGCAGCCGGCCCTCCTCTTGCGGCCAACTCCAGTACCCGCTCGCTCTGCGCAGCAGTCGGTCTTCTGGCCCCGAGCGAAGCCAGCCAGCGCCTGACTACGCGGCGGCGAAGCGCCGCCGGAAGCGCCAGGAGCGGCCCCACCGCGAGCCGATTGTCGGCATCCCGTACCGATTCGCTCGCCCGCGCCGCCAGTTCATCCAGAAACTCGTGCTCAGTCGCCGCAAGCTCCGCAACCCTCGCCAGGGAAAGCTTCGCGTTCTCGTTGAACATCCCTTCCAGCAGAGGCAGGATCAAGTGCCGCACCCGGCTCCTGACGCGGCAAAGGTCGTAATTGGTATAATCGTGGCGAAAGTCATGGCCCTCGTCCCGGAGAAAGCGCCACACATCCTGGCGCGTGCAACCTATCAGGGGACGTATGAGGCACCCGTTGACCGGCCGAATGGCTACTAACCCACCCGGGCCGGTGCCGGCAACTATGCGCATGAGAACCGTCTCCGCCTGATCGTCCAGCGTGTGTCCTGTGGCGATCCGGTCGCAACCCAAGGCCCCGGCCGCCCAACGCAAAAACGTATAGCGCGCTCGCCTGGCTTTGGCTTCCCAGTTCTCGAACCCACCGGTTATCTCTACCTGATGGCTAATGCAGTGTACCCCAGCCTCCCGCGCCATTTTCTCGACGAACAAGCGATCATCAGCGCTCTCCTGCCTCCTGAGTCCGTGGTCGAGATGGGCCACCGCCAACGAGAACCCAAGGTCTCGCGAAATTTCGCGCAAGGCGAAAAAGAGCGCCACGGAATCGGGGCCGCCCGATACGGCTACCAAGACCCGCGAGGCGCTTGGCCGCTCCGGGAGCATCCCGTAGCGAGCAACCGTACACGCAACCTTCGCTGGCAACCTATCGCTCATTGTCCCAAGATATAAGATCACACCCGAGCTTGCGTGCTCAAGCCGGCCCTCTTCCTTGTAGCGGCACGTCCCTTGGCGGTACAATGACCGGGTGAGGCAAAGTGGGTTCGTGTGGGCGATGTGCGCCGCGCTCGTGGTTACGCTTGCCAGCATGGCCTCGGGCCAGGGGAAGGAAAGCCCTAGGTCGAGTCCCGAGGCCCTTGCCCAAGGACTAAAGGAGGTGCGGGAGCTTTACGGCGATGACGCCGTGGCGCTCCAGACTCTGCTCTTCGTCAACGCGCTCAAGGCGGACCCACCGCTGGCGGTAGAGGTCGGTGTGGACGGGGTGGAGGAGTTGCGGGGTCGCACGTGGCTTTTGCTTCACGTGCACACGGGGTTGGTCTTCAACACCAAAGCTCAAGACGAAGCAAGTCGCCTGCGCGCCGTTTGGTCACGGATCGTAGCCCCGAGTCTTTTGGCCCTGAAGAGCCTGAGATTGCCGGCCGAAGGGGTGGCAATAACGCTCGTTTATAGCCACAGAGCCTACGCAAGCAGCGAGGAGTTGCGGGAAACCATCGAAAATCCAGGAGTGCAGGAGAGCGCCATCGTGAACCTTACCGGCCGGGATATACTCGCTCTCATGGCAGGTGAGCTTAGCGAGCAGGATCTCCTCGATCGGAGCAACTTGAGCGTGAACGGCTCCGCGTGCCGACTCATCCTCGAAGGGGCCGCACCCCGACCGCTTATTCGACGTACCCCAGCGCCTTGAGCTTCGCTCGCGTCTGCGGATCCAATTCTCGCGCTGCGGCCCCAGCAGCCCCTCGCGCCAGCGCCGCAGCGTGGCGGGCAGCGACTCGCTCGAGGCCGTCGCAAAGCGTCGGCATGGGGCGCGTTTCGCTGGTATCCCGCGCCTCGTAGCACAGAGAGCTCCCCTTGTTCAGATCCTTTATGAGCGTAGCCCGCTCGTCTCTCACGGCCAGGGCTCGAAGGCCATCGCGGTCGAGCTCGCTCACCACAGGCCGGGCCTGCCGTCTCTCGCCACTGCCTAAGACCGTGGAAGCCAGGCTTCTGCCGGCGACCCGCTCCCCTGGCCCCGGCAACCCGAGCAGTTCCAATAGGGTGGGCCGGACATCGATCAGAGCGGCCGGCTCCTCCACTCTTTTCGGGGCAAGAAAACCCGGCGCCCAAATGATCAACGGCACGTGCGCGACCTCCGAGTACAACGTTCGGCCATGCCCCCGACCGCCGTGCTCGCCAAATTCTTCTCCGTGGTCAGCAGTCAGGACGACGATGGTGTGCGAGGTCAAGCCGGCTTTCTCGAGCGTAGCCACGAACTTTTCGACCTGCCGGTCGGTGAAGGCGACCTCGCGATCATAATTCAACTCGTCCAGCGCGATCGGCCCGCGCTCGTCGGGCATCCCGAATGCCTGCCTGAAACCCACCGGCGGACGATACGGAGCATGTACCTGATACGTATGAACGAAGAGAAAAAAGAGGCGTTTCGCGTTCTCCTTCGCCCACTCGCCCGCCGCGGCAAATGTGCGGGCCGCCTCTCCGCGATACACGAAATCGGCACTCTTGGCCTCGACATAGGAATGGAAGCCGCGGGCGAACCCAGCCTGCGCCCACACTCCGCCATCTTCGGTGAACGCCTTGGTCAGATAGCCCGCTCGACGCAGGTCCTGTGAAAGCGTCGTCACCTCCCCCGCGGGCTCGGAGACGAAGTTTCTCACTCCGTGATCGCTCACGTATCTGCCGGTGAAAAGCGACATGTGAGAGCCCGCGGTCTCGGGCCACTGGGCAAAGACGCGCTCGAAGAGAACCCCCTGGCGCGCCAAGGCGTCGATCGCAGGGCTCGTGGGCCGCCGACTTCCGTAAGTTCCCAGATGGCGCGCTCCGAGCGTGTCGAGCGAAATAAGGACCAGATTACGTTGTTTCCCCTGCCGCTCTTCACTGCGGGTCAACTTGGGATCACCGAAAAGAGGGAAGAGCGCAACCAGGCCGGGCCGAGCCGCGCGGGCCCGAAAGAAAAACCTCACCCGCTGGCCAGCCATGTCCTCTAGGCTCGCCTCCGCCCTCTGCCAAATCGCCGCGTCGGCTGAGGCCGGATCGATGATTCTCTCGAGTAGCACAAGCTCCTCGCCTCGTTCGTTCCTCGCCCCCACCGAAAGTTTGAGCGGCACTGCCTCCGGCACCCGTCCGCAGTCGGAGATCCCGAGCGACACTTCCAAACCCGCCCGACGCGGCACCAAAAGCGGTTCGCTCACGCGCTCCCAGACTTCGTTGCGTGGAAGCTGAGCCAGTTTCAGGCTGAAAGTAGTCTGTGTCCGCGGCATGCGGGCGATCACCGGCACCGGTAACGTCCCCACTGCTCCCTTCGTCCCGATCTGCGGTTCGACAATCGTCGCCCTCAGAGGAACGATGGTAGACCCTTGGGGCTGGTAAACCCCGGTTACCACTATCCGATCCCCCTCGCGCAGGGCGAAAGGTACGGGGAACCGGAGTTCCTTCGCGCCACCCGAGAAAACGACCGTAACTCTCTCCTCCGGGGAAGCGACAAGGACGGGGCGTGTATCGGCACCCCCTGTATCGGCACCCAAGGAATACACGGGTTCTACGGTATCCCCCTCGGCCGCAAGC
>JBBIJE010000016.1:0-22604 GCA_037446155.1 Myxococcales bacterium | reverse complement strand
TGTATCGGCACCCAAGGAATACACGGGTTCTACGGTATCCCCCTCGGCCGCAAGCCTGATCCGTGCGGCTTCAACCGTAACCTTTTCGCCGCCGAACGATGGGGGCCCAGGGGTGCATAAGGTGCCAAATACCAGCAAGGCGAGCGCGCGCGGTCGGCTCGAGGAGAAACCGAGCAAGCTTCGTGGCCCGTGACTACGACGCATCCCCCTCGACCCGTTCATGGCCATCGTAGGCGGCCGCGCGCGGGGCCGCAACCCCTGAAGGAACAAAAGTCACTCGGTCCGAGTTCGGCCCGACTAACGAACCGGAATGACAAGAGAGACTCGGCACCCACCGCTCGCGCCACGCCTGAAGCTTATCTCGCCACCAGCCATCCGAGCTCGCTCGCGCATGGTACTCAACCCGAGGCCCTTGCACCCTGCCGACGCGGAAGCGAGGTCGAATCCCACGCCATTATCTTCTACCGTGACCACGATCGATGCCCCCCTTGTCGCGACGGTCACGCTTGCGCGCGTGGCCCTAGCGTGCTTGGCCACATTGTTCAACGCTTCCTGGACAATCCGATACACGTGCAACTCCTGCTCGCCGCTGAGAATTCCTCCCACCTGTTCTATCGCCGTCTCGACCTCGATCCCCCGGTCTCGAACCCACTGGCTCACGAACGCTCGCAGGGCGGCGCAAAGCCCTAGGCTCCGTAGATCGGCGGGGTGGTATTGGTGGGCCAACGCTGCCACCGCCCGCGCCGTCTCTTCCACCCGACTCGCCGCCTCTCTGAGGCCATCCCCGGGCCCGGCGCCATCGCCTGCGCGTCGCACGAGCGCCCTAAGCTGCATGCAGACGAACGCCAAGGACTGCCCGATTTCGTCATGGAGGTCTCGGGCCACGCGCGAGCGCTCCTCTTCGATGGCAGAAAGAAGGTTCTGCGCGTACCTTCTCTCCTCGGACTCTGCGCGTTTTCGATGAGTTATGTCTTCGACCATGAGCAGCCCGCATACCACCTCGCCCTTGCTGTCCCTAAGCGGCCCCGCCGTAATCCCCACCCACAATTCGCTTCCATCTTTTCGCACGTAGCGGCGCTCCGCCGAAACTCTATCTGTTTTGCCTTCAATGAGAGCTTGGCCAGCCGCAAAACTTGCGGCGGCGTAGGCGGGGTGGACGAAGTCCGTGGTCCTCCGACCCACCATTTCCGATACCTCGTAGCCGAGCATGCGACACAGGGCTCGATTGACGCGAAGCAGGCGCAGGTCGGGCCCGACGAGCGCCATGCCGAGCGGGGCTTCATCGAACACCTGCCCTAGCGCTCCGACCCCACTTCGCGCGAACTCCTCCGCCCGCTTCCCCGGGGTTATGTCGAAAACAGTGCCCAGTACCGCCGGCTCACCGTCGGCCGCTATGCGCACTAACTCCCCCGCGATCCAGCGTTCCTCCCCGCTCTTGGCGACGATTTTCACCTCGTAAGCTTGAGTGCGGGGAGCGTTACCACCGGTGCTAAGCAGCGCGAGCCGCGCTGCGTGTCGGAAGTCCGCGTGCAAAAGCTGCCGGACGTCTCGGTTCAAAAGTTCGTCGCTTCCGTAGCCGGTTATGGCCTGGCAGGTCCGATCGGCGAGAAGAACTCGGTAACGCCTGACGACGAACACGCCAGGTTTGCGTTGGGGTTGAAAGGCCCTTTCAACCTCGACCCCGAGGTCTGCCAGTTGTGACTCCTTCACGCTATATGGTGCTAATTACTGCTGCCCCGACCACATTTTTTCCCGCTATGCGCAGCCTTTCCCTCGATCGAGGTGCGGCAAAATGGGCAAGCCGATCGGCTCTCCTCCTTCCAGCGCCCCTCTTATAGCATACGCCGCCCGCTCCTGGCCACGCGCGGCCCCGGGCCCCGCGCTCGCCGAGGCTTTTGGCCTGCGAGGGCACGCCGGGGTGGGCTCGTGGGAAGCCCCTCCTTGCTCGGCCCCGACTCCCCGGCAGATCCGGCCTGCGCAAAGCCATCGCGGAATCGGCCTTCCTGGGCAGACCGCCACGCCACCCTCGATTCAACCCTGCCGTGTTCGTCGTCAGCCGTTACCGGTTTTTTCGAACCGCCTTTCTGCCCGCCCTTTCGGGCCGGGTTACGCCGGCGTATTCCCAGCAGCCGTGGCGTGGCGGCGGGCAGATTCGAACTGCCGACCTAGGGATTATGAGACCCTCGCTCTAACCAACTGAGCTACGCCGCCACACGAGCCATACCGTCGGTCCGACCAAGGCCCAACCTCCCGCTTCCGCTGAGCCCGTCCTCGCGATACGCATAGACGAACCGAACGGCGGGTGCAAGCGCGAGCTTGCCCAGTGGCGGAGTATTCTGGGATTCTAGCTAGGGGGAGAGAACCGTGGCGCGCGCATCCACGGCCACTACTCCACGCGAGGAGGCGATGAGCGGGTTGATCTCGATCTCCTCGAGTTCAGCCCGCTGCGTGATAAGCCGGGAGATGCACGCTATCGCCCGGCACAGCGACGGCATATCGGCCGCCGGCGCAGCCCGCCAACCCCTGAGAACCGCGGCCCCACGAATCTCCCTAACCATCCGAGCCGCCTCTCCCTCCTCTATCGGGGCCAGCCTCAGCGCGACGTCGTCGAGGACTTCGACCCAGATGCCGCCCAAGCCGAAGAGAACGACCGGTCCGAAGGAGGCATCGCGCTTTGCGCCGACCACTACCTCCAAACCCGGCTCGGCCAAAGCTTGCACGATCACACAGGGCGACGCTCCTTGGGCGCGGCAGATCTCGGAAAGCTCTTCGAAGGCCTCCCTCGCCTCGCTTGACGAGCCGATCCCTAATTTGACACCGCCTACGTCGCTCTTGTGCGGTATCCCTTCCACCGCAACCTTCATGACGAGCGGAAACCCCACGCACTGGAGCGCGCGGTCCAATTCCCTCGTGGAGGTGACTGGAACCGATTTGACGACCTCGATCCCAGCCTCGGCAACGAGCGCCAGCGCATCGTGCACTGCCAACTGCCGAGCCCGCGGCTCGCCACTCCTTCGACCTTCTCGCTCGCCCACAACCTCGATGGGCGTGGCCTCGCCGGCCGGTCGTTTCTGCCAGAAAAGTCGGCTTCGTGACAAAGCCCAAATCGCCTCTCTAATATCCCAAAAGAGAGGGATCTCTCGTCGCTCGACAATGGGTGCGACTGCGCGGCGCCCGGAGAAGAAAGAAGCGGCCACAGGCTTTCCGTTCCGCTCCATGAGATCCTTGAGGTACGGGACAAGCCCTCCTGACAACGAGGCACCGCCCCCCTGGATGCTCGCCAATCCGTCGAGCCGTGGAAGCGACAGGACGGCCCCGTCTATATAAGGCAACTTGAGTATCTCTTCCACGGCGAAGGCGAAGACACCGGGATCGTAGATATCCCCGAAGTCGAGCGGGTTACCGAGACGGATCACGCCCCCGCGCCCCCGCTGCTCCAGCGCGCGGGTGAGATCCGCCGGCAGCTCGGGCAGCTCGAAACCGAACTCGGCGCACGCATCGGCGCCGATCACGCTGATTCCGCCGGACATCGAGAGTACCACGAGACGGTTGCCCCTCAGAGGGGGCAACTCGAAGACCTTGGCGCAAGGCACGAACTCCCGCAGATCGCCCACTCGGAGGGCTCCGGCCTGTTTCAGTGCCGCCTCTGTCACGCGATCGTCACTGGCTAGCGCGGCGGTGTGCGAGCGGGCAATCCGACCGCTCGTCGGGGCTCGGTTCGCCTTCATTACGACTATGGGCTTGTCGCTTTTCGCGAGCGCTTCGAAGAACCGCCGGCCTCGGGTCATCCCTTCCAGATAAGCGCAGATCACGCGGGTATCCGGATCCGCAAGAAGAAGCTCGACGAAATCAGTTTCGTCGAGATCGAGCTTATTCCCTACGCTTATCATCTTGCTGAAACCGACATGCTCCTCGCTCAGCAGGTCCATGCAGAGAATTCCTACCCCGCCGCTTTGCGAGATCACGCTCACGTGACCCTTGAGAGGTTTTAACGACCCGAGCGGCGCAAAGGGCGTACACAGACCGATCTCCATATTGACCACACCGATGCAGTTGGGGCCGATCAAGCGCACCCCATGGCGGCGGGCTGCCGCCAGGAGCGAAGACTCAAGCTCAGCCCGCTCGCTTCCGTACTCCGAAAAACCCCCGCTCGAGATCAGCGCCGCCCTGATCCCAAGCCGGCCGCATTGCTCGACCAGAGCAGGGACCTGCGGCGCCGGCACCAAAATGGCGGCAAACTGCGGCACGGTGGGCAGGTGCGCGACGGAGCGGTAGATCTTTATCCCGAACACCTCCCCCTCCTCTCGCCCGACGGCGAAGATGTCCCCCTTGTAGCCGAACCGCAGGCAGTTGCGGATGATCTCTTTACCCAGGTTGCTGGGCGACGAGCTGACCCCCACGACTACCACGCTCGAGGGAGCCAGAAGAAAATCCAACGGCCTTTGCGGCATCGCGCTAGGGCTGCTCATCTCCGTGCTCACGCGTCGGCCAGCGAGCGGCAGCCCTCAGCCGCCACGCCCGCGGGCTCCCTCGACCGCCTGCTTGAGCCAGGCCAGCCACCGATCCATCCCCTCGCCCGTGCGGCAGGAAAGCTCGATCACGGATAGTCGAGGATTCGCCTTACGGGCGTTGGTGCGCGCCTGCTCAAGATCGAAGTCGGTGTGCGGTACCAGATCGACCTTGTTTATCACGCACAGCGACGCGCGCTGAAACATCAAGGGATATTTCAGGGGCTTGTCCACGCCCTCGGCGACGCTCAGCATCATGACCTTGTGCGTCTCGCCGACCTCGAATTCCGCCGGACAGACCAGGTTACCCACATTCTCGATGATCACCAGATCGAGCTCGGAGAGCGGCAGATTGCCGAGCCCCCGGCTCACCATGTTCGCATCCAAGTGGCACGCCCCTTGGGTGTTGATTTGTACCAGCGGGATCCCAAACCGGGCGAGCCGCTCGGCATCCAGACTGGTTTCGATGTCACCCTCGATCACGCCCACTCTAAAGGTATTGGCCACCGTGTCGAGGGTGCGCTCCAAAAGAGAGGTCTTGCCGGCTCCGGGCGCGCTCATGAGGTTGATCGCGCACAAGCGATGCTCCGCAAGAAGTCGGCGATTCTGCTCCGCTATGGTGTCGTTTGCCTCCAGGATGTCGCTCAACACGGTAACTTTCATGATCTTACAAGGCTCCTCTGTCTTCCTTCCTTCTTTGCAATTCTACCCATCAGAATAAAATGAGGCAGGCGGCTCGACATCCTCCACCCCCCCCTGACATCGCTCCCAAAGATCAGGCGTCGTGCTCCTTCTCGTCGGGCGCTTCACCCACTTCCTCGACCCCCGCATCCAGGCGATCAGCTATACCGCAAGCGGGCCCAGCAGCCCGCTGGCCCGTGCGCCGCATCCCCTCGAGCGGGGGAAAAGGTACCTGCGGTATCTCGAACCCTCCACGCCCCGCGGCCACGGGGTAAGGGATCGGCAGCCCCCGCAAGACCATCAGGACCAGCGCAATATCCCCCGTGCGACATGCACGCCACTCCCTAATAGCAGGTGCCCGACAGACTAGGATCACCCAACAGTTGCGCTGCCCGCAGCCTGAGTCAAGGAGCCCAACGATCAGCTCCCCGCGATTTCTATCTCCTTTACCAGCAATTCTCCCCCTTGGATCAGGGTGGTTTCGGCACTGCCGCACCTTGGACACGCCAAGTCGAATTGCGGCGCGTCGAACTCACTGCCGCACCCCGGGCACCGACCTCGCGCCGGAAGCGTTTCCACTACCAGTTGCGCGCCTTCCGCTACGCTACCCCGCGCAATCACCGTAAAGTGGAAAGCCAGTTGGCTTTCCACAACCGCCCGCATCGCTCCCGCCACCACTACGACCTTGCGGACTTCAGCCGCCCGGTTGCGCAGCGCAGCCGCGATCACTATGCGAAATATTTCCTGTGCCAGCCCGAATTCGTGCACGCTCAACTCTCTCGGTCAAGCGCCTGGTGCCCGAGCGAACACGCGCTAGGCCCGCATCGCGCCCCGCACCGGTCGCGTTCTCTCAAGGCGCCTTACCGCTCCCTCGCGCCGCGGGTGGCGCCAGCGCAGAACTTGAAACGCTTCGCCCTCCGCGCGCCACTTGGAACAGCCGCTTCTCTGTCACCTCGAGACAGGTCAGGGTATTGCCGTAAACCAGGCCGGTATCGATTCCAATCTTATAGGGAAGATGAACGAGCGGGTAGCGGTAGGGCGTGTGTCCGAACACGACGGTGTAGGGAAGGTCGTGGCGGTGGAGAAAAAACTCCTCGCGAATCCAAAGGAGATCGTGTGCACTCTGCCGCTCGAGCGGCACCCCGGGGCGCACTCCGGCGTGCACGAAAAGAAACCCCTCCCACACATACGACATCCGAAGCCGCAGGAGAAAACCGATGTGGTCCTGCGGGATGCGGTCTCGGATCTCGCCCCAACCCTCCGTGATCCCGTAGCTCATGAGGGTCGCCTCCCCCCCGTTATAAAGGAAGGCGTCCCCAAAATCCCCAGGATAACCTAGGAAGGAGAGGAACATGTCCTCGTGATTTCCCTTGAGAAACACGGTCTCGCACCGCTCCCGCTCCAGGGTTATCAGGCGGCTCAAGAGCTTGCAGGAATCGGTGCCTCGGTCAACGTAGTCTCCCAGAAAGACGAGCGTGTCGGAGCTGGTGGGACCGACCTCGTCTAGAAGCACCTCGAGCTCGTCGGCGCAACCGTGAAGATCCCCGATGGCAAAGATCCGTCGGCTCAATGCTTCCCCTTGTTGTCGACCGCGGACAACAGGCGGCTCAGCTCCTGCGGATCATCGAGGAGCGAACCGGCAGCCGAATAGGGATCGACCTCCCTTGCCGCAACTCGTTCCACCAGCTCTGGGTGCATCTGCGGCAGGTTTTCCCTAAGCCGCGCGCTCATCTCCCGCTGCAAAATATCGAAGAGATCACGCTTGTGTTGTTCCGCTTCCACCCGGCTAGCCGCACCGCTTTCACGCAGATAGGATCGGTGAGCCTCTATGGCCTGCGCCAGTTCGTCTATGCCACGATCCCGGCTGGCCTCCGTCAGCAAGACCGGCACCTGCCAGCCCGACTGTGGTCGTAGCTGCAGCATTGCCTCGAGCTCCGTCTTCATCTTGTCCGCCCCTTCCCGATCGGCCTTGTTGACCGCGAAAATGTCGGCGATCTCGAGCAGGCCAGCCTTCATCACTTGGATGGTATCTCCCGCCTCCGGAACCAACATCACCACGACGGTGTCCGCCACCTCCATGATGTCGAGCTCCGTCTGCCCCACGCCCACCGTCTCCACTATCACGTAGGTCTTGCCGAAGGCATCGAGCAGCCGCACTACGTCGCGCGTGGCGTGGGCAAGCCCCCCGCTCGAGCCGCGGGTACTCAAGCTTCGGATAAAAACTCCCTCATCCAGGAAATGCGTTTGCATCCGTATCCTGTCCCCCAGAACCGCGCCCCCGCTGAACGGACTCGAGGGATCGACCGCGACGATACCTACCGGTTCACCTCGCGCCCTCAATCTCACTACTAACCGATCGGTGACGGTCGACTTCCCCGCTCCCGGCGGGCCGGTAACCCCCACCGTGTGCGCCCTCCCGCAGCGCGAGAAGACGCGCTTCATTATGAGGGGAACTTCGCTCCGCCCGCTCTCGACCTTGCTTATGAGCTTGGCAAGGGCCACCCTGTCCCCTTGCAGCATCCTGTCCACCAAGCCGAACAAAGCCGCCTGGGAACCTGACTCCGCGCTAGCCGCTGGCACAGTTACCTTCCCTGGTAGACGGGAGCGCGCTTTTCGAGAAAGGCCAAGATGCCCTCCCGCACATCCTCCGTACCGAGCAGTTCGAGCTGGCCCCTCCTCTCCCACTCCAGGGCGGCATCGAGGTCACTGCGCTCAGCGAAATGAACGGCCGCCTTTGTGGCCGCCAAAGCCAAGGGTGCCTGCTGTGCGAGCCTCTTCGCCAGGTCGCCCGCACGCTGGAGAAGCTCTTCGGCAGGGTATGTATGGTTTACCAGCCCCATGGCTTCTGCCTGCCGCGCTTCGATAAAATCCCCGGTAAGAGCATACTCGAGGGCCCTAAGGCCGATCAGCCGAGGCAGGAGGTAGCTTGCCCCCCCATCTACCATCAGGCCTACCTTGACGAAAATAAGCGAGAACCGCGCCCGTTCGGAGGCCAAACGGATATCGCACGCAAGCGCGAGCGAGCAGCCGTAACCCGTCGCCGGCCCGTCCACCGCAGCAATCACGGGCTTGGGCAGCTCGCGTATCAACCTTATCACCGGATTGAAGGCTAAACCCAGAAGGTCCTTTTCGCCCGCCGCCATTCCATCTCGCAAGTCGGCGCCGGAGCAGAAGGCACCCCCGGCACCGGTTAGCACGACGACCCGAATCTCCTTGCGCTCGCGTGTCTCCGTCAGAATGTCGCGAAGCCTGCAGGCGGTGTGGGGATCCAAGGCATTTCGCCTAAAGGGCCGATTGATTGTTATCGTCCTAACGCTCTCAGCATCGGAAACAAGGACTGTTTCGTCGTTCATTTTTCTCTCTTCCCCAACACAAAAGTCCATCGTTCGAAGGGCGTCAAGCCCACATTTTATTAGTCGCTAGCCCGAGCAGCTAGTGAGAGCCGCCTAGACGTGCAAAAAGGCCCCTCATCTTGTATAGTCTGCGACTGCTAGGGTCAATTATGAGTATCCGAGGACCATCCTCGCCCACGGAAAGTCGCTTGGGCCGTGGCTCGACCGTCCCAGGGAGGAAAGCCTTTTACGAGAGCAAGCTCTTGGTTGTGGGGCTATCCGTTTCGCTGCTAGGCGCGGGCAATTGGCTCATGGGGTCGCTCAAGTTCAGCCAGTACCAGAAGATCGTGGAGGAGGGGATCGAGAGGGGCTTCAAGCCGCGCCCACCAGGTTCCGGCAGTGTCACGAATGTCCTGCGTTTGGAGAGCGAGGAGGGCGAGCGATACAACATTGCGCGTGCCCGGGTGGACCTGTATCACGTGGTGTTGAGCGGCGGTCGGCTAATGGTAGTCCTCGGGCTCCTGCTGACTGCGAGCGGGTGGCTTCGCCTGCGCTGGCGAAAACCGGCCAAGAGTTCCCCTGGAAGAGAAGCCGAGCAGATCGGCGCTCTAGGCTAGCGCGCTACGACGCCTGGATCCACTGCGCAACCACCAAGCCGTTCTCCTCGGGGAGTCGTGCCCGCGCCGTACATTTTCGTTCCGCGCCCGGCCTAAGTCTTTGCCCTTGACAGGTTTTCGGGCACTCCGTAAACTGCGCAAAATTGATCGCCGCTTCAGTGGCCGAAGTGGACGATCCCCGGCGCCGGGAGCGGTGGTCTGGCGCAAGGGCGCAAGCTCCAGTCCTTCTCGGCGCTTGCCTCGTGCGCGGAGGTTGAGGTCGATGAGGCGAGTGGAGGCGTCTTAGCTTAACCCCCCAATGGGCAAGATTGTCATCGCCGACGAGGTTTTCACGGTCAGGGAGTCGCTTGCGATCTGCTTGCGGGGCGAGCACGACGTCAAGACGGCTTCCTCGTGGGACGAAGCGGTCGAAGCCGCCTCGGAGGCTCACCTCCTCATAGCTGGCTTTTCGCAGGCGGCACTCGACCGGCGGGCGCAAGCGGCCCTCGAGCGCTTGCCACCGAGCTGCAAGATACTCCTCCTGGGCCAACCCATCGGCTGCGATTTGACCCGATTGACCGGCCGCTCGCATGCCGTTGCGTTTCTTACCAAGCCATTCGACATTTCCGTCTTACGGGAGGAGATCCGCTCCCTCCTCAGTCGCCCGCAGCCCCCCGAGGTTGCCTCGAGTGAAGAGAGCTGGCGTCGCTTTCTCCAACCTCCGTTCGTACCTGCCAAAGCCGCATTCCTGCTCGGGCGTGCGTTGAGCTGCGACATACCGGTCCTACTGGTCGGGGAAAAGGGCACAGGGAAGCGGCGGATCGCACATGCCTTGCACCGCCTTCGGGGGGGGTGCCACCTTCTTCACCTCACGCCCGAAGACTACCGCACGCCGTTGCTCGAGGTTTTGGACGCTCGCCTCGCTAAAGCTCCCCCGCTCGGGGCGCTTACGCTCTACCTTGAGGATGTGGAGGCGCTCGGCCCCTCGGCACAGACGGATCTCCTTTCGGCCCTCGATTCGGGGCTGGCGGGGCCTCGCTCGGCGGTTCCCCTGTGGGTGGTAGCTTCCACCACAAGAACCATGGACGCCCTGGCGGCCACCGGTCGGTTTTCCCAGGAACTCGCCTATCGCCTGGGCTCGCTCTGCGTCTATCTTCCCCCGTTGAGGGAGCGCGGAGCGGAATTGCCGACGCTAATCGAGCTCGTGGGCTCGCTCGTGTCCGAGAAACTCGCTCTTCGAGAACCAATTCGGCTCAGCCCCTGCGCCTTGGAACTGCTCAGCCGATACTTCTGGTTCGGCAATCTGCCGGAACTCGAAAGCGTGCTCGCGCGAAGCGCGGCACTGAATCCCGGCGGGGAGATCACCGCGGAGACATTGCGGTTCACGCCGCTCCAGCCCGAACGCCTCTCGCAGGAGGCGCCCGCGCAGGGCGAAGCCGCGTCGGTCCCCTCCCCTCTTTTTTCTGCTCCCACGCTCGCTGCGGTGGAGGCATTCCTCGGGCAGCTTGCCCACGAGCTCAAGAATCCCATGGTGACCATCAAGACGTTCGCCCAGCAGGCGCACGCCATGCTCGCCGACCCGGTGTCACTGGCGGATTTTCAACGCCTCGTGAACGAGGCGGTGGAGCGCATGGATGAACTGCTCGAGCGGCTGCTCGAGTTCTCGCGCTACCGCCAGCCGGTGCCGCACGAGATAGACCTGGGCGAGGTAGTGACCTCTGCGCTCGCCGGTCTGCGGGAGCCACTGAGCCGGCGTGGCCTAGCAGTTAGGGAGCACCTCGAGGCGGGCTGTCGCGCCAGAGCGGATGAGCGGCAACTTGGATTCGCCCTAACGCTTCTTTTCGAGGCGCTTTCGAGCGAATTGCCAGCCGGCGCAGCCGTGGAGGTGAGGGCCGCCCCAGATGGCGTCATTACCGTAAGCGCATGGAGCGACTTTTCCCCCATACGAGAGATCTCGGAGCTCGGCGTGACGCCCGCCAACCGCGCGGCCTTCACCCTGGCGCCGTTGCGAGCGGCGTTAGCAGCCTTGTTGATCGAGCGAAATGGAGGCTCCCTCGTGCGCGAGTGTCAAGAGGGTGCGAAAACCGTCATATCCATTCGGCTGCCGGCAGACGCGAGCACTCTGATGGGAGGAGGAGGCGGAGATGGGAAAGCCACGCGTCTTGATCGTCGATGACGAAGCGGGGGTGCGCGAGTCCTTGAGGATGATCCTCAAGGAAGAATATGTCGCAACCGTGGCTGCGTCGGGAGAGGAGGCTCTGGAGGCGATCCGGGCCGAGCCCCCTTCGGTGGTGCTCCTCGACATCCTCATGCCGGGCCTCGACGGGCTGGAAGTGCTGGAGCGGATGCGCTCCCTAACCCCCCAGGTCCCGGTAATCATGCTCACCGCTACCAAGACCGTCAAGACCGCCGTCAAGGCGATGAAACTAGGCGCCTACGACTACGTCACCAAGCCCTTCGATGTCGAGGAGCTCAAGCTCCATGTGGCCCGCGCCTGCGAGGCCGCGGCGATGCGCGAAGAAAACGCGACTCTGCGCCGACAGGTCGAGCAGCAGTATGGGCTCGGCAGCATCAAGGGGAAATCCCCCAAAATGCAAGAGGTATTCAAGGCCATTTCGATGGTCGCGCCCCTCAAAACCACCGTGCTCATAACCGGCGAGAGCGGCACCGGTAAAGAGCTTGTCGCCAAAGCGATTCATTACAGCAGTCCCCGCGCGACGAAACCGATCGTGGTCATAAACTGCGCGGCCATTCCCGAGACCCTTCTCGAAAGCGAACTTTTCGGTCACGAACGGGGCTCCTTCACCGACGCTCACAGTCGCAAGCTCGGGCAATTCGAGCTTGCGGATCAAGGAACCATCTTTCTAGACGAGATCGGCGAGATGCACCCCTCGGTGCAGGCCAAGTTGCTGCGAGTGATCGAGCAGGGGGAGTTGATGCGAGTGGGCGGCAAAAGCCCTTTGAGGGTAGACGTCCGCATCATAGCCGCAACCAACCGGGACCTGGAGGCGGGACTGCGGGACGGGACGTTTCGGGCCGACCTTTTCTACCGCCTGAACGTCGTCTCTATATTCCTCCCGCCGTTACGAGAGCGGCGCGAGGATTTGCCCTTGTTGATCAAGCATTTTCTCGAGCTCAAGTCGGCGCAGCTCGGGCTTGCCCCTCGCAGCTTTTCCCCCGAGGCCGTAGATGCTCTGCTGCGATACGACTGGCCGGGAAATGTGCGGGAACTCGAGAACATCATCGAGCGCATGTTGGTTCTAGCAGAGGAAAATCCGATCGGATTGGAAAGCCTACCAGAACATTTGCGCTCCCCGACCTCGCGGACCTCGAGTATCCAGGAACTGGTGTTGCGAGGAGAGCGTTCGCTTACGGAGGCGGTCGATGAATTCGAAAGAGACATCATAAGCGCGGCGCTGGCTCATGTGGACTTCAACCAGACGCGGGCGGCGGATCTACTCGGAACCACCCGGCGGATCCTCAAGTACCGGATGGACAAGCTCGGGATTCGGGGAAGCGAGCGGTAGATGGGGCCCGACAGCACGGGCGAGCGATCGGTAAGACACTCTGGCTGGGGCGGCACCTTGCGGCAGCGTTAGTGCCGATCGAACCACCTTCTTCCTCCCCCTAAAACGGCTCTGGCCGTTCAAAATTGCACGGCCTAAGTGCCATAAATAACCCCGCCCGATTTTGGCCGAGGGGCCGGCCCCAAGCCCCTGGCTTGCATTCTTCGAGTTGCTTTGCGCCCTCGCAGCGGACCCCTTGGAGGGGGCCCTCGATGGCATGGATCCTGCAGCTTGCCGTCCTGAGAGGTGGAGTAACGGATGGCTCCGGATGCAAACCTTCTGATAATAGAGGACGAACCTGGTCCCGCGCTGGCGCTCGAGACGATCTTGAAGGCGCACTTTGAGGTTTACACCGCAGATCGCGGGACCAAGGCGCTAGCCATCCTGGAGCGAGTGCCGATCGATGTCGTCACACTCGACTTGCGCATGCCGGGGCTCTCGGGAATCCCCCTCTTGGAGAGGATAAAGTCGCATGACCCCGACATAGAGGTCGTCATTATCACCGGTTACGGCTCGCTCGAAAGCGCCGTCGAAGGCATCCGCTTGGACGTGTACGCGTACCTCTCCAAACCCTTCGACGCGACCGAAGTATTGAACGTCGCCAACCGAGCACTCCAGAAGAGAAGGGCGAAGCTGAATCTCAAGCGCAGCAAGGAAGACTTCCTGGCCAACGTGAGCCACGAGTTTCGCACCCCCTTGAGCGCGATCATAGGCTACAGCGCCCTCCTCCTAGAGGAGGACGCGAACCACTTGTCGGAGCGGCAGCGCGCTGCGCTCGATCGAATCCAGAGGAACTCGCAGGAGCTCCTCGGCTATGTCGAGGGTATCTTCTACATTAGTGCGCTTCGCTCGGGGGAGATCCCATTGGCACCCACGTCATTCGACGTGGCGGCGAGCCTCGGGAAGCTTGTGCATAGATTGCAGGAGCAATTCGACGCCCGAGGCATCAGCTTGGAGTGGTGGATCGAGAACTCGCCCCTGTGGTTCTTCTCCGATGAGGAGAAGCTTTGCCGCATGGTGGAAACCCTGCTCCTCAACTCTCTCAAGTTCACAGACCGAGGCAAAGTCACCTTGAGAGTCGCTTCGCTCCAGGGTTCTTCCTTGCGCATAGTCGTCGAGGACACGGGCATCGGCATGAGTCCCCAGGACCTCGAGACCGTGCGGCAAGGCTTCCGCAAGCTCGAGGATCCTGCCCGCCGGCGCTACCGAGGCCTGGGATTGGGTCATGCGCTGGTCAAGGAGATCCTCTCCCTCCTCGGTGGCGAGCTTAGCGTCGAGTCGTACCCTGGAAGAGGGAGCCGCTTCGAGATCGCGCTCCCGCCCCTCGCTCCGGTTCGGCACATACCGACTGGCTCCGCTCGTGAAAAGTCAGGCGGGTCGCTCACGGAGGGGCCAATGCAATGAGCACGGCGGTTTTCATCCGCTGTCGGCTGTGCAACGAGCTTTACCGCGTCGGCGGGGCCGGCCTCGGCGCCTCGACCGGTAGCAAGAGCGCAAGCCGGCGCTCGGTGCAGGACATGCGACGCATCGAGTTCATCAAGCGTCACGACGGCCATCCCCTGGAAACCCTGGCACAGGTCTCGGAACCGGAGCTTTTGACGAGCCAACCTCAGCGCACGGCCGCTCGGGTCTTGTGGGAAGTCACAAACGGGCAGGAGCGCCTTCTCGTCGAGGGTCGAAGTCGCGGCAGTCGGTCTCGCTCGCTCGCCTACAGAATCGTCACGAGCGAGAGCATACCGGCCTAGAACATCGCACCCCCTTCACACGCCCCGCTTCGCCCGCCGGCTTGTCCTCTCTACCCGCGCGCCCGACTCTGCCGCGCAGACGACCACACGATTTCCCGCGCCACCGCCGCGATCCCCGGCGGGTCGAGCCGATTCTTCGCGTAAAGAGCCGAAGCGGGTCCGGATTCCCCGAATCCCTCGACCCCGTGGGCCCGCACCCCCACGCCACTCTCGCTAAGAGCTTCCCGCACCGCGCTACCCAGTCCGCCCACCACACCGTGATCCTCCACCGTCAATACGGCCCCACACTTCGCCGCAAGTTGACCGAGTAGCGCTCCGTCGAGTGGCTTCAAGGTGTGCAGATTCACCACTGCGCAGGAAATCCCCTCTTTGGCGAGCTGCTCCGCTGCCATTAGGCAGGGATGGACGACCGCACCGCTACCCACCAACAAAAGGTCCGAGCCTTCCCGCAGAAGCACCGGTTTGCCGAACTCGAACTGGTAAGAGAGGCCATTTACCGGCTCCACCGCCTGTCTGGTGAGTCTCAGATAACAGGGGCCGTCACTCTTCACCAGATAAGCTAGCGCTTGCTCGGTTTCTACCGAGTCGCACGGTTGAACCACGGCCAAATTCGGCAGAGCCCGCATCAGAGCCAAATCTTCCAGGGCCATCTGCGTGTATCCATCCTCGCCCACGCCCAGCCCGCTATGGGTTCCCACGAGTTTTACGTTGGCGCGGTTGTACGCCACCGACACCCTGATCTGCTCGAAGCGGCCGCACAAAAAGCAGGCGAAACTCGCGGCAACCGGCACCTTTCCTGCCAGTGCGAGTCCCGCCGCAACCCCTACCATGTTGCCCTCCGCGACACCGAGTTCGTAGAAGCGATCGGGGAAGCGGCGCGCGAAGGCGGCCGTGTTGGTCGAGCAGCTCAAATCCGCATCCAGTACCACGAGCTCGGGAATCTCCTCCCCCAACGATACCAGTGCCCGCCCGAAGGCGACGCGCGTGGCCTCAGCCATATTGCTGCGCCTCGCTGCCAGCGAGCTCCAGCAAGGCTTGCTCGGCCTGCTCCGCCGTGGGTGCCTTTCCGTGCCAGGCGATCGCATTCTCCATAAACGACACTCCCTTGCCCTTGATCGTGTCCGCGATGACCACCGATGGCTTGCTTCGCCCCGCAACCGCCCAGTCGAGCGCGCTAACGACTTGCTCCATTTCGTTGCCGTCTATTCGCCTCACCCGCCAGTGATGGGCTTTCCATTTGACCGCCAGAGGCTCCAGGTCCAAAATCTCGCTCACCCGGCCATCCAACTGCATCTTGTTATAATCGACGATGGCGATCAGGTTAGAGAGGCGAAACTTCCCCGCGGCCATCGCCGCTTCCCACACCTGGCCCGCCTGACACTCCCCGTCTCCGAGCAAACAAAAGACTCTGAACCCGGGATCCCCTTTACCTGCGAGAGCCATTCCGAGGGCCAGCGAGAGCCCTTGGCCGAGCGAGCCGGTGGCGGCGTCGAGACCAGGCAGTCGGACCCGATCCGGATGTCCCTGCAAACGGCTTCCGAGCTGGCGCAGCGTCAGAAGCTCCGCTCGCGGGAAGTAGCCCCTGTGCGCAAGCGCCGCGTAAAGAGCTGGCGCGCCATGGCCTTTCGACAGGACGAAGCGATCCCGGGCAGGCCAGTCAGGCCGAGCCGGATCGTGGCGAAGCTTGTAGAAGTAGAGCGCAACGATGATCTCTACCGCCGAGAGCGATCCCCCGGGATGACCGGACCCGGCGGCGGCGAGCATGCGAATTATGTCTACACGCACCTCCTTGGCCACCTGGCACAGGCGGCCGATATCTGGCCTTTTTTCGCTCTTTCCCAAGACCCCCTCGCGGCCTGTGGCTTTCGCGCTCGTCGCGCTCGGTCGTTCTACTGCCGAAGCCCGGTCCTCTCCTAGCAGAAGAGACCGACCGATCCAAGTGAGAAGCACTGGCTCATACGCCGCTCTCGCGCCGTCTCACTGGCTGGTGCATGGCACAGAATTCCTCGTAATCGATCAGTTTTTCGATCGTTGGGTGCTCGCCGCACACCGGGCATTGTGGATCCCGCCTGATCCGGTTCATTCTTATGTCCATCGACAGCGTGTCAAAATATGCCATTTTTCCAATGAGCGGCTCTCCCACACCTAGGATCAGTTTTATGGTCTCGAGCGCCTGCACCGTTCCCACCAAGCCCGGGAGCACGCCCAACACTCCTGCCTCCGCGCAACTCGGCGCCGCTCCGGGCGGGGGCGGCTGTGGGTAAAGGCATCGATAGCACGGCCCTTGCGGGGGGTAAAAGACCGAAGCCATACCCTCGAATTGGAAGATGCTCCCATGCACGTTTGGCTTGCGAAGCATCACACAAGCATCGTTGGTGAGATAACGGGTCGGGAAGTTATCGCAGCCGTCGACGACGATGTCGTAGTCCCGCAAAATCTCAAGGGCGTTGGCCGAAGAGAGTCTCACTCTGTGCTCTATGACCTTGACATCCGGATTCAGCGCCTCCAGCGTCATGCGCGCCGACTCGGTCTTCGCCATGCCCACTCTCTCCGTATTGTGCAGCACCTGACGCTGGAGATTGGAGCGATCTACCACATCGTGGTCGACAATACCTAACGTGCCCACGCCCGCCGCGCCCAGATAAAGCGCGGCTGGGGAGCCGAGGCCCCCCGCTCCGATGAGGAGCACCCTCGCCGCCAGAAGCTTGCGTTGGCCGCTCTCGCCGACCTCCCGCAGCAGGAAGTGACGACTGTAACGCTCGAGCTGCTCGGGGGTGAACGCCTCCTCTTTGATCCATGGGTATCCCGCGTTCTTCCAGCCGTTGAAGCCCCCCGCCATGGATACCACATCCACCCACCCCATCTCTTTCAATACCCGGGCCGCAAGCAGCGATCGCGTACCTCCGGCACAGTAGGCTATGATCGGCGTGGACTTGCCGCCGAGCACGTTTTCGGCGCGAAGCTCGAGAAAACCGCGCGGAAGCGACACCGCTCCCTCGATGTGTCCCTCGCGGTACTCTTCCTTCTCCCGCACGTCCACCAAAAGCACGTCAGCTTTGCCGTCCAAGGCCGTTTTCACCTCTTGCGCCGAAACCTCCCGCACGAGGGAGCGCGCCTCGTCGAGAATTTCTTTGACCGTCTTCGCCATCCGAATCTTCTTTTCCCCGCCTCTGGCTTCCCGTTTTTCACCCGGCCGCCACCGACCTACGGGCGCGCGCGATCGTAGCGTTGTCGACCGCGATCGAGCAAAGACTGCCGCACATCGAGCACACACCTGCTCCGGCGGCCTCGCTGCTTTCCTTATAGCGCCTGGCCTTGGCAGGATCGAGCGCCATACGGTACATACCTTCCCAATCGAGCGCCTTGCGGTAACGCGACATCACATCGTCCCACTGCCTGGCTCCCGCCACCCCCTTGCGCAGATCCCCGCAATGGGCCGCGATGCGCGTGGCTATGACACCATCGCGTACGTCCTCTACATCGGGCAGTCGTAGGTGCTCCGCAGGAGTGACGTAGCAGAGAAAATCCGCCCCTGCGGCTGCGGCAATCGCCCCCCCGATGGCTCCGGTTATGTGATCATAGCCCGGCGCCACATCGGTAGGGAGCGGGCCGAGAACGTAGAAGGGCGCGCCGTTACAGAACCGCTTCTCGAGCAGCACGTTGGCTTCGATCTGATCTATCGGCACATGCCCCGGGCCCTCGATCATGACTTGGACTCCCGCATCCCGGGCGCGCTCGGCGAGCTCCCCCATGACCAATAGCTCACCCACCTGTCCGCGGTCCGTCGCGTCCGCCACCGCCCCCGGTCGAAGCCCGTCTCCCATCGAAATCGTCACGTCGAAGCGCCGACAGATCTCCAGCACCTCATCGAAGCGCTCCAGGAGGGGGTTCTCTTTACCTGTTCGCTCCATCCACGACGCAATCAGAGCCCCGCCCCGACTCACGATCCCTTCGATCCTGCGGTGCTGTCGCAGCCGGCTTACGCTGTCCCTGGTCACACCACAGTGAAGCGTCATGAAATCCACCCCCTGCTCAGCCTGCATCTCGATGCACTCGAGCAGAACGTCCGCATCGAAATGCTGCATGGAGGCTTCGGATGCCACCTGGTAGATCGGGACGGTACCGAGCATGACCGGGCAGCGGCCTAGGAGCTCGCAGCGGATGCGATCGAGGTCTGCGCCAGTGCTCAAGTCCATGATGCTGTCGGCACCGTAGCGCACCGCGACCTCGAGCTTGGCGATCTCCTCCTCGATGAAAGCGCGGAAACTGGAGGCGCCGATGTTCGCGTTAACCTTGGTCCTGAGGCCCTTGCCGATTCCGATCGCCCGAAAGCCTCGTTTGACGTTATAGGGGATGACGATTTCCCCGCGAGCCACACCGGCGCGCACGCTCCCCGCACTGACGCCCTCGTCCTCGGCCACCTGCTCCATCTGAGGTGTAATTTTCCCCGCTCGCGCGGCTTCTAATTGCGTCATTTATGCCTCCACTGCGGTCCTGCCTCCCGCGGACCGTGTTTTAGCTTGCCTCGCCCGCTTCGTTCTCGGGCAAGCCCGCCCAGATTCCCCTCCACGATACCAGGCCCACCCTCGGGGGCAAGCCGGGCGCCAATCTGCCTCGCGACAGGCCCGTCAGCCACGCTGCCCGTCGTAAAGCTCGACGCGATAGAGCAACCACTCGGCGACGCCGCAGGCGTACCGTGGCGAGAACAGAAGCCTCAGTATATTGAGCCGCCGGTAAAGGGGGAACCTGCGTGAGAGAAAGAATGGATTGGAGGTGAGTCCAAAGAAAAATCGCAGCTTCTCCACGTCTATCCGTGCGAGGAGACCATTTTGCAACGCATAAAAGAAAAACACCGAGTGCGCCTCCTCCAAAAGCTCATACGTGGCCGCCAAACCCGCCTCCCACATCGATCGAGGCGCCAGTGATGTAAGAGGCGTGCGGCGAGCACAGGAAAGCCACCAGCGGCGCCACTTCCTCCGGCCTGCCGAACCGGCCAAGAGGCACCTGCCCCTTGGCAAGCTCGGTCGTAAACTCATCCAACCCCTTTTCCGGAGCCAAGCGGCGCCTAATGTTCTCCCATTGCGGCGTGAGCACGTAGCCGATGTTCACGCTGTTAACCAGGATACCCTCCGAGGCGAGCTCCTGAGCCAGGCTCTTGTTGAACGCCAGGCAGGCCGCGCGGTTCGTGGCCGTGGCCATCAACCCCGGCGCGGTCACTCTACCGACCACAGCGTTTATATTGACCACGCGCGGGCGCGGGCTCTTGCGCAAGTAAGGCAGCGCGTGGCGCACGCACCTCACCTGACTCAGAAGCTTGGTCGCGATGTCCTCGCTCCAGTCGCGATCGGTCAAATCGAAGAACCGCCCTGGCCTGGCTCCACCGGCATTGTTCACCAGAAAATCCAGTCCCCCGAACTCCTCGCCGACTCGGGAAAAAAACCGAGCCAGTGAGCCTTCATCCGTCACGTCCGCCACTTGGGCCAGTGGCTGCGCTCCGAGCGAGGCGAGTTCCTGCTCGGCCCAGCGCAAGTCATCCCCCCCGCGGGCACAAATAGCCACCCGCGCTCCCTCGACGGCAAACTGCCTCGCGATTGCGCGCCCAATTCCCCTGCTGCCGCCCGTCACTACCGCAAGCGCTCCACGGAGCTCTAGATCCATGCAAGGCATTGTCTTGCCCGCGGCCGGCGGTGTCAAGGGTTGACCCCAGGCAGGCCGCTTGAGACAGTAGCGCCTCCTTGCTACTTAGGCCGCGATCAGGCAAGTGCGAGCCGGAGGTTATGAGAGCGGATAATACACCCATTTTGGTCGGCGTGGCGCAGTATACCGCGCGCCCCCAGGATCCCAGCGGTGCCCGAGAACCGATTTCTCTCATGGAACACGTGGCGCGCTTGGCGCTTGCGGACACGGAGGCCGACAGCGCCCGGGAGATCGACTCGGTCCGCGTGGTGAACGTCATCTCCTGGTCGTACGACCGCGCAGCGCACCTTCTGGCTGAGAAGCTCTCCCTCGGCCCGGGAGAGCGACTCTATTCGACTATCGGCGGGAACACGCCGCAGTGGCTCATCAATCGGACGGCGCAAGACTTGATCGCGGGAAGAATAAAAGCTGCTTTGCTCGTGGGCGCCGAAGCAGGTTACAGCGTGCGCCTCGCCGCCCGAGCGTGCCAAAAGCTTCCCTGGACGGCACGCGCTGGCGCGGGACAAACCGATACGGTTGTGGGAGACAGCCGGCCGGGCTGGGGCCCGCTCGAGGCCGCGCACGAGGCCACCCTACCGGCTCGCGTTTTTCCCCTGTTTGAGAACGCGTTGCGGGCCAAGCTCGAACTCGGCCTAGCCGAGCATCGGCAACGGATCGCTCGTTTGTGCGCCCGTTTTGCCGCCGTGGCGAAGGAAAATCCCTACGCCTGGTTCAGAGACGGAAAGGATGCCGCGACCATCGGGACGGTCACCCCGGAAAACCGCATGATAGCGTTCCCGTATCCCAAGTTCATGAACGCCATCATCGCCGTGGATCAAGCCGCGTGCGTAATCATGACGACCGTCGACCTAGCGCGTCGGGTCGGAGTGCCCCGCAGTAAGTGGGTATACCTCGTAGGTTGGGGCGATGCGCAGGATACCTTCAACGTATCGGAGCGGCCCGATTTTACCTCTTCCCCTGCGCTTGGACGCGCCGCTCGCTCGGCACTGCAGCAGGCCCGCGTGGCGATAGAAGAAATCGACCTCATAGACCTCTATAGCTGCTTCCCTGTTGCGCCGCAGATCGCCGCACGCGAGATAGGCTTGGATCTCGAGCGGGAGCCGGTTGCGACAGTAACGGGCGGACTTCCCTATTTCGGCGGGCCGGGCAACAACTATACCATGCATGCAGTCGCTACCCTCTGCGAGAAGCTTCGGTGCGGTCGAGGCAACCTGGGCTTCGTGTGGGCGCTCGGGTGGTATTTCGCCAAGCACGCCGTCGGCATCTATGCGCGCGAGCCGACCGGCGGGCCTAGCGCGCACGAGCTAGCCGAGGCAAGAAGAGAAGACGGACCAGTGGATTCGTGCGCGGTGGCGGAACGAGCCGAGGGGCAGGCCGTTATCGAAACCTACACCGTCGTCCACGATCGCGAAGGGCACCCTAAAACCGGGATCGTGGTCGGCAGGCTGGAGGACGGGCGGCGGTTTTTGGCCAACACCCCTGGCGAGCGCGACATTCTCGTCGCGATGGAAAGCCGAGAGATGGTCGGAACGCGGGGCACTGTCAGGCACGACGTGGCGAGCGGACGGAACGTATTTTTGCCGAGCGGAGGCTAGCTTTTAACCCCGCTGTGGCATTACGAGGTCGGCAATGGCATTTGTGGCAAACGCGGGGATCAACCTTCATTTCGAGCGGTCCGGAACCGGGCCGGCTGTCCTTTTGCTGCATACCTGGCTCACCACGAGCTTGTTCTGGAAGGAACAGGTGGGGGCCCTGCGGCGGGGCTACCAGGTATTGACCCTCGATTTTCGCGGCCACGGAGATTCCTCCAAGCCCCGAGGCGCCTATACGACGAGCATCCTGACACGTGACGTGAGACGGGTGATGGAGGCCGTAGGGGTCAAGGAGCTTGCGGTGGTGGGCTGGGGCCTCGGAGGGGTGGTGGCCCTCTCGCTCCTGAAACAGGTGCCGGCGCAGGTAAAGGGGGTCGTGCTGGTCGGGACCAACCCGAAAACGCTTGCGGACCCAAGTTACGAGCACGGGCTCAGTCAGGAGGAAAGCCACCGGTTGTTACGAGAGCTGGATCGCGACTATCGCAGGTTCATCCGAGGCTACGCCAAGCGTTTGTTCATCCCCGACGCGAAAAAGTCCTTGATAGCTTGGGCCAACGCCGAGGCTGCCAAGACCCCCCCGCACGCTGCTCGTGCCCTCGCGGAAGCAATCCTCGAATGCGACGAAAGTGAATCGCTTCACGAAATCAACTGCCCGGTTTTGCTCTGTCAGGGAGAGCGCGATCAGATTACGCGCCCGGAAGCAGCAGGCTTCATGGCCAATCTGGTTTCCACCGCGACCTTGGAGACCTTCGAAAATAGCGGCCATGCACCGCACCTCGAGGAACCGGAGAAATTCAACGAGCGGGTGGCCTCCTTTTTGAGTTCGCTACACTGAGGAAAGAGACGGTCGCGCCCCGCGCCCAGCGGAAAAACGAGAGGGACTGAGT
>JBBIJE010000015.1:0-75466 GCA_037446155.1 Myxococcales bacterium | reverse complement strand
AACTCCTCGCCTTGCGACGACGGAAACGCATGCACCACGGCCGATACTTGCAATGGCGGCACCTGTATCGGAGGCGCCTCCTGCGGCGATGGGATCGTGCAGCCTGCGTGCGGCGAGCAGTGCGACGACGGAAACTCGATACCCGGGGACGGCTGCGAGCCGGATTGCACTTCCTCTGTAGAGTGCGGCGACGGCGTCCTAGACCCACCCGAGGAGTGCGATGACGGCAACAATCTGCCAGATGACGGCTGCTTCAACTGCGAACTCGAGGATCTCTCTTGCTTCGAGGGAGAGAACGCAACCATCAGCGTCAATGCGAAGCATGTCGCTTTCGAATCCACCGCCGACTACTTGGGACTCAACCCCGACCGCAATAGAGAGATCTACGTCTTCAGCCGCAAGCTTTTCCTCAAAGCCCTCAAGAAAGGTAGCGATCAAGATACTGCGCTACGGATGTCTCTCCAGCAGGTGACCAACACTTCAGAAAACGACTTTTCGAGTATCGCCATCATCAACGAGATGCCAACGACAAATGGCAGCGGCAGGTTTCTTGCGTTCGTATCAAACGCGAGTTTTTGCGAAGGAACGATTCCCGGCGGTCTCTTCGACCCCATCACTCAGTGCGAGACCGACGCCGATTGCGCAGGGGGCACTTGTGGTAATACTGACCACAACAGGGAGGTCTTCCATTTCGACCTCAAGAGGCGCATACTCAACCAGGTTAGCCGAACGGCAGATACTGCGAGCCAAACCGTCAAGAATCTGCACCCTAATCTGAGAGCTATGCGGGGCAACCTTCTGGTCTTCGACTCTCCCGGTGACCTGGCCAGCGGGACCTGTGCAGGTGGCCTTTTCGTTGGGGCGCCCTGTGGGAGCGACGTCAACTGTCCCGGAGGATCTTGCGGGAACGCGGACGGCTCGCGCGAGCTCTTTCTCTGGATCCACCGCTCGGGAGCGCTCCAACAGATTACGACGGCTCCCGACGGAGAGAGCATCGTGGGTCGCAGCGTCAACTTCTCGACGAGGGCCACGGCGTTCAGCTCGACCGGCAGCCTCCTCGAGCCTAATCCGCTCGGGATCCGCCAGATTTATCGAATCGTGAAAACGTTCGATAGCGTAACGCAGATCACTCGGATCGACTCCTCGAGCGACAGATGCCAGGGAGGTCCCCACCACTTGCAGGCCTGCGGGGCCCCTTCCGACTGCCCCTTCGGCGCATGCGTCCACGCAACCGTGAGCGAGGAGCCGGCTCAGAGTAAAAAACGGGTCGTCGCGTTCATGTCAGACGCCGACCTTACGGGCGAGAACCCCGACCTCAACCGCGAGATCTTCCTCTGGGACGAGAAAACCGGCTTCGCGCAACTTACCCACACCCAGGCTTGCGAGAACAACCAACCGATCGTCTCTTCGAAGGGAACATTTGTCGCGTTCGAATCTACCTGCGACCTGATACCCAGCCATGGCAACCCCGATCAATCGATTTTCTTCTTCGACATCGCTCGCGGCGGTGTTCTCGGACAGCTCATCATACGCGGTCCGGGCGCAAGCTCGCGGCCTCTGACATCGCGGCGTTGGGGAGTGCTCGTCTTCGAGGCCGATCCGGGGCGGATGATTTGCCGCGGGGGCCCCAACGATGGGACGCTCTGCACCGAAAGCTCGAGCTGCGCGCCTGACGGCGAGTGCGTAGACGAGCCGAACCGGCTCTGCCTCTTTGACGCTCGCGAGGCACAACTGATCGGCCCTGTGGTGAAGGTTAGGGAACCGTGAGAAGGTTGCGCCTCACGCGGACGGGGGCTCTGCTTGTAGGAGCAGCGATCAGCGCGGTCCTGACTTTCCCCTATGTCGGCGTTCTCCAGGCAGCTACGATCATCGGCACGAGCGGCAACGACGAAATTACCGGCTCGGCAGCGGGCGATGATATTTTCGGGGGCGGCGGCAGGGACCTGATCTCCGCCGGCGATGGCCGCGATAACGCGGAAGGCAATGGCAAGAACGACCTGCTGTTCGGCGGGGATGGAGACGACGAGCTCGTCGAACGGGGCCGGGGCCGCAACTTGCTCGATGGGGGACCGGGTGCGGACATTCTCCGGAGCGGTAGGACTGGCGACATAATCGTCGGCGGTTCCGGCGACGACGTCGTCACATCGGACAAGGGACAGGACATCATCGACGGCGGCGACGGCGCCGACACAATCTCGTCGGGCGACGGCTGGGACATAGTCTCGGGAGGCGACGGCGCCGATACCATCGGAAGCGGCCCTGGCGACGACGTAGTGAGGGGGGGGGCTGGCGACGATGTCCTGCGAGGCGGGGTGGGAAGCGACATAATTTTTGGGGAAGATGGAAACGATACGATTGTCCTTGGAGACTATCCGGAGAATGTCGACGGTGACGCGGAAATCAATCTCGTTTTCGGTGGGGCGGGGTCGGATACGGCCGACTTCGGTTTTCAAGACGACCCCGCTCAGGGGGTGGTCAACAACTGCCCCGACTACGTGATCGGCCCCGACTCGGGTGGAAACGACGTATACAAGTTCGACGGAACGGTAGAGATATGTACCTTCGCACCGTGAGGCTGGCGAAACTGCCGATCGTATTTGGGCTGCTCTGCATGCCGGGCAGCACGGCGTGGGCACAATCGATCGTTCCCGCGACTTGCCCTCCCATTTGCGTCGGCACGAACTTCGATGATGTGTTTATCGGCACGGCGGGAAGCGACATCCTCGAGGGTCGGAAAGGTAACGACACCCTCGAGGGACGAGACGGGCCGGACATAATAGAGGGAAGCAAAGGCCTTAACGTACTGAAAGGGGAAGCGGGTAACGATATCATCAGCGCCGATCGCTCGCGCGACGCGAACCTGATCGAGGGGGGCGACGGAAACGACAGTATCAGCGGCGGCAAGGGAAATGACAACATCGATGGGGGTTTGGGCGATGACGCGATCCTAGGAAGCCATGGCGCGGATACAATTGCTGCCGGCGAGGGGGAGAACGTCGTGTCCGCGGGACTGGGGAACGACCTGATCACCGGTGGAAGCGGGTCGGATATCATCGAAGGTCGGGAGGACGACGATACCATAAACGGCAGTGACGGGCAGGATGGGATAATCGGGGGGAAGGGAAACGACACGCTAAACGGGGGGAATGGAGACGACGTAATCATCGGGGGGCCGGGCAGCGACGTTATGGACGGAGGATCGGGCAACGATATCTTGCGAGGGGGGGCCGACGACGACAGCATTCTTGCGGGAAGCGGCACCGACCTCGTTACCCCGAACAGGGGCAATGACTCGGTCGATTCTGGCCCAAACGACGACGTCATCGAGCTCGGCAGGGCAGAAGAAATCGAGGGCCAAGTGGAAGTCGATCAGATCCGCGGCGGAACGGGCAGCGACACAGCAACGTTTGCGTTCAACAGCACCGACCCTGGAGTGGACATATCCGGGATAAAGCCGGGCCCGGATACTATCCGAGGCCCGGACGGGGACATTTTCGAGTTCCCCGACGACGACGTGGAGTACTTCAAGTTCCTCGACGCCACAATCCCCAATCCTTAGCCCCCGCCGATCTCACAGTCGCGCTCAAGCCATCTGTTGTCGGGAACGCCACCCCTTCGCCCGACCGTTGTTTCCACGATATTGGTACTCGCCCACCGTCAACGAGAGGCTCTTTCCTCCGGGCGGTGCAGTGCCATCTGCCGAGGCCTAAGCGCATGGCTTGACTCGGGAACATACCGATCTTTCCTCGCCAGCCCATGGTTGCTTCAGCGGTACCTAGGGCCTAGACCCGTTTTGAACCCTTCCGGTCTATTGTCCGGCCCAACCGGTCCCTGTAATTGGGTTCGCTATAGTGCCGCAGTGGGCTGCCCCCGGGGAGCGCGGGCGTAGCCCCAAACCATGGCTTAGGGGGCCCGGCCGCTGGGGTGAAAGTTAGGCACCCAAGACGGGAGTTAATCCCCGGTCGGCACTCAGCGCTGCTGATTTGTAAATGATTTACCCAAACCCCAGAGAGAACGTGCTCCTGATTCTTCTCGACTGCGCGCGGGCGGACCATTTTTCCTGTTACGGGTACCGTTTTCCAACAACGCCGAACATAGACAGGCTGGCGGCGCAGGGTGTGCGCTTCTCCCACATGATCACCACCGCGCCCTGGACTCTGCCTTCGCACGCTTCTCTTTTTACCGGTCTTTATCCCTCCAGCCACGGAGCGACAGATGAGCACAGAAGACTCGAGCCCCATATTCCCACGTTGGCCGAGATGCTCCGCGACGCGGGCTACGCGACAGCGGGGTTTTGCGCCAACCCTTGGATCGTCGAGACCGGCTTAGCGAGGGGCTTCGAATTCTTTTTCGACCATCGGCCGCGGTTTAAAAAGCTGACCCGGCAGTATTTCTTCTCCCAGAAGCTCATCGACGCTGCGCTTGGCCGCAGGGATTCCGGCGGACGAAGGTCGGTTCGGGCCTTTGCTCGCTGGCTAAGCGAGGTTCCGCAAGAAAAGCCATTTTTCGCCTTCGTGCACCTTAACGAGCCTCACCTCAAGTACCACCCTCCGAGACCGTACGATCGGCTGTTTCTGAACGGCGTGCCGCGAAGCCGCGTAAAGTCGGTCAATCAGGATTGCAACAAGTACATCGCCGGCTACGTGGAGATGGGTGCGGAAGACTTCAAGATCCTGACCGCGCTCTACGACGGCGAGATTAGGTACGCGGATTCTCTCGTCGGCAAGATCGAGCGGATCCTCGAGTCCGCCGGCCGACTGAAACGGACCCTCTTCGTGATCACCGCCGATCATGGGGAAAACTTGGGCGACCATGGCCTCATGAGCCACAAGTTCGTGCTCTACGACACGCTCCTCAGGGTGCCGCTCATTATGAGCTGCCCTGGGCTTGTCCCGGTGGGTGTCGTCTCGGACGCCCTGGCGCAGACCGTGGATATCCTGCCAACGCTTGGCAGCCTGCTTCGGATCGAACCGCCTCCGGTCGAGGGGATGGCGCTAGCCGACCGCGGCGGCTTGGTCGCGCCGGATCGTACTTTCACGGTATCGGAGAAATTCCGCCCTAACCTTCGCGTCTTCAGGGAGCGGTATCCGCTTTTCGACTGCAGGGTGCACGACGTCCGTCGAAGGGCTCTTCGGACCCGCACCCACAAGTACATCTGGCAAAGCGACGGGCAGGAATTTCTCTTCGACCTCCAAAACGACCCCGGCGAGAATCGCGACATCGCAGCCGAAAACCCGGAACTCGTGGCCGACTTGCGCGAGAAGTTGGGGGGCTGGCTCGCGGCGCGCAGATCGCCAGAAGGAGCTTTGAGTCGCGAGCCCGACTTCGATCCGCTGGTCAAGCGCCAGCTCGCGGAGCTCGGGTACATCGAGGACTAGAGGTGGCCGAAGGCAAACAACCCTCAGTGAGCGGCAAGGCACCAGGTAACGCAACGAGGTCTGGTGGGTTTTGGCACGCTACCTGTGCGGGGCTGATCGCCGGCATCTCCTTCTCCCTGCTGCTGGTTTTGCTGGAAATGGCTTTTCTTACCGTCCTGTGGTGGGGAAGCGTTATCGCGCCCCAGCCGCTCGCCGAAACCAGGATGTTCAACTTTCTCACCGAGCTCTACGCGGCCTTGCGGAACACCGCGGGCCCAGCTTGGATGCCCGCGCCGCTTTCCTCGGCGTACGGACCTGACCTCTTCGACTCGCTCTTTCTGGGGCGCGATCTCGTGCTGGTAACCCTCCCCGTAGGAGCCCTTGTGGGAATCGTAGCCGGCTGGCTCGTCGCGTTAGCCGGCAGGCCGTGCACTGCGCGCAGAGTCCTTGGCATGCTCGCGGTATTCGGCTTCGCAACGGAATTGATCGGATGGATCGCCTCGGTGCAATTGCCGGTTCGTTATTCGTTCAGCTCGGTGGTAACCCTAGCGGTCAGGAACTTCATCTGGGACGGCACCCTGGCTTCTTGTTTTGTGCTCGCGCTTTGCGCGACGCTATGTTTCGCCGCCTCGATTCGGCTTCGGCTCGAGGACGACAGTCGGCGCCGCTCGTCCGCGCTCTTTCTCGTTTGTGCCCTGACCTGGGGAGTGAGCGCCGCTGTTTCCGAGGTCCCAAGGGGCCACGCCTCCCAGCCCCCGAGCAAGGCGCATACCCAACCTCTCGACCCCAATTTATCGCGGCCCAACGTGCTTCTCATTTCCATAGACAGCCTTCGAGCCGACCGACTCGGCTGTTACGGCAACCCGCGGGACACGTCCCCCAGGATCGACGCCCTGGCCCGACGCGGTGTTCTTTTCACCAACGCTTGGTCTACGACCTCGTGGACGCTACCGGCCCACGTATCGCTTCTCTCCGGCCGCTCGCTTTTGGGCCACGGAGTGAGAGAGGCGCGCAGGATCCCCGCGTCGGTCCCCATGCTGGCGGAGGTCATGCGAGGCATAGGATACCAGACGGCGGCATTCGTCTCGGCTCCCTGGTTGAGCTCCCGCTTCGGTTTCGACCGCGGCTTCGACCTCTACGATGACTTCAGTGTTCCCTTCACGCCCGATCGGGAGTCGAGGATGCGGGCTCAAGCGACTCTGAGCGCCCCCCTTTTGGCGCCCGCGATCGAAAAGTGGCTGCGGCAGACCGCCAAACCGCCTTTTTTCCTCTTCCTCCACTACTTCGACGTTCACTACGATTACAGCCCGCCGGCCCCTTACGACAGCATGTTCGACCCGAGTTACGACGGTTCGATCACGGGCAGGCGTTTTCATGCCGACCCGAGGATAAGGCCGGGCATGCCCAGGCGCGATCTCGATCACCTGCTCGCGCTCTATGACGGGGAGATTCGCTTCACCGACGACCACATCGGAAGAGTCTTGGATATCATGCAGGAACTCGGCTTCTTGGAGAGCACGTTCATCGTTCTCACCGCCGACCACGGTGACGAGTTCTTCGAGCACGGCGGAAAGGGCCACCATCGGACACTTTACGAGGAGGTGCTTCGCGTGCCCCTCATCCTGAACTGGCCGGGCCGGCTCGCGGAAGGCTCGAGGGTCGAGGACCCGGTAAGCATCGTGGACGCGCTCCCTACCATCCTCGCCGCTCTCGGGCAAGCTCCACCCAAGGGCACCGAGGGTATTAGCCTAATTCCCGCCGCGACCGGTCGAGGCCCCCTGCCGCCCCGGACGCTCGTATCCGAGCTCTACGTGAAGCAGAACATCAATCTTCAGGTCGCGGTAAGAAAAGGAGATCGCAAGCTCATTCAGTCGCTCAACTTCCCGCGCCAGGAGTTCTATGACCTGGCAAGCGATCCCGGGGAAACCCAACCCGAAGAAGGAGCGGGCAGCCTGGCTCTCGCTCGCGATCTCGGGCAGTGGATGCGCGAGACATGGAGCAGGCGCGAACAGTTGGGGGCGGATCTGGGCGAAGTTTTTCTCGATCCGGGGCGAATGCAGGCGCTGCGCGCGCTTGGGTACGTGGAATGACGCCGGCCAAGAGGAAGATAGCTTTGGTGATCGGTCAGCTCGGCTTGGGTGGGGGCGAGGGGCAGCTTTTCGAGCTGGCCACAGGGCTTTCGCGCGAAGAGGCGTTCGAGCCGCACGTGTATTGCCTGTCGGCGCGCATGGAGCCTTACGGAAGGTTGCTCAAGGAGGCGGGCATAGCGGTCACGCAGATCCCCACCGGCGCCGATTTTCTGCGGGCGCTCAAGCTGGCGCGCAGCCTTCGCTCCGATGGAGCAGAGCTCGTTCACTCCTTCCTCTTCATCGGTAATCGCTACAGCCTGCTCGCGACGAAGCTCGTGGGCGGCATTCCTCTCATTACCTCGGCCCGCAACTGCAAGCGCGACCCCGGGATTCTGGGTGCTCTCAATCGAGCGGCGTTCCGAGCAAGCCGCGCCATCGTGTGTAACTCGCGCGCCGTCGCCCGCTACATCGGCGAAGTTTACGGAGCCCCGACGGAGCGCATCGTCGTCATCTATAACGGCGTCGACCCGCGCCGCTTTTTCCCGCTCACCAACGGGCGGCAAAGCGCGAACGGCGGGCCCGTAGTAATTGGCACCGTGGGACGGGTCGAGCTTCAGAAAAACCCGTTTCTCTTCGTGGAGGCGGCAGCGGAACTGCGCCGCAGAATAGGCGAGTGCCGCTTCCTGGTTGCCGGAGGCGGTAGCCAGTTGGCGGCGGCCAAGTTCCGGGCCGCAAGCCTGGGGGTCGGCGACGAGGTGGAATTTCTCGGCCCGCGGACCGACATCCCGGAGTTCATGCGACAGTTGGACGTGTTCTGGCTCACCTCCGACTGGGAGGGGACTCCCAACGCCGTGCTCGAGGCAATGGCTAGCGGTGTGCCGGTCGTCGCTACGGAAGTAGGCGGCTGCGCCGAGATCATCGAAGACGGACTCACGGGATACCTCGTGCCTCCAGGGAGCGTCTCCGACTTGGTCATGCGAACGGAGGCCCTGCTCAAGGACCGGTCCAAGGCGAAGGAGATCGGCAGGCAGGCAGTAGAAACGGCACGAAAAAAATTCAGCCTAGAAGCGATGGTCGGGGCCGCAAGCCGGCTCTACCGGCGGGTGCTTGACAACGAGGGGGAGGGAAGCGATCGTGGATGAGAACCGTACCTGGCCGCGCGTCTCGATCGTAATCCCTATGCGGAACGAGGGCCCGACCATCGAGAGGTGCCTGCGTTCGGTGCTGAGCCAGGATTATCCTGAAGGTTCCATGGAAGTGTTAGTCGCCGACGGCCAATCGACGGATGACTCCCGAGCCAAAGTGGAGCGGATCGCAGAACGCGATGGCCGCGTAAGAATCATCGACAATCCGACCCGGATAGTCCCGGCAGCGCTCAATCGAGCCATTCGTGCCGCCAGGGGAGAGATCATCGTGAGAGTGGATGGGCACACGGAGGTGGCTTCGGATTACGTGAGGCGCGCCGTCGAGTGTCTGGAGCGCACGGGGGCGCAAGTCGTCGGCGGCCCGATGCGGTGCGCGGGTGGGGGGGTCGTGGGAGATGCGATCGCGGTGGCGACCTCGAGCCGCTTCGGTATCGGCAATTCCTATTTTCATTACGGGGATCGGGAGCGGGAAGTCGATAGCGTTTACATGGGGGTTTTCCGCCGCTCGGTTTTCGAAGCGGTCGGCTGGTTCGACGAGGAGCTGGTTTGCAACCAAGACGACGAGTTCAACTACCGCGTGCGCAGAGCGGGCGGGCGGGTGGTCATGTGCCCCCGGATCCGCTCGCTCTATCGAAACCGCACGACGCTGTGCTCACTGGCCCGACAATATTGGCGGTACGGCTATTACAAGGCCAGGGTGTTGCAGAAGCACCCGCAGACGATGAGTTGGCGCCATGCGGTACCCCCGCTCTTTGTCCTGGCGCTTGTCGGCTCGCTTTGCCTGTGGCCAGCGGGTGGCTGGGGCAGAGCACCATTGGCACTGATCGCTGCCTGTTACGGGGCAGGCGCTAGCGCCGTCGCGGCAACGGCGGTGCGCAGAAACGGGGCTAGAGTCGGCTGCATTTTGCCATTGGTTTTCACTACCGTACATGTCGCTTGGGGCGCGGGGATGCTGGCGGGGCTATGGAGGTTCCGCAAGCGCTGGCGGGAGAGGGAGTGGGCCATGGAACTAGGGCGCGGCTTGGCCACCCAGGAGACGAGAGGCGGAAGCGAGTGACGCCTGCACCGGGAACAGCCTATGCGGAGGTCAACCTGACATGACGAGCACGGAAACTGGTCGCATCGGAGAAAAGGCGCCGCGGTGCCTTTCTCTGGTCCTTGGACTAACCGCGGTCGCGGCGGCGGCGGTGTTTTTACCTTCGCGCGCGCGCGCGACCACGGCAAACGACATCTGTCCGGGTCTTCCACCCGTGTGCACCGTCACGGGCACGCATGTGATAACACCCAACTCCGTTTTGGACTTCGGGACGAGCGCGTTGGTCGTAACGGGAACGCTCGACGCCGCGTCGGGATCTCGAGGCATGTACACGATCAAGGCGGCTTCCTTGAGTGTCTCCAGCACTGGCAAGATCTTGGCCACGGGTTCGAGCACTATCATCGGTGGGCGCATAACCATAGAGACGACGACAGACATCACCGTCGCCGGGAAGATCGACGTCTCGAACGATCTGCTCGGGGGCGAGATTGTCATGAAGGCGGGAGGAGCGTTTACCACCACCGGCAAGATCTGGGCTAAAGGGTCGAGCACAGATGGCTCCGGTGGGTTCATATTGGTGGAGGCGGAAGGGAACTTGAGCGCTGGCGGCGAACTGCTGGCGACCGGGGGAAGTCAGTCGGAGGGCGGGTTCATCGCGCTCGTGTCAAACAGTGGGGATGTCACGATGAGCGGCACGTTCGATCTAAACGGTGGAGGGGGGGGCGGAGAGATCGCGGTGGAGGCTAGCAGCGGGAGCATATTCCTGAATGCCGGGGTTTTGGTGGGCATCAGGGGAACGGGCGGATGCAGCGAAGACGGAGCCTGTGGCGACGCGGGTTTCGCAGATTGGCTGGCCATGAACGACATCAACTTCTTCGGTAAGCTCGATGCAAGCCCGGTAGGGGTGGATACCAGTGGAGGGGAGGTGACCATGTTCGCTGGCCGCGACGTTCTCATAAACTCGAGCAACGCGGTCGCGATCGATTGCAGCGGGGGATCCTTCGATGGCGGCGAGGTCGATATCGAAGCCGGGAGGGATCTGGATTTTCGGTCGGGTGAGCTTCGGACTTTCGGAGAGAGCGGAGGTAGCGGCGGCGCGCTCTCTCTTACGGCGGGGCGCACACTCAACGTCCTGGACGAAATTTTCGCCGACGGCAGGGGAATCGCCTCCAGTGGGTGGCAGATCTTCGGTGGCGAGGTGATCATCTTTTCTAGCGCTGACGTAAACGTAGCAAGCAGCATCGCCGTCGCGGGAAAAGATGGTGGTGGAGGAGTGCTCGAGGTGTTTGCCGGCAACGACCTGACGATCGCAAGCCCGACGACCGCAAGCCTCGTCTTGGACACAAGGAGCCTTGCGGGAGGTGGGGCGGGTGGCGACATCCGTCTTACGGCGGGACAGAACCTGACGCTCGGCAACAAGGTCATACTGGAGTCGGACGGCTCGGCCAGCTCGCCCAGGGCAGGGAAGGCCGGTCCGATCATCGTAGACGGCTGCACGGTGACCAGCGATCCGACGGCAGAGGTGTTGGCGCGAGGCCAAGCACCGGGCTCCCTCATAAAAGTAACCGTCCACGACACGGGGACGCTGGCGGGGATTTTTAACGCCAACGGAACGGTGCCGGGGACAATAGATATCTTCTACCGCACCACCGCGCCCGGAATGAGCGGTGCGAGCTTCACGCCGCCCGCTACTTTTACCCATAACCCCGCGCTCCCGGCCTGCCCTGAGTGCGGCGATGGGATAATCCAGGTGGGCGAGGATTGCGACGACGGAAACACCCTAGGTGGCGACTGCTGCGACGCCACCTGCCGCGCCGAGCCGAACGGCAATCCCTGCGACGACGGAAGCGAATGCACCACGGAGTCCTGCCTTAACGGGTTCTGCATACCCCGGCTCAAGGTCAAGTGCTCGAACCTGGGGGACGTCGATTGCAGCGGCGGCCCTAACCAGCCGGACCCGAATGACGCGCTGGCCCAGCTCTGCCTCTTCGTAGGCCTGTGCGGCGATCCCGACTTTCCGGCTCCGTGCAATACCAATAGCTACAGGCTCTCTGTCGCCGACTGGGACATGAACGGCCGGATCGATCCCAACGACGCGCTTAGCTCGCTTGGAATCTTCGTAAGTTTAATTCCGAAGAGCGGCACTCCGCTCGGAGCCTGCTGCCCTTGAGGAAAGGTTTCGAGGTGAGAACCAGATTCACTGGAAAAGAGGTAAAAAAATGAAAACGAATCGCGCTCGGGCAACGGTGTTCATGACTGCGCTCACGCTTCTCTGGTCCGCTCCCTGGGCTGTGGCAGCGGATACCACGCTCTCGGTCGCCGGGACGACCGTGGACCCAGGCGATCAACCCCGTTGCAGCAATAATCCCAATGTCCTCTGCTCCGGCGACTCCGAGTGCGCGCAGGGCTGGTGCGTTGTAGGACCGAAGGTCGGAACGGCATGCACCGCCGACAGCCAGTGTAAGGAGTCTCCAAATCCCATCGGGAAGTGCGTGGCGGCGGGAAAATGCACACCGCAGGGCTGTGTCAGCGTGAAGACGAGCAATGCCATCTCGGTAAGCACGACCGATATCGATCTCACCTTCGACCCGGCCGACCTCGTGCCGGTTAACATGTCAAGTCAAACCCTTAGTCTCTTCACGCCTAACCCATTCAAAGCCCCCGGCCGAATGGGCTCCGCTTCAACGTCGCTTTTCGGTGACAACCTCGGGGCCGATGCCACGATGCTAACGGCGTGCTTTGGGGTCCTCAAAACTGCCGGCTGCTCCACGATTTCGATCGAAGACGGCGACGGAAACCCCCCGGATGACTTGGGTTCGATCCTCTACGACAAGCTCCCCGGCGATATCTGCGTAAGTGGCGGGAGCACCACGACCTCGACCACCACCACGACGACTTCGAGCACGACGACGACAACCTTGCCTCCGCTACCGACGCCTACTCCGACACCTTCGCCGACGACAACGACTACAACGACAACGACTACTACGACCACAACCAGTACAACGACAACGCTTCCTCCGACACCGACTTCGAGCCCCAGTCCGACAACCAGCACGACAACGACTACGACTACCACCACGAGCACGAGTACGTCCACGAGCACGTCCACTACGACGACAACCAGCACCACGACGACCACTACTCAGCCTTCACCTTCGCCCACGCCCGTTACCGAGGACTGCTTCGACATCATCGACAACGACGGCGACGGCCAGATCGACAGTCGAGACTCCGACTGCGCTCCCGGGGCGAACGGCGGAAGAACGGGACTTTCGGGAGACGCCGCCAAAGCGGCGGTGAAGTGCGAGAAGGCAATGAGCAAAGCGGGAGGGGTCTTTGCTTCGGCCAAGCTAAAGCGCTTGGAGAAGTGCGTCGATGCCGCCTTTGCCTGTGTTCAGAGAAAGCCGGGCGATACAGAGTGCATCCTGAAGGCGCGGGCTAAGTGCCAAAAGCAGCTCGACTCTCTTACCAACCCAGGGAAGGGGGACGAGGCAAAGCTAAGGATCAATATTCTCAAGGCCTGCGGCCCGAAGAAGCCGGGCGATCCGCCGCAACTCGATCCTATCCATCTCCTTAGCAACCAGGGGCTGGGGCATGGAGCGGCGAGAGAGGCGGACCGCTGCGCTCTATTCGGATTCGTAAACCCCGCCACGATAGACGATGTGGCCGAGTGCCTAGGTTTGCAGCACGAATGCAGGCTAGAGCAGATGTTCGCCAAGGAGGCTCCTAGAGCGGCAGAAATGCTCGATCTCCTTTTCGGTGCGGGCGCGTCAAACCAGCAGTTCCCGTGCCTGGAGGCCGGCGCCAACGGCGGCGGAGCGGGCCTGCAAAATCCCGATGTGGCCAAAGCCGCCGTCAAGTGCCAGCAGACGATCAAGAAGGCGGGCGCGAAGTTCGCGCTCGGGGTCCTAAAGAGCCTTCAGACCTGCGCGGGTGCGGTCCGCGATTGCATCCAGAAAAAGCCGACCGATCCGACATGCGTGAACAAAGCGAAGAGCAAATGCGACAAGGCGATCGGCAAGATCACCCTTCCGCCGGGCCAGGGCCTCGCCGACAAGCTCAGGAATACCATCGTCAAGAACTGCGGTGCTGCTCCTCTGCTCCCAAGCCACATACTAGATCCTACGGGTCTAGGATACTTGGCTGAAGCGGCACAGTGCGACTCGCTCGGCGTCCCGAGTCTATCTTCGGCCGCGGATCTGGCCGACTGCATCCGCATCCAGCACCAGAGGAGAGCTGAACAGCTTGCCGAGAAGCAGTCTCCGAGAATTGGGGAGCTTCTCGACGCGGTGGGCAGATCTTTCCCGCTGCCGTGAAGCGAGGAGGAAAGAGGTAGAACCACCCAGTGGAGGATCCATGCGGTTTAGGCACCTAGCGAGATCAGCGGCGAGCGTGGCGACTGCGCTGGTTCTATCGCTCCCCGGTCAAGCCAGGGCGCAGTTTGCGTTCTTCGAGGTAGCGTCTTCGGGAGATGCGGCACCGGCAGAAGTCGGAGGAACATTCACCGCCTTCTTCCAGCCGAGCATAAGCAACTCCGGCCGCATAGCGTTCAAGGCGCTAGTGGCCGGCGCAACCAACCCCGAGTGTCCGGTGGGGGCGCAATGCGAGGTGCTGGTTCAAACCAAACAGCCCGGTTTCGAGCTCGCCTACGTTACGAACCAGGGACACAACACTGGGATAGGAACGCTCCAGACCCTGGATGATTTGCCGCTTAGCCGAGGGCCAGGGGTATATCACAGCTCCTGCTCGGGGCCCGGCGAGCCCATTCAAGGGATTCTCGAAAACAATAGAAGCGTGGATCAGATCTTGCTCGCCGGCTCGCCTTGTTTCAGCAAGTTCGGGCAGATCGCGAGCAGCCACACTGGTGTCTCTTACTGGCGGGCATTGCTGGAAGCCGTAGTCTTTCTCCCCGACGAACTCGGTGCGGTGCCGACCCCCGTGGTGACCACCGGGGCACCCACGATGAGCCGTGTGCTCGGGTTCTTCATGAATCTCGCCAAGGCGCGCTCGAGCGGCTGGGAAACCATGCGGCGCGTGGTGGCGATGAATTCGATAAACAGCATCGCGTTCTTGAGTCAGGTGGCGGGCACCGATGTCGATCCCGCGTGCCTTGGCGCCGATGGCTTTTGTGACGCGATTTTCGTAGCGAGCGCAGATACCGGAGACGTCGTGATCGCCGCAGCCAAAGGTGACCCGATAGAAACGGGGGGTACCATAGCACGATTCTGCGGGCCTCCGGCCATCAACGACGGCGGGGACGTGGTCTTCAGGGCGCTTACGGATCCTACCGACGACTGCGATTCTCTTACCGGATCGGGGCAGGGCATTTATCGCGTGGGCCCCCCCTTTCTTCCCGGGACCATCCAAATGATCGCCGACGCTACCACCTTTTTCCCCGACGAAACAACGGGCGGGAGCTATGCCACCGACCTTTTCAGTGACCCGGTATCGGATAGTCTCGGCAACGTGTATTTTCGGGCGGGGGACCCGCTGCCCGGCGCGGCGCCCGGGGAAATCATTCGCTCCGCCCCGCCCTTCGGTCCCGCCAGCTTCACGGTGGTTGCGGCCAAGGCAGGGCTTGCGGATCCGGCGAACCGCAGGTTCACTGGGTTTGCTCCGGACGCACCGGCGGTCAATAGCCGAGGCCAAATGGCGCTTTTGACCGAGCAGGGAGTTTTTCTGGGCTCTTCCACTTCGATCCTGGTCGCGGACTGTCGGGAAACGATCCTGAGGAGCTCGCTGCGCGCCACCAAGAGCTACCTGAGGGCCATAGGTCTTTGCGCCAAGAAGATGGTCAAGGGCAAGATACCTCAGGTTGACTGCTGGACGGAATATGCCAACTCGGCAAGAAAGGCCGAGGTGGCGCGAGATACCATGATCGGCACCGTAGAGCAATTCTGCCCCGAGGAGGTGATGCCATTCATCGACCCGTGCGACCCGGCTCGGCCCACCGCCAGCGGAGAGGCGAGCTGCCTAGTGAGTATCCACGAGGCTGTGGTCCGAGACCTGTTCAAGGCTTGGGTTCCCCAGTTGTTTCCGTAGGGAAGGGGAGAAAGCGAGTGCGGGCGCAATCCAAGGGTCGGGAGGGTCTCTGCATGTTTAGGAGCACCGTGGAAAAAACGCGTCGGCTGGCTAGCATTCTTTCCTGTTCCGTGGCGTTGGTGGCCGCTTCCGCCACGGCGGCCATCTCCAGCGACTGCGCGTATCAGATCGCGCGGACCGGGAGCAAGTACGTCAAGGTGGTCTTGCGAGCGCTTACGAACTGCGAGTCGATGATCATGGAAGGCTTGCTCGCACCTCAGGACTGCTGGGAGGAGGAAGAAACCATGCGCACCATAGCCGTTGCCGCGATAAAGAACCGGCAGCGGATAAAGAAGAAATGCGTCGGAGTCACGGTGGCCCAACTCGGTTTTCCGAACGCGTATTGCCCCGGTGTCGCCGACATAGACGACATCGTCGACTGCCTAATAAACATCCAAAACGATAGGGTTAGACAGCTCATGGCGGCCAACTTGGGCCTTCCCGCGTGCTCGGGTTTTAGGGGACTCGACTGCGACGACGGCGACGCCTGTACCACCGACTCGTGCGACGAGGGGGCCGGCGGCTGCGTCAACACGCCGCTTTGCGGAAACGGCACGATAGACTCCTTTTGCGGGGAGTTGTGCGACGGCACTAACTTGAACGGCGAGACGTGTGAAAGCCGCGGCTTTCCCGGCGGGGGAACCCTTCTTTGCAGTGCCAACTGCGTTTTCGACACGACCTTCTGTATTCCCTAGTGCCCTAACCTCCGGCGTCGGCGCTAGAAGGGGGGGCTGCTTGCTCCTTGCGTGCGGCGTGCTTTCGCTTTCTGCCCGGATTTGCGCCGCCGACCACTTGCCGGTTGACGTAACTCTCGGGGTCGATCAGAGCGGAAACAGGATCATGGAGTACGCCGCAAAAAGCGGCCCTTACGAGATCGCCATGACCCTTCCGACACCGCAAGCCGGAAAGCCCGTGGATCTCACGATCTACGTGCGCAACGCTGCTAGTGGAGGACCTTACGAAGGCCCCCTCTTCCTGAGGCTTCTCGCGCACTCGGCGCTTCGGGGTGATCGGGAAGTGGCCCCGCGCCGGACGCTTGCGCCCCGAGATGGCCTCTACCGCGCTCGACTCAGCTTTGCAGTCGAGGGGTCTTACATGGCAGAGCTTACCATTGGGGGGGCACCACCCCGGCAAGAGCGGGTTCTCTTGCCCATCGTAATCGGTAGCCGGGGAAGGCCGCTTGCGTTATTGGGAAGCATCGCTGCCGGCCTCGCTCTCTTCGTGGGCGCGATAGTGGCCGTAAAACGAATCACCGGGAAGGCATGAAACGGCTTGCTGCGATCTTCTGGCCCTACGCCCTGCCGGTCGTGATCCTGCTTCTGGCCGCTGCCGAGCGAAGCGGCTCTCCCCCAGCTGGCGTTTTCGTCTCGGGCGGGGCCCAGGCCGGCGTGAGCGGCGAAAACGTCGCTTCCCACCAGGAAGCCGAGGCGGCCGTAAGCGAAGAGACAGCCCACCCTTCCTTCGCCCCGGGTGCCGCCACGCACGAAAGCGCCCATCCCTGCCCTCACTCGGGCGACGCCGAAACCCATCGGATGGAGGGTTTACCTTCTGGCCTCTATTATCTCTCCTGCGCCGCGATTTTGCTCCTTTCCTTTCTTCTCTTCGACCTCCGATCGCGCGCAACTACCCGGAGCTCCGATCCCCCGCCGCGCTTCAACCTTCTGAGATTTCGGTTCCTTCGCGCCCTTGCCACGTCGCGCAGGGCGAGATTCGGCGGCCAGCTAGCCACGGTCACGGCCTTTGTCCTGATAATCGCGGCCGGCCTCTTCGGTAATCAAAACCCAGCCCTCAACATCGCACCCTGTCTCACCTGGACCGTCTGGTGGGCGGGAATCGTGATTCTCATCCTCTATTTCGGCAAGGCCTGGTGTTACGTGTGCCCTTGGGATGCGCTTTCCACCTGGGTCGAAAGACTTGCGCTTTGGAGGAAGCGCGAGCAGGGCCTGGGGCTCGGACTGCCGTGGCCGAGGGCCCTTCGGAACATTTGGCTTGCCACGATCCTCTTTTTGGGCTTCACCTGGATCGAGATCGGCTTTGGTGTGAGCTTGCGGCCCCGGCTTACCGCCTACTTGGGCCTCCTCATTTTGATTCTCACCTTCCTCTCCCTAGCCCTTTTCGAGCGAAAGTCCTTCTGCCGGTATGGTTGCTTGGTAGGACGTATAAGCGGGCTCTACGCTCTCTTCGCCGGAATCGAGCTGAGACCCGCCGACCGGCACACGTGCAAGACGTGCCGAGGCAAGGACTGCTGGCACGGAAACGCGAGGGGATACGGCTGCCCGACGTTCGAGTTCCCGGGTAGCCTCACTAGTAACACCTACTGCACGCTCTGCTCGGAGTGCCTGAAAACCTGTCCGGCCGACAACCTGCGGCTGAACCTTCGCCCCTGGGGGGCGGACCTGGCAGGCATAAGGCGGCCGCGCGCCGACGAGGCTTATCTTGCGATAGCGATGCTCAGCCTGGCCTCCTTCCACGGCCTCACCATGACCCCTTCCTGGCAGGAGTGGACCGAGAGGCTGGCATCGGCGCTCGGGGCTAACCGTTTGGGAGCTTTTTCGCTCGGCATGGCGGCTGCCCTTCTCCTTCCCCTGCTCTTTTATGCGGCAACCGTCGAGCTCGGGCGCAGGCTCGCAGCCGATCCCAGCGTTCGGTACGAGCAAGCCTTCCTGCGTTTCGCCTACCCGCTTCTCCCGATTGCGCTCTTTTACCACCTCGCGCACAACTTGGAGCATTTGTTGGTCGAGGGACCGAAGGTGACAAAGCTCGCGTCCGACCCCTTCGGCTGGGGATGGAACCTGTTCGGAACCGCACACACCCTCCCTGCGCCCTTGCTTTCGCTGAGCTCCCTCTGGCATCTACAGGTTCTGATGATAATCGTGGGGCACGTTTACGGACTCTGGGCCGCAAGCGAAAGCGCAAGGAAGTTGTTCGCCGACCCCAAGCGGGCCCGCCTGAGCCAAGTTCCGATGCTCTGCGGCATGGTCGGCTTTAGCCTCTATAGCCTTTGGCTCCTGAAGCAGCCGATGCTCATGCGCATGTCGGCCATGTAGTAACCGGCAGGCCGTGCGCGAACGGAACGCCGGCATACTCGTCTTCCTTACCCTAGCGGTATCTTATGCTTATTTCTTCCAAGGGGGAGGCTGGAACCCCAACTCCCGGCTCGACCTCACTCGCGCGCTGGCAAGCGGCGACGGTCTAGTCATAGATCGCTTCGTCCGAAACACGGGCGACTGGGCCTACCACGGGGGACATTACTACACGAACAAAAGCCCAGGCTTATCGTTTTTGGCGCTTCCCGCCTTCCTGATCGCAGACCGCCTAAATGGCAAAGCCGAACCGGCCACGAGACTCGGGCGCTCCGCTTACGCCGCAAATCTTGCCGTGAATGCTTCGAGCGGCGCGCTTTTGGGGTTTCTGGTGTACCGAGCACTGATGGGCCTTTCGCTCGGCACCGCGGCTCGGTGTGCCTGGCTGGCGCTCCTCTTCGGGCTCGGGACCCTCGTCTTCCCTTACGCCACCGCCTTTTACGCCCACCAGCCCGCGGCGGCCTCGAGCTTTGCCGGCTTAGCGCTGGTAAACGCCGCTCGGACGAGAGAAAAGGGAGCAGCCTATGCGCTGGCGGCCGGCGCGGCCTTCGGCGTAGCGATTGCGCTGGAGCTGAGCACCGTCCTCGTTTTGGCCGCGGTCACCTTCGCTCTACGCCTTCGGAAGGGCGAGAAGCGGCTGTGCCCCTGGGTTTTCGCCGGCAGCCTGCCGGCACTCGCGGCTCTTGGCATCTATTACTATCTCTGCTTCGGCAGTCCCTTTTCCACCGGCTACGCCCACTCCAATCCCGCCGTAATGGTGGCCGAAAATGGCCGCTTCTTCGGAGCGCCTAGGCTCGAGCGGATGGCGGCGCTTCTCCTCTCGCCGCGCCACGGCATTCTCTTCTCCAGCCCGATGCTCGCGCTGGCCCCCCTGGGCATGGCGGAGCTGCTGCGCCGGGACCGGGTACAGGCTCTCGTCTGCGCGCTCGTGCCACTAGCCTTCCTCCTCCTCGTCTCTTCTTTCCACGGCTGGCAGGGCGGCTGGGCGCCGGGGCCCCGTTACCTCGTTCCCTGCCTGCCCTTCCTTTTCTTGCCTGTCGCGGCGGCTGCGCGGCGAGCGAGCCCGCTCTTTTCCCCGCTCGCTCTGGTATCCATCACCTTCATGCTGGGAATAACGGCCGTCGGAGTCGAGGTGCCGGCTGGGTTGGGCAATCCGCTTCGCGACTTCGTTCTGGCCTACTTCCTGAAAGGCAAGATCTCGGTAAACCCCCAGGGACTCGACGACTATCTGCCGCCGCTTTCGTACCTGCGTCTTGCTCCCCCGGAAAACTGGCACTCCTTCAACGTGGGAGAGCTTCTCTTCCCCCATTCGACCGCAAGCCTTCTTCCCCTGCTGGCGATCTGGCTCGCCGCCGCCGCAATCCTTCGAGGACCCGGCCGGCGCCGGATCAATGCGGGGCACCGACCCTGACCAGCTCGAGCGCGGAGATCAGCCACTCCGTGCCATCTTCGGTAAAAGGTGCTATCTCGATCTTGCCGTCCACCGGTTCGACCTCCAAGACGAACTCCCGGGGTTCGCCGTCGGGCACGATCTCCTGGAGATCCAGAGCCTTCTTGCCGTTGACCCGAAGGCCGATAGCATGGACACCGTGAACCGCCGCACCGGTAACGACCTTCAATCGGTAACGCCCCGGGGGCAGGTCGATCCGAAAGGAGGGGCCTCGCTCCTCCTCGGTGTTCAATCCCAGGTGGGCATCTCGGTGGAGAGAATCGAGATCGAGGCGGTCGTCACGCCAGGTGTTCGCGTCGAACGCCCCCACCCCTTGGGACCATCCGAAGCCGCGGCTCGCCGTATAGGTGTCGGACGGAAGGAGAGTCGTGTAGCCGGGTGGGGATTCATTGAAGCGGGGATGGCTCATGTCCAAACGAAGCGGAACGGGGACCTGGGCTCCGCCTGGAGCCCCGAGCCACCGGTAGCCGGCCACTGCGAGGAGAGCGAGGGCAGCGAGCGCAAGGAGGAGCCGGATCGCCAAACGCTTGCTCACGCGAAGGCTTACGCCCCTTTAGGCTTTGCCGGCCGATAGATGGTAAGGAGCATTATCGTTCGCTCGCTCGCCACTATCGAGTGAGGCAAATGCGCGGGCATGTGCGCCCAAAACCCGGCCCCGGCTTCCTCTTCCCTCTCGCCGAGGCCGACTCGACAACGCCCGCTTAGAATGTGGAGCGACGCGGGATGGGCGGAGGTGTGCTCCGAGAGAAGCTGTCCGGCATCGAAGCAAAAGAGCACGACGCGCGCCCGGTCGGTCGAAAGGAGCGTCTTGCTCACGATTCCCTCGGAAGCAAACTCTACCTTGTCATTCAGATCGAACGCCAAAACCTCATCCTGGTCCTCGCCCATCGCTTCCCTCCAACCGGTCTTCGACTCCCCTCCTTAACCCCGCCCCTGGGACCGGTCAACAGGCAGGCACGAGCGCCCGAGAGAACGCACCCGATAAGCTTTCCCCCGCCGGCCCGCCGCGACGATAGAGATTGGATTTTTTCGCTCCACTCAGGCAGTCTTTAAGCCATGACGGAGCTCGAGCGCGCGCTCGTGGAGCGCATTTTAGTCTTGGACGGCGCCATGGGAACGCAGATCCAGTCCCTCGGCCTCTCCAGCGATGACTTCGGGGGGGAGTGCTTCGATGGGTGTAACGAACACCTGGTGCTCACGAGACCGGACGCCATCCGCGCCATTCACCGCGCCTACTTCGACGCCGGCGCCGACATAGCGACGACGAACAGCTTCGGCGCCACTCCCCTGGTTCTCGCCGAGTACGGATTGGCCGAAAAGGCTTGGGAAATAAACCGCCGGGCTGCGAGGATAGCCCGGGAGGCGGCCGAAGAGGCCGCTGGCGCAGGCAAGGTGCGTTTCGTCGCCGGATCCATGGGACCCACCACCAAAGCCATGTCGGTCACCGGTGGGGTCACTTTCCAGGAGCTTCGCGCCGCTTACAGGATCCAGGCCGGTGGCCTCCTCGAAGGAGGCGCCGACTACCTTCTCCTCGAGACCTGCCAAGACACATGCAACGTGAAGGCGGCGCTTCTTGGAATCTCCGATGCCTTTTCCGACGCAGGGAGAAGCGTCCCCGTTGCGGTTTCCTGCACCATCGAGCCGACGGGGACGATGCTTTGCGGCCAGGGGGTGGAAGCCTTCTACACCTCTATCGAACACTTCCCCCTGCTTTATGTCGGCCTGAACTGCGCGACCGGCCCTGCATTCATGGCCGATCACATCCGCGGGCTGGCGGCGTTCGCCGATTGCGCGATCGGATGTGTCCCGAACGCCGGCCTTCCAGACGAGCACGGCCGCTACAACGAATCGCCCGAGGAGATGGCGGCGGTGCTGGAGGACTTCGCCCGCCAGGGTTGGATCAACCTGCTCGGCTCCTGCTGCGGCTCGACACCCGAGCACACCCGCAAAATCGCCGAGATTCCAGAGCGCCAGCGGCCGAGACGCACCCGGCCGGCAAGGTTTTCGCGCGTGAGCGGAATAGAGTTCCAGTCGCTCGAGGTGGACCGGCCTCCGCTCATCGTGGGGGAGCGAACCAATGTAATCGGGAGCCGGAAGTTCAAGGACCTGATCGCCTCCGAAGACTTCGACCGGGCCGCGGAAGTCGGCCGAGCCCAGGTAAGGGGCGGAGCACACATATTGGACGTGTGTCTGGCCAACCCGGACCGCGACGAGAAAGCCGACATGGAACAGTTTCTCCCGCGGCTACTCAAGAAGGTCAAAGTGCCGGTCATGATCGACTCCACCGATGCGCAAGTGATCGAGCTTGCGCTTACGCTCACTCCCGGAAAGTCGATAATAAACTCGGTCAACCTGGAAGACGGGGAGGAGCGGATCGCGCAGGTGGTGCCCCTCGCCAAGCGTTACGGTGCCGCCGTCGTGGTGGGATGCATCGACGACGACAAGGAGCAGGGGATGGCGCTTACCGCGGCACGAAAGCTCGCTGTGGCTCGGCGTGCGTACGAGCTCCTCACGGGAAAATACGGGCTCGCGCCTCACGACATCATCTTCGACCCGCTCGTCTTCCCGGCCGGCACGGGAGATGAAAAGCTCAAGGGAGCGGCGGCCGAGACAATTGCCGGCCTGGCGGAGATAAAGCGCAGCTTCCCGCAGGCCAAGACCATCCTCGGGATCTCCAACGTCTCGTTCGGCCTTCCCGCCGCGGGGCGCGAAGTGTTGAACTCGGTTTTCCTCTACCACGCAATCCAAGCCGGGCTCGACCTTGCGATCGTAAACAGTGAAAAACTGGTACGCTTTGCCAGCATACCGGACGAGGAGCGGAAGCTGGCGGAGGACCTGCTCTGGAACCGCGGCGAGGATCCTCTGGGATCGTTCGCCTCCGCTTACCGCGAGAGGAGCAAGACGCCAGGGGAAGAAGCATCGCGGCTTGGCTTGCCGGTCGAGACCCGCCTCGCACGCCACATCATAGAGGGGACGCGAGAGGGACTGGAGGCGGACCTGGAAGAGGCGCTCGGGCGTTACGCTCCGCTCGACATCATAAACGGGCCGTTGATGGACGGGATGGCGGAAGTGGGGCGTCTTTTCAATGAAAACAAGCTCATAGTGGCGGAGGTCCTTCAGAGCGCCGAGGCGATGAAAGTGGCGGTGGATTACCTGGAGCCGCGCATGGACAGAGTCTCAGCGAGAACCAAGGGCAAGGTAATTCTTGCCACGGTGAAAGGCGATGTGCACGACATCGGCAAGAACCTGGTCGATATAATCCTGAGCAACAACGGCTACGACGTGGTGAATCTGGGGATCAAGGTCGAGCCGGCGCGGATCGTCGAAGCGGTGAGGCGCGAGCGCCCGACCATCGTCGGACTCTCCGGTCTCTTGGTCAAGAGCGCCCAGCAGATGGTGGCCACGGTAAGCGACATGAAGAGGGCGGGAATCGACCTGCCCGTTTTGGTGGGAGGCGCGGCGCTGACGAAAAAGTTCACGCGCCAGCGCATCGCCGCGGCCTACGACGGCGTGGTAGCCTATGCCGCGGACGCCATGGCAGGCCTTGCGCTTGCGGAGAGGATCAGCGCCCCGGGCGGCCTGGAGCGACTGGCGTCCGAGCTGGCCGAGGAGGATCGCAGGCGGCCCGAAGACGAGCGAGAGGAGAATCCGATTGCGCCAACGAGTGAGAGGGGGGGGAAAACGATCGGGCTTGCCCCGGACATTCCCAAGCCACCGGACCTCAAACGCCACGAGATCCGGGCTACCCCGAGCGAGATCCTTCCTTGGGTCAACCCGGTCATGCTGTACGGCAAACACCTCGGGCTCAAGGGAAATTTTGCTGGACTTCTCCGCGAAGGAGACGAAAAGGCGGTGAAGCTGAAGCGACTGATCGAAGAGTTGGTCGCCGAATGCGAAGAGCGAGAGCTTCTCAGCCCGGCGGGCGTTTTCAGGTTCTATGCCGCTTGGTCGCATGGGGAGGAGATCGCCTTGGCGCCGGCGCCCGGGGCAAAGCCTGTGGCGGTCTTGAGATTTCCACGCCAGGCGGAGCGCGATCGGCTGTGCGTGGCCGATTGGGTCGAGCCCGCGGGCGGGCGCCCGGATTATGTGGCCCTGTTCGTGACCACGGCCGGCAGGGGCGTGAGAGAGCGCGCCGAGGAACTCAAGAATGCGGGCGATTACCTGCGCTCGCACGCCTTGCAGGCGCTCGCGCTCGAGATGGCGGAAGCGATGGCTGAGTGGCTCCACGCGAAGCTGCGAGCCATGTGGGGGTTCCCGGATCCGCCCACCTTGAGTCGCGACGAAGTTTTCAAGGCACGCTACCGGGGCATCCGGGTCTCGTTTGGCTACCCGGCCTGCCCCGACCTGGGGCAACAAGAGATCCTCTTTTCGCTTCTTTCGCCCGAGAGCATAGGCGTAACCCTGACCGAAGGTTTCATGATGGAGCCCGAGGCGAGCGTCTCGGCCCTGGTCTTCCACCACCCATCGGCCCGCTATTTCTCCGCATTGCCAGGTACGGCGCTCAGGAGGGGCGGCTAGCGCCAGGGGCACCCGAGCCGGACGGAACTTTGAGTTTTCTCCGCGATGCTTCGGTCTTGCGGGCCCGCCGGCCCGTTTGCGTCGGAGCCCGTTTGCGCTTAATTAGCCCGTGAGATTCGGTCATGGAACCATCGCTCAAAGGCTTTCCTTCCCCTCCCGAGCGCGCTCGCATCCTCCTCTTCGTCTTCGTGCTGGTCGTCGCCGTAAGAATGGGGGTCGAGGCGACAGCCATCTTCTCGCAGAGAGTGTGGGTTCGAAGGACCGATCCAGCTTCCTCGTTTTACCTCAACATGTGGAGGCAGTGGGACGCGACTCACTACCTCGAACTTGCGCAGAGAGGGTATCGAACGAGGGGCGAGGAAGCCTTCAATATAGTGTTTCCCCCCCTCTACCCCTGGACGATCCGAATTCTCAACATCCTCGTCGGCGACTACCTCGTCTCCGCCCTTCTCCTTTCTTTCCTCTCCTCGCTCGTCGCCTCTTATTTTCTCTACCTCCTCGCCCGCCAGGAGATGACCGAAGACGCCGCCCGGGGAAGCGTCTTTTTTCTCAACGCGTTCCCCACGGCCTACTTCTTGATTGCTCCCTATACCGAGAGCTTCTTTCTCGCCATAACCTTGGCAAGCATATACATGGTGTACGCGGGCCGGTTCGGGGCCGCCTGTCTGCTGGGAAGTTTGGCTGGGGCGACCAGGGTAAACGGGCTGATTCTCCTCCCCACGCTCCTTCTCCTCCACTGGCGCCAAGCCGCATCCTCCTTTTTTTCCCGCAAGCTCCTCTGGTCCTCGATCCTGCCCGCGGGGTTTCTCCTCTACCTGGCGATCAACTTGAGCCTCTTCGGCGACCCCTTCCACTTCATGACCGTCCAGAGGGAGCACTGGCACCACAGCTTTCGCTGGCCCTGGGAGGGCCTAAGGGACGTGCTGCTCTCCCCATTCGAGGCCTCCCCTTCGCATGAACGGGCGGTGATATTCGATCTCGGCGCTCTCTTCCTTCTCCTCGCTCTTCTCTCCTGCCTCTGGAGCGCTCTCTACCTCCCGGTGGCTTATACCTTCCAAGGAGCGGCCACCCTGTGCCTGCTTCTTTGCACCTCTTGGAACATCAGCCTCGGCCGCTACGTGCTCGGGGTCATCCCCCTCTTCTTTTTTCTGGGGGCGCTCTCGCGCCGGCCTCTCCTGCGCCTCGCTCTCGTCATTTTCTTCCTTCCCCTCCTAGGTTTTCTCTCCACGGTTTTTACGGCTGGGCGCTGGGCTTACTGAAAAAAGAGGCGAGGCGCCGGTGACCAGAGGTGCACACTACCCTAGCGGGTCGCCGCCCAAAAGGGCTGCGTGGAGCCCTAGGAAGACCAAAACGACGTAAAGCGCCAAAGCAATTACGATCGCGAGCCAGGGCGTGTCGGCGGCGCTCCATCTTTGCTTCCCCGAGGCCAGCGCCACAGCCGGAAGGAGCGACGTCTGCTCTATGAACCGGGAAAGGGGCGAACCCTGCTCCGCCAATTTGCGCCGGTCCTGGTGCCAGCCGCCTAGGAGGCCTAGCAATGGGAAGCTTCCGAAGAAGATGAGATCCACCGTCGAGCCGTTGACCAACATGTGCGAGATCCCGAAGAGGCTAAGGCCGACGAAAACCGGCGAGCGGGTGACTTTCAAGATCCCTTTGACCTCGGTGCTACCACCGAACATGCTGGCCGGGCTTCTAACCATAAGACCGGCGATGAAGATCGCGAGGCCGACTATCATGAGAAGGTGGCTAAGCCACCAAACGGCCGACCCGGAGGCGGTGCTCCAAAGAACCGCCCCCGTCCCCTTGTGGCGGGCGAAAAGAACGACGAAAGGGAGGAAGGTGACGAGACTCACGATCCAGTAGAGAAGCCGGTAGCCTCTCTCCGTGAGGAGGCTTACGAGCCGTGGCCGCACCGAGCGGCTGGGCAAGAGCATGTGCGTGCCAACGAAAAGGATACCCCACAAGGCCACCGATCCGCTCGCAGTCATACTGCGCCCCCTTCCGCCGTGGACTCGACATCTCTCGAATATGGAGACCTCCCTCGCCTGTCAACCCTCCAGCCCGCACCCATGGGGGTGACTCGAGCTGCCGGCTCGAGGCGCCGTTTGCGATTTGACCGACCCCAGAGCCCGGGCTAGCCTAGGCGCTAGCGACAGGTCTTTGCATCGCAAGTTTATGCGCGGCAGTGAAGAAGGGCGGTCTTCGCGCCTTGGGAAGCCGGCGCTCGTAGCGGGCGCCACGCTCGGTTTTGCCTCCATGCTGGCGCAACTTGTGAGCTTGCGGGAGTTCGTCGCTTCGATCGGCGGCAACGAGTTGGTCATCGGAACTTTCCTCGCAAGCTCCCTCCTTCTCACGGCGGCTGGCGCGTGGATTGGAGGGCTTGTGCCGCGCGGCCGAGGCGGGGTTCTCGCGTTACTCGTTCTCTCCATTCCCCTTGCGCCGACTCAGGTGGCCGCCATAAGGCTCATTCGCGCGTGGGTGTTCGCGGGCACCACACCGTCGCTCGGCGCGATCTTCTGCTGCGCTCTCTTGGTGCTCCTTCCGGCTTCCCTCGTATTCGGTGCCCTCTTCAGCCAGGCGGCGGCGTGGTCGCCCGAGTCGAGTCTGCCCGGCCGCGTCTATCTCGCCGAGACGTTCGGTGCCGTGGCTGGCGGTGTCCTTTACACGCTGGCCGGCCTCGTGTATCTCCCCGTCTTCGCTCTGGTTTGCTTGCCGGCAGCCGCAAGTGCCGCCGCTGCCGCCGCCATTTCCTGGCAGCGAGGCGCAAGGGGGGCGGTCGTGGCGATCCTATCGCTTGCCGCCTTCCTGGTCGTTGCAACGTACACCTTTGGCACTAGGCACCTTCTGCTTCGCCACGCTTTCCCCGGTCAGGAAATCGTCCGCGAGATCGCTTCCCCCTATGCCAATCTCGTCCTCACCCGAGCCGGCTCGCAGTTGAACCTCTTCGCCAACGGATCCCCCGTGGCGAGCAGCGAAGCCGCGCGCGCGGCCGAAGAGACGGTTCACTTCGCCATGGCGCAGCGGCCCGACGCAAGGCGCGTCCTCGTATTCGAGGGGGCCGCATCCGGGGCGGTCGCGGAGATCCTGAAATACCCTGTACGCGCGATCGACGACGTCGAGATAGATTCGGCCATGCTCGAGCTGGCCGAGGCGGTAAGCGGCGCGGTGCAGGACCCTCGGCTCAGGGTGATAGTGGACGATCCGAGGCGTTTTTCCAGGCGGCACCACGAGCCCTACGATGTCATCATCTCGGCCGCCCCGGATCCCGCGACCACGACGCTGAACCGCCTCTTCACGCTGGAATTCTTTACCGAGCTGGAAGAGATCCTGCGTCCCGGGGGAGTTGTTGCTTTTACCATAGAGGGATCGGAGAACTACCGCGGCCCCGAAAGCCGCAAGCTCAACCGAGCGCTCGCGCAGACCCTGGCGAGCGTGTTTCCCCACACCCTCGTCCTCCCGGCCGGGCGTCTGGTTTTTCTCGGTTCCGCCGAACCCCTCCACGCCGACGTTTTCACCTCCCTGGAAGAGAGGGGAATCGGCACCCGTTACGTAAACCGGGCTTACATGGGAACGCAAGTGACGCCGCAGAGAGTGGCTCGGCTTGCGGCCGAGCTCAGGCAACCGGGCCCGGTGAACCGCGACTTGGAACCGTCCCTCTATCGGCTCTACCTGGCCCGCTGGCTGGCGGAACTCGGAGGATCGGCTCTGTGGCTTGGGGTCGCTTTTTTGCTGGTCGGGGCGGTTGCAGTTAGAAACGCGGTCGTGGGGCGGGGCGCACCGGTGCGCGGGGCGATCTTGAGCAGCGGCTTCGCCTCGCTCGCCATGGAGTTCTGCCTCCTCTTGGGCTTTCAGATGATCCGCGGCTCCCTCTTCCTCCAAATGGGCATTCTCGTCGCAGCCTTCATGCTCGGAACCGCCGCCGGCGCGGCTGCGGCCCTCGGACGCGCCGGCTCCGGTCAGGAGATACGGTGGCTCAGGTCGCTCGAGGCGGCGAGCGCCATATCGGCTGCAGGTACGGCGGCGCTCTTCGCCCTGGGCTTCGACAGTATCCTACACTACGTGGAGGGAACGCTCGCTTTCTCGCTCCTGCTCGCGACATTCGGTTTTCTCACCGGAGCGGAGTTTCCGCTCGCGGTGGCGGGTCTCGATCGTGCGGCTAAGGGGAGCGCATCCAAGCTCTATGCCGCCGACCTTATCGGCGCCTCGGTCGGCGCGGCGACCGCCGGCGTCCTCTTGGTTCCGCTGCTCGGCATCGTCAACGTGTGCCTGCTCGTGGCCGCGGTCAAGGCCGCAAGTTTCCTCTGGCTGCTGGCCCCGAGCCCGACCGGCGCCTGGAGAGCCCGGGCCCTCGAGCCGCAGCCCATCTCCATCGGCTTGACCTCCTTTCTTCTTCTGCTCGCGGCCGCCGCGCTCGTCATCGCGCCCGGCACGGAAATGGCGGTCTACGGGTTGTCTTTTTCGAAAGGGTATCACGTACTTATCCTCTCGGTTCTTTTTCTCGGTCTCTCGTTGACCCTAGAGCTTCGGCCGGCAAGCTGGGACGGCAGGGCTCGCCTTGCCTGGCTCTCCGTTTTTCGCAGGGCGGTAGTCTCCCGCCCGGCACAGCACCTCGCGGTGGCCATCTTTTCGCTTCCGACTTATTATCCGCTCTTGCACTGCTACTTTCAGGTCCCTTATCTCTTCTGCCATGTCTGCCCGCGGGTTTGCGTATTCGGGTATCTGCGGCCGTTTTGGGTCCCGGCGGCGTTTCTCATGAATCTCGGCTCGTATTCCTGGTGCCTACGACTGTGCCCGATCGGCGCTCTGTTGGAGTCGCGAGCAGGGAAGCAGGCGCTTGCGCGCTGGCCGAGGCGCCTTTCGCATGGAATCCGCCTCGGCGTCCTCGCCTTCGTCTGCTACGCCTACTTCGCCATGCCCGCCGGTGCGGCCAACGAGTCGCCGCTTTCCACCGATCTCTATTCTGTGCTATTCAAGAATGCGTATTCGGTAAGTTCGATCGTATTGGCGGTAACGGCGGGGCTGCTGGTGCTGAATCGCTGGGTCCCGAAGTCTTTTTGCAACCTGCTCTGCCCGGTCGGCGCGTCCTGCGATCTCGCGCACGCCCTGTTGAATCGAATCCCAGCCAGCAAGCCACGCCCGGCGGGTACCCAGTTGCGACGAGATGGGCGCTTTTGAGGAATCGATCTCGCGACGGCTCTTCGTGCGCCGGGCAATCGTAGGCGCCGGCTCCGCCCTGGTGGGCTTCAAGGTTCTCGACGACTTTTTCCTGCACCCGGGGCGCAGCGGCTTCTCGATCGGTTTTCGCAACGACGCCCCGGTCGCACTCTGGCGCTGGTGTCGAGAGGCGGATTACTACGAACGCGAGGGGAAGCTCGTGCGCTGCCTGCTCTGCCCCCACTTGTGCATCCTCGGGGAGAACGATCGCGGTTTCTGCCGCACCCGCGTGGTAAAGGGAGGCAGGCTCCACACGATCGCCTACGGCAACCCCTGCTCCATCCATCTCGATCCGATAGAAAAGAAGCCCCTTTTCCATTTCCTGCCCACCATGCCCATCCTCTCGCTCGCGACGGCGGGATGCAATTTGCGCTGCCTCAACTGCCAGAACTGGGAGATCTCGCAGAAGAGACCGGAGGACACGGAAAATGCCGATCTCATGCCCGAGCAACTGGTAGCGCTTACACGGGCGAGAGGCATCGGGGCGATCGCTTACACCTACTCGGAACCCATCGTCTTTTACGAGTACGTCGCCGACTCCGCCGCTTTGGCGCGGGCAAGCCACATCCGCAACGTCCTGGTCACCGCAGGATACATAAGCGAGGAGCCGCTGCGCGCCCTGTTGTGCTCGGTGGATGCGGTGACCCTCGACCTCAAGGCCTTCAGCAGAAGAATCTATCGCAAGTTGTCGCAGGGAAGACTCGACCCGGTCCTCAAAGCCGCCAAGATTATCAGAGAAGAGGGGGTGTGGCTGGAGCTGAGTAATCTTCTCGTCACCGGTGTCTCCGACGACATGGGCGACGTATCCCGCCTGTGTCACTGGATCGCGCGCGAGGTGGGTGCCGACGTGCCCTTTCATTTTCTGCGCTTTCATCCCGACTATCGGCTGCGCACGCTGCCCCCGACGCCGGTTGCGACCCTCGAGGAGGCGAGGCGGCGGGCCCTTGAAGCGGGACTCAAGTTCGTCTATGTGGGGAACGTCCCGAATCACGAGGCAGAAAATACCTACTGTCCGCGAGACGGCCGGTTGCTCATAGAGCGTAGGGGGTACCTGGTAGTGCGAAACAATCTGGTCGGGGGTCGCTGTCCTTGCGGAGAGGAGATTCCCGGCGTTTGGGTCTGAGGGGGCGGGTCGTGCGGGGGGGGCGTGGGAAGAAGGGGGCGAGCGAGCCGGGCAGCCGCCCGCAAGCGAGGCCAGGGAAGCCGCTGGTAGGCGGAGCGGCCGCCACGTTTTGCTCCTTTCTCGGTTTCTTCTGCGCCGTGACGCTCGGGGTCTGCGCCTGCCGGGCGAACCCTCCCAAGATCCGACCACCGGCGGTGGCGGGCCAGTTTTATCCGGCCGATCCGGCCAAGCTCGAGGCCGCGGTCAAGAATTTCTTCGAGAAGGCTCCGCGCAAGCCGGGCGAGCGAGCCGAGGCTTTGCTGGTTCCCCACGCCGGATACGCCTTCTCCGGGCAGGTGGCCGCGGATGGTTTCGCCCAGGCCCCGTCCGATTTCAGCCGGGTCTTTATTCTCACGGCGAACCACAATCCTGGCGCGCGCTACCATGGCGTCTCGCTCGACGACTCGGACATTTACCATGTGCCGGGGGCCGACATCACCGTGGCGCCTCTTACCCGCAAGCTCATCGAGAACCCGCTCTTTCTGGTGAACGAGCCAGCGAACTCGATGCATATGGTCGAAGTCGAGCTCCCCTTTCTGGTAGAGCTAGGCAAGCAGGCAGGCAACGAGGGGTTCGAGATCGTACCTATGGTGCTAGGAACCTTGAACGATGCCGAGATCGTCGAAATCGCCGAAATTCTCCACCGGCAAGGAGGAGAGAAGCCTCTGTACGTGTTCAGCTTGGACCTCTCTCATTACTTTCCCTACGAGCGCGCCGTGGCTCTGGACCGCTCCTGCCTCGATGCCTTGCTCGCCAAGGATAGGGCGCGGGTTTCCCGGTGCACGACCGATTCGACGGATAGAAACAGCCTGCTGCTGATACTTCTGGAACTGGCGCGGGTAAGAGGGCTCGAGCCCGATCTTGTAACTTACAAGAACTCGGGGGATGTGACGGGGGAGACGGACCGAGTCGTCGGGTACGCGGCCGTGGCGTTTCGTCCTTCGACGTCTTCGCTCGCGCCGAACGAAAGAGCCGCCCTTCTCGACTTGGCGCGAAAAACGCTTACGCAGTTCGTGACGCGCCGGGTGACTTACAGCCCGAGCGAGGAGGAGCTAAAGAGGTTTCCGAGCTTTTACCGCGCGCGAGCCACGTTCGTCACCTTGAAAAAGGGGGGCTTTTTGCGAGGTTGTATAGGCTCCCTGCAACCTAGCCGGCCGCTGTGGCTCGACGTGCGGGAAAACACAATCGCCGCCGCCTCCCAAGACCGCCGGTTTTCGCCGGTCACGGAGGAGGAGCTCGGGAACATCACGGTCGAGATATCGATTCTGTCCCCCCTTCGGCCGCTCGCGGTGGCACCGGGCGAGGAGGTAACGAGACTTCTGCGGCCAGGTATCGACGGAGTGGTGCTGAGCTTTCGCGGCCACCGCTCGACCTATCTCCCCGAGGTCTGGGAGGAACTGCCAGACGCTGAGGAGTTTCTATCCAGGCTTTGCCGCAAACAGGGGTCGCCCGCGGGCTGCTGGAAGAGCGGAGAGGCGAGCTTCGAAACCTACGAGACTGTGCACCTGGGGCCGGGGTAAAGCCGCCTTGGGTCTCGGCAGCCGCGGCTTGACTTTGACCCAGGGCCGTAAGAGCATGGGCGGTCGTACGAGCTTGCGGCCAGGCACCGCCTAACGCCGCCAGTCTTTTTTTCGGGACTTGACAGCGAGGAGAACGGAGCAGTGAGTCGGAACACTTTCACCCCGGAGCGAGTAAAGGAGCTTAACCAAGAGTTTGCCGGTAGGCCGCCCCAGGACCTTTTGCGCTTCGTCATGGGGGAGTTTCGCGAGCAGGTGGCGCTCGCCTCGAGCTTCGGTGTCGAGGACGTGGCGATCATCGATATGATGTGCAAGATCGAGCCCAAGCCGCGCATCTTCACACTCGACACGGGGCGTCTGCACGGTGACACCTACACGGTAATGGAGAGGATCAGGGTAAAATATGACATCGAAATAGTCTCTTACTTCCCGGATCGCGAGAAGGTCGAAGAACTGGAACGCAAGAAGGGATTTTACTCCTTCAGGGAAAGCATCGAAAACCGCAAGGAATGCTGCGGTATCCGCAAGGTGGAGCCTTTGGGCCGCGCGCTCGCTGGGCTCGAGGCGTGGATAACGGGCCTTCGCCGCGAACAGTCGGTCACGCGCACCGGTGTGGACCTGTTAGAAATCGACGAGGCCCATGGAGGAATCTTGAAGGTGAACCCCCTGGCGGCGTGGACGGAGAAACAGGTCTGGGATTACGTGAGAGCCAACAAGGTCCCTTACAACAGGCTGCACGACATCGGCTACCCATCCATCGGGTGCGAGCCCTGCACGCGTGCCGTGAGCCCTGGGGAGGACATTCGCGCCGGCCGTTGGTGGTGGGAAAGTGCCGAGACCCGAGAATGCGGCCTGCACACCGGCGAAGAGGGTGGATCAGGCATCTGATACCATACAAAGAGCGAGCCGGCGAGAGATCGCAGGTGCCGCCCGGCCGCGAAGGCAAGCGCAGTTTCCCGCCGACTCGTAGGCCGGTCGCCCGATCGAGGCGAGAAATAGGCGGCCTCGGGAAGCGAGGCTCCCATCACCCAGGGGCGGCGGGTGCTTTTTAGCCCCGCGCTCGCTGCGCACCCGGGCAACGAGCAAGTTCAAGTCGAGGTTTCACGGCCCTTGGAGCACGCGAAAAACCTGCACCCGCTTGTTGTACGAGTCGGCCACGTAGATGAAATCGTGCTCGTCTATGAAGATTCCCGAGGGGAGCCAAAACTGCCCAGGGGCGGTCCCACGCCCGCCGAATCCGAGCAGCAAGCGCCCGTCTCGATCGAATATTTGCACTGCGTCGAACAGAGCGTCTACGATGTATATGCGACCGCCGCCGTCGAGGGCTATCCCCTTTGGCCGGGCGAAAAACCCGGCCGAGTCCCCCGCCTCCCCGAAAACCTCGATCGGCCTGCCGGCGGCGTCGAGCACCTGGACCCTGAAGTTCAGGGAGTCCACGACGTAGAGCGAGCCATCTCTCGCGACGGCGAGCCAACCGGGAAAGTTGAACTCCCCCTGCGCGCTACCGCGCCGTCCGAATTCCTCCACCAGCAGTCCGTCCGCGCCGAAAACGCGAATCTTGTGAGCCCCGGTATCGGCCACAAGGACCCGGTTTCTACCGGTGTCGGTTGCAAGCCCCGTGGGACGCCACCGCTCGAGCGGCTCCCAGCTCGCAAGGCACTCGCCTGAGGGATCCATGACGGCGACCGCCCGCAAAGCCGAGTCCGAAACGTAAAGTTTACCCGCCAGGAAACAGACGCCGACCGGCTGCACCAGGGGGCGCCCGCCGCAGCGAGAAACGAACCTGTACGAGGACTTCCCGCGATCGAAGATGTGAACCCCTGCCGCGCCCGGATCGGCGACCCCGAGCAGATCACCACTGACCGCGACTGCCGACGGCCTGATCATCGCGGGCGGCCGCTCGCCTCCGACCGCCTCTCGCAGCCGCTGCCAGAACGAGGGCTTGATGCCGAGGTCCCGAGGCCCCGTTATCGCCCGAACAAAGGCTACCCGAGGGGTTGCAGGCGGGGGCGGCCAGACCAGATTCGGCGGCGAAACCGGCTCGGCCATCAACCCTCCACACCCGCACAGCAAAGCGCAAAGCAGTGCAACCCCGGTTTCCACCCCGAAAGGCGCCCTCGCCAAAAGCCCAGCGACCTGGATTCCCCGCCCTTTTGGCACCCTCACCCCTTCCCGCGAATCGCAAGGCACCCCGCATCCCCTTCCCTGGTCGTTTCCCGAGGCAATCTCTCCCCCCAGTCGGTCGCGAGAAGCCTGTAAACATTGACCCGGAAATTGAAGGTATCTGCTACATAAACCTTGCCGCCCTTGTCTATCGCTATCGCCGTCGGATTGGCAAGCGAACCAGGCGAACGGCCGCTGGAGCCGAAAGAGAAAAGGAATTGCCCCTCTTTGTCCCACACCGAAACGGTCTCTCGCGCCGAATCCACGACGTGCATGTTGCCACGAGCGTCGAACGCAATGCCTTTGGGTCTTTCGAATGTGGCCGGTCCCGCTCCGGGCCCGCCATACGTCCTCACAAAAGCTCCATCCGGCTCGAAGCACGCTACCCTAGAATTCATGCTATCGGCCACGTACACTCGGCCACCCTCGTCCACAGCAACGTAGGTGGGGAAGAAAAGCTCTCCCTCCTCTTTTCCCCTTCCCCGCCCTATCTTACCCGCGTAGCGGCCATGCAAGTCATAAACCCTGACCAGGTGATTGGCGGAATCCGCAGTAGAGCCATCGACCACGTAAATCCGCCCCCGAACGCGATCCACAGCGATCCCGATCGGACGCTCCACCTCCACGATCGAGACGCTACGGAGAAAACGGCCCGAGCTATCGAAGAAGAGGAGCCGGCGATTGGCCTGGTCGGCGACGATCACGGTATCCCCCGGCCCGAGCGCCACGCCGATCGGCTTGCCGAGCAGCCTTCTGGGCCCCAGTACCCTGACTGCTCGCTCACGGAAATCGAAAAGAGCCACCCTTCGCCGATGATAATCGACAACGCAGAGCAAAGCGCCCGAGTCGCTCACGGCAAGAGAAACCGGCTCGCGCATCTGCCAGCCGGGCTGCTCGCCGACTCTCAAGGCCTCGAGCAGCCATCCGAAACGGCGGCTCCCTTGGAGATCGGATTCCCCTTGTAAGCTTCCCTCGAAAACGATTCTCGGTTCGTCCGGCGGCTTAGGCCAAGAAAGAGGGGCGGGATCGCCACCTCTCCACCCCGCGCATGTCGCCAGCAACCCCGCAGCGCCAAGGGCCGCAGCAAATCCCCCCGTCCGTCCCATGCCTCGAAAGATCGCACGCACCCGAGCAAACGTCAACGATCAGCGCGAGGCTTCAACTGCTCGCCGCTCGAGAAAGGATGACGAATCTAGTACCATCACACCTATCGCATGGGCGGAACGCTTGGCCAGGCCCACCCCTGCCGGTCCGATCTCCCGCTCCGATGGTGACTGCGGCCGAAGGTTGCGGCGTCGACGAGCCTCGCCACCGATCCGCCGAAGTGCTATGAGGGAGGCGATGAATGCAGGGCTCTCGCATCCCTCGACCGAGGCTCGCTGCGGCCTCTCCCACCAGCCCAACGCCTTGCTTCGAGCCTATCCGGAACTCGAGCGCTCTTTGGCGGTTTTCCCCTTGACCAACCTGCCCACGCCGGTCGAAAGATTGGACGCGCTCGGCGGCGCGCTCGGACTCGAGAGCCTCTGGGTCAAGCGAGACGACATGAGTGGCACCGTTTACGGTGGCAACAAACCGAGGAAGTTAGAATTCCTGTTGGGATCGGCCAGGCGAGCGGGGGTGAGGCGCATCATGACCTTCGGCGCCCTCGGGACCAATCACGGATTGGCCACCTGCCTGGCTTGTCGCGAGGCGGGGATCGCGGTCACGCTGGTTCTCGTCGATCAGCCTGTCACCGAGCGCGTGCGTCTTTCCCTCTTGCGGTTCGCGGCTTTGGGGGCCGAACTGGTGTACGGAGGCAAGCTTTCCCGCACCGTTTCCGCAGCCGCCGCGGTTATCCTCCGACGAACGGTAAAGGACGGCATGCCGCCTATGATCGTTCCCGCGGGTGGCTCGAACCCGATGGGAACCGTGGGTCAGGTGGCAGCCGCAATGGAGCTGGCCGACCAGGCAAGGGCCGGCCTTTTGCCCTGCCCGCGGGCGATCTTCGTCGCGGCCGGATCCGGGGGAACCTGCGCGGGACTCGCCGCCGGTCTCAAGCTTGCCGGCTTGCCGACCCGGATCGTCGGTGTCCTGGTAAACGATATTATGCCGCCGAACAATCGAAGCATGGCGCGCTTGGCTAACCGCACCCTCGACTTGTTGCGCCGCGCCTCGCCGCGCATCCCCCCGATCCGCGTGGCCCCCGAGGACATCCGGCTCGTGGCGAGCGAACTCGGGCGGGGGTACGGGCATCCTACGGCAGCCGGCAGCGAAATGATCGAGCTTGCCGAGCGGCTCGGCCCCATTACCCTCGACCCGGTCTACACCGCCAAGGCCTTCGCCGCCCTCGCCAGGGAAGCGAAGCTTTCGCACCTTTCGCGCGAGCCTCTCCTTTTCTGGCTCACGTACTCTTCGTCGGACCCTACTCAGGCGATCGGGCCCCTCCCCGCCCCGCAAGAGCTTCCCCCCGCTTTTCGTCGCTTTTTCTCCGATTGAAGGGGGGTTGTGCTGCGGTATATGTGTTGAACGAGGGGGAAGCGGATTGAACTTCAGCTTCGAGAGCACAGAGGAGATCGCGCGGACGACGGTCCCCATCCTTCTTCGCTTGGCGGTCGCGTTTTTCTGCGGCGCGATGGTCGGCCTCGAGCGCGAGATCCGAGGGAAGACCGCAGGGCTTCGGACGAACATACTGATTTGTCTCGGGGCAGCCATATACATGACTGTCTCCGAACTCGTGGCCAAGTACATCGCGCGAACTCCGGCCGAGTCGGCGAGAATCGCGGCTGGGGTAGTGACAGGCATAGGATTTCTCGGAGCGGGCGCGATTCTTCGCTCCGGAGTGACGGTTCAGGGGCTTACCACGGCGGCGTCGATCTGGCTCGTTGCAGGTATCGGCATGGCGGTCGGGGCCGGTTTCCCGCTACTTGGCTTTGCGGCTACGGTGCTTACGCTCGCCACGCTCATTCTTTTGGGGCGGTTGGAGGAGCACATATCCGGCGCCTGCGATTTCGCCCGTTTGGAAGCCACGGTGGCCGAAGCGGAGCCGCGTGCCCGAATCCGCTTGGAGGCGGTGCTGGCGTCAGCCGGACGGCATGTTAGGGTCGAGGAGTTCGCAACCCGTGGCGACAAAGCCGTTGCGAGATTCTCCTACTGCCGCACCCATGCCGAGCATCACGCCTTCCTCGATACTCTCCTGGCGATCCCGGAGGTCAGGATCCAAACCCTCCCAGCCACGGCAAGCTAGACGGGTCAGGATCCTGCCGACCCTGCGTCCACTATTGCCCAATTTGCAGCCCCAAGGCCTTGCGCTCGGCCAAGGCAGGGGAAGACCGAAAGCGCTCGAGCTGCTCACGCCATGACCTGAGCCACCCGAGGTGCGCCCGGGCTTGGCAAACCGCTATATCCAAAGCGAGATCCCTCACCCTGAAGGAGCCTCCCTCCGCCACGAGGGAGCGCGCCGGCTCCCCGGAGCCATTCAAGCGCTCTAGATACGTTAGATAAACCTCCTCCTCCGCCCGAAGCTGCTCCAACGCTTGCTGGTATTCTCCACTCTCGAGGGCTATCAGTCTGACTACAATCTCGGGGCGAATCGGTCCCGGCTTGGAGGGACGCCGCTTGAGCCAGGTAGCCAGCGCCCTTCTCCCCTTTTCGGTTATCTCGTACACCTTGCGCACCTTGAGCTGATCCGTTGCCTCCATCCTGCTTCTTGCCAACCCCTGTCGGTCGAGCTGGGCCAAGGTCTGGTAAACCTGCCCAACGTTGACCTGCCATAGGGAGCCCACGGTCTCTTCGAGCCGCCGCTTCAGCCGGTAACCATGACTCGGCTCCTCGCTCAAGAGCACAAGAATCGCGTATCGCAGCGTCATCGGCGCACCTCCTATAGTTTTTTTCCTCCCGCCCGCAGGCCGAAATCGCCGACAAGGGAAACGGCCAACGTAGAGTAGGACCTTCACACCCGGCGCGTCAATGCCGTCCGAGCGTTAACCCGCGGCAGAGATGCCGCGCATCGCTGCCGCGCAGGCAGCTTGGCGGCTTTTAGAGTTTTGCCCGCCTTCGACTTCCCTGCGCCTTTAAAGCACCCACCAGCCCACAATCCGCTTGGCGGACCCACGGGATCACAAGCCAAAGGGCGCGCTGGCCCTTCGCCCTGACGAGCGAAGCGTCGCGATGCGGGGTTTCGCGCGGCCAAGCGTACTAGTCCCGTATGCCGATCTCTTTTGGTCCCATGTAGTACCCTGTGCAGATGAGGTTTCGCTGGCAGGCATGGCGCTTTTTTGGTAAGTATAGCGTGATCGATCGCAGTTGCAGGGCTCGCGCACCTTCGGCGGCAAGCGGGCCGTGGCGCAGCAGAGTTAGGGAGTTCGCTTTCCCGCGACACGCGCCGGGACGAGCCGAGCCACGCCAAGGTTGGAGGCTGGTTTCATGAGCCAGAAACTTCGCACAGTGCCGTTTTGCGCAATGTTCGCCCTTTTTTGGAGCGCCAATGGCTGGGCAGACCACATACCCATCAGGCGCGTTCCGGCCGATTACCATATTCTGGCACAGAGTGCCGCCACGCTCAAAGATTACCGACTGCTGAGCGAGGGTTGCAACGTCGGCACCAATCGGTGCGCGGTTTCCAGCGGCGACGGCGTGAACGGCGCTGGGATCGTTTTCGCCGATATGACCCAAATCGTGGGCGACCGCCTCGTGGTGGGCGGCGTAAGTCCTGGTACCATGTACCAGGCATTCTGCAATGACTGCTCCCTGGATCGGTCCACCGTCCGCCATCCTGGAGATCCTGGCGATCCCAACTTTCCAGCCGAGGGCTTCGTCTGCCCCATCCTCGCCGACGGAGCGGTCGACACGTTCATCGCGGCCTGCAACGAGCTTGCGGGGGATGATTTTCCCGTGACCTTCGAAATGAACGATATGGATGTCACGGTGCTGGCAGGCGGAAGCGACTGCCAGTTCGCCTGCACGGGGCCCGTGTGCCCGCCCTCGTTCGATCCGAATCCAGGAAACGGGGTTTGCGACCTCCCCGCGGGGACCTACGGAGACGTGGCAGTTCGCAACGACGCGAAGATACACTTTCTCGGCGGCGTGTACGACCTGGCCTCCTACCAGAACGGGAAAAGGGTCACCATGTCGTTTGGGGGCCAAACGACGCTTAACGTGGCCGAGACCGCGGAAATGCGTTTCGGCGACGAGGTCATCGTGGTCGCGGGATGCGGCACGCTCAGGGTCAACTTCGAAGGTGGGCGATCCGGCAATTTCGGCGTCTCGTTCGGTAAAGGCGGGCTCATAACATTGGACCTTTGCGCGCCCTTCGGATTTATCAGGCTCGGCAACAGCAACTTCATCGGCGGGCACATCTTTGGCAACACGATCTCGTCGGATCTAGGCAATCAGGGCTTTTGTTGCGAGCAGCCGCCGACGCCCACTCCTACCCCCACTCCCACTCGAACACCGGAGCCAACCCCGACGCCTACGCCCGCCATCCCTTGCGACGACATGTGGTGCCGGAGGCATCCCCCGAAGATAAGATTCGCCCCGCAGCCCGAAATGGATAACTTCAAGCTTTCCGGGTTGCATGTGCCTCTGAGTGAAACCGCAGATCTCGCGGCAACCGGCCTGGTCATAGTTTTGAGCGATAGTGACGGTGAGATCTACCGGGGCACGATTCCCCCCGGGAAGATCAGCGGCAGTGGCCGACGCTGGAAGTTCAGAGACCCGGCGGGCCGCTACGATGGTATCAAATCCTTGACATTCAAGCCCCACGGCGGGATGTACAAGGTACGGGGAAGAATCCAGCCGGCCTTGGCTCCCGGCATGACTGGCGTGCTGCGAAACGCGGACAGAGAGGTGCTGACCCTGACGCTTTTTGCGGGCGAGCAATGCTTCTCCACCACCAATTACTGGACGATGCCGCCGCCCCCTATCTCCGGGGATAAGCGGATTCGCAAGTGCGGCGAGCAGGTGCCCGGCCCGTGATCTTCTCGACCGAGGGCGAGGCGCCGAACTGAGCCCACCCGGCAACGCGCCCACGGCAAGGTTCGCATGGGCCGCGGCCGCCGGCCCTGGCTGCGCAAAGCGTTAGCCATGCCTCGCTTGCGCCCAAGCGCTTCACCCATAGACACCGGAGGGATCTGCCACGAGACCGCGAACAAAGCTTCTCCAAGGCGAGCGTGGCGCAGCGCGACGAAATGCGCTTGAACCCAAGCGGGCGAGTTGATTCACTCGAGGCGCTTGTTAAGCTTGATCCTCCCATGACCGTGAAGACGGCAAAGGAATGCGCCATAAGGGAGAAGGCCGTGCGCCCCGACACTCCGGTGGGCGGAGGGGTTACGCTTTACGAGCTACCGAGCGGCGCCTGCGTTTGGCGGCTGACCACATTTTGTCCCTCGAACATCGGACCGGGCCCTACCCACCTCTATCTCATCCCCGACGCCGACGAGCTGGTTCTGGTCGACAGTGGTATCGATACCTATCTCGCCAAGCTCCTCCTCTACAACTGGCGCAATCAGCGCATGCCGCCTGACGTAGCGAGCCTGCCCGACGACTTGAGCGAGAGGCAGCTCGAAGAGGGACTCATCGCGATCGGATACACGATCGACAGAATAACCCGCCTCGTCATCACGCACGGGCACTTCGACCACTACCTTCTCGGGCGCAGGCTTTTGGAGCGCAACCGGGCGATCGAAGTGGCGGCTCATGTACTGGATACCGACATGATATGCAACCCTTGGGAGGTCCTGAGAACGTGGGTGCGACGAAGACCGCAGATGCTCGCCTTGGGGATGCCACCGCGTCGGGGGCCGGACACCCTCCGAGGGGGATGGGGGCAATTGACTCTGGGGCTTGCGGTTCACCGGCCGATCGCGTGGGATGGGCCCCTGGAGCTGCGCGGGCGAAAGTCTAGTCTCATAGAGGTAAGGAACTTGCCGGGGCACTCGCCAGGCAGCATCTGCCTCTTCGTGGGCGAGGCCTCGGATCCCAAAATCATGCTTTGCGGGGATCTCCTGCTCGATCCGACAACCCCCCACCCCAACAACCTGCCCCAATACCTGCGCAGCCTGGGCGATCTGGAAATGGCTACCGACGTCGCGCTCGTCCTGCCGGGCCATGGCCTTCCCATAAGAGATCTGGCGGCCAGGGCTGCGTTCCTTAAAGCCCACCACCGCAGGCGCTTGAAGCTGGCTTACGAGAGGCTCGCTCGGCCCGCCTCGGTGTGGGACATTGCCACCATGGAGGGCTATTTCGATGTCGCCGTGGACCGCGACAGCTTCAATCCCCTAGCCGGGCAGGAAGCCTTCGTGCACGTGCGCATGCTGGAGCTCGTTGGGGCGGTGAAACCAGCGGCCGTCGAAAATGGTGTCCAATACTTTGTGGCGGGCTCCGAGCCCTTCGAGGCGGTATACGAGCGCGTCCGCCAATTCATCGCCGCGCCCTTGCCGCTTGCCGCCTTGGATTAGCTCGAATGGCCGCGGCCAGAAGCGACAAGGACCAGCCGCTACGAGACGACATCAGGCTGCTCGGCGACCTTCTCGGGCACACCCTCAAAGCCCAGTGCGGCGAGAAGCTCTTCGACCTGGAAGAAGATGTGCGGCTTACCTGCAAGAAGCTCAGACAGAAATTCGATCCGAAGCTGGAAAAGCGCCTGCTCGCTAAGCTCGGGCGGCTCGATCCCAAAAGCGCTATCCACTTGATCCGTGCCTTCGCCACCTATCTCCAGCTCGCCAATAGCGCCGAGGAATACCACCGCACCCGCCGCCGCAGGCAGTGGCAGCGGCTGCGACCCGACAGTCCACAGCCCGGCTCGCTGGCCGAAACTTTGCTGCGCCTGCGCAAAAGCGGCGTGGCCCCGACAACGATGCGCTCGCTCCTGCCCCACCTTGCGATAGAGCTCGTCTTCACGGCCCACCCCACGGAGGTGGCTCGCCGGTCGATCCGCTTGAAGCACCGGGAGATAACCCGCCTTCTCGAGGAGCGCGACGATCCCAGGCTGGGAAGAACGAGGCGGCGCGTTATCCAGGGGGAGCTCGCCGAGATACTCGAGCGAATCTGGCAGACGGACGAGATCCGCGCCGAGCCCCCGACGGTCCTGGACGAGGTAAAAAATACAACATACTATTTCGAGGAAATACTCTACGACCGCCTTCCCGATTTCTACCTGGAGCTCGATCGCCAACTGCGCGAGACCTTCGGTTTGAGACTCCACCCCCGGGCCACCCCCATAAGGTTCAGATCCTGGGTAGGTGGAGACCGGGACGGCAATCCGGCGGTCACCTGCGAAGTCACCCTAAAGACCCTGGCCTTTCTCAGGGAACGGGTGTTGCGCAAGCACATAGGCGCTGTCGAGGAGCTGGCGCGCAGACTGAGTCAGTCGACCCGGATCGTGCCGGCGAGCCGCGCGCTCCTAAGCTCCATCGCGCGCGACGCCGAGCTTCTTCCCGAAGTGATGGAGGAGTACGGCCGCAGGAACCGCTACGAGCCCTACCGGCTCAAGTGCTCTTTCATATGGCAAAAGCTCGTGAACACACTGAGGGGGGACCGTGCCGCTGCCGGCACCTTTTACCGCAGCGGAGAGGAACTCCTCGACGATCTCATGCTCATCCACGAGAGCCTGTCCGCCAACCGGGGCCTGAGGGCGGCCGATCTGACGGCGCGAAGAATGATCTGTCAGGCCGCGGCGTTCGGCCTCCACCTGGCCAAGGTGGACATCCGCCAGCACGCGTTGCGCCACACGGAAGCCTTGCATGAGATTACCAAGGCTCTCGGTATTCTGAAGAAGCCCTACGGCGCGCTCTCGGAGGCCGAGCGCCAGGATTGGCTGAGCCGCGAGATCGCCTCCCGCCGGCCCCTGATCCCCGAGAGTCTCGAATTTTCCTGGGAGACGAACGAGACCGTCAATGTATTTAGAACCGTGAAGAGAGCCCTTGAGGAGCTCTCTCCCGACGCCGTCGATACCTACGTCATCAGCATGACGACGCGGGCAAGCCACGTGCTCGAGGCGCTCCTTTTCGCCAAGGAAGCGGGCCTTGCGAGCCTCGGTCCAAAAGATCGACCCAGGTCGGAGCTTTCGATCGTGCCGCTTTTCGAAACGGTGGAGGATCTCAAGGAGGCTCCCGCAATCATGGATTCGCTTTTCCGAAACCCCGTCTTCGCGCGACAGGTCGCGGCTCGGGGCAATCTTCAGAGGATCATGCTCGGTTATTCGGATAGCAACAAAGCCGCGGGGCTCCTCGCTTCGCGCTGGCAGCTCTACCTGGCGCAGCAAGAGCTGTGGCGGGTCGCCGAGCGCCACGGTGCAAGCATAGAGCTTTTCCACGGCCGAGGGGGAAGCGTGGGGCGGGGCGGGGGCCCGGCCAATCTTGCCATCCTCGCCCAACCGCCCGCCACGGTCCGAGGGAAGATCAGCATTACGGAGCAAGGAGAGGTGATCTCCTCGAAATACGGCTTTCGCGACATGGCCGAGCGAAGTCTTGAGTTGGTCACCTCGGCGGTCATCGAAGCGACGGCTAGGGACTTGCGAGGCGGTGGGCCGGTGCCGGATCCCGATCACTGGCACGAGACCATGGAGGAGCTGGCGCAGAGGTCCTATCGTGCCTACCGTGAATTCGTGATCGAAGACCCGGCATTGTTCGCGTATTTCACCGAAGCCACCCCGATCGAGGAGATCGCGGAGCTCAAGATCGGATCGCGCCCCACGCACAGACCCCGCGGCGGCTCTGGGATCGAAGGGCTGCGAGCGATCCCCTGGGTGTTCGCCTGGACTCAGAGCCGACACCTTCTGCCGGGCTGGTTCGGAGTAGGCACGGCCCTAGCCTCCTTCCTTGCAAAACATGGCAGGCCCGGCGAGCGGCTGCTAAAGGAAATGTGGCGGCGCTGGCCCTTTTTTAGAAGCCTCGTTTCGGATGTCGAGATGACCCTCGCCAAGACCGACCTACACATAGCCCGTCAGTATGCAGAACGGCTCGCGCGGGCACCGATACGCAACCGCGTTTTCCGAGTGCTCGTGGAAGAGCACCGACGCGTTACCCAAGCTTTGCTCCGGGTCACGAGTCAAAAGGAACTGCTCGAAGCCACGCCCGTGCTCAAGCGCTCGCTTGCGGTGCGAGAGCCCTACATCGACGCCCTGAGCTATTGCCAGGTTGCCCTTTTGGCCCGAAAGAGGGCGCGCGTCGCACGCCCCTGCGACCGCTTCAAGACGGCCCGTGATCTGCTGCGCCACGCGATCTTGCTCACGATAAACGGAATCGCGGCAGGCCTTCGGAATACCGGCTGAGAAGCGAAGGCGCGAATTGCGCCCCAAGCCACCTAAAGCTTACTAGAAGAAAAGCGAGCGCTGGCTTCCTCTGAGTTCGTAAAGCATGGCCTGCATCTGCTCCCGGATCTCTTCGCACTGGCGGCAAACGAACCCTTCGTCGGGCCCGGCCCCCCACCGCCGGCGCGAGGGCCAGATGGGCTTTCCGAATCTCATCTTCCACTTGGTGGGCAGTGGAATCATGCCGACCACCCCCAGCATCGGGAAAAACGGCGTGAGCGGAAGGTAGGGCGCACCGAGCAATCGCCCCAGCGACTCGATCCGCCCGATCACCGGGTAGGTCTCTTCGGCTCCCACCACGACCGCAGGAATCAGCGGCGCGCGCTCCTCCAAGGCGAGGCGCAAGAAGCCCGTGTGGAAAGGCTGAAGCTCGTATCGCTTCGCGAATCCTTTCGCCACCCCCTCCGTTCCCTCGGGAAAGAGGCCTATGAGCTCGCCTTCCCGCAACAGAGCCCGCGCGTTGTCGAGCGTCGCTTCGACCGCCCCGACTCGCGAAAAGAACCTCGGCACGAGCGGCATGTCTTTCACGAAACGATCGTAGAGAAAGCGCACGACGCGCCCCGGGCGGTGCTCGAATTGCGCCGCCACCGATATCATCGTGGCATCGAAGGGCACCGCCCCCGAGTGGTTGGCGATGAGTATCGCCTTGCCCCGCCGCGGAATGTTCTCCACGCCTTGGGTCTCGACCCGCCAATACCGATGGTAAAGAAACTTAAAGATGGGTGCGACTTTCGCGCGAAAAGCCGGATCGAAACCGAAGGGATCCTGGCGCCTGCGCGTTCGCGAGCTTGGAGCGGCCCGCGGACGGGGAAGAGGCTCGGGATGGGGTATTACGGAGACGGCAATGTCGCCACACCCGACCCGCTCCAAAGCCGCCCGAGCGAACTCGTGCTCGTCCGGGGTAACGAGCAGCTCGACTCGACCACGAGCCGCTTCGCCGTTGCCTCGAGCTAATACCCGGCGCCTGAGGCGCTTCAGGTTAGCGGCGGTAAACGATCGGCAGTAGAAAAACGCTTCCGGCTCCGGGGAACCCGTCGTAGAAACGAAGCGAGCACTGAAACTCACTGCCGCACCTCCCAGCGTCAACCCAGTGCATTATCAAGGTAACCGGTTCCGGCAGCATGTTCGACCTCTCGATTACAATTCGGCCGCTTACGCCACCACCCCGCCCACCGCAAGCCCCAAGGGTAGAAGAATCCACCGCCGACGTCAAGACGCAAACGCGGCGAGGAACACTTTCAAGCCGCGGCGTTGACGCGAAGCGTAGAAGCTCACAGGAGAAGCGACGGGGCGTAGTCGGGCGGCGCGTAGAAGCCGAGAAGGTTCAGGGCGGTCGCGGTCACATTGGCGATGCCTGCGTCGGGAAGGTTAGGGTTGAGCCGCACCCGATCCTGCCCACGGGGATGCACTACGTAGAAGGGAACGGGGTTAAGGCTGTGGCTCGTTCGAGGCACCGGCTTGCCGGAGTCACGAGCGAGCTTGATAGAGCCGTCGCTGTTTCTCTCGTACATTTCATCTGCGTTGCCGTGATCCGCGGTAACGAGCGCGATTCCCCCCATTTCCGCCACCGCCACCAGAAGGTCTCGCAACGCCCGATCGACCGCTTCGACCGCGGCTACCGCGGCCCTGAAAACACCGGTGTGGCCGACCATGTCTCCGTTGGCGTAGTTCAGCCTGGCCAAGCGATACTTGCCTTCGGCCAAAGCGTCGATTGTGGCTCGGGTGATCTCCGCCGCCTTCATCTCCGGCCGGGTCTCGAAGGGCACCCGGTCGGAGGGAATCTCGATGTAGCGCTCGGTTTTCGGATCGAACATGCCACCTCGGTTGCCGTTCCAGAAGTACGTGACATGGCCGAATTTTTGCGTCTCCGACACGGCAAGCTGGGGGATGCCGTTACGGGCCAGATACTCCCCCATCGTGCGCTCGATCAAAGGGGGGGAGACGAGATACTGTTTAGGGATCAGCAGGTCGCCGTCATACTGCATCATCCCCGCGTACTCGCAATCGGGCCTCGGTCCGCGATCGAACTTGTCGAAATTCTCTTCCTCGAAGGCTCGGCTAATTTCGATCGCCCGATCTCCTCGAAAATTGAAAAAAACCACGGAGGATCCGTCCCGAATCGGGCCCACCGGCTCGCCCTTCTCCACGATAACGAAGGGAGGAAGGAACTGATCGGTCACGCCGGGCTGTTCCCGCCGGTAGGTCTCGATGGCTTCCCGGGCCGAAGAAAAACCCCTTGCCTGCCCGAGGACATGCGCTTTCCAGCCGCGCTCCACGATCCGCCAATCGGCCTCGTAGCGATCCATCGTGGTCACCATCCGCCCCCCACCGGAAGCTATCCGGTAGCGCCTCCCTTCCGTACCATCGAACTCGCGCAAGAGCGCCTCCAATCGATCGACGTAAACAAGAGCGGACGTTTCGGGCACGTCTCGCCCATCGAGGAGGGCGTGCACGTAAACTTCCTTGATCCCGATCCGGTGGGCCTCCCGAATGAGCGCGAAGAGGTGATCTTCGTGGCTGTGGACGTTCCCGTCCGAGAGGAGCCCGATCAGATGAAGCGGTGTGCGGCGCTCCAAGCAGCGATCCGTAAGTTTTCTCCAGGTGGCGCCGCGAAAAATCTCTCCCGACTCTATCGCCCGATTCACCAACTTCGCGCCCTGGTCGTACACGCGCCCGCACCCGAGCGCGTTGTGCCCCACCTCGGAGTTGCCCATGTCCTCGTCCGAGGGAAGGCCGACGGCGGTCCCGTGCGCGCGCAGAGTGCGAAACGGAGCCGACTTTTTCAGTCGATCTAGCGTCGGGGTAGCGGCCGCAAAGACAGCATCCCCAGCGTCTGCGCGACCCACGCCGACTCCGTCCATGATGACGATGACGAGAGGGCCGCGGGGCGGCGGAAAATCGGGGTGTTTGCGAAGTTGCCAGTCCATACCCTATGAGTATCGGCCAAAGAGCGGAACCCGTAAAGGGGCCAGGCTGCCCCACAAGCCCACCCGCCTAAGAAGGCTGGGCCAGCTCCGCCATGAGCTCCGCCAACGCGAGAAAATCCACCGGCTGATCCCACGGCTCCCCGTTGAGCTCCCGGTACGCGCGAGCCACATTGAAGACCACCCTTTCCGGCTCGCTCCAGGAGCCGTAAGGCCCGGGATCGATGCGCCGAACGGCCTCCCCAAGCGGCACTCCCGCCTCGAACAGCCGCCGCGATTCCTCGAACACGAAGCCCAGGTAAGACCGCATTTCCTCCACCCCCTCTCGGCCGCAGATGGGCCCGTGCCCCGGCACAATGGTATCTGCTTCAATAGAAAGAATCCTATCCAGAGCACCGATCCATTTGCCGAACGTCCCTTCCCACCCGATCGGCGTACACAGACGAAAAACCACGTCGCCGGCAAATACGATGCGGTCGCGAGGAAAGTACGCGACGATGTCGCCCGCCGTGTGCGCCGGCCCCACGTAGATGAGCTCCAGCGGATCGTCACCGACGAAAAGCGTGAGCGCATCGTCGAATACTACCGTGGGCAGCCGAAGTTCGATCTGGCTGAAATCGAAGGGGGAGAGAGCGCTCTTTAAATAGGACGCTGCGCGAGTTCCCTCGAGCGAGGAAATCATCCCCCCCAATATTTGGGGCGGCAGCACAGGCATGAACTCCCGGCAGCGGCGGTGAGCCACGACCTTCGCCCCGGGCAGGAGCTGATTGCCCCAGCAGTGATCCCCGTTGTGGTGTGTATTGACCACCCAACCGATCCGATCAGCGGCCACTCCGGCTCGCTCCGCGAGCATGCCGAGCATGGCGCGGGTGTGCGCGAGGTCAAAGAGAGTATCGACCAAAACGGCCTCGCCCCCACCCGCGACAACCCCGGCATTGCTTAGGCCCAGTCCCCAAGGCGGTTGCAAATAAGCCGCCACTCGCTCGGAGAGTCGCTCTACCCTAGGCTCCATACGCTCTGCCATTCCGTCTCTCCCGAAAGTAGTACGACAGTGGACTCGGAGGAGTCACCCGGTCCCTACTCGATCCAGCGGATTCGCTCCAGGAGCGGCTCGCGGCCCGACTTGAAGGAGTTGATCGGCGAGTTCTCGTCCGGATACCCCAGAGCGACCGTGGTGATGATGCGCTGGCCCGCGGGAATCCCCAAGAACTCGCGGATCTCCTTGGAATAGCGAACCGTGAGCGCGATCCAGCACCCACCCAAGCCGCGATCCACCGCCGCAAGAAGCAGATTTTCTATGGCGGCACCGATCGCCAGCACCACTCCCTCGCCCTGCGACCGGTCCATGGTGACGACGATCGCCACCGGCGCCCCGTAAAAGCGAAAGCTCCCTTTGGTAAAGAGGTCCACGGGCAGGTCGTTCTCGGCGAGGACCTGCGTGACACCGCGAATGAGCGTCGCGCGGTTCGAGTTGAGGCGGGCAAGCTCGGCCTCGTCCCCTGCCTCCCCACTCTCCCGAAGCTCGCCGCTCGTTGGTCTTCCCTCCTCGACGCATCGCATGAGCAGAGCGTCGAGCTCGGCCTTCTTCTTCCCGGTGACCACGTAAAAAGTCCAGGGCTGGATGTTGGAATTGGAGGGAGCCTGGGTGGCGGCCTGCAAGATCTCTTCCACGAGTTCGCGGGGAAGCGAGTCGGGTTTATAAGCCCGGACGCTGCGCCTTCGCCCTATCGTTTCCCGAAGCTCCATCAGCGCACCGCCCGCTCATGGGCTCCCCGCCCTTTGTCTGATGAATGGCCGATACGGCTCCATATTGAAGGTAATTCTGCCTCCCCCGCCTAGCTCCAGCAAATCCGTCCTCTTGAATCGTCCATCCCCCTGCCAGTCGTAACGCCGCAGGAGATTCTGATCGTCCGCAGCCACATAGATTTCCTTTTTCCCGTCCCCGTCCAAGTCGAAGATCAGGGTCGCGTGCTCGAAAGCGGAAGACTGATCGTCTATGAGCTGCTTCGTCCAACCGTCCTTCGTGTGGCGGATCAACCAGATCCCGGAAGCGAAGGTCGATGCCACAAGCTCGTTCTTGCCATCCCCATCCACGTCTCCGCCGGTCAAAAACCTGCAAAGCGAACCGGGAAGCGGGATCACGTCCTGCCCGCTCACGCCCCCATCCGAGAAGCGATACGCCCTTATCATGCTGTTCGAGCCGGCTTTCCCCTTGCCGATTTCCTCCCCCTCCAGGGATGCGAAGAGGGTGGGACGACCCGATCCCTCGAGATCGTAAACCAAGATCTCTTTCACGTGTCGCGTTGGAAACTCCTCCACGATCCTGCTTTCGAAGGAACCCGGCGCTCGCTGCTCGAACATCTCGATCTGTCCCGGCTGAATGCTCCCGTCGAGTTTGTTGGGCGCGCTCGGGGTGGCAAAGATCTCGAGCTTGCCATCCCCATCTACGTCTCCTAGCTCGATCTCGTGTACGAAGGTCCTGGCCTTTCGGGAAAGCTCGTGCGGCGCAAATCCTTCTTTCGTCTGCTCCAGTACCTCGACCACACCCTGGTCGTGCGTGGCGATCACCACGTCCGCAATACCGTCGCCGGTCACATCCCCTACCTCCATGTCTCGCAGACGATCCTGCTTTCCGCCGAACGTGGCCCGCCACAGGGTCTCGGCTGCCCACTCGCTACCACGCGGCCGCCACAGCTTGAGCACCGCGGCATTGGCGCCTATCGTGAGAATGCCGGAAGAACCTTGGAGCGGCTGGAAAAAAATGGCCTTGTGAAAAACGTTGCTCTCGGGGTCCTCCAGCACCCGGGAGCGCCACCCCTGCGGGGTCGCGTAGACCATGAGGAGCCTTGCGGCACCCGGCACCTGCCGTTTCTTGCCATCGGAGCCGGCCTCGTCCTTAAACTGCGCCTGAGCCAACAGAAGATCGGGCTCCTGCCAACCGAGCCGGGGCGATCGCTCGCACCCCTGAGCTAAGACAAGCCCCACGCACGAAACCGCCGCTACGAAGGTGATGCTCGCAAAGCCTGAACGCGAACTCATACGACTCGCCTCCCGCCTTCTTCCGATTGCCGGCCCGCTGGCAAAAGTTCAAGGCATTGGATCCGAGGCCCGCTGCCGCATAGCATTATTCCCCGATCCACACCACCCTTGCAACCTCGGCCGCCAAGCCAGTGGTGCCAGAGCAAATCAAGGGTGCCGCTTCTTCTCCAGCCCCCCAGGACCTCTCCACCGCGGCGGGATGGCAGCGAAAACCATCCAAAGGAGAATCGGCATGAGCAAGCGCCCCACGTGAGTGTAGAAATGATACGTGTAATTGACGACGTACTTTCTCACCTGAGCGGGGTTATCGAGGCTCTGCCAGAAAGTTCTCTTTAGATAGCTCAGATCGGTGACGCGATAAGGGCCCACGTTTTCCCAGGCATAGAGCCAATGAACCGATACCACAAAATGGAAAACGTGCGTCGCGCAAAGAAGGGGAAGCGCCGCCAAAGCCGTTTTCAGGCGCCCTCGCCAAGAAAGCCAGGGTGTGGCGAGGATAAGCGCAAGGAGGAGTGGAGTGTTGTTCTCGTGTGTCCTGAGCTCGAGCCGCTGGGCTGGTATGGCCGCCGCTCGACCTCTGTGACTTACGACGGCATCGAACCCCTGAAGCTCGATCTTACCCGTCATCGGCTCCCCCTCTATCGTGGCAAGGACGATGCGCGACAACCATATTATCGAATGATCGTAGTACCGCTCGGCCAAAGCCGCCCAAAGGGCGGTGAGCGCCGCGAACCAGGCGAGGAAGAAAAGCCCCGCCCTAGTCAGGCTAGTGGGCCTCGCGCTCGACAACGCGATCAACCCATACGAAGAGAATCAGGAGCGCCAACGCGATTATGAGAAACTGCCACACGAAGACATGGGTGGCTCGAAACACGGAAGGCGCGAAGATGCCCACGAAAAAGAGGCTTGCCACCCGAAAGACGTTAAGCGCAAAAAGCACAGGCTGGCCGATCAATATCCCGATGACCCTTTCCCTCCAGCTCGCCGGGTAAGCCAATATGCTGGCCAAGAGAATGAGATGCGCCCAGGCGCCGTTACAATCGTTATCGACACGCATGGCAAAGGAGCCGTCCGGCGACGCAAGCACTCTGTTCGACTGGACAACTCCCATTCCAGTCGATTCGATCGCCACCCGCGACAGATGTGTTATGAAAAGAGAGAGGCTGCCAAGCGGCCCGTCCTGCATGCCCTGATCGAGGAGGACCGCTCCACCAACGAGCATCGTCAGGAGAAAAACGATGGCGGGTGTGTACCGCTCGAGCATCTCGTAGTCCCCCTCGGCCCTGTCAAGATAAGCACACCCCGCCCCGCTTTTCCACAGGCCTGAGCCGCCAAAAGAGTCGGGGGATGGGCTCGGTGAATCGCAAGGATCGCAACGCTTGGAGCGAGAGCTCGCTTAAAAAAGTTCTCAGCCCCGAGCGGCATCGCGCAAGAGCGCGGCTCTCTGCTCGGGAGCGCGGTGTTCATGTACATGCCCGAGCCCGCCTCGAAGCCCGCGGGGGCGGTCAATCTGGGGTGGAATACGCCGTGCACCGGGGCTTCCCAGGTCACCTCGTGAGCGCCCTACCCGGACACCCGGGGAACGTGGGTGTCGCGGAGCACCCGGTCGGGTTGGCCCTCGGACGAAGGTGCCGCGAACCGAGTAAGATTCGCCCGAACGCTCCAGGCCTCTTTCCCCGACCGCGCCGGAAGCCTCGCCACCTCGGGGGGTCATCTCCTCCCTGCCAGGGCACAAGGGATACTGCTCCTGCGGCGACGAGCCCTCCCGGGCGAGCGAAGAAGGGGGGTGAAAGCGTGCGGTCTTTCGGCCCGCTCGGTTCCAGATACCAGAAAGTCTCGGGTCGTAAAATCTTGGGGAAGCCCCGACACGCGCCTGCCCCAATCGCCGGGTCGGGCGGCCGAAGGTCCGCCCGCGACCACCGCGCCTGAATCCGCCGCCACAAGCAGAAAAAGCAACCCCAATCGCTTTCTAGCCGGGCTTCGAACCAAGCCCCGGCAGGCGAACACCCGACCGCGTCTCCGCCGCACTGCGCCTATGCGAGCTTGACCCACCATCGTGCACTTGTGCCAGACAGCGAACCAAAGAAAACGCAGCGATAATCGTGAGCCGAATGGCATGTCGTTTGCCCCGGTAAACCGGGTGCGGGGATCTACTCAGCTTCGGCCGAGCCCTTTGGATGATGAGTTCTAGTGCCACTTCGACCCACCGGCAAGGGCTTACCCCAAACATCTTGCCGGGATCCTCCAGCGTACCTGGAGGAAGCAGAGCGACCTTGCAACGGTACCACGAATTGCCCTCTCGAAAAGGAGTTCTCATGCTTTTGCCAAAGAGAATCGCAACAGCCGCGCTGTTCGCGTTTATCGCAGGGGCGCTGGGTGCGCCGCAAGCCCAAGCGCAGTCGACCGATCTGGAAGACTACGTGATTTTCGCGCTGGAATCGGCGAAGCTAAAAAATCCCCACGCCACGGGAAGCATCGGCGTCAACGAAACCGGCGGGAAGCTCAGCATGGGAAGGGGCTCCTTTCTTGCGGATGGGACGGAAGTTGTGGGGGATATAACCCGGATCGGCGCCGGCTCTAGTATCTACGACCTTTTCGCAAACACTGTGAGCGGAAGATTCGACCCGGCGATCGTGCGGGGATCGGGGCCCCAGAGCTTTACCCCGCCGATTATACCGGTCCTTCCGCCCGTAGCCGATTTCCTCTGCGGCGGCCCGGCCATAACGGTGCGACGTGGCGAAGGAGCGGTTCTGCCCCCTGGTGTCTATGGCAATATCGTATTTCGCGACGATGCCACCGTAACGCTATCCGGCGGCACCTACACGATGTGCAGACTAAAGATCGGCAAGGGGGTATTGGTCGTCACGGCATCTCCTACCGTGATAAACGTGGTGTCTTCGGTGGTAATCAGCAACGGGAGCCTCTTGAGCCCACCGCCTGGCGGCAGCAGGCCCAAGATCAATCTCGCGGGCGGATCCCTTCGCTTCGGCAAGCGTACCGTGGTGCGGGCTTTGATCGACGCTCGTTTCGCGAAAGTCGGAATGGGCAACGGTGACTTCTCGGGGCGGCTCATAGCCAGGAAGGTTCGCAGCGACTTTGGCTTGCAACTCGAGCTTCCCGTCTGCGGCGACGGCTTCCTGGATGACGGCGAAGAGTGCGATGACGGCAACGGCGTAGATACCGACGGATGCAGCAACGACTGCACCGAAGGGCCACCGTTGACACCGACCCCGGCCGAGACGCCGACTCCCACGCCTACACCGAAGCCGACCGCCACCCCCACGCCGACCCCGGCACCGGTCTGCCGCATCGAGGTAACCAAAACTGCGTCGCCGGACACTCTTCCTCCTCCCCCCGATAACGCCTGCCAGGGGAAGGTCGAATGGATGGAGCTTCGCTACGACGGGCGGGGCTGCGGTGCGAGCGACAATCAGCAGGGCACGAAGGCGAGCTGTACGGGCGATGCCGCGTTCGCAAGCCCCGTGCGCATAGTGGCGCGCGATAAGAACGATCAGGTTCTGCTCGACCAAGCGGGCGTCGCCCTGGGCGACAGCGTCGTGGTAGCAGCCGCTGCCAGCGGGATATTGAGCTCGGAGACCCGCGTCACCGTAAGAAACGCAAGCGGCGCCGTGGTGGAGTTCGATCTCATCCATACCTCCTGCTCGCGGCCGCTCAATCCGGGGGACCGCTTCGGAAGCCTCGAAGTCGTAGCTCTCCAAACCACCGAGGGCGGCCTCCACTCGCTCGCCGACAATGTGACCTATACCTACGAGGTCACCAACGCGGGCAATGCCACGCTCTTCGGGATCACCGTAATCGACGATAAGCTGGGGGAGCTCCCCGAAAGCCCGATCGCCGAGCTTCCCCCCGGAGAAAAAGCGACGCTCCAGGCGACCACACTCATCACGGAGACCACGGAAAACCAGGTTCTGGTCTCCGGAGAGCTCGAAGGGGGCCAGTCGTGCAACGCCAGTGCCTCGGCAGTAGTTACCGTGCAAAGCGCACCTGTAGCCTGCACCGAAGGAAAGAAGGTGGCCTCGGTCACGCTTCGCTACACCGGAGAGGGCTGTTCGGCTAGCGACAACGACCAGGGGGACAAGGCGAGCTGTGGCTGCCCCTCGAAGGACAAGAAGGACGACGACGATTCAGGAGGCTCCCCTTGCGAGGGCGCCGATTTCGCCTCCCCCGTATGGGTGGTCGGCCGCTCCGGGAGCAGCACGGTGCTCGATGCCTTTCCGGTTGCGCTGGGCGACGAGGTCACCGCGGGTGGGGCGGCGGCCGGCAAGGGCGCCCTCAGAGGAGACCTGTGGATCGACGTCCTCTTCGAAGGCGCGATCGTAGAGCACGACGTCATACACGTTTCCTGCTCGCAGCCCCTTGCCGTCGGCGATAAGTTCGGAAGCTTCGAGGTGACCGGGCTGGTGCTCGTAGACAAGCGTTAGAAGAGCGCTCGCGCAGCCGGTTTCGTGAATTGCTAGGAGCGCGATCGGCCTGCCCAAGGAGCGCCGAGCAGCCTCCGAAAAGGCTACCGGCCCGCCGCGGGGTGGAGCGGGGCGTTGAGCTCCTTGGCCTCCCCCGATTCCGCATCCATCACGGGAAGGGTAAGTTTTCCCTCGGGCGAGCCCGAGAAAAATAGAAGGCCCGAGCGCTCCGCTCCCGGCTTTAGCAGGCGGTGACCCAGATACGCTTGCTCGAGATCCTGGTAGATTTGCCTTCCGCTACCTGCGCCGCTTCTCGCGACCAGATTCGACGCCTCCCTTAATGGCACCGCCGAAATCGTCTCGCCCGACGGCTTCCTCACCCGCGCAAGATCGGCCGACATGACAAATGGGCGCTCGCCCAGATTTCGCACCTCTACTTTGGCGGCTTTGAGCCCCGCCGGGCCAAGGTGTATGTTGAACTCCTGCTCCACCTGAGCGTCGGAAAGGAGAGCCGCGGAAAGCTCGACCGGCCCCGGCTGCTCGGCGGGCCGCTCCATCGGTTTTGCCGTCCCGGCAGCATACTCGGCAAATCGCCCTCTGAAACGGTCCGGGAACTCCGATTTGCCCGGGTGCCACGCGATGGCTTGAGGTAGGACCTCGACAGAATCGCCCGTCTTGCTCAAAATACCCGTTTCGCAACGAAGAACGACGCTTACACGCTCTTTCGCTCGGCCACTGCCTTTTTTAGCCGTTACCACGCCCTGGGCTTTTCCCGACGGGTCGAAACGACCGGTTATGCGGTAGCCCAAATCCTCCAGGGTGCTTACCGCAAGCTTGGGAGCCTCCTCGCAGGAGACCGGCCACACGTCGGGCCTCCGCGGGCCCGAAAGCGAACAGCCTGCCCCGAGGAAAACCATACAGCAGGCCACCAATTTACCCCACCCCGCGCTTCTCACCATGGCGGTGGCTTCTACTAGGCGGCCCCACCCCCTGTCAATGGGCACCGGTTAGACCCGGGAAACCGACGAAAAAAAATTTTTGGTTTTCTCTTGACTTTGGACACCCGTTCGTAGCAGATATGGGCGCGTTGGGTTGAAGGAAGTGGGGTCGCCCACCTGCTTAAGGTTTCGAGCAGGAGGGGCAGAGGTGGATTAGGAAAGGAGGTTGCGATGGTGAAACCAACAACAAGCAGTCGCCTGTCTGTTCTTCTCCCGGGGCTAGCGATCGCGGCAGCGGCCTGTCTCGTGAGCCCGCGGCCGGCCGAAGCGATTCCCGCTTTTGCGCGCGCCTACGAGATGCCTTGCTCCGCGTGCCACAGCGCTTGGCCCTCGCTCAATAGCTTCGGCCGCCAATTCAAGGAAAACGGGTACATGGTATCGCGCGGGCAGCCGCAGGGGCAAACGGAGCTCAACGATTACCTTTCGCTTCCGACGGTGCCGCCGGTGGCGGTGGTTTTGAACTCCAGGCCCTACGACCGCCAGAAGGATCGGGACGCAAAGCTTAGGGCGCTCCACGAGTTCGAGGTCATGGCAGCCGGCAACTTCAGCAAATTCGGCTCCTTCTTCGGCGAGCTGGAGATGGAAGACGAGAACGATTTCGATCCCGAGTTCGCGGCAGGCTGGGCCGGATTGCATCTGCACCAGACGATGAACGTGGTGGGTGGCTGGGGTCCAGCCTTCACGGCGGATCCTTACAACACGCTCCGAGACGGCCTTAGGCTCACCCGCGGCCGCCCGTCGATCTTCGAGCGGGGAACGGCACCGGGGGCGCCCCGCCTTCTGGACAACGAGCAGTTTATAAGCGCTTACGGCCGCGACCCGATAATCAACAAGATTTTCTACCTCTTTAGTTACGCCGCCGACCGCGACGATCCCGAAGGAGCGGGCGCTCAGGATCTTCTGGGCAGACTGGCGATCGACTTGCTGCCGGAGCTTACCATCGGGGGCTTCGCGATAACCGGCCGCCAGTCGATAAGCGGTGGCGAAGAAGACCAGGACTTCCAGCGCTGGGGCGTGGATGGCAATCTCGAGCTTGCCGGCCTCACTTTGCGAAGCGCCTGGATGCGGGCCGAGGATGACGGAGCCACCGGGCTGCCCGGGAGGACGAGCCAGGAGAACGATGTCTTCTACGGTGAGGTTTTCTATACGTTGCGGGGCGATGTCCTGGCGAATCTGCCCGTCCCGCTCTTCCAGGTCGTCCCCCTTCTTAGGATCGATAGCTACGAGAAAAACGACGGCGATAACGACGAAACCGACCTCACCGCGAATCTCGGCGTTTACGTCACGGAGAATTTCCGGGCAAACTTCGAGTACTTCACTAGCCTGGATCACCCGGCCGAGCGCCGCGTGACTCTCTTCTTCATCCTGGCGATCTAAGCTCCTTCACCGATCCATTCCCCGGGCAGGCAACTCAAGCGGCCTGCCCGGGGAATACCATCTTACGCTTCTGTGGCAGGTCCGGCCTTCGGCCTCGGCGCTCTCGCCCACCCCGGGGGGTCAACGAGCATACCGAGCGTCATAAAATCGACACCCCACTAGCGTTTTCTGAAGGGCGGCGGGCTTGCCCCCTTTTATCTGCACGCGGGGGCTTTTTGCCCCCGAAGTCGAGGTGTCCTTTGGAGGATCGCTTCCAACCGAGCGGCTCTCGGAGCCGGCAGATCTTCCTTGGTACGGAGGTTGCATTGCGCGACAAAAGGTATGGGACGCCACGACGGTAGGCAGTTCGAGCCCTCCCGTTAGGGAATGGAGGCAGGCGATGTACAGCAGCTTTTTGAAGTGCCGGGAGCTCAAGGCGGGGATGAGGGTGACGCGGAAGGTGGTGTGCGGTGATTTCCTTCTAGCGGAGGAGGGAGCCGTCCTGACCGAGCCCCTGATCCACCTTTTGTCCTTCTTGGGCGTGCGAAAGGTCGAAGTCGCCACCCAGATCCAGGACCAGCAGGGCGCTTCGCCGGCCGAGTGCTAGCCTCCCTCGACGTCCGCGTACCTATTACTTAGCCGCGACTGGTGGCGCAGGCCAGCTCCCTCGCCCAAGGTTGCGCCAGAAGTGACCGCAACGACGTGGCGACCGGCGGGCGCGGAACATGGGCCCGCCCGAGGACTCGGACTGCCATGGCGACCTGACTGTTGCACGTTAAAGCTCTGCCGAACCGATGCCGATATGCCAGGAGGACGGTGAAGGTAGCCGGTGCTCGCGATCCTTGGGATACTGGTGGTCGTTTGTGCTGTGGTCGGGGGGTACCTCTTGGAAAAAGGCGTCTTGCTGGTCCTCGTACAGCCGGCCGAACTCGTTATCATCGGGGGAGCGGCGTTGGGAACAATCCTCATCGCCAACCCGCCCGCAACTATGCTCGAGATGGTACGGGGTATTGCCGGCGTCTTCCTGCCCAGCAAGTACACCAAGGATCTCTATTTGGATAGCCTCAAGATGCTAAATGCGCTCTTCAACAACGCCCGCAAGGGCGGAATGGTTGCGCTCGAGGCAGATGTGGAGAACCCACAGAAGAGCGCGATATTCTCCAAGAACCCTCGCTTCTTGAAGGACCACCACACGGTTCAGTTCGTGTGCGACACCCTGCGGGTGGCGGTCATGGGCGGCGTAGAACCATTGCAACTCGACCAGATGATGGAGCTCGACATGGAAGTCCACCACCACGAGACCAATGCGCCCGCGTCGGCCCTGACTACGATGGCGGATTCGTTGCCTGGCCTTGGCATCGTCGCCGCGGTACTCGGTGTGGTGATTACCATGGGCTCTCTTGGCGGTCCGCCGGAGGAGATCGGGCACAAAGTCGCCGCCGCGCTGGTTGGCACCTTTCTTGGCATCCTCATGTGTTATGGCTTCTTCGGCCCGCTCGCGGCGAGGATGGCCAAGGCCGCCGAGGCTCAGGCCCAGTATTATAATTGCCTTCGCGTGGCCATAATGTCCTTCGTGAAAGGTTGCCCGCCTATTCTAGCGGTAGAATTTGCCAGGCGATCGATTCCTCCGCGGGTAAGGCCGACATTCCCAGAATTGGAAAAGGCTTGCAAGGCCGGCGGTGCATCCGCACAAGCTGCCGCCGCGTAGTGCGCTATGCCGGACGCAAAACCTCAACCCGCGATGATCGTGAAGAAGAAGGTGGTCCATCAAGGCCACCATGGCGGGGCATGGAAGGTGGCCTATGCCGACTTCGTGACTGCGATGATGGCGCTTTTTATCGTGCTTTGGCTAATGAACACCAAGAAAGAGATTCGAGAGGCCGTGGGGGGGTACTTTCGCGATCCCTCCCACCGGACCCGCCCTGTGGCCGCGGCGAAGACGGGCGCGGCGCCGGAAATCAAGGTGAGCAAGGACGAGATGGGCAAGCTCAAGGACGAAATCACCAGCCAGCTCGCGAAGTGGACCCAAGATGAGGCGCTGCGCGATCAGGTGCAGCTAACAGTTGGGAAGGAAGGGCTGCGCGTAGAATTGCTGGAGACCGCCAGGGGCATGTTTTTCGACAGCGGCAGCCCCCGACCGACCGACAAAGGTCGCGAACTGTTGGTCATGCTGGCGCAGCAACTGGGGCGATTGCCTAACAAGGTCTTGATAGAAGGCCACACCGACTCCAAGCCGTTCTCCAACGGGGCCCAGTACGGCAACTGGGAACTTTCCGCCGATCGCGCCAACGCCGCCCGGCGCCTAATGGAAGCTTCCGGCTTGAATCCCGATCAAGTGATTCAGGTGAGAGGGTTCGCCGATCGGCGCCTTTACAACCCGAATAACCCTCTGGATCCGGGAAACCGCAGGGTCTCCGTTATCGTCCTGCACTCCCAGGACGACAATGCGAAAGAGGCCGGGACGGATTCGCCACAGCCGTCTAGTCCTTCGCATTGACCTTGGCTGTGGGGCTCGCCCATTGCGGGGCCTGTAACCGTGCCAGTGTCCGCGAGCAGACACCGCTTCCCTAGACGTTCCCTCGCAACGGCGGAAGCCTCGGGCGGCACCTTGTCCCCTGCTCTATCCCCCTCTGAGCGGCGAGCACGACACGTCGGCCTAGGGCGCCTGGCCTAGCTATAGCGTTGCCCTTTCGCTACAATGCCATGCGTTTATTGGCTCCAGCCGGAAACCTACCCACGGACCGCACGGCTGCTGGGGTCGGGGTTTGGCGAGGGGGCGAGCGTGGAAAGGGCGGGAGGACCGCCGCTTGCGCCGCCGCTCGACCGCATCGCGCCCCCTTGCCCGGAGTTCGCGGCAGCTCCAAGGGCTCGAAGAGGTCGGGGCAGGTGTCGAGTTATGGCCGGGAGCTTAGAGCCAAGGAGAGGTGTTTTAACATGTATTCAAGACCGTCTGACCACACACCGGCGTCGCTTGCGGGGTTTGGGCGCAGAGCCCGCGCACTGATCTCGTTTGTGCTTCCGGCTATGGTCGCTTTTACCGTAGTGCTCGGGGCCACGCCAGCGGGAGCGAGCGAAGCAGAGCTCGTTCTTCCCGATCTCGATTCGGTGAGTTTCTGGGGCATGAGTGGAAGGGCCGTCCTTAGCCTCGGCCTCATCATCTGCGCGCTCGGACTCGCCTTCGGACTAGCCACGTTCGCCAAGCTCCGCAAGCTTCCGGTGCATCGCTCGTTGCAGGAGGTATCGGACTTGATATACGAAACCTGTAAAACCTACCTCCTGACCCAGGGAAAGTTTCTCCTTCTCCTCGAGACCTTCGTCGGCGTCATGATCGTGGCTTACTTCGGCGTGCTCCTTCAGTTCACGCCGGCAAGGGTATGCACTATTCTCATCTTCAGCCTGGTCGGGATCGCCGGAAGTTATGGCGTGGCCTGGCTCGGCATCAGAATCAACACGCTTGCCACCTCCCGAACCGCCTTCGCAGGTCTGCGCGGCAAGCCCTTTCCCGTCTACCACATTCCGCTCGAAGCGGGTCTCAGCATCGGGATGGCGCTCATCAGCGTGGAGCTTTTCATAATGCTCTGCATCCTGCTCTTCGTTCCCGGCGACTACGCCGGCCCATGTTTCATCGGCTTTGCGATCGGCGAATCTCTGGGGGCGGCGGCTTTACGCATCGCCGGGGGGATCTTCACGAAGATCGCGGACATCGGATCGGACCTCATGAAGATCGTGTTCAATATCAAGGAGGACGACGCCCGCAATCCCGGCGTGATCGCCGACTGCACGGGAGACAACGCGGGCGACTCGGTGGGGCCGACCGCGGACGGGTTCGAGACGTACGGGGTAACGGGCGTTGCGTTGATCACCTTCGTCGTTCTCGCCGTCCCGCAAGCGCAAGTGCAGGTCGAGCTGCTCGTGTGGATCTTCGTAATGAGGGTGATGATGATCCTAGCCAGTGGCCTTTCCTACCACTTGAACGACCTGCTGGCGCGGCTTCGCTTCGGGCATGCGGACCGAATGAGTTTCGAGTCGCCTCTGACCTCTTTGGTGTGGATCACCTCGGGCGTCTCGATCGCGCTGACCTACCTGGTTTCCTATCTCCTCATCCCCGGTCTCGGAGGAAACCCGACCCTATGGTGGAGGCTTGCCAGCGTGATTTCCTGTGGGACGTTGGCGGGAGCCATGATCCCGGAGCTGGTGAAGGTATTTGCATCCACGGAGTCCGGACACGTTCGCGAGGTCGTAGCTTCGACCCGAGAGGGGGGCGCCTCTCTTAACATCCTCTCGGGATTCGTCGCCGGCAATTTCAGCTCTTACTGGATAGGTGCGAGCATTTTGCTCCTCATGGCCATCGCCTATGGCATGAGCAGCGCGGGCTTTTCCGACGTCATGATTGCGCCGGCCGTTTTCGCCTTCGGGCTCCTCGCCTTCGGCTTTCTGGGGATGGGGCCGGTGACTATCGCCGTGGATTCTTACGGTCCGGTCACCGACAACGCTCAGTCGGTTTTCGAGCTTTCGGTGATCGAAACGCTCCCCGGGATTCGCGAAGAACTCGAGCGCGACCACGGTTTCAGCGTGGACTTCGACCGAGCCAAGCAGCTTCTGGAGTCCAACGACGGCGCGGGAAATACCTTCAAGGCAACCGCCAAACCGGTCCTTATCGGGACGGCCGTGGTGGGCGCGACGACGATGGTTTTTTCTATCATCATGCTCCTGACCCACGGCTTGACCCAAGGCATCCAGAAGTTGTCGATTCTCCATCCCCCCTTCCTGCTCGGAATGATCAGCGGCGGCGCCGCCATCTATTGGTTCACCGGCGCATCTACCCAAGCGGTTTCCACGGGGGCGTATCGAGCGGTGGAGTTCATCAAGCGGCACATCCGCCTCGAGGGCACGACCAGGGCCTCGCTCGACGATAGCAGGCGGGTCGTCGAGATATGCACCCAGTACGCGCAAAGGGGAATGTTCAATGTTTTCTTGACCGTGTTTTTCAGCACTCTCGCGTTTTCCTGTCTCGACCCGTACCTGTTCATCGGCTACCTGATTTCGATCGCCTTGTTCGGGCTTTTCCAGGCGATCTTCATGGCCAACGCGGGGGCTGCGTGGGACAACGCCAAGAAGGTAGTCGAGGTCGACCTTCGGGAAAAGGGGACCGCCCTTCACGCGGCGACCGTTGTCGGGGACACGGTAGGTGATCCGTTCAAAGACACTTCCTCGGTGGCGATGAACCCGGTCATCAAGTTCACGACCCTCTTCGGGCTACTGGCGGTGGAATTCGCCCTGGCGTTGAGTCGTCTAACGAGCGCTTTGCTGGGGTGCGTTTTTCTGGCGATCTCGCTTTTTTTCGTCTGGCGATCTTTTTACGGGATGCGTATCAGCGCTTCCGTCGGACAGGAGGGGGAACTGGCGGAGCGCGAGCCCCTGCTACGAGACGCGGCCCGAAGCTAGGGGGGAAGAGCCGCGCGAGGATCTTTGCCGAGATGGGCAAAATCCGGGCCGGAGCGGCGCAAGCTCGCCGGGAGCTTCTGGAAGGATCGATCGCGGCTTAGCTACCCAACGTCTGCGAAAACGGGTCGCGAACCGCCGAGGACCGGCCTTGACATCCTGAAACGTTCCCATTGGCAGGACGGCAATGCCTTCTCGAATCTGGCGACAGCCGCAGCCAAGCGGTTTCACTTGAAGGTACGGGCGCGAGCGCGTGCCGTATCGTCGATAGCAACTCAAGACAAGCCACTCGGCGCCGGTCCTCTTCCGTAGGTCGAGCCTACCAGAAGGTCTCGGCGGGAAGGGGAACCAGGAAAGCACGTATGAAGGACATATTCGCGACGCGGGCTGGAAACCGCCTGATTCTCCTCGCAACCTGGGCCTCGGCCCTGCTCGTCGGACCCCTATGGCCGGCGTGCGGGGGTGCTGGGGTGGCCGACCCCTGGAAGGGGACCGCCCGCTACAAGTTCGAGTATCGGGTGGATTTCGCCGCGGTCTCGGCCCCCGCCACAACCGATTTTAGGATCTGGGTACCTTACCCCAAAGATACCAAGTACCAGCGGGTGCTTGCCGCGGCGATCGACTTCCCCTGGCCCCACTCTATCGAGACGGACCGCTTGGGCAACCGTATGGTGTACGCGCAAGGGAAGGGAGTGCCCAATGCGGATCTCGTCATGCGCTTCGAGATCGAGCGCGACCCGAGCGACGGAATTCCCGCCGACGAGGCGCTATCCGACAGTCCATCGGATCCTGATCTTTTCCTCGGCCCGGCTCGTCTCGTCCCCTTGGGCGGCGTGATCGGAAAGCTCGCGGCAAGGCAAGCTCGCGGGGCTTCGACCGATGGCGAGAAGATTCGCGCTTTTTACGACTACGTGGTGAAAACCATGCGCTACAGCAAGAGCGGCTCCGGCTCGGGCCGGGGAGACGCCATTTGGGCCTGCGACCACAAGCGGGGAAACTGTACCGACTTCCATTCGCTCTTGATCGGTATGGCGCGAAGCCAAGAGATTCCCGCCCGCTTCATCATCGGATTTCCGATTCCGCAAGACGCGGGCTCGGGGCCGATCGCCGGTTACCACTGCTGGGCCGAGCTTTTCGAGCGCGGCCGCGGCTGGCTTCCAGTGGATGCGAGCGAAGCCGCAAGAAGCGGAAGGCCAGAGGCGTACTTCGGCCGAATTCCGAACGACCGGATAGAGTTTACCACCGGCCGCGACCTCTCCCTCGCACCCCCGCAGTCCGGCCCGCCGCTAAATTATTTCATCTACCCGTATGCCGAAGCGGACGGGGCCGCCCTGCCGCAAGAAAAACTGAAGGCGACTTTCAGATTCGAGCGGATTGCGGACCCCGGCGAACGGCCCGCGGCGGGCGGCCCCATCGATCCAGGGACCGGCAAGTTCGCCCGGTCAGGCCGTGATTAAAGGAGACCCGTCGAGCGCGGCGGGCCCGCATCGATACATAGGGTACGAGTGGTGGCCCCGGCGCCGTGGCGGAACTCTTACGACGCGAGGGATCCTGGGCCGCGCCCTCCTAGATCTCCCTTGACCGCCCCATGCGTCCTCGCTCCAGCGATCACCGCTCGGGTTTAACGTACCGCTCGAGCGCCTCCACGTCGGCGAGGTCCTTCGGGCGCCCGAGGGCTCGCTTGTTGGTGATCAGTGCCTCGCGCCCCAAGATCGCGAAATGAACACCCTCGACCGTGGCCTGCACGCGCCCGCGCCACCCATCCTCGAAGGCAACCCCAGTTATCGAGGTTAGGATATCTATTCTGCGCGGTGGCACCCCTATCTGAAACACCACGTTCGGGCTGGTGAGATCCTCGATCGAAAGATCCTGTAGCGGCGCGCCGAACCGGCGAAGCGCGGCGTACACTCGCGGCGCATTGTCGGCCGTCGCCTCGACCCAAATATCCAGGTCTCCAGTGGCCCTAGGCTCGCTATGAAAGGAAACCGCGTACGCTCCCACCACCAGGAAACGGGCTTCAGCGCCTGATAACTCGCGCAACAGATCGATAAAGTCCTGGTTCACAGATTCGCTTCCCCGCAAACGTCCATACCTCGACCGTAAGGCGCCAAGCTTCCACGAACCTTTCCGCCGGGGGAATTCCCGACCAGAAAGCTACGTCGAAGTCGCTATCGAGCTCCGCAAGCGTAGTCTTTCTGGCTATGATTCGCCGCTTCCTCATCGCTGCAATCTTATCACGAGAGCGGCGGCTCGGACCAGCCGGTGCTTTACACCACTCTATACTCGAGCCCCCGGTGTGGGAGGAAAGTAAACCCGCCCGGCCTCGAGCTCCGCGAACAGGAAGTCCCAAGCATCGTGGCGGAAGAGAAACTCGATTCGGTCGCTTCGCCACTGGTGGCGGGTTCGGGGATCGCCCGCTCCGAGCTCGGCCATCGCCGCCTGCGCCGCTTCCATGTCCTTTTGGATGCAAGAAAGCGCCATCATCCGCCCCATCCAGCCTTGGAGGGCGCCGCCTTCTACGGGGAGTCCAAGCGCCACCGCACCGCTTACGTGGGTGAAAAGCGCGATATCGGCGATGGCTACGCTGCCGCCGCAAAAAAAATCCGACTTGCCGAGCTCCGCCTCGAACTCCCGCAGAAGCGCCTCGACCTCCGCCGTTGCCGCCGAAGCTACCTCCGCTGCACGGGGCTTTCCGGCAGCCAATACTTTTGCGTAGTAGAGCCCATACATTGCCGCATCGAGGAGGGTATCGCAGCGATCCTCGAGGAGGCGAGAGCGCGCCCGCGCCGCAGGATCAGCCGGAAGGAGCGGCTTTTGCGGATAGGCGTCCTCCAAGTATTCGCAAATGATCGTCGAATCCCAGATTCTCATGCCCCCGTCTTCGATAAGCGGCACCTCGGCTCGCGGAGAGCGCGCCTTCAGTTTCTCCCCCGGACCATCGGTGGCTAACACCTCCTCTTGCACGATTTGGTATGGAACACCCTTATAATCGAGGGCGATCCTGACCTTGCGAGCGTAAGGCGAAAGCGGGTGATAGTAGAGCGCGATCATTTTTCTTTCTCCTTTCTGGTCAGCGGCAGCGGGAAGCGCCAACGCCCCGCGCACCGCACCGGCCCCTCTTCAAGGAGCCACGAACTCGATCTCGGGCTCGGCGGCAAGAAGACCCCGTTCCACGGCCTTCCGATAAAGCGTAGCGAGGGCCCGCTTCCCTTCCTCGCCCATGTCGAGCGTATCGGCGTTGACGTACATGGAAACGAATCGGCCGGTGGTCTGGCGATCCGCGCCGCGCGCGAACTCAAGCGCGTAAGCCAAGGCCTCGTCGAAGTGCTCCTGGGCGTATCTAATACTAGAAACGAGGGCGCGCGCGAACTCCCGCGCGCGTTCCCGCCCGAGATCCTTTCTCGCCACATCCAGCCCGAGCGGAAGAGGCAAGCCGGTATCCTCTTCCCAGCTCCTCCCCAGGTCCCGCAACAAGCTAAGCCCGCGCTCGCGGTACGTGACCTGCCCTTCATGGATGATCACCGCGGCATCTATCCTGCCCGCCGAAAGCGCGTCGAACATGGCATCGAAGGGGAGCTCGACGGGTGAAAAGCGCGGCAGGTAAAGGTCGGCCAAGAGGCTTGCCGTGGTAAGTCCCCCCGGGATCCCGACCCGCGCGCCCGAAAGCTCCAAATCGGCGCGCTCGGCCACCACCACCGGCCCGTATCCCCGCCCGATGCTCCCTCCGCAAGTCATGACGAAGTAGCGCTCCGCCACGCGCGCAAACGCCCGGGCCGAGACCGCCGTCACTTCGAGCTCGCCCCGAAGGGCCCGGCGATTTAGCGACTCGATATCTTCTATCACATGTTCGATCTCGCAGCCGGGGAGCTTCACCCGTCCCTTAGCCAGTGCAAAGTACATGAAGGCGTCATCCGGGTCGGGGCTGTGTCCGACGCGCAGCCGCCGCAGCGCCCCGCTCACGAAATCCCCCCGCGGCGCCCGGCGCTCGCCCTGCCCGCCTTGCGGGCCTGCCAGTAAATCCGACTGCTGCAATTTTCCACTTGGGGCAGGCCCTCCCCTATTCTCCCCCGAAAGTAGGCGGGGTCGTCGTAAACCCTCACGGTCTCGTACAACGTGGTTCTCTGAACCGGAGTGTATCCGGCGTCGTGAATGAGATACAGGACCTCCTCGGTGCTCGTCCGGTTTTGGAAATCGGCGCTAAAGAGCACGTTCTCTTCGATCAGCGTGCCGCCGAAATCGTCGGCGCCAAACTCAAGCGCAAGCTGCCCGGTCTTCTTGCCTTCGGAGAACCAGGAAGCCTGGATGTGGGGGAAATTGTCGAGAAGGATCCGGGCCGTGGCGATGATCCGAAGATAGCGGGCCTCCGAGGGCCGCGTCTCGACGAGCCTTGCGAGCGGAGTGCCGCCGGGCTTGAAGCTCCAGGGGATGAAGGCGAGAAAACCGCCTGTCCGATCTTGCAAGTCGCGAAGCTCGAGCAGGTGCTCGATCACGTCTTTCGGTTCCTCCACGTGCCCGTACATCATCGTAGCCGTGGTGCGAAACCCCATCCTGTGGGCCTTCTCCATGACCTCGAGCCACTCCGCCGCGCTTCCCTTCTTGGGGCTTATTCGCCTTCGCACCCGGTCAACCAAGATCTCCGCGCCCCCGCCGGGCAGGGTGCGCTGGCCGGCTTGGTAGAGAGCCTCGAGCACGCACTCCACAGTCACGCCGCAAAACCGGGCGACGGCTCGGATCTCGGGCGGAGAGAAGAAGTGAGGCGTTACCTCGGGGAATCTCTCGCGGACGGCCCGCACGAGATCGACGTAGTAACTCAAGGGTAGAGCCGGGTTGTGACCGCCTTGGAGCAAGACCGTCGTGGCTCCGCGCTCGCGCGCCTTTCCGACCAGCTCCAAGACCTCGGTCACGCTCAGAGTGTAGCTTCCCGCCGCACCCGGCTTGCGGTAGAAAGCACAAAACGTGCAGTCGGTGTCACAGACGTTGGTGTAGTTGGGATTGGAGTCGACGAGGAAAGTTACGGTGCGCCTGGGATGAAGCCGGTAGCGCACCATCGAAGCCAGCTCGGCTAGATCCAGCAGGCGAGCCTCCGTAAGAAGCCAAAGCCCCTGCTCGGCCGAAACCCTATCGCCCGTCTCGAGCGCGCCCGCAATCTCACGCCGTGGCGCCATTGTCGGAAACCCTGCGGCGGAAAAACTCGGAGCCCGCCAGATCATCTGCGTTCAAATGGTAGCGAAACCGCGCCAGATACCGCTCCACGCGCTCGGGGGAAAAGCCGGCCCGACTAGCCGCCGCAAGCTTACCCAGGCTTGCCAGGTTGGCGGCAAGCCGCCGGCAAAGCGCCTCCCCGAGCGCCTCGACTTCGTCCCGCGCGCATGCCCGCCGCGCCACCCAACGCGCGAAGACAAACGGTTTTCCGGTCCAGCTCGTCCACTCCTCCCCGAGGTCGAAAACGAATGGGTAGCGGCCGGGAGGATCGTCCTTCAGCCTGAGCGCCTGATCGCCTATCACCAAGAACGCCTCTCCCCCCCCCTCGCCCCGCTCGAAGCGAACGCCCGAAAACCCGTACTTCTCCGCCATGAGAAGTCTTAGCAGCACGGCCGAGGTCGAGCTTTCGGAGGTGACCCGTACCAGGCAGCCATCCAGCTCGACGAGCGGCCGCCGGGAGAAAAGGAGCACGCTTTCGACCGGCCCCGAGCAGGCCAGCCCGAGGTCTCCGATCGGCTGGAGCTTCTCTTCCCAGCGCCAGGTATCCACTACGGCAAGAGGGGCGGCATCCACTTTCCCCGAGAGCACGAGCTTGCCCAACTGCCGAGGCGGCGCCTCGACGCAAGGCATCCGACCGAGCGGCCCTCCGTGATAGTAGGGAAGGAGATTCAAGTACGGTATGCACCCGACGATCAGCCCGCCGCCCACTGGCCCACCCTTTCGTAGAGCGCATCGCGCCTGGCCGGAACCTGACCCGATTCGACGATAAGCTCGATCAAGCGCCTCTCCTCCGCTCGCTCTGGGCTTTCGGCTCCGGCCGCGTGGGCGATCCGCTCGTGGCCGATCGTTCCGTCGAGATCGTCGGCGCCGAAGTTCAGGGCGGCCGCCGCCGTGGCCATCCCGAGCATGACCCAGTACGCCTTCATGTGCGCCACGTTGTCGAGAAGAAGGCGCGCAACCGCGATGGTCCGCAAATCCTCGGCCGGATCGAGCCAGCGCGTGGCTATGCCGTTTTCGCCGAGCTGAAAGGAAAGAGGAACGAAGGCGAGAAAGCCTCCGGTCTCGTCCTGAAGCTCGCGCAGCCTAAGCAGGTGCTCGACCCGCTCCTCCACGGTTTCAAGGTGCCCGTAGAGCATGGTCGCGTTGGAGCGGATCCCCTGGCGGTGAGCCTCGCGGTGGACCGAAAGCCAGCGCTCGGCTCCGATCTTCTGCGGGAAAAGCAAGCGCCTTACGCGCTCGGAGAAGATCTCGGCTCCTCCCCCCGGCATCGAGTCGAGCCCGGCTTGGCGAAGCTCGGCCAGTACCTCGGCGACCGGTTTTTTGGCGAGCCGGCTGAAGAAGTCGATCTCGATCGCGGTAAAGGCCTTGATCTGGGAGGAAGGATAGGCCTGCCGGATCGCCCTTACGATTTCCAGATAGCGCTCGTAGGGCCAGCTCGGGTGAAGCCCGCCCACGATGTGGATCTCGGTCGCGTCCTTGGCGTCCTCTACCATCTCGGGAAGATCCATCTCGTAGGCGCCCGCCTCTCCCGGCCGCTTGGCGAAATCGCAGAATCGACAGGAGAGCGCGCAGAGGTTGGTGGGGTTTATCTGGCGGTTCAAAACGAAAGTCACGCGGTCGCCATGAAGCTTGCGCTTCACCCAATCGGCGAGCCTTCCCACCCCCAAGAGATCGGGCGAGTGAAAGAGCGCCATGCCGTCGCCGAAGTCGAGGCGGACCCCCTCGGCGAGCTTCTCCGCTATCACGCGAAGGCGCCGATCCTTCAGCCACAGATCCGATACTCGTTCCATCGCCTATCGACCTTTTCCACCACGGCCGGATCCATGACCAGCGGCTTTTGGTAACCTTCCTTGTGCGTGGCATCGATCACGACGGGCGCGAAATGGCGCAGCACCGCGCCGGTTATTTTGGCTTCGGCCGCGACCAAGTCGGCCGCCGGCTCGAAGCGCGTAAACCAGCCCCAGAGAAAGCTCATGGTATCCTCTATATCGACGTCCTCGCTCACCAAAACGGCCAAGGGAAGGCTTGGGGGTATAGCTTGCACGAGCTCTTGCGAAAGCGCCCGCGCCGGCTTTCCCGCCGGCACCTGGATAGCGACCAGGACATCCCCATAAACCTTCCACGGCAATTCCAGTCTGTCCAGCCGGGTGCGAAGTCCGGCCCGCTCCCCCTCGCCCATCGGCGGCCGCGGCGCTCCGCTTGCCGTAGCATCCAGGATCATCTTGCTTCCCAGGTTCATCCGCCGGCTCGTGAAGTCGAGGGTGTCGTAGGGCGTTCCGCCGATGACGATCAGGTCCTCGCAGGGATCGAAGTGGGCGCGCAGGGCTTCGAGGACGGCCGGGAACGATTTTACGTCGACGCCGGGATCGACGAGCAAGACGCACTTGGTAAGCGAAAGTTGCCCCTCGCCCAAAATGCCGAAGGCGGTCTTGACGCCCTCTCGGGCGTAGCGCTGCCTGACCGAAACCACAGTGAGGCCGTGAAACCCCGTTTCGCCGTAAGCCCACAGATCGCATACCTCCGGCTTTAGAAGGGAGATGAGCGGGTTTAGCATCTCTTGGATCGCGTTGCCGATGACGAGGTCCTCTTGCGGGGGCTTGCCAACGACCGCTGCGGGATAAACCGCAGCTGCACGGCGGTACCAGCGCCTGGCCTTGAAGACGGGAAACTCGGCCGCAGCCGAGTAATGTCCCAAGTGATCCCCGAAGGGACCTTCCATGCGCCGCTCTCCCGCGGGCACCTGCCCGAGGATCGCAAGCTCGGCGTCGGCCACGATCTGCCAGCTCGCACCGCCGCCCGGATCGCCATCGATCTCGATTACGGGCACGGGCTTTCGCCGCAAGAACCCGGCAAAGGCGATCTCGTCCATTCCTTCGGGAAGAGGGAGAGCGGCGGCTAGCATGAGCGCCGGATCCCCTCCCAAGATAACGCTCGCCGGAAGGCTCCTCCCGCGTTTTTCCGCCTCCCAGTAATGAAAACCACCACCCTTCTGGATCTGCCAGTGCATCCCGGTCTTCGTGCGCTCGTGGATCTGGAGGCGGTAGAGCCCGAGGTTGCGAAGCCCGGTTTCGGGATCGCGGGTAAGCGTCATCCCGAAGGTGATGAAGGGGCCGCCGTCCTCGGGCCAGCAGGTCAAGACGGGCAGGCGGGTAAAATCGGGCGGCTCCTCGACCTCGGTTACTTTTCCGAAGCGCGTGCGGGCGGGCCGCATGGAGGCTACGCGGTAGAGGGTCGAGCGGCTCTGCCAGAGCCCTTTTAGGCTCGGCTGCTGGAGCCGCTCGGCCAGCAGCCTTAGCTCCGCACCGATCTGTGCGGGCTTGCGCCCCAGCGCGATCTCGATCCGGCGCGGGTGGCCGAAGAGGTTTATGACGAGCGGGAAATCCGCCCCCTTGACCCTTTCGAAGAGAAGGCAGGGCCCACGCTCCCGCACCACGCGTGTGGTGATCTCGGTTACCTCGAGTCTCGGATCGACCTCGACCGAAACCCGGCAAAGATGTCCCTCGCGCTCGAGCGCCCGAAGAAAACCTTGCAGGCAGTTGAACGGCCTCAGCCCTTCCATATCTCTCCCGGCTTTCCGGTCACGATCGCGATCACCCGGTCGACGAACTGGCGGACCAGCTCGTCCAGTCCGGAAGGTTTCAAGTAAAAGAAAGGAGAGAGCGGCATGACGATGCCGCCGCTTTGGCTCACCCTGAGCGCATTGCCGAGATCGATCGCCGAAAGCGGGGACTCGCGCAGGCAGAGCACGAGCTTGCGCCCCTGCTTGAGCGTGACGTGTGCCGATCTCGTAAGAAGGGTATCGCCCACGCCGGCCGCGATCTTGGCCAGAGTCGAGGAGGAGCAGGGTATGACTACCATGCTATCCACGGGGATCCCACCCGATGCGATGCTAGCCATGAGATCGTCGTCGGCAAGGATCCTTACCCGATCGCCGGCAAGCTCCTGCGGCTTCATGCCGAGCTCGTCGAGCAAAACCCGTTTGCCCCAGCGCGAGGCGATGACGAGCTTCTCCCCCGGGCAGCGTTCGATGAAATCGCGGGCGAAGACCATGCCCGAGGCGCCGGTTATGCCGACTATCGTCCGCACGCGCTACGACCCCACCACGGCGCCGAAGACGGCAAAGCCCACCAGGGCGTTGCAATCGAAGAAGGCCTTCTCGGGATCCACGCCCGGCAGGTGCTCTATGGTCAAGAGAACCGCGACGAGAACCAGCATGGCGATGCCCAAGACGTTTTGTCCCCCGAGGCGAACGAGCGGCGCAAGGCACAAGAAAGCGACCACGTGGAGCGCGGCCGAAAGCTTTAGCGCGCCTTTTCGCCCGAGGCTAACCACGGCCGAGTGGATCCCGTGGCGGCGGTCGGCTTGCTCGTCGAGCGTGGCGTAAATGATGTCGAAGCCGCATACCCAGGCTACGGTGAAAAGCGAAAGGAGCCAGACCCTCCAGCCGGGAAGCGACGAAGGATCGGCGGCAAGCGCCCCTCCCAGCGGGCCGCAGGCAAGCCCCAAGCCCACTCCGAGATGGCACCATGCGGTCCAGCGCTTCAAGTATGGATAGGTAATGAACACCAGAAGGGGAAGCGGCCAAAGCCAGGCGCAAAGGCCGCCCAGCCAAAGGGCGGCCGCGACGTAGAGCAGCGCGCCGGCGGCGGCGACACCGACCGCTTGCGAAAGCGTCATCCGGCCGCTGGGAAGCTCGCGCCCTTTCGTGCGGGGGTTCAGCCTGTCGATCTCGCGATCGATTATCCGATTCAACGCAAGCGCCGCCGTGCGCGCCCCGGCACCGGCTGCCACGATGAGCGCCAGGACCTCCCAGCCCGGCCAACCGGGGGACGCGAGCCACGCGCCGGCGAAGAGGAGCGGAAGGGAGAAGACCGTGTGCTCGAGCTTAACGAAGCTTGCGATTTTTCGGGCAGCTCCTACCATTTTATACCGTACCTTTTTTCGCGGATACGAGCGCGACCGCCCCGCCGGCCAGCAAGACGCAAGCCGGAGAAATGAAGCCTACGCTTTCGAGCACCCGACAGAGGCCTTCGGGCGAGAGGAACTCGCGGATCGAGCGGTCGAGGTAGGAATAGGCTTGGGCGGAAGATAAGACGCGCCCGAGGCCGGGGACGACCGATCCCAGGTACAGCGTATAAACCCACTTCCAGGGGCGGGCTTGCGGCATGGCGAATTCCAGGACGCAGAGCGTGCCCCCAGGCTCGAGCACGCGGTAAACCTCCCTCAAGACCCGCTCCATGGGCCGGAAGTTTCTGACGCCGAAGGCGCAGGTTACGGCCGAAAAGGAAGCGTCGGAAAAAGGTAAGGCCTCCCCCCAACCTTGCACCAGCGCAACGCCAGGGGAACAGCCGTTTGCGGCGAGAGTCGCTTGAGCAATTTTCTCGCTCGCCTTGGCGAGCATCTTGGCAGCGCAATCTAGGCCGACGACATGGCAGCTCGAAAAGGTCTTTCGCAAAAGGAGCGCCACGTCCCCGGTCCCGCTCGCGAGATCCAAGATGCGCGAGCCCGCGGGTGGCGCAAGCGATCCCACCAGCCGACTTCTCCATCCCCGGTCCAGGCCGAGCGAGCAGAGGCGATTGAGGAGGTCGTAGCGCTTTGCCACCGACTCGAACATCTCTCGCACGTCGGTGGGGCTCTTGACGGTCATCGCGAAACCATTCCAAGCCCTGAGTTATCCGCTTCCCGGAGGGTACCAAGGTGTCTATACGCGCGGCCGGGGAGCGTCAAGGACCGCCGTGGGGCGATCTGGAGTGGGCCGGGGCGGCGGGGTGTGGATACGCCCGGGCTGGATTGGCCCGGGGCGGGCCGAATAGGGGCTATCTGGAGATGGTTGGCGGAAGGAGGCAGACAGCGGAACACAAGGTCAAACGAAGGGGGCCAAGTTGGGAGCGTGCGCTTTGCCGCGATGCGGATCGCTCATGGACCCAACCCGCACACCGACAGGGCAAGTTTCGCACGCCCCATCCCTGAAATTCTAACCCGCGACCTACGGGCAAGCCAGCTACCAAGCGCCTTCGGTGGCCCGTTCGGCCTCCGAGCCACCAGCTTCGCAAATCCTGGAACGTGACTCGCTCGGTTGCTACACCGCCTGGGGCTACTTTCACCCACCGTGTACTAATTGCCATTAAGCAGCACTTGACAACGCTACAGTTTTCGCCTAATGTTCGCCCCGCTGCGGGACCGCAGATCATGGTTCTTAGCGCTGCGCCGCCAGTCGAGTCGCGATTCTCCAGGCCGGGGCGCAGGACCAAACTACGCGATCGGGTACGCGACCTTCTTCGGGCGCGGCATTACAGCTTTCCAACCGAGGAGGCGAACGTTTACTGGATCAAGCGGTATATTCTCTACCATAATAGGCGCCACCCCGCCGAGATGGGTCCGGCCGAGATCGGGGCCTTTCTCACCGCCTTGGCGGTGCGCCACCATGTAGCCTCATCGACCCAGAACCAGCCGCTTGCCGCTTTGCTGTTTTTGTACCGAGAAATCTTGGGACGCGATCCGGGCTGGCTCGAGGGGATCGTTCGGGCGAAGCGGCCCGCTCGGGTGCCGGTCGTCCTTGCCGCTATCACATTCACGAGTCCGCCTTGCAAAAGGCCGTGCGAGCGGCGGCGCGGGGGGCCGGGATCGCGAAACCGGTTGGCCCCCACACGTTGCGCCACTCCTTCGCCACCGACCTCATCGCTGCGGGCTACGACATCCGCACGGTTCAGGAGCCACTCGGCCACAAGGACGTTACGACGATGATTTACACCCACGTGCTAAACCGCGGTGGCGGCGGCGTGGTGAGCCCAGCGGATCGGCTGTGACGGCGGGGGTGCGATTAATGCGTTTACCCGCGGGCGGCGGCGGGTAAACACCGCCTTCGCTCGCGGCCCGGGGGGTCGCAACTCATTGACGGGTCGGCACAACCGCCGTATGAAATACACGGCGGCGCGAGCGCGTTGACTGTCGGTTTTCACGAGGATGGGACCCCTGTTTCTCAAAAGCTTTCCCCCCCGCCG
>JBBIJE010000014.1:0-81024 GCA_037446155.1 Myxococcales bacterium | reverse complement strand
AAGGCGCAGTCCACGTCGTGAAGCCTAAGCCCGAAGACGAGGCCCACCAGCCGGTTCCACGCCCAGGCGTTGAGCCTGCGCACCGCTCCCTCGGCACGATTTAGCCTATACCCAGCCACGATGTCGTACTCCGGCACATACGGGAGCAGGCGCGTAATCTCGCCCACGTCGAACTGATTGTCTCCATCGGTAAGAAATACATAATCCAAACGGCAAGCCGCTATGCCCGATTTTACCGCCGCTCCGTAGCCCCGGTTGCGCTCGTGATGGATCACCCGGACCTTGGGATCTTCGGCCGCCATCGCGTCGGCTATCCGACCGGTTGCGTCGGTCGAGCCGTCGTCCACGACGATGATCTCGTACCGCTCGCAGACCCCCGGCAGGACTTCTTTTAGCCGCGCCGCCAGAGGCTCGATATTGCGCTCCTCGTCGTGCGCCGGGAAAAACGCCGAAATCCCAGGTAGCTTCTTCGTCCGCGCCACTCCCATCAGGGTCCCACTATGAACGGGCGCGCCTCTGGTGCAACCGCCGACTTCGCCTCCCCCGTGACCCAAGGCCCTCCCGTGGGGGCGGCTTGCACCCTGGGCGCCGGTGCGAAACCAGCGCCCCTGGCCCAGGCAGGTATCCGCGGCCCAATCGCGCCGCTTTCCTCGTCTGGTATTAGATCCAATTCGGGAGGCCCGGGCCCTGAAACCACATCCTGGCGGAGTAGTCGCTTCGGGCAAGCGGAATCGCGGCCCACAAGGGGTAAAAATAGACGGCAAGCGCGAGGGCGACGAGCGCGTAGATCGCAACCAGCCCCCGATCGGCGGAAAGCCCCATCCGCAGAGCCTGCGTATAGGCAACGGCAAGAACCCCAAAGGCGGCGATACCGGCCATGCCGAGCCAAAATCCCAAAACCGGCGCAAGGGGAAGGAGCATGATGCGGCCGGCGAGCGAGCCCGCCGCCCCGCTCTCTTTGTCCCACAAGTTACCCAGAACGAGTCCCAGGGCAAGGAGCGAGAAAAAGAGCGAGGGCAAATAATGATACTGAAAGAGCGTCCGCCCGATCGGTATCCAGGGAACGAGATGGAAAACGAAGCCCGCCATGATGAAGGCCGCCGCCGCTTCTTTTCGCCAGGCGCGCGCCGCCACGATCGGAATCGCCACGATCCCAGCCCACCAAAGAAGCGGATTCCCCCCTGCCCAAACGCCCACCACGCGGGACGCATCGCCGGGGGCATCCTTGAAATAGTACCAAACGGGCCTCAGGAGGAGCGGCCAGCTCCACCACTTGGACGAGTAAGGATGGGTCGCATCCGCGACGGCCCGCTCGTAGCCGACGACGTCCTTGAAATACTCGAGCACGTCGCCGATCCCATGCCACCAGTTTAGGTAATAATGAGGCAGGTAGCAGGCGAGATAGACCGCCGCGCCCGTCGCGGTTACGAGACAAGCGGGCGCGAAGGCCTGAGCTAAGGTGACTGGCGAGCGGCGCCCCAGCCATTCCGCGCCGGTAAGCGCCGCCACCACGACGAGCCAGGTGAAAGCCGGGATGTAGAGCTTCGCGGCGAGCGAAAGCCCGACGAACGCGCCGGTCCCTACGAGCCAAAGGGGCCGGCGGCTTCGCGAGCGCAGAAAACAGAAGAGAAAGAGGCAAGCCAGGGCGCCGAAGGTGACGTAATAGATATCTATGACCGCCGTGCGCGAATCCACGAGAAAAAGTCCATCCAGCGCGACCGCCCCGGCCGCGGCAACCGACCCCACTCGGCTCGCGAAGAGCTTGCGGCCGAGGAGGTAGGTTATACCAACGAGAAGCGTACCGACGACGGCGTTCATCACCCGCCACCCCGCGGAATCGTTCCCGAAAAGGAAAATGCTTCCCGCTATGGCGAGCTTTGCCGCCGGCGGATGCGGATCCATGAACTCCCGGCCGCGCAGATAGTTTCGCGCCTGCTCGACGAAATAGACCTCGTCGAAGACAAGCTCGGGAGGCTCCCGCAAGTGGTAAAATCGCAAAGCTCCTCCGATCAAGGTAAGGGCCAAAACCAGCGAAACGTCCAGCCGCCCGAGCGAAAACTTCGCCGCTCCCGGCTCGAAATCCCAGGCCGGCGCCCCCTCCCCCGCCCCTTTCCCCCGCTCGCCGAAGACCCCAGCGCGAGGGGCCTCAGCCCGCCCGAGCATAAGATCCTGCGCCGGGTGCGCTCGCGCGAGCGCCACTCCTTCCGATGCGGCCAGGACAAAGAAGAGGAGATTCAGCGCCGCGCACGCCATCGCCACGGGATCGTGCACGGGGAGAAGCCGGTTGGCCTGAAGGGCCGCGTACACGTAAGCGAGGTTTACCGAGTAAGTGACGGAGAGGCCGGCAAAGAGTACCCAAAGCCGCCTGCGAGCGGGAAGAAGGAGGGCCAGAAACGCGAAGCTCGGGTAGAGATACCGCTCGTGCATCCGCGTCATCAGGAGAAAGAGCGCAAAGGGGGTGAGAAAGCAGAGATAGAAAAGCATCGTACGATCGCGCCTGCGCCACAAAAGGTAGAGGGCGAAAAGGAAATAACCGCCGAAGAGGGCTATGCCCCACTTGCGAAACGAGAGGCCGAGAAGCAGGCCGGCGTCCGGTTGCCGCAAGCCCCCGAGTATCGCCATGAGATTGAAGGCGTTGGCGGACGTTTCGGGGTAGGATCCCGCCTGCTGGGCGTAGAGGCTGAGGATCCAGCGCAACGGGTCGCTTCCCCCTACGGGGAAGACGAGCGACGCCGCCACCACGACGGCCGCAACGGCCGCGGCCGGAAGCCTCTCGGGCCACTTCCAAGTCCCCGGCCAAGCCGCTAGTAGGGGAAGGAATACGAGCGCCTGCGGCTTGGTAAGTACCGCCAGGACCGTCAGTGCCGAGCCGAGCGCCAAGCTTCCTTGCGCCAGAAGACAGACACCGAGCAGAAGAATGAGCGTAAAGACCGAGTCGGTCTGTCCCCAGATGGCCGAATTGAAGATGAGAGCGGGGTTTAGGGCGTACGCGAGAACGACCGCCCAGGTCGCCCTCCGGCCCGCTCCCGGTCGCAGTAAAGCGAAGAGAAGCCAGACCGAGAAAAGGTCGGTGAGAAGCGCCGGGATTTTGATCGCGGTGGTCGCAAGCGCCTCGCTCCCCCCGATTCCCATCTCCTGGAGAATGCTTCCGACGAGCCAAAGAACGTACATGTAGCCGGGCGGGTAATCGGCGAAGTAGCCGGGGCGGTAGAAATTATCAGGCCCCTTGGAAGCAAGCTCGTACGCCCATGCCTTGTACGTCCCGACGTCTCCGTAAAACCCGAAGTAGGGCGCCACCGCGACCTTGCCGGCAAGGGTTACGAGAAGCAGCCCGGCAAGGAGCAATCTCTCTTTTCTAGAGACGCCAGTGGCGTTCTCCTTCCCCAGATAGCGCCAAAGAGCGATGGTTACGAGACCCAAGACGACTATGAGCGCCCAAAGGCTCCAGGGCGCACGGCCGCTTTTCTTGGGGGGCGGCTCGAAGACGTTGGGGGCGCCCGGCGGAGGCTTTTCCACCTCCTCGACCCTGGCGTCGGAAAACCAAGCCTCGCCCGTGTTGGTGCTCCCGTAACCGCCGAGCCGAAGCGCCACCTTGAGCCTCGTTTGCCACTTGTCCGTCCTGGTCCAAAGCTCCAGGGGCCGCCAGCCGCCGTCGCTTGTTTTGACGTCGTTCGAGTTCTGGTAATGATCGCCAGAGGAAAAAGAGAGCGTAGCGCCCATGCCCTTGGGGCCAACGTCTTTAACCCTGACTTTGACGCTCAGGTGGTACCAGCGCTCGGTCGAGACGGTTACCTCCTGCACCCACCTGGCATCGTTGGCGCGGTGGTTGATTATCCCCACCATCCCGGGCTCGTCCCCCTGCGGCGGGCGATAGAGAAACTCCGTCGTCCCGGGCTTGGTGTCCCATTGGTCGGTCTGCCAGCCGTCTGCCCGCCGGCCCTGCCCGCGACTGAAGTCGCCATTGACCAAGAGGTTTTCGCCCTGCGCCCATGCGCCGGACAAAACGGCACAGAGAGCAATCGCGACCGCGACCAGGGCTTTCGCGATATGCCTTTTGGCCCAAAAGGGGCCGGCCCGTCGTCCTCCTCCGCTAGCCATCGCAACCGCGATCATCGAGCAAAGCTCTAAACCACATTAGGGGCAAAAGTTAAAGCCCCAGATTCTCCCACTCGCCCGCTAAGGGGCCGAAAATGCAAAAAAATATGTACAATTCCTGCCTTGACAACGGGTGGGCGCCTTGCTACGAGGTACCGGTCGAACCCGCAGTGGGTAGAGAATAAAGAGCGTCGGGGCGGCAGCGTGCGCGCGCGGCAAGAGAGTCCGCGTCGTCTCCCCAGGCGCGCAAGGAGGTAGCGACAGATGAGAAGGCAGAGCATTCTGGCGGTATTTCTTGCCGGACTGATAACCGCGGGAGCGCTTTGGGGCTGCGGTGAGGACAACAATGACAACGCGGGCCCAAGCGCGTCGCCAACACCTCCGCCGGCAACGGTGACACCGACGCCACCACCCACGCCCACGCCGACTCCAACGCCCACGCCGACTCCAACCGAAACCGAGTCCCCGACGGAAACTCCGACACCCACGGCAACCGCCACGCCGGGGGGCGGAACGCCGATACCGATGGTAATGAGAATAACTACCACGAGCGGCTCGACCGGAAGCTTCGGCTGGACCGGCATATCGCACAACCAGGGGTTGGTGGACGATGCCTTCGTAGAGGTGAACCTCGACGACTGCAACCCCGCCGGCCCGGATTTCGACTGCATCGTGGATGGCTCGAATCTCGTCGGGCAGCAGTTCGGCCCGCCGCTTCCGATAGCGACCGGTGGCGTCCCGGTCTGCGTCGTCAACACCTTCAAGGAGCCAGTGACGGGAACTTATAACCTCCAGACCGGATGCGGATCGTCATCCGTGAGGCTTACCTCGAGCGTCCATACGGCGCAGAGTGTCTTCCAGCCCTGTCCTCTCTGTGTCGGGGACCCGGTTCCGAACGATGGGGTAAAGGGCGGGACCTGTAACGACGGGCCTAACAAGGACCAGCCCTGCGACGTTCATGGGAGCAACGTCGAGTTCGGGACGCTTTCGAAGGATTGCATCCCCAATCCGGGGGCGAACGTAGGCGACCTTGACATCGTGATGAACCAGCTCGGGTCCGATCCCTTTACCGTAACGGCGGAGGGCTCGGGCGTCAACAACTGCCTGGCGACGGATCGAAGTACCGGCCAGCCATTTACCGGCTGTTACTGCACAGACCAGATCCGGCCGCTCGCCTGTGTGGACGGCTTTTGCGGCACGAATGAACAGTGTCCGGGCGACCCGAGGGACAACCTGTGCGGGGGCACGGCATTCCCGTTCGCCAAATGCAACGCCGCAGGAACCACTTCAGATTGCGAAGATCTTCGGCAGGGTCTCGGCACGTGCCAATCGTTCGCGCGCGCGTGCTTCGGACCCTCGATATCCCGGACCGGCGTTTGCGGGACACAGACTGGCGTAATAGTGGCTTTCTTCTGTATCCCGGCGACGACATCTGGATCGGTGAACTTGACTGGCGGGTTGCCCGGGCCCGGCGTGGTCGAGCTCAACGTGCGGCTCGAAACCAGAGAGGGGCGGGTTACTCAGTGATCGTCGTTCGAAACGATGCGCCGAGGAGGGCAAGGAGAGAATTCTACACTCAGGACGATGAGAGCTCGGTCTGGTGAAACGCGATCGGCCACCCGCTTGAATGTAGGCGCGGTGGGTGAGACGAGAGGAGAGGGACAAACGATGAAACGAAGAAGGTTGGTCACATACCATCGCTCGATAGCAATCGCCGTCGCGGTCTTAGCGCTTGCAACTTTCGCTTCGGTTTCCAGCGCCACACAGCGCTTCGGTCCCCTCGAGCTTTCCGGGAACCTGCAAACCCAAAACCTCGTCCGCCATCCGGACATAAGCGAGTTCCAGTTCGTCCAACAGCGCAACACGATGAGGCTTCGGGTGGACTGGGACTGGATGGAGCGCGGCCGGCTGCTCGATCGCTTCGACATCCCCTTTCTCGATAGCTCTCACCTCTTCCTGCTCTATCGGGGAGTGTACGACAGCATCTACGACTATACACCGCAGTTCCGCGAGCGGCAGTGGTACGGCACGAAGCCGACGCCGTTCAGTCGCGCACGGCAGTTGTCGGATCTTTCTCGCCACGAGCGCGACGCCCTCAAGTTCGAAAGCGTGCTTCGCGAAGCTTACGCCGACTTCAAGTTCGCCGACATCCCGCTCAGCATAAGGGCCGGCAAGCAGCAGGTGGTCTGGGGGGAGTCGGACAATTTCAGGATGCTCGACCGGGTAAACCCGCTCGACGTCTCCTGGCACATGGTACAAGAGGTGCCGCCTCCGGCGTTCGGCTGGGATGACCTGAGAATACCCTTTTGGATGATCAAGGGCCTTTGGAACTTCGGTAACATCGGGGACTACTCCAACGTCTTCATCGAAGCGTTCTGGAACCCCGGCGACTGGCGTCCGGTCAAGGTGTCGTTCCTCCCGAGGCCGTGGGGCTTGAGAATTCTCGATCCACTCAACAACCCGCAGGACGGGGGATTCAGGTTCCTTCTCGCCGGGCAAACCGACCACCTCATGAACAACACGAGCCTCTTCAAGCGCGGCGACTACAGCAGAAACCCCATGGACAACAGCCAAGTCGGCATACGCTTCGGCGCCACGACTCCCAATGGTTTTCAATTCACCGTGAACTACCTGCACCAGCGCTGGTCGGGCGACGACGGGAGCCCGACCGCGCCCGTCATCGGCGTGCCCGACACACCGGAAGGGCGCCTTTTGACGGATGAGCTTACGGCCGAAAAGACGCTCCCGGCCGAGTACTTCACGCCTTACATCCACACCGTCGGATTGTCGGCCAACTATTTCGAGGGAAGTTACACGCAGACGGTTTTCCGGGCGGAGACGATTTACGATTTCAGGCTCCCCTTCTACCGTCTGAGCCGAAAGACGACGCTGGATCCCTTCCTTCCCGGCAACACTCGGCGCGACATGTGGAAGGCCATGATCGCGTTCGACCGGCCGACCTGGATCCGCTCGCTCAACAAGAAGACGACATTTTTCATTACCGGCCAGTACTTCATCCATCACATAATGCACAATAGCGACGATCTGGTCGGGCCCCTCGATATACCATCGGCCGGAACCTTCGGCCGCCAGCCCGTGGACAGCTACCGAGACGACATCAGAAGCTGGGAGATGCTGACGACACTGGCGATCTTCACGTTCTACAAGGGGGGCTCGCTGGTTCCGATGTTCGTCTATGTGTTCGACCCGATAAATAGCTACAGCATGGAAGTCATCTGGTACCTGGACTACTACGTGACCCCGAATTTCGCGGTAAACCTTTCGCAACGCTACTTCGCCCACGTCGGGAGCAGGCCATTCGACCCCTGGCTTCTGGCGGCAAGCGGGGCGGGGCGTTCCGAGACCGGTTTGCGGCTCACCTATCAGTTCTAGGGCCGGCGAACGAGCGGGCTCGACGAAGGGCACGGAGGCGAGAGCGCCTTTCGTGCCCTTCGCGTATGGAACCCCAAGAAGGCACGCGACGGCCGGCCGGCCCCGCGCCGCGTGCGCCATCGCTTGTTGAATTCGCGGGTCCTGGGCGATAGCATCCCTTTTCCATGGCGGGACGCGGGGATTCCGGAAAGCGCGAACAGCGAGAAGACAGCCGGACGAGCTTGGCAAGAGCAGCCGTCCTCGGGCTTTCGCTTGCCGGCATGGCGCTCGCCGTCGTGCTCCTCTATCTTCACCACAAGCTTCGGGTAACGAGCGGCGCCTACACGAGCTTTTGCAATATAGGGTCGGGGTTCAACTGCGATGCGGTGCTCACGAGCCCTTACTCGGAGCTTGTCGGATTCCCGGTCGAGCTCTGGGGTCTTCTCACCTACGCCGCGATAGTCGCCGCGACGCTAAGGTGTGGCACCAAGAGCCTCCGCTCCAAGGCTAGCTCGGCCCCTTTTCGAGCCCTCCTCTTTCTCTGTACCTGGGCTGCGGCCTTTTCGGTTTACATGGCGGCCGTGGCTACTTTTCTCGTGGGCTCGTTTTGCATAAATTGCGTCGCGCTTTATCTGGTAAACTTCGGCCTTGCCGCGGCGGCATGGGCGTGGGCAAGGCATGCAGGCGTCGTGGGACGGGGCGCGTCGGCCCGAATCGGCAGGCAACAGGTACTTTTGGGGGCGGTCTGCATCGCCGTTCTTCTATTTGCGGGCGGTTGGCTCCAGCTTCGCACGACATCGGCCTTTTATGGGTATTTGACCGCCGAAGAAGTCAAGGAGCAGGCCCCCGACTTTTACCGCTGGTACCTCGCCCAGCCACTGGCGCCGGCTATTCCTGCCGGCCGCCACTACAAAGGCCCTGCCAGCGCCGCCGTGAGAATAGTGGAGTTCTCGGATTTCGAGTGCGGCCACTGCCGCAAGGCCTCCCATGACCTCTCGCGCCTGCTTGCGCGCTACCTGGGAGAAGTGCGGCTCGAGTTTCGCCATTTCCCCCTCGACGAGAGGTGCAATTCCCAAGTTACCGAGCCCTTCCATCGCGAGGCCTGCGCCTTGGCGGTGGCGAGCGAGTGTGCCGGGGAGCAGGGGAAGTTCTGGGAATACCATGACCTCCTTTTCTCGGGCAGGCGGGCGGTAGGGCAAGAGGGCCTGGTCGGCTTGGCCGTAGATCTGGGGCTAGAGCGAGAGCGCTTTTTTGAGTGCTTGAACAATGCCGATGTACTTGCCAGAGTGAGTGCTGACATCGAGCTCGGAAAGCGGTTGAACGTCAAATCCACCCCGACGATTCTCATAAATGGCCGGGTGATCGTGGGGGCGCTCGACACCGGGGGATACGAATACGCAGTGGCCATCGAGCGAGACCGCAGGCCGAAGGACTGAAGGGGTTTCCCCAGAGCCACGCTCCGAGCGGGAGGAGAAATGGAACTGACCGAAGAAATGCGCTACCGCCTTTCGTATCTGGCCTTGAGGCTGCTTTGCGACGCCAAGATCGAACGTGACTGGGGGAAAGCCGATCTCGGGGCGGTCTTGGAACTCCTCGACTTGACCTCCGGATCCAATCTCGCCGCGGGATCCGAGGGAGCCGCAAGCGAGAGAAAGTACCTGAGTCAGAGGGCCAAGCTGGAAGACTTCATAGACGCCGAGTTTGGCGAAGAGGTACTGGAGATTGTCAACCGCGCAATCGCCCAACTCGTCTAGGTCGAGTCACAGTAATATCTACCCGCAGGCGCAAGCCGTGCAGCCGAGGCTCGATTGGGCACGGCGCTGGGTACCCGTCATAGCGTGGCTTTGCGTCATATCCTGGTTTTCCTCCAGCACCTTCTCCGGGCGAACCACCGCCCGGTACATCGACCCGCTGATCCTCTGGTTGCTGCCGGGATTGAGCCACGAGGGTCTGAACTTCGCCCATTTCGTGATTCGCAAGGGGGCTCATGTCACGGAGTACTGTATTCTGGCGGTTCTCATGCTCCGCGCCTTTCGCCCGCCACTTCTCGCTTCCTGGCACAGAGCAGTTTGGATGACGCTAGGGGCGTGCGCCGCTTACGCCTTCGCCGATGAGTTCCACCAGTACTTGGTGCCGGGACGCACGGCCTCGCTCAAGGACGTGGCCTTCGACTTCACGGGCGCCATAGCCGGCGTCGCGGCTTTCCTCGCGCTTGCGCTGCCCCGACGCCGCCGGCCGCGAGAGGGCCTGGCCGCGCTCGGGGAAAAAAGCCTCAGTGCGTCCGACTGAAGGTAGCCTTGAGGGACTTAAGCTTCTCGATCTCTTCGCCGATCTTCTTTAGCCCCTCCATCACGCGCTCCACCTCGCCCGCGGCCCACTCCAGCTCTTCGTGACTCACCTTCTCCAAGGCATTCTTGAGCTGGGTGTAAAGTCCGATCGCGCCCCCAACCCCCTCGACTCCGACTTCCACCATGCGCTTTTGGAGGTCCCCGGAAAATCGCAAGACCGCCTCTGCCTGCTCGAGCATCTGCTCCATTGGCCCAATCCTCCTCGTGGCTTACGCTTTATTGCCTCGCCGCCAAAAAAACCGGGGTGCCGAACCCCGCCTAGAAACTGACGACGAGTAAACCGCAGGGACGAGGCGCGCTCGCTTCCTCGCCCGAACGAACGCCGCATCCTACACCTTGGTGATTCGAACGTCAAACGATCCGGAAGGATTCGCCCTGTATCCATTTGACTTTCTCCGCCGACTTCCCTACCGTCCAGCTACTATGAACAGCCCAAAGACTTTTGGAAGAGCGAGTCGGTTTTCAGCGCGGCTGGGATTTCCCCGGCGCGCAAGGCTTGCGCTGGCAGTCGCCATTTTGGCATCCGGTTTTGCCTGCCAGGGGGGAGAGAGTGTCGAAAAGAAAGGCGCCTCCTCGGGCGGCGAGCAAGCAGTAAAGGGAGATATCGTAGCTTCGTGGAACGGCGGAGCGCTTTCCACGGCAGACCTCGACAGCCAGCTGGAGCGCTTGCCTCCTCGGATGAGAGCCCAGATCGCGACACCGGAGCGCAAACGGCAGTTCGTCGAACAGCAGGCTCTGAACGAGATTCTTCTGGCGGAGGGGAAAAAGCGCGGCTACGAAACCGACCCGGCCATTCAGGAGCAAGTCGAGGCGCTCCAGAAGAGGCTCGTGATTCAAAAGGTGATGAAGGAGATCCAGGAGGCTCCGACCGTAAGCGAGGAAGAGGTGCGCGCCCACTACGAGCAGAACAAAGACCTCTACTCGACGACGCAGGTACGCGCAAGCCACATTCTGGTCAGCACCGAGGCCAAGGCGAGAGAGATTCTCGAAGAAGTGAGAAAGGACCCGGAGCGGTTCGCCGAGCTTGCCAAGCAGCACTCGACCGATCCGGCCACCAAGGATCGGGGCGGAGACTTGGGGTTTTTCGGCCAGGGCAGGATGGTGCCGGCTTTCGAAAGCGCGGCTTTCGCGCTCAAACAGGTGGGCGACATAAGCGACGTGGTGCAAACCCCATTCGGCTACCACATTATAAAGCTTACCGGCCGAAGGGAGGGCAAGATCAGGCCCTTCGAAGAGGTAAAGGACCGAATCCGCGTGCAGCTCCTCTCCCAGAGGCGCCGAGGCCACATGGACGAGGAGTTGGAAAAACTGAAGCGCGCGGCGAATCTGAGGATTGACGAAGAGGCGCTTTCAGCTTGGAAGATAGCGGGGGCCACCGAGGAAGGGGCCTCCGGGGAATAAGCCCGGCTCGGGTTCTCGCCTCTAGAGGCGGCTGGCCGAGCGATCGCGCCCTTCGGCCCGAGGCTTCTGGCGCGCGCTTTACCGAGGCGTGGCCACTACCTGCCGGCGGTGGCGATGGTAGAATTCACCTCACGGAGTGGCGCGCACCCTTGGGCGCGCAGGAATGTCGCCCGACGAGGTCTCGGGCGATCCGGTGCGTGACCCCGGCCCTGCGCCGCTTCGCGCCAAGCGGGATGTCTCTAGCAACGAGGCTTGGCACGGTAGTGGAAATTTTCTCTGGGAGGAAGCTTTCCTCCATGCAGCAACCGGCCACGGTGCGAACGGCGAAGCGCAGCTTCTCGTGCCTCAGCCGCGCCTACGTTCGACCAGAGCCCGCAAGCTCCTCTCGGAGAAACGCAGACCCGGAGAGTCCCGCTCTGCACCCGGAACGCGGCCCTCGCTTCGGGTTTCCTCGCCGAGAACCAGCGTGATGTTTCCAGGCCCGCCGACGCACATGGCGCATCGCGTGCGATTTGACACGTGGGAAAGATGGGGTAGCGAAAAGGGCTTTGCAAGGAACCGAGAGGTCTGGCTGCAGGCGGGGCTCGAATCGAGCCCGTGGAGCGAAGATTTTCCGAATTTGCTTTCCGTACCCGAGCCTTGGCAGGTAGCGAGCGTACTGGGCCTCAGTGGTCGCGCGTCGCGACTTCCGCCGCGGCCTCACCCATCAGCCGATACGTGATGAGCGCGGCGGCGCAAAGCGGCACCACGCCAAGCGCGATGAAGACGAGATCTGCGGGCAGTCGCGCCCATTCTACGAGGCGTACCAAGTGATCGTTCAAGAACTCGGGGCCACGAGCGTGCCAGTAACCGTGCTCGAGCACATCCCACAACTGCAACACGCCTCCCGGGAATAAATTGGTCGCAACCATTAGCGCCAACCCCACGTTGAGGCCCCAAAAGGCCACCCGCACGTATTTCTCCACGGCGCTCCAACGAGCCTCGTCCAGGACCTGCCGGAAAGCGAACACCATGAGCGCCACCCCCAGCATGCCGAACACTCCCATCATCGCGGCGTGCCCGTGGTTCGGCGTAAGAATGGTGCCCACCTCGAAGTAGCTTACGATCGGCAGGTTGATGAGAAAACCGAAGACGCCCGCTCCCACGAAATTCCAGAAACCCACCGACATCAGAAAATGGAAGGTCCACTTGTGCGGGATGGAGACCCTCTTTCCACACACGTCGCATTCGGCGCGGGTAAGCTTCACGAAATCCCAAGCGTCCAGAGTAAGCAAGGTAAGGGGCACCACTTCCATCGCCGAGAACGTGGCGCCTAGCGCCATAGTGAACGTGCCCTGACCGGTCCAGTACCAGTGATGGCCGGTGCCGACGATGCCGCTTCCCAGATAGAGAACGGCGTCGAGGTAGACCACGCGCGTCGCTGTCTGGTAGGAGACCACCCCGAGCTCGTGGAAGATAATCGCCACCATCACGGTCACGAATAGCTCGAAGAACCCCTCGACCCAGAGATGAATGATCCAGAACCGCCAGGTGTCCACGACCGAGAAATTGGTCGTGCTGTCAAAGAATACCGCAGGCAAGTAGAAGATCGGGATCGCCGCCGCCGAGTAGAGAAAGAGCGAGGAAATCTCCCGCCGCTGCGGGTCGCGCCGCGCCGGCGCGATCCCCCGAAAAAGCAAGAACAGCCAGAGCGCCAGGCCCGCCGCCAGCAGCCACTGCCAGGCGCGGCCGAGGTCGAGGTACTCCCAACCCTGGTGGCCGATCCAGAACCAGAGGGCACCGAGCGACTGGTTGATCCCGAGGACCTCGCCGGCGAGACTTCCGACTACCACCACGACCAGGGCCACCAGCAAGAGACGGACGCCCTTCTCTTGCCCCTCCGGCTCCCGTCCGCCGAGCGACGGCGCGAGGAAAAGGCCGCCGGCCACGTAGGAGGTGGCGATCGAGAAGATGGCAAGCTGCAGGTGCCAGGTACGCATGATGTTGCTCGGCAGCCAGGCCGAGAGGTCGAATCCGTAGAATACACCAGGATCGGCGCGGTAATGCGCCGTCGCCCCACCCACCAGTGCCTGCGCCAAAAAAAGGAGGGCTGCGACGACGAAGTACTGGATCGCCGCCCGCTGGCTAGCGCTGGTGCGGCCGGGCAAGAGCCGGGGGTGGGCATGCTCGCCCTTCGCTCTCCACCCGAGAAAGTCGAAGCGGCCGAAGGCAAAAAGAACCAGTGCGGTGCCGCCCAGGAGGGCGATCAGGCTAAGGGCGCTCCACAGCACCGCTTCGCTGCTCGGCGTGTTGCCCGCCCTCGGGTCGTAGGGGAAGTTGTTGGTGTAGGAGTAGGGCTTGCCGGGCCGACGCGCCACCGAGGCCCACGCGGTCCAGGCGAAGAACGCCGTCAACTGCTGGATCTCCTTGCGGTCGCTGATGTAGCGGGCCGGAAGGCCCACACTGCTCGTGGGATCCTGGAAGTAACGAGCCCAGGCCTCGACCTGTTTCGCGTAGGACGCCACCTCGTGCGCGGTCAGCGCCAGTGTCTTGGTCGCGGGATCGTAACGGTTTTCGCGGAGAAGCGCGATCGCATCGGCGTCGATCGCCTCGCGCTCCGGCCCGCTCAGCTTCCCGACCGGCTCTCGATCATGTTCCCGCGCCAGTGCTTCACGAACGTCACCGGCGAGCCTATGGAGATACTGCGCGGAGAAATCCGGCCCGAGATAGGCACCGTGCCCCCAGATGCTGCCGTTTTCCATGAGCCCGTAGCGGAGAAAGACCTCCTGCCCAGCTTCGATGTCGGCACCAGTGAATACCACCTCACCGGCCGGCCCCGTCACTCGCTCGGGAATCGGGGGCGCGTCGCTGTAGGTTTTGGCGGTAATCCAGACCAAAACGCTCAAGCCAGCCACGACGATCAAGATGACGGCGTGCCTTTACCAAGGGGAGAGGGTATCCGCTGCCGCCTCGGCGCCTGCGTTCATCTGCTCCTCCTTTTCCCGCTCCGGGCGCTGCGCTTTCTCGGGTCGCGCTTGAGCGTGTCGCCCACCTCCGACCGCCCCTCGCCGCTTCTCCCCTTCTTCGCTTCGAGATAGTCTCTCAGCGCAACCGCGCTATTGTGCTCGCTATCCCGCGCGCTATAGATCAGCGTGACTTCGCCCCGGCGGGCCGCTTGCAAGATAGGCTCCCAAGCCGGGGCATTCGCGTCGAGCTCGTCAAAATACCGCCGCCGAAACTCCCGCCATTTCTTGGGATCGTGCGCGAACCAGCGGCGCAACGCATCGCTTGGCGCCACATCCTCGAGCCACCCGTCGAGTCGCAAAGAGGTTTTGCTTACACCACGGGGCCAAAGCCGCTCGACGAGAAAGCGGGCGCCATCTTCCGAACATGCCGGCTCGTAGACGCGCTTTAGCCGGATCATATCGCCAGCCCTCGCTCAAAGCCCGAGCGCATCCGGATCGAAGCCCGCGCGCGCTACCGCGCGCCGCATGGCATTGCGAACAGCCGGCCCATCCGCGTGCGGGTTGAGCGGCACCTCGGGGGTGCCACGCAGCCGAGCGAGCAGGCGCGGACCTTGCGAACCCACCAGTCGCTCGCAGAGCTCGTACACGCCCCCTGGCCCTTCTTCGAGCGCGTTGTGCGCCCTTAGGATAGCACGAATAGCGGCGGCGATCGTCGGGGTGGGTGTCGGTACCAAAAGGGCAGCGAGCACCCCATGGTGGCGCCTAAGCGTCGCGGAAGCCGCCAGAGCCTTTCCGCCATTCGCGCTTTGCGCCGCGGGCAACAGTATCTTCTCCTCCATCCCGATATGCTTCAGCAACCCCGCACGGAAATCGGCGTAGGAGGCGCAATCGACATTGTCGGGATCGGCAAAGGCCCTGCGCAAGAGTCCATCGAGCCGCACGTGATCTTCGGTCAGAAAACGGGCGATCGGCCCTGGCGCACTCACGCCGTCACCTCGACGGAAACCTCGCCACGCCTCACCACATCGCCCACCACCCATCCGCGCATCCCGAAGGAGCTCAACGCGCGCAACATTTCTTGCGCGTTTTCGGGTTCCAGGGCGACCAGGAGGCCGCCGGATGTCTGCGGGTCGAAGAGGACTTCCACCAGCTCGGGCCGGATGGCGGGGTCGATCCTGACCTTGGAGTCGAGAAAGCTTCGGTTGCGCTTGCTTCCGCCGGTGATCTCACCCGCACCCGCAAGCTCCAAAACGTCCGGCAAGAGCGGCAGGCAGCTTGCGCGCAAGCGAAGCGCAACGCCGCTTGCCCTCGCCATCTCCTCGGCGTGCCCGAGAAGGCCAAAGCCCGTTATATCGGTGCAAGCATGTGCCTGGTTGGCGCACATCGCCTCCGAGGCGGTGCGGTTCAGCGTGCACATCGCTTCCACGGCCGCGCCGTAAGCCCTGTCCGAGACCCGCTCATGTTTCAGGGCGGTGGAGACGATCCCGGTCCCGAGCGGCTTGGTCAGCACCAGCGCATCCCCCACCTCGGCGCCTGCGTTTCGGATTATCTCGTCCGGGTGCACGATACCCGTCACCGCGAGCCCGAACTTGAGCTCGTCGTCGGCTACCGTGTGCCCCCCCACCGTCACGGCACCGGCCTCCGACACCTTGTCGGCGCTGCCGCGCAGGATCTCGGCGAGTACGCCGAGAGCGATTTCGTCGCGAGGAAAGCAGGTGATGTTCATGGCCGTGAGCGGGCGGCCCCCCATGGCGTAAACGTCGCTCAGAGCGTTGGCGGCGGCGATCTGGCCGAAGGTATAGGGATCGTCCACGATAGGGGTAAAGAAATCGACCGTGTTGACGATCGCGGTCTCCTCGTCCAGGCGAAACACCCCGGCGTCATCTGCGGTATTCATTCCAACCAGCAGATCGGGGTGGTGCGGCTGCGAAAGCCGCTTCAAGATTTCCGCCAGGTCCGCCGGACCGAGCTTAGCGGCTCAACCGGAAGCCCTGCATTTCGCGGTAAGCTTTATCCGCTCCCTCTTGTCCTGCATTTCGCCTGCCTCCCTCCGCATCCCGCCGCCCGCTGGGATCTGCGCCTGCGGGGGCGGCGGCTCTTCTCATCTTCTAAGCTTTCGCGCGTCGCCCACGCGAAGCGTAACGCCGCTTCGGTCGAAATATTCGAGAAGCGGCACGCTGAATTTACGACTTATCCCCAGCATGTCTCTCAGGCCGGCCGCGGTTATCTCTCCATGCGCGCTCAAAAACCCGACGAGCTTCTCTTTGACGCGATTTAGGCTCGCTGCGGAAAAGTAAAGCTCTGGGGAGACCCGCACCACCTTGCCCTCCCGCTCGAGCAGCCCGAGGAGGTCGAGGAGGTGCTTGCGATCGATCCGCACCGCCGCTTCCAAGCGCTTCAGGTCCGGCGGCGAGAAGCCACCCGCTTCCAGCATCTGAGCGATTCGCTTCGAAACTTCTCTATCCTTGCCACCGAGATCGCTCTTGTGGCCGGGATCGCAAAGGAGGCTCTCCTGCCTGCGCACCACCTCCTCCGCGACAAGCCTTTCAACCAGTACCCGAAACATCCGGATCGAGACCCCTTCCCCCAGAAGAGAGCGCACGGATTCCATCTCGATCCCAGCCGCCAGAGGATTGGCCCGGTGAAAATCGCCGATCGCGGCAACCACCTTCTTTCGCGCCTCTTCCCATTTGCGAAAAACCGTAAGCGCCTCCGGGCGCTCGGGACCGGGCAGGGGAAGGATACCCTCGCCGCTTAGGCCCACCACACTCAACACCTCTTCCTCGGCCACGCCCAGCCCCTGGGCGACGACCGGCAGAGGGAGCGCGAAGTCCCCTTGCATCTCGAGAAGCGCCCTGGCGCGGGCGCCGAGGCTACCGGTGCGCAGCGCCTCCAAGTGCCCCTCCAGACCGTGCATTCGCCTCTGGCGCCGCTCGGCCAAGATGTTCACGACCTCGCCCCCGCCCAGCGTAAATCGCGCGTTCTCGCTTCTCAGTATGAACCGATCTTTAGGAAAAGCGACTAGCGGCTGGCGCGTGCGCACTCGGCAATACGCCCGCTCGCCCGGCGCGATCGCCTCTTTCCCTCCCGGAAGGGCGACCTTTCCCAGCACCTCCGCCGTCCCTACATGCACTCTGACGCCGGCGTGATTCTCGATCCGTCGGCCCGAGCCCGGCCTTACCTCGACCAGGGCATCGAATTGCCTGGTGACGAGCGAAATGCGCGGATCGGCTACGACTTGGCCCCGCGAGATATCCGACTTCTCCACACCCGCCAGATTGAGCGCGACGCGCTCGCCCCAACCCGCCTCGGTGGCGGCGCGATCGTGCACTTGAATCCCTCGCACGCGGGCGGTCCTGCCGCCCGGCAGAATGCGCACCTCTTGACCCAGGCGGACCTCTCCCGCGATCGCCGTCCCGGTCACGACGACGCCGTGCCCCTTGATGAGAAAGGCCCGATCTACGGGCATGCGAAAATGGCCCGCAGGCCTCGGCCGCTCGATCGCGACCAGCTCCTCCGCCATCACTCGCTTCAGCTCTTCCAACCCGGCCCCCGTTGTAGCTGAAACCTCCACCACGGGGGCTTCTTCGAGGCAGGTTCCAAGGGTTAGAATTTTCGCATCCCCCCGCACGGCTTCGAGCCGCGCCGCGTCCACGAGGTCCGCCTTGGTTATGACGATTATGCCCCGGCGTACTCCCAGAAGGTGGACGATGTCGAGGTGCTCCTCGGTCTGAGGCATGATGCCGTCATCGGCCGCGATCACCAAGAGCACGAGGTCCACGCCGTGAGCCCCCGCCAGCATGTTCTTGATGAAACGCTCGTGGCCGGGCACGTCCACGATCCCGGCGGTGATCTCGCCGAGCGTGATGTAGGCAAAGCCCAGGTCTATGGAGATCCCCCGCTCCTTCTCCTCCTTGAGCCGATCGGTGTCTCGGCCCGTGAGCGCCTTGATGAGGGCGGTTTTCCCGTGGTCTATGTGACCCGCGGTCCCGATTATCGCGTGAACCGTGCGACTCATGCGGGCGGCCGAAATCCCCTCTTCTACTCCCATCTGGGCACCAGATCCTGCGCCTTGTCGATGAGTCTCACGTCGAGCAAGAAGCGGCCCTCCTGTATCCTGCCGACGATGGGAGGATTCGCCCGGCGAAACCTCCCGGCAATGGTATCTACTGACATCTCTTGACTGGTGATGGACACCACGACGCTCGGAATCGACTCCGTGGGAAGCGAGCCGCTTCCCGCCTCGACGGTCGAGTCCTCGACCCTAACGGTGAAACCATCTCCGAGAGCGCGGCTCAAGAGGGCGGCGGCCTGTGCGGCCAGCTCCCTAAGCTCGCCAACGGGCCGGCACAGTCCGCGCAGCGTCGGAAGGTCGGAGACGATATCCGCCGATCGCAGGTAAAGATCGAGGGTGGCGGCCAAGGCCGAAAGGGTCAGCTTGCAAGGTCTTATGGCGCGTCTTAGCGGATTTTTTCTGAGCCGCTCGATGATCTCGCCTCGGCCGACCAGAATGCCCGCTTGCGGGCCCCCCAAGAGCTTATCCCCGCTGAAGCTCACGAGATCCGCACCGGCTCCGATGCTCTCGGCCACCACCGGCTCCCTGGGAAGCCCGAAGCGCCCGAGATCCAGGAGCGCGCCGCTTCCCAGATCCTCCATGACGGGAACGCCCGTCTCCCGCCCCAAGGCCACCAGGGCCTCGAGTGACACCGACGCGCTAAAGCCCACGATTCGATAGTTGGAAGTATGGACCTTGAGGAGAAGGCCCGTTTGCGCCCCTACCGCCCGCTCGTAGTCGCGAAGGTGCGTCCGGTTGGTGGTGCCCACTTCCCGAAGCACCGCCCCGCTCTTCGCCATCACCTCCGGCAGCCTGAAGGATCCGCCGATCTCGATCAGCTCGCCTCGAGATACGATCACCTCCCGCCCTTCGGCAAGGGTATTCAGAGCGAGCAGAAGCGCCGCAGCGTTATTGTTTACCACGGTCGCCGCCTCGGCGCCGGTAAGCTGGCAAAGGAGCGGCTCGACCAGCCCATCCCGCTCCCCTCGCGCCCCGCGCTCGAGGTCGTACTCAAGCGCCACCGCGCTTCGCGCCGCCGCGGCGGCGGCCTCAGCCGCCGCCTCCGCTAGCTGCGCCCGCCCCAGATTAGTATGAAGTACTACACCGGTCGCATTTATGACCGTCCTTACCGCCGGTCTCGAGGAGAGTTCGGCTCCGACTCTCGCCACCACCGCATCCAGAAGCTCTCCCGCGTCCGCCCCGGTGCGCTCCCCGCGCACGATGCCGGCGCGAAGCTCGGCGAGTGCGATCCGCACGGTATCTACGAGAAAGGGGCGGTTGGTGCGCGCAAGCATCGCCTCTATCCTGGGGTCCGCCATGACCCGCTCGACCGAAGGTAAAAGACGCAAGAGGGCGGCCGCGGGCCGGCTTTGGCCTTCGACCACAGTGGCGCTTTTATCCCTTTTCATCCGCTCGCCGGCAAAGGTTTTTCCACTTGCCAACTTTGCCTTTTTTATCGGCGCCAGACAAGCCGCTCGCCTCTCGCCCCATCATCTCGAAGAAGCGGCCGATATGGGTTTAGGCGGGCGTGCCGTCGGACACCCCCCTCCCTCGCCGCCCCGGCAACTTCGCTACTGCGATAGCGGTAGCGTTGACCCAGTGCTACGCTCTATGAGAGCATCGCGGTGGCGACGTCACCACTGGAATGCTTGGGGAGGTCGGGACTTCGAACTCGGCGATGCGCGACAAGCGAGCAGAGGCGATCGAGATCGTGCGGCGGCTTCGCGAAGCCGGCTTTCAAGCCTACTTCGCGGGTGGTTGCGTGCGCGACGAGCTTTTGGGCCGAACGCCCAAGGACTACGACATCGCAACCGACGCGCTCGCCTCCCAGGTGCAGCGCATCTTTCCTCGCACGGTGCCGGTCGGGGTGCAGTTCGGAGTCGTCCTCGTCCTGAGCGGGGGCCACAGCTTCGAAGTCACCACTTTTCGCTCCGACGGAGCCTACCTCGACGCCAGGCATCCGAGCGAGGTACGCTTTGGAAGCCCCGAGGAGGATGCGGCAAGGCGGGACTTTACCATTAACGGAATGTTTTACGATCCTTTGAGCGCGCAAGTCATCGACTTCGTGGGGGGGAGGGAAGATCTCGAAAGGGGAATCGTTCGGGCGGTGGGCGAAGCCGCCAAGCGCATCGCCGAGGACCGCCTGCGGATGCTGAGAGCCGTCAGATTGGCGGCGAGGCTCGGGTTCAGGATAGAGGAAAAGACCAGGGCGGCCATCGTCGCCGCGTGCACCAGCATAACCGAAATGGCGTGGGAGAGAATCGGCGAAGAGGTCGTCCTGATCCTGCGAGAGGGAGCGGCCCGAAGAGGCATCGAGCTTATGGCTGAGTGCGGGCTTCTCGAGCCCGTGCTTCCCGAGGTGTCCGCGCTTCGGGGAATACCGCAGCCGCCCGCCCACCACCCGGAAGGAGACGTCTTCGAGCACACGCTCAGAGCGCTGGGGCACCTGGAGGAAGGGGTATCGGAGACGCTTGGCCTCGGCGTGCTCTTGCACGACATCGGAAAGCCTCCTGCGCTGCAGAGCCTGGTAAGAAATGGCGAGGAAACCATTACCTTCTACCGGCACGCCGAGATCGGCGCCAAGATGGCCGACGAAGTGTGCCAGCGGCTAAAAAGAAGCCGCGAGGTGCGAAGCCGCGTAGTTTATTTGGTCGGGCAGCACAGCCGCATCCTTCACGCCGAGCGCATGCGGCCGGCCAAGCTAAAACGGATGCTTCGGGAGGAGGGGTTTTCGGAGCTCTTGGAGCTTGCCCGGGTCGATGCCCTGGCGGCTCGGGGGGACCTGACGCATTACGAGTTTTGCCGAACCCGCCTGGCCGAGCTTGGACCCGAGCAGATGCGCCCCCCCAGACTTTTGACCGGCCACGACCTGATAGAACTCGGGTATCGCCCCGGCCCGCTCTTCGGCAGCATACTCGAAAAGCTGGAAGACGCACAGCTCGAGGGGAGGCTTCGCACGAAAGAGGAAGCCGTGGAGTGGGTGTTGGCGACCTTCGGCCACCCCCAGCCTTGACCGGGGGCGAACTCAGGGCCCTGGCCTTCGCCATCCAAGCGGGACCGCGCCCATCTGGAGGCCATTTCAGGCCCTCCTGGCGGTTGCAAATCGCGCGGGCTTGTGGCAAAAGGCGGCGGGTTGTGTGGATTGGGGGGGCGGAGTCCGGCCCAACTGGAATCGGCTAGGGAAGAGGCTTTGGCGCGAGGGAAGCTGGGAGGGATCGAGCGGCACAAGCGGGCGGGTGATCCGGCCGCTCGGGTGTTTGTCGCGACCCTCTTTCTCTCCGGTTGTATCCTTGGCGGCGCGACTACTCACCTCACCAAGACAACCCACGCGCCCCCGCGCCAGGTGGTAGTTTCCCGAGTCGAGAACGCGACTGGGGAAAATCTTCTGGTCAAGGCCAGTCTCTTGTCTCGCCTGCTCTCCAGCGAAGCGAACGCGCAGATTTCCATCCCCGAGCTTTTGCAAAAGACGCTAGCCGCCGAGCTTCGTCAGGCTGGCGTAGAGGTGATCGAGGAGTCGAACATTTCCGAGACCGAAGCGGGCGCTTCGGTAGCAGCACGGATCGAGGGTTGGGAGGAAGCGTCTGGTCCTCCTTACGGAAAAGTGGTGTTCCTAAGCGCCAGTTATCGCGTAATCGACCGAGCCACCGGCGAAACGCAATGGGAAGTACGCCAGGAGCGGTTTCCGCTTCGGGTGGAAAAAATGGAGCTCGACCGGACGCAGGCCGAGTATCTATTGGCAGTCGCCGTCCGCGACGCGCTCAAGCACTGGCCAAAGTAAAAGACCGATAGGCGCCCGGTAGAAGATGCCGGGCCCGGAGAGGAGGAAGGATGAGGGGAGGAGACCGAGGGGTCCTCGGGATGGGGTACTGGTTTGTCGCGGCCACGGCACTGGCGTGGCTCGCCGTAGGATCGGCTGGATGTTTCAGCCCGTCCAGACACCACCCGAGACCAGACGCTATTTCGGGCTCGCAGCCGACTAGGTCCCCTTTTCATCTCCGCGCGGCGGTCTCCAGGGACTCGACGAGCCTGCCCGAGCAGGCAAATGGGCTCGACTTGGAGCACGCCCGCGTCAAGGATTCGGTGCGCATCTTTCAGGCGAGCCATCGCCGATTCATGACGCGCGCCCTCGCCCGCTCCCAGTTGTATTTACCCACCGTGAGCGCCATCCTCGCCCGGCGGGGGGTCCCGACGGAGCTCGCCTACATGCCCATCATCGAAAGCGGCTATCGCTGCGACGCGGTATCTCCTACGGGTGCTGTCGGCCCCTGGCAGTTCATCCGTTCGACCGCCCGCCGCTACGGGCTCAGGATCGGTCGGGGGGTGGACGAGCGCAAGGACCCGATCCGTTCGACCGACGCCGCAGCCAGGTATCTATCCGACCTCTACGAGCGCTTCGGCGATTGGAATCTTGCGCTTGCGGCCTACAATAGCGGAGAGGGCGAGATCGAGGAGGCAATAGCTCGCTCCGGCGCGACCTCTTTTTGGGAGCTGGCGCCCCATCTACGCCACGAAACCCGCCGTTTCGTCCCGCAGGTTTTGGCGGCGGCCGTGATCGGTCAGGCCCCGCGGCGATACGGCTTTTACGTGCCTTCGGGGCGCACTCTATCCGATGCGCCGCTGCGATTCGTGAGTGCGCCGGAGAGGCCGCGAAACCCTAGGGTACTGCGCTACCGGGTGGTGCGGGGGGATACGCTGGTAGGAATCGCCAAGCGCCATCGAATACCGCTTGCAACGCTTCGGGCCTATAACCGGGTCGAAAACCCTCGCCGGCTCAAGCCGGGTCAGCTCCTTCTCATCCCCATTCGGGTCCAGAGTGACGGCCGATCTGCGCGCCCTTCAGGGTCTGGGCGCCCGCGCCGCAAGAAGCCGGCGGCTTAGGATCGAGGCCAAGGCGAAGAGGAGCGCGGCCAAAAGCACTATGGTGCCGCCCGAGGGTAGATTCCACTCGTAGGAAAGCACCAGACCGCCCACGCAGGCACCGATGCCCGCCCCCGCGGAGGTCAGGACCATCCCCCGATAGGTCCTGCTCACCTCGAGCCCGATCGCTCCCGGTATGACTATGAGCGCAACGACCAGGATCACGCCCACCACCCGCATCGAGACCACGACGGTCAAGGCTACCGAGGCGAGCAGAGCGAAGTAGAGCGGGCCCACCGGCACGCCAGACGCCCTCGCCACCTCCTCGTCGAAGCAGATGAACACGAGCTCTTTGGAAAAGAGAAAGAGGAAGAGCAAGACCGCCGCAGATACCAGCGCCAGCCAAAGCGCATCCCGCCAGGAGACCGCTAGAATGTTGCCGAAGAGGAAGCCGAAGAGGTCGCCCGGGTTGCCCGAGACGAACCCGAGGAGAACCACGCCGAGCGCCATGGAAGAAGAAAAAAGAATGCCGATCGCGGTATCTTCTCCGATCACGGTGTGGCGGGTGATGCCCCCGATCAGAAGCGCCACCAGGACCGCGAAAACCGCCGCGGAGAACAGTGGATCGACTCCCATGAGAAGGCCAAGCGCCACGCCGGCAAATGCCGAGTGGGAAATGCCTACTCCGATGAACGCGATTCGTTTCAGAACCACGAGCACCGCCACGCAAGAGCAAAGGGTACCAGCCAAGAGGCTGGCTGCGAGCGCCCGCTGCATGAAGCCGTAGGAAAGCATCTCCATCATGGTCGCTATCCGCCCCCCGGATCAGCGCGTGAGAAAATCGAGCTCGCAGCGGTACGCCTCCCGCAATTGATCGGAGCTCAGCACCTGCTGCGAGTCCCCATGGATGTGCATCTGGCGGTTTATACAGATAAGCTCGTCTGCGAGACCGCCGAGCGTGAGGAGGTCATGCGAGACCGCGAGGATCGTAAGACCGCGCTCTTCGCGAAGCCGCCTAAGGAGCCTATAGAATTCCTCCTCGGCGGGCCGATCGAGGCCCATCGTGGGCTCGTCGAGCAGAAGGAGGCGGGTTTCGGCGCACATGGCGCGCGCCAGGAGAACCCGCTGCTGCTCGCCTCCCGAAAGCTCTCCAAACGGCCGCTCCCCCGAACCGCTAAGCCCCACGAGCCCTATGCTCTCGTCCACCTTCTCCCAATCGGACTTGCGGGGAAAGCGAAGAAGGCCGATGCAGCAAACCCGCCCCATCATGACGACATCTCTCACGGTAACGGGGAACCTTCGGTCCATCTCGCTTCGTTGCGGCACGTACCCGATGCGGTGGGCGCCCCTTCCCAGCTTCTGCGGGGGCATCCCGAAGACCCTCACCGACCCGCTGTCGGGAACCTTGAGGCCCAAAACGAGCTTGAGAAGGGTGGTCTTACCAGCCCCGTTCGGACCGACGATACCGAGAAAACGCCCGGGCGCGACCGCAAAAGTTATACCCTCTAAAACCGGCCGGCCCCCGAGCGCGAGATTGACGCCCCGAAGCTCTACGATCGGGGCGCTCACCGCAAAGCCCTCATGAATTGCTCGAGGTTGAAGCGCATGAGAGCCAGGTAACTGTCGCGGCCCGCAAGCCCGGGCCCGCCCAAGGGATCGACCGTGATGGTATGCCCCCCGAGTTCGGCCGCGACCGCTTCCGCCGCCCGCGAGCGCACCTGGGCATCCACTACCACAAAGGTGACCCCCGCTTCTCTTGCCCGCTCGATCACGCGGGCGAGGTGGGCCGGCGTGGGCTCGGATTGGCTGGCACCCTCGACCAGCGCGACCTGTTCCAGACCGTACCGCTCGGCAAACGGCAGCCAGGCCGAGTGAAAAGCGACGAACCTGCGGTTTCTTACCCGCCCAAGCGATGCTCTGATCTCCGAATCCAATCGCTCCAACTCCGCCACCAGATCAAGGCGCCTGCGCTCGATCGCCGCCTCTTCCGCGGGCGCCAGTTCCACGAGGGCCCGAGCCAAGATGGGCACCACGCGGGTAGAGACCAGGACCGGGTCGAGCCAAACATGCGGGTTCGCATCGCCCGAAAGGCCCAGGACATCGATAAGAGTTATCCTGCGTACGGCGGCGTCGGAAAAGCGCTCCGCCCAGCGGTCTAGGATACCGACACTCACGAATAGGCGGCTCGTTTCGACCAGGCGAGCCTGAGCCGGCGTCATCTCGTAGTGATGGGGACTGGCACCGGGGGGCAACATGACCGCCACGGTTACTGCCGGGCCCGCCAGGGCGCGCATGAGCGCCCCTATGGGAAAGATGGTCGCTACCGCCGAAGGATGCGCCTCGCCGGCGCCCGAGGCCGAAGGAAGAGCCCAGGGGAGGAGGAGAGCCGCGAGAAGCGCGATTTCACGCACCGATCTCACCACCACACCTTTGCGCTTCCCGCATCGCGTGCCGTGCCTAACCCCCTTGCCCCAGCTCCTCGATGAAACGCACGAGCGTCCTTACGCCGAAGCCGGTGCCTCCCTTGGAGGCCCAAACGAAGTCCTTTTCGACGAAGGCGGGCCCGGCGATGTCGAGGTGCGCCCAGGAGGGACAGTCCACGAACTCCTGCAAGAAGAGGCCGGCGGTTATAGTGCCGCCGTAGCCGCTTCCCACGTTCTTGATGTCGGCGATGGTTCCCTTTATGTCCTCCCGGTAATCCTTTACCAGCGGCAACTGCCAAAGAGGCTCCCCGGCCTCCCTTCCCAGCGCGATCAAACGGTCGATCAGGGCCTGATCGTTACCCATGATGCCGGCAACCTCGACACCCAAGGCAACCATGCACGCGCCCGTCAGCGTGGCAAGATCGACGAGCACGTCCGGCTTGGCGCGGCTTGCGTAGCAGAGCGCGTCGGCGAGAATGAGCCTCCCCTCGGCATCGGTGTTCAGGACCTCGACCGACTTGCCGTTCAAAAAGGTTATCACGTCGCCCGGCTTCTGGGCTCCGCCGCCCGGCAGGTTTTCCGCCGCCGGCACGTACCCGGTTACCTCTACCATAGGACGAAGCTTCGCAACCGCGGACATGACACCCAAAACCGCGGCGGCTCCGGCCATGTCGGTTTTCATCGTTTCCATCGACTTGGCAGGCTTGAGCGAAAGCCCTCCGGAGTCGAAGGTAATCCCTTTTCCCACCAGGGCCACCTTTTTCAGCCTCGCGCCGCGCTCCCCCTTCGCGGCTTTCGCGGGGGGCCGGTAGGTGAGCTTTATGAACCTCGGCTCCTCGCTGCTCCCCCGCGAGACTGCAAGCGTGCCGTTGAACTTCTCCGCCGCAAGGCGCCGTTTGTCCCAGACCTCGACCGCAAGTCCCTCCTTGGCCAGCGCCTTGGCCTGCTCCGCGAGCCGGGTCGGCGTGGTGAAGGAAGCCGGCTCGTTGACGAGATCCCGGGCGAGGAAGACGGCTTTAGCCACGACCTCCAGTTTGCGCCAGCGCCCGTCGTCCTCGCGGTCCGCCTTTAGGGTAGGGCCTACCATGACTAGCTCGCCAAGCTCCTTCTTCTTGCTCTTCTCCTTCTCCGACTTGTAGCGATCGAAGCGATAAGAGGCGAGCCTGACGCCTTCGGCTACGGGCAATGTCACGGAGTCGGCTTCGTCGATAGGCAGATAGCACGCCAGTTTCTCGGCGCCTCGGTCGGCCGCCGAGCGAGCAGAGCGGTAGCCGAACCGCCGCCAAGCTTCGGTGGTCAAATCCGCACGCTTGCCCAAGCCCAAAAAGACCCAGTTCTTCCCCTCGCTCTGGTAGGCGAGAGACTGCCCCTCCTCGCCGGTAAAGCCGCTTCTTTCCATTTCCCTCTGAAGCGGTCGGCCGAGGCGGCGGATAAGTTTTTTTGCCTCCCCACGCGGATCCTCGTCGCTCAAGACCGGGACGGCCACAAGGTCCACTCGAACCCTCGGCAAGCCCCCTTTCGCTATCGAAACCCTCATCGCATGCCCCCCTTGGCCAACGGCCCGTTATGGGCGGAAAAGACGGGCTCGGCGGAGTGCGCAGGTGGGCGCTCCCGCCGAGCGGCGCCTTGCCTAATGAGAAATCCCAACCCGTTTCTATCCAAGCCACCCCTGCGGGTCAATTACGCGGTGGGCAAGCCGTAGGACCTCGCCTAAAAGGGAAGACGCGATGGCCTGGACTCGCAAAGAAGAGTGGAAAGGGGCCGCCACCGGGAAGGATGGCCAACCCCGGTCGAGAGCCGATCCCCCGGTTCTCCGCGCTCGCAGGTACCCAGAGCGAGGCCAGTTGTCGCAAGCGCAAGGATCGAGTCATGCCGCCACCAAACGAGAAGCCCCTGCGCCAGCCATCGCAGAGAGTCGATAGCGCCAAACGGCCAAGCCGATAGGGCATTTGCCGAGGGCGCGAGGGCTCGCTGTAATCTAAACCACTTGCGCCGCGGGGCCACTCGCTCTACCGCGAGCAGGCCGGTCGGCGGAACCCCGATCGCCTCCTTCAACCGCTCGAGCGCTTCCTCGATCCCCCCGATCTCGTCTGCAAGCCCGTTTTCGACGGCCTGGCGACCGCTCCAAACCCGGCCCTCGGCTCGACTCGCCGCCTCCAGCCGGTCCATCCGCCGGCACTCCGCCACCTTGGCGACGAAGTCGTCGTAAAAGGACTGCGCTTCTGCCAGGATTTTCTCGGCACTCTCCTCGTCGAGCGGCAGATAGTCACTGTGAAGGGAGGGGCTAGCGCCCCTGCTCACGATCTCCTTCGTGATCCCGAGTTGTTCGTAAAGCCCCCTCAGCACCGCCTTCCCGGCTAGCACTCCGATCGAACCCGTTATCGTGGTTCCACCGCAGACCACCTTCGCTCCGGCCATCCCCACGTAGTACCCACCGGAGGCCGCGACCTCGCCAAGGGAAACGATCACCGGCTTCTCCTCCTTGAGCTTGACCACACTTCGCCACATGAGATCGGAGGCGAGGGCGGAACCACCCGGACTGTTTATCCGGATTACTACCCCCTGGATCCCAGGATCGTCCTTCAGAGCCTGGATCTCACGCTCGAAAGTGCGCGCCCCCGTTGCCCTTACCCCATCGGCGGCAGGCGGGCTGCTTCCCATCTTCACGGGGCCGGTAAGTTCCACCAGAGCAACCCTCGGCGCGTCACGTTCCCTGGCGAGTTTTCGCATCTCGAGACCGCGCTGGCGGCGGTAGGCGGCAAGTGTTATCGCCTCGGGCTCGCCCAGCTCCCGGCGGGCGAGCTCCTCGAGCTCGTCGGGGTAGGCGAGCCCGTCCACCAATCCCTTTTCCAAGGCCTGCCTGGCGACATGCGGCCCGCTTCGTATGAGCTCGGCGACGCGCCCTTCGGCGACGGCGCGACTTGCGGCGATAGCCCCTACGATCTGCCGGTAGAGATCGTCTATCACGCTCTCGACCATCTCCCGATGGGGAGGGGACATCTCCCCCCTCGTGAACATCTCGCCCAGCGATTTGTAGCGCCCGACCTGCGTTATCTGCGCCTGTATCCCTAGCTTTTCCAGGGCACCCTTGAGGAAGGTAACCTCGGTGGCGATCCCCGTGACATCCAGAAGAGCCGCCGGCGGCAGCAGTACCCGGTCGGCTGCGCTTCCGAGATAGTACTCCTTCAAGCCTGGCTCGAGGAGGTAAGCCCAAACCGTCTTGCCCCGCTCCCGCAAGGCGAGAAGAGAGCGGCGTAGCTCCTCCACAAGCGCCCAGCCCGCACTCAGACGGTGGATGGTCAAAGAAACCACTTCGAGCCGGGGATCCTCGCGGGCCCATCTGAGGACGGCAACTAGCGTGGGGAAATCGGTACCGCCGAGGCCGAAGAGACCCTTCACCCCGCCGCCATCTTCCTGGGCGGCCAGGGGACCTAAGAGCTCGAGCCGAAGAAGGTTGTAGCGCCGCCGGCGGCGGCTCACCAGGTACCAGACGCCAACGAGCCAAAGTCCGAAAAGCGCAAGGCGCTTCTGCAACCGCGCGAGCATTCGCTCGCCGGCTCCGTCACGCGCGTTCGGCTCGGCCGGCATCTAGCGCCTGTACCCTGCTTTCAATGCGATCGGACGCGCGTGCCGCCGCCCCGCACGGGCTCTTCGGCCGAGAGGGCGACGGCAACGCTTACCATGAGGAGGCCTCGCAGGCGCCAGCCGTACGTACTCCCTCTTGTAGCGCCGGCTGCGCCGTTTTGCGATCGCGATCGCCCCTTCGAGCGGCGCGGGTGGCCTCCCGTGACGTCGTTACTCAGCCGCCACTTGCCCTGCGGTAAAGCTCCTCCCCGTCCGCATCATCGTCGAGCTCCTCGTCGTCCGCGCGAAGGAACCCTCGGGGCTCGTCCGCAGGCAGCGAGCCCGAAAGCACCCGCTCCTTCAGGGCCATCAGCCCCTCGCGCAGGTACTCGGGGTCGAGGCCTAGAATCTCGCATACGTTGATGAAAGAAAAGAGATCCGTCCTGTCGTCGGAGAGGACCCAGTTCTCGGCGTCGGTAAACAGGCGCCGCCTCTTGCCGGTTCGCGCCAAGATGTTCTTGCGGAAGCAATCGATGGCGTCCTCGAGCACAGCTACCACCAGTCGCATCTCCCCCTTCAAGCGGGTCTTGTGCCTGAAGGTAGAGAAGAACTGCTTAGGCAATACCACATCCGGTTGAAACAGGTCTCCTAGTCTTTCGTCCAACATGTTTTCGCCTTCCATTTTTTCAGCCCCTATGGGGTCCCGCACTCTCGGCGACACCCCTTTAGACGCTTCCATCCGCCGCATATTCGCCACCCCCTTTGGCGTCAATTCCCGCGGCGGGGTTCGGTGGCCGAGGGCGCCTTGGCCGAGGCAAAATGACGGTCCCGCATGTCCGCCAGGGTCGTGTTGGCGAACAGCTCCATCACCCTCCTCTGCCCCTCCTCCCACACCCAGTGCATTCCGCACGTCGGCATCATCCCGCACTCGCCGGTTTCGCTCACGCAGATGTTGAGGGACACCGGCCCATCCACTGCCTCCACTATATCTTTAAACGTGACCTCGTCCGGATCACGCGCAAGTGTGTATCCGCCCTTCGGCCCCCGGTGCGATCGCACCAGCCCGCAGCGGATAAGATCCTGAATTATCTTCTCCAGGAATTTCTTCGGCACATCCTCGTTTTGCGCGATCTCACCCACCGAACATGGTTTCTCGGACTGTCGGCAAGTGAGGTAGATCACCGCACGAAGCGCGTAATCGATTTTCCGATTGATCTGCATCACTGCCATTTAATTCGTCTCCCGACGTAAGCGCCCGGGACTAGATTCCGAAGGACGCCCCGCAGCCACAGCTCCTTTTCACGTTAGGGTTGTTGACCCTGAAGCCCGACTCCATGATCCCCTCTTCGTAATCGAGCTCGGTGCCATTCAGGAAGAGCAGGCTCTTGATGTCCACCACGACCCGAGCCCCATCGCGCTCGAACACTCTGTCCCCCGGCTGCGCCGCGTCTATGTCCATCTTGTATTGAAGGCCAGAGCATCCACCCCCCACCACTTTGAGGCGAAGTCCCTTTGCCTCGTCTCCTTGCCCCCCAACCAGGGCCTTGATCCGTTTTGCCGCCCTTTCCGTCACGGTTATCCCGACCATCGCCATTCGCTCTCCTCCCGGCTCGTCAGCTAAGCGTTCGCTCGGCTTTGACCGACCCTCGCGCCCGCGCGATTTCATAGTGCGGCGAAAGCTCCCGCAGGTGCTTGACCTCCCGGATCACGCGCTCGATCACGTATTCCACCTCATCCTCGGTGTTGAAGCGCCCGAGCCCGAACCTGATCGAGGTATGGGCCAATTCGTCGGTCACGCCGAGCGCCTTGAGAACGTAGGAAGGCTCCAGAGTAGCGGACGTGCAGGCCGAGCCCGAGGAAACAGCGACGTCTCTAAGCCTCATCATGAGCGACTCGCCCTCGACATACGCGAAACTCAAGTTGAGGTTTCCCGCAAGCCGCTCCTGCGGGTGTCCGTTCAAATAGACGTCGTCTAGGCCGCACATGAGCCCCTCCCGAAGCCGCTCCCGCAATCGCAACAGGCGCTTTCCCTCTTCTTCCATTTCCTCCTTGCATATCTCGCATGCTTTGCCCAAGCCGACCACACCCGGCACGTTGAGCGTCCCCGAACGCATCCCCCGCTCGTGCCCCCCGCCCTCGAGCTGCGGGACCAGGCGAACGCGCGGCTCGCGCGAGCGCACATAGATCGCCCCTATCCCCTTGGGGCCGTAAATCTTGTGGCCACTGATCGACAAGAGATCTATGCCCATCTCTTCCACGTCCACCCTCACCTTCCCGACCGCCTGCGCCGCATCGCAGTGAAAGAGGACGCCCTTCTCCTTGGCGATCTTGCCAATCTCGGCGACCGGGTGGAGCGTTCCGATCTCGTTGTTCGCAAACATCAGCGAGATCAAGACCGTCTTGTCGGTTATGGCCTTGCGCACCGAATGGGGATCTACTCGCCCCCAGCGGTCCACGGGCAGATAACTTACGCGCGCAACCCCTTTACGCTCCAGCGACTTGCAGGTATCCAAGACCGCCTTGTGCTCGGTCGCCGCGGTGATTACATGGTTTCCCTTGCCAGCGTAGAATTCCACGACTCCTTTTATCGCCAAGTTGTCCGCCTCGGTGGCCCCGCTGGTGAAGACGATCTCCTTCGGCCTGGCGTTGATGAGCGCCGCCACCCGCTCCCGCGCCCGGTCGCACGCCGCCTCCGCTTCCCATCCAAAGACATGGTTTCGGCTAGCTGCGTTTCCGAACTTCTCGGCAAAATAGGGAAGCATCTCCTCCAGAACCCGCGGGTCCACGGGAGTCGTGGCGTGATTGTCCATGTATATCCGCCGCGTGCTCATCTCTTTGTAAACCCGGCCACCGGCATTTCCAGACTACTCCGATCTGTTTTGCCGATTATGACCCGATGGCGAAGCGCAGTCAAGAACGCGATCCATCCCCTCTAATCCGCTAAGTGCCTAACTTTACGACTCTTTCCCCGCCAGTCCCCGCCTTGCCCACAACTCGGCTAATCAGACCGGCCAACTCTAATACTACCCTTTGATCGTTCTGTCAAGGAAAATGACAAGGCACCCGCGGCTGCGGTGGACCCAGGGCGGTGGCCACTCCCCCCCGGCTAGCATGGAAGCGGCGCGCGGGCTCGAGCTTCCCCTTGGGTCTGCGCCAGCACTTTTCGAAGGTAGCGCCCGGTAAAGGACGCCTCGGCAGCCGCTACCTCCTCGGGCGAGCCCTCGGCTACGATCTTCCCTCCCCCTTCTCCTCCCTCGGGGCCCAGGTCGATTATGTAATCTGCGGTCTTGATAACCTCTAGATTGTGCTCGATAACCACCACTGTGTTACCCTGCTCGACCAGCCGCTCCAGGACCACGAGGAGCTTTCGCACATCCTCCAGGTGCAAGCCGGTCGTGGGCTCGTCGAGCACGTAGAGCGTGCTACCGGTAGCCCGGCGGCTGAGTTCCCGGCTGAGCTTTACCCTCTGGGCTTCCCCGCCCGAAAGCGTGGTCGCCGGCTGGCCGAGCGTCACGTAATCCAGCCCGACGTCTCGCAGGGTCTCGAGCCGCGCCCGGATCGCCGGAAAGTTCCCGAGAAGCTCCAAGGCCTCGGCCACGGTCAGGCGAAGCACGTCGGCGATGCTCCGTCCGCGAAACCTGACCTCCAGCGTCTCGCGCGCGTAGCGGGTTCCCCCACAGACATCACAGGTAACGTAGACATCGGGCAGAAAATGCATCTCGATCCTGAGCATGCCCTCACCGCGACACGCCTCGCATCGTCCCCCCGGCACGTTGAAGGAGAAGCGACCGGGCCCGTATCCCCTCACCTTGGCTTCCGGAAGCTCCGCGAAGAGATCGCGAATCGGGCCGAAAAGCCCCGTATAGGTCGCCGGATTGGAACGAGGGGTGCGGCCGATCGGTGCCTGATCGATGTTCACCACCTTGTCTACGAGCTGCCACCCCGACATTTCGACGAGCGCAGCCTGGCTCGCTCCGCGGCCCGAAAGCCGCGCCGCGAGCGCCCGATAAAGGGTGTCTATGACCAGAGAACTCTTGCCCGAGCCGGAAACGCCAGTTACGCAAGTGAGCCGGCCGAGCGGAAACCTGACGGTCAGGTTTTTTAGATTGTTCGCCCGCACCCCCTTGAGCGTAATCCACCACCCGCTTCCCGCGCGTCGGTGCCGCGGCACCGGGATGCTTTCCCGCCCGCTCAGGAAGCGGCCGGTAAGAGAGTCCTCGCGGGCCATCACGTCGGCGGGAGTGCCTTGAGCCACGATGAAGCCCCCGTTTCGGCCCGCCCCGGGGCCCATGTCGATTACCCAGTCGGCGGCCAGAATCGTCTCCGGATCGTGCTCTACGACGAGAACCGTGTTCCCGAGATCCCGAAGGCGCTTGAGAGTGCCGAGAAGCCGCTCGTTATCGCGCTGGTGAAGACCGATCGAAGGCTCGTCCAGAATGTAAAGGACACCGCTCAACCCGGAGCCTATCTGCGTCGCCAGTCGAATCCTCTCCGCCTCCCCGCCCGAAAGCGTGCTGCTGGCGCGGCTTAGGGTCAGGTAATCCAAGCCGACGTCGGCGAGAAAGCGCAGGCGCTCGCCGATCTCCTTCAAAACCGGTGCGGCGATGCTCCGCCTTTGTCCCTCGAAGCCCAGGCTTTCCACGAACTCCCTCGCCTCCCGTACCGAAAGGTCCGAAACCTCGCTTATGTTGCGGCCCCCGATGCGCACAAAGAGGCTCTCGCGACGAAGCCTGGCCCCCCGGCATTGCGGGCAGGGCTTGGCGGCCCGCAGTCTATCGAGCTCCTCACGCACCCAAGCGGTCTCGCACTTGCGATAGCGCTCTTCGAGAATCCTGATGATCCCGGGAAACGCTCCTTCCCTTGCGCCGCCCGCTTCTTCGCCTCGAGGCTCCGCCCCGTAAAAAAGAAGGCGCAGGGCCTCCTCGGGAAGCTTCGAGACCGGATCGGTCAGGCTAAATCCCACGTGAGAGGCGATGAGCGGGAGCACTCGCTTGATGCGCGCGGCCACTCGGGAATCGGGAATCCTGAGCGCTCCTGCGGCCAGGCTCTTGCCGCGGTCGCAGACGATGAGATCCGGGTCGAAATGAAGCGTAACGCCCAGGCCGTCGCAAACTTTGCACGCGCCGTAGGGACTGTTGAAGGAAAACATCCTGGGGGTAAGCTCCGGCATAGAGGTATTGCAAACCGGACAGGCGAACCGGCGGCTGAATAGCCGCGCTTGGCCGCCCTCGCCTGCCTCTTCCACCTGCACCACCTCGCCGCCGAACTTGAAGGCGACTTCGAGGGAGTCCGAAAGGCGCTGCTCCACGCCCGGGCGCACGGCCACCCGATCGACCAAGACCTCGATCGTGTGCGGAGCGGTTTTCGGCAACGCGGGGCAATCGTCCAGCTCGAAGAGCTCTCCGTCGATTCTGACACGCACGAAACCGGCGCGACGAAGATCGGCAAGCTCCTGCTTGTGCTCACCCTTCCTTCCCCTCACAACCGGAGCGAAAATGTTGAGCCTCTTGCCCTCGTGCTCGCTGAGCAGGCAGTCCACGATCTGCTCGACCGTCTGCGAAGAAATCGGCCGGCCGCACTCCCAGCAGTGCGGCTGGCCTAGCCGGGCAAAGAGCACCCTTAGATAGTCGTAGATCTCGGTCACCGTCCCCACGGTAGAGCGGGGGTTGCGAGGCGGCACGCTCTGCCCGATGGCTATCGCCGGCGAGAGGCCTTCGATCGAGTCCACGTCGGGCTTTCCCATCTGCTCGAGAAACTGGCGGGCGTAAGCGGAAAGCGACTCCACGTACCGCCTCTGCCCTTCGGCGTAAATCGTGTCGAAGGCGAGCGAGGACTTCCCCGATCCGGAGAGCCCGGTGATCACTACCAGCTTATCGCGGGGAATCTCCAGGTCTATGTTCTTGAGATTGTGCTCCCGGGCACCTCTTATGACGAGACTCTGCGGCATCCCGCTAGGGCTCGGCCTCAGGCACCTATCTCCCTTCGGATCTCGGCAAGGGTCTTCTCTACAATTGAACGATACTCGGCCAGCTTCTCCTGGGAGCTCGCCTCGAAGCGCAAGACCAGCACCGGTTGCGTATTGGAAGCCCGGATGAGCCCCCACCCCTCCGGGAACTTCATCCTCACACCGTCGATGTCCACTATGTCGTAGCTTCGCCGGAAGACCTCCTTGGCCCGCTCGGCCACCTTGAATTTCAGCTCGTCCGGGCAATCGACGCGTATCTCCGGCGTATTGTAGGCAACGGGCAGATCGGAGAGGAGATCGGCCAGGGGCTTGCCCGCCTGCGCCAAAAGCTCGATCATTCGGCACCCCGCATAGATCGCGTCGTCGTAACCGAAATAGCGGTCAGCAAAGAACATGTGCCCGCTCATCTCTCCCCCCAAGGCCGCGCCGGTCTCCTTCATCTTCGCCTTGAGCAGCGAATGCCCCGCCTTCCACATGATCGCCCTTCCCCCCCGCTTGGCGACGTCGTCGTACAGGCGCTGCGAACACTTCACCTCGGACACGATGGTGGCCCCCGGCTTCGCGGCCAGCACGTGGCGGGCAAAGAGCACCAGCATCTCGTCCCCCCAAAGGATTTTCCCTCTATGGTCTACAATACCTATACGGTCGGCATCACCGTCGAAGGCGATCCCCAAATCGAGGCCACGCTCGGTCACCACCGACCGAAGCTCCCTCATGTTCTCCTCGATGGTCGGATCCGGGTGGTGGTTGGGGAAGCGCCCGTCCGGCTCGCTGTAAAGCTCTACCACCTCGCAGCCCATCGAACGAAAGACCTCGGGAGCCACCAAGCCGGCGGTCCCGTTGCCGCTGTCCACCGCAACCTTGACCCCCCGGCCCTTTCCCTCGAACTGCCTTCGAAGATACTCCTGATAGGCAGGAATCACGGCGAAGGGCTCCTGCGCTCCATTTCCCGTGGTGAATCTCCCGCTTTCGATGATGCGCCTTAGCTCTTGTATCTCCGCCCCGTGAATGGTGGTTTTGCCGATGCAGAGCTTGAACCCGTTGTACTCCGGGGGGTTGTGGCTTCCGGTCACCTGTACCCCCCCGTCGAGATCGAGATGAAAAAGGGAGAAATAGAGAAGAGGTGTGGGACACGTCCCGACGTCCACGACATCCACGCCCGCCGCTCTTATCCCCTCGCCGAGCGCCCTGTGGTATTTCTCCGAGGTCAAACGGCAGTCTCTACCGACACTCAACCGCTTCGCGCCCCGACTCCGCGCGTGGGTGGCGAAGGCCCGGCCGAGCGTACGCGCGAAGTCTTCGTCGTAATCCCGATCGGCGACTCCCCGAATGTCGTATTCCCGAAATATCGCGGCGTTCATCTGCCCTCCATCCCCTCGACAGAGGAAAGCATCTCCACATGGTGGCGCGACCGAAGATCCTTCGCCAGCCAGCGCCTGTATCTCTCCTCCAAAAGCTCATCGTAGAGCTTACCCCTTATCTCGTCGCTCACCTCCGCAAGCGGCCGATAACCCGAATCCTTGTGCTCGCCCGCTTTTAGAATGTGGAACCCATCCTCGGTTTCGATCACGTCGCTTATCTCGCCCCGGTCGAGCTCAAAGGCCACCTCCTCCAGCTCCTCCAGCATCTGGCCGCGCGCGATCTCGCCGATGTCGCCGCCCTCGGCCGCCCCCGGCCCCAAGGAGTATTCCCTGGCGAGCTTGCCGAAGTCTTCCCCCTTTCGCGCCGATTCGAGGCAGCGTCGGGCACGCTCCCTGGCCCGCTCGCGCTCGGCTGCCGAACCGCCGCCGGGAATGTAGATGTGCCAAAGCCGAACCTGTTCGGGCAGCCGATAGGCCTCGCGGTTGGATTCGTAATAACGCTCGATCTCCTCGGGCGAGACCGTCACTTTCTCCCCTATCTCGTGCGCCAGGAGCTTGCTCCGCTCTATGTCGAACTGCACCTTCTCTCGGTACTTATCCCACGTGAGACCCTGCGCGACAAGCGCGGATTTCAGCTCCTCCTCCGTTAGATTGTTGCGCTGGCGGATCTGCTTCACGTAACGGTCGATCTCCTTTTCGCTCGCGCTAAGGCCGAGCTTAGCGGCCTCCTTGCGCACGATCCGCTCCGTTATCATAGCCTCGAGCATGCCCGGCCAAAAGCGCGGGCTGGACTCATCGATGGAGGGTCCCGCCGTGGCCTTGATGACCGCGGCGTACTCGCGAAGCTCCCAGAGCGTGAGCGGCTCGCCATCGATTGTAGCCAATACTCGATCGACCACTTCCGCCCGAGCGCCCCGAGCGAGAAAACCGACCGAAAGGAAAAAAGCGCTGACCAAGCAAGCCGCACGAATCACCTTCCCCAGTTTCGCTACCCTCACGGTGCACCCCCTCTTCGGCCAGTGCTCGCTCCCGCCGCCGGCGCCCCGCCTCGCGGGAAAGACGCGGTCAGTGGCGCTGGCATTGCGAGATCCTATCCAATATTTCCGAGAGCTCTTCCTTCATCGCTTCGATGCCACGCGCGCGCGGCAGAAAGCTTATGCGCTGGTCGGGCGAGATCTTGCAATTGCCGGCACGCTCGTCGATCAGTGCGAGCAGATTCTGCGTGCTGAGCTTGGCCTGGGGGTGAAACGACATTACCAAGTAATCGCCCCTCTTCTTTAGCACCGTCACCAGGTGATCCCTCAAGATCCGGCGCAAGTCCATGAGCTCGAAGAGCGTCTCTACCATCTCGGGAGGCTTGCCGAAGCGATCGCAAAGCTCCTCTCGGATCCGCTCGAGCTCCTCCCGCGACCCTAACGCGGCCAGACGCTTGTAGATCGCCAACCTCTGATTCACGTCCTCCACGTAACTCTCCGGGATGTACGCCGCGATGCCCAGTTGCATCTCCGGCTCGACCTCGACCGGTGCCGCTTCTCCCCGCATGGCACGCACCGCCTCCGCCATCATGCTCGTGTATAACTCAAAGCCCACCGCCTTGATATGCCCCGACTGCTGGCGGCCGAGAAGATTGCCCGCCCCGCGAATTTCCAGGTCGTGCGCCGCGAGCCGAAACCCCCCTCCGAGCTCGTCTAGCTGCTGCAGCGCCACGAGGCGCTTTTGCGCTTCTTTGCCGATCAGGTGCTCGCCCGGTATGAGAAGATACGCGTAGGCCCTGAGGTGCGAGCGTCCTACGCGACCGCGAAGCTGGTAGAGCTGCGCCAACCCGAAGGTATCGGCCCGGTTGATTATGATCGTGTTGGCGGTCGGAATGTCCAGCCCGGACTCGATTATGGCGGAGCAAACCAAGAGATCGGTTCGGCCCTCGATGAATCCGAGCATCACCTTCTCCAGGGTCTGGCTTCTCATCTGTCCGTGAGCTACGGCGATCGACGCCTCCGGAACGAGCGCCCTGAGCCGGGCGGCTTGCGCTTCGATCGTCTCCACCCGGTTGTGCACGAAAAACACCTGCCCCCCACGCCTGAGCTCTCTCAAAACCGCCTCGCGGATGACCCCCTCGTCATAGCGGCTCACGTAGGTGCGAACCGCCAGCCGGTCCATCGGCGGGGTCTCGATTACGCTCAAGTCCCGAAGGCCAACGAGGGCCATATGCAAGGTGCGCGGAATGGGAGTGGCCGTGAGCGTAAGGACATCCACCAGCCGCCTGAGCTTCTTGATCCTCTCCTTGTCCGCGACCCCGAAGCGGTGCTCCTCGTCGATCACGAGAAGGCCGAGGCGCTTGAACACCACGTCCTCCTGGAGCAGCCTGTGGGTTCCTACTACAATATCCACCTCGCCGCTAGCCAAGCCCCTCAACACCTCGCGGTTCGCGGCCGGACTGCGCAAGCGGCTCAGCATCTCGATCCTCACCGGGTAGCCCCGGTAACGCTGGCGGAAGGTCTCGTAGTGCTGCCTGGCTAGGACGGTGGTAGGCACCAGAACAGCCACCTGTGCCCCTTCCAAAACCACGACGAAGGCCGCCCGAAGGGCGACCTCGGTCTTTCCGTACCCGACGTCACCGCACACCAGTCGATCCATCGGTTTGCCCGCGGCCAGATCGGCTAGCACCTCTTCTATAGCCCGCTCCTGGTCCGCAGTCTCCTCGAAGGGGAACCTGGCCGCGAACTCCTCGTAGTAGCCATCCGGCACCCGGTATCCGGGCTTGTCGAGGACCGCCCTTGCGGCGTGCACCTCGATCAACTCCCGCGCCATGGCGAAGATGGACTCGCGGGTCTTTGCCTTGACCCTCTCCCAGTTTCCGCTCCCCAATTTGTCGAGCGCCGGCGAGGCACCATCGGCCGAAGTGTATTTCTGAACCAGGTTGATGCGATCTACCGGTATGTAGAGCCGGTCTCCCCCGAGGTACTCCAAATGGAGGAAGTCCCCTTCGGTCCCGGCAACCTTGAGATGAGCAAGGCCGCGGTAGAGCCCGATTCCGTGATCCACGTGGACGACGTAGTCCCCGGGCTGCAGATCCGCCATGCTGGAGAGTAGCTGGGCGGCGCTTACCCGCCGCTTGGGCGCCCGCTTGCGCCGCTCGCCCACGATCTCGGCATCGACCACGAACACCATCGAGTCAGCCGCAAGCGCAAAGCCCGCCGATAGCCGCCCCCGCACTATGTGAAGACCGGGGCCGAGCGGCAAGCAAAAGTCACCGGCCGAAAGCTCCGCGACGGCCATCCCTCGGCCCCCGAGAATCCCCTTCAAGCGCTTGGCCTGAGCCTCGTCCTGAACGACCAGCACAACCGAACGGCCCTGCCGAAGCCACTCCTCCAGTGCCTCCATCCGACCGGCAAGGTGCGCCTCCGGTGCTCCGGCCCGAAGGGTAGGCTCGGCCAGAGACGAGCACTCCACCTGCAGGGCTCCTTCTCCTTCAGCCGTCCTAAAGCTCGAAAGCTCGACCACCGGCCAGCGACTCGCCAGCCCCCCCAGGTTGCCGAGCCGCGTAAAAAGGAGCTCTGGCGGCGCGAAGAGCTTGCCTTCCCTCTCGCACTGCTCGGCGCGCTCTATGGTAAAGCGCTCGAACTCGCAAAGAGCATTTTCCACTCTCGCCGGATCGTCGATCCATACGATCGCATCGTCGGGCAGATAATCGAGAACGGAGCTCAGTTCCTCCCGGTACAGATAGGGAAGCAGGAACTCGGTGCCCGGAAGTGGTATCGAATTCGACCAGCTCTCGATCGTCTTTACCCGCTCCCGCCGGGGCATACCGATCTCCGCCGCTCTAAGCTCGACCGCGCGGCGGCTTGCCGGTGCAGCGAGGGCGCTCAGGGGGTATTCCCGCACGGGAAGAAGGATCGCGTGCGCGAGGGCGCCCCGGGATCGCTGCGTCACCGGATCGAACTGCCGAAGGGTCTCGACGAAATCGCCGGAGAACTCGACTCTCACGGGAAACTCGTAGTCAGGCGGGAAGAGATCGACAATGCCCCCGCGAACGGCGAACTCCCCGCAGTCCTCGACCTGCGCCACCCTCTGGTAACCCCACTCGGCGAGGCGAAGGATCACCTCTTCCAGGCCGGCCTCGTCACCTGCCGCAAGGTGCAGGGCGGCTTGGGCCAGCCGCTGCCGGGGGATCACCTTTTGCACGAGCGCCTCTGGTGTAGTACATACCAAGGGTGCGGCTCCCGAAAGGAGCTTGTAGAGAACCGCGATGCGCTCGGCCAAGAGGGGGCGCGGAGGAAAAAGCGGCTCGTAGAGCGGGACCTCGAGCGAGCGAAGGAGGCAAACCCGGCGCGCGCTCGGCTCCTCGCCATCCTGGGAGCCGGCGAAAAGCCCGGTGTCCTCGCAAAACTCCTCGGCATCCTCGGCCGAGGCACACAGAATCAACGCGGCCCGCCCGAGGCTCTTGGCGACTTGGGCCACCAAGAAGGCCGAGGCGGCTCGGCTCAGCCCCTCGACTCTAAGGCGCGGCGAACCACCGGCGGCGGCAGGGCCGCCGGGGAACGGGCCCCGCCAGCCCCTGACCGCGCCAACCACGAGCTCCCTTGCCTCGGCCAAGCTCAAAAACATCTGAAAACCTCAAGCTCCAACCCCGGCCCGCCTGCGGGCCTCCACTTGAACTCATAGCCGCACGTCCGCTTGCCGATCAAGCACAATACCGAAGCGCGCGACAAGGGCTGGAGCAGGGAGCCTTGCGGGCTCAGGATACCGTGGCGCTCGCGGCCAAACGAAGCGCCTGTTGGACCGTCGGAATCGCTCCCCTTCCGCCCACGGCCGTGCAGCTTAGAGCCGCGGCGGCGTTGGCGAAGCGAAGCGTCCGCGCAAGCTTCCAACCCGCGATCATTCCGTAGATGAAGCCCGCATGGAAGATGTCCCCGGCGCCGGTCGTGTCCACGCAGGCAACCTTGTGCCCCGCCACGGCAAGCTTGCTCCTCCCCACCATGGCCACCACCCCGTCGGCCCCGCAGGTCACGGCTACGACCCTACTCTTCGAGGCCGCCGCCAAAAGCGCAAGCTGCCGCTCCGGGTCCCGCGAAGAAGCAAACGCGGCTGCAAACTCGCGCGACACGATAAGCACGTCGATGAGCGGCAAAAGCTCGTCGATCGGCCCCGCCGACATATCGAGATCGATCACGGTCGGAATTCCCGCGGCTTTCGCCCAGCTCGCCGCCGCAACGGCCGCTTCGCGATCGTAGCCGTCCAGATGGAGGAGTCGCCCGGCGCACACGACCTCCTCGCGTAGCTCGTTACGGCGCATGGCGAGCTCGGGTGGCCTGTGCATGAGGACGGTTCGCTCCCCGGATTCCTTTTCGATCAGGATCACCGCGAGCTGATTGGGCACCCCTTTTCGTGTTACCGAGCCGCCGAGATCGATCCCTTCCCGCGCAAGGGAGCGCTTGGACAGCTCGCCCAGCGGATCGTCCCCGAAGCTTCCGACATAAGCTGTCCTTAGTCCCCAACGCTGCAGGGCGACCAACGCGGTGGCCACCTGGCCCCCGGGCAGGCACGAGTAACCCGCCAAGGCGGACTTGGTATCCGGGGCGGGGAAGCTCTGGACCACGCAAAGGTGATCGACCGAGTTCTGGCCGAGCCCGACCACATCGAAGGGCTTACCCTTCGGTACGTTTATGCCGATTTCATCCATCGCCGCCCCGCGGGCCGCTGGGCCGCCTCCCCCCGCTCGGCCGCTCTCCGAACGTTTCGATCGCGCTTGGCGCCCGCGTCAAGCGAAGGCCTCATCGCGCTCGAGCCTGGCGAGAAAACCCGTATCTATCCGCGCGTTCAAGAAGTCGGGATGGCGAAGGATGCGCCGATGAAGCTCTATATTGGTCTCCACACCATCTATGAAAAGCTCCCCCAGGGCCACACGCATCCGCGCGATCGCCTCCTCTCGGCTTTCTCCGTACGCGATGATCTTCGCAAGAAGCGAGTCGTACTCGACGGGAACCGGCGCTCCGTTTGCAAGGGCGCTTTCCACCCTGATCCCCGCTCCTCCCGGCAGGTGGAAACCCCTTATCGGCCCCCGCGAAGGCAGGTGCGTAAGCGCGTTTTCCGCCTTTATGCGGCACTCGAGCGCGTTTCCGCGCACTCGCACCTCGGACTGCCGAAGACCCAGCGGCAGGCCCGCGGCCGCCAAAATCCCGAGCTTCACCAGGTCCTGTCCGGTCACCATTTCGGTCACCGGGTGCTCCACCTGAATTCTGGTATTCATTTCAATGAAGAAAAACTCGCCGCTTCGGTCGAGCAAGAACTCGACCGTGCCCACGTTGGTATATCCTATAACCTGCGCCGCCCGCACCGCCTTCTGGCAGATCTTCTCTCGAAGCGCTTGCTCCAGCCTGGCCGCCGGGGCTTCCTCCAAGACCTTCTGGTAGCGCCACTGGATCGAGCAGTCGCGCTCGCCCAAGTGGATGCAATTGCCATGCTGGTCGGCCGCCACCTGGACCTCGATGTGGCGCGGCCGCTCGAGATGCCGCTCCAGATACACGCGCCCGTCTCCGAAGGCCGCCTCCGCCTCGCGCCGCGCCAAGGGGAAGACCTTTTTTAGCGCCTGCGGATCGCTCGCTATTCTGAGTCCCCGGCCCCCTCCACCGGCCGCCGCCTTCACTACCACCGGGTAGCCGATCGCCTCCGCCGCCTGCTCCGCCTCTTCGAGTTCGACGACCGGCCCGCGCGAGCCCGCAAGTGTCGGTATCCCTTTTCTCGCCATGAGGCGCCTTGCCCGCGGTTTGTCCCCCATGAGGCGGATGTTCCTCACCCGGGGGCCTATGAAAGCCAGGCCGGAGCGGACGCACGCTTCCGCGAAGTCTCCCCGCTCGGCGAGAAAGCCGTACCCGGGATGGATCGCGTCGGCGCCGACGGCAAGCGCCGCGCTCACGATGGCGGCAATGTTCAAGTAGCTTGCCTCCAGAGCCGGCGGCCCGATGCAGATGCTCCGGTCGGCCAGCCGCCGGTGGAGAGCCTCCCGATCCGCGGTAGAGTAAACCGCCACGGATTCGATGCCGAGCTCGCGGCAAGCCCGGATGATCCTCACCGCGATCTCCCCCCGGTTAGCGATCAGAACCCGTGCGAACAACGCGAAAGACTCTGCAGAGCGGTCCTATCCCGACAGCGGCTCGATAAGGAAAAGCGGCTGCCCGTACTCGACGGGCTTTCCATCCTCGACCAGCACCTGCTTGATGCGCCCCCCGAATTTGGCCTCGATTTCGTTCATCATTTTCATGGCTTCGATAACACCGAGGACCTCGCCAGGGCTTACGACCTCCCCGACTTTAGCCAGCGGCTCGCCCCCGGGCTCGAGCGCTCGGTGAAAGGTGCCGACCATCGGGGCGGTAACGGCAATAGCGCCGGCGGCCGAGGCTGCGCTCGCCCTTTCCGCCGCCCCCTGCGGTGTTTCCGCAAGCTGCGGCAGTGGCCCCTGGAGGCGGTGATTCTCCCGGACAAGCTTCATCTTCCCGCGGCCGTTTTGGATTTCGATCTCGAGTAGGCCGGTCTCCTCCATGAGACGGACGAGCCGCTCGATTTCCTTGGGGTCCACTAACGGGGTCGAGCCCCGGGAGCGTTTCTTTGGCTTGGGCGCGCTCGTCTCCCCTGCTCCTTGCTTCAGCGGGGCCGGCGGGCCCCACCCGGCCTCCTTCCGCTTTCCCCCCGAGCCGGCCTTTTCTTGATGAGGCTTGCGGCGGCCCGAAGCGCCAGCTCGTAGCCTTCCGGTCCGAAACCGACGATCTGGCCTATGGCGACGTCCGCGATGAACGAGCGGTGGCGGAAATCCTCGCGCGCGTGCAGGTTCGAGAGATGGACCTCGATAACGGGAAGGCCCGAGGCCACGAGCGCGTCGCGCACCGCGACACTCGTGTGCGTGTAAGCACCCGCGTTGATTATGATCGCGCTCGCGCGGCTTGCGGCCTCCTGGATACGGTCTACCAGCTCTCCCTCGTGGTTCGACTGGAACGTTTCTACGGCCACGCCAAGATCCGCGGCGAGCCGCTCCAGGCGCCGGTTTATCTCCGCAAGCGAGCTTCGGCCGTAAAGCGCGGGCTCCCGCCTCCCGAGCAGATTCAGGTTGGGTCCGTTGATGACCCAAACTGCGGCCGCCCACCGACTCCCGGAATCTTCTACCTTCGCCACTTACCGCTCCGCACCGCGGTCAGACACCCAGGCGCGGTCTCGCCACGCACCCTGTACTACCCGCCGCTAGAACTTTGCTACGGGTGGTCTGGGTGAGTCAAGCGCACGCAGCCCCCGCTATGACGCGCTGCGCCCAGGACACATGGCGGCGGCGTCCCACCTTGTCCGCGGCAAAAGGCTCTTGCCGCAGCAGAGCGCGCCCTAGGAGCCTCGATGTCGCTCGAAGCCGAGCCTTCCCCTCACGGCGTCGGCGTAGGCGACGGTGTCTCGGTGATGCAACTGCTGGTATCGAAGGTTGTACAGTCTTCCGTGCAGCGGAGATCCCCGCCCAACGGGAAGCCGACCGCCACGCAGTCGAACCCGCGGAGATCCCCTAGGTCGCACACCTCGCCGCCGCGCGCGGCACCGTTCCCGCAAACAAAGTCGCTCGTCACCTTGACGGCCACAGAGGCGCCAACGGAATCCTCGACCTGGAAAACATGCTCGCCTTCGGCCACGTCCCCAGTGGTGACATCGCCGACTATCGTGTAAGCGATGGCCTGGCCGGCGTCGGCACAGACCCCGGCAGGCGTATCCGAGCCGGAGTTGCAGTCGGCATCGGTAGCGCAGCGCGAGCCCGCGCAATTGGGCCCGGTGCAAGTGGCTATGCAGCGTTTGATCGGGCCTAGGCAAACGCCGGACGGGGTGGGCGATCCTCCCGCGTTGCAGTCGCTGTCCGTCTCGCAAGGGCTACCGACGCACAGCACTGGGGAGTTCTCCGTGCACCCTGGCATGCAATGCCGGCTAAGCGTCGCAAATCCTAGCCCACTCGTTTCGTTTTTCAGAAGGTACGGCGGTGTACCCCCGACTATGTTGAAGAAAAGGACCTGACCGATTGCGGGCTCGGTAAGCATGATTTCAGCCGGTATTACTTGAAGCCCACCTTTGCTATCGATGAACCCGACGTCAGTGAGGGTGACAGTGACAATGGCCCCCAAGCTGTACGGGGAGGGCGCCGACGCGAAGAGCCTCGCCACGCCCTGGATATCGCCGCTTGCGGTCGGGGTGGAGCCGGCCACGGCTATGATGTCCGCGATCCCGTCGGGACCGGTGGTTGCGAAGCCGATGTTTCCAGGTGGCTGACCCGGGGCAGGCGTGGGACTGGGGAGCTGAGGTATGAACGAAATATCCGGCACGTCGGAGGTAAAAGTTATCGTTACCCCGGAAACCGGCAGCCCGCGCGCATCCGTAAGTTGCGCGAAAAGGCCGATCCGGTCGGTCTTGTTGGCATCCACCGTGGCGGAACTCACATTGAGAGTCAGCCGGCCGAAGTCATTGGTATTCAACACAAACTGCCTCTCCGACGAGCCGCCCGGGTGGCCCGCGCCCCCGCTTCCCGTGCCCCCGCACCCGAAATAAGCGAGGGCCACGCCGAGCGCGGCAAGCCCGCAAAGCGCCCCCACCGTCCCCTTCTTTTGCCACAAGCTCATTTCTCGAACCTCCCCCCTACCCAAGCTCCCTCGAATCGCCCCGCGCAAGCCCGGGCTTTGCCCGATCAATCGCTAAAAGTCACCCGGTAGGTAAACTCGTTGGAAACGAAACGGTCTCCTGTATCTCCCACCGCCTCGGCCGTCATCACCACGATCATGTCGAAGGGGGCCGGCGGCAAGGCACTTCGGTTATTGGCCAAGAAAGTCATGACGTCACGCGAGACGAACATCACCTGCGCCAAGGCGACGTTTCCCAAGCCAGGCTCCTCCTCTTCACCTACCTTGCGATCCAGCGTAAGCGCCAGCGTCACGAAATCGGAGGGCAGCGGGATCGTTGCGCCGGGGATCTCGATATCCACGTTCACCCCGACGATATTCAGCCGCTGCGTGGTCATGAAGTTTTCGAAACCGATGAAGCCCCCGTCCAAATCGCCATCGCCGTTCACGTCGTTCGGAATCGTGGCGGCGCTACTGAAAGACACGACACGTCCCGTATCGCCCGGGTGCTCATCGACCGTGGGAAGCTTGTCGGCCTCGGGCGGGATCTTCTCCTCGATTTCCTGGAAAATGCCGAAGACCCTGAAAGAGAGACCCTGGTCGTTCGATCCGCCGCTGCCGCACCCCCAGAAAACCAAAGCGGCGGCCGCGGCGATCACCGGCGCAAGCACCGCCCCATGCCTGGCGGCCCGAAAACCGCCCCGCCACGCCCTCGTCACTTCCCCAAGCTCCATCTCAACCCCTCCTCGCCAGCCTCGCCCGAAAATCGATCGGCCCGCCGCCGGGCCTTGGCCCCCTACAGGTACTTGACAATCTGGCCGCTGGCTAACATTTCAAAACGAGTCTGACCGATCGCCTCCAAACAGACGAACTTGATCTTGTCCCCCTGGCTCTTCTTGTCGGTCCTGAGCACCAGCGCGAGCGAGTCCCTGTCGATGTCGCCCGGCACTTCGGTCGGCAAGCCGGCCCGCTGCAAAAGCCCTTTCAGGCGCCGGTAAACGCTTTCATCGCAGCATCCAAGCCGCCACGAAACCCGCGCCGCGGCCACCATCCCGATGGCAATCGCCTCCCCGTGCAGGTAGCGCTTGTATTCGGTGAGCGCTTCGATCCCGTGCCCGACGGTGTGGCCGAAATTGAGGATCGCCCGATAGCCGCTTTCGGTCTCGTCCTCCTCGACGACCAGTGCCTTGAGCTGGCAGCACACCTTTATCACGTGAACCAAGGTCTCCGGATCGAGTTTCAAAATCGCGGAGAGCCGCTCCTCGAGCAGGGCGAAAAGCTCCGGATCGAGAATCGCCCCGTATTTTACGACCTCGGCCAGGCCGGCCAGCAACTCCCGTTTGGGCAGCGTCTTCAGCGTGTCGACGTCTATCAGGACGAAACGCGGCTGGTAAAACGCACCGATAAGATTCTTTCCCGCCGCGTGATTGATCGCGGTCTTGCCGCCGACGCTGGAGTCAACCTGCGAAAGCAACGTGGTCGGCACCTGAACGAGCGGAAGGCCGCGGAGCAGAGTGGCGGCGGCGAATCCTCCGATGTCTCCCACCACACCCCCCCCAAGCGCAACGAGCGGAGTGCTTCTTTGCACCTCGGCCGAGATCAGGCGGTCGTAGATGAAAGACAACCAGGCCAGGTTCTTGTGCTCTTCCCCGTCGGGAAGCCTGAGCGCGACGGGCACGAATCCGGCCTGGCAGAGCGATCCTTCCACGGCTTGCAGATAGAGCCGCCCCACCGTTTCGTTGGTCACTACCGCAGCCTTCCCCCCTGCCTTCACCGCCTTCAACCTGCTGCCCAGCTCCCGTAAGCTGCCCGAGCCGATGTAGATCGGGTACGCCCGATCGCCCAGACGGACAGTTACCGTCTGCGCCTCAGAACTCACGTACCTGCCTCAGATAACCCTCATAGTTACGCCTGATCTCTACCAGAGAATCGCCCCCGAACTTCTCCAGGAAAGCCTGCCCCAAGGTAAAAGCCACCACAGCCTCGACGATCACTGCCCCGGCCGGCACCGCGCACACATCCGAGCGCTCGATCGCCGCCTTGACCTCCTCCTTGGTCACGAGGTCCACGGAGCGAAGCGGCCGCATGAGCGTAGAGATGGGCTTGAGGGCGGCCCTGACCACGACCGGCGCGCCCGAAGTCATCCCCCCCTCGGTTCCTCCCGCGTTGTTGCTGTGGCGGATGAACTCGCGGGTTTCGCTATCGAAGCCGATCTCGTCGTGGACCTCGGAGCCCCGCTTTCTCGCGGCCCCGAAGCCGAGCCCGATCTCGACGCCTTTTACCGACTGAACGCTCATCACCGCTTGCGCAAGCCTTCCGTCGAGCTTTCGGTCCCACTGGGTGTGGCTTCCAAGTCCGGGCGGAAGCCCCGTGGCTCGGGTCTCTACCACCCCGCCCAGCGTATCCCCCTCCTTGGCGCATCGGTCGATGAGCTCCACGACCTCTTCCTCGGCTTGCGGGTCGGGCATCCTTACCTTCGATCGCTCCGCCCGCGCCAAGAGCTCGGGAAAGTCCAAGCCCTCGGTAGAAGCTACGACACCGCCGATCTCGGCCACCCATCCTCCGACGAAAACGCCGAAGTGCTCGAGCAGGCATTTGGCGAGCGCTCCGACCGCGACTCTCGCCACGGTCTCCCGCGCGCTTGCGCGCTCGAGGACGTTTCTCACGTCCCTGTGGCCGAACTTGAGCGCTCCGGCCAAGTCGGCGTGGCCCGGGCGGGGCCTCGTCACCGGCTTCGCCTGGCCGCTATCCTGCGCAAGCGGCGACATCTGCCTCTCCCAGTTCTTCCAGTCTTGGTTCTCGATCACGAGCGTTATCGGAGACCCCATGGTCTCGCCCCACCGCACTCCGGAGCGGATCTCGACTTGGTCCTTCTCGATCGCCATCCGCCGCCCCCGGCCGTAGCCCATTTGGCGGCGAGCCAGCTCCCGGTTTATCCTTTCGGCATCGACGGGCACGCCGGCCGGAAAGCCATCGAGCACCGCTGTGATACAGGGCCCATGTGACTCCCCCGCCGTCATGAAGCGAAGCATACCACCTTAGTTCGGGAGGCTCTGTCTCCAGGGCGACTCAGAAAAGCTACTTCCCCCCTCCGTTACGACTCTGCCACAGCTCCTTGGCGCTGGGAAGATTGGCCACCGTGGCGCCGCCTTTGATTATGTGCGGGGTCACGAAGACCAGAAGCTCCTGGCGCCTGTCGTCGTAAAAGTGATTGCGAAACATCCATCCCAGGGCGGGAATGTCCTTGAGATAAGGCACCCCGCGGACGTCGTTCCTGGTCTCGTCTCGGTAGATTCCACCGAGCACGAACGTCTCTCCATCGGGCACGAGCACATGCGACTCCGCCTCCCGGCTCACTTCATCGGGAATGTTGTCGGTCGAGGTCTGTGCCGTCGTGCTCGACTTCGCCCGCAAGTCGAGAAAAACGAAGCCGTCGGACGAGACCTGGGGCGTCACCTCCAAAATGATGCCGATCGGGATCTCTTCGGTGGCCGCCTGGGCGGTTCCCGCGACACCCCCTTCGCCGGTGCTGATGACCGTACCCGTGCTGGGCAACCGAACGCGCAAGATGCGCAGGCTCTGTATAGTCGCCTTTACGTTGTTTATGGTAACGACGCGCGGCTTCGAGATGATCTTGACCTTGTTGGCTTGCTCCAAAGCGCTGAGCCTCGCACTGAGCGACTGCGAGCCGTCGAGCGAGCCGAGCGCGAGGTCGAGCGCGGAGCCCGCCCCACCCCCGGCGGTACCCGCCGGAAAGTCGGCTATGAACGGGAAACCGGGAAGCGCGGGGAAAGTCTCGCTGCCGCCGCCGCTGCCACCGACATCCACCCGACCCGGGAAGTTCAAGCCGGTATTGTTGCCCACCTCCGGCCCGGCCTTCAAGTTGTAGCCCCACTGGATGCCGAGATCGCGCGCGACATCGTCTCCCGCCTCGACTATCGCCGACTCGATCAGGACCTGCGGAGTCTGCATGTCGAAGGCGGCAATCATGTCGCTTGCGTCGGCTACGCCCCTTTTCACGTCGCGAATCACTATCGTGTTGGTACGCTCGTCCCAGGTGGCGCTTCCCCGATCGCTCAGCACGCTCTTGACCTTGTCCATGAAGGCTTTGTCAACCTTGGCATAATTTACCCGAACGTACTTGACCTGAAGCGGCTCCGCTTGGGTGAGCGCGTCCTGGGCGGCCTTGGCCTTCTCCCGCTCCTCGCGCAAACGGTCGAGCGAGGAGATTCTGATCACGTTTCCCTGCCTCTCCTTGTCGAGGCCGTTGGCCTGAAGTATCACATCGAGCGCCTGGTCCCAGGGGACGTTTTTTAGCCTTATCGTCACCTTCCCGCTCACGTCCTCGGTGGCGACGATATTGAGGCCGCTTACGTCGGCGATGATGCGAAGGACATTTTGAATGTCCGCGTTCTTGAAATCCAACGAAATGGGCTCGCCCGTGTACTTGGGCGCCGGCTTCGCAGCGTCCCCCGCTCCCCCCTTAGCCTCGTGGGGGCCGGGGGTTGGCGCTGCTTCGGCCGCGATGGCCGAAAGTGCCAACGCGGCCGGACGCTCGGGAACTCGCTCTATCTTCTCGAGCGGTACCTCGATGGTCTCGCGAGAATCGAGCCCGGGATCGTGGCTTTCGTCTTCCTGCGGCGCTTTCGTTGGTTCCTCCTCATGCGGCGCCGAGGGTAGCCTGCCCTCCCCGCCCAGGAGAGGTCGCGAGTCGGCCTGCGCCGTAGTTTGAGGAGACGTTTGCCTGTCCGACGGCGGGCCGAGTTCGCCCGCGATCCCCCCGTCCGCGCTCAAGGAGCGCAGGGCCACCTGCGGGTCTTCCGCCTCGTAGAGCGTTTGCGCCGCAGTCAGTTTCCCCACCGGCTCGTCGCCACCTAGAAGAAGCGCCACCTCGGATCCTCGCTGCGCGACCGAGTATTCGGGAATCTCTTCGCCCGCAATGTCGGCTACGATCCTGATGCGCTCGTCCTTGACGCCGACACGGATGCGCTCGATGAGCGCGTCGTCGGCCACGTAGCTGCCCGGCCCTTGCACGCTGTCAACCGGGCCTCCCAGGTCGATCACCAAGCGGTTGGGGTTGGGGAGGCTGAAATAGTCGATTATCTCGGGGGCGCGCGAAAGCTTGACGAGCACGGCCTTGGTGCCCTCGCGCTCGGCGATTCCGATCTCTTTTACCCTGAGCCAAGGCTCCGGTTGCTCCTCTTGCTCCGCTTCCTGCCGCTCGGCACCGTCGGAGGCGCTAGACTCGGAAATGCCCCCCGCTCGCTCGGAACTCTCCACACCCGCCCTTATGGCCGGTTCGGCCGGAAGCTCGTACTTGTCCACGAAAGCGGCGAAGCTATCGTCTGCGGCGCTGCGCAGGGCTTGGGCCGCCGCCTCCTCCTTCGGCTCGTGGTGCGGGACGCTGCAAGAGCTTGACATCCAGCCGCATGCTATGCCGATCAACACGGCGACCCCAGTCGCCGGCAGGCCTCGACTCTCAGGCTTTCGCCGTCTCATTGCGCCTCCTCCTCGACCAGCTTCATCTCCACCCGCCGGACCTCCCGAGCTCCGTAGAAGTTGAGTACCGCCTCCTCGATCATGACTCGGTTCGGCTCCACCTTCGTGACCACCCCCCCGTTCTTCCCTATCCTGGTGCCGACTTCCACGATAAACCCGAGCCCTGCTTCATCCTCTACCATCGCCCGAGGCTGGCCGAGCTGCCACACCACGCCCACGAGCTTCAACTGTCCGATGTCGTATCTCTCGAGCGGTCCAAGAGGCCCCCGCTTCTCCGTACCGGCGGGAAGGAGGTTGGGGGGCCTGAAAGGATCGCGCCGCGAGGCGATCTGCTGGCCGTAGTGAAAGGTGCTGTCACCGACGACCGCCGAAAAGGCCGGCTCGCAGAGCAAAAAGGCGCAACCGAGAGCCCAGGCGCCGAGCGCCAGGGGAAAACCGATCGCCACCGCGCCGGGGGAAGCCAGCCGCTTTCTCATCTTCCCATCCTTCGCCTGATCGCTACAAGCTACGCCACCCGCCCCCGCGGACGCTTTCCCCTCCACCCGCCTCACTTCTTCTTTTCCTTCGCCTTCTTCTGCGCGGCGATGCGCTCGCGCTCGGTCTCGTCGAGGAACCGAAAGGTAGTTGCCTTGCACTTGGTCTCGACGGAGATCTCGTCTCTCACCTGCTTCGGATCTTTCATCACGATATCGCTTACGTTCACTATGCGACTCAAGCGCGCCACTTTGTCGAAAAACTTGGCCACGTTGAAGTAGTTTCCCCTGACCACGATCTCCACGGGCACCTCGGCATAGAAGTCCGCGTAAACCTCGGGGAGCTGTTTGAACTTGAGAATCTCCAGCCCGGACTGCCTGCCGGCGTTGGAGACCTGACTCAAGAGCTCGGGAATCTCCTTCTTGTCCGGCAGTTGCGCCTGCGCCAGAGCGAAACGCGCCTTGAGGTCCTCGACCTCGGCGCGAAGCTTTTCCACGTTCTTGAGGCGCAAACCGATCACGTCGCGCTGCGCCGCTATCTGCTCGGCCTGCTTGCGAAGGCGCTCGACCTCCGCCGCCCTGGGAAAATATACAAGGTAGAAAAAACCGCCAAACAGGAGAATCAGCACGGCTACGAGCAGCGCCACCCGCCGCCCCGGCGACAGCTCCTCGATCCGCTCCCACATTCGCTCCCAAAGCTCTCTCACGCTCCCCTCCCCTGCGAAGCGCCGGGAGCACGTTCTTCGGTCGCCTCCTTCGCGCCGTCGCTTCCGAAGTAGCGGAGCTGGCTCTTCAGAACGAACTTTTGGAGCTTGACCCCTTCCGATTCGACCTGCGTAGTTTCCACGGGATCCACTTCGACGAAATAGGAGGAGCCCGAAAGGCGCCGGGCAAAGAGCGCCACGGTCTGGTTATCCAAGGCAAGGCCCGTGATGGTTGCCGCTCCCCCGGCGTCGGAAAACTCGGTGAGCCAAGCCTGCGGCGGGATCGCCTCGCTCAAGTCCTTCAAGATCTGGACCGGCCCGACCCTCTTGTTGTCCAGGTCGGTTATGATCTTGAGCTTTTCCTGCGACTGCTTGCGCAGCCGCTCGAGCTCGACAACCTCTTTATTGCGGGCGTTCAACGCGGCGAGCTCCCGCTCGAGCTCGGCCACCCGCGAGCGCGCCGCCACGACCTCTCGGTTCTGGCGCAGGAAAAAGAAGAGGAGCAGGAGCGCGGCGACTACGATCACGCCGACCCCGACGACTCGCTCCAGCCGCCGGCCAGCCTCCCGCTCGGCCTCTTTGACCGCCAGTAGATTGATCCTGATCATTTGTCCCCCGGCCTGCGCGTGGCCAAGCCCACGCTCACCGCTAGGGAAGAGGCGTTGCTCTTTACGAACTCGGTATCCGCCCCGCGACCGAAGGTCAGGTGCCTCGTGGGATCGACAAGCTCGACGGGGACCTCGAGCCTCTGGGCGAGCCCACGCACGATGCCGGGGACCATCGCGGTCCCGCCGCTAAGGTAAACCATGCCGAGAGGCTCTTCGCTTGCGGTGCGCCAGAAAAAGGAGAGAGCCCGCTGAATCTCGTCTATCAGGAATTGCGTCGCCGGTCCGACGAAGGTTTCGATTTGCTCCGGAGTGAAGCGGTCCGTCTTCCCCCCCCGCTTTATGTGCTCCGCCTCCTCGAAACTCAGCCCCAAATTGCGCATCAGCAAATCGTTGAACTCCGCTCCACCCACCGCCACATCGCCCGTGAAGGAGGAGCGCCCTCCTTTGAGTATGTTTATCGAGGAGTAGCGGGCGCCGATGTTCACGAGCGCGACGATCTCCGAATCCATCGGCTCGTAATTTAGCTGGTACATGTTCTCCAGGGCGAAATAATCCACGTCGACCACGACCGGCTCGAGGCCCGCTTGCCTTATGACCGAGGTGTAGCTGTTGATTATCTCCTTCTTCACGGCCACGAGAATCACCTCGAGCACGGTCGGGCCGGGGCGATCTATAACCTGATAATCCAGGTTCACGAGATCGAGGCTTTCGGGGATGAAGTTCGCCGCCTCCGCCATGACCTGCTTGTCCAAGCCCGGACCGGCCGAGCCGCTCAGCGTGACCTTCTTTATGATCACGGCGGGGCCGGGAACAGCCGTCACCACGCGCTTGCTTCTGATCCGCTTCTCGTCGAGCAGGCTAATGATGGTGCCCGCCACAACGTCGGGCTCCTGGATCAAGTTGGCCTGAACGGCCGTAGGCGGAAGCGAAGCGATACCGGCCTTCAGGACTCGCGGACTCGAAGGAGCGCCGTCGACCTCGAGCACCTTGATGGCGCTCGAGCCGATGTCCAGGCTCACGTAGCTGCCCTGGTCGCGCCGCAGGAGGTCGGATAGCGAGCTCGTGAGAACAGTGGAAAGCCACCCTTTGGAAGCGCCGCTCACACCGCCACCCCTTATCCCGACTCGCCGCCTCGCGTGCCGCAAGACGCGGGAACCGCCGAATCCTCCCTCGCCACCACCTTCAAACCACATCTCCATACCATACCGCAACTGCTTCCCGCAACTGCTTTTTCTGCCGCGGCCAAGGCGAACTTGCACGAAAGTTTAGCGGGCGCGTTGGCGCTTTGGCGGGTGCGCACAAAGTGCTCGCCGTAGGGCCAAGGCCGCGCAGAGAAAAACGAAGAGGCCCCGCCCGCGATTCGCGAACAGGGCCTCTTCCCGTGCAGAAAGGAGGGGCTGTACCGCCGAAAGTGCACGATGCGTGCCAGAGGCCACCCAACCGGATTTACCTTGGAAATGGGCGGGCTCGAGCGGCCCCGGGCGGCACCGAAGTGACGAAATTTCCGCCGCCCGAAGCTTTTTTGACACCCCCAAGCCCAGGGGCCGCGGCTCCGCCCCGTCAGCGAACGACCGTGGCGCTAACCCGCTCCGCCAAGCCGGTGTCGCTATCCATCTCCACCTCGACCCATACCCCAGGCTTTAGCTCTTCGCGGCCCAGCTTGTTGCCGCCCGTATCCTCCAGGACCGTCCGCTCGTCGAGCCGAACCAGTCGGTTGGACACCCGGATGAGATCCCAGCCAACCGATTGAATGGGACCTCGAAGCTCCCAAGCCTGCGCAGAAAAGGCGCCAAGGACCATCGTGCCCGCCAACAACGAAAGGACTAAGCCACTGCGCTTCCTCAGGATCATTCGGCCATCTCCTCCCATTTTGGGTGTCATTTAAGTCTTTGGACTTTCCCTCCCTACGGGCAAGGCGCCGCATTCGAGCACTGCCTCCAATAGATCGGAAAGACATTGTTCGGCAGATCCGGCGGATTGACGGCAACGATCGACCCGCTGGCCGCGATGAACCCGGACGATCCCTCCTCCTGAAGCGTGATAGTAAGCTCCGTCGGAATGCTCTTGCCCACCTCGGTGGTTCGATCGTCCACCGTCACCACTTGCCCTCCGCCTCCTTCCCCACCTCCGCCGCCTTCGCCGCCCCCGCCGCCTTCGCCGCCCCCGCCGCTAAGGTCCTGCGGCACCCCGCCCGCGTCGTATCCCAGAGCGTAAAGCCGCGCCGTGCCCCCAGCCGCACAAGGCTCGAGGCTCGGGGTAAAGGTCGTGAAATAGGCATTCAGAAAAACCGTCGGAGGCGCAAGCACCTTCTCGCCCGGATTATTCTCAAGTCTTATGTACCAGCCGGATGCCGCCGCGACCTCCTCGTTCAAAAGCGCCTCCCCTTCCGAGCCGTGCTGCTCCACCCTGTTGGTTACATCGACGAGGTCGCTTTCCGTGTGCGCCGTGCAGGTGAGATCGTCTTTGACCGAATAGATACGATCCACGACCGAGGTCTCGAGCGGATTGGCCCTGTCGCCGGTGCCGAAAAAGACACTCAAGAATCCGCGATCCCTTACCACGTCGGGCGGGTAATGGATCTTGTGGCCGGGGGGCGTCGAAAAGAGGAGGCAAGCCTCGAGGTTGGGCTGCAACGCCCAGACCTTTCCGCCCATATCCCCTACGTAGCCTCGATCGAAGGCGCCGTCGCCGTTGACGTCAACCAGAGTTACGGTGCTAGGCACCGCGTAGTCCATACCATCCGGCCTGACGCTCCCCTCGACCCCGCCGGTCAGGGCATTCAGAAAGAAGACGCCCCGCCCCATCCCCGAGGGATTGGGACTCTCGTTGCTCGGGTCGTCGAAGTACGTATCGTATCCCGCGCCCACGACGGCCACGTCCACGAGCGAGCTTCCCACCCTAAGCTTCGTGAAACTCGGCTCCGACCAGGTTTGTCCGAGCTCGCTCAGCCCCGGCGAAGAATTGTCGACCGACCAGAGGAAGGAGGGCAAAGAAGGCGAGGTTACATCGAGCGCGTAGTAAGCCCGCCCGCCGCGGCGAAGCCCGAAGACGATGATCTTCTGGCCGGAATCGGTGGTGAGCAGCTTGGCCGAGGAGTCCACGAAGTAAGGATGCGAGCTGCTTCCTCCCGGAGGTAGCTCCTTCAGCCTAGGCAGGAATTCCGGCGGTATGAAGGCCCATAGCTCCTCGCCGCTGGCGTCATCGAATGCATGCATCATACCGTCGTTTGCACCTATGAAAATGACCACCTCTCCGCTATCGTAGCGAACCACCAGCGGCACCGAGTGAACGATGTCGCCGAGAATCCACGACCGCGTCTCGGTGAAATCGCCGTCTTCGTCCTCGTCGTAGGAGTCGACTCCCCGCACATAGCTGATGAGCGCATCCCGATCAGCGTCACTCGCCACGCCGAGAAGCCCTGCCGTTATGGCGCTATTGCCCAAGTCGAACGCGTTTGCGGCCGCGGTAAGATCGGCCACTCCGAAATAGGTATAAATCTGCCTTGGAGCCGATCGGTTCTTGAGAAGCTCCCCTACACCACCCTGGTTCACGCTGCTACCCGAGGGCGTGGAGTCCCAAAAAGACTTCGCGGTATCGAGGATCTGGCCGCTTGAGTCGGTGGCGGGGGCCCCCGTGGCGTCGACCACGCTGCCCGATTCCGTGACGCGATATTTCTTGAGATTTCCCGGCCACCTCTGCTCGCCGTTTCTCGGCCTAAAGAGCGCGATGTAAAGGCGATCGCCACTTTGGGTCCGGGTCGATTGACTCACCGGCACCACCGGCGCCACGAAAGATTCCGTCTCGCTCAGAATTGTCCTCAGCGTCTCCCGGAAGGCATCGGCAAGCTCGTCCGCTGTCTCCGCCGTAAAATAACGCCCACCCCCGTGCGAAGCCGTCCGACTCAGCAAGGAATTGGCGACCGTGAAGCCGATCGTGTATGTGGCGATCTGCTGCTCGCCTTCGAGGTCGGAGCGCAGGTCTTCGTCGAAGATCTTCTTGGCCACGTCGTCGAGGTAATCCGAACCCCCGTTCACGTACTCGCAGGGTTCCAGGTCGTTGCTACGCTGGTCGTGATTGCAAAACTTCGTCAAGGGACAAAAGGCCGGGGGATCGGCGTGCGCCGCATCCGGATCCAAGCCGTCGCCATCGTAGTCGGCTTGCGCCACTCCGCCGAACCAGTTTTCGATGTAGTCGAATTGGCCGGCGTCGTCGGCAGTGGTATTGTCTCCCTCGCCCTGAGGTCTTCCGTCGGTCATGATGACCACGAAATTGCGCTGGCAGTGGTACTGGATCGGATCCGCCACGCCGGAGAAGTACCCGTCGTTCTTGAAGTAACGGGCGGCGGCGATGAGCCGGTTCGCCAGCGGCGTGCCGCTGTTGGCGGTAAGCCCGTTCACGATCGAGCGCAGGGAAGCGTGGCTCGTGCCGATTTCCGCTTTCAAGATGGTCCGATCCTGATGGTAGCTGTCGAGCGGATTGCCACAAGTGGCGGCAACGTTCCCGTTCAATGTCATAAGGCCGAAGCGCACCTGGTCGTTGGCCGCGTCTTGCAAGATCCCGTCGATCACGTTCTTCGCGATCTCGAGTTTCGAGGGATTGCCAGCTTGTTCGTAGTTGAGCCGGTTTCCGATCTTGACGTACGAGGGGGCGCGATCGTCGTTACCGTCGTTGTTGGCATCGACGAAGCCGCAGGCACCACTGTACACCTCCCAAGTAGTTCGGGTGCGCAAGCAGGTGCAGTCCGTGCGAAAAGTCCGGCAGCGCGAATAGACCGTGGAGGTCGCGAAGGGGCCGGAGTAAGTCGTCGCGGGATCGTAGGGAATATTCTCGTTCATGCTGCCCGAGTTATCGAAGAGTATCAGCACGTTCGGCTCGACGCGAAGGCCGGCGTCAAAAATGTCTAGATCCGAGCCCTTCGCGGTCGAGGCGCCAAGGGCAAGGGCGATTCCCACCGCAATAATGGAGAACCAACTCGCTTTCACGACACTCTCCTTCTCACCGCTGCCTGAAGCCCAGCCTGCCGGCCTCCATCTCGAGCGAAGCTTGCGCATCCGGCGGGTAGGTGCCGATCGAGCGCAGGCGGAAGAAAAAGCCGATCAGGTCCGTTCTGACGCCTATCTTGAGCCCGGCCGGCAAAGCCCCTTCCCGATCGCAGGAAGCGCGCACGGTGCCGCTTACCGATAGCCCTTGGCTAGCGAGATCCACGGTCCGGGGAGCCACGTCGGCGCAGGTTCCCGGCACGAGGAAGTTGTTAGGGTCGGTAAGGGCTACCGAAAGACCCGCCTCCGCGGCGTTGAAGGCGAGCGCGCTCTGCTTTCTAAGCGAGGCGAAGACCGACTCGTAGCGCGTGCTGTTGGTGATGACCGCCGCCAGCACCAACAAGGCCGCCAGTATCCCCAGGGTCGAGAGCAGGGCTATCCCTTTTTCGCTTCTCATGGGCACTCCGCTGGATCGCGCAACCTGGCCTGGATGCACAGGTTGCGCAGGAAAGCTTCCGTGGAAAACCGGGCCTGCGGCGTTAGGTCGTTCACGTCCGCGGGCCTCCGTGCCTGCAAGTCTACGCGTACGCCCCTCAGATCGTCGGTCGCCGGGTCGGGGAGCTCGGTGCCGGTGCCGTCGAGGTAGTCGAGCGCCATCGCGTTTATCTGCTCGGCGGCCGGATCCTGATTGCGGAAGAGGATGCCATTGACGAGCCTGTACCGCACCGCCTCGATCTGATTTACCGGTGAGCCCGGCTCGTAGGCTATGGTGAGAGGCGCATCCACCGTGAGCGTGCCAGCCCCGGAGTCCACCGCGACAATCGTTCGCACCTCGGCCAGTCCTCTCAGGCCCGACTCTATCGCCACCCTCTGGCCGCTAACAAAAGGAGGGAAGGGATTTTTCTGCTCTATGTCGATCAGTGTGGAATCGGCGCTTGCGCTTCCCGTCCCTTTGACGTTGCCAAAGTTGGCTCGGACCTCGATCGCCAAATCGGCGGAAGGATCGTCGATCAGTTGGACCGCTGGAAGGGTCGCCACCGGCACTCCCTCCATCCCGTAGCCCGCCATTCTGAGCTCGCTTTCCACCATCTCCAAAGCCCCGCGCACATTCTCCGCCACATCGACGCTTGCGACCTGATACCTCGTCAAGTGGCTTTGATTGCTCACCGCCGAGTACAACACCCCCATCGCCAAGCCCCCAAGGGTTATGGATACCAAAAGCTCCGCGATCGTGAATCCGCGCTCGTTCATCGGCTCACCGTCGTCGAGGAAACGAGGGAGTGACTACCGAACTGATCCTCCCACGCCACCGTGACCGTCACTTCCTTGGCGTTGCCGCTGCCCAGGGGGGTCGCGGTTTGGCTCACGGTAAAGGAATACCCATCGACTGCCACGGCCTGCGCCGCCACATCGCCTACGTCGGCGAAGCTTTGGCGCCGGGCGACCTCGAGCTGGTCCGAGGCGAGCGAGGTAGCCACGGCCGCGCGCCGACTTACCGTGATGTTTCGCATCGTGCTCGCCTGAAGCGCGGCCAGGCCGAGGAAACCCAAACCGGCCACGGCGATCGACACGAGGATCTCGAGCAGGGAAAACCCCGCGCGGCCCTGGGCCAAGAAACCGATCAATCCCAGCTTCCGTTTGCGCTGTGCCAAACTCTTATCCTCCCCGATCCGGTTACCGTTACCGCGTGCTGGCGCCCCTCGTAGTGCTCGCTCGGCTCCAGGAACACCCCTCCCGGGTTGGTTGCGGTACCGTTCGAGTTGAACGTGATGGGCCCGGGTACCGCGCTGGCGATCAAGTTTCCGTACGGGTCGGTGTCGAGCCCGGTGGCGGCGAAGGTAATTCCCGGATACTCGACCGAAACCGTAACGTCCTTGACCGTTTCCACGCCCCCTGGAGCGGCGGCGTTGTCCCGCTGTATCTGGTAGCGCGTCCCTTCGAGCGGCACGAAATAGTAGCGCGTCTGGGTCTTCATCGCGCTGAGCCTGGCCTGCGCCATGTCTCCCGCCACCATGAGCGCCGCCGCCCGCACCCTGAAACTCGGGATTAGCGTCTTGAAATTGGTAGCTGCCACCGCGGCCAATATGCCGAGTAGCGCAACCACCGAGAGCATCTCGACCAAACTGATGCCCCGCTCGGCGACTCGTCCGCGTGGGCTGCCGACAACGCAACTGCCATGGCGCCTCGAGACGGCCCAAGGCGCTCCGCAAAGCATGGCATTTCTTACAATCGAATGCACCATCGGACACAGTCGCGGCAGAGCAAGGTGCGTACCATGTGCGCCGCGACCGAGCCCGAGCCCCGCCACAGCCCCCGAAGTGACACCGAGCGGCAACGGAAGTTACGCTCCGCTTTGCTGCCTGCGATTCCAGCGAGCGACGCAATGACGCGCAGGTGACGGCCGGGGCGGCAAATGACACCGTCGCATGCACTCGAGCGAATCGAGGCGCAAGGCCACCTCCCCTTTGACAGGCATAGCGCACGCTGAGTAAACTGCGGCCTCGGCGCGCAAGCGAGCGCGGCCGCGTGTTACCACGCAAAGAGGAGTATCAAAGCCCCGATGAGCGATAAGCCCCTCGCCGACGTCGTTGTGCTGCCGCCGATTCCCGGCACGGAGATTCTGACCTACGCGATCCCTGCTGAAATGGACGGGGCGGTCGAGGTCGGCACGAGGGTGTTGGTGCCGCTGGGCAAGCGAAAAGAGGCCGGGGTCGTCGTGGCAGTCGGTAACGGGGAGCCGGCCGAGCGAATCAGAACCAAGCTCAAGCCGCTTTGCCAGGTACTCGACCCCGAACCGTCGTCGATCCCAGAGGTAATCGAGCTTTGCCGTTGGGGCGCGCGATACTATTGCGTCAGCTTTGGCGAGCTCGTGGCCGCCGCTCTTCCCATCGCCCTCAAGGTCTCGACGGAACGGATCATAGAGCTTGCCAGATCACCCTCCCAAGCGGAGCTAGGCGCCTTGAACGACCGGGAGCGAGCGCTTCTCGATATGATCGGGCAAGGCAGACTCCTCAGCACCCGAAAGCTTGCGCGCCTCGCGCACGGTCCCGATCTGCGCCCCGCCGTGGGTTCGCTCAGGGCCAAGGGGATCTTGCGCCTAAAAGAGAAGACCCCGGGGGAAGGCTCGAGGCGCGCCGACACCGCCGACTGGTACGAGATTAGGCAGCCGCTGGATCGGCGAGAGCTGGAGCAGTTGGCCAAACGCTCTCCCGCGCAGTATCGGTTGTATCAGTTGCTTTCGGAGCGCCGGGGACCGGTCGCCAAGGCGGAGCTTGCAGCAGTGGCCGGCACCGCCGCGTGCCGGGCGCTTGCCAGAAGAGGGCTCGTGGCCTTAGCCCCTCCACCGAGGCCTTCGCCCGAGACCCCGCTGGCCGCGGCGGGACCGGCCCTCACGGCGGAGCAAGCGCTTGCCGCCGATGCAATCTGCAAGACGATCGAAGAGCGTAGGTTCGAGGTCTTTCTTCTTCACGGCGTTACCGGAAGCGGCAAGACCGAGGTGTACCTCAGGGCTGCCGAGCGCGCCGTGGAAAAGGGGCTGTCCGTGATGATGCTTGTCCCGGAGATAGCTCTTACTCACCAGCTCGCCAAGCGTATCGAAGGGCGTTTCCCCGGAAATCTCGCGGTCTTGCACAGCGCGCTTTCCAAACGAGAGCGTTTGGCCCAACACCAGCGCATCGCTCGAGGTCACGCCGCCGTGGTCGTTGGCGCCCGCTCGGCGGTGTTCGCGCCGGCCCGCCGGCTGGGACTAATCATCGTAGACGAGGAACACGACCCTTCCTACAAGCAGGAGGAGTCCCCCAGGTACAACGCAAGAGACCTCGCCATCGTAAGAGCCAGGAACGCTCCCTGCCCGGTCGTGCTCGGCTCGGCTACCCCGTCGCTCGAAAGCTTCGCCCGGGCGATCGAAGGGCGCTATAGGCTGCTCGAGCTTCCTCGGCGCGTTATGGAGCGCGCGATGCCGCGGGTCGAGATCGTCGATCTCCGCCAAACTCGCACCGGCGGGCCGCTCCGTAGTGGCAGCGGGGAGAACCGCGATGCGGCCTTCTTCGTCTCGCCCAAGCTCCTGGCCGAGCTTGAAAACACCCTGAGAGCTGGGGAGCAAAGCCTCCTTTTTCTCAACCGCCGCGGCTTCGCTAACTACCTCCAGTGCGTCTGCTGCGGCGAGCCGGTTCTCTGTCCCAACTGCAGCGTCACTCTTACCTTGCACGCCAGCCGAGGAATCCTGCTCTGCCACCACTGCAATCACTCGCGCCCGCCCCTCGACCGCTGCCCCGCCTGCGGCGAGGAGTCGCTGCGCCCCCTGGGTGGCGGCACCGAGCGCATCGAAAGCGCGCTGCGCCGTCTCCTCCCGCGTGCCCGGATCGAAAGACTCGATCGCGACACCACGGGCAGACGCGGAAGCCTAGCGGCCATTCTCGCGAGGTGGGAAAGGCACGAGATCGACATCCTGATCGGTACGCAGATGGTAACCAAGGGACACGACATCCCTGGCGTCACTCTGGTCGGAGTAATTTTGGCCGACGTCGCCCTGGGAATGCCGGACTTTCGGGCCTCCGAGCGCGCCTTCCAATTGCTCGCGCAAGTTGCGGGGCGGGCGGGACGCGGCAGTCAAGCGGGCAAGGTCATCGTGCAGACTCTGCGGCCAGCCCACCCCAGCGTCGTCGCCGCGCAAACGCATGACTACCAATCCTTCGCCGTGCGGGAGCTGGCGGAGCGAAAAAGCTTACTTTATCCACCCTTCTGGCGCCTTGCGCTCTTGAGAGTGGAATCCAAACAACCCCGGGCAGCCGAGCAGGCGGCGAACACGGTGGGGGAGTGGTGCAGGCGGGTTTCGAGCCCGACGGTAAAAGTAACCGGACCGGCGCCAGCCCCGTTGGAGCGCCTGCGGGGCGTGTATCGCTGGCACCTCATGCTTCGCTCTCCCGCACGCTCGCAGCTAGGTCGGATCCTCGATAGCGTGTTAGCATCGTGGCGCCGCGGGTCGCATCGGCGTAGCTGCCGGCTCGTCATTGATGTCGATCCGGCGAGCGTGTTATAAGAATGCAAGGGCGCTATGATTCGAGAAATCCTGACTTTTCCCAACCCCACGCTAAAAAAGAAAGCCGAGCCGGCGCGTAATATCGACGGCGAGCTGGTGCGCGCGGTAAACGACATGGTGGAAACGATGTACGCAGCCCCCGGGGTCGGGCTTGCAGCTCCGCAGATCGGGGTGCTGACCCGCGCGATCGTGATAGACGTCGACCACGACGGAGGAGGAAAGCGGCTCTTCAAGTTGATCAACCCCAAGATCGTGGAGGCCGAGGGGGAGCTGATTTGGGAGGAAGGCTGCCTCAGCGTGATCGACTTTAGCGCCGAGGTGAGGCGAGCCGCGCGGGTGCTCGTGCGCGGCTGGACGCCGGAGGAGAAGGAGGTCGAGATCGAGGCTACTCAACTGCTGGCGGTCGCCTTCCAGCACGAGATCGACCACCTCGACGGAAAACTCTTCATCGACCGAATAAGCAGCCTCAAGCGGGACCTCTACCGGCGAAAGCTCTCCAAGCTCCTCAAGACCGGGCCGCAGGCGCCTTTTGCCCCTCGCCGGGGCGGGCGGCCGCTTATCTAACGACGAAGGACGCGTAAGAGGCCGTGGGCCGCCTACACTGGCCGAGCGGGCGCGATCTCAAGGTGCTGTTCATGGGCACGCCGGATTTCGCCGTCCCCAGCCTCGAGGCTTTGCGTCGCCACGCCACGGTCTTGGCCGTGGTGACCCAGCCTGGGCGCCCTCGCGGGCGCGGTCTCAAGGAGATGCCTTCTCCAGTAGCTGCTACCGCATCGGCGATGGGGTTGACCGTGCTCACGCCGGAGAAGATACGCGACCCCGCTTTTCTCCAAGCCGTAAAGGAACTTGCGCCCGACGCCATCGTGGTAGCCGCGTACGGCAAGATCCTGCCCCCTGCGCTGCTCGAAGCCGCTCCGCTCGGCGGGATCAACGTTCACGCCTCGCTTCTTCCGCGCCACCGGGGGGCGGCGCCGATACCGGCCGCCATACTGGCAGGGGATACCGTCACCGGTATAACGATCATGCAGATGAACGAGCGGATGGATGCCGGCGACATCCTTCTTCAGAAAGAGGTACCGATCGCGGCGGACGAAACGAGCGGTACCCTACACGAGAAGCTCAAGGTCCTCGGGGCTCAGGCGCTCGAAGAGGCGATTTCTCTCATCCGCGGCCCGGGCATCGAAGGCGTGCCCCAGGATGAATCGCTTGCGACCCTCGCGCCCATGTTAAAAAAGGAGGCGGGCGAGATAAACTGGGAGGAGCCAGCGCGCGTGATCGAGCGAAAGGTCCGGGCCTACTCTCCATGGCCCTCCGCCTTTACCAAGCTGGGCGGCAGGCATTTGAAGATCCTCTCCGCCCAAGTGCGAGGGGGAAGCGAGGGCCGCCGGGCCGCCTCTTCGCCCGGCACTCTCGTCGCGGCGAGCGAGGCGGGACTGGAAGTGACGACCGGCGATGGCGTCCTGATCGTGAAAAAGCTCCAACTCGAGGGGCGAAAGCCGCTCGAGGCGGGGGCGTTCTTGGCGGGAGCGAGGCTCGAGAAGGGCACGCGCCTCGGATGAGAGCGACGATCGGTAGCTTATACACGTCGAGCCCCGCGCGACGCTAGTTATGGCGGGCGCATCGGAAGAGCGGGGGCTGGCGCCGAGAGAGCTGGCCTTGAGAGTGTTGGAGCGCGTGGAGCGCGACCGTGCCTGGGCCGATGCCGTACTCGGCCACGAGATGGAAAGAGCGAATCTAGCGGTGCGAGAGCGGGCGCTTGCGGCGACTCTGGTTTACGGATGCCTTGCCTGGCGCGGCTATCTCGACTGGCGGATCGACGCGCTCTGCCAGGGCCGCTCCACCAGTCTCAACCCCGCGCTCCGTCAGGTGCTTCGGCTGGGTCTCTTCCAACTTCTCTTTCTCGACCGGATCCCCGATTACGCTGCTGTATCCACTACCGTAGAGCTAGCAGGCAAGAGAATTCCCTGGGCCCGCGCCTTGGCCAACGCCCTCCTCAGGCGGGCGGTGCGCGAAGGCGCCCGAGCAGAGATACCGGCGGCGGATGCGGATCCCGCCTCGCACCTCTCGGTTCGCTACTCTCATCCGAAGTGGTTGGTCAGCCTGTGGCTTGCCGAGTCGAGCTCTCTCGGTCTTTCGGGGACCGAGGAGCTAGCCAGCTTGCTTGCGGCCAACAACCGCCCCGCGCCCACCGTTTTGCGCGTACCGGTAGGCGAGCGAGCGGCCGCGATAGCACAGCTCGCCAGGGCGGGTGTAGGTGCCAGGGCCGGCAGGTACAGCCCGCAAGCCGTCGTCTTGGAAGGCCGGCTCGACCTTCCCTTCATAAAGCGCGTCTGCGGGGAAGGTATCGTAATCCAAGGGGAAGCGTCCCAGCTCATAGCCTACGCTCTGGCACCGACACGCGCTTCCTCGATCCTCGATGCCTGCGCCGGCCCGGGGGGCAAGGCCACGCACATTGCCGGGCTTGCGGCCAAGAACGGCAGGGTCGTGGCATTGGACGCCAGGAAGGGGGCGGGGCGGCGTGTAGCGGAGCTTGCCTGCCGCCTTGGCACCTCCAACCTCGATACCGTGATCGGCGACGCACGCCGGGCAGGAGAACTGTTCGCCCGATCTTCCTTCGATCGGGTGCTGGTAGATGCGCCCTGCTCCGGACTGGGGACTCTCAGGAGCCACCCGGAGCTGCGCTGGAGGAGAACGCCGGAAGCGATTGCGGGCCTTGCGCGCCTGCAGCGCGACATTCTCGACGGCGTAGCCAAGGTCGTGTGCCCCAATGGTATCTTGCTCTATGCCACCTGCACTCTGGTGCGCGGCGAAAACGAGGATGTCGTGCGCGCTTTTCTGGAGACGCACCCGGAGTTTCGGCTCGAGGACCCGCGCCCCGATCTGCCCGAGCCCGCGCGCCTGCTGGTCGGCGAGGATGGCGTATTTCGTACTTTTCCACACCGACACAACCTGGAAGGGTTTTTCGCGGTGCGCTTTCGTCGCCGCACCGACCGCCCGTAGGCGCTCGGGCGCAGCCAGGGCGCACCGGTTGCGGCGCATGACTATCGGTCGTATGATCGGAGCCCCATGAGAGAGGGATCGGACAGGAAGCGCACGATCGCGCCCTCGATTCTTTCGGCGGATTTCTCCCGGCTCGGTGCCGAGGTGGAGGCAGTAGAAGCGGCCGGCTGCGACTGGATCCACATAGACGTCATGGACGGCCATTTCGTACCGCAGATAACCGTCGGCCCAGGGATCGTGCGAGCCGTGAGAAAAGTCACGCGGCTGCCCCTCGATGTGCACCTCATGGTGGAGGAACCGAGCCGACAGATAGAGGGGTTTGCGGCTGCCGGAGCCGACATCGTAGCCGTCCACCAAGAAGCCTGTCCGGCGCTCTCCGAGGTCCTCGAGGCCATCCGGGCGGCCGGCGCGAAACCGGCCGTGGCGATCAACCCAGAGACCGCCTTGGCGAAAATCGAAGGGGTGCTCGATCAGGTCGATATGGTGGTGGTCATGAGCGTCAACCCAGGACGCGCCGGCCAGGACTTCATCGAAAGCGCGATCGAGAAGATCGCAGGTTTGGCGAAGCTTAGGCGGGAGAGGGGTGGCCATTGGCTTATCGAAGTGGACGGAGGTATAAAACCCGAGAACGCGCGCAAGGTGGCCGAAGCCGGGGCGGATGTGCTCGTCGCCGGATCGGCGGTCTTCGGAAGCCGAGACTATGCGGAGACGATCCGCGCTTTGCGCTCATGACCCGGGTACGAGGTCGGGACCCTTTGCTGCTGCCGGAGCAAGGGCAAGGGATGGAAGGACGCTTCCTTTGCCTTTTCGGCTCGATATGTTAAGTGCTTAGCGCCATGGCGGGGTGTAGCTCAGACTGGAAGAGCACTGCGTTCGGGACGCAGGAGTCGCTGGTTCAAATCCAGTCACCCCGATTACCTTAGAGCCCCTCCTTAGGGAGGAGAAGGCCGAGCGAACTTTGGCCGAACTTCGGTTTGGCCTCGGTTCGCCCGTAAGGAGAGGGGCTCGAGCGTTGAAAAGCCTAGAGCCGCACCGATGAGCTCGCCCACCGAACTTCTCGCTGTCGCTTCAGTGGTTGGCTTGTCCTACCTCTGCGGATCGGTGCCCACGGGCGTGCTTCTTACACGCTCCAAGGGGATCGACCTGAGGCGCTCGGGAAGCGGCAATATCGGCGCTACCAACGCCTATAGGGTAGCGGGTAGGGCAGTGGGACTCCTTACGCTGGCTGGCGACGTGGTCAAGGGGTTGGTTCCGGTTTGGGCTTCGCGGGCGTTCGGGCTTTCTGAGGGGGCGGTTTGCGCGGCCGGCTTCGCCGCTTTCATAGGACACCTTTTCCCCCTCTTCCTGCGTTTTCGCGGGGGGAAAGGGGTCGCCACCGCGCTTGGCGTTTTTCTGGGGCTCGCGCCGGCGGCGATACTCCCCGCCCTCACCGTTTTCGGGGTAACCCTATGGAGATGGAGAATCGTCTCTCTTGCTTCCTGCGCCGCGGTGCTTTCGTTGCCGCTCGTCTTATGGCCACTTGGAGCGCAGTTCCCCCAGCTCCTCGTCGGCCTAGCCGTCGCGCTACTCGTTACCTGGCGCCACCGCGAAAACTTCTTTCGACTTACGCGAGGGGAAGAACCTCGATTCGGCTTCTGAGATGCCTACAAAATGGGCACTGCCCAGCTTTTGAGCGGCACCTGGGGTTGGCGCAAGCCAGGCCTCGGCGCGCCGGAATCGATCGGCCTTAGCCCCCCACTGCCGCGCGGCCTGGCTTAAAACGCCCCCCGGACGGGCTTGTACCTGAGCGGTTTACCGTCGATTTCCACCTCGGGAGCCCGAAGCTTCGGGCGGGCGGGCGAGGTAAAGCTGGCCCCAGGCGAGCAATCTAGCCGGTGCTGGCGCGACTCTTGCTGCCTCTTGGATCGCAATTGGGAGGTCGACAGTGAGATTGTGGCGTCAGATTGCCCGTTTCGTACAAGCCGCGCTCCGGGTGACAAGCGCCGCCTGGGTTGCGATGTTGATCACGCCCGGCTACTGCCGCGCAGCCGAACCCGCACCCGCGCTCGATAGTGGCGACACAGCATGGGTCCTGAGCGCAAGCGCTCTTGTGCTCATCATGACCCCGGGTCTTGCGCTCTTCTACGGGGGAATGGTGCGAAGCAAGAACGTTCTCGGCACGGTGATGCAAAGCTTCTTTGCCATCGCCATCGTGAGCGTCCAGTGGGCGGTGATCGGGTACTCGCTCTCCTTTGGGCCGGATCTGGGCGGGATTGTCGGAGGACTCGACTGGATGTTCTTGCGCGGGGTCGGGCCGGAGCCTTCGAGCTACGCCAGAACGATCCCCCACTACGCCTTCATGATCTTCCAGGCTATGTTCGCGATCATCACGCCCGCCCTGATAACCGGGGCCTTTGCCGAACGGATGAGGTTCAGCGCTTATGTACTCTTCACCTTCCTTTGGGCCACCTTCATCTACGATCCGATCTGCCACTGGGTTTGGGGAGGTGGTTGGTTGGGGGCGCGTGGTGCACTCGATTTCGCGGGTGGCACGGTGGTCCATATCAATGCCGGGATCGCCGCCCTGGCGGCAGCTTTGGTTATGGGGCCGCGCATGGGCTTTCCCCGCGAGCCGATGCCCCCGCACAACTTGAGCATGACGGTTTTGGGAGCGGGGCTTCTTTGGTTCGGGTGGTTCGGGTTCAATGCCGGAAGCGCCCTCTCTTCGGCCGGCCTCGCGGCGTCGGCTTTCGTCGCCACCCATCTTGCGGCCGCGGCGGCAACCGTCGGCTGGGCGGCCACCGAGAGGATCCACCGGGGTAAGGCAAGCGTGCTCGGCGCGGTATCCGGTGCCGTTGCCGGGCTGGTAGCAATCACCCCAGCCGCCGGGTTCGTGGGTCCCAACGCGGGCATGATAATCGGTCTTGTCGCGGGTGTCCTTTGCTACATAGCCGCCGTCGTCGTGAAGTTCAGGGTCGGCTACGACGACTCCCTCGATGCCTTCGGTGTGCATTGCGTCGGGGGGGTCGTGGGAGCGCTCTTGACCGGAGTGTTCGCTTCCACCGCGGTGAACAGCGCGGGCGCCGACGGGCTGCTTTACGGCAACTTCGGCCAGTTCCTGGATCAGGTGATTGCGGTCGTGGCAACGCTGATATACGCTTTCGTCGGCACGGTGGTGGTTCTCAAGATTACGGATGGATTGCTCGGGCTGCGGGTGGAGCCTGAGGAAGAGGTGGCGGGGCTGGATCTCACGCAGCACGGAGAAGCTGGGTACAACCTTTAGGAGACGGTAAGTCGCAAGCCGCCTAGTCGGTGGGAGAGTTCTCGCCGACGGGAAAAAAGGGCGGAGGGGAATCATGAAAAAGGTAGAAGCTGTCATAAAGCCGTTCAAGCTGGACGAGGTGAAGGAGAGCCTTTCGGCGGTGGGGGTGCAGGGGATTACGGTTACCGAGGTGAAGGGCTTCGGCAGGCAAAAGGGGCACACCGAGCTTTACCGCGGGGCGGAGTATGTTGTAGACTTCCTGCCCAAGGTCAAGCTCGAGGTAATCGTGAGCGACGAGATGGTGGGCGAGGTCGTCGAGGCGATCAAGAACTCGGCTAGAACCGGAAGAATCGGGGACGGGAAGATTTTCGTCACCGCCGTCGAAGAGGTCCTCAGAATAAGAACCGGTGAGCGCGGCCCGGACGCGATCTAGTTTTCTTGCGGCCCCCTGGAGGGCGTGAATTTCGCATGACTTACCAAGCGTCGAGGAGGAGCAGGCAATGTCAGGACCTAAGGATGCGTTGAAGCTCGCCAAGGACAGTAAAGCTGTTGCCGTCGATCTCAAGTTCTTGGACTTCCTGGGAACGTGGCAGCATTTTACCATTCCCATCGGTGAGCTCAACGAAGGTACGTTCGAAGAAGGGTTAGGGTTCGATGGTTCGTCGATTCGTGGGTGGCAGCCGATCCACGCTTCCGACATGCTGGTGGTGCCTGATCCGAGCACGGCCGTGATGGATCCGTTCATGGAAGCGCCCACCCTATCGCTCATTTGCAACGTGGTCGATCCCATCACCAAGGAAGACTACACGAGGGATCCGCGCAACATCGCGCGCAAGGCGGAAGCCTACCTCAAGTCCACGGGTATCGGCGATGTGGCGTACTTCGGCCCCGAACCCGAGTTTTTCATTTTCGACGACATCCGCTTCGACCAGAATGAGCACGAAGGATACTACTACGTCGATTCCAGAGAGGGTCGCTGGAACTCGGGGCGAGTGGAAAACCCCAACCTGGGCCACAAGCCCAGATACAAGGAAGGGTATTTCCCTTCTCCGCCCACGGACAGCCTGCAGGATATGCGCACGGAGATGGTGCTGGTGATGGAGCAGGTCGGGCTCAAGGTGGAAAAACAGCACCACGAGGTGGCAACCGCTGGCCAGGCGGAGATCGACATGCGTTTCATGCCCCTCGTGCAAATGGGCGACGGGCTTATGTGGTACAAGTACATCGTGAAGAACGTCGCCCGCAAGCACAACCGCACGGCGACGTTCATGCCCAAGCCGATCTTCATGGACAATGGCTCGGGGATGCACACCCACCAGTCGATCTGGAAAGGGGAGAAGCCGCTTTTTGCCGGCGATGGCTACGGCGGCATGAGCGAGCTCGCCATGCACTATATCGGGGGCATCTTGAAACATGCGCCGGCGCTTTGCGCCTTTGTCGCGCCGACCGCCAATAGCTATCGGCGGCTGGTTCCCGGCTTCGAGGCTCCGGTCAACCTGGCTTATTCGTCGCGCAACAGGTCGGCGGCGATCCGCATTCCGATGTACTCCCCTTCCCCCAAGTCCAAGCGCATCGAGGTCCGGTTCCCGGATCCATCCTGTAATGGATACATTGCCTTCGCAGCCATGCTGATGGCCGGCCTGGATGGAATCCAAAAGCGGATCGATCCAGGAGGACCGCTCGACAAGGACATCTACGCGCTTACGCCCGAGGAGCTTGCCGACGTCCCCTCGGTGCCCGCCTCGCTCGAAGGGGCGCTGGAGGCGCTAGAGCGCGACCACGAGTTCTTGCTCAAAGGCGATGTCTTTACCGAAGACGTCATCGAGACCTGGATCGAGTACAAGCGGGCGCGCGAGGTGTCTCAGCTTAGACTTCGCCCGCACCCCTACGAGTTCGCGCTTTACTACGACGTTTGACTCTCATGAAAAGAGTGGCGGTGGTTTGGAACACCCACCGCCACTCGTGCGGTCTGGAAACCTCTGGCGCCTGTCCTACGCCGGCTTCTTCAGTTGAGGATCACGACTTCCACGCGCCGGTTCTTGGCCCTCCCCATGGGGTTGTCGCTCCCATCTGGGTTCTGATTCGGCGCCACCGGCTCCGATTCTCCGAACCCGCGCGGCCGTACAAGATCCGGTGACACCCCCTCCGCAACGAGGGCTTCAGCCACTGTGCGGGCCCGCCGCTCCGACAGCCTCTGGTTGTATTCTGCCGAGCCGATCGAGTCCGTGTGACCCTCCACCGAAACCACTCGGTCGCGCGCCCGCCCGGAGAGGATTTCCCCGATCCGAGCTACTTTCCGACGCCCGTCACCGGTTAGAGCCGCGCTCCCGAACTCGAAAAGAATGTCGGGTAAGTTCACTTCCACCCCTCGGCCGGTTTCGCGCACGTCGAGCCGCTCGCGCTTGAGTTCCTCGATGAGCTGGCGGTTTCGCGCAAGCTCCTGTCGGTTACGCTCGATTTCCTCCCGCTGCGCGGCCGTTACCCGCTCCTGCCCTTGAATCTGATCGCCGATGACCCCTCCCCCCAAACCGCCTATCGCCGCTCCAATGGCCGCTCCTTCCCCGGCGTGGCCGGTCGCCGAGCCAATGATCGCGCCCGTCCCGGCTCCGAGCGCGGCTCCCCCGAGCGCCCCTTTTTCCCTCGTGGTAAGGGGCCCGCCAGCGCAACCCCACACCGTCAGAGCAACCGCCGAGGTGGCAATCAGAGCCTTGACGTCATGCCTCAAGCAAATCATATCCAAGCCCTCCTAAATGATCGCGTGAGCGTGGCCGCACCGCGTGCAAACGCCAATCCTGGAGAAGTAGAACAACGGCGCCGCCATTTGGTTTCGCCACCCTGGAAAAAGCCGAGCAGAGTGGGCGCTCTCTCGCGCTGCGGGCGGCGCTTACCACCCCCCTTGGCAAGCCCATCGCTCCCCGGGCGGCATGGGTTCTTTGGGAATCAGTACCCGGAGCGCTCTCATTTGAGTTCTTCTATCTCGCGCCGCTGTCTCTCGATCTCCCGTCTCTGTTCCTCAAGCTCCTGTTGCGTCTCGACCTGGCGGTTCTGCTGCCCCTGCACCTGATCTCCTACCGCCGCTCCCCCGAGCGCACCGATCCCCGCGCCGATCAGCGCCCCCTCCTTGGTGTGGCCGGTAGTCGAACCGATGATGGCCCCGGTCCCGGCTCCCAGCGCGGCGCCCCCGAGAGTCCCTTTTTCTCTCGTGCTAAGAGGCCCACCCGCGCACGCGCTTAGCCCTACGATCGCTGCCAACGCCACCGCCGCCGTCACGTACCCCATTCGTTTGCCTTTCATCGAAATCCTCCTCGTTCAAGCAATCGAGCCCTCGACGCCGCTCGAATGCTACTAGTGCATCTCCTCCGGCGTCAAGTTCCCCCTTTTAGCGCCCTTCGAACTCTCTCCTCCCAATAGAATCCAGAACCATAACGACCACGCCGATGGTGATGAAGGAATCGGCAAGGTTGAACGTCGGCCAGTGATAATCCCGATAAAATACGTCGAGAAAATCCACCACCTCCCCGAAGGTCAGCCGGTCGATGAGGTTACCGAGCGCCCCTCCCAAAACCGCCCCGCAAGCGGCTATCACCATTCTCCTGTGCGCCGGAATGCGGTAGAGAAACCAACAAAGCGCGACCACTGCGGCGAGGGAGACGCCGACGAAAAGGGGCAGCCGCAACGCGGCCGGACCCCCGGCGAAGATTCCGAACGCCCCGCCCGTGTTGCGGATGTAGGTCAGGTGAAAAATCCCGCTTATCACCGGAACCGACTCATGAAGCGCCATCGAGCCTTGAACCAACCACTTGCTCGCCTGATCCAACGCAACGACGAACAGCGCAATCGAGATGACTAGCTTCGCCTTCGCGCCCATCATGCCGCTTGCGGGCTCTGCAATACCGTCGCGCACCTTGCGCAAACGGGGGGTTCGTGGTGGTCTTCGGCAACCTCGGGCCTGAAGTTCCAGCACCGCGCGCACTTCTTCCCGCTGGCCCTGGAAACAGCAATCCCGAGCGAGGGCATCACCGGGCTGCTCGGAAGCCTGTCGACCGCGCCGTCCACCTCCACCTGGGAGACGATAAAAATCGCGGGCAAATCCTTGGCCGCACCCGCCAGCAACTCATAGAGGTCACCGCGTGCACCGAGCTTGACCGCGGCCTCGAGCGAGTGGCCGAGCAATCCCTCCTTGCGCGCGTCCTCGATCGCCTTGGTGACCGCGGCTCGCACTTCGAGCAAACGGTCCCACCTGCGGGCTAGCTCCTCGTCCACCAGGCTCTCGTCCGCGGCGGGCATGGCGGTGAGGAAAACGCTATCTTGCGGCTCGCTCGCCGCTTTGAAGTGCTGCCAGACATCGTCCGCCGTGAAGGAAAGTATGGGGGCGACGAGCTTCACGAGCGCCTCTAGAAGGGTCGCCAACGTACACTGAGCAGCCCGCCTGGGGCGAGACGCGGCACCGCTACAGTACAGCCTATCTTTTACGATGTCGAGGTAGAGGGCACTAAGATCGACGGTGCAGAAATTGTTGAGCGACTGGCAAACCACGTGGAACTCGAACTCCTCGTAGGCGTTCCGGCAGCGCTCGATAAGTTTCTGGAGCCGGTGAAGAATCCACCTGTCGATCTCCTCGCGCTGCGGCGGTGGCACCCAGTGCGCGGCCCGATCGAAATCGTAGAGGTTGGCCAAGAGGAAGCGCGCGGTGTTGCGAATGCGCCGATACGCTTCTACCGACCGCTCGAAGATCTCGCGCGAAACTCGAACATCTTCCCGGTAATCCTCCGCCGCCACCCAAAGCCTCAGGATATCGGCGCCGTGCCTGTCGATTATCTCCTGGGGACCTATCACGTTACCCACCGACTTCGACATCTTGCGGGCGTCTTCATCGAGGATGAATCCGTGGGTCAATACCGTGCGGTAGGGGGCCACGCCGCGCGTCCCCACGCAGGCCAAAAGCGCGCTGTGAAACCAGCCCCGGTGCTGATCGGAGCCTTCGAGGTAAAGATCGGCGCGGCCGCCAAGCTCGGGGCGAGCCTCGACCACGGCGGCGAAGCTTACCCCCGAATCGAACCACACGTCCAGGATATCCTCCTCCTTGGCCAGATCCCGAGATCCGCACTCGGGGCAGGCGAAGCCGGCCGGAAGGAGGTCCTTCGGCGGTAGCTCGAACCATACATCCGATCCCTCGGCTTCGAACATCCGAGCGACGTGGTCGAGCACCTCAGGGCGCAAAATCGCGCTGCCACACCCCCGGCAGTAAAAGGCCGGCACCGGCACCCCCCAAGCCCGCTGCCGGGAGACGCACCAATCCGGCCGTGCCGCGAGCATGCCGCCGATCCGGCTGCTTCCCCAGGTCGGAATCCAGCGCACGGAGGCCACCGCTTCTAACGCCCTCTGGCGCAGGTTACCAGACTCCATGGATATGAACCACTGTTCCGTGGCCCTGAAAATGAGCGGGCGCTTGCAGCGCCAGCAATGCGGGTAACTATGCTCGATTTTGCCTTCGTGAAGGAGCGCACCCCGGCTCTCGAGAAGCGCCACGATCTCCGCGTCGGCCTCGAATACGAAGCGTCCAGCGAAGTGCTCCACCTCTTCGGTGAAGCGCCCATCGGCATCCACGGGGGCGTAAGTCTCCAATCCGTATCGGCAGCCCGTCTCGTAATCCTCTCGCCCATGCCCAGGCGCGGTGTGTACGCAACCCGTGCCGGCCTCCAGCGTTACGTATTCCGCCAAAACGAATCGGCTGCTCCGCTCTATCCAAGGGTGGCGCGCGCTTCCCCCCTCGAGCTCTCTTCCCTTGAGCGAAGCCACAGCCTCGCCCCGCAGGCCGGTTTGGCCGCTGAAGGATTGCGCAAGCTCGCGCGCCAACAGGAGTTTCCCAGCTCCGGTGGCGAGCACCACGTATTCGTGGTCGGGGTGGAAGGCGATCGCCAGATTGGCCGGCAGAGTCCAGGGTGTTGTGGTCCATATGACCACGAAGAGGGGCTCTCCCTCGAACTCGGCCAAGGCTTGCGGCAAGGGCGCCTCGATGGGAAACCTCACGTAAATGGAGCTCGATGTGTGCGGGCGGTACTCCACCTCGGCTTCCGCCAAAGCGGTGCGGCAAGAGGCGCACCAATGAACGGGCTTCTTCCCACGGTAAACAGAACCGCGCGCAGCGAACTTGGCGAGCTCGCGGATCTCCGTCGCTTCGTATTCCGGGGCGGTCGTCAGATAAGGGCGGTCCCAGTCCCCCAGCACTCCAAGCCGCCGAAACTCTTCTCGCTGTATGGAAACGTACCTATCGGCGTACTCGCGACAGCGCCGCCGCAGGTCGGCCTTGGTCGCCTGTCGCTTACCCTCGGCCCCGAGCTGCCGCTCGACGGCGATCTCGATCGGCAGGCCGTGACAGTCCCACCCGGGTATGAAGGGCGCTTGGAAGCCCGACATGTTCTTGTACTTGACGATCATGTCCTTCAAGATCTTGTTCAGCGCCTGCCCAAGGTGGATGTTGCCGTTTGCGTACGGGGGACCATCGTGGAGAATGAACTTCGGCCTGCCCGCGTTCGCGGCCATGATCCGCTCGTACAAGCGCAAAGCGTCCCACCGGGCCAGGATTTGTGGCTCCCGCTCCGCCAGCTTGGCCCGCATGGGAAAGCTCGTGCTGGGTAAGTTGAGCGTCTCCTTGTAATCCGTTGCGCCCTGCCGCTCCATCGCCTAAATCGCCTTACTGTCGCCCCGCATTCGACCTAAATCCGAAAAATACCAGCAGCTCGACGCGCTTTCAAACCATTACAACACGCCAGTACTCGAAAAGATGCTGGGGGATGAGGTTTGCCGCGAAACTCGCGAGTCGCGGGAGCGGTACTCACCCGAACCTGAGATCTCGCGGCCCGCAGCTACGTGCGGGGCAACCGAGCCTTCGTGTCCCGGCCTCCAAGCCGCCGGCGTCCACCTCGCTCCTGGCTTCGCTTGACCGGTCGAAACTCGCTAAAGTCGAAGTCGGTTTCCTTTTGAATGCCGAAAAAACAACAGCAAAGCTCGTTGTCCAGGTCGTTGCAGAACGTGCGTTGAGTGCCATCGCGAAAAAGTACTCGCACGAGACATGTTCCCCCGGGCACGACCGACGTCATCTCCTCGACCACCACACCCGTGCCCCACTCCTCGTGGTGGACGTGGATGACGCGATCGCGAAGCCGCAAGAAAAGCCTCTTTTCCGGTGAGATCATGATTCGACCTGCCCTTTTCCGCAAGCCGCCTAACCCTATCGCAAAACCCCCTGGCAAAGCAACGGTTGGCATGAGAGACGGAGCCGGGCTCGATTGGCTTAGCCACCTTGACACGGCAGGGGCGAGCCAGAGAATATTCTCGGGTGCAGGGGCTTGTGCGGATCATGGAGCGCACGAACGGACTTTCGTCGGCTGCAAGCTTGGGTGGCGTCGCGTTGATTGCGGCCGGGCTTGTGTTCACCCTCCTCGTATTGTGGTGGCGTCTCACACCACCTTCCGAGCCCTCCGGCAATGAGGAGATCGCCGCTTGGCTCGCCGACCTCGAAAGTGTCTTGGAGCGCGACGAGGCGGTTGCTCAGGAAGCACTCCCTCGGCTGGATCTTTCGCGGCCGAGCCGGCTCGACGTCACGACGCTGCGAAACGCCGGCAAGTTCTGGGAGCCGGCATTTCGGGAGGTCGGGGCGAGCATGAGGAGATGATGAGAAAATCGTTACCGGCCGTAGTTGCGGTGGGACTCTCGTCAAGCTTCCTCTGGTGCGGGATGCCAGAGATTGGGAACCCAAGCAGTATCGCCGTCGCTTGGGCGGCTTCATCCCGAACCAAGAAAGCCCCGGGGTTCAGGCAGGAGCAGGCCCAGGTGCACAAGGGTCGGGGGGTGGTGGCGAGGATCGTCCGGGACCGCCGCACCCCGCCGCAGCTCAAAGCCCAAGCCGAGGAGTTGGCCCGGCTTTTGGCCGAGCGAGACCGCTACTTGACGGCGCTAGAGACCAGGCGGCGCGCATTCTTGGCGGCCCACCGTTCCGAGATCGACGAACTGGCGCAGCTTCGAAACCGCGCCCGGGAGATCCGAAGTTCGCTGGTCCGAGCGAGAAAAGAGGTCCTCGACCAAAGCAAAGCGGAAATCGAGGCTCTGCTTAGAACCTCGGAGCAAGCGCGAAGGCTGACCAAGGCACTCGAGCAAGCCTACCGGCAACAAAAACGCGAGCGAAGATCTCGGTAGACGCTAGCTCCCAAGGCAGGTCGGGATCGCAACAGGCGCTCGGCGAAAGGACCGCGCTGTTTCCACTGGAACCGGGCGAGTTCGAGCGCTTCCTTCGGGGTGCCAGCGCGCCCGCTTCCACTTTCCCCGCAACCTTGACCGGGCGCTTTCTTGGAGCCGGCCGACGGCCGGCCACTAAAAGCCTCAGCCGCCTTCTGGGGCAATGGTTACCCGGCTTCCCTGCACCAGAACAGGGACCTTGCGCTGCCCTTTCGTGAGCTTGAGTAGCTCGGGTATGACCTCGGGCTTCTCGGTTACGTTTATCTCGGTGAACTCCGTCTTGCTTTCGGTAAGCTCCCTACGCTTGGCGTCACAGTAGGGGCATCCCGTCTTGGTATAGAGAAATATCTTCTCCGGTGCCATCGCAGCCCTCTTTGTTCCTCTCGTCACATACTCACTACCAGCCGCTGTCCCTCCCGAATCAGATTACCCTCCCCGATGCCGTTTGCAACTCTCAGCATATCCACCGTCACGCCGTGTTGCCGGGCGATCGACCAAAGCGAGTCTCCACGCTGCACCACGTACACGAACTGGTGTCCCTCGAGATCCGGGAAGTAGCGGCCGGCGTTTTGCGCCACATGAATCGCGGCGATCACTTCGGCATAGAAATTACGCGAGGCGAAGCCGAACCCGGGCCCCTTGTAGCCCAGCACGATCACGCCGACCTCGTCGGCGCGCAGCACCTCGCGCGCCCGCGCCACGCCGGGCAGGCCATGGTTGTACGCCAGGACCGCTAGCGGCCAGCTCCCAAGCTGCTCGAACGCTCGCCTAAGGTGCCGGGCGGCGATGCGCGTGGCCGCAAAGGGCTCGTAGCGCTGGTCCGCCGCGCCATAGCCCAGATCCTCGACGTATGCCGCGGCTGTCTCGCGCGTCAACTGCCACATGCCAGCTGCACCCGCTGCCGAAGTGACGCCGGGCCGAAAGCCAGACTCGACGTGCGGAATATATGCCAGCTCTGGCGGAACGCCTTCCTGCCGCAAGATCTTCTTCATCGCGGCGAGATAGATACGCGAAGCTGCTACACTCTGAGCGAAGCTCTCCCGCAACCCACGCTGCGCCCGAATGTTGTCGCTGGCGCGGCAAAAGACCGACTTCGCGCGCGGCGGTGAAATGAGGTCGGCTACCCGAAAGGCACCTAGCTCGCCCGGCATCGGCCAGGCGAAGCACAGTCGCGCGAGAACATCCGCGTAATACGAGCGAGCGGCCTCGATCGGATCTTCGTAGTAACCGCTGGCAGATACTACCCACGGCGTCTCGGTGAGCGTCAGGACCTCGTACACGACGCTCACGTCGTTCCTGTCGTGCAACACGACTTGGTCGTATGAGTAGCGCGCGAACACGTCCACCCAGAACTCGATCTGCGGTACCAGCGCTTTTGGTACCGGAAGCTCCGGCGAGGGGGCGTAAATGGCGAGCTCGGCCCGGGCGCTGCCCGCCCAAATCGGCCCGGCCGGCAAGAGCACCGCAACGCCAAGCGCAGCACGCAAAACCAGCTTCCAGGTCGCGGTGGGAATACTCACCGTGTCTCTTCTAAGTAACATGCAGCCTTCGATGGGCCTGGGAATTATAGGCTCGACGCCAATATGAAACTGTCCTCGAGATAAGATCACAAGCAAGCGCCTGAGGCAAGACCGACTTTAGCCCGAGTCATGCATATCGCTCGAGGCAACCCCCATACGGAGAGGCTACTAGTCAGACTTTTGACGAGGCGGGCGGCAGCCTTTTGCCCAAGATGGCAGCTTCCAGAATTGCACGAGAAAGGGAACCATCCGAGCGCTTCTCGCCCTGTCGTCGTGCTTGCCGGCAAAACCCGCTCGCGCGCGCGATTGCGCTGGCGTGCTCTATGAGCGCATTGTATTGAATACGATAGAGGAGGTCCTATCGCCTGCTGGTCGCTTTCACAGCTTTACCCAGCCTCTACTCCTCACGCAGCGCATCCCGGACCACAACGCCTGCCGCAACATACGAAGGAATCACCGACCCGGCCAAACATGCCAGCACACCCGCCCCCAGCGCTGCACCAGCAAAACCGTACGGAAAATAAAGACTCAAAACGTACCCAACCACCGCCGGAAACTGCACATCCGTCCAAAACCACCCAAGTGTCGAACCCCCCACAACAGCCAACACCACCCCAGCCATAGATAAACCCCCCGCCTCCGAAACAACCACCGCCGACAGCGAACGCCGCCTAACCCCCACCCCCCTCATCACCCCAAACTGACGCAACCTCTCCATCACCCTGGCTGCCAGCGAATCGCCAACACCAAGTAACACAATAAGTAACGCAGCCACAGCAGCCACATACTGGGGCCTGAACGCTCTCCTTACCTCTCCAGCATAGTGCGCCACTATTTGTGGCCCCGAAAGTATCCTTAACTTGTAACGCTCCCCAAATCTCCGCGCAATCTCCCGCCGCACCGCCTCCGCATCTGCGCCAGCCTTAACCGCCACATGTAACCGGTTGACCATCGGATCCCTCCAAAGCGCCGAGTATCGGTCACGGCTCATGATCACTGCACCACCGCTCGAGGCAAACGCCAAGTTACTCGTCAGCCCTGCTACCAAAAGACCCGTCTCGCCACCTGCCGTTTCCAATCTAATCTCCGCCCCCGCTTCTACACCACTCCTCGCAGCCAAATTCTCGGTCACGAGCACCGCTTCACCACGCCCTACTCGCTCAAGAGCATCCGGAAAAGCGCGACTCAAGAGCTCCCAACGGCTAAACCGCTCCTCGAGGAAATACTCCCGGTCAAACGCCCGGACGGCTATCGACTTCCCCCCGTAAGTCCACTCACGCTGCCGCTCACCAACTGCTGCCGCAACACCTGGTACAGCCAAGAGCTCATCGCGAATTCGCCCCTCTATTGGCGCCTCCACGTACCCACCCTCCCTGTAAAGCGAAGTAGCAATGATAGGCACACGATAAGCGAGTGTATCAACGCGCAGGTACGTGCCCTCGAAACTCCTTCCCAACGACGCAAACAAAAGCACCGCACCTAAACCCGCCGAAAGGATGATCACAACCGCAGCCGCCCGCCGCGGCGAACTCCTTATGTGCTCCGCTGCAAACCTCCCCTCCACCCCAAACAACCCCTCCAGCAAATACCGAAGCGGCTTGCCACTCCAAACCACAACCGGTAACCCTAACAAACACGCCGTAACTAAAATCAACCCCGTAACCACATTCCCCAACCACACCCACCCCGTCCACCGCTGCACCAAAACCAGCA
>JBBIJE010000013.1:0-83197 GCA_037446155.1 Myxococcales bacterium | reverse complement strand
CCTCAGCTGCCGGCCGACGCCCGTCCGGCGCGGAATCTTACCCAAGGTCCTCGAGGTGGTGCTCCGCTGGCTTGTGGTACAGGATCGGCCGCTCAACCTTTTCGCTCGCCGCCATCCCAACCGGCCAAGCCTTTCGCCTCGCCATGCACAGAGCGACATAGCTTAAGTCGGAGCGGCGACCGGCCCTGCGCACCCTGGCCGGCCCACCGTCCCAGACTTTCGATCCCCCCTGCTTAAACGACTCTCTCGAGTCGCTCAAACCATGGCCACGAGTTGTCGCGACCCCCGCTACTGTTCCTTCGGTTGCTCTCGCGGGTTCTGTCGATTTCTGATAGCAACTACCATGCAAGACCTCTCTGCTATGCTTATCACACCACCGGCGTATGTCGGCCGCAGGGGCAAGTGGGAATGCGTTACGTCAAGATCTGACCCCGCTTCACGTCAAGATCTGACCCCGCCTCTGCGCCCCCTTGACATCTCGGAGCCAGCCTACGAAAAGAAAGCGTGCGGGAAGGGGGCATGGGTCGGTGGGCGGACAAGGCGGCGCTTGGGCTCACTCTGGCGGCGCTCGTCGGAGCCACGATCTGGTTTGGCGCAACCTCCCAGGCTTTTCTGGCCGCAGTCGAGATCGTAATCTACGCCAGTGCGCTCATCCTTCTCTTATCTCGCCGAGACATCTTTACCGCCCGCTGCCGCACCCCGCTCGACCTGCCGGTCGCTGCTCTCGTGGCAATCCCGCTCCTGCAGCTCATCCCCATTCCGTCACCACTCAACCGCGCCCTCTCACCTGGCCTCTCCCGTCTTCGCGACTCCTTGGGACTAGACTGGCCCGCACTCCTTCCGCTTTCCGCTTACCCATACGTAACGGCCCTTGCGCTACGCAGAATCGCCGCCGCCGCCTTGGTGTTCTTTATCATAAGCCGAACGCTCCTTAGGCCCGAGCAGCTAAGAACCGCCCTTCTCGCCCTGGTTTGGCTCGGCACCGCCGAGGCCGCCTTCGGCCTCTTGGGCTTTCTTCTCGACAGCCCAACTATCCTTGCGGGCCAGCCCCAATATTATCGGGGCTCGGTCACAGGCACGCTCATTTGCAAGAATCACTTCGCCGGGCTAATGGAGATGTCGATACCGGCGGCTGCCGCGTACTACTTCCTATTTACGGCAAAGCGCAACCTTGAGGATCCAAAAGAGCGCACCGCCCGCCTGACCCTTGCGCTCGGGGCTCTTCTCCTCATGTCCCTCGCATTGGCGTTTTCCGGGTCACGCGCGGGTATCGTCTGCTTCGCCTTCTCGGTAGCCGTGGCTTTTACGCTGGCACGGCGCGGGCCGCGGCGCGCGTACGACAGAATCGCCCTCGCGGCTCTAGCAGCCGCTTTTCTAATTTACGGCAACGCCATCGGCTTCGATCCGGTGATCGAGCGCTTCCAGGCGCTCACTGCCGACCACGCCATGGACCGGGTCGAGATCTGGCGGGACGGGTTGCGTCTTGCGCTGCTCTCCCCTACTCTCGGCACCGGCGCCGGTACCTGGGCCAGCCTCTTTCCAGCGATAAAGTCTACGCCGGTTCAGCTTACCTTCTCGCACGCCCATAACGACTACGTGCAAACGCTGACCGAGGGAGGGGTGCTCGGTCTTGGGGTGTTTCTGTGGCTGCTTGTAGCCGCGTTTCGCCTCGTCCGCTCTACGCTAGACAACCTCCCCGACACTTCCCGGCGCAGGCTGGCCTTACTGGCGCTTGCCGCCGCCATCCTTTCTATTTCTCTTCATGGGCTTGTGGATTTTAACCTGCAGATACCGAGCAACCTCTTTCTTTTTATGACCCTCCTCGGTGTGCTCGCGGCTGTTTCTCGGGGGCCAATCCACGATCCCTTTCCATGGGAGCCATCGCGTGGCGAACAGGGCGCTCTGGGCCGTCAGAAACAGCCCTGGGTCACGCGGCGTTAGGCTGGGAGATCGGGACGGCTCGCTATGGCCGGTTTCGACCTGTCCACATACGGCCGCTTTTGAGGCGAGCACTGAGGAGCGAAGCGACCTCCCTGCGCCCCTAACGCCGCGGGCTCGCGCTTTGTGCAGACAACGACCTCGCACCCAATGCCTACACCGGAAAGGCGCCGCGCGAGCGCCGCGATTCGTTCCACAAACGCCTTGGGCGTGTCGCCCACCACGAGGGAAAAGTCGGCATCGCTCCCCGGCCGCGCATCACCGCGGGCGAACGAGCCGAATAGCCTGACCTCGAGCACCTCCAGCAACTCTCCACAAGCGCACGGGGGCGTCCCCGCAAACGCTCGAGGGTCCCTTCGCGATCGAGTCGCAACACCAAGACTTTGCTGCTGCGACCGCACTCTTCGACAGACTGGAATGACGGCCGCGGCATCCGCAATGGCGCGCTGGGCCTCTGGCCGGGTATAAAACTCCACCGGCGCACCTCTCGCCAAACCGTTTGGATACCTGGTGGGGCATGCAAAGCTTGTCCAAAGAGCGAGCATGGTCGAGGAGCGCATCGTCGATTGTTGCAACGTGGCCGCATAGCGCAAGGAGGAGCTCGGTGACGACATGGCCCCATGCCTCCTGCCCAGCGCCGAGCCGGGCGTCCTTGCGCGTTTTTCCGCCGCCTGCTGGAAAGCAAAGCAGGCCCATTCCTAGTTACCGTCTTCGAGCGCATGGCAGGCCGGCTCGAGGTCGGCCTCGGCCTGACGCAACCAATCTGCTTCCCGTCGAGGCACGCGCATAGCGTAGCTTCTCCCTTGCGTGAACCCTAGGGCGCCGTCGAGAGGAGGGTACGCGATAGGGTAGAATGTACCTCTTCAGTCGCCCACCCCGCGGGGTCGCCTCGCGGGGGTCAGACCCCGCCACCCCGGGGTCAGACCCCGGAATTGACCCCGGAATTTTGCTACTGCTCCCAGCCCCGCCCGGCCGCCGCCGGCCACTGACGGCGCGTCGGATTTCGACTTCGTTGGCTGACTGGTATCGACGCCGCTCCCCGGCGTTGCTGCAAGCCACCTCCAGCCGTCCCGCGATGCCGCAGTGCGTGTTGACAGCCGAAACCCGCGCGTGCCATGCGATCCCCGAGCCCTCGGCAGTGGGACGCAGGCGCAAATGGGACGTCGCAAGCCGGCCAGAAGCTGCGGCGTGCGCGGTAATGTGCCCTGTCGTTAGGGGAGGCGAGCGAGATTTCGCCTGCGACGTCGGACATTATGTCATCGACCCTCGAAAAGGCCGTTAATGTGCCCCGCGGGGTTAGACCGCCGGGGTCTGACCCCGCGTCATTTCAAGACCTGACCCCGGGCGCGTGCGTCATTTCAAGACCTGACCCCGGGCGCTCCGGGCGGGCTGGATCAGGGGTTCGAGGGGGATGCCGTCTCGGCCGGCAAGGGCCGCCTCGAGTGGCCGCATGTACTCGTCCCGTATCTGGCTGTAGATGAGATGCGCCACGACCAGGTGAAGATCCTCGATGTGCTGCATATCGGTACTCGGCACCACCAGGCAGTGGTCGGCGAGATTCCTCAAGAGCCCGCCAGGCAGTCCGGTAAAACCCACCGTAACGGCACGTCTCTCCTTGGCAAGCCGGATGGCATTCAGTACATTGGGAGAATTCCCGCTTCCACTGAAGCCCACGACTACGTCTCCCGGCTCCACGAAGTTTCGCAACTGCTCGGCGAAGATTCGCTGGTAGTCAGTGTCATTGGCCCATGCGGTCACGAGCGCCATGTTATCGTTCAAGCAAATCACCTTGAAGCGTTTGGGAAACCCGCTCACTCCTCCTTTGCCAAGGTCGTTGGCGAAGTGGGTGGCCGTTGCCGAGCTACCCCCGTTCCCCATGACGAAAACCGTTCGACCCGCCTCGCAAGCTTCGATCAGAACCCGGACGATCCGGGCTGCCGCATCCGTCGGAATTCGCATAGCTATGTCGGCCGTCCGCTCGAGGTAAGCCCGCGCGTAATCCGCCATCATCCCCTCCTCCATCTACTCAGCCACCGGGCTTGCGGACCACCAAGCCGCAAGCCCTAAGCCCTTCCCCACTCCCCCGCCAAAACTTCCTCGATTCCCACAAGCCGCCAGCTCAAACCGCCGTCTCCGCGGGAATCGAAAAAGGGGTCGTCATACACTACCGTCGCGCCACCATAGTCGAACTGAAAAAGCATCTCCCGAAGCCCGATCTCCTCCATCGCGGCCCTCACCGCCTTTTGCCGCTCGGGCTCGCAATAAAGGAGAAGAAAACCCCCTCCCCCCGCGCCGGTTATCTTGCCGCCGGTTGCGCCGGCCGCCCGCGCGGTCTCATAGATCCCGTCGATCCTCTGGTCCGAGATCCCTTCCGTGACCCTCTTCTTCGCTTGCCAGGCCTCGTGCAAAAGCTCGCCGAACCGCCAGAGGTTGCCCGCCGCGAGCGCCTCACGCCCCTGATAGACAAGGCTTCTCAGATAGTGCAACGCGGAAACCGTCGGAGCCGAGCGCGCCGCCGTCGCTTTCTGCTGGCCTCCCAGGATAACCGTCGAATCATGCGCCGTGCCGGTGAAAAAGAGCATGAGCCTCTCCTCCAGCGCCGACACGATCTCCTCTGCAACCCTAAGCGGCACGACCTCCACACCGTGGCTGCGAAACTCGAAGATGTTCAAGCCGCCAAAGGCCGCCGCGTACTCGTCCTGTTTGCCGACGGGACGCCCCAGCCGCTCGCGGGCCACGCGAAACGCGCGCTCGGCAAGCTCGTACCTGCTCATCTCCAGCCCGACATAGGTGCCCACCGCCTTCAGCACATTGACGCAAACCGAAGCCGACGATCCCAAGCCCGTGCCCGGAGGTATCTCGGAGGCTAGGAAAAGGTTCAGCCCCTTTCGGCACCGCAGATCCCTTATTGCGGCAAGGGGTACCGCAAGTTCCTCCTTGGTCTCCTCTACCTCACCGATCGCCGACACGGTGCACATGCGCCTCAGATCGGCCGAGATGATTTGCAGCATTTCGTCCTGGCGCTCGGTCAGGACAGTGTAGAAGTACTTGTTGATGCTTGTGCTCAATACTGCCCCTGGATGCTGCTCGTAGTAAGCGGGAAGATCGGTTCCCCCTCCAAAGAAGCTCACTCGAACGGGCGTGCGAACGATCAGCACAAGCCAGACCCTCCTGCGGCCCGCTCGACCGCGGCCGCTTCTACCTCCGCCGCCTCCCGATGCAAATTCGCCAACGCCCCTCCTTCAACTTCTTGCGCTTCCCCTAAATCCGTCTCGCCCCTTTTCGCCACCGTCCAGATCGTCTGCAAGAGGATGAGAAAGTCGAGCATCGGAGACTGGCGTTCGACGTACTCCAGATCGAATCTCATCTTTTCGTCGGTCGAGGCGAAGCCGCGAAGGCCGTTTACCTGAGCAAGCCCCGTTATGCCGGGCTTCAGCAGAAGCCTTCGGCGGTTCCAATGGCTGTATCTCGCAACCCGCTCCGGGCCCTCCGGCCGGGGGCCGACAAGGCTCATCTCGCCTCGTATGACATTCCAGGATTGCGGGAGCTCGGAGAGGCTGTAGCGCATAAGCCATCTCCCGAACTTGCTCGAGCTCCCGTCTGCCCTACGTGGTATCGTAAACCGGTAGAGCGTGAAAGGCCTGCCGCCCTGCCCGATACGCTCCTCGCGCTCGATCACGCAAGCCCCTCCACAAACTCGCTGCCTTACCCAAATTGCGGCCCCTATGGCCGCGGTCAGCAGCAAAAGGGCACAACCCCAGAACAGGTCAAATAGCCTCTTTACCGCAAGCTCCCAGTCGGCGAGCGACTTGTCTCTGGGAACGAAAAGCGGGATGTTTTCTATCGGCTCGCAGGGCATGGAGGAAGAGTAGGTTTCGTAAATATCAGGCAGGATCCTCACCTTGATTCCCGCCTCCTGGCAGCGCCAGACAAGCTCGCGGATCTCTTCGTTTCGGCCCAGCGGAAGCGCAACCACGAGATCGTCAACCCCAAGCGTCAGAAGGCTGCGCGCCGCGTGATCCACCCCCCGGAAAACCGAATCGGCCGGGCTTCCGTTTGCGCGCTCTGGCCTAAGCATCCCCACCACCTCGTATCCGAGCTCCGGGTGAAGCGATATGGTCTTTACCAAGATGCGGGCACTGGCATTGTCGCCTAGCACGGCTAGCTTGCGTACCCCCACGCCGGCCTGACTCAGCCACATCAGGCCGATCTTGGTGGCGACCCTGATAGCTACCACGCATACGGTATTGACACCCCACACGTAGGCGACCAAGAGCCGGGAGTAAGCGACCAGATGGAGCATGTAAGAAATGGCGAGAAACGCCGCAAAGGCAACGGATACCGCTGAAACCGACGTGAGCGCAAGATCGCTCAACCGCCATCCCCGCCTAAGCTGGTAAAGGCCGAAGTAGGAAAGGACCCACACCCAGATGAAGCAGGCGATGAGAAGAGCGCCCCAGTAATGGGCGAACCCGGGGCCGGTACCGATCGCGCCGATGCCGGGGGCCCGGTAGCGAAGCCAGTAAGCCCCTACAAACGAGCCGCTCAGGGCGGCAAGATCAGCGAAAACGAGGACGGCACGGAAGATCTCCCCTCGCCACCTCTTCCACACCTTCTCCATCACACCCTAGTGGCGGCCCAACCGCCGCAGCCGCATCCTAAACCTGAATCGCTGCCGCTTTTAACATAGATCGAGGCAATTTTCCAACACGAGATCCAACGCGCTCCTCAGGGCGGCCCCGCAAGGGCGGGATCCACCAGGCCAGCGAGCGCCAGGCACGATCGTCACATCCCCTCTTAGAACTCCCCACCTGTTACTCGACCTCACTGCGCCGTTGCCGAGCGCCTCACTACGCCCAGCTCCCGCATCGCCCGATCGGCTTCGACGAAGTACTCGCCCACGTCCCCTTGCGAGCGGACCCACCCGATGTAGTCGCGAAGGATATCCCCGAGACCCTTCTTTGGTTCCCACCCCAGCGCTTTGAGGCGCTCTATCGAAGAAACGCTATGGCGATTGTCTCCTAGCCTGTATTCCCCGGGAATCGCCGGGTCGATGCCAACTCCCAGGGCCTCAGCCACGGCCTTGGCATAATCCACCACCGTAACGGCGCGGCCTCCTCCGACGTTGAACGCCCGCCCGCACGCCTCCCTACTCTTCCAAACGAGCAGGTTAGCCGCCACCACGTCATCCACGTGCACATAATCGCGTTTTTGGCGACCGTCCTCGAACACCACGGGCGGCTTTCCATTCAAGAGCCGCAAACAAAATATGCGGCAGATCCCCGAGTAGCTATTGTAGAGGGACTGCCGCGGCCCCTGAGTGATCGAATAGCGAAGCGCCACGGTTGGTATTCCATGCAAAGCACCGAGCCTAAGAGCCGTCAGCTCTTCGGCAAGCTTCGATACGGCGTAGGCGTTGAAGGGGTTGTGGTAATCTTCATCGAGAGGTTCGTCGGATGCGGCAGCGCCGCAGAGCGGGCAGAGCACATCCCAGCAACCGCGGTCCAACTGCGCGCGCGGGCGCGCCGGGGGCTGAAAGAGCCCGTGCTCCTCGCAGCGATACTGGCCCTCCCCGTACACGGCCTGCGAAGAAGCCACGATCACTCGTTCGATCTCTTGCCTGCGCTCGACTATGAGCTCGTAGAGAAGCGCCGTGCCGGCTGCGTTCACCGAGAGAAAGGTAGAGAAATCCGGCATGTAGTCCTGGTAGGCGGCCTCGTGGAAAATCACCGAAACCCCGTCCAAGGCCTGCTCCCAGGCCCTCCGGTCGGTCACACTCCCTTCCACCACGCGCGCTTGTTGCGGAAGATAGGGTGGGCGCCCCTTGGGATGAACCCGGGGCTGGAAGTTATCCAGGATCGTGACCTCCACCCCCCGCGCCAGAAGGGCGTCCACGATATGCGATCCTATGAATCCCGCACCGCCGCTGACCAGGGCGCGCATCTTCCCTCCCCTGCCCTACAGACCGGTCCCTTTCAACACGGCTAGCGCCGTGCGGGCGAGAATCTTGATATCCAACCAAAGCGACCAGTTGTCCACGTATTCGAGATCCATTCTGACCCAGTCGTCGAAATCTCTCACCTGGTTTCTGCCGCTCACTTGCCAGAGGCAGGTGATACCGGGCTTTACGCTAAGCTTTCGCCTTTGCCATTCGGCAAAGTGCACATACTCGCTCTGAAGCGGAGGCCTCGGTCCAACCAGGCTCATATCGCCCTTGAGGACGCTCCAAAGCTGCGGCAGCTCATCGAGGCTGTAGCGCCGAAGCCAGCGGCCGACGGCGGTCACCCGAGGGTCGTCCTTCATCTTGAAAACCGGCCCGCCCATCTCGTTCTTTTCCAGAAGCCCCGCCTTGAGCTCATCGGCATTCTGCACCATCGTGCGGAATTTGTAGCTCGTAAAGGGCCTGCCCCCTTGGCCCACGACCCGCCAGCGATAGAAAATCGGGCCGGGGGAGGTGAGCTTGACGATAACCGCAATGAGGAGAAGAACGGGCGCAAGGAAGAGAAGAAGAACAGATGAGCCGACGATGTCCAAGAGGCGCTTTAGATACCCCTGCTCGTCTCCGGGGCGATACCAAGCTTTCACCCGAGCCCCTCTGGAATGTTTCGCCCTCTCTTGAGCCCCCATCGCTCACTCCCAAGGCCGCCGCCGTGCTGCCGATACCAGGAGAATCCTCCCTTTACGCTAGCTCCGCCCTCCCGGTACCCCATCCTCGGTCGCCCGCGGTGGACACGAGCTCCTCGAAGAGGTCTTCCAATGGGCGGTAATGCGTTTCCCAAGACCAGTGTCTTTCTACGAATCTGCGACCCGCGGCGCTCAGCCGCCTTGCCAATGCGCGGTCGCGAAAAAGCAGGCAGACCTTCGCTGCGAACTCCCGGGGGTCGTTCGCCAAGAGGATCTCCGCGCCCGCCTTTGCTCCGATGCCTTCGTTGGCCAGGCTCGTCGCGACAACAGGAAGTGCTGTCGCCATGCTCTCCAGCACCTTATTTTGAAGTCCCGCGCCGATGCGCAGCGGGTCAATGGCTACCTCGGCCCGCCAAAGGTAGGGCCGCACGTCATCCACGCTCCCAGTGACCACCACTGAATCATCGCGGGCAAGCGCCCTCACTACCGCTGGCGGTTCGTAGCCCACCACCGCCAGCTTGGCTTGAGGCTTTTCATTCTTGATGATCGGGAATATCTCCCGGCAAAAGTAGGTAATCGCATCTGCATTAGCCCGGTACCTCATGCTGCCGTGGAACACGATCAAACAAGGTTCCTTGGGCACCTGCGGGTTCGGCTTGAAGAACTCCGGGTCGAGGCCGTGGGGGTTGAAAAAGATATTGGTGAGTTCGCCATTCTCGTCTAACGATTCTCTGTCCTTCTCGGAAATGAGAAGGCAGCGATCAAAGGATCGCGCTATCATGGGCTCGTATCGACGCATGCGTCGGTACTCGAGCAGATACAAAGCCCGCCACAGCGGGTGCTTCGTGTTTTCTTTGAACCGCTGCAGGTTAAGGATTTGAACGGGCTGAAGCGCTATGCACCTCGGAATGATGCGGAGGTCCGCAAGGTACTGTGCCATGCGGAGGTGATAGACGTAGGCGAGATCAACGGTCCCTCCAGTCACCACCTTCCTGACTGCCCGCGCCATCGCCGGGGACCGATAAAACCATACGCTGAGCGGCTCTGCCGAAGCAAGCCCCCGTATCGCCTGGCCGCACTGATACCAGCGGGGCAGCACAACCGGGAGAACTCGTTCGCAAAATGGGCTTAGCGTCGCAGCCTGACAAGCCTCCGCCTGTGACTCGGCAAAGGCCAGCAACGTAATAGCATGCCGCTTCGAGAAATACTGCAGAAAGTGGCGCATGGTGTACCGGTCCGCCGTGAATGTGTGCCAAGGGAGGCGGTAAGTGAGAACCAGTAATCTCACACCTACCTCGCCTCCCAGGTCCTATCGTCGCTCTCCCGCACCTTTTTCCCCAGGGCTTTCGCCCTAACCCGAGTCACCAGCAAATACCCTTATACTCGATACCTTCTCCTGGCGGCTTATCGAACAGCCTGACCAGATCCACCACCACGCGCCTTCCGTTTAGCTCTGACACCATTTGGCGAAACTTGGGGCAGCGTTTTCCTATCACTACCACTTCGGCACGATCGAGGATCACCGCCGGATCATCGTACATGATAGAGGCAATGTGAGGAATTGCCTGCTCTATGTAACGTTTATTGGCACCGGTGACACGCCCGAGCGCGACGTCGGCATCATAAACCATGACGTCGTAACCCTTGCCGATGAGCGTCTCGATCACTAGCACCATCGGGCTTTCCCTCAAGTCATCGGTGTCCTCCTTGAACGAAAATCCAAGGACCCCGACCCGTCTCTTGCCCGAGCGCAATACCATCTCGATCCCCAGCCGCGCCTGAAGCTCGTTGCTTCTCGGGATAGCCTCCAAGACCGGTAACTCGAGGTGCTCCGACTGCGCACGGTGCAGGAGGGCCCGCAGGTCCTTGGGCAAGCAGGATCCCCCGAAAGCGAAGCCCGGCCTAAGGTAGGCGCTGGAAATATTGAGCTTCGTGTCGCGGCAGAAGATCTCCATGAGGCGGTGGCTGTCGACTCCGAGCCGCTGGCAAAAATTACCGATCTCGTTCGCGAAACTGATCTTCAAAGCATGCCATGCGTTGCTCGCGTACTTGAGCATTTCCGCCGTTCTGAGGTCCGTCCGGATCACCGGCGCTTGTAGCCCTCCGTACAGAGCCGCCACTCGTTCCCCACTGCGCGCGTCCAGTTCACCGATCAGTGTAAAGGGGGGATCCTCGAAATCGCGCAGACTGCTCCCCTCGCGCAGGAATTCCGGATTGACGCAGAAGCCGACGTCAGCACCGGCCCGCATGGCCGACTCCCGCTCGAGGAGAGGCAACACCTCAGCCTCCGCGCAACCTGGAAGCATGGTGCTTCGCACCACCACGACGTGGCCCGGGCCCTTGCTTCGCAGCGCCTTGCCGATTTGCCTAATTACCTGACGCACGTGTGTCAAATCCAAGCCACCATCTGGAGCGCTCGGAGTACCCACACAGACAAGCGATATGTTTGAGACCGCGACGGCTTCCCGATGGTCAGTTGTCGCTCGCAGGCGCCCGGCCCGCACCATCTGGTGAACCAGGTCCGAGAGGCCGGGTTCGACCACTGGACTGAAGCCTCGGCTCACCGCACCGACCTTCGCGGGGTTGACATCCACGCCCACCACCTGCCACCCCTTTTGCGCAAGAGAGGCTGCGGTGATCGTCCCCACGTATCCGAGCCCAAAGACAGAAATCCCCCCATTCTCTGACATCTCCGCCCCTCCTCGCGAAACGAGCACCTTGCGCCTCCCTCAGCTTTGCAAGCTGGCGCTCTCACCCGTGTAGGCGATGCTGTAAGCAACACCGTCGCTCGAAACCCGATAGGTCTCTCTTGTGTTCTCTCTCTTTGCCTCGATCGACACCGAACTCACCGGCCCCGGCAGCAACACGTAGCCACACAAATGTGGCAACTTTGCACGGCGCCGGAAAATGATGACGCTGCTGGGAAGCCTGAGACCGAATTGTGGGGAATACCAACCCTGAAGCGGCTGCGTGCCACGGCTCACCACCACCGGCGGGTCGAACCCGAAGGGAAGTACAGACAAAACGGGGGCCTCTCCCGGTGTGGCGATGGCTAGCGGACCGTGCGGATCAGCGGTTGGGCTCGCCCCGAAATCGGGGTGCAGATGAACGAAGCTCTCGATATTGTGCTCGCCCGTCGCACCCCATACGAGGTCGGCGATCAGCCACAAGACAGCGGGGATCGAGACAACTAGGCGACGGTGGCAAAGCCCGCGAACAACCCGGCAAAAACCGTCGTGCGAGGCCGAGAACCAGGCGAGCGCCGGCGAGATGCCCCAGCGAGCACCCGACACTCTCGCCCGGCGAGCCACCCTGAACGCAGCCCACGTCTCGGACTGCTCCAAGCCATCCACCGTTAGGGTGTTATGCGCTCGCGTGCTGCGGTAGAAGTTTCTCCACTCGCCGGGCTCGTAGGTCTCAACGCCGGAGTCCACAACCACCCGCCGGCCGCCCACAGAAAGCTCGTAGCCAAACGTGTTGCAGTGGCCATGGGCCGGCACCTCGTCGGGCCCGATCTCTCCCCCATCGAAAATCAAGACGTTTCCCGAGCCGTGCGGAAAGAGAAAAAAGCGAGCCGCTGGAAAGGCCTCGACATCGATGCTCGCGAGCCCTCCCCCGTCCCCCAAAGCCGCAAAGGCTTCCGCCCCTTTCCGGCCCAGGAAAAACGCGGCAAAGGGACTGAATCTTTTCGCAAGGCCCTTGTAGCGCGGCTCGCCGAGCAGTACCGCGGCGGCCGGCAAGAGCTCTTCAAGAACCGGAGTGTCTTCGAAGGCCGAGTCTCCAAACAGTGGAATTCTGCCGTCCGGGTGCCGAAACGCGATGGCAAATTCGACCATGGCGCGCAGCTTCTCGACGAAACGCTCCGGTAAGGCCACCAGCCGCACGCGCGCAATGGCAGCAATCTCTAAACAGCCTTTGAGCACAATCGTGTGGTACATGGGACTGCGCTCGAAATGGCACCCGTCTGGGAGGATTTGTTCTTCCATGGCCTTCGCAATTATCCGCATGCCTTTACGCACCCACCTGGCGGCCTGGGAGCCCTGGAAGAAGAGCCCTGCAACAAGGAGCGCCCTGCCATTCTCGAAAAGATGGTTTCCGCGACAGTCCCACTCTAAGTGGTCGGCGAGAAAGCGAGCCTGAGTGAAAAGGCTAGTCCAAAAGCGGCCGGCGAATTTCTCGTCGGCTTCCAGATGCGTCTTGAATGCCTCGGCTGCATAAATCCAGTTCACTAGCCGAAGCGCCAGTGGATACGAATGCCAGCCGACACCGCGCGCAATCGGGTTGCTCTCGATCCAATCGGTGGCGAGCCTACGGAAGTACTCGTACGGCGTACCGTCGCCTTGACACGCGCTGGCGAGCACTAGGCCCCACACCCACGCAAAGTAATGGAGCTTGTAGAGCCAGAGTCGAGCTTGACCGGGTGCGCTCCACGCGATCCCATCGGAAAAGTGCACCGGACGCTCCATGAAGGTAAACTGGCCAGAGAAAAGCTCATCGAGGCGCCTGCGAACCTCCGCAAGGTGCTGCGACCCGGCAAGCGTTTGGGCGACTGCCTCGGGGTCGAAGGGAAGAAGCGGTTCGCTCGCTGGAACCACCTCATCCGGAGCGGGCTTGTACCGCCACTCCAACAAGTGGGGCAGCCTGTGAATGCTCCTACGTCTAGCGTAAAGCGCAAGGCGAGCCATAATTTGGCTCGGCCGGAAGTACCGGGCCGTCTCTAAATAAAGGCGCACACGTTCGGGCAGCGCCAAGGCCTCGGCCCAGCCTTGCGTTATCCACGAACCCCGCTGCACCACCTCCACCGACACCCCCTCCCCAACATCACTTCAGGCCGTGCCGGCTTCCTCCACGGCCGCAAGAAGCGTCGGATCCACCGAAAGCAGCTCTCCCGTTCGAAGGGATTCCACCGCACGCAATGTGCACAGAGTCGTTAGCAAGCACTCGCGAAGGGAGACGGGCGGCGGATCACCGGAGCGCACCGTCTCCACAAAAGTGGAAAGCTCGGCCCTGTGTCCCTTGTCATGCCCGAGCCAAGCTCGGTGAACCGTGCGCCTTCCCTCACGCAGACACTCGAGCCGACGAAAGTCATCTATAACCGCCGTCGCGCCCTCAAAAAAGACTTCGAGGCGTTCCTTCGGGAATCGCGCACTCCCTTGGGTAGTATAGATAATCGTCGCGAGCGAACCGTCGTTGAAAGACAAGGTCAAGGCAGCATTTTCATGGACAAAGACGTTCGCCGGTGCCCCACCAATTGCACGCGCCCAAACGGATTCAGGCGGCGTCCCAACGAGGTAGCTCAACAGGTCGACGAAATGCGCCGCCTCCCCCACGATTCTCCCGCCTCCTTCCTCTATATCGTGCTGCCAGTCATCCGGCCGAAGAAAGTTAGCGCTTACCCGATAAAGGGCAACCAGCGGGTTTCTGCGTTGGCCTAGGAAAGACTTCAAGTGGCGCGCAAATGGGGAATACCTACGGTTGAAGCCGACAAAGATATACCCCCCATTCCGGGCAGCTCCAGCCAGGAGGCGTAACTGTTCTAAATTCACCGCCAGGGGCTTCTCGACGAATATTTTTTTTCCTGCCTCCAGCGCTGAAACCGCAAGCGCCGCATGCGATCCTGGTCTCGTGGCGATAACAATCCCATCGATCCCCGGATCATCGAAAAGCTGCCGCGGGTCAGAACAGCAGTATTCGAACCCGTAACGTTCCGCAGCCGCCCTCGCGCTCAATCCCCCTTGCGAGCAGATCCCCCTGAGCGAAACACCATCGATTTGGCGAAGCGCCGGTAGAAGCACCGCCCGCGCGAAGCCGCCGGCACCGATCACACCCAGCCCAACCTGCGGCCTTAGCCTCTGACGAGCAAGACGCTTGCCGTTCGTGGCAAACCTTACCTCGATCTTAGGCGCAAGTTGCAGTCCCTCCGGATAGGAAAGCAGTACGCCGACATGAGGCTCGCGTCTCTCGGTAATTAGCGCGTAGGCGTCCAGCGCATTGCAGATGGCAAAACGGTGCGTCGTCAGGGAGCGTACATCAACTTTGCGCTCGGCCAGCAGTTGAAGGAAAGCCTGCATATTCCGGTTTTCCGTCCAGCGTACGTACCCGATTGGGTATTCTACTCCCTTCTCCTCGTAGAGCCTCTCGTATCGGCCCGGCCCATAAGAGCGGGACATTCTGACCTCGAGCGCCTTCTCATAGTAGAGCTTGCGCGGCACCTCCGTACCGACACTGCCTACCACCACGACGCGCCCCCGGTCCCGGGCAAGCTCCCCAGCAAAAAGCAAAGGCTGGCTCGATTCCGAAGCGGCAGTAACGAGCACCGCATCGGCACCGGGCAGGCCGAAAACCGCCGACAAAGCGGCTACCGCGCTTGCCATATCGCCCGTCGCAGCATCTGCGCCGAGCCGCTCGGCTAGCCGGCATCGGGAGGCGTCGATATCGAGGCCAAGCACGCGACAGCCAGCCGCCTTCAGGATTTGAACGGCCAACAGGCCAACCAAGCCGAGGCCGATCACAACCACCGCTTCTCCGAGGCGCACATCCGACACCCGTACCGCCTCGAGCGCGATCGCGCCCACTGTGGTATAGGCTGCCTCATCCAATCCGAGCGGCTGTACCAGCGGTGCAGCCTGGTAGCGCAGTGAAGCGTGGGTAGCTAGGCCACCGTTAGACGCGGCAAAAGTCCCCGTCGGCACCTTCACACAGAGGTTTCGCGGCACGAACACTACCTCGGCGTGCGACGCGTACCCAATACCGGCGCACGCCACCGAGTCACCCACTCGTAGGTCGCAGACGCCCTCCCCCACCTCGATCACGACACCTGCACTGCTGTAACCCAGGGGCATCGGAGCATCCAGGCGCTCCCTGGCCTTCTGGTAAGCCACCAGCGGGCCCTCGGTACGCGCCTTCTCCAGAACCTTACGCACGAGGTCCGGCCGCGACCGCGCCTTCTCGAGCAGGCTCTTTCTCGCCAGCTCGATCATGCTCCGCTCGGTGCCGGCGCTTATGAGTGAGAAGGCGTTGCGGACGAGCACACCACCGGGGCGAACCGCCGGCGGTGGAACCTCCTCGATTCTCAAATCACCGGTGCGGTAGTTTTGCACAAGCTGTTTCACAGAAACGTTCCCCAGAGATTGTCCCACAATCCCGCCAGCGCTTTGAAATCCAAGCGTCTAACCCTCCCGAGTTCGGCCGCAGCGAAGATTTCGCTCAAGAGGAACTTGCCTATCAACGTCAAGGCCACCCACGGCTGAAGTGCACCCCAACGGCGTCGCCTCTGCCGACGTCATCGCAACACCGGTGCTCAGCCATACCGCAAGCGCTGGCCCGGCGTCGAGCCACCCCTGGCTGCCACCGCGACCGTCCGCAGGGTCGCTCGATTTCTCGATACCACTGGCATGGAATCCAAATGCTGCCATCTGACTTACGCCCAGCGATCACCCAAATGCGACCATTGCGTCGCTGTGATGCCCCCATCCAGGTACGCCATGTGCCACAACTCGAATACCAGGAGCATCCAGATCTGCCATGACAAGTCCCGCTTGCCGGAGTTATGGAGGCCGATGAGTTTTTGGATAGCCTGGTAACGAAAATAGCCTCTTCTCTCCACTACCTCACGGGACAAAAGGCGCCCGAGGAGCGGTGCCAGATCGGTCTGAAGCCAAATACCGATCGGAGCATGCAATCCATGTTTGGGCCGGTCGATTATCTGATCCGGAACAAGCCCGCGCAGCGCTTCTTTGAGAAGCCGCTTCGGTCTGAATCCTCTCGTTTTCAAAGAGAGCGGTACAGATGCACAGAACTCGACGAGCCGGTGGTCGCAAAAGGGAACCCTCAGCTCCAAGGAGTGAGCCATACTCATCTTTTCGCTGTACTCGAGTTGATCGTTCGGAAGGTACTCCTTAACGTCTGCGTAGAACATGGCATCTCCATAGTCCCGCCGATCGTCGAGTGCCCGTAAACAGCTCTGCACTATCGAGGCACCGCTGGCGCCGTTGCACAGCTCACGCAGTAGGTCGCCATAAAGCTCATGCTTTGCCTCCTCGCTGAAATATGTCACCCAACTCAGATACCGGTCTTCGCTCCCTACCAGGCCTGCTGCCGTGAATTCCCGGAGCCAGCGGGGGAAGTGGCGGCCATCAACGCGCTCCGAGATCACCTGTGCGACTACGTCAGCCATCACCTTCCTGAGAAGGCGAGGCGCCTTGCTGTAAAGCTCGGCCAGTCGCATTCCGACGTAGCGATTGTAACCGGCGAATAACTCGTCACCGCCAGTCCCACTGAGCACAACGGTCACATGCCTCCTCACCTCCTTGGAGAGCAGGTACATGACCAAGGCAGTGTCGTTGGCGAAGGGCTCGTCAAAGTGGGAAATCACCTGCGGCAGGAGATCCACCACATCCACCGTCACAGGAATCTCAGTGTGTCTGGTGCCGAAGTGCGCTGCGGCGATCCTGGCATAGGCTAATTCGTCAAAGTAGCAAGCGCGTTTCTCGAATCCTAGCGAAAAGGTGCGGACCGCTTCTTGGCTATGTCTGGCCATAAAGGCGACGATAGCGGTAGAGTCCACGCCGCCGCTGAGAAACGCCCCAAGTGGGACATCGGAAACAAGGTGCTCCCGCACGCTTTCCTCCAATAACCGCCGTGTCTCGGCTTTCGCGCTGTCCCAATCGAGCGTCCGGCGCTTTGGTGGCATCGGGTCCCAATACCGGTGTACGCTCATGCTCCCGTCAGAACACACGAGAATATGCCCCGGCAGGAGTTTGCGGATGTCCTTGAAAATCGTGCGCGGTGCTGGCACGTGCGCAAGCGAAAAATACTCGTGCAACGCGAAAAAATCCAACTCGCGCGAGCAGCCCGACTGCAGGATGCCTTTTATCTCCGAGGCGAACCAAAGCCTGCCACACTGCCACCTGTAATATAGTGGCTTCATGCCGACACGGTCTCGGGCAAGCAAGAGGCGCCTGGTTCTTGAATCCCAAATCGCAAAGGCGAACATCCCTCTAATCCTCTGCACCAAGGAATCGCCAAACTCCTCATACGCATGAACTAAGACCTCTGTATCTGTCCCGGTCCGAAAATGATGGCCTCGCTTTTCGAGCTCCACGCGCAACTCACGGAAGTTGTAGATCTCTCCGTTGAACACCACCCAAACTGTCCTATCCTCGTTGCAAATCGGCTGGTGCCCGCCTCTCACATCGATTATGCTAAGGCGACGCATGCCCAGACCCACCTGGTCGCCAACGTAGAAGCCCTCGTCGTCCGGGCCCCGATGCATCATGACATCGCACATTTGCTGGAGCAGCTCCCTATCACTGAAGCCGTAAGTGCCGCAGATGGCGCACATCTCAGGCCTTCCAAGCCACCGCCTTCAACGAGTTCCCCCAACGTCCAACGGTGAGGTTGCAGAGGTAAAAGCACAACTTGAAGAGCAGAAACATGGGGTCGCGATCGCATATCTTATAGAACTTGAAAGTCCACGGCTGGTAGTAGATGAAGTCACGGCGAAAAGCCCACCCGCGGGCACCGGCCTGGGAAAACACCTGAGCTAAGCGCCGTTCGCTCAAGCGGAAAACGTAGTTCCCCGCTTCCTCGTATCTGCCGGCAAGGCCCAGCCTAACTGCAAGTCGGGTAAGCACGCCATTGGCCGGTTCGGCAATTGCCACCGCCCGCGTCGCAACTCTTACCATCTCCCGGACGCCTCGGTATGCATCCGAGAGGTGATGAAGTCCGTCGTGTACGAATGTGACGTCAAATGCACCGTCGCGAAACGGCAGGTGCTCTGCGTCTCCGACTACCAAATCATAATGAACACCGTACCTCCTGGCCCTTTCTTTCGCCCGAAGAACCGCCTCGCGGGAAAAATCTACCCCCACGACTTTGAACCCACGTCGCGCTAGCCATTCTGCATCCATCCCAGAGCCACAACAGACCGCAAGCAAGCGTCCCCCTGGGCGCTCAAACCGAAGCGCGGACAGTGCCAACCGAACCTTCAAGGTAAGCAAGTAGCGCACCGCCCGGGGGTAGCACCTCGGGCGAGTTATCTCGTCCTCGGCGCCCGTGGTCTTGCGATAATACTCGACCTGGCGGGTCCGTTCCTCTTCCGTGTTCCGCGGAGAGGCAACCGCCACAGCGCCGCCCGGCCGCACCTGGGTCAGCAGTCGGCGCACCATGGTGCCCCACCTCTTAGCGTGCCCAATAAGCCAACCTCCTCACGTCCCAACACGCCAAGGCATTGTTGGCGCTCGGCCCATTGACCGGCTTACTGGGCCGATGGGGCAGGCCAACGTTCCGGCACCGCGTTGCATCGCCAACACCAGCGCACCTCGAGTGCCGGGCTAGCCGGAAACACGTCCGAAATTCATACGGCGGCTCCCACCACCATGCTGGCATGCCCTCTCCGTTTCTAAGCGCGCTACTACGGAACTTGAGCAGGGCCGTCCGGCCACCGAAAGGGCGATGTTCCCTTGCTAGGCCCAGCTGAGCGCGTGTTGCGCCACAACATGATCGCCAAACAAAGGCATCTGTTACAGTCAAAACAGCAGTCACGGCAGTTGACGCCCCCCCTTTGCCCTAATCTGAACCGCCGCTCGGTACACCTCAAGCGTCTCCGCAGCGGTGCGCACCCAACTGAAGCTACGGGCCCTCAAAAGCCCTTTCTCCTTCAGTTGCTGCCGACGCCGGTGGTCGCTTATCACCCACCATATGCTATCGGCTATTGCCTTCGCGTCGTCGGGGTTAACCAACAAGGCCGCATCCCCCGCAACTTCCGGAATCGCGCCACGGTCGGCCGCAACGACGGGAACACCGCAAGCCATGGCTTCCAGGACGGTTAGACCGAAGGTTTCCTCATAGGAGGGCTGAACATAAACATCGGCACCGACGTAGATGTCCCTAATCTCCCTACGGTCTCGAAGGTGGCCAAGAAAAAGCACCCTGCCGCGGAGGTTGGGTTGGTTAGCTAGCTCTTGAAGCCGCGCCTGATAACGCGAAGGCCCCAGGCCACCCACAACGACGAAACTATGAGGAATCGCATGGGCGGCAGTCAACACACCGCAGGCCCGAAGAAAGCCGTGCACGTTCTTGTACGGCCAAAGAGATGAGACAAAAAGTAAATAGGGCCGCCGTATACGATACTTCGCGAGAGTCACCCCGTACTGGTCATCCAGAACTCTCGGGAAGAAAATCGAGTGGTCGACAGCTTCGGGCACAACCCTCACCTGTGCGGGTGGCACTCTGAGCAATCGGATAACCGCCCCTCTTGTACTCTCCGTGTTCGCGATCACGAGATCGGCAGCGCGAGCCGACGGCCCCATCAAAAACCTCCTGAACAGAGCTCTGCTTGGCAAAACGGCCTTCGGGCACAAAAGATGGTGCAGTGTCTTGACGTGCTGAACAGTCGCGCACCCTGCGAAGAAGGCGCCGGTAGTTCCGAGAAAGTTGACGACGTCCAGGCCAAGGCTCCTCGCGTGGTAAGGAATGAGGAACAGTTGGCTCAGGACGCGTAACCCAGGCTGCCTATTAGAAAAAGGAAGCCGGACGTGGTGGAACCGCGTGCCTTGTACCTCGTACAAACGGGCGTTTTGCGAGTTGACGAACAGGAATACCTCACTATCATCCGCAGTCGCTGCCGCAAGTGCTTTTAGGAAGCCCATCAAGTACGTTTCCGTTCCCGATGACCGGCCCGCGACCTCCGAAAGCAAATCAAGCCCTATCCGCATGCGTCAGCCCTTCCGTCCGGCTTGACCCTCGGCACCAGCAAGCCTGTTGCTCCCTCGGGGTGGTTCAACCGCGAACGCGCGGATAGCCAATTTGTGACCGCCACGCCTCGTGTTCGTGATCCTGTCACTCAGCAACACTAGAGGATAGAAAATCGGGCAGGTTACAGAGAACATCCGCCCTCCCCAAAGCGATCCCAGCCTCACTAGAAAACTAGAAAGTCGCGACGTTACAAGGTAACGCCACCTGTCCGGTGCGAGTCCAGCCGCCGCCAATTTGTCAGCTAAGCTAGTATGATCGTAGTAATTGAGAACTTTCGCGTTTCGGCGGTGTGCCTCCCGCCACCTCACCGGGATCCACGAACAGGTGAGGCTGTCTACGCTAAGGCAAACGCAGCATCCAGGCCTCAACACCCGGCTGATTTCCCCCAGCGCCCGCCCATCGTTGGAAAAGTGCTCCAAAGCGCAAACGCTTACGATTTTCGTAAAAACGTTAGCGCGAAATGGAAGCGCCTCTGCCGAAGCTACAACAAACTCACAGTGGGGGTATTTCCCACGCTTAGCCCGCTGCAGAGCGTCCATATCCACGTCGACTCCAACCACAAGGCGAGCAGCCCGTCCTAGGCGCCACGTGTAATAGCCATCCCCGCAGCCGATATCACACATGACATCAGCCTCCCTCACCGCTGCCCACCCCGCGATAGCCCTTACCTCCATCCTCCGCGTAAATTTGGTCTCGCGCTTAAGGATCATCCAGGCGCGTCTAATGCTCAACACCCCGCCCCTCATCCAGCCTGGTTGACAAACCGAAGCGCCCCGAGAAAACCTTGCAACATTACGTCAACATTCACGCGCTCACGAACGGTTGCCGTTGAGGCATTGCCCATAGCCCTTCGCAAAGTGGCATCGCCTAGAACACACCGCAATTTGCACGCAAGCTCATCCACGCTCCCGCCCGATTGAAGCCGAAACCCATTCACGCCATCCTGCACCAAATCGCTTTCGGTACCGTCGGCCTCGCCAACAATCACGGGCTTGCCAAAGGCCAGCGCTTGCTGCACAGCCAGCCCGCCGTGGCCAGGCAAGACCACTACATCAGCTACCACCATGAGCCTTGCGAGATCTTCATCCCCCAGCCGGCCGAAGAACCGAACCCTGTCCAGCCGAAGCGCTGCCGTTAACGCTTCGAGCCGTTCACGCTCAGGGCCGTCACCCACGATCAACAACCAGGGGTCAGATGCGGACGCACCTGTAACGATCCGGCTGTAGGCAGCCAAAAGGTTGTCGATTTTCTTCTCTCGAAGGAGTGCCCCTACGTACAACACACTCAAGCTCTGCCCAAGAGAGGTCCCCTCAAGAACGCCCCATGTACGTCGGTCCTCGATACTCACTTGCCGCTTGAGCCGGAATGCCCTCTCCGTGTCTATCGAGTTGTATGCAATGAAGATCTTCCAACCGGGGACACCCATCGAGGCAAAATACCGTGCGCCCCATGTCCCGTATGCGATAAACGCATCAATGTGCCGATATAGGTGCCTCTTAGCTGCTTTCCCGAGGTACCTGAAGACGCGCCTTGGCAGGGTCACTACGGCTGGCTCTCTGGTCCCGCCCCACGCAATGAGTTTGGCACCTCGCAACTTCCTATAAAGAAGCAACAGAAGATTTGTAACAATCCACGGTGAATCGCCGCAAATAATGACATCGTAGTTGCCCAAGAAGAGGTGCCGCAACACGCCAGGTTGAAAACACAAGGTGAGGTCACCCCACCGGAGGTAGTAATTCCGCACCATTTTGCCGGGCACACCTTCGCGATTCGTTACACTTCGCTTGGGGTACCCGCGCATTCCCGCCCCGTAATAGACACAGAGCTCTATGCCCTCTGTAGTTGCCAACCGCTGAAAAATGGGGACCCGGTAGTGAGCCAGGATCTCCTGAACTACCGCTACCCTGACCGGCCGCGATGCGGCGCCACTTCTGCCAGCATCCAAACTGTAGCTTATGCGCCTAGGCTTCAGTGTGACCATTATTCACAAACGGGGCCCGAGGTTTCGCCTCCTTCCGTGCAGCTACCCAAAGACCCTTGGCTACTCGCGACAGCATCCAAGCCGGCAAACGTTGCAGGGGAGGCAGTAGCTTCCCACGCGCTAACCTGTCTAACAGCGGCAGCTCGTAATACCACGCCATTGTGCGAAAGCCTGTCAACCTCAGCAGATGCAACAAGTTTTCGAGCGAAAAGCTTTGAAGGTGACCTTCGTGTTTGCGGTAATACGATCTACCGGTTCGACTCAAGCCGCCTTCCACGGGCAGGCCGATCACGACAACTCCCCCCGGGGCGATAACGCGGTTGATTTCCCGCAGCGCTCTGATGGGACTATCCAGGTGCTCAAGCAGGTGCGCACAAAGAACCGCTTCGAACGCAGCGTCTTCGAAAATATCGAGACCTCGGTTCACGTCTAGCTGTCTCACTAATAACCCACGTTGCTGACAGATGGCCACATTGCGAAAGGAAACGTCGACGCCTACACACCCAGGCCCTAAGCGCGCCAAGTATTCGCCATTGCCACACCCGAGATCGAGCACCTTCTTGCCCGCCAAAAAACTGGCTGCCCACTGGAAGCCCGTGTTGACCTGCACCTTCTGGTACCTCTCAAGGTAGCCTGAGGCCGTGCAGCTAATACTCGCAAACTCCCTCATTGCACGTCTTCCAAACACGAGTCAGGTCACGAAGCGCCTCCGTCATGGCCGTCCGGCGTCGCCGCTGCGAACCCCCTCTTAGGCAAATTATGCTCATTCACCAGCACACTGAAGATTTCGGCAGCAGCCTTCTTCGCGGGGTCTGCACCGATTACCCGCTCGGCCATGGCGAGGCCGTTGCGTATTAAACGCTGACGCAGCTCCTTGTCCGTGATTATCGTTTCTACGGCTGACGCTAAGGCCTCAGGACAACGCGGGGCGACTAGCAGCCCTTCGCTGCCGTGCCTTATCAGGTACGGAATGCTGTCCACACTCGTAGTGACGATGGGAAGGCCGTGTGCCATCGCTTCATAAAGCACCCTGGGGAATCCTTCGCCAAGGGTGGGCAAAACAAAGATGTCTGCCGCCCGGTACATGGCAAAAAGGCTGGGTCCGTTCGACAAGTATCCGGAAAACCGCACATGGCGATCGATGTTAAGCTGGAACGCCAGCCGTTGCAGGTCAAACAGTGACTCCCCACTCCCCACCACTTCGAGGACAATTCTCCACCCGCGCTCACGCAACAAAGCCAAAGCCTTCAGTAAGTATGAAAGCCCCTTCCTGGGATGCAGTGATGCCACCGTTAAACACGTGATCGGCGTTCTTTGGCAGGTGTCCAGCCTCCAGTAGAAATCGCTTTTACCTAACTTCAGGAGCGGCGGCGTTTCCATCGTCGGGGCGAGCGAGCGGTATCGTTCGAACAGCTTTGGCCCTACGACAACACGGAGCCTGGCATGTCGCATCACCCACTGCTCAAGGAGGCCAGCAGCGATCACGTACGGCTTGTGCAACACAACCCCTCTAACGCCTCTCCACCGGAAGTGCATTTGGGCGAATCGGGCCCACTCAGCCCCGAGGTACGCTGCGTAATTTACACCGGATACCAAACATATTGTAGCGGCTGCAACTCCCACTGGAGACGGCATGAAAACGTACGCAAAATCCCATGCGCGGCTTTCCTTAAGTAAGTAACACCACACCCGCGCGAGGCGAAAAGTCGCCTCGCACAGGCCCCCAGATGCCACAGATCCAGCCGGAAGCCCCTCCACTTCCAGATTCCGAGCCTGCATCTCATAGTCGTAGCCCTGAAATACGCTGTACGAGCCTGTCCCCCGCCTAATAATTGGGGCATACAATACTACTCGCTCAAAGTAGCTCGCGAGACGGTCAATGTAAGCTCCGTCCAGCGGGTGAAACCCGAGCTTGTGGCCATGGTCAACAAAGACTGAACGGGATATGACCGCAAGCGTCCCGATTCTCTTGCTTGTCATTCGCGCGCCACTCCTGTCCTGGGACCCAACGGGCAAAGCGAGCGAACCGCGCACGGAAGCGCCAGGAAGACGCCGTACAAGACCGATAGCTGCGGCATCAAAAAGTTCCCGCTTGGCACCATCGTCGCCATTACATAAACCCCATAGACCAGCAGAGCGAGCGCGAGGCCTTGCCCATATGGATTATCCGCCTCTGCCCAGAGCCTACTTGTGAAGCGTAGAAATCGAAGTTGAATCCAAACGAGGGTTCCCAACCCAATCACACCGAGATTAAGCAAGTAATACCCATAGACTCCCATTCCCGGCGAACGCATAGGGCCATAAGAGCCTTCTGCGAAGTATTCGTACGTCGTACCTAGGCCACCACCGGTTAGAACCAGCCATGGGTGATCCCCAAACCAGGTAAGCAATGCACGCAGGGAGCTAAGCCTGGCACTTACCGACACATCAACCTGTTCGCGTAAGAGCGATGAAAGGGCGCCGTATAGTGTCTCGAGCCACCTCTCAGTGGCCACCTCGGGCACAAACAAGAAACAAAGAATCGTGACGCCCGGTACCAGCAAAGCACGCGCTCTCATGAAACTCTTCACTCTCGCTCTTGCCCTCGAAAGCACCGCGCCACCCAAAATAGCGAAAAGGATGGGTAGCAGTAGCATGCCAGCGCGCCGGAAAGAAGCGACAAACCAGCCACCGCACACGCAAATCACAGCGAGCGCTGTGAGCCGGTTCCCCAAGACGTTAACCCCGTGCAGCCTAAGCGCCATCGCAATCACAAAGCCGATACTATAGAATCCGGATGTCACCCAGTTATCCCGAGGAAGCCCAGTGCTATGCGCACTTAAACGTTCCGCGAGACTCGCATAGCCTTGAACGGCGTCCAACGTAGCACCAATTACCAATAAGGTGACCAGACAGCGCAACTCTTTGATGCGCGCCAACGATATCCGCGTAAACCAGTACGCAAAGGATATCAGCACCATGTGGCGAAGCCCCCATGCAATGTCGTACCACGGATTGCCCCGTATCGCCCCGCACGCAGTGCCCAGGAGGAAGACCATCGCCAAAACCACCAATTTGACGTCCATCTCCGCGGTGCGCCGGCTCCATTGCCCTCGCGTTCGTGCCAGGCAAGCAGCAACAGCCGGTGCACACATGACTGCAACCATCTCGACGACATTTATAGGGAGGGAATTCCCTGCAATGGTCATTCGGTAAGCAAGCAGCGCCTTCGTGTTCAGAGTGGCCGCCACTGTCGTCAAACCGGCCAGTCCCACCAACGGGATCAAAGACGAACAACAGACAAACCCAAATGCAAGAAGTACCATGGCGCCATGTACTGCCTTCAGTCCCAAAACACCCCCTACCATTAGTGCTGCGAGCGCACTACCCATTACAGCCCGCGCGTCCCTGCGCCGCACTGCCGCCTCCGCCTTGGCCAACAGCCGGTGCGCCACGTAGCGCGGCTGGTACTTGCCCATCCGGTAAGAGGAACCGCAAGACGGACGATCCCACCAATGAGGATAACCCGTGGAACTCACTGCACTTTGCAATAATCCTGCGAGTTTCATCGGGTCTCTCGAGACCTAACGGCTTGTCCGACGAGCGAGTGCCCGTAGACACCAACCCTAGCGCAAAGCGGGAAGGCGTGCCAAAGGAGACGGTTTGCAGCATCTCGAATCATTCCAGGGACTTGACTCCGCCTGATCAAAGAACCAACAAATCCGTGGTGCTGGCTAGCCCTTACCATATTGGTACCCTTCGTGGTTCTGGGCGCCCTCGGAGCTACCGCCGCCAGCACTTCGGTAAGTTCAAGCGCTGTGCGGCTGACTCGCACCTCACACCAAGGTTGCGTCCACAAAAGCTTTTCCAATGCTTGTGGGCACCAGCGCGTTAAGTGATTCGGCGGTCGGTCACCGGCTGGCCGACGACCGACCTTCACCTCCAGCCGCTCCGCATCTGGCACAGTAATGAAGAACGACCCAGCCGGCCGTAGGTGCTCAAATCCCCAAGCAACTAAGCCTCGAGGGGACGTAATGTGCTCGACAACCTCGAAAGCAGTTATGACATCAAAGTAGCCCCACTCATCCGGCAATTGCCCTTCAGCAACAACAGCAACGTTCCGCAACCCGAACTCGGTCCTCGCATATGAAACAGCTGACGCGGCCAGATCCACCCCGTAAACGTCCGCCCCACGGCGGGCCGCCTCCACAAGAAATGCGCCCGTGCCACATCCAATGTCGAGCAGTCTGACACCTGGCGAGATCGGAACCTGGTTGAAGAAGGCCTTGTAGCGCGGCGCCTGTCTGATTCTGGTCAGCGCCTCCCGTACGGTCCGCGGCCGCCGTCCTCCAGCAGGCCTGTTGTAAGATTTGTCGTACTCAACCGTGCCGGCCGGTTCTAACGGAGAGGCAAACTCGACGGAACAAGCCGCGCACCTCAGCATTATGTACCGACCTTCGATTCCGCCGAACACGACTTCTGTCTCTCTGCTGCACACAGGGCAGAGGCCAGCACCGTGACCCGGCCGCAGCTGAAGTTCTCGGTCGGGCGCCACTCGTCCCATCGTCATCTCTCGCTAATCAACGGGCAGCGGCTGCGTGCTGTTGACGGTGGTGGCCAGCCTTCCCCTTCGAAGAGGCGCCGCAAATTTAGCCGCACCCGCCTGATTCCTGTTAGCCAAGCTTTAAGTGTGCCAGGTACCATACAGCTGCCCGCCAAAGCGTCTTCGAGAGACCCCGGGGAACAACAATAGGAAACAGCCCGTAACCTGTCAGAGCTTTCACCTTAAAACTTGACGCCGCACGGAAATGTCTGCGCCCATCGCTCCAAGACGTGTAGCTCTGTCCCACGGGTTCGAGCGTGGGTTGTCTCAGAAGACATTCCAGCACCGCTCGGCTGATCGTGTGGGCATCCTTGGTACGCAGCACAGGTAGTCCACTTGTGCGCCAGAGCTTCTCGAGTAAGCCCCCTGATACCCCCACCAGCCTTCCAGTAAACGTGTTTCTCCGGGCAAACGTATCCCCCAACCTGCACACACGCGTCATCTCACGCATCACGCTGGCTGGCGCTAGCGCTTCGTCAAGGAGGTTGACGGCAATAACAACGTCAAACGACTGACCGGCGAACGAAAGGCACTCCCCCGTTGCAGGCAGCTGTGGAAAACCGTGACACACCTGTGGGAAGGCGCGCAGGAAAACTAGCGCTAAACGATCAAACGCATACCGCCCAGGGTATTGCAGAAAGCCAATCTCCCCCATTCCAGCAATGCCTATTTCCAAAACTGGCCTTTCCGCGAATGAACCATGCCCCCGCACATATCGCTCAATCTCTCCTGCACGCTCCTTCAGCCTCTCTTTTCCCCTCTCTGGCTCCACAGTGTCCTGCAGCCGACTCACCCAGTGTCTCTGTTCATCGCGCTGGGCAACTTGCCACCGGCCGAATGTCACGAATCCGCCACGCATAAGGATCTAACGCTTCCCTAAGTGGCAAAAAACCAAAGCCACCGTGAACGCCCGAGAAAGACCGGTACCCGAGGAAATCGCTGGCCCTCCGTCACTCGCCGAACAAACCGTTTCGCGCGGTGGCGTGCACGCCGCTGGAAACACCCGCCTCCGGCACCTTCGGTACCGCTGGACAGGAACGCCGCCCGCCCCGCCGCTTAAACCAGGTCGGTCGGAAGAACGCAGCCGCTGCCACCCGGGGAAGGCCCAGCCCCCCCCGGCGTCCCAGCCACATCCCTCCTGGCGCAAGGGAAGTTTGCACTCCACGCAAAATCGTCGCCAAACGGAACGCTCGATTGCCTCCGTGCCCCTTACTCTTGCCTCGCTGCTCCCCAACCCCACCCGGTTCTCACGCCCCTTCGCCTGGTCAGGTACTTTCCACTGCCAATCATCTCCAATCACGCGGCACACAGGAACGCACCGCAACCTGCAGGCATGCAAAGCAATTTGAACCATCGCGCCCCCCATTACCCCGGGCCACCCGTCCTCGCCAGCTCATCTTCTGCCGGTGCGCAGGACTTGACGGCAATCATCCTGTACCCGCTACACAAGCGGCCGTCCTGGTCCCCCACAAGCGCTCGCCAAAGGCGCAAGATGACTTCGCAAAATGCCAATCCCAATCGCGTGCCGACCCGCGTAAGCTCCCTTGACTCTCCCGGATGAAATGACCGCAGAGCATGGAGCGTCGTCGTTAAGGCGCCAAGGGCTCCGGTGTCTTCCTCAAGCACCTCTATGCGCCAACCGCCAAAGAGGTACTCCAACCCGAACCGACTGAAACGGTAGAAGTCGCGGGGTCCACCGTGCAGTGGATAGCAACACCGCGTCGAAAGGATGCACCGGCCTCCCCGGCGTAGCACGCGGTATAATTCTTCCACCACTGCTTTGGGATCTGGGACGTGCTCAAGCAGCTCGGTACACAACACCACCTCGAAACTGCCGTCCTTGAAGGGCAGCGCGCCAGCGTTCCCCCGCACCGTCATGCCTTCACGCATGGCAATGTCCAGCCTAATGCGGTTCGGGAATCTGCCTCGGTAGGGAGAATCCCCCCAGCCGATATCGAGGGTCAAATTCTCCGACGCACACGACTCAAGGAACCTGTCAAGCGCGCTCCTAGCGTGTGTACGCAACAAACCTCACTCCCCTGACTGATGCGCCTACAAGATCTTCCCTGGACCACCATCCACAGTGGGTACCAGAGGTGCGAAGTGTTTCTTCAAAGATAAACCAAGCAAGCTGCGCACACTCCGCACGTAAAATACTCCCATCGCGCAATTCGCGACCAACACGGCACCCGCCGCCCCCACCAATCCAAACTCCCGGGCAGACGGGTAGAGCAGTCCTCCAAGAACAACAAATCTCACAGCGTTCATCACAAAATTAAGGTGCGGACGGCCAGCGGCGTAGAACAAGCAGCCACCGAAGCTTAGTAGAGACCTGGCAAAATTGGCCAAAACCAGGATCCTAAGTACCGCGGCGACATCCATCCACTGGGCGCCGAGCAATATCTTTACGAGCGGGCCGGCCAACCCGAAAATGAAGGCCGTCACCACCCCATTCACCGAGAGAAGGAATTGGAACCCCCTGACGTAGCGGGCCGCGAGTTCCGGCTTACGGGCCTGCAGGCGGCTCAGCACAGGGAACGCCACCTGGGAAACCACAAACGTAAGAGTGGTGACGGGGAGCTCCGAGATGCGAAACGCCATCAAGTAGCGGCCTAACGCCTCGTCTCCCAACGCTCGAGCAATGAACAGCCTGTCTGCCTGAAGGCCGCTGAACACCACAATGTTCGCGGCGAACACCCACCTGCCGAACGTCCCCAATTCCTGTAGGGCAGCAAGCTGCAACCCAAACCGCGGGCTCCAAGGAATAACGAGGTACGAACAGACCACACGCGCAACCTGCCCTGCAACCTGCGACCCAGCCAGCGCCCTCACGTCCCGCAGACTGAAGCCAAGCGCGACTCCGACGATCGTGGAAGCCACCGTCTCCGAAAGGTTGATCAAAAAGATCCGACGAAACTCAAGCTCCCTGTTCAACGTCGCCACGGCGGGGTTAACCAGCCCCCGCAAGCCGACAGCCACCCCTAAGATTTGGGTCACCTCCACCACTTTGAAACTCCGGAATAACCGCGCAACGAACGGTCCCCCCATCCAAAGCACTACCGCAAGCGCAATGCCGCGCGTCAATTGAACCGTAAGCGCAGTTCCAAGGTATTCCTCGGCTCGGCCACGCCGCTGCACCAGCGCTGCATCAAATCCTGTTTGCGTCAGCGCATCTAAGAGACCAAGCGCTAATAGCGCAATCCCGATGGCGCCAAAGTCCTCGGGCGTGAGTAACCGGGCAAGCACCGCCATCTGGACGAGCTGCCCCCCCTGGGTTACGACCTTCCCTATAGAAGCCCAAACAAATGCTTTCCGAGCCTTGCCGGCGAACCAGGGCCCGCAAAGCCGCCCTAGCCCCACTCTTGCTTGCTGCTCCTTGGGATGGCCCCCCCTCACTTGGCGCTAGACACGCACCGTGGCACGGAAGCTATCACTTGAAGTCCCCTTTTGACGCTCGCCTCCTGGGACGCTTCCGCGTTCGCTAATCGCTCGCCTAGTGATGTAACCAAAGGACCATCCGCCGCCCACGGCCCTAACGCCCCCTTTCGATCGCCTCCAACAACCGGGTCCTCCTTGCCGAGCCACAGCCAGCGCTCTACACCGCAGCTCGCTGCCTCACCCCCTACGCCTTAGCTGCGAAACGTGCCCCACCTTGCATTGCATTGGGGGCCGCCGCGCTCTTTTTCTGGGGAGGCACACGGGTCATGCCCGGTTAACATTTGCCAACCGCTCGGCCGGTCTGGCATAGCCGCAAACGGGCCTGGTGCAGTGAAGCCCCCCCCACCACCTCCGACCTATACCTCCCGTCCCACAGGGACCCCCGCCGGTTGCGGCTGCGGTTGTAGTATTTACTGTAGCTTCCGAGGATATCCCGCATCGCCCGGGAGATGCCGCCGTCGAGATCACTGGAAAGGAGGAGGTGCAAGTGGTCGGGAAGGAGCGCGTACGAGTGAAGCCTGAGCCGATAGCGGCGCTCGTATTTGCGAAGGAGGCTAAGAAACGCTCGCCTGTCCTCCTCCGACTCGAATGCCGCGCGCCCTTCGCCCGAACGAGCGGTTACATGCAACAGTAGCCCGCTCGCCGCGATCCTCCTCGGCCGGCTCACCGGCTTTGCGCCTCCCTCTGCGCGCAGCCCACAGCTACCACCCCAACTCGCTCTGCGAAAGTGAAAGCGGCGCGCCTAGCAAACCGCTCGTGACCGAGCGCTTTGGGAAGAGAACGGATGATCAGAAAGCCGAGAAAGGATGGCCGCCCCTCTTCCTTCCGCGTCTCCTCCCGCTATCCACTTCCTTCAACCACCGCCCTCGCCAGCTTTCCGCGAGCCTGCGAGAGCGAGCTATTGCCTACCCAAGGCCGACTAAAAAGTCAAGTCCTCGTGAGGGCTAGGGACATCAGTCAGACGCTTTGGGGGCCCGTTAACCTCGGGCGAGAATTCGACTCCCCCGCCCGGGCGCCTCGGCTACCTCGCACTGGGATAGCCGCTCGCTTGAACGGCGACCCGCCGGCCGGACCGCGCGGCAGGGGCCGGCGGGGGGTCACGGGTCAGGCGGGGGGTCAGATCTTGACGTGAAGCGGGGTCAGATCTTGACGAGGTCTTGACGTCGGGGCGTCATCGGGGGGTCATCATCGGAGGGTCAGATCTTGCCTTGAAGCAGGGTCAGGTCTTGCCTCGAAGCGCCTGCGCCCCTCCGGGACGCCCACTCGCGGCAACGCTCTCGTCTTGTGAGTCTAGCGCAGACGCTGCGCTGCCAGCTTGCGCAGAAGCCGCCCGGGCCGCCGCTTTGCGCGATCCGGCGCGCGGCGGTGCTGGAGCAGCCCGACCGAGGCAAGAAAGCGTTACGTCAAGACCTGACCCCCTGGTAGTGACCCCCTGGTAGTGTAACCCATCTACCGCTTCCCGGCCCCGATCACACCCAGCTCCCGCGTCCCATCCTCCACCCAGGCAACGACAGCCTCCGCCGAAGCGATCGCCTCTTCGGAGTCCTCCGCCGCATATTCCTCGGAGGGAATGAAATCTTCGTCCCCGTAAAAAGCAATCTCCCTCTCGCGCCTAAGGCGCCGCGACATCCGGCTGATCTCCGGACGCCTGCCCGCAAGACAGGCCGGTAGGGCCGCGCGATTGGCAAGTAGGAACTTCCCCACGTCGTGCTCCCGCGGAGGATCGAGGCCCGCGACCCGCGCAATCCCCTTTAACGCCAACGCGACTACTTCCTGACTACCTCGGACGGCATTGGCGTGAAGCCCAACCTGCGCCATCCCGCGAAGGAACTGAAGCCGCCCACGGGCACGCTCGATATAATTTCTCCCAAGCCTGATGTTCGTCACGAGATTTCGAAAACCTCGCCCGGCCGGTAATCTTTCTTGAGTATCCAATACCAATGCCGGCCGAACTCGCGCCGCTCGGGACCCAGGCGCTCGAGCTCCCCGCGCATCCGCGCCAGCCGGCGCTCGAGAAATCCCTCGCGATCGAACAGGATGCGCACGTGCACCGTCATGTCGAGATATAGGATAGAAAAGCCCTGGGCTTCCTCCCGGGTTCGGATGACCGGGCTTAGATCCTCGGACCAGCCGCTCCTCTCCAGCCTCTCCAATGCCGGCCCCAACCGCGCTTCGAGCTCCTCGAATTCGTCGAGTCTTTGGCGCCGTCTCGGCGCGGCTTGCGTCACGATGATGAGGAGGTCGAAATCGGAGCGGCGCCCCGCCCGGCCAGCGGCGTGGGAACCGAAGACGGCAAGGCTTACAAGGCGCGCTCCGTAAAAAGCCTGCGCCTGCGTCGAGAGTTGTTCCAGAAACCGCTCGACTGCCTTGGCCATATGCCTCATGATACACGAGTATAATACCACCGACAAACGCCTGCGGGCTCGGGCGGGGTCGCTTCCGCGATCCGAGTATCGCGGCGCAAGCCGGTGTCTTCGACTGTCGCGGGGTCAGACCCCGCGGTCACCAGCGCCGGGGTCGGGTCCTGCCTTGAAGCGCCTGCGCTCCTCGGGTGTCGCCGATCGCGCCAGCGCTCTCGTCTTTTGAGTCTGACGCAGGGGGCGCCCCGCCGGCCGGTTGCACCACCCGCCCAGGGCCGGTGCGGGTGGAAGGTGCGGGAGGAACTCGATCGAGGCAACAAAGTTTCACGGCAAGCGACTCGACCAAGGCAGCATAGGGTCACGTCAAGATCTGACCCCCCGTCACGTCAAGATCTGACCCCCCGTGACCCCCCGGGTACCCCCGTTTGGTGACCCCGGTTGCACGCCGTGTGCCTGGCCGCCATGGTGGCACGAGGGGAGCGCCGAGGGTGGCGCCGTCTTTCTGGCCAACGACACGCGGGCGGGAGGAGCCACGCATCGCGTGTAAACCGCATGGCACCGCTCGAAGCGATAGAGTGGGAGGAATGTTTCCTCGAACCGGTAGAGGATTCCTCCCTAAAAAGCCGGGCGCGCAAGCGCCTCGGAGTGGCGCCGCCTGAGCTCGCGCATCTCGCCTCTTGCCCCTGGCTGGCGCGTTCTTGGATCGATCTTCATCCTTCTCAACTAGGGTTAGCCCATGTGGAGCCTGACCTCGAAGATCTCGTCGCGCTGGCCGTCAGTCAGGACAACTCCTGCCGATACTGCTACGCCACAAGCCGAGCCCTGCTGCGGATCCTGGGGCTTCCCGAGGAGCGGATAACGCGCCTCGACGAAGAGATCCCGGCAATCCACCTAAGCGGCGGCCTTCGCGCCGCACTTACCTTCGCCAAGCGCGTCTCCCACGCCAACCCGCTACCATCGCCAAAGGATACTTTACCCCTGCGGGAGGCGGGCTACGCAGACGAGGCGGTAAGCGAGCTTGCTTGCCTGGTGGCGGTCTGCACCTACTTCAATCGCGTGGCGACGTTCGCGGCCATGCCCACAGCGTATTGGGAGGCCCTGCCCGAGAAGCCCTTCGTCAAGATATGCCGCCCGATCCTCGCCTTTTTCATGCGCAGGCGAAGACGAGGGCGGCGAAGACCTAAAAGCGACGACACGGGGCACCGCCACCCGCAGTCGCCCGCCGGTGGCGCTTCGGCCGAAGCCCCTTTCGCCTGTGCGATCGCACCGCTCGGCCATACGTCGGCGGCTGCCGCTTTGCGCCAGGTGGTGGACGAGGCCTGGACCTCCCCCCTCCTGCCCTCCCGCGCCAAGGCGCTCACCTTCGCGATAGTCGGCAAGGCGCTCGGATGCGAGCAGTCCCAACTCGAAGCGCGCCGACTCCTTGCCGGAGAGGGTCTCGGCCCCGCGGAGGCTAGCGAGATCCTTGCCAATCTTTCCTCGCCGCTCCTCGATCCCGTGGAGGCCTCCTTGGTAACCCTTGCCAGGGAGACGGTTTGGTATCAGCCCGCGCAGATCCAACGCAAGGCACGGCACTTGAGCAACGCCATAGGCCAGGCTCGCTTCCTCGAGGCCGCGGGACTCGCGGCGCTTGCCAACGCGGTCTGCCGTCTCGGGGCGGTCTTAGCTTCGCCGCGATGACCGCGCCCTGGATTCTCTCTACCACGACGGGAGCGCTGGCCCTTTTTTTCTTCGCGCGCTATCTGCGCTCCAGGCGACACCTCCACAAGCTCAGGACCCGGCTCGGGGAGGCGGCAAGAGAACTGGAGCGGCTGCAAGCGAGCTTTGCGCGTTTTGCGCCTCGGGACATTGTCGAGCAAGTAATAGCCGACGAGCTCGCCACCGGCGGGGATAAGAAAGAGGTCACCGTGCTATTCGCCGATTTGGTTGGATTTACCACCATGAGCGAAGCGCTCGACCCGGACCTCTTGGTGCGGGTTCTCAACGGATACTTCGCGCGCATGAGCAAGGCCATCAGTACCAGCCGGGGACACGTCGCCAAGTTCATAGGAGACGGCATTTTGGCCCTCTTCGGCGCCATCGAGCCGAACCCTTGGCAGGCCAACGACGCGGCCCACGCGGCCCTGGCCATGCGAGAAGAGCTCCGCGCCTACAACGTCGAGCTCGCGGCTCAGGGGGTGCCAGCGCTTCGGGCGGGAATCGGCATCCACAAGGGAGTGGCAGTGGCCGGGGTCTTCGGAAGCGGCGAGCTGGTCGAATTTACCGTGGTCGGGGGAAACGTCAACATGGCGGCACGGGTGGAGCGTCTTACGCGGGCGCACGGAGCTGAGATCCTCGTTACGGCTTCCGTAAAGGCGGCCTTGGATCCCCGGTTCATCTTGCGAGAGCTTCCGCCCGTGCGAGCACCGGGAGTGAGGGACCCAATCGCAACCTTCGCCCTGGAAGGGTTCGATGCGGGACCCGGCAGAGGCGGTCTCATCTCTTCATGACGGCCGGCGGCAGGAGATCCCCCAAAAAGCCCCCCGACAAGACCCGGCTATAGTGGTCAATATCACGCTGCCCCCCCGGGAGGCACGGGATACCCGCTGACCGGGGCTTCTTCACTCCTCCGACGGATGCAGCTCGAGATACACCCCTTCCGGCTCCAGGTTGTAGGCATGCCCCGTGATCAGGGTGAGGCAAGGGAGGAGCAGCACGTAGCAGCCCACCGCATCCAGGGTACCTATGCTCGAAAAGGTGGAAGTGAGCCGAAAAGGATATGAACTCTGACCCTCCGCCGTGGCGTGCACGACGTGACTCCCGCGCTTCTTTATTGCCGTCACCAAGGGGGCGCCTCCCGCTGTTCTCCCTACCGGAACGCCATCCACCCAGACCTGAGCGTTCGCGACGCTGGTTGTAATAGACACTGGCTGAGTGGTGCCCGTGACCAAAGAGCAGCCCCCTGCCGTGAGCGAAACCAAAAGCGGCAATAGCCACGGGCGGACGCGTGACGCCAGCCGGCGCCGCGCCCCGCCCATCGCCGAGAGCTTCACTGTCCGGTCACTATGGTGCAGAACTCACCCACTATGCCGAGAATCGAATGCGAGTAATGGTCGACGGACGCCACCTCTTTGATTCCGCCCGCCCGCTTTGCGGCCTCGACACTCGCGTCGCCGGTTGCGACCATTCCCAGAAAGGCTTGCGCACAGGCCTTCCCCTGTTTGAACCCACCGCCGGCCTCGGCGTCACCCCCCCAAGTGACATCGGTGTAGAGGATGCCCATCGCCGGCGAAGCCACCGTCGGGCCGCAACCCGTCAAGAACGCAAGCGCACCGACGACGGCCAGCAACTCCAGGCCACGAATCAATTTCATGCTCTTCCCCTTTCTCCGCGACTCCGTTTCGCGGTCCGCGCCCTCTATCTTTTAACTCGCCGCTTGTCAAGCTGGCGCACCGCCTCTTGCATGGGGGCTTTTGTTTTTCACTTGTCCACTGAGCACCGCGCCAGCGTCTTGTGTTTCGTCTTGCCGCTCTCCGCCTCGCGGCCCTTCTACCGTCGGCCCTCCCAGCTCGCCGCCCTTGCGCACGCAGAAGCGGGCAAATGGGCACCCCGCGCACGTTCGCAACCGCGCCTAGCGCATTCGCTGGTACCCGCTCCCGCGCAACGTCCGTCTGATTGGATGCGGGCCGCTTCACGTCAAGATCCGACCCTGCTGCATGGCAAGACCTGACCCCGCTGCATGGCAAGACCTGACCCCACGCGGCCACGCGGTGACCCCACGCGGCCCCACGCCGTAGAGCGGGTTGCTTCTGCCTGAAGGAGGACCTACCATTGTGCGGCGGTGGGGGAGCCGGCGGTAAAATACTCGGCGAAAGGAGCGAGCCATGGCGCGGAGCGTTTTCTTCACGGGATTTCCCGGCTTCATCGGTCGCAGGGTCGTACGCAAGCTTCTGGCCGACCCGGATACGCGCGTTACGTGCTTGGTCGAGCACAGATTCCGCAACAAGGCCGAACGAGAGGCAGCCGAGCTGGGGCCGGCGCGGGAGCGCTTGAGGTTCCTTTCGGGCGACATAACTCACCCCGATCTCGGACTTAGCCCCTCCGAAAGAAGCGCCCTTGCCGGCGAGATCACCGAGATCTTCCATCTTGCGGCGGTCTACGACCTCGCCGTCGAAGCCGATTTGGCCCGCAAGGTGAACGTCGGGGGAACCGCAAACGTTTTGCGCTTCGCCGAGACGGTAAAGAGCTTGCGGGTTTTGGATTACGTGAGCACCGTGGTCGTGGCCGGAAGGCGGCGCGGGGTAGTGTTCGAGGAAGACCTCGATTCCACGCACGGATTCAACAACAACTACGACGAGACGAAGCACTGGGCCGAGGTCTTGGTCCGCCACAGAATGGATAGGATACCAACCATCATCTTGCGGCCCGCGGTCGTCGTGGGCGATTCGAAAACCGGCGAGACCGACAAGTACGACGGCCCCTACCTCGCCATTCGCGCCCTGGTAAAGGTGCCCTGGATGCCCATGCCGTTCATCGGCAGGGGGGACGTGCCGTTCAACGTCGTCCCGGTGGACTTCATCGCCGACGCGATGGCCCATATCTCCAGGCAATCCGAGGCGATCGGGAAGACCTTTCACCTGGCCGATCCCGACCCACCGACCGCGCGCGAGATGATGAGCGCCATCTACCAGGCGCTGGGGCGAAAGCCGCCCGCGCTTTCGATACCCGAGTCGGTGGCGCTTGCGATGTTCAAAGCGCCGGGGATGAGCCGCCTGCTCGGCATCCCGTGGCAGAGTATCCCGTACATGAACCAGTACACGGTGTACGACACCAGAAACACCGAGGCGGCTTTGCGCGGATCGGGTATCTCCTGCCCTCCCTTCAAGAGCTACGTCCAGAAGATGGTCGATTTCGTCCGCGCGCACCCGGACCTGTAGAAGAAGCTAGGCAAGGGCCTGGAGGCCGTCACAAGCGCTCTCGAGAAGCTCGGCGCAAGCGCCAAAGCCCACTCGGGCAAGCCGCAAACGATAACGCCCTGCCCCTTACTGGACCCGGCGGTCGATCTCGTATTCGAGCCTCAGTACCTTGAGGGCGTGGCCATCCCGGACGAGCCACCAGCGGGCACGGCCCGCCACCTCGCCGTAGCGGCCGTCCGCATCTCGATAAGCAATGGTAAAAGGAGCCGTCACGTCGGCCCAGGGGCCGAGGGGGCGCACGTCGGGGCGGCCGAGAGAGTACCGGGCGCGGTCGAGCGTCCCAAACGCCTTTTCGTACGCCGAGGCGATACGTCCGCGACCGACGACGCCGTTTTCGCTCGCGTCCTCCGCAAAAAGCGCGCCTAGGCGAGAGGCGTCGAGCTCCTCGTACCGTTTTCGGAAAAGCTCGATGAAACTTACCGCTTCCTCGGCCGTGACCTCCTTGGGAGGCGCTACCTTGTGCGAAATACCATGGGGCTGCGCATCCGCCTGCTTAGCTTCGATCTGCCCCTGCGAGCCCTGTGCCGAAGGCTCCGAGTCCGACTGGGAAGCCTTCGCGCGATCTACAGTACCGCGTCCAGGCGGGCCGGCTAGTGGCGCCCGAGCCCGCTTGGAAAGCGACTTCGGCTCGGCCTGCTTGCGATCTCGCCCCTTTGGCTGTGTCAGATCCGTCGTCCCTTGCGTGCGCGCAACAGATAGTTCGCTAGCCTTTGTCGGTGGCGGCGCCGCGACCCCGCCGGCTGCGGGCGCTTGCGCTCGGAGCACCGCGCTTGCCGAAAGATCGCGACGCGGCGCCCTAGCTTGGAGCGCCGCGCTATCTTTCGCTGCCGCTGGTTCCCTTGCGTCCTGCCTTTTCGCAGACGCCCTTCCTTGGGCTCCTTCCGCGCCGCGCTTCGCCCTTCCGCTTCGTCCCTTGCCGGGCGCTTCGCCTGCGGCCCCTTCTTCGGTTCCAAAAGCCGCTTCTTGCGCGCGCTCGACGCGCTTCCTCGTCTCGGATCTCTCCCCCTCGCTCGACCCAGTGCCAATCCACCTCGAAGAGTCGCCCCAAGACTTCTCCCCCAACCAGAGCTCGGCCAACGTCTCATCCGTCGACGAAGGGAGCGGCCTCCCCTCTTTCCCCACCGGGTCCAAGCCCAACTCACCCTGTTCGAAACGCCCTAACGGCAAATTTCTCGCAACCATCGTCGCCAGAACGAATCCTACGGTAAAGACTACTAGAGCCGCTATCTGCCTCTGCCGAAAAGCCGAGAGCGCCGCCCCGGCTCTTCTCGCCCCGCCGGCCGCCCGGCCAAGCAACTCTTGCGCGGAAAAACCCCGCGCGGCGAGCCAAACGCCCCTGGCGCGTCCTGCGGCCACCCGAAGCGCGGCCTTCCCACTCGCGATGCCGGCAAGAAGCGCCGAGCGGAGCCCAAAAACCCAGGCTCTTGCGCCTCTCGCAAATCTTCCGTAGGCCATGGATCCGAGAGGTCCCGCCTGCCCGGCGACGCCGCGGCACCACCGCCCGATCGCGCGGCCGGCATCCAAAACACGGGTAGAGAAAACCTGCACAATGCGCCTCCCGAGCAAGAGGGGCTCCCGTACAACCCAAGCGCCCGCCCGACCCACCGCCGCCAGAGCTCGGCCGAGAAGCTTGCGCGCCGCCAGTACCGTCTCCCCAACCGCGCGCCCCCCGCTCTTGCCCGCACGCCCAAGCGCGCGCGCCAACGCCGACTGGCAGCGCACCAGTCGGGTCCTCGTCTCGAGCAGGATCCGGCTCCAGCGGGAGGTCGGCGAGGGTGCCGACGCAAGGACGATGGCCTCCTCGACCGGCGCGATGCGCTTTGCCCAGTAACCGTCGTAAAGAGCGCGCCTTGCGGGATCGGTCAAAGCCTCGTAAGCCGCGCGCGCTTCGCGAAACAACTCGCTGTCCCCCCCCGAGGCGTCGGGGTGGGTCTCTTTTACCACCTCCCGCCAACGCTTTCGTATCTCCTCTAAAGTCGCGGAGGGCGGCACGCCAAGTCGCCGAAAGAAATCGTGACTTCGAATCTCGCTGATCGAAGCGGTGAATACCAGCGCGCGGTCCCGAAGGTAACGGTAGCTCACTCCGGCGCGCCCGGCGACTCGCTCGGCGACCCTACCGTACCGCTCACCACAGCCGGCCAAGTCGGCTAGAACCTGGAAGGTGATGCGCCGCTCCTCGACCCCGCCCTTGAAGAGATCCTCCAGCGTATTGGCGACGAGCAGCCGTTTAATCGCCCGCTCGGCTTTTCTCCTGGCCGCCATCCGCCGCTCCCCTCAGCCGAGCAAAACGCCCATCCTCCGGCCTCCGCTTGCCGCGTTTAGAGCGGGCGGCGCAGGGGAAAGATCCGCCGCACCCTTGGCTCCCTCGAGCTGGCCGGCCGCCGAGCGGCCGGGAACCGCCGCCTTGGCGGGCACCACTGAGAGCTCGACTCTGGTAAGGAAAACCTTACCGGTGATATTGCGGTCGAGCTTGTGCGTCCTTTGCCGCTCGAGGCCCACCACCACTGCCCGGCACCCCGCGGGGGTGGCAAAATCCAGCTCGACCAGTGTCCCGCCACTTCCCTTGAAGCCCGCGCTCGCCACGTTCAAGCCCGCGCAGCCGCGATAATCCCTGACGAAAAGCCGAGGCGGGCTTGCGCTCGTCACCCCCTCCCAACGCACCCTCGCCCGAAGCCGGTACTTTCTCTCTTCCTCGACCCGGACGATCTGATAGCCATGGTTGAAATCCGGATTCTCGCCGGAAAACTCTACCACGAGCGCGCGCTCCCCGCCCTGCGGCCCGCCTTCGATTCGGGCCGCCGCCCCTTGCGTCCCCCCGACCCGCCAGCCAAACCCATAGCCCACCGGCGCCGCCTCGAACGACTCATCCTGAATCGAGCCTACCGAAGCCTCGGGAAACATATCCCGCCAAACCCGCCACGCCTCCTCCACCTCGCCTTGCGCCAAAAGAAAATCCACATAGGACAAGCGTTGGGCGCGACTTGCCGCCCACTTCGCCACTGCCCAAGCTTGCACCGCCGCCCCCACTCTCTGGCGAGCCATCAGGTAGTAGAGATAATCTAGCCGGGCTTTTGGATCTTGCGGAACGATCCGCCGCAGGACGAAATCCTGCTCCCCGAAGACCGTCCAAGCGAGATCGTAGGCGTCGTGGCGCCTGCTCGCGTCCATCCGCGCAACCGCCGCAAGCTCCGCCGCCCCTTGCTCCACCCATCCCGCTTGGAGCAAAAGCCGCGCGGCGCGCCATCTCCACTTTCCCTTGCTCGGCCCGAGCATCGAGGCGGTCTGTGCGGCGCGAAGCGCGCCCTCCCTATCGCCCATCTTCAACCTCGCCTCGGCCAGGTCCAGCCAAGCCGATCCCCTGTAAGGAAAAACCCTTATCGCCTCCTCGGCAAGCCGAAGCGCCTCCGAGGCCTCCCCCCGAAGAAGAGCCTTTCGGGCGAGCGCCTGGGCAAAGGCCGCGTTCGAGGGCACGAGCCGCCGGCCGCGCTCGAGATCAGGCTCGCTCGACCCGAGCCACGAAATCCCGATCACTTTCAGGCTACTCCAAGCGAGCGCAACGATGCCTACGGCAACGCCTACCCGCAGCGCGCGCTCCATCCAACCTTGGCCCATCGGCCCCCACTAGGCTCAAAGCGCGGCCAGAAAAGCGACGCCAAGCGCCCCACCCCAAGGCTCCACGCACCATGCGATGCAAGCGCGCAGGCGCTTTCCTCGCCGACGGTCATCGACCCAAGCTCCCCTGCCCCCCGAGCTCTACTCCCGCCAACGCTCCTCGCCCTCGCGCGCTCCACCCCGCCTCGGCAGAGATCCCTAACTCGCCTTGGGAAGCTCGAGCGTCGGCTCGCGGTTCGGATTGTAGCGGTAGTAAGAACCGTAGCCGTAGTAGTCGTAGTAGTAATAACCGGGGCGGTCCGCCGCCACATCGTTTAGCACCACGCCGAGGATCTTGGCCTGAAGCCTAAGGAGGTAGTCGCCGGCGCGCCTTGCGATTTTGCGCGGCGTCTCCCCCGAGCGCACGACCAGCAGCACGCTTCCCGCAAACCGAGAAAGAAGCGGCACGTCGGCAAAGCCCAAAGTGGGCGGCACATCCAAGAGGACGAAATCGTAGCGCCTCTCCAATTCTTCCAAGAGGAGTCTCATCCGCTCGGAATCCAAAAGCTCGGCCGGGTTCGGGGGGATCGGACCGCTCGCCACGAGATCCACCGAGGGGACTGCGGTCTTGCGCAAAAGCTCCGGGAGTGGACGGGCTCCGGTCAGGTAGTTGCTAACCCCGGGAGAGATTTCCACGTCGAAGATCCGATGGAGCCTGGGCCGGCGCAAGTCGGCATCGACCAGGACGACCCGCTTGCCCATTTGGGAGAGGCTGACCGCCAAATTGGCTACCACACAGCTTTTCCCCTCCTGCGGCCTTGCGCTCGTCACTATCAGCCTAGACGGCGGACCCGAAGCGGTCGCCAGAAACAGGGCAGCCCTGAGCGTGCGAAGCGACTCGGCCGCGTGCGACATCGGCTCCTCGTGCGCCACGAGCTCGGCCGATACCTCCGGCTTGGCTCCGTTGCTCTTGCGCTGGCGGATCGTGGGCATGATCCCAAGGGTCGGAAGGAGCAAGTATTTCTCGACGTCCTCCGGCGATTTTAGGCTCGAGTCCAGATTCTCTTGCACGAAGGCAAGTCCCACGCCTCCCATAAGCCCGACGACGATCGCCAAAAGCAGGTTCCTCATCGGCCTAGGCTCGTCGGGGTAGAGCGGCACATCGGCCTTGTCTATGACCTGGATGTTGGACGCCTTGATCCCCTCGGTGACTTCCACTTCCTTTAGCCGCTGCAGCAGCGCGTTGTAGATCCCCCGGTTGGTGTCCACCTCGCGCCTTAGGATCTTGTAGTCGATCGCCCGCTCGTTAAAGTCCGACACGACCTTCTTTTGCTCTTCGAGGGCCGCCGAAAGGAGTTCCTCGCGCCTCTTTGCGGCCTCGTAATCGGCTCTGATCGCCGCCACGATCCGTTTCTCCTCGGCTCCAATGCGCTGCCTAAGCGCGGCTATCTGCCCCTGTACGCGCTTCATCTCCGGGTATTCCGGCGTGAAAGTCTCCGCGAGCTTGGAGCGTTGCAGCTCCACGCGTGCAAGCTCCTCCTTCAGGCTTTTCACCAGAGGATTGTCCACGATGAGGGATATGCCTCCAAGGTCGCCGCTTTGCGTCTGGCGGTAGAGCGACTCCTTGGCGATCCGCGCGCTTTGCGCCCGGGTCAAGCTTTCGTTCAAATCCGCGAGCTTCTGGTAGGCGATGTTCTGCTTCTCGTCCATGGTAACTATTTCATTGGACTCGGAGAAGGCTTGGAGCTCCTCCTCGGAGCGCTCGAGCGCGGCCTTGGTAATCCCGAGTTGCTTTTCGATGAACCTTCGGCCCTTCTCGCTCGCGTGAATGCGCTGGTCGAGCGACATGTTGATGTACTCCTCGGCCAGCACATTGACCGTCTTTGCGGCCACGTGAGGGTCGGGGTGGCTAAAGCTTACGTCCACCAGGTAAGAATTTCGCCTGGGGCTGATCTCGACTCGCTTGAGGAACCGCTCCACGCGCTGCTGGGCCTTTTTGGTCTCCTCGTCCACCGAAACCCCCCGGCGCCGCGGCACGATGGAGGCGATGGCTGCCCGTACCGTAGCCAGGAGCCCCGGGCCTTCCCCCTTGGTGCCCGTGGAGACGCCCAGCCCATCCAACACAGCCAGAGCCCGCTCCGCGAGCGTTCGGCTCTTGAGCACGTCGTACTGCGTCTGGTAAAACTCCTGGTAGCCATGTGCCTGGGCTTCTATCACCTCCTTGAAGGCCACGACCTTGGGATTTTCCTGGCGAATCTCGAGGAGCACGGAAGCCTTGTAAATGGGCCTTTTTACCAGCGTAAGAAAGACGGTGGTGGCGACCACGATCACGAAGAAGGCGGCAAGCGTCCAGCGCCGGCGAATGAGAACGTCTAGGTAGTCGCGAAGAGCGAGGTCCTCCTCGGCCCCCTCCGAGCGAAGCCGATAGTGTGCCGGGAGCACTTCGTCCTTGAGCAGTATCGGCTCCTGTCCATTTGCCCCGGCGTTCACGAGGTCGTTGCTCATCTCATCGCTCCTTTTCTCCCGACGCGGCCTCCCTCCTGGTTCTCCGCCAGCGGGAAATTTTCGAATCGCCGTCTCGCCCGATCAATATGCCGGGATCGCAAGTCCCATCCCGATCGACCCGATGAACCGATCCACCACGAACTTCACGCTGCTCATGGGAACCACGAGAACGTCGTCCTCCTTGACGAGGATGTCCTCCGCCCGGCCTTCCCGGATCGCGTCGATGTCGATCTGGATGAGTTCCCGCTCGCCCCCCTTTGAGCGCCGGTAAAGAGTCGTCCCGCCCGCCTTGCCCAAGCGCGGATCGATCCCGCCTGCGGTAGCCAGCGCCTGCGTCACCGTCACGGTATCGACGAGCGGGTAAGCGCCGGGCTTTCGCACGCTCCCCTCCACGTAAAAGACGCCGGCTTTGGGAACGTTCACCACGTCTCCGGGCAGCATGGCGACATTTAGGCTTACGTCTCCTTTGCGCGAGAGGCGGTCGAGATCGATTATCGCGGTTCTGACCTCCCCCTCCACGTTGCGGGTAAGCTGAACCGTCCTGCCCGCGTCCTTGTTCAAGCCGCCTGCCATGGCCAGCACCTCGAGCAGCGTCTTATCCCCGCTCACCTCGAGCACGCCCGGCTTCTCCACGTAGCCTACCACCGACACGCGGTAGCTTCGGTACTCCTCGACGAAGACCGTGATCTGCGGATCGTGAATGAACTTGCGGAATTTTTCCCGCAGGCTCGCCTCGAGCTCCGAAGTCGTAAGACCGGCCGCTTGCACCTGCCCGACCAGAGGAAGCGTGATCAGGCCGGAGGCGCTTACGCGGGTTTTGACTACACGCGGCTCTCCGGCGGCTCCTTGGATATCGAAGAGGGTTACCTCGAGGAGGTCTTCGGCGCCAATGGTATAGTCGCGTTTGGCGCCAGTTACCGCCGCCGCTATCTCCCGGTTCAGGCTTTCGATCTCGCGCGCCTGCGAGTTGTCTTCGGGAAGCCTGGGTGGCTTTCGCGCCCAACAGCCCGAAAAGACGAGGGCAAGAAGGAGCGCTGCGGCAACGGGAGCGATTCGTCTTGCAAGGAAGACGCTACCGAGACCGCCAGCCCTACCGCCAACTTCCCGCGGCACCTCGCCCGACCTCCTTCCCGCGCTGTCCGCCCCCAGGGAAGCGGGCCCCGGTGACAAAGCCTCGTTGCGGGGCCGCGCCCTGCAACGCTCTTGCGCGCCTCGAAGGCGAAGGCGCGGCGAGCCCACCTCGCTCACTGCCCGGACTGGGAGGGGCTTCCTTCGTTGTCGTTCCCGTCAAACGTGCCGGCCGCGGCAAGGCCTCCCAGAGTGCCGCCGGTGACCGCGAGCCCGCCGATCAGCGCTGCAAGCTCGGGATTTTCGGCAAAGATGTTCGGGATGGCGCGTCCGCGCTCGGCCGGCCGAAGCTGGCTCTTCCCCGCAGGGTCCTGCCCCAGCGTCGAAGCCGCAGCCTCGACAATTTTAGGCTCGTTGTGGCCGGCCCCGAACTTCACCTCCTGCCCCGCTTTGACTGGCAGAAAGTCGCTGCCCTCGGTGCTCTTGACCATAAGCGATCCGTTTTGCACCCTCACCGAGGTCTCCCCCTGCGCCGTGATGCTCAAGAATCCCTCGATGAACCCGCCTGCGGCTACCGCCACGACGCCCGAGGGCCTGATGATCCCGGCGGAAGTGCGAAGCTCCACTTTGGAGCCCTGAGGCAGCCGAAAGGCCAGCTCTCCCGACTCCAGCCCGACCGGCACCACACCCCCGGTCCGGGTGCCGATAAAGAGCCGGCTTTCCGGGTAAAGGCCGATCACGCCGTTTTGACCCAAGTCGAGCAAACCGGCGCCATCCTGCCCCGTCCGGATAAAGGTGTTTTCTACCAAAGGAGAGCCCGCCTTCGCAGCCGTCCAGGCTCCCGACGACTCCGCGATCTCTACCTTGTTGTGACTGTGAATGGTGCCGAGCACCTCTCGCTTCACATTGCTCTGCGCAAGGGCGGGAGAAACCAGGAAAGAGAAAGTGAAGCTCGAAACCACGACCAGGGCCAGAGACCGCGACCACCTCGACCACACCGTCATCATCGTCAAACCTCCCCCGTCAGCAACTACTACCCAAAGCCCTTGGGCATTTATGCAAAATCGAGGCGTGCTTGTCAACCGCCGAGGTGTTTAGGTCTAAAACGATGAAGAGGCTCGACCTGTGCGTTTTAGGCGCCCCGTTCCCAGCCGATCCCCCGTCATGCTCGCGTTAAACTAGATTCTATTCTGCTGGTGTCCCCCCCGCTGCACGACCTAGCCGGGCTAAGCGGCCGGGCAACAGGACCCCTTCCGAGAGGAGATCCCGGTATCGTCGGGGATGCGCCAATTGACATTGCGACGCCCGGCGGGTTATCTAGGTAGCGCCCATCTCGGGGCGCTTGGGGCAGTAGCTCAGTTTGGGAGAGCGCTAGAATGGCATTCTAGAGGTCGGGGGTTCGATCCCCCTCTGCTCCACTAGGGCGGTTCGACCAGAGCCTCGAGCCGCCCGACCCGCTCCTTGCCGCCGGATGCGCCAGGGTGGCCGGAAAAACTCCCCGGCCCTTTTTCTCTCCAAGCCCCGCCGGGCTACCTTTCACCCCAGCGCAGCTTGGTTCTCAAAAGAGAGAAGAAGCTGTGCCCCGGGGGACGAAGGAGCGCAACCCGGTTAGGGGAAGCCTCGATCTCGACCACGTCGTTGTCGGTAAGAGGAACAGCTTCCTGGCCGTCTAGGGTCAACACCACGTCCTCGTCCGAGCAGCGCAAGACGACCTTGACGCGCGATGCGCTCGGAAGGACCATGGGCCTAAAGGTCAAGGTATGGGGGCAGATGGGAGAGAGCAGGATCACCCCCATGCCCGGGCCGACGATCGGCCCTCCGGCGGAGAGCGAATAGGCCGTGGAGCCGGTTGGCGTAGATACTATGAGGCCGTCCGCTTTGTAGGTGCACAGATACTCGCCATCGACCCAGGTCTCGAGATCGATTATGCGCGCGAGCACTCCTTTGTTGATCGCCGCCTCGTTCAGGACCTGAAAGGCGCGAACCTTTCTTTCCGCCCGGACCACCCTGCCCTGGAGGGTGCGGCGATGATCGACGGTAAACGTGCCCGCCAAAACGGCATCGAGCGCCGAGGTGGCTTCCGTCGTCTGGACTGCCGTCAAAAAGCCGAGGCCCCCCAGGTTGACGCCCAAAATCGGCACCTCCCGCTCGCTCGCAAGCCGCGCCACGCTAAGCAACGTGCCGTCTCCGCCGAGGACTACGACCAAATCCGCCTCGCGCATGAGCTCGGCCCGGGTGAGCCCCTCTTCGCACCCGAGAGCCCCGGCCATCTCCCTCTCCACCCGAATCTCGCACCCTCGCGCCAAGAGATAAGAAACGAGCGAGCGCGCAAGCTCGACGGCCGCAGGCTCGCCCCGCTTTACCACTAGTCCCACCCTGCGCATTGGACCCATGGTCTAAAACACCAAACTCCCGGGCTCGCGCGCCGCCGGGCGCGCCCCCTTCTGTCTTTTCCTCCCGCCGAGGGTCTTAAACCTAGTCCCAACGCGGGGCAAAAGCCACCTCTTGCCGAGAAGCCATGCCTAGGCCTGTTCCCATCCCGCTCCTAGGGCCCAGCGCCCGAGCTTTCAATGCCGAGGGTTCCATATTATGCTTTCGGCTAGCGGCAAAACGGTGTCGAAGGTAGAGCAGAGCGACACGGGAAGCCTCTTTGGCGAGTCTCGGCGCCCCCAAAAGCCCAAGCGGGCGCCTTTGGCCGACAGGATGCGGCCCAGGCGGCTTGGAGAGGTCGTGGGGCAGGAGCACCTCATCGGCCCAGGGCGGCTGCTCCACGAGATGGTGGCTGCTGGCACCCTTCACTCGATCATCTTTTGGGGACCGCCCGGCAGCGGAAAAACCACGCTAGCGAGGCTCGTCGCCGAGGCCACGGGGGCGCACTTCATATCTTTTTCAGCGGTTCTGTCGGGGGTGAAGGAGCTTCGCGCGGTAATCGATCAGGCCAAGCAGCAGCGGCGCGCCTTCGGCCGCCAGACCATTCTCTTCGTGGACGAGATCCACCGGTTCAACAAGGCTCAGCAGGACGCTTTCTTGCCTCACGTGGAAGATGGCACCATCACGCTGATCGGCGCCACCACCGAAAACCCCTCCTTCGAGGTCATAGGCCCACTGCTTTCGCGAACCCGCGTCCTGGTCCTAAACCCGCTCTCCCCCGAGCACATCGGCACGCTCGTGGAGCGGGCGCTCAACGATCCGGAACGGGGCCTGGGCATGCTCGGGCTTCGGCTTTCCCCCGATGCCTCGAGGTTCATCGAACAGAGCGCGCACGGCGATGCGCGCGCCGCGCTCAACATCCTCGAAGTGGCGGCCGAGATCGCCAGGCGGGCGGGTGGCAAAGAGATCGGGCTTGCCATGGTAGAGGAAGCCGCACAGCACAGGGCGCTTCTTTACGACAAAGCGGGCGAGGAGCACTACAACGTGATCTCCGCCTTCATCAAGAGCCTTCGGGCGAGCGATCCGGACGGCGCCCTATATTGGATGATGCGCATGATCGAGGCGGGCGAGGATCCCCTGTTCATCGCCCGCCGGATGGTGATTTTCGCCTCCGAGGACATAGGTAACGCCGATCCGCACGCCCTTCCGCTTGCGGTGGCCGCCAAGGAGGCCGTCCATTTCGTGGGCTTGCCCGAGGGGAAAATACCACTGGCGCAGGCGGCCACTTACCTCGCATGCGCCCCCAAATCGAACGCCTCGTACCGGGCCATGCTCGCAGCCGAGGCCGACGTGCGGGAAAAGGGGCCGCTTGCGGTGCCGCTCGAATTGAGAAACGCCCCCACGGCGCTAATGAAGGACTTGGGCTACGGCGCCGGTTATCTTTACCCGCATAGCTTCGATGACGCCGTGGCTCCTCAGGAGGGACTCCCCGAAAAACTGCGCGGCGTGCGCTACTACGAGCCGAGCGAGAGGGGTAGGGAACGAGAGATCGGGGAGCGGCTGGCCGAGGTGAGACGAAAAAGAGAAAAGGCGGTGCAAGCCCCAAAACCTCCCGCGCGCTCCAAACCGCCGAAGTGAGGCGGTGTTCCTGCCCTGCCGAAGGGGAGGGGGAAAGCAGGGCCTGGCTCGAAAAGGTGCGTGACAGCCAAAGGAACGAGCGCTCGGACTCCCCTTGGGATCGGGCCGCCCCGAAGTCGCCCGTGGCCCGATCGGTCGATGACGGCCCGCAAGGCCGGGGAATGGGAATTGGTCGCGGGTTGGAGGGCAGAAGGGGACTCGGTGGTAAGGTGCACCAACACGGGAGCGAGCCCCCCGCGGCCGGGACGGCCGCCCTCCAAGCCAACCCTCGGCGGCCGGGACGGCCGCGCTCCAAGCCAAGCTTCCGCGGCCGGGACGGCCGCCCTCCAGCCAATCTAAACTTTGGGTTCGGTTTCATTGACAGGAGAGCATTGGCGGGGTTATGGGGGAGAAGGCGCTGCGGGTTGGGGAGCGGTCGCCCGCTCGCTGCGGTCAAGCCTGGAAGGAGGGTTGAGCAATGTGCCGAATTCACTCTCTGCGTGAAACCGCAAGCCCATCTGCCACTCTCGAGGGGAGCGCAGGCTTCGCCGAACCAGGGAGGGCTGGGGCGGTAGCCAAACCCGACGGCCTCGCGCCGTCGTCGCCTGCGTGTTTGCCGGCGGGAAGGGAGCCGCAAGCCCTCGGATTGGCGCGGAAGATCCTGGGATCCGGGGCGCTCGTCACCCTCCTTCTCACCTTTCTCCCCGGTCGCGCTTCGGCCATCGAGCGGCTCTATTTCCCGCAGGGCTTTCTCTGGGGGACGGCGATAAGCGGCTTTCAAACGGAGATGGGCGCCAATCCCGCAAGTTTGGATCCCAACACGGATTGGTTCGTGTGGGTCCACGATCCGGGCAATCTCGCAAACGGGATAGTGAGCGGCGACCTGCCCGAGGATGGCCCCGGGTTCTTCGACCGCTACCCGCTTCTCATCCCGATCATCACCCGCAGCCTTCGCAACAATTCCCTTCGCCTGTCGATAGAGTGGAGTCGTATCTTCCCTACCTCGACGGCGGGTGTCGACACGAGCGGCGGAATAACGCTCGCAACGCTCTACGCCCTGGATGCCCTGGCCGACCAAGGTGCCGTAAGCCGCTACCTCGAGATTCTCGATGCGCTGAGAGAAGCGGGGATCACCCCCATGGTGACACTTCTCCACTTTACCCTGCCCACCTGGATTCACGACCCGATCGGAGTGCGGGCCGCCTTCGCCGGCTTGGGGCCAGACGATCCCATTCCAAGCCCGCGTCCTCCAGCAGGGTGGATCGACGCCGCAACGGCCGTGGAGTTCGAGAAGTTTGCCGCCTACGCGGCCTGGAAACTCGGCGACCGAGTCGACCTTTGGGCGACCATCAACGAGCCCATGGTGGTGGCTACCTCTGGGTTTCTGAACGCCGAGGGGATCGCATCCTACTTTCCGCCGGGGATACTCAGCTTTTCGGCGCTTCGAGCCGTCGTGCTGAACCAGATGGAGGGGCACGTGCGAGCCTACGACGCGATCAAGGCTTGGGACGGCGAGGATGCCGACCAGGACGGGCAGGCAGCTTTGGCGGGCGTGGTAAAGAACATGCCCGTGTTCGAGCCCTTCTTGATCTCTAGCGAGGCGGATCGGATCGCCGCCGACCACGCCAATTACCTTTTCAACCGAGTCTACCTCAACGCCACCATCTTGGGCGACGTCGATTCGAATCTCGACGGGGTGATCGATCCGGGGGAGCACCGTGTCGAGTACGAGGGCAAAATGGATTTCGTCGGGCTAAATTACTACCAGCGGGCGCAGGCCCTGAGCCTCGGCGGCCCGGTGACTCCGACCATTCCTCTTTTCGACTTCGCCCCCCTTCTCGAGTATCAGGCGCCGCTCAATCCCGACGCCCCGCTGCCCTGCCCCCTCGGGCGGCACTGCTCGGAAATCGGCTCCGAGATTTATCCGGCCGGGATCGGCAAGGCCCTCGCCATCGCCGGTGACTACGGTCTTCCGGTTTATGTTACCGAGAACGGCATCGCCGATGCAGACGACGACCAGCGCGGCCAGTATCTGATCCTCCATCTCTACAACGTGGCGCGGGCCATACGGGACGGGGTGGCAGACGTGCGCGGCTATTTCCACTGGTCGCTCTTCGACAACTACGAGTGGAACCGGGGATACGCGGCTAAGTTTGGCCTCTACAGCGTCGATCCCTCAAGCGGCGAGTTCGAAAGACGCAGACGCAGCGCGCGCTTCTACCGGCGGATCGCGCGGCGAAACCTGATAACGAGCCGCCAGGCGGAACGTGCCGCAAGGCGCGGATTCTAACAGAGGGGGCTTACTCTCGGTAGCGCACGCTCACGAGAAAGAGCCCGTGGGCGGGTGCCGTGGGACCGGCGCACTCTCGCCTTCGGCTTGCGAGCACATCGGCGAATTCTCGTGCGTCCATCTCCCCTAGCCCCACCTTGACCAGCGTGCCGACGATGCTCCGTACCATGCCCCGCACGAACGCGTTCGCCTCGATGCGGTAGATGCGAAAGCCGCCCCAAACCTCGAGTTCGCTTCTCAGCACGCGCCGCACGGCGCTCGCCGACTCGCAGCCCGCGGCGCGAAACGCCGAGAAGTCGTGCTCCCCGAGAAGCGACTCGGCCGCCAGGGACATGGCGGCGACGTCGAGCGGCCTGCGCACATGCCAGGAGTACTTCCGCCAAAACGGAGAGTGCCAGCGCTCGTTCCAGATCCGATATTCGTAAAGACGAGAGAGCGCGTCTCTTCTCGGATCGAAGTCCTCGGCCACACAATCTATCGAATGAACCGCGGCGTTCGGCCGAAGAAGCGCGTTCAAGCTCTCCAGTAACCCCGCGCGATCGACCGCAGCCGCAGTGGAAAAACTTGCCACCTGCCCGAGCGCGTGCACGCCCGCATCGGTCCGGCCCGCGCCCGACACTCTCACCGGCGAGCGAAGTATCGTAGCCAGGGCTCGCTCCAGCGCACCCTGAACCGTCTCGGCGTTCGGCTGCAATTGCCAGCCGCCGTATGCCCCTCCGTCGTATTCGATCTCTATCTTGTACCTGGCCACCGCCCGCCCAGGCCGACTAAAGATGATCGCGAACGAGGATCTCGGCTATCTGCACCGCATTGAGCGCCGCTCCCTTGCGCACGTTATCGACGGCGATCCACATGAGAAGAGCATTGGCCCCAGAGCGGTCAGCGCGCACCCGCCCGACGTAGGTCGCATCGGTGCCCGCCACCTCCGCAGGGGTAGGGTAAGCGATACCGCTTTTCTCGTCGCAAAGAACGATCCCCGGCGCCTGCCGCAGAATATCCCGCGCCTCCTCCGGAGCAAGCCTCCTTCGCGTCTCGACCCAGACCGCGAGAGAATGCACGAAAAAGATCGGCACTTGAACGCAGGTGACGGCCAGCCTCAGGTCTTGGCGCCCGAGGATCCGTAGCGTCTCCCGGCACAGGCGACTCTCCTCCCTTGTCTGGCCGTCTTCCTCCACCTCTCCGATCTCCGGGATGCAATTGAACGCCAAGCGGCGCGGGAAAAGGGCCCCTTCCAAATCGAGCTCCCCACCCGCCATGAGCGCCGTGGTCTGCCGGCTCAAGTCCTCGATCCCCCGCCTCCCCCCGCCCGAGGCCGCGTGGTAGCTCGACGCCACCACACGCACCACCGTCGCCGCAAGATCGAGCGGGTGGAGCACCACGGCAAGCACGAGCGCCGCCGAGGCGGGGCTAGCTATGATGCGGCGTGCGCGAAACTGCGCGATCGCGAATGCGTTTACCTCGGGCACGACGAGCGGCACGTCGGGATCGTCGCGAAATCGCCAGCTAGTGTCTATTACTACCGCGCCGGCCGCGGCGGCGGCAGGCGCAAGTCGCTCCGATACTCGGGCGTCGGCGCAAAAGAAAGCCAGGTCGACGCCCGCGAAGCTTTGCTCCCCCGCGGCCTCCACGGGGTAGTCCTCGCCACCGAAAGATCCCGTCTCGCCGAGCGAGCGCTCGGAGGCCAAAAACTTTATCCGGCGGACCGGGAAATGGCGCTCCGCGAGGATCGTTGCGACCTCGCGCCCGACCGTGCCGGTAGCTCCTACCACCGCAACCGAATAACCCTCGCTCCGCAAGGTTCCTCTCTCAGCACGCGTGCCGACTCGGGGCCCCGGCGCGCCCCCCAACCGAAAATGCCCATCCCTTGGGGAGCATGCCGCTAGCTTCCCCTGGCCACCCTCTTTAGCTCCTCTCGCACGAGCCGGCCCATCGCGCCGCAGCCCACCTGGCTACACCCTTGGGCCATGATATCTGCCGTTCGCTTTCCCCCCTCGATCACATTTTCCACCGCCCGCTCTATGGCCCGTGCGGCTCCCTCTTGGGCAAGCGAGTGGCGCAGCATGAGCGCCGCGGAAAGGATGGTTCCGAGCGGGTTGGCGAGGTCGCGCCCGGCGATATCGGGCGCGCTGCCGTGAATCGGCTCGTAGAGCCCGAAGTTGCCACCCGCGGCCGTAGCCTTCGCCCCGAGCGAGGCCGAGGGCAACATCCCCAAAGAGCCCGCCAGCATCGATGCCTCGTCCGTCAAGATGTCCCCGAACATGTTCTCGGTCACGATCACGTCGAAGTCGCGCGGGCGGCGAAGAAGGTGCATCGCCATCGCGTCCACGAGAATATCCTCGTACTCCACATCCGGGTACTCCCGCGCGATTTCGTGCGCGACCTCCCGCCAAAGCCGCGAGCTTGCCAGTATGTTCGCCTTGTCGACCGACGAAAGCTTGCGACGGCGCTTGCGAGCGAGCTCGAATCCCTGGCGCAAGACGCGGGCGATCTCCCGCTCGTCGTAGCTAAGCGTATCCACGGCGCTCCGGCCTTCGGGGCCTTGCCTGAGCTCGCTTGGCTCCCCGAAATAGATACCACCGGTGAGCTCTCTGACTACGACGAGGTCCACCCCCGAGAGAAGCTCGGGGCGGATGGGCGAAGCCGAAGCGAGACCGGGAATCACCTTGACCGGCCGAAGATTGGCGAAAAGCCCAAGACCTTTGCGCAGCCCCAGCAGAGCCTGCTCCGGCCTCACGGCGGCGCGGGGATCGTCCCACTTGGGGCCTCCCACCGCGCCCAGGAGCACGGCGTGCGAACTCGCGGCCTGCTCGAGCACGCCGTCGGGAAGAGGTTTACCGTACTTCTCTATGGCGATCCCGCCGACCTCCGCCTCGGACCAGTCGAGCGAGAACCGGAAAAGCCGCCCCGCCTCTTCCAGGACCGACACCGCCTGGGCGACCACCTCCGGCCCGATCCCGTCGCCGGGAAGCCTGAGAATCCGGTACTTCAATCCCTCTTCCCGCCGCCGATCATCCCGGTCTGGCGCGCGTATGCGAACAGCCCCCCGGCCGCGATCACCGCCGCCGCATCCCCCAAAGGCTTTAGCTCGAAGGTCCGGCCCGTTCTCAAGTTCGTGATCCGCCCGCAGCCGATATACAACTCGGCTTCGTCTCCCGTCTCGAACTCTTCCGCAAGCGGCTTGCAGGACTCGATCGGGTAAAGCTCGCCCGTGGCCACGGCATTGCGAAAGAAAATCCTGGCAAAGGATTCCGCCACCACCGCCTCCACCCCAGCCGCCCCCAGCGCGATCGGCGCGTGCTCGCGCGAGGAACCGCACCCGAAGTTCTTGCCGGCTACCACGATCCCGTATTGCGATCGCGCCTCCCCCTCGCGGACGAACCTCGGCGATCCGTCGGGCAGCCCGGAAAGCGCGTAGCTTCCGAGCTTCTCGTATTCCTCGGGGATCGTGGGAACGAGGTTCAGGTGTTTGGCCGGGATGATCTGGTCGGTATCGATGTTATCTCCCAGCACGAACACCCGCCGGCGCGTCCGCTCCCGAAACTTGCCCCTCACGCCAGAAACTCCCGGGGGTCGGTGATGGCACCCCGCAGCGCCGAAGCGGCGACCGTGTAGGGGGAAGCCAGGTAGATCTGTCCCTCCTTGGAGCCCATGCGCCCGGGGAAGTTGCGGTTGGTCGTGGAAATGCATACCTCGGGGCCGTTTATGCGCCCGAAGGTATCGGCGGGCCCGCCCAGACACGCCGCGCAGGAGGCGCCTTTCGACAGTCGGCAGCCCGCCTCCTCGAATACCCGAACGAGCGTTTTGCCGTTCACCCTGGTCGTCTCGAGAGCGCGCGCCACTTCCGTAGTAGCCGGCACCACGAAGGTATCTATGGCCACCTGCCTGCCGCAGAGAATCTCCGCCGCCCGCCTAAAGTCGCTGAGCTTTCCCCCCGTGCAGGAGCCGATGTACGCCCTCGTAAGCCTCGTTCCCGCCACCTCGCGTACCGCCACGACGTTATCGGGGGAGTGCGGCTTGGCCACGACCGGCTCGAGCGAGCCGGCCCGGTACACCCGCTCCCTTTCGAACCTCGCTCCGTCGTCCCCCTTGACGAGCTCGAAAGGTCCCCGCGCGCGCCCGCTCAAATACTCCACCGTGACATCGTCGGCTGCGATGATCCCGTTCTTGGCCCCGGCTTCCACGGCCATGTTCGCCAGCGTCATCCTCTCTTCCATCGCGAGCCGCTCGACCCCTTCTCCGGCGAACTCCATCGCACGGTACGTGGCACCATCCACGCCGATGTCCCCGATCACCCGAAGCACCACATCCTTGGCCAGAACGTGAGGTGGAATTTCCCCCTCGAGCACGAAGCGCATCGTGGGTGGGACCTTGATCAAGAGCTTGCCCGTGCCGAGGATGAAGGCCGCGTCGGTGTTACCTATACCGGTGGCGAACTGGCCGAAGGCGCCGGCGGTGCAGGTGTGGGAGTCGGTTCCGAAGAGCACTTCGCCGGGGCGCGTGTGCCCCTCCTCGGCCAATGCTATGTGGCATACGCCCTTGTAGCGCGGCGTGCCCACGTCGTAAAAATGCCTGATCCCCTGCTCCGCCGCGAATTGGCGGAGGATGTCCACGTTTCGATGGCATTTTTCGTCGGAGGTAAAGATAAAGTGATCGGGAATGATCACGACTTTTTCCGGATCCCACACCCTGGCATGCTCCCCGAACTCTCGTTTAAAAATGCCGATCGTGCCCGGGCCGCACACATCGTGCGTCATCAAGACATTGACGCTGACCCAAATGTTCTCGCCCGGCTCGACGCGCCTTTTACCGCTTGCGCGGGCGAGAATTTTTTCCGTTATCGTGAGCGCCATCGCGAACCCCTCTCTCTCGCCCGCCCGTTCGTGTTCGTTCCTCGCCACTCGCGCTCGAGCCAAAGCGCCCACCCCAGCGCACCCACAAGCACCAGGGTACCCCCCACCGCGGCATCTGGCCCTGCACTGGCGACCCCAGCGGGCGAGAGCAGGTAGCCGCCGACAAGCGACCCCAACCCGAGCGCCCTCAGGTGATTCGCCCGCCGCCGCGCCTCTTTGCTCGTCTGCCGGCCATATCTTACGACGACGAGCGCCAAAATACCTGCGGCACCGAACATTGCCGCCCCGCCCGCCAGCGTGGCCGCGTCCGCAAGGGTGCCGAAGCCCCCGTAGGCGGTCAGAAGCTGTACCAGGGCGCCTGCGGCCGCGGGTGGAAGATACCACAAAGCGATCTGCCCCAGGGGGGCGGGAAGGCCCGCCGGGTACGGCGACCCTTCGGCTTTCACCCCTAGACCCCTCTCATCTTGAAGGCCTGCTGGTACTTTTTCCTGCACTCCAGTCGGTTGAGCGCATTGATGTAAGCCAGAGCGCTCGCCTGAATGATGTCGGTATGGGATCCAATGCCGGTAACGGTAATCTCCCCGTCGCGCAAAACGCACGCCACCTCTCCCTGGGCGTCGGCGCCTCCGGTTATGGCCTTCACCGAGTAGCGCTCGAGCCGGCAGCCCGTGCCGGTAGCCTTGGCGATCGCCTTGTAGCAGGCGTCCACCATGCCGTCGCCGATCGCGTTTTCGAGGTGGATCTCGCCGTCGATCTTGAGCTTCACCGTCGCGTGCGGGATCGCCTCGCTCGAGGAGGTGACGTTGAGATAGACGAGCTCGTAGCGCTCCGGCACCTTCGTCACCTGCTCGGCGACGATGCTGAGAAGATCCTCGTCGTATATCTCCTTTTTCTTGTCCGCCAACGCCTTGAAGCGCTCGAACGCCTGGTTCACGTCGATCCCGGGGATCTCCACCCCCAGGCTCTTTAACCGCTCCACGAAGGCGTGTCTTCCCGAGTGCTTCCCCAGGACCAGCCGGTTGGAGGATATCCCGACCGCCTCCGGCCGCATGATCTCGTAAGTCATCTGGTACTTCAGCACGCCGTCCTGGTGAATCCCGGACTCGTGAGCGAATGCGTTTCGCCCCACCACCGGCTTGTTCAGCGGGACGGAGATCCCGGTAATCTGTGAAAGCAAGCGGCTGGAGGGGTAGATCTGCTCGGTTACGATATTGGTGGCGAGGCCGAGGAAATCCCGCCTCGTCCTAAGCGCCATGACCACCTCCTCGAGCGAGGTATTTCCGGCCCTCTCCCCGATGCCGTTCACGGTGCATTCCACTTGACGCGCCCCCGCTCTAACGGCCGCAAGCGAGTTCGCCACCGCAAGCCCCAGATCGTTGTGGCAGTGCACGCTCCAGATGACTCTATCGGCGCCGGGGGTCTCGGAAATGAGGCGGCGGAAGAGCGCGCCGAACTCCTCCGGAATCGCGTATCCGGTGGTATCGGGAACGTTGACGACCGTGGCTCCCGCCCGGATCGCTTCGGCGAGAACTTGCTTCAGGTACTCGACGTCGCTTCGCGAAGCGTCCTCGGCGGAAAACTCGACGTAATCGATATATTTCTTGGCCAGCCCGACCGCCCAGGCTGCCGCATCCAACACCTCCTGGCGACTCATCATGAGCTTGTGCTCGAGGTGAATGTCCGAGGTGGCGATGAAAACGTGAATCCCCGGATTGCGCGCCCGCTCCACCGCCTTCACCGCGCGCTCTATATCCTGTTCCCTGGTGCGGGCGAGGCTCAAGACGACCGGCTTCGAGACCGCCTCGGCCACCCGCGATACCGCCTCGAAATCCCCCTCCGAGGAAGCCGCAAAGCCGGCCTCGATGACATCCACTCCGAGCCGCTCCAGTTGCCGGGCCATCATGACCTTCTCGTCGGTGTACATGGTCGCGCCCGGCGACTGCTCGCCGTCTCGCAGCGTGGTATCGAATATCCTAACCGTATCAGTCATTTCGATCCTCACGATCCATCCGAAACAAAAACTCCCGCGTGGCCAGGTCACCAGCGGGAGCCGCTTGCCCGGTGCCCGGGAGCGATCACATCGCCGCGCGGGCCGCCGCTTGCGCTTCCCGCAGCCGCCTCCTGCCGCGCCAGCCCCACAGCCAGGCCGCCGGGCCGGAGAGCATGTAAATCGAGCATCCGGCGAAGAGGACAACCTGTGGCTCCGCGATGACGAGCTTTAGGCCCAAGATGCCGACCACCAGCGCCCAGAAGGGCTGGCGGTCGCGCAACCTCATCCCCTTGAAGCTCAAGTACTTGATGTTGCTTACCATAAGCGCACCGAGCGCGTAAGTAAGGCCGAGGATGAGGAGTTCGCGCCAAACGAAAGCCAAAGGCTCGCCCGCGGTAAGCTCGACTAAATAATAATAGAGAAGAACGCTCGCGGCAATCATGTCGGCGGCGGCCGGAACCGGCAACCCCACGAAGCGCCTCTTTTCGACCGTGCCGATTTGGACGTTGAAACGCGCAAGCCTAAGCGCGGCGCAAGTGACGTAGAGCGCGGCCGCAAGCCAACCCCAGTGCCCGAGCGGCTCGAGCGCCCATTTGTAGGCGAGCACACCCGGGGCGACCCCGAAGGCCACCAGGTCGGAAAGCGAATCGTACTCCACACCGAAACGGCTCGTCGAACGGGTAAGCCGTGCAAGCCGCCCGTCGAGCCCGTCGAAAACGTGCGCCACCAAAATGGCCACCGCCGCAACCTGGTACCTGCCTCCGATGGCGGCGATCAACCCGAAGAAGCCGCAAAAAAGCCCCGCCGTGGTGAGAAGATTGGGGATGAGATAGACGCCCTTGTGGGGGGGCAGGAGCTCCCCCTGCTCCGCGGCTTCCAGCGCCCGCCGCCTGCGCGCCTCCCGCAAGAACTTAACCGGCCTCACCTTTGCTCCCAGCCTCATCGGTACTCTCCCACTACGCTCTCGCCGGCTTTAACCCTGCTGCCCACCGCGACCTCGAGGCGCACCTGCGAGGGCAGGTAGAGATCCACCCGCGAGCCGAACATTATCATACCAACCCGCTGCCCTCTTTCCACCCTCTGCCCGACCCGCAAATTGCACACGATGCGCCTGGCCAGCCAACCGGCAATTTGCACGAACATAACCGGCGCCCCCACCCCGGGCTCCAAAACGACGGCCGTGTGCTCGTTAAGCTCGGAGGATTTGCCCCGGAAGGCCGCCCTGAACTGGCCCGGCCTATGCTCCACCGACGCCACCATGCCGCTTATCGGGGCGCGATTGACGTGCACGTCCAGAGGCGACATAAAGATGCTCACCTTCTGGTACTCCTCACTACCAAGCTTGGCGTTTTTCACCCCCCTTTGCACTTCGATCACCCGGCCGTCGGCGGGCGCGGCCACGATGGCATCTCCCGGGGGCGTCTGTCGCTTAGGATCGCGAAAGAAAAAGACGAAAAAGAGGGAGGCCATCAAGGCTGCCCAGGCCGCTGCCGTGAACCCGAGCGCGTAGGTTGCAGCAGCCGCCCCTCCGGCCACGCTGATAAAAGGATACCCTTCCTTGGCTATCCCCACGCCAGCCTTTAGTTCTTGGCCTTGTCTACCAACCTCTGGCGCGCCAGCCAGGGCATGAGCGCGCGCATCCTGGCTCCCACCTCCTCGATCTGGTGCTTCTGCGCCTCGTTTCTGAGCTCGCGGAAGTGGGGCAGCCCGCACTCGAACTCCTGGATCCACTCCTCGGCGAACTTACCGCTTTGAATCTCCGCCAAAAGCTCCTTCATGGCCCGCCTCGCCTCGGGTCCGATGACCCGCTTTCCCCGGGTCAAATCGCCGTACTCGGCGGTGTTGCTGATCGAATAGCGCATGTTGGCGATCCCGCCCTCGTAGATCAAGTCGACGATGAGCTTGACCTCGTGCACGCATTCGAAGTAGGCGAGCTCGGGGCTGTAGCCCGCTTCGACAAGGGTCTCGAAACCGGCGCGGATGAGCTCGGTCAACCCGCCGCAGAGCACGGCCTGCTCGCCGAACAGGTCGGTCTCGGTCTCCTCGCGAAAAGTGGTCTCCAATACCGCGGCCCGCCCGCCACCGATCGCACCCGCGTAGGCTAGAGCCACTTGCAGCGTATCGCCGCTCGGATCCTGCGCCACGGCCACCAGACACGGCACCCCCTCGCCCTTGACGTACTGGCTGCGCACCAGATGCCCGGGGCCCTTCGGCGCCACCATGAAGACGTTCACTCCCTGTGGGGGCAAGATCTTCTTGAAGTGAATGTTGAAGCCGTGGGCCACGGCTAGGTAGTTCCCCGGCTCGAGCTCGAATTGCAGCTCCGCGCCGTAGACGCGGCTTGCCACCTCGTCGGGAACGAGAAGCATGACGACATCGGCCCCCTTGGCCGCCTGCCTCGCCTCCGACACCTCGAAGCCGTCGGCCGCCGCTTTGCGCCAGTTCTCCCCGTCACGCACCTCCCCGACCACCACCTCGACGCCGCTGTCGCGCAAGTTCTGAGCGTGCGCGTGGCCCTGGCTGCCGTAGCCGATGATCGCCACTTTCTTGCCCTCGATGAGACTCTGGTCGATGTCTTTGTCGGTGAACACCCTCATACGGCCTTCTCCCTCTCGCCTCTGCCGCCATGCTGCATGCTGCGCACCAACGCGGCCTTGCCGGTCCGTGCCATCTCCCGAATGCCGAAGGGTTTGAGCAACTGCAGCATGGCGTTGATCTTGTCCTCGGTACCCGTAACTTCGATCACATAGGAGCGCGGTCCCACGTCGATGACCTTGGCGCGGAAGATGTTTACGATGTTCATGAGCTGCGCCCGGTCGTTCTCGCTCACTCCCACTTTGACGAGGCAAAGCTCCCGTTCGACGTAATCCGTGTCCTGGAAATCCGAAACCTTGATGACGCAGATGAGCTTGTTTAGCTGCTTCACGATCTGCTCGAGCACGTGATCGTCGCCACTGCTCACCAGGGTGATGCGCGAAACCGTGGGGTCCATGGTCTCGGCCACCGACAGGCTCTCTATGTTGTAGCCGCGCCCGCTAAAGAGCCCGGCAACCCGGGCCAAGACCCCGAATTCGTTTTCGACGAGGATCGAGATGATATGGCGCCTCATGGCCTCGCAGCGAGAATGGCGCCGCCGCTCGCCGGCCCCACCATGGTGGCATAGCGGCGCAGGTACCCAGAGCGTATGCGCGGCTCGAAGGGGGGGAGCGCCGCCCTTCTTCTCGCCAGCTCCTCTTCGCCGAGCTCGACATCGAGCCGTCGGGTATCCAAATCCACGGTAATCATGTCCCCTTCGCGCAAGAGCGCTATGGGGCCGCCATCGGCGGCCTCCGGGCAGATGTGGCCGATGCACAGGCCCCGCGTTCCGCCGGAAAAGCGCCCGTCGGTGATGAGGGCGACATCTTTACCCAGGCCGCGCCCGACCACGCTCGCCGTCGGCGCCAGCATCTCCTGCATGCCGGGGCCACCCTTGGGGCCCTCGTACCGAATCACTACCACGTCCCCCTTCTTGACCTTGCCGCGCAAAATCCCCGCGCACGCTTCCTCTTCGCTTTCGAAGATCACCGCGGGCCCGCGGTGGCGGCGCACGTCGGGATCGACAGCGCCGGTTTTTACCACCGCGCCGTCGGGCGCAAGATTGCCGAAGAGCACCGCCAAGCCGCCCGAGGCGCTGTAGGGGGAACTCAGGGGCCGAATCACCTCCGGATCGGCCACCGCGGCAGCGGCGATGTTGCGCCCCAGCGTCTGGCCCGTCACGGTCATCTCCTCGAGCGCCAGCAGACCTTCGCCCCGGGAAAGCTCCTTCAACACGGCGCTTACGCCCCCCGCGTCGCGCAGATCCTCCATGTGATAGCGCGACGCCGGTGCGATCTTGCAAAGCGTGGGCGTCCTGGCCATCACTCCCTCAAGCCGCTCAAGAGAATAGGAAAGCCCCGCCTCGCTCGCGATCGCCAGTGTATGGAGAACCGTATTGGTAGATCCGCCCATGGCCGCATCGAGCGCCAGGGCGTTGTCTACCGAGGCTTCCGTCACGATATCCCGCGGCTTGAGGTCTCGCTTCACGAGCTCGAGGATCTGCCGGCCGGCCCGCTTTGCGAGCTCTTGCCTCTCTGCCGAAAGGGCCAGGGCCGTGCCGTTTCCGGGCAGCGCCATGCCGAGCGCCTCCATCAAGCAGTTCATCGAATTGGCGGTAAAGAGGCCGGCACAGGACCCGCAGGTCGGGCAACTCTTGATCTCGATCTCCTTGAGCTTCTCTTCCGTGATCTTGCCGGCGCTGAGCTGACCCACGCCCTCGAACACGCTGATCAGGTCGAGCGCCTCGCCGCTCTCGCTCCGGCCCGCCGCCATCGGCCCGCCGCTCACGAAAATAGTGGGGATGTTGACCCGCATGGCCGCCATCAGCATCCCGGGAACGATCTTGTCGCAGTTGGGAATGCAGACCATGCCATCGAAGCGATGCGCCATGGCCATGGTCTCCACGGAATCGGCGATCAGCTCCCGCGAGGGCAGCGAATATTTCATCCCGAGGTGGCCCATCGCTATCCCATCGTCCACCGCGATGGTATTGAATTCGAACGGAACGCCTCCGGCCGCCCGTATGGCATCCTTGACCACCGCGGCCAGCTCGCGCAGGTGCACGTGGCCCGGCACGATCTCGCAAAAAGAGTTGGCGACACCGATGAAGGGCTTCTCGAAGTCCTCTTCGCCGACCCCGCAAGCTCGAAGAAGACTGCGATGCGGGGCTCGCTCGATCCCTTTTTTTATCGCGTCGCTACGCATTAGGCTGTGCCCGGTGTCTCGCCAGAATCTCCATGATCTTGTCCTTGCCCGCAAGCTTCAATTTCTGCAGCCGCTTCTTTTCCATTTCCTCTTCCGTGGTAAGGTATGCCTTACGTTGGTACTCGCTGAGCCGCTTCTCGAGCTCGACGTGCTCCTCGTAGTATCGTTTTAGCTCGCCGTCCGCGTCAAGCAGTGAATGAATGAGCTCTTCATCCTTCTTGTTCATCTATCCACTCCTTTGGCTAAAAACCAACTACCCCCGAAAACGACCCCGCCAGCCGCGGCAAGGCGCGCGGGAGTGGGGCTGGCGACAGGCTCGCCCTTGGCGATGGGTGAGCTAGCTCCTGCTTTGCGCCTTTTGGCGCGGATCCTACCGAGAGGAAAGAGGAGCCCTCTGCTGGAGAGCCTGCAAGATCGGACAATTGGGGCCTTGGAGAATCCCCCCGCAGCCTGCAGAAATGGCGAAGCCATCCGCTCTGCCCGCCCCGGCGCGCCGCTTCCGCGGCCTTCTCCTGCGGGCTTAGGCAGCCGCCTGGCATCTCGACCTTTTCACGTCGCCTGCCGCGTCCACCTCTCCAAACAGGCTCCTAAACGTGCTCGTAGTACACGACCTCCCCATTGTCAACGCCCTCTATCGACGCGCGAGGAGAGCCCGCGTGCTCGGTCTCCGCTTGCGGCGGCCTGACGTAAACGGGCTCTGCCACTTGCGGGTCTTGCCCGCCGCAGGTGGCCAGCTTCAGCCGCGCAAGCCTGCACAGCGCGCTCGCCCGCGGCGGAAAGAGGTCGAATCGCCTGAGCTTGGCCCTAGGCCCGAGCAGGCGCGAAAAGACCTCTCCGTAAGCGCAAACCGCATCCCCCACGAACGTGCACTCGCCTTCGACCGCTCGCGCGAGATCGGCGGGGGGGATCGCGAGGTCTTTCGTGATCTTGGCCACCATACCATTTCGGCGCTCGTAAAGCGCCGCGTAAACCTCCTGTTTGCGCGCATCCAAGCACGCGCAAAGCCGCCCCTCCCAGGGAAGCGAGGCTACCGCCAGCCCATCCAGCGTCGGCACGCCGATCAACCTCGCGCGGAGCGCAAGCGCCAGCCCCTTCGCCAAGCCAAGACCGATCCTAAGGCCGGTAAAGGAGCCAGGGCCTTGCGAGAACGCTATCGCGTCGCCCGCCTCCAAGCGCGCCCCGGCTCTCTGTAGCACCGTGCGGACCAGATCGGGCAGCGTCTCCGCGTGACTACGCCGCGCGCGCCCGGAAATCTCCGCTACGATCCTCCCCTCTTCTTCCAGCGCAACGCTTCCCCACCAGGTGGCGCACTCGATGCCGAGGATCCGCATTTAGCGCTACCCCTGCACGATTCGCGCGACGTCATTGAAGGTAACGAAGATCATGAGCGCCACCAAGATGACCAATCCGACCGTTTGCGCCAGCTCCCGGTGGCGGAGCTTGAGGGGCCGGCCTCTCGCCTTCTCCAGAGCCAAAAAGAGCAGGTGCCCGCCGTCGAGGATCGGGATCGGAAGGAGATTCAAGACCGCAAGATTCACACTCACGATGGCGAGAAAGCGGATAAGGTAATCGATACCGCGCTCGGCCTGCTGCCCCGCCGCCTGAACTATCAAAACCGGCCCGCCCAAATCCCTCGCCGAAATGCTGCCCGCAACCAGCTTGCCGAGCGTGACGACGGTCATCTTTACCCAAAAATACGTCTGGTACGCACCCAAGCCCACCGCGCTGAGCAGCCCGACCGGCTCGACCTCCACCGGTCGCCCTATCCCGATCACCCAGGTCTTTCCCAGCTCCTCTCCGTACATGTTTCGGTCCGGAACCATCTCCGGAAGGACGTAAACCGTCTCTTTCTCGCCCGTTCTCGCCCTCTCGACCGCAAGCTCGAGTCGCTTTCCCCCGCTGGCACGTACGGCCTCGGAGAGTTCCTGCCACGAGGCGATGGGCTTGCCGTCGATCGCCACGACCAGGTCCCCTTCCTGCAAGCCGGCCGCTTGAGCCGGTTTGCCCTCGATCACCCGCCCCACCTGGGGGCGGTCGCTCAACTGCCCCGCCCCGAAAATGGCAAAGCTTACCACAAAGGCGAGAAAGGCGCAGAGCAGGTTGAAGCCCGCGCCGGCCACCACGATGGCGGCTCGTGCGCCGACAGACTGGCCGGCGAACGAGCGGGCGAAGTCGGCCGGGGGGACTTCCGCCCCGTCCTCCTCCCCCAGCATCTTGACGAATCCACCCAAGGGGATTGCGCTTATCACGTAGTGGGTGGTCTTGCCTCGCCACCCGACTACCTTGGGCCCGAAACCGAGCGAAAACTTGAGCACGTCGACGCCCACGCGCTTGGCCACCAGGAAATGGCCGAGCTCATGAACGAAAATCAGGATCCCCAACACAACGATGGCGGCAAAAATAGTAGTCATACGCGGGCCCTTCTTGGTTCAGTCAGCGCCTCTCACGAGAAGCTCAAATAATAATAGACCAGAGCGACCGAAAAAACGAGGCTGTCGGTGCGATCGAGCACCCCGCCGTGGCCTGGAAGCAGCCAGCCGGAATCCTTGGCCCCAAAGGCGCGCTTTAGCATCGACTCGCAAAGATCCCCCAACTGGGCCACGATGGCCGTCGCCAGACCCAGCACCATCACCTCCTGCCAACCGTGCCGCCCCAAGATCAACAGCTTGGCTACGGCCGCAGCCAGCAAGCTGCACAAAACCCCAGCCACCGCCCCCTCGACGGTCTTGGCGGGACTTATGCGGGGAAGCAGGCGGTGCTTTCCCAGGTAGCGGCCGCCGAAGTAAGCCCCGGAATCTCCCGCCATCGCGATCGCTAAGGCATAGAATACCCAACGCCACCCCCCCTCGAGCGCTCTCAGCCAAATCAGGTGCGGCATAAGAAACCCGGCGTACAGGATGCCCAGCACGAGCTGCCCCACGTTTGCCGTAGCCTGTTTCGCATCGGTGCGAAGGAGCAAGGTGAGAACCAGGGCGCTAGCGACGAAGGCAGCGAGCACGAGGCCGATGAGCTCCGGTTGGCCTACGGCACAAGCTACGATCAGCATGCCGCCGCCGCCGATCCCCAGCACCCGCTCGGGGCGCGCACGAGAGGAGTCGGGGAAGGCCATCATGAAGTACTCGGCCACGCCGAGCAGCGCGAAGGCGCTCACCACCGTCGCGAAAAGCCACGCCGGCCCCCGCGCTACGATCCAGATGATCAGCGGGATCGCCAGGGCCGCGGTCGCCAGCCTAGCGCGCAACACCTGCCCGATCCCGATCCGAGTGCTCGCCCACGCGACCGAAACGACGCTCCCGCTGCTGGAAGTCCCGAAGCGCCAGGAGAAACTCCTCCTCCCTGAAGTCAGGCCACAGGGTATCCGTCACGTAAATCTCCGAATAGGCGATCTGCCAGAGAAGGAAGTTACTGACGCGCATCTCGCCGCTTGTCCTGATCAAGAGGTCCGGGTCGGGGATACCGGCGGTGCTCAAATGCTCCGCCACCAGCTTCTCGCTCACATCGCCGGCTTCGATCTCGCCCCGCGCCACTTTCCTGGCGATGTGTCGCGCGGCGCGGGCGATCTCCTCCCGCCCCCCGTAGCTCACCGCCAGCACCACCGTCATGCGGCAGTTCCCACGGGTGGCCACTACCACCCGTTGCAGTTCCGCCCGCACCTCCCGGGGCAACCTGGCGAGGTTGCCGATCGCGACCAACCGGATTCCCCGGCGCATCATCTTGCCCAGCTCCGAGCGCAGGTACCGGCGCAGAAAACCCATGAGCGCCGAGACCTCGCCCTTTGGCCTCTCCCAGTTCTCGGTAGAAAAGGCGAACAGTGTCAGGTACGGAATACCGAGCTCGTACGCGGTTTCGACGACCGCTCGTACCGAGTCTCGCCCGCGCCTGTGCCCTTCGATTCTCGACAGTCCGCGCGCCTGCGCCCACCGGCCGTTGCCGTCCATGATGATGGCCACGTGGCGCGGCAGCAGGTCTGGGCGCAGATTGGCGCGGGCAAAACGGTTGCTCTTTGGCGGCTCAGCCATGGAACTCGATACCGTTGGGGCAGCGGATCTCCCGGCGGCAGGCGTCGGGTGTTGCGGCCGTGGCCTAGAAATTTACCTCCTCGGCACCCCGGGGCCCTGTCTCCCGACCTCCCGTCCGCCCCCTCTCCTCTCCCCCCAGGCCCGCGGTCGAAGGCCCGAGCTAAACTTCCATTACCTCCTGTTCCTTGGCCTTTACGATCTTGTCCACCTTCTCGATGTATTCCTTGGTGAGTTGCTCCACCTTGGCCTGCTCCCGCGCCAGCTCGTCTTCGGTAAGCTCCTTCTCCTTGTGCATCTCTTTCAAGAACTCGTTGGCGTCCCGCCTGTGGTTTCGCACCGACACCCGGTACTCCTCGGCTACCCTGCGCACGTGCTTCACCAACTCGCGGCGGCGTTCCTCGGTAAGCTCGGGAATCGGCACCCGTATGGCCTTGCCGTCGTTTATCGGCGTCAGGCCCAAGTCCGACTGCAATATGGCGCGCTCGATCTCGTGCGCCGCCGATTTGTCGAAGGGCTGAATCACGAGGAGTTTGGGGTCGGCAACGGTGACGGTGGCGAGCTGATTGAGCGGTGTCTTGGTGCCGTAGTAGTTGACCATGATTCCATCCAGCAAGGCGGTGGTCGCCCGCCCGGTGCGAAGGCGCATCATCTCGCGCTTTAGCGCCGTGATGGTAGCCTCCATCTGCTGCTTGCAATCATCGAGCACCGAAGCCATGTCGCTACTCCCCTCGATTGCGCACGATGGTGCCTATCCGCCGGCCGCAGACCGCCTTTCTGATGTTTCCCGGCCGCAGCATGTTGAAGACGACGATCGGCAGATTGTTGTCCATACAAAGGGAAACCGCGGTCGAATCCATTACCTTGAGCTCCTTGTTGATGACCTCCATGTAGGAAAGCTCGCGGTAGAGCTTAGCGTCCCTGTGTTTCAAGGGATCCCGGTCGAATACCCCGTCCACGCGGGTGCCCTTGAGGATAACCTCCGCATCGATTTCCATCGCCCTCAAGCTCGCCGCCGTGTCGGTGCTGAAGTAGGGGTTGCCGGTGCCCGCCGCAAAAATAATGATGCGCCCCTTCTCCAGGTGTCGCGTAGCGCGCCTGCGAATGTACGGTTCAGCCACCTGATGCACCTCGATGGCCGAAAGGACTCGCGTGGTTACCCCGATCTTCTCCAGCGCATCCTGAAGGGCCAGGCTATTGATGAGCGTGGCCAGCATGCCCATGTAGTCGCCGGTCGTTCGATCGATGCCATACTCCGCAACGGCAAGGCCCCGGAAAAAGTTCCCTCCCCCGACCACCAATGCAAGCTCGCAGCCGAGCTCGTGCACCCCCTTGAGCTCGCGCGCGAAGGCAGCCAGGGCCCGCGGATCGATTCCGAAACCCTCCTTCCCGGCCAGCGCCTCGCCGCTGATCTTGAGCAGGACCCGGTGGTACTTGATAACTTGGCCGGCTTTGTCCTGGCGCGGCGCCGAAAGCGCCAGTGCAGGCTTGTCACCTCGCTCGGGCTGAGCTTTGGGCCTGGCCATTTATCCTTTTATCCTTCCCGCTCTTGATGCTCCCCCAGACGAAAACGCGCAAAGCGCCGCACGACTATGTTCTCGCCGAGCTTGGCCACCGCCTCGGCCACGACTTGGCTAACCTTCTTACTCGGGTCCCGGATGAACTCCTGCTCCAAGAGACATACCTCGGAGAAGTATTTCTCGAGCTTCCCCTTGGCGATCTTGTCCAAGACCGCTTGCGGCTTGCCCGACTGGGCCGCCTGCGCCCGGTAGATCTCCTCCTCCTTGGCTATCTCCTCGGCCGGCACCTCCTCGCGGGTTACCCAGCGCGGGCTTGCGGCCGCGATCTGCATGGCTAGGTCCTTGACGAGATTCTGAAAGTCCTCGGTGCGAGCCACGAAATCCGTTTCGCAACTGACTTCCACCAGCACCCCGAGCTTTCCCCCGGCATGCACGTAGGCACCTACCATGCCCTCGGTCGCCACTCTGCCCGCCTTCTTTTGCGCCGCCGCCAGCCCCTTCTCTCGAAGCCTCCTGAGCGCAAGCTCGAGGTCCCCGCTGGCTTCCCGCAGGGCCGTCTTGCAGTCCATGATACCGGCACCGGTTCTCTCCCGAAGCTCCCGCACCTGCGCGGCACTTATCTCGCTCATCCGATCTCTCCTCCCACCGTCTGCTCGGAATCCACGCCCTCCGCTTTTCCCTCTCCACCCCCTTCCGCCTCGACCTCGCGACCTCGCTGGCGCTCTTCGTAAAGAGCCTTCCCCTCGAGCACCGCATCGGCTATCGCACTGCAGAAGAGCCTTATGGCGCGGATCGCGTCATCGTTACCTGGAATCTTGTAGTCGATCACATCCGGGTCGCAGTTCGTATCCACCGGGGCGATCGTCGGAATGCCCAGGCGGTTAGCTTCCCGCACGGCGATCTCCTCCCGGTTGGCGTCGATCACGAAGACCGCATCGGGCAGCTTTCTCATGTTTTTTATACCACCAAGGGCGGCAAGCAGCTTCTCGCGCTGCCGGCGCACGCCGAGCATCTCCTTCTTGGTGAGCGCCTCTTCCACCTGCGGATCCGCCATCATCTCCTCGAGCTTGCGCAGCCGTTCGATCGATTGCTTGATGGTCTGGAAATTGGTGAGCGTCCCTCCCAACCAGCGATTGTTCACGTAGAACATGCCGCAGCGCTCCGCTTCCTCGCGGATGGCGTCCTGCGCCTGCTTTTTCGTACCCACGAAAAGGAGCGTGCCACCCTGCGCCACAAGCTCGCGCACGAAAGCGCACGCCTCCTGGAACAGCCGAACGGTTTGCTGCAGATCGATGATGTAGATACCGTTTCGGGCGCCGAAGATATAGGGCTTCATCTTCGGATTCCAGCGGCCGACTTGGTGCCCGAAATGCACGCCCGCCTCGAGCAATTGCTTCATTGTCACCTCAGCCATAAATACTCCCTGGGCCAACCTCCATTAGAGCCGGCCCTCCGAGCGGGGCCGGATCGTTTTTCATATCAAAACATTCGCACCCGACGCAACGCATGGCAAGCCGAGGCTTGGGAAGGCCAACAGGGGGCTAAAAAGCGCCCGCGCTCGGGCGGGCGAAGGACCGGTCGGCGCGGCGGCCCACCGGCCAGACATCAAGAATTCATGGATTCGAGGAATTCCTTGTTCGTCTTGGTCCCCTTGAGCTTGTCCAGCAAGAATTCCATCGCCTCGACGGTGTTGAGCTGAGAGAGGAGCTTGCGCAGGATCCAGACCCGGTTCAGCACCTCCCGCGGCAAGAGCAATTCCTCCTTCCGCGTCCCCGAGCGATTGATGTCGATGCAGGGGAACACCCGTTTGTCCATGAGCCGCCGGTCGAGATGGATCTCCATGTTGCCAGTTCCCTTGAACTCCTCGAAGATCACCTCGTCCATCCGGCTTCCGGTATCTATCAGCGCCGTGCCGATGATGGTAAGGCTGCCGCCATCCTCGATGTTGCGGGCCGCGCCGAAGAACTTTTTCGGGCCCCGAAGCGCGTTGGAGTCCACCCCTCCCGACAGGATCTTCCCGCTCGGCGGAACCACGGCGTTGTATGCCCTGGCCAAACGGGTAATGGAGTCCAGCAAGATCACGACGTCCTTGCGGTGCTCGACCAATCGCTTGGCCTTCTCGATCACCATCTCGGCCACCTGCACATGGCGGCTGGCCGGCTCGTCGAAGGTGGAGCTCACCACCTCCCCGTCGACCGACCGCTCCATGTCGGTAACCTCTTCCGGGCGCTCGTCGATAAGCAAAACGATCAGCACCACCTCCTTGTGGTTGCGGGTGATGCCGTGGGCGATGTTTTGCAGCATCATCGTTTTGCCGGTCCGGGGCGCGGCCACGATGAGGCCCCTCTGCCCCTTCCCTATGGGGCTCAGGAGGTCTATTACCCGGGTGGTCGGCTCATCGGGCGCGTGCTCCAGGGCCAAGTGCTCGTTCGGATAGAGCGGGGTCAAGTTATCGAAGAGGATCTTCTCCCGCGCACGCTCGGGCTCCTCGTAGTTGATCGCCTCGACTTTGAGTAGCGCAAAGTACCGCTCCCCTTCCTTGGGTGGCCTTATCTGCCCCGAGACGACGTCGCCGGTTCTCAGATTGAACCTGCGGATCTGACTGGGCGATACGTATATGTCGTCCGGCCCCGGTAGATAGTTGTAGTCGGGCGCGCGCAAGAAGCCGAAGCCGTCAGGCAAGATCTCCAACACGCCCTCGCCATAAACGAGCCCGTTTTTCTCCGTCTGCGCTTGCAGGATCCCGAAGATCAACTCCTGCTTGCGCATCGTGGAGCTGCCCTCGACGTTCATCTCCCGAGCGATCTTGGCGAGCTCGCTGATCTTCTTCTCCTTCAAGACCTTGAGGTTAAGCGGCGTGCCGTTGCTCGGCGCCGACGCGGCGCCCTGCGGCTCCGCCACCGGCGGTTCTTCCTGTCTGCGCTGCTGTTGATTCTCTGCCCTACGACCTCGCGCCATAAAAAAACTCCTCTACCACCGTTTTAGCTATCACCACGTGCACTTCGCCGCCCAGGTTTCGCAACCTCGGCCACGCCGCCAGGATCCACGATCGGCTCAAGATTCCCGGAACGGATGGTTCATGCGCCCGGGTGTCTTTGCGTTTTGCGCCCGAGCCCAGCCCGCGCTCTGTCAGATCCCCCTTGCTGACTCAAACCCACTAAGCAATCTGACCCAGCACCGCCCCAGCGACGCCCACGGCCACCGCCGTTGGAATTCCACACTGGCTCACCGCTCTGAAGACAACCAAATGCCTCTGAGGAATGTAATCGGTATCTCCGCGACGTGAGGAAATTATCTATTCCCCCATCCCCGCCTCTCAAGCCCCGCACAAACGTTAGTAAAAGCGCGCCACCCTGTCAATAGCTATAAACCGGTTTACGGTGCCTTGCGCGTCTTGGCCCGCAAACGCTCGATCGCTTCCGCCATGTCTTCCCACAGAGGGGCTTCGAGCCTAAGCCTTCGGCCGCTTCGGGGATGATCGAAGGAAAGGCTTAGCGCATGGAGCGCCTGCCTGCCGATTGACTCCGAAGAAGACGCTTTTCTCCCGTAGGTGCGGTCCCCGAGCACAGGAAAGCCGATCGCCGCCATGTGGACTCTTATCTGGTGGGTCCTTCCCGTCTGCGGCCGAAGCTCGACGAGGGTCGCCCCCTCGAACCGCTCCTTCACCCGATAGCGGGTCAAGGCGGTTCTGGACCGCCGCGATCGCACGGACATTTTGTGACGCGCGGTGCGGTGGCGCCCGATGGGAAGGTCCACGATACCACTATCGCGCGGCACCACGCCACGCACCAGCGCGAGGTAGCACTTCTCTACGGTCCGGTCCCTGAACTGCCGCGCCAGCCCCTCCAGCGCGGCCTCCCCCTTGGCCACCACCATCAGCCCCGACGTGTCCTTGTCCAGGCGGTGTACGATACCCGGCCGCGGGCCCCCCAGCCCGGCCAGCCCTTCCCAGTGATACAGAAGAGCGTTCACGAGGGTCCCCTGCCGCCGCCCCGCAGCCGGATGCACTACCATACCCGGCGGCTTGTTGACCGCGATGATGTCTTCATCTTCGTGGATCACGATGAGATCGAGCGGCTCGGCTTCGACCTCGGCAGGCGGCGCGGGGGGGATGGTCACCTCGACCCGCTCCGCCGGCCGCAGCACGTAGCTCGCCTTTCGCCTGCGCCCCTCGACCAAAACGTATCCCCCTTCGATCAGCGCTTTGGCCTGCGAGCGGGAGACCACCACCCCCGCTGCGGCGACGAACGCATCGAGTCTCATCCGGGCTCCCTTTTCCGGAGCCAGGAGGGTATGACGCGCGCCGTCGCTCACCGCCCGAGCAGGCTTCGCGCGCGCGCTGCGTCGGCCGCAATCTGGCGCGCCAGCGCCTGCGGGCTCGGGAAGGCGGCCTCCTGGCGCAGATAGGAAATGAACGAAACGCGGATGCGCCTTCCGTAAAGGTCTCCCTCGAAGTCGAAAATGTGCGCCTCCAAACCGGGCCTCTCGCCGCCGAAGGTGGGTTTGGTTCCAAGGTTCGCAATACCGTTGTACTCCTTCCCCGAAACTTCCACCCGAACCGCGTAAACGCCAGCCGGTGGCATGAGCCCCCTGGTGCCGCCCACGTTGGCGGTGGGAAATCCGAGAGTGGCACCCCGCCCCTCCCCCCGCACGACTCTGCCGCTCAGGCTGTGGGGCCGCCCGAGAAGCTTCGCGGCAAGCTCCATCTCGCCCCTCTCCACGAACCGCCGAATGGCGGAACTGCTTACCTGGTAACCCTCGACCTCGATCGGACCCACTATCGCAACCTCGACGCCAGCCTCGCGTCCGAGCCGCTCCAGCATCCGCGCGTCGCCGCGGCGGGCGTGGCCGAAGCCGACCCTGTAGCCGGCCACGATCTTGGCCACACCGATGCGTCCCACGAGGTAGCTGCGAAAGAAATCCTCGGCCGATATCGCCGCAAAGCGCCGATTGAAGCGCTGAAGTAGTAGAACGTCTATGCCAGCGGCCGCGATGCGCTCTATCTTGTCACGAGTCCCCGAAAGCAAGCGCAACTTGGAGCCGGGCCTGAGGACAGCTTCCGGATGGGGCGCAAAGGTCATTACTACCGCCTCGCCACCGAGGCGGCGAGCTTCGGCGACCAACCGCTCCAGAATCGCCTGATGGCCTCGGTGAACTCCGTCGAAATTGCCCAGGGCTAGCACGGGCGCCCGGAAACGGCGGCAGCTTTTCTCGATGTCGCGAATTAATTCCAACCTATCCCCCGACACCCTGCGGCGGCCTGCGGCCCCCGCAGGCACAAGCGACGAACGAAGAGCGGCGTCCTGCCGCTCTGCGTTTGCCCCGAATTATACGTGCTTGCCCGCGGTGGAGAAAAGGTCACTCGGCGCCGAGGGACTCCAGCTCCTGGCGCGCCTTGATCGCTTCCTGCGAGGAGCCGTAGTCGCGCACGAGCTTCTGGAAAAACAGCCTCGCATCGCGGGTGTTACCGAGCTTGACGAATCCCTGCCCGCTTTTTAGGAGCGCCATGGGGATCTTGTCGCTGCTTGGATATTTGACCCGCACGTTGTCGTACTCGTAGATGGCGGTGCTGTAGTCGCCGAGTTGAAAATAGGCCTCCCCGATACAGAACTGCGCATCGTCGGCAAGTGGCGAGGAGGGCTGTCGGCGCAAGAGGCCGCGGTACTCGCTGATCGCAAGCTCGTAATTCCCCTCGCCTATCGCCCTGCCGCCCTGTTGCATCTCTTCGGGCGCGCTCGCATCGGTGGCATAGGCGGCGCATGCGTCGGGCTCGCGGCGCCGGGGCTCCGCGCCGGGCGGCTGCGGCTCGCCTGGGGCCTCCACCGCTGCCGCGCCCCTGCGCTCCAACTCCATTTCCAGCTTGGCGACCCGATCTTCTAGCCGTACAAGGCGCTCGTAGCTGGCACCACCAGTCCCCCCCCCGGGAGTCTGCCCGCGGGCGTGCCTAAGCTGCGCCACTTGGCCAGCGAGCGTTTCCAAATCTCGGCGAATCGACTCGAGCGAGGAGCGCGTTTGAGTGATTTGGCGGTTGGCTCGATACACATCCCGCTCGAGCTTTTGCACGTCCGCCTGGGTGGCGCACCCTGCGGCGAGAAGCGAAAGGGGGGCCCCGAGCAAGGCCCCCCCGATCCAAAGACACAGAGTTCGCGTAACTCTACTGCCGGCCTGGCCGCTCACTTAGAAATCAGCACGAAATGCGCCCGCCGATTGCGAGCCCAGCAAGACTCGGTTGGCTCGCGGCAAAGCGGGAGCTCCTCCCCGTAACTGATGGTCGAAAGCCGCTGCGGCGAGATCCCGGCATCGGTCAAGAACTCTTTGACCGCCCGCGCCCGCTTCGCCCCGAGGGCAAGGTTGTACTCCACCGTCCCTCGCTCGTCGCAGTGCCCCTCTATCTCCACCGAGACCGCAGAGTTGTTTCTCAGCCACTCGGCGTTGGCTGCCAAGATATCGCGCGCCTCCTCGGAAAGCTCGTAAGAGTCGTAGGCGAAATGTACATCCTGTAGCGGGCCCCCCTCCTCGGGAGGGAGCCCCTGCTTGTAGCGATCCAGCGTGCTTCCCTCGACAAGTCCCCCCGGTGCCTGCCCGGGGGCTCCCTCTTCACCTGAGACCCCCTTCTTCTTTCGCAAAGCCGAGCACCCGCTCGCAAAAAGAACTGCCAGGAAAACTGCGACCGCAAGGCGGAACACCCGCCCGCCAAGACTGAAAGCACCCCCGCGAAGCTCCCTTCTGCCTCCCTCCACTCCACTAGCGCACCCGTTCATCCCTCGACTCCTCCTCGTTCTCATGGTCACGCTACCGGGCCCGGCGCCTTTTTCCGACGGCCCCGGCCACAGGCTCACTCCAGCCACGCAGACCAAGCCGGAGCACTATCATCTCCCCCCTTGGGAGTCAATCTTGACTGGACCCGACCGCTGAGATCGCTGAGGTAAATCGCACGTCCGCCCCCGCGCGTGGAACTGAACGCCAGGTAGCGGCCGTCCGGCGACCAGGTCGGATCCTCGTTGTTCCCTTCGGTGGTGATTTTGCGCGGCGTCCCGCCGCTTGCCGGAATCACGAAGATCTGAAATCGGCCCGCGACTCGGCTCACATAGGCGATGAGGTCGCCCTTGGGGGACCAGGCCGGCGAGGTATTGTAGTCCCCGGAAAAGGTAAGCCTTCGCACTGCACTGCCATCCGCGTTCATGACGTAAAGCTGGGGGCTGCCCGCCCGATTCGAGCAGAAGACGAGTTGCGTCCCATCCGGCGACCAGGAGGGAGAAACGTCTATGTAAGAGTTCTCCGTAAGGCGCTTGCGCAGCCCACCCTCTTCGTCGAGCAGCACGATCTCCGTTCCCCCGCCGCCTTCCAAGGCCGCCGCGATCACGCTGCCGTCGGGCGACCAGCGCCCACCCAAGTTGAGGCCCCGGCGGCTCGAAAGCCTGCCCACGGCGCCGTCGAGAGAAACCTCGAAAAGATTCGGATTGCCCTGCCGGTAGGAGGTGAAAAGAACCCTGTAACCGCTCGGATGCCAGCTCGGGGAAAGCGCTATGTTCTCGTCCCGGGTAAGCCGCTTGAGGTCGTCCCCCTCTACCGACATCACGTAAAGCTCCTTGAACCGGCTTCCGCGGCGCGAGGAGAAAACCAGACGAGAGTCGAAGGGACCTCGCTCGCCGGTCATGTAGTACATGATCTGGTCGGCGAACTTGTGGGCCATGCGACGCCAGTCCTCACGCGTTCCCCGGTATCTCTTGCCACCCAGCATCCGTTGCTTGTCGACGTCGAAGAACCTGACCTCCACGCGAAGATCGTCCCCCGATAGCTCGGCCATCCCCTTAACCAGGCCGAGCGCACCGATCAAAGACCAGGCCCTGAAATCGATCTGCTCGCTGGTGATGCCGGAGGTCGCGGGATCCTCCAGGTAAGCCTGCCGGTCGATCACGCGGAAGTACCCGGACAACTCCAGATCTCTTCCCAGCACCCGCGAGAAAGACTCACCCAACACCGAAGCCTCCTCGTCTCCGGAGGCTCGAAGGGGGGCCACCGCGATCGGGTACCTGCTCAAACCGGGTCCAACTATCGTGCCGCGGATCTGCGCCGAGGATCCGCTAGGGTATAAGACACCTGCCCAAAGGAAAAGCAGGGCTGCCCAGAGCACCCCCCTCGAGCCTCCTCGCCCCGCCCCGGGACTGCCCCCCTCGCGCACGCCCACCTTCTCTTTACCGAACCGGCCAAAGCCGCCAGAAACAAGCGCAAGAGAGAGCCTCAACCCGCCTTCGCAAACTCTTCCCATCTCCTCTATCCTCTTCCGCCCAGATCGCCCGGAGTGAATTCCAACTCGACGTCGGCAAAATCGCGGCGGTACTCCGCAGGCGGCGGATCGAGCTTGCCCACGCGGGCAATAGCGCGCAACACCGACTCGTCGTAGCTCGCGTCTCCCGACGACTTGACCAAGCGAACGTTTACTATGGTTCCATCGGCTTCGATCCCGAAGCGGACGGTCGCCTTGAGCCGCTGATTCGTTCCGACCCAGGCCCAGCTATCGCGAATACGAGAACGCATCGCGTTGTAGTAGACGAGGAACTCTATACCACGGATGAGGCCGCCCCCGCCGGGCCCGCTGCCCGGGCCGACGCTGAGCGGCCCCTGCCCCCCGCCTCCACTCCCCGGAGCACCGCTCCCGCCTCTCCTTCCCACGCGCTCGACCGCCGCGGCAAGCTCGCGGTCGAGGGTAGAAGTCGCGGCTCCCTCGGTCTTCGCGGGCGCGGACGGCCTAGGCTGGGGCAAAGACGGGGCGCTAGCGTTGGCTACCTGCGTGGGTCGCGGGGCCGCCTTTGCCGGTGTCGGCTGGGGGGCCGGAGCCTTGGGGCTTGCAACCGGCTTAGGTTTCGCCTCCGCGGTAGGCTTTGGCTTTACCGGCGAGGGTTTCGGCTTTGGCTTTTCGGCCAGAGCGATCTCTTCAGGCTTTTTCTCGGCCGGCTTGGGCTCGGGTTTCTTGAGCTTCGGCTCGGCCTCGGCCACAGCCTCGGGCTTTGCCTCCGGTTTCGGCTTTTGGGTCTCTTTTCGCTCCGGGAGAACCTCGGGTCGGTCTTTTGGGGGAGTCTGCGCTTCGGGCGGCGGCGGCGCTTTTTGCGGCGCCGGCCGGGCTTGCACCGCTCCTCCCGCCTCGCCTGGTTTGTCGCCCCCACCTAGGCTTGTCCCCAGCGCACCCGGGTTTACGAGCTCCACCGTATATGCCGTTTCGCTGGAAAGCTCAGGGAGATGCGCCGGCACGAGAAGTAGAAGCGCTATCACCGCAAGATGCCCGAGGCCCGAAACGACAAGGCCGAGTGCGAGCCCGAAGGAGGACCCTCTTGGGCTCTCCGGCTCCCGGGGGAATTCCCCATCGGGCAGGCGATTTCTCTCTTTACCGTCTTTCACCGCCTCTTGACCCATGCCTTCGTGGGGAAGAATCGGTTGGTCGCGGCCTGCCGCTTGCCGAACTCGCTTCTCATTTCCCGTACGGGCACGGAGGCCTTTCGGGGCTCCTCACTCCGGTGGCTCGGTCACCATCCCAAGCCGCTCGATTCCCGCCTCCTTGACCGCGGCCATGACCTTTACCACTTCCCCGTAGGGGACCGCGCGATCGGCACGAAGAAATACCTGCCGGCCGGGAGCCTCCATATTTATGGCTCGAAGCTTCTCGCCCAGATCGTCGAGGCTGACCGGATGGCCGTTCAGGTAAACCTCGCTCGTCTTGGTAACAGCCACCACTAGCTGCTTGTCCTCGGCCGGCAGATGCACGGCCTTGGTCCTCGGCAGATCGACCGGGAGGCCCTGCTGCAAAATGGGCGCCGTCACCATGAAGATGACGAGCAGGACCAGCATCACGTCAACGAGCGGCGTTACGTTGATCTGCGATATGCTACCGTTGTCTCTCCCCCCGAAAGCCATTTCCTACTCCAATGGCGCCCTACGCCTGAGGGAGCATCACTTCAGAAAATGACGCTCCGCGATGTTCAGGAATTCAGAGGTGAAGTTCTCCATCTCGGCGTTCAGCACCCGCACCCGCTGCACGAAGTGATTATAGGCCACCACGGCCGGAATCGCCGCCCCCAGCCCCACCGCCGTGGCCACCAGCGCCTCGGAGATCCCGGGCGCCACCGCCTGTATGGTCGAGGCCCGGCTCACGCTAAGCCCCCTGAACGCGTTCATGATGCCCCAAACCGTGCCGAACAGGCCCACGAAAGGGGCGGTGCTCGCGGTAGTGGCGAGAAAGCTCAGCGAGCGCTCGAGCCGCGTAAGCTGCTGCGTGGTTGCCCGCCTCATCGCCCGCTCGATGTTGGCCACCCCTCCAAGCTCGGTGTCCTCCTCGTTCTCGTCCGCCTTCTTGGCGCGCGTCAGGCGAAGGAGCTCCTGGTAGCCAGCCCGGAAGACGTGCGCCACCGGGCTCTCCTTGAGGCTCAGACTTGCGGTATTTATTGCCGTCAGGTTCTTCGCGTTCCAGAAGATCTCGATGAACTTCTGCGACTGGCGGCGGGCCCTGCGAAGCTGGAAGTACTTGTAGAGGACGATCCCCCAGCTCATGACCGAGAAGAAGCACAGGAGAAGAAGGACCGAGAACACCACCCAGCCCGAGCCGAGCACCATCTCCAGGACGGACTCTTCGGGAATCGGTGCCGGCGGCAAGCCGGCCATCGGCGACTGTGAAGACAAACGCAATGAATCCATGAACCCGCTCACCGCTCCGCCACCCCGCGCCCGCCATACCTAATATAGGCTGGCGCGGCAGTCAATCGAGCGCCCCCCTAGGCCGCTCCCACCTTGACGGTGTCTGCCAAAGATGCGATACGTAATCGGTTTTCGCTTGCGCTCGGCAATTCATGACAAGTGTGAGGGGGAGATGGCCACAAAGGTTGGGATAAACGGATTCGGCAGGATCGGCCGGCTCGTCTTTCGCGCGGCGTTGGGAAATGCGGACCTGGAGATCGTGGCGATAAACGACATCACCGACGCGCAGACGCTGGCTCATCTGCTCAAATACGACTCGGTCCACGGCCAACTCGGTTGCGCCGTGACCCACGACAAGGCCGGCCTTACCGTCGATGGCAAGCAGGTGCGGGTTCTTTGCGAAAGAGACCCGGGAAAGCTGCCCTGGAAGGAGTTGGGCGTCCAGCTCGTCCTGGAGTGTAGCGGCCTTTTCACCGACCGCGAGAAAGCGTCGCTTCACCTTAGCGCAGGGGCCAAAAAGGTGCTGGTGTCGGCCCCGGCCAAGGGGGTGGATTTGACCGTCTGCTACGGCGTCAACCACGACGCGTACAATCCCAAGCAGCATCACCTGATCTCCAACGCCTCGTGCACCACGAATTGCCTGGCGCCGGTGGCAAAGGTGCTGCACGAAAGCTTCGGCATCCGCCGCGGGCTGATGACGACGGTCCATTCTTATACCAATGACCAGCGCATCCTCGATCTCCCCCACAGGGACTTGAGGAGGGCGCGGGCGGCCGCGCTGTCCATGATACCGACGACCACCGGTGCGGCCCGTGCGGTCTCCCTGGTGCTTCCCGCGCTCGAGGGGAAGCTCGACGGGATGGCGGTCAGAGTGCCGACCGCCAATGTTTCGCTCGTGGACTTGACGGTGGAGCTCGACAAGAAGGTCGCCGAGGATGACATAAACAGCGCGGTCAAGCGGGCCTCCGAGCGCCAGCTAAAAGGGATCCTCTACTACAACACGGTCCCTCTGGTCTCTTGCGATTTCAATGGAACGAGCTACTCCTCCATCTTCGACGCCCCGCTAACCAAGGTGCTCGATGGGTCGCTCGCCAAAGTTCTCGCTTGGTACGACAACGAATGGGGCTTCTCCAACCGGATGGTGGACGTGGCGACGCTGATCGCCCGAAGCTTGCGATAGTTACTGGCGCGGCAACGTCGTGGGGTTGCGTTACGTAGATTCTCTCGCTCTCGACGGAAAGCGCACCTTCATACGGGCGGACCTAAACGTGCCGCTCGCTCGGGGCAAGGTAGCCGATGCCACGAGGATCGAGGCGGCGCTACCCACGCTCCGATACGCTCTCGAGCGGGGGGCACGGGTGATCGTGGCCTCGCACCTGGGCCGTCCCAAGGGCAAGCCCGATCCCAACTTGAGCTTGGCGCCTGTGGCCGAGGCGCTAAAAGAGAAGCTTGGCCGCCCGGTAAAATTGGCGCCCGCGCCGGCGGGCCGCGCCGTCTCCCAAATCGTCTCCGAGATGTCTTCGGGCGACGTGGTGCTGCTCGAGAATTTGCGCTTCGATCCGGGCGAGGAGAAGAACGATCCCACGTTTGCAAAGGAGCTGGGTGCGCTCGCCGACGTTTACATAAACGACGCCTTCGGCACCGCGCACCGAGCCCACGCCTCGACAGTCGGGATGGTCGCCCACGTGCGGGAAAAGGGGGCGGGCTTTCTCATGCGCAAGGAGATCGAAGCCCTGGAAGCCGTCCTGCGCGATCCCGCCCGGCCGCTCGTCGCCGTCCTTGGAGGCGCCAAGGTGTCCGACAAGATCGGGGTCATCGAAAATCTGCTCGAGCGAGTCGATGCCCTGCTCATCGGAGGGGCCATGGCTTACACCTTTCTTCGCGCCGCCGGGCATTCGATCGGCAACTCCAAGGTGGAAGAGGAGCGGGTCGAGCTTGCGGCCAAGCTCATCGAACGGGCGCGCCAGCGCAAAGTCGGTCTCCTGTTGCCGCGCGACCACACTGTGACAAAGGATACCAGCGGAAGGAGCGGCTTTAGGGTGCTCTCCACACCCGATATCCCAGCCGGAGAGATAGGGGTAGATATCGGACCGGCGACCGCGGCCGCCTACACCGATCGCATCCTCGGGGCGCGCACAGTGTTTTGGAACGGGCCCATGGGGATATTCGAAGTCGAGCCATTCAGCCGCGGAACGACCGCGATCGCGGAAGCGTTGGCGGAGTGTTCGGGAACCACGGTGGTGGGCGGCGGAGATTCGATCGCGGCGCTCGTGCGCGCGGGCTGTGCCGCCGATATCACGCACGTGTCAACGGGCGGGGGAGCCTCGCTAGAGTTTCTGGAAGGAAGAAAACTGCCCGGAATCGCCGCCCTGGAAGAATAGGCAGGGCTCGAGATGAAGCGGCAGCCCTTTCTTGCCGGCAACTGGAAGATGCACCTTACCCGTGCCGAGGCCCGCCGCCTGGCCGAGCAGCTCAAGGCGTCGCTTTCGGAGGTCAGCGGGCGGGATGTGGCCGTGGCCCCTCCCTTTACTGCGCTGGCCACGGTGGGGGAGGTTCTGGTGGGGTCGCCGATAGCCCTTGCCGCCCAAAACTTGCACGAAGAGCCCAAAGGAGCTTACACGGGAGAGATCTCTGGGCCCATGCTGGTGGATCTGGGCTGCCGGTACGTGATCATCGGGCATTCCGAGCGCCGGCAATATTTTTCGGAAACGGACGAGGTGGTCAATCGAAAGATCCAAGCCGCCCTAGCCGTCGGACTCGGGCCCATAGTGTGCGTGGGAGAAACGCTTAGCGAGCGCGAGGCCGGCCGGACGCTCACGGTGGTCGAGCGGCAGGTTCGGGGAGCGCTCAGGGGCTACGACACCGGCGCGCTCGAGAAAGTAACGCTCGCCTACGAGCCGGTTTGGGCGATTGGAACGGGCCGGACGGCGACCCCGGAGCAGGCCGAGGAAGTTCAAGCGGAAATCCGCAGGATCCTTGCCCGGATTGCCGAGCCTCGGGCCGCCGAGCGGATCCGCATCCTCTACGGGGGAAGCGTAAAACCCGACAACATAGATGCCCTGATGGCTCAGCCCAACATCGACGGCGCTTTGGTCGGAGGGGCTAGTCTTGACGCGGGCTCGTTTGCCAGGATAGTTAAGTTCCGAGAGCTTTAGCGAGGCTTCCCGAATCATGTATGCCTTCATAACCACGATCCACGTCCTAACCTGCGTCGTGCTCGTATTGGCGGTCCTCCTGCAAACGGGCAAGGGTGCGGACATAGGGGCAGTCTTCGGGGGATCGAGCACGACCATCTTCGGAAGCAGCGGTGCGGGCAACTTCTTGACCAAGGTCACGACCGGCGCGGCGATCCTTTTCATGGGAACCTCGCTCATCCTAACTTATGGCTCGCTGCGCCGAAGCGCCGAGTCGGTGGTGCCGCAGGCGCCGGTCGCGTCGCAGCCGGCCGGGGGCGAAATCCCTTCGGCGGAGATTCCTGCGCCCATCGGGGCGGGGGGTGAAGAAGCGCAGCCGGGCACCCAGGCAGCGGGCGCTCAACCAACTGGAAGCGAGGGCGCACCGCCTTCCGGGGCTCAGTCCGGGGGCGAAGCTCCCGAGGCAGTGCCCGCAAGTCCGTAGCGTCACTCCGGGCCGCCGGGCTGGCGCTCCGTCCGGGAGACTCCTTCGCCTGGTCTGCTCTACCAAAAGCGCAAAGCCGTAAAGCGGCGGCTGCCCAGACCTCGATCGACGGCTTCGCTTGGCGCACGGCCTCAGGAAAGTGTTGTGCGCGCGGCGGGTCTTGCCCCGGCGAGCCTTTCCTGGGCTAAAGCCTTGTTTTGGGCGTTTCGACTTGTGGGTTTCCGGGGCATCGCTTGGGTGCTTGTCGGCGCCTGCGAGCTTTCGGGCGATACGACCTCTCGACAGCGATGACACAGTCTGCTAGCTAGTTGGCGATCCGCGAAGGCGGCTTATCGGTCCTGCGAGGGTGGCGGAATGGCAGACGCGCCAGCTTGAGGGGCTGGTGGGGTAACACCCGTGGGGGTTCAAGTCCCCCTCCTCGCATTCTTTTTTTCCCCTTTTTGGGCGTACTGGCGCGCACGGTGCGAGCCGGTGGTCAAGAAGGTAGGCAAACTCGCTAGTTTAGCGTACAAGAGCCGCTTTGCGCCCTAAGCTACGGGCGGCCCCATTTCAAAGACCGACCTGCCAATCGAGCTACTAGGAGCGAGTTTCTCCTATGGGACGGCTCTAATTGTGCGGGATACAATAGGGAGGCACTCAAGTCGGGGTGGGCATTAGACCCT
>JBBIJE010000012.1:0-106704 GCA_037446155.1 Myxococcales bacterium | reverse complement strand
GCTTAGCGCCGATCCGCTAGACGTTGAACCTGAAGTGGACGACATCGCCGTCCTCGATTACCGACTCTTTCCCCTCGATCCGAAGCTTACCCGCCTCCCGGCATCCGGACTCGCCGCCATAGGCTATGCAATCGTCGAATGACATGATCTCGGCCCGTATGAAACCCCGCGCGATGTCGCTATGGATTTTCGCGGCTGCATCTATGGCCCTCGTTCCCCTCCTCACCGTCCAGGCCCGAACCTCCTTCGGGCCGACGGTGAGGAAGCTTATGAGGTCGAGAAGCTCGTAGATCGCCCGCAGCAAGCGCTCGCGCGCTGGCTCTTCGATCCCTAGCTCCGCCGCGAAGGACGAGCGCTCCTCGTCGCCGAGCTCCGCCAATTCCATCTCCACCTTCCCGCAAATCGTCACCGCTCTAAGGCCCCGCTTCTCGGCCCACTGCTCAACCTGCCGGTTGGGCCCAGCCCCGAGCCTGCTCTCATCGATATTTACCAGCACCAGAAGTGGCATCTGGCTCAAGAGGCTAAAGCCTGCAAGAAGCGCGGCATCTTCCGGCGCAAGCGCTCCCTCACGCAGCGGTACTTCGGCCTCTAGCCGCTCCCTAACGTTCTTGAGCAGAACCACCTCCCGGTCCTTTTTACCCTCTTTTCGCAGCCGCTCCAGCCGCCGCTCGACCACCGCCAGATCCGCCAAAATGAGTTCCGCCGCGAAATCCTCGAGCTGTCTTACAGGCTCCTTGAACGGATAGCCCTCAAGATCCTCGAAGTCGCCGATCACCTGCACTAGCGCATCGACGTTTCGCATTTCCGCGAGCGTACGTTGATCGAGCGCAGTCCGAGAGCCTTCCTTCCCCGGCACGTCGACCAGCGTGAGCTCGGCGTGCGTAATCTTGCTGGGATGATAGATCGCCGCCAGCTTTTCCAGACGAGGATCGGGTACTTTGATGACCCCTACGTTCGCCCGCTCCGTCCGACTCTGCCCCTGGTCGAAACCCACCCGTGCGTGCAGGCCCGTCAGAGCGTTGAAGATCGTGGTTTTTCCTACCCGATGAAACCCGACAATACCAGCCAGCATCCCGTTCACCGACCGGCATTCGAGCGCAACCAGGCATGATAGAGGGTAGCGATCGACTTAGCATCCTGAATTTCCCCACCCCCGATCATATCGAGCGCATGCTGGAGCGGCACCCTCGCAACTGTTTCTATGACCTCGTCGCGTTCCGTCTGCCGGGGCACTTCGCTTAGCGAAGCCGCCAAAAAAAGGTGGATCTTCTCGTCGCAGAAACCAGGGCAGGTGAAGATAGACCCCAGCCGAACCAGTTCGCCCGCCTCCACGCCCGCTTCCTCGCGAAGTTCCCGCCGCGCGCATACACACGGCTCCTCGCCGGGCTCCAGTGTGCCCGCTGGCACCTCCCAGAGCGATCCGCCAGCAGCATGCCGATACTGACGAACGAGCAGGACGCGACCGCGGTCGTCGATCGCGGCCACCGCGGCAGCACCCGGGTGGCGGATTATCTCGAGCTCCGTCGTGAAACCGTTAGGGAGGGTGACCCGCTCGATAGCCAAGTTCACGATACGCCCGCGGTAAATCGACCTCGCCTGCATTTGCACCTCTCCCCCCGGCCCCTCGCCTGAGCATCGTCTACTGTAGCGAAGGGGGCCGGGTCACCAAATTGCCTCTCGCTCTTGCCTTGCCCTCGTCCCTGTACTATCGGAACCCCGTGAGCCGGCGCAAGGAAATCGAACTTACCGCGGAAGAGCGCAAGCAGTTCCTGGCCGAAGCGAAAACCATCATACTGAGCTCGATAGACCACAGGGGCTACCCGCACACCGTGCCGATGTGGTTCGTAGTGGATCCCCAAGGGGACATTCTCATGACCACGTACGGCAAGTCCCAGAAGGCGGTCAACCTCAGGCGCAACCCTCGAGCGGCGCTCCTCGTCGAATCTGGCGTGGCATACCATGAGCTCAAGGGTGTGTTGATCCGGGGACAGGCCCGCGTGATCGAGGATTTCGAGAAGGTCTTGGCAACGCTAAAGCTCGTCCACCAGAAGTATTATGGGGAAGTGGGAGGTGGAATAGAGGAGGCAATGGAAGCTCAAGCGCGAAAGCGGGTCGTCATACGGGTAACGCCCGAGCGGACTTCGAGCTGGGATCACCGCAAGCTAGGAGGGGGTTACTGAGCCCCGACTATGCGGGTTCCTCCTCCTGCGGCACCACGGTGACGCGCAACTCCGCCTTGGTATGGTAACCCAGGTTCACCGCGACCGTGTGCTCGCCAAGATGCTTTATCGGTTGTTCGAGCACGATCTTCTTGCGGTCCACGGCGATGCCCTGAGCCGCTAGGGCGTCCTGAATGTCCTGACTAGTGACCGACCCAAACAGTCTCCCCTCCTCACCCGCCCGGGCTTTTATCACGACGTTGGCTCGAGAGAGCTCTCCCGCCAAACCCTGCAGTTTGCGCTGGACTTGGAGCTTTCGCGCCTCGATCACCCGCTTTTGGTGCTCGAGCGCCTTGAGGTTACGGGGGTTCGCCTCGACCGCCAGCCCGCGCGGAAACAGGTAGTTCCGCGCATAGCCCGCACGCACCCGCACTACGTCGCCGATCGAGCCTAAATTGGGGACTTCCTCCCGAAGAATGACCTGCACGGCTACACCTGCTGTGACGTGAAGGGAAGTAGCGCGGCCACTCGGGCCCTTTTTATCGCCGTGGCCAGCCGTCGCTGATGAGGAGCGCAGTTGCCCGTGATGCGACTCGGGATGATCTTGCCCCGGTCGGTGATGAAGCTCTCGAGGAGCCTGAAATTCTTGTAATCTATGGCCAAGTTCTTATCTGCACAGAACCGACACACTTTGCGCCGGGGTATTCTTCTGCGCAGGCCGCGCTCCGCTCCCGGGCGCCCTCGGTAGTCCTGTCCCTCCTCATCGGCGCCCCCGCGCGCGCCTCTCGACCCTTTACTCTGTCTCGCTTGCTTGCCCATCTTCCTCCAATTCCGTCATCGCGTCCCCATGTTCGGGACGGCCGCCGCCAGCCTCCCTGCCCTGCTCGCCGCCATGCGTAGCCCGAAAATCCCCCTCGCCCCGCCGAGCAGATATAACGCGCAAAACGGCGTCGTTCAAACGCAGGGAGCGCTCCAGCTCCCTTACCGTCTCACCGGTCCCGCAGTAATAAAAGACCTCGAAGAAGCCGCGCGTCTGCTTTTTTATGGGGTAGGCAAGTTCGCGCATCCCCCATTCGCTTACTTCCACCTCCGTGCCACCACTGGCCGCAATGCCTGACTTTATCGATTCCAGCATCGCCCCTAGCCCCGTTTCAGCCATGTCCGGGTGGAACACGACCAGGGTCTCGTATCGTCTCAAACCGTGTGCGGCACTCACCAGCCAAACCTCCAAGCTTCGAGTGTCATCCTCATTACACCAGCAGCGGGGCAATTACCAGCGATACGATGGACATGAGTTTTATAAGAATGTTCATCGAGGGACCCGACGTGTCTTTGAATGGATCGCCTACGGTATCCCCCACAACTGCCGCCTTGTGCGCGTCGCTTCCCTTTTTTTCCCCTTCGATCTCGCCCTTTTCGATCGCCTTCTTCGCGTTGTCCCAGGAACCGCCGGCATTCGCCATCATTAGCGCCAGAAGCACGCCGGTTACGGTAGCCCCCGCCAACATGCCCCCCAAGGCGGCTGGCCCGAGGCCGTACCCAATCAAAACCGGCGCCACGACGGCAGTCAAGCCGGGTAATACCATCTCGCGCAACGCAGCGGCAGTCGAGATATCGACGCACCTGGCCGCGTCAGGCTTGGCTCCTTCCCGCCCCTCCAACAGGCCGGGAATCTCGCGAAACTGCCGCCTTATCTCTTCCACCATGTGGCCGGCCGCGCGCCCCACCGACGTCATCGTAAGGGCTGCCACGAAGAACGGAATAATGCCACCGACGAACATTCCCACTACCACTCTAGGCTCCGTGACGACAATCGCCAGCCGCCCTCCACCGGCCGCAACCAGCTTCTCGTCCACAGCCTGGGTGTAGGCCGAGAAAAGCGCAAGCGCGGTAAGCGCCGCCGACCCTATGGCGAACCCCTTGCCGATCGCGGCCGTCGTGTTGCCGAGGGCATCGAGCCCCTCCGTTATCCGGCGCACGCTCGGCCCCAAGCCCGCCATCTCCGAGATCCCACCGGCGTTGTCGGCAATCGGCCCGTAGGCGTCGACGCTCATCGTGATTCCCACCGTCGCCAGCATCCCCACAGCCGCGATTCCGATTCCGTACAAGCCGGCCAGACCGTTCGCCACTAGCATCGCCACACAGAGTGCCAAGACCGGCAACGCGCAGCTCTCGAGCCCTACCGCCAGCCCATGAATTATGTTCGTCGCAGCGCCGGTTTTGCTGGCCAAAGCGATCCTCGTTATCGGCCGCCCCGACGTGTAGTACTCGGTTATGAGCCCGATCAGGATACCTCCGATGCAGCCAGCCAAAACCGCCCAGAAGACGCCGTTGTCAATCGGGGAGTATTGAATCAAAAACCATCCGGCGACGAGAAAGCCGATTGCCCCGACGAACGTCGCGTAGCGCAGCGCCGCCTGCGGTCCGATGTTCTTCAAAACCCGCATGGAAGCGATGGCAACCAATGACGCCGCCAAGCCGACGAGGGCCAACCCGAGCGGGAGGCCCATGAGGGCCATGCGCAGCTCCGGGCCCGCCGTGCCCCCGCCACCCAGCTTGACAAGCCCCGTCTCCGAGAGCGTGGCAGCGATAGCAATCGAGGCCACGATCGCCCCAACGTACGATTCGAAGATATCCGCGCCCATGCCGGCGATGTCGCCCACATTGTCTCCCACGTTGTCGGCGATCACACCGGGGTTGCGCGGATCGTCCTCTGGAATACCCGCTTCCACCTTGCCCACGAGATCGCTCCCGACATCCGCCGCTTTGGTATAGATGCCCCCCCCAACACGGGCGAACAGCGCAATCGAGCTTGCGCCCATGGCAAATCCGTTGATGAACTTGGCGTGCACGGGATCCCCGTAAATATAGAAAAATACCCCAACCCCGAGTAGTCCCAAGCTGGCAACCGCCAGCCCCATCACGCTTCCGCCGTCGAAAGCTATGCGCAGCGCTTCGGCTTCACCTTTGGCACGCGCCGCCTCGGAGGTGCGCACGTTGGCGCGCGTGGCGGCGTTCATGCCGAGAAAGCCGGCCAGCACCGAGCAGAGCGCTCCACAAACAAACGCGGCGCCGGTGTGCCAGCTTATCTGCCAACAGAGCAGGGCAGTTACCGCCACGACGAAAAACACCAGTATCCGATACTCCCGGCGCAGAAAAGCCATTGCCCCCGCGTGGATGGCGTCCGCTATCTCCGCCATTTTCGTGGTTCCCACGGGCTCCCGGCTCAGGCGAAGATACATTGTCAGCGCTACAGCCAGCCCGGCCACGCCGCCGAGGGGAGCCGTCTGCGTCCAGATCTCCATGCTCGTCCTCCGTTGCTAGATTCAGTTTGAAAACGCGCGGCAGTTAAGCACCTGTGGCAACCAGTGGCAAGAACCGCAAGCGCCGGCGCACCGCCCGCCGTTGCCCTCCTGCGCCATCAGGTCCTAGCGTTGAACACGTTCAACGTGCGCTCGACTCCTTGGGCTAACACCGACTCGACCGCATCGGCCGCACGAGTTACGCTACCTTGCACCGCCTCCCTCTCGTCGTCCAGAAAGGGCTCGAGCACATAGGAGGCGGGATCCACCCCAGCGGGTGGTCTGCCGATTCCAATGCGGACCCTCACGAATCCCGAATCCGCGATTTCCTCTATGACCGATTCCAGCCCCCGATGCCCGCCGCTTGCGCCTCCGACTTTTACTCTCACCCGGCCGAGCGGCAGATCCAGGTCATCGTGAATCACGATCAGCTCGGAGGGAGCGACACTGTACAACCGCAGAAGGCATCCCACAGCCACTCCGCTTCGATTCATGAAAGTCCGGGGCTTGGCCAGGATGACCTGCTCACCGTCCACCAGCCGCTGACAGAGAGCCGCCTGACACTTGCCCCTGCCAAAGCGCACCCCCCACCTTCGCGCCAGGAGGTCGACGGTGGCAAAGCCTACGTTGTGCCTGGTTTCAGCGTATCTGGCGCCGGGGTTTCCCAGGCCCGCTACCACTTTCATGAGTCCTCGGTTGTGGTCGGCACCGGCGGGGTCAGGGTGGAGCACGCGCCTCGAGGGAGCGCGAGAGCCACGACCCCGGGGTTACTCCTTCGCCTTGCCCTTCTCCTCCCCCTCCTCGGCACTTGCGGCGACCTGCGCCGCCTCGGCTTCGGCCGCAGCCGCCTCGGCAGGCGCAGCTTCCGCCACGGCCTTTTCTTCCTCTACCGTTGGCGGAAGCACCGTCACCAAGGTCTCCCCACTCTCGGCGCACGCCACTACATTCGCTGGAAGCGCGAGATCCTTGACGTGGAGTACTCCATGCACGCCAAGCTCGGTGACGTCCACCTCTATGCTCTCAGGGATATCGGTGGGAAGGCATTCGACCTCGATCTCGCGCTTTATCGGCTGCAAAATCCCCCCCTGCACCACTCCGATCGCCTTGCCGGCGTAGTGCAACGGCACCACCACACGTATCTTGGCCGTGAGGTCAACCTCGTAAAAATCCGCGTGCAGGACGCTCCCGGACACAGGATGCCGTTGGACCTCTTTGACGAGGACTATCTTGCCGTCCAACTCCGCCTCGGGAGCCTCGAGCCTCACCAGATGGGACGGGCCCAAAGGCAAAATACTTTTCAAGAACTCCTTGCAATCCAAGGCAATGGGAACCGATTGGCTCTTGGGGCCGTAAAACACCCCGGGGATTTTCCCGCGCCGGCGCATCCCGCGGCTCGCCCTAGTCCCGGCCGCGAGTCGCCGCTCCACCTTGACACTGACTGCTTCCACTTGCCCTCCTCAGGTTCAGACGAAGAGCGAGCTGATCGACTCCTCCTCGTGCGTTCGCTTTATCGCCTCTCCTATCAGGTGCGCCACCGAGAGAACCACTATCTTATCGACCTTTTTCGCTTCCTCCCGCAACGGGATCGTGTCCGTCACCGCCAGCCCGCTAAGTGCTGAATCCCTTATCCTGCCCGTCGCCGGGCCCGAAAGGACCGCATGAGTACAACAAGCGAAAACCTCTTGGGCGCCCGCCTCCAAGACAGCATTCGCAGCCATTACCATCGTCCCGGCCGTGTCCACCATATCGTCGACGAGGACAGCCACCCTTCCCGAGACTTCTCCGATGATGTGCATCTCGGTTACCTCGTTCACGACGGTTCGCCGCTTGTCGATTATGGCCAAGCCCGCGTCGAGCCGCTTGGCAAAGGCCCTGGCCCTCTCCACACCTCCGGCATCCGGGGAAACGACGGTAATTGGCTCTCCGCGAGCACGCTCACGGATATACGGCATCAGGACGGGCGTAGCGTAAAGGTTATCGACCGGGATATCGAAAAAACCCTGGATCTGCCCGGCGTGCAAGTCCATGGTAAGGACCCGGTCCGCGCCCGCCGTAGCGATCAAGTCAGCCACCAGTTTGGCGCTGATCGGAACCCGGGGCGCCACTTTGCGATCCTGCCGCGCGTATCCGTAATAGGGCAGGACGGCCGTGATTCTCTTGGCCGACGCACGCTTCAAAGCGTCGAGCATCAGGAGCAACTCCATCAGGTTGTCGTTGCCAGGCGTGCACGTGGACTGAACCACGAAAACGTCACCGCCGCGCACGTTCTCGCTTATCTCGACCAAGATCTCCCCGTCGCTAAAGCGCCTGAGTTCGGCACGACCCAACGGCACCCCTAAAAACTCGCAGATCGCGCGGGCCAACTGCGGGTTGGAGTTGCCCGCGAACACCTTGACCGAATCCTTGCAATTGCGATTCATCTCACAACTCGCTCAAAAGACCATACTGAGCTGGGCGGGAAGGATTCGAACCTTCGATGCCGGATCCAAAGTCCGGAGCCTTACCGCTTGGCTACCGCCCATCACCTTTGCATACACACAGGGGGTGCGATTCCTCACCTTCGCGCGCTGCATCTCCTGCCTCGGCCCTATCCATCTACGGGAGCCTCGCCGGCTGTCGCGTGAGCGTGCGAACCGGATAGGCCCGACACGAACCCCTCGTGGCGATCCTCGCGGCGATATCCCGCGCATCCGAGGGTGAGCGGGCAAGACCCACCACAGCGCAGCCACTGCCCGACATCACCGCCCCAACTGCACCGGCCCCGAGCAAAGCTTCCTTCGCCTCCCCGATCTCTGGAAATGCCCTCACCACGACCTCCTCGAGGTCGTTCGTCATGCTGGAGGGCCCAAGCCACGCGAGCGCCCCGGAACCCGACAGGTTACGCGCCAAGCCCTGCCTTGTCAACGATGCGTCGAACTCTCGAAACGCCCAAGCGGTGCTGACCTTCACGCCCGGCACGGCTACCACGAGCGCCAGTTCTTGGGCAAGCCTGAAAGGGGTCACTTCTTCCCCGATGCCTCTGACATGGGCCGGCTGGCACCAGATGAAAAACGGGACGTCCGCTCCGACGCCGAGTCCGAGCTCGGCCATCCGCCGCCGCGACAGGCGAAGCCCCAGCAACGCATTGAGCGCCTTGATCACCACAGCCGCGTTGCTGCTTCCTCCGCCCAGCCCCGCCTGCTCAGGTATCCTCTTCTCGATCTGGATCGACACCTCGGCGCTCGCACCGCAACCCGCTAGCACGCGCTCGGCTGCTCGCCAAGCGAGATTGTCCCGGCCAACCGGGATCTCAGGCCAATCCGCGGTGACCGCAATCGAGGAGGCTTGCCCACGAGCCAATGGCCGCACCGCGATCTCCACCTCATCGCACAAATCAACGGGAACCATCAAAGAGTCGAGCAAGTGATAGCCGTCCTCACGCCGCCCCGTTACCCTAAGCCAGAGATTTACCTTGGCCGGAGCGAGCCACCGCTCTCGGTTCCACTCTTTAACTCGCCCCGCTATCACGCGCGGTCATACTGTCACCTTGATTCCCCCTATTCAATGTGGCACTAGCTCGAACGATGGATCCCCTTGAGCGCGTGGCCCTGCAGGCCGCCTCCGAGGCCGCTCGAGTGCTTAAGGCCGCATGCGAGCGAGAGAAAGTGGTCGAGCACAAGTCCCCGTTAGAGTTGGTGACGGAGACGGATCGCCAGGTCGAGGCCATGATAGTCGATATAATTCGCAAGGAGTTTCCCGAGCACTCGGTTCTGGGCGAGGAGTCGCCCCGGGTGAGCGGCTCGAGCGATTGGGTGTGGTACGTCGATCCTCTAGACGGAACCACCAACTTCGCGCATGCTTTTCCGCACTTCGCCGTGTCGATCGCCGCAGCCAAGGGAAGAGAACTCCGATTCGGCCTCGTATGCGATCCGTTGCGCGAGGAGACGTTTACGGCGCACTTGGGCGGCGGCGCGTTCCTGAACGGCCGCCGAATAGCAGTTTCCCGAACCCCGACCTTGGATGCAGCGCTCGTAGCCACTGGATTCCCTTACGACCGGCGCTGTAACCAGGACTTTTACCTTTCCTTCTTCAGAGCGTTCCTGCTGCACGTCCAGGGGATCCGCCGTGGCGGATCGGCCGCCCTCGATCTCAGTTACGTTGCCGCAGGCCGCCTGGACGGATTCTGGGAGTGGAAACTTCACCCCTGGGATACCAGCGCGGGTGCGCTCATAGTGCGCGAAGCTGGGGGCTGCGTGACCGATTTTAGCGGCAACCCCTTCGACCCACACATGGACCAAACGCTAGCGTCGAACGGGGTGGTGCACTCGCAAATGCTCGCAGTGATACTGGAGGTGCTCGAACGCGAAGGTCGACCTCGGGAGGTGTGAACAATGGCGGCTAACGAATTCCCGAACACTCTTTCGCTGGCGGGAAAGCTGGCGCTGGTTACTGGAGCCAGCCGGGGCATCGGGAGAGCGATCGCCTTGGGCTTCGCGCGAGCCGGCGCCGACGTTGCGATCGCAAGCCGCAAGGTAGCCGGGCTGCAGCCCGTCGCCGACGAGATAGAAGAAACCGGCCAGCGCGCGCTGGTCGTACAATGCAACCTCGGCAAGCCGGAGGAGATCGAGGCCATGGTGGAACGCGTCTCGGGCGACTGGGGAGCGCCTGACATCCTGGTCAACAACGCCGGAACGAACCCCGTGATGGGTCCTCTCACCACCATTTCCGTGGAGGCCTGGGACAAGATCATGGACGTGAACCTCCGCGGGCCCTACCTCACCAGTGTTTTGGTCGCCAAGGCGATGATGAACGAAAATAAGCGGGGCAAAATTATCAACATCTCCTCGACCGCCGGCATCGAGCCCGCGCAAATGCTGGGAGCCTACAGCGTGAGCAAGGCGGGCTTGAATCACCTGACGAGGGTTCTCGCGAGAGAACTGGGGCCGGCCAATATCTGCGTGAATGCCATCGCGCCGGGTTTGATCGAGACCCAGTTCTCTGCGGCGCTCATCAATAGCCCGACCATTTTTCAAACCGTCATCTCGCGCACCCCTCTCGGGCGGCACGGCCAGCCGGAGGAGATTGTACCATTGGCCATCTACTTAGCGTCGGCCGCCTCCGACTTTATGACCGGCGAGGTCATTGTCATCGATGGAGGCGCAAGCATCTGAGGCGCGAGGCTTTATGCGTGCGGCCCCGAGCGTTTGCGGATCCTGTTACATGGCGAGCCGAGGTTCCTGCAAGCCGCCAGGTTTGACCTCCAGGACCGCGGCATGCTACCAATTCAGGGGTCACGCGAACAGGCCGAAGTCGCCCCCGTAGTGAAAAGGACATCACGAGGGTCTCCGGAACCCTAAGTCCCAGTTCGATTCTGGGCGGGGGCATGCCGACCGCCTGACGCTGGCGGTAAAAAACCGCCGGTCCGGGCTCGGTCTCCGTTACCCAAATATCGCTTACCAGCAAAATTGGTTTTAATAGACGTAGTATTCCGGCATCTTACAACCTATGCGCGTTGGCATTGCGCTTGCTCAAGCCTGAGAACACTCGCCGATTTGCCGGCGGGCAGGGTAGTGATCGAGGCAGGTCGCTCGGGCCGCCTTGATTTTGAGGCTGTGCTTTTATATGTGCGGGCGGTGGGGGATTTGGAGTGAAAAGGAGGCGTGGAGATGGACTACCCGAAGTGCCAGAAATGCGGGAACGGCGTGCTGATACCCCTTTCCGATTACGGCCAGGAAGGCGCCTCGGTGCTGTTCAAGGCGTGGGTGTGTACGAATCCTGATTGCGGCTTTTCCCTGCGGGTGGACAAAGGTGACGTGAGCTACGGGAAAAAGATCGAGCCCAAACGATAAGCAACCAGCGACATGGATCATCTCCAACCCGCCCAATAGTCAAGGCGATAATAGCCCCTACCCGTTCAGGCCGCTTGCGACCGTGCGCTCCTGATGCTCTGGCTTACATTTGGCGCCGGCCATTGCAGCAAGCGCGCCTCTGTCCTATTGTCCGGCGTCGAGACTTTGCAAGAAAGGCCTGTCCATGGATTTCGAGCTAACTCCCGAGCAAAAGATGTTAAGGGAGCTCGCGCGCAGTTTCGCGGAGAAGGAGATAGCGCCCCGCTTGCTGGAGATGGACGAGCGTGAAGAGTTCTCCTGCGAGCTAACCAGGAAAATGGGCGACCTCGGCTTTTTTGGGGTCACGGTGCCACCCGAATATGGGGGGCAGGGTCTCGATTACCTTTCATACATCATCATTGTCGAAGAGATAGCCCGTGTGAGCGCGTCCCAAGCCGCCACTTTGGCGGCAGGCAACTCCCTGGGAATCGGACCGATCTACTATTACGGCAGCGAGGAGCAGAAGCGCAGATACCTTCCCGACCTATGTGCGGGACGGGCTCTGTGGGGATTCGCCTTGACCGAGCCGGACGCCGGTTCGGACGCCGGTGGCACCCGAACTTCGGCACGGCTCGAGGGGAACAACTGGATAATAAACGGGAGCAAGATCTTCATAACCAACGGTGCCTCCCCCATGACCGCTGGCTCCACGGTTCAGTGCGTGACCGGGCAGAGCGGCCATGGCAAGAAGGAGTATAGCTGCATTCTGGTCGAACAGAATTCCCTTGGCTTCACCGCCAAGGTGATGAAGCGAAAGCTGGTCTGGCGAGCGTCGAACACGGCCGAGCTCTACTTCGACGAAGTCAAGGTGCCTAAAGATAACCTTCTCGGCGAAAGAGGAGCGGGCTTCCGTCAGATGCTGGAAACTTTGGACGCCGGCAGGCTCTCGATAGCCGCCATGGGCCTGGGTGGCGCCCAAGGCGCGTTTGACGCCGCACTCAAATACGCGCGGGAGCGCAAGCAATTTGGGCAGGCGATAAGCAGTTTTCAGGCAAACGCCTTCAAACTCGCCGACATGGCAACCGAGATCGAGGCAGCCAGGGCGCTCCTGTACAAAGCTTGCAAGCTCAAGGATTCCGGCAGGCCGTTTCGCAAGCACGCGGCGATGGCGAAGCTTTACTGCTCGGAGGTGATGCATCGAGCGGCAAATCACTGCGTCCAGATCTTCGGGGGCTACGGGCTACTCGAAGAGTACCCGGCTGCGCGCTATTACCGGGACCAGCGGCTGCTCGAGATCGGCGAAGGAACCTCGGAGATTCAGCGACTCGTCATTGCACGGATTCTCGGCTGCTTCGAGTGAAACCCGGCTGCCGAGCCTAGCGAACCTGCGCACCCGCCGCCACTTCAGTATCTGGCACGACGAGGACCGGCCCTGCCGGATCGCTCGCGGCGAGCAGCATTCCCTGGCTCTCCACTCCCCTGATGGTGACGGGGGTAAGATTGGCAACCACCACGATCTGTCTACCCACAAGGTCCGCCGCTCGGTACCGGCCTCTGATACCGGCGACAATCTGCCTTTGCTCGGAGCCGATTTCCACATCGAGCACAACCAGCCGGTCGGCTCGAGGATGGTTGGTACTTTTTATAACTCTCCCGACTCTTAAGTCGAGCTTCTGGAATTCCTCTAAAGAGATCGGCGCGGTCACGCCCCTTCCTTTCCCTGCCCCGCGACCGGTCGATGACCTTGCTTGCGGCAAAGCCGCCATCGCGGACTCGAATGCTCGCCGATGCCGACCCCACGCTCGATCCAGCGCCAACGTAGTCCCACCGCGCCACCTAACCACCCGCGCGCTTCAATGCCGGGTGACCGATTCCTCCCCCGCTCCGATCAGCTCGCTCACGAGTTCGGCCGCTTCGGCGAAGGGCCCCTCCAACGTTTCGGTGACAAGCTGCTCCACTCCCGCGATATCGTCCGCGCTCGGTGCGTCTTGCTCCGAGTGCATCCCATGTAGAGCCCATGCCACCGTGGTCAGCCGGTTTCGTACCTGCGCAAGAAGCGACAGCAGGGCGTCACGTTTCGCGTCCTTCTCGCTCTTGCCCGTATGCTCGCCCATTGGCTACCTCTCGACGGTCTAGCCGCCCAGCCCCGTGCCGACGCCGCCGTGCCATCGCGTGCCAGGCCCGTGCTTTGCCTTTCCCCCTATTTCAGTACCGCAATGGACTTTATGATAACGGGTTCAACCGGAACGTTCTGGTGAATCCCGCGGTTTTCCGTCTTTACCGCTTCGATCTTGCGCGCGACATCCATTCCAGCGATCACCTTCCCGAATACAGCATAGCCGAACTCCGCCGGGCTTTCGCCGCGATGGTTGAGAAAGTCGTTGTTCTTGAGATTTATGAAGAACTGCGAGGTAGCGCTATCGACCACTGCGGTGCGCGCCATGGCAACTGTTCCTACATCGTTCTTCAACCCGTTACCAGCCTCGTTCTTGATCGGCGCTTCTACCGACTTCTGCTCCATCTCCGCGGTGAACCCGCCCCCCTGGATAACGAACCCGGGAACGACGCGGTGAAAAATCGTCCCGTTATAGAACCCCTCTTCGACATAAGCGAGGAAATTCTTGACTGTGACCGGGGCCTTATCGGGGTAAAGCTCGATCGTCATGTCCCCGAGCGACGTTGAAACGAGGACCTTAGGGTTCCCCTTGACGGGACTCCCCGCCCCTGCCGCCCCCACGCTCGTCACCACCAGAGCAAGTGCAAGCGCGAACTCCTTCATACCCTCTTCCCTCCTTTTGTACTCCGCTCGAATCTCACGGACAAGCTGCTATCATACCTGCGGCTCGAAGCCCTGCTCCACGATCATCCGGCGAGCCTCCTCCGCGGGATCGCCACTTGTAGTCAGGTAGCCATCGATGAAGATCGAGCTCGCCGGATAGAGCGCGAGCGCTTGCCACTGCCCGAGAACTTTTTCCCGGCCGGATGCCGCGCGTATGTCGCTCGCCGGGCACAGAAAGCGAAAAAGGCACAAGACCTTGAGGGCCTTTTGAGGCTCGATGAGGCCGGCCCCACCCAGCGGGGTGCCAGGAATCGGCTGCAGAAAGTTGACGGGAAGGGACTCCGGCTGAAACCGCGCGAGCGCGTAGCCCAGGTCCAGAATATCTTCGTCAGTTTCTCCCATCCCTACTATCCCACCACTGCACACGGCGAGCCCAGCTTTTCTCGCCGCTGCAATCGTGCGAAGCCGGTCACGGTAGGAATGCGTCGTGCAAATCCTCGAGTGAAAATTCTCGCTGGTGTTGAGATTATGATTGATCCACCCCACGCCCGCTTCCTTCAACGCGACGGCTTCGCTCTCGCCGATTATCCCGGGCGAGACACAAAGCTCGATTTCAGGGAACTCCCTTTTGATCGCCGATGCGGCCGCGCACAAGCGCTCGAGGTCCGCTCTACTTGGCCCCCTCCCACTGGTCACCACACAGTATCTGCGCGCGCCGCGCGCCATAGCTCGGCGCGCTCCCTCTACCAAAGACTCTAGCGGCTGCAGCGGATAGGTCGGTATCGCAGCAGAGGAAATCGCCGACTGCGAGCAGTAGTGGCAGTCCTCTCCACAACGCCCGCTCCTGGCGTTACGAATCATCACCATCTTGACCCTGCGACCGAAGTAGCGCTGGCGAACCTCAAAGGCCGCCAGAAGCAAGCTCCTCAGCTCCTCGTCCGCCGCCTCCAGAACTTGCCGCGCCTGCTCCCGCGCCAGCGGCCTTTCCTCCACCACCTGCTGCACCATCCGTGCGCATCGATTCATCGCGTCCTCCCCCAGTCACCACACATTCACTCGCGCCCTCGCGCCTGTCAACCCCCCGGCCGACCTGCGTTTACTATGGAAGCGCGCCTGGCAGAGGCAAGCGGCTCGGGTTAGAATGCACGAGAAGATCAGGCAGTGGGAAGCATGGCGACGGAGGCAGACGGCAAATCCAAAAAGCCGGAAGTCCCAGGGCCGGCCGTTCGCATCGATCAATGGCTAGTAGCCGCGCGAGTTTTCAAAACCCGGCGGATGGCGGCCGCTGCGTGCAGAGCTGGGAAGGTCGAGGTAGACGGCCGGCGGGTAACCGCCCATCGCCTCGTACGCCCGGGAAGCAAGATAGAAGTCAACGCGCCACGCGGGCGCCTTGTCCTGGTGGTGGACGCCTTGGCCCACAAGCGCCTGCCGGCGGCTCTCGCGAAGGATCTCTATACCGACAAAAGCCCGCCGCGATCGGCCGCGCCGCTTGAAAGCCTCCCTCCCCCCGGCTACCGCCGGCCCGGCTCGGGCCGGCCCACCAAGCGGGAGCGACGGGCGATCGAGCGCCTGCGCCGAAGCTGAAGCCGGCGCGCCGCCCCTCCTTCTAGCTTCCCGAGCCCTGCACGAGCATTTCGAGGTAACTCTGGGTGACCGCCGATCTCGGATCGAGCCCCATTCGGCGAGCTACCTGCGCGAGAAGATCGCCCGCCTTGCCCGAGTCATCGGCTTCGGCGATTTCGATCTCGACGAAGCGTCCGAGCCCGATCACGTCGTCGAAACATATGGACACTTGACCGCAGCGATAGACGCGGCGGCGTTTGCAGACCTGTGCCACTGCGAGAAAACCAAGCCGTTCGAAGAGTTCCAGCAAAGCCTCGCGCGACTGGAAGCCGACTTCCAATTCTTCCCTTACCTTCACCGAGCCACCGCGCTTCGGGCCCTTGTAGGTGAGCCAGCATCGCCCTCCTTCCTCCCGCACTCGGAGCGCCTCGTCGTTCGCAGCCAAGTTTCGATTAGGGTGGCTGAGGTAAGTATCCTTCTGCTCCACCTCTCCTACGCAGACGGTCCCCGGGGGAAGAGAAATATCCTCCCAGCTCACTTCGGCCGCAAGAGGTATCTTGAGCTCCGCCTCCACCATACCTCTGTCCAACAAAGCACCGCCGTCACCCCTTGGCAAGATTCTTGGCGGGTTGATATTAGATTACCCGCGTAACAGATGAGAGCGACGAGAAGGCGAACTGTCGTAAGAAGCGCAGAACGCAAGCGCACGTGCCACGCTCCACGCGGTTCCCAGTCCTGCTGGTTGGATCTCGACGTAACGGTCCTGGCAGGAGGGGTAGGTGCCGCCAAGTTCTTGCGCGGCCTCGTTCAAACGGTAGATCCGGCCCGCCTTTCCATAGTGGTGAATACTGCCGACGACGAAGACTTCTTCGGCCTTCGCGTCTGTCCCGATATCGATACCGTTATCTACACGCTTGCCGGGGTGGCCCACCCTCGACAGGGCTGGGGCCGCGCCGGAGATACGTTTGTTTGCCTCGAGGAACTGAGTCGATTTTTCGGACCGGCCTGGTTCAGCCTGGGTGACCGCGACTTGGCCACGCACATCTTTCGCAGCAAGCGGCTAGCGGCCGGAGCGAGCCTTAGCGTCGTGACAGCCGATATCGCCCGACTCTTCGGACTCAGCTCCCGAGTGATCCCGATGACCGACCAGCGGGTCTGCACGCTCGTGGAAACTGCGCGAGGGCTGCTGCCCTTTCAAGAATACTTCGTGAAACACCGAGCGCGCCCCGCCGTAAGATCGATAGCGTACCACGGAGTGCGTTCGGCCCGCCCTGCACCAGGCGTGATCTCGAGCATCATGGCGGCGGACGTCGTGCTTCTCGCACCCAGCAACCCGATCGTGAGCATCGGGCCGATTCTCGCGGTACGTGGCGTAAGAAGCGCGTTAGAAGCGACCAACGCGGCCGTGGCGGCCGTCTCGCCCATCGTAAGACGCTCCGCCGTAACAGGCCCTGCGGCTAGAATGATGCGTGCCCTCGGGATCTCACCGACGGTAAAAGGTGTGGCCAGTTTATATCGTCCTTTTCTCGACCTTATCGCTATCGACCGTCGAGACGCCCGACATGCCAAAAGCATCGAGCGAACTGGTCCACGCGTCCTCGTAACTGACATCCTCATTCCCGACACCTCCCTCGCAGCCCTTCTCGCGCGCCGTTTGCTTGAAAGATTGACCGACCCTGCTATCTTGGCCTCCCGTGCTACATCGGGTCGAAATCATCCCCGTCGAAGGCATTCCCGCTATTTTTCCGGGTGATCCCCTGGCCGAAAGGATTTTCGAAGCGGCGCAGGCAATGGGGCTCGAGTTCCAGAGCGGCGATATCCTGGTCGTCTGTCAGAAGGTGGTGTCGAAGGCCGAGGGTAGAGTAGTCCCCCTGGCCGGTGTAAGCCCCTCCCCTTTCGCGTCACGGTTGGCCGCAAGCTGCGGCAAGGACCCGCGGCTCGTCGAGCTTATTCTTCGGGAAAGCACTCGTTTGATCAAAACCGCCCAAGGCCACCTCATCTGCGAGACCGGACCCGGGTGGGTGTGCGCCAACGCCGGGGTCGACGAATCCAATAGCGTGGCCGAACAGGTCGCCGTATTGCTGCCCGAGGATCCGGACCGGTCGGCAGGCATGCTCAGCGAAGCGCTCAGCGCATTGAGCGGCGTTCCCCTCGCCGTGATAATAGGCGATACCTTCGGCAGGCCGTGGCGAGAGGGTTTAGTGGACGTCGCCCTCGGGGCGGCCGGCATAGGCTCGCTGATGGATTATCAGGGGCGCACGGATCTTATCGGCAGGCCTCTCAAGCACACGGTGGTAGCTGTTGCCGATCAGCTCGCAGCGGCAGCCGGTTTGGTAATGGAGAAGGACAGGGGCATCCCGGCCGCAGTCATCCGCGGGTACCAGGGGCGAGGCGGGCGAGGCTGTGGAGCCGATCTCGTGCGCCCCGCCCACAGCGACCTATTCCGCTAAGATCCGAACGAGGAACCCGCGGCCGGACCCGGCACTACTGGGCCCAGCCGCGCCATCCCTGCCCCAATTCTTGGAGATGCGAAATTCAGGAAGGTTTGCGCGCCGGCCCTGCGGCAGTGGCGCGGGCACACTCCTCCTCGCAGTTGGCCTCGAGGACACCCCTCAATATGCCCTCGAGAGCTGTAATCTCGCCGTTTACCGCCATCAATGCCTCGACCAAGTCCAGCCAGTGCAGCATCGCGCGGCTGCTTTGCGGAGCGTTTTGCGGACACATATGCGACAAGCCCGACGCGGCCGCGAGAAGACCGGAAGATGCGCGTTCAAGATGCTGGGCAATGTCGGTAAAGGATTCGCGGTCAATGATCATCGGGCTCTGCTCCTACGGCACACAAGAATTCGCCGGCGCGCAGCCGACGAGCCAAAGGTCTAACAAAAAGGATGCCAAGCCAGGTCTCAAGTAAAATGCGAGCCTAGGCGAGAGGCGCCTAAGCCCGCTGCCCAGCCTGGGCGAAAACCTTTGGGGTTCTAGGAGCTTGGGTATCCGAAAAAAACGGTAGGATAACACTCCGGGATCGGGCGAACATCGCTCCCTTCAAGAACAAGCTTGCATCGCAGCCACGGGCCACCTCGTGCTTGCAACATTGCCACTGGCGCCGCGCCTGACTCGGCGACGGGCCCTAAACCCCTTTCCCGGTCAGGCTAGCCTCCAACCGCGCTTCCATCTCCAATAAGCCATCTCGATTCCTGCCCGGCAGCACCCACTCCTCCCTGCCGGATCGACCCCGCTTTTCGACCTCCGCAAAGCCAAGCTCCACATAGCGGTTTATGGCGTTAGAAAACGTTATCGCAGAACTCGCCTCTGGCTTTGTCAGTTTCTCCAGTACCAGATACATACGAAAGGTTCGGCGCATCTTCATGACCAGGGCCTTGCGCGTCATTCCGTCGCCGCCGAGATCCACCAAAGTCCTCGCCGCGACCCAATAGGCTTCGCGAAAATTCTGGAGCGCTCCACAGCCGATGGCCTTGAGCCAGCGCGCCTCTTCTCCCGCCCTGTCGTCACCTACACCCACGCGCCCGAAGTACTCGAGCAGCCGGTCCACCTCCGCGGACACCTCGCTCACCTCCGGCAGGGCGAACTCCCATCTAAACGTGTTGAGCCACCACCACAGCTCTTCTTTCATCCTTTCTCCGGTCACTCCCCGGCTCATTACCTGAAGCATGATCGAGGGGAGGAGGAAAAAGTGAATTATGTTGTTCTTGTAAAAGTCGAGGACGAACCTCTTGTCCGTTGACACGTAGAGCACGGCCTTTTCTCCCCCCTCCCTCATCACCTCTATCAAGCCGGCGCCCTGCATAAACCGCATGACCTCGGAGAAGTCACGCCGATTCCGCTCCAGTGAACGGGTAAAGGTAACACCTTCGAACGCCAACAAGTCGGCGACCGCCCTTGCGGCGATTACGAAATCCTCCACGGGGCACGCCCTGCGCGGTGCACTGAGAAGCACGAGCGAGCTCAGCGATGTCGCCCCGGCCACAGCGACTCGATTCACTTCTCGTAGGATGCGAAATCCCAGTTTCTGTATGAAATACTTCTTCTCCTCCTCCACCACGGGGTCGCCGGCCCGCACGCGCATCATCTCTTTTTTCTCGCCGAGCGCCTCGTTGAGCGAAATCGGGTCGGCGAAGGTCACGTAGATAGTACCTCTCTTCTGCCCCAGAAGCCTTCTCGCCCTGAGCAACCCCCGTATCGACTCCCTCTGCTTCTCTTGCCCCAAGACTTCAGCTCGGTAGGATTCCTCCTCCACGATGCGTCCATAGTGAATGGAGACGGGCACCAAGTAGAGATCTCTTCGCACCCCCTTGATGAAAGCCCGCACGATCGTCGAGAGCATGCCCAGTTTCGGAGTTAGTATCTTGCCCGTGCGGCTTCTCCCGCCCTCGATGAAAAACTCCTGCGTGTAGCCTTCCCTGATGAGAAAGGTCAAGTAACTCTCGAAGACCGTCTTGTACAGGTCATTCCCCTCGAAGCTGCGCCGAATGAAGTATGCGCCGGCCCCGCGGAAAAGGGGCCCGATCGGCCAGAACGCCAAATTGATCCCTGCAGCGATGTGCGGCGGACTGAGGTAGTTCGAGTGAAAGATATACGATATCGCCAGATAGTCGAAATGGCTGCGATGGCAAGGCACCAACACCACCGGATCCTGCCGCACCCGGCGAATTACCTTCTCCAGCCCGCGCACTTCCAGACCGGAGAAGATGCGCGGCCAAATGCGATTGAAAGCCCACGCCAGCAGCGCGAAATAGATGCCGTGGAAATTGGCCGCCATTTCATCGAAGTATTTCCTCGCTTCTTTCCAAACTTTGGCCTCAGCTACCATCCGAGACTGCGCGATCTCGCGCACCTTGGCGACGACCTCAGGAGCCTCGAGCACCTGCTCGCGCACCGCCCGCTTGGGCAGCAAAGTCGGCCCCAGAACCACGCGCTCCTCTCGGTAGAGAAAGATCTGCAAGGCGCGCTTGAGTCGCCGCACCAGCCGCTCTTCCCCTTCGTAGCGAAACTGCTCCATGAACCGATTCAGGTTTACCTCTCGCCCGATAGAAACGGAGAGCTCGCGCGCGTTCCAGACATAGCTCGCGAGCTTGCGCAGCCCGCCGGGCGTGTCTTGAACGCTGTACACTAGCGTGGCCAATCGGCTTTCCTTGCGGCGAAAACCCCGGCCCTGGAAGACGGCGAGCGGAACGAGAAAAACCGGTCTCTCGCTACCCCACAACCCGTGAACGATCTCGCGCAGCGGTTGTGCCTGGCTGCGTGCCCGCTCCAGCGCCCGCCGTCCCCAAATTCTGCGGCTGCGAAGAAAGAGGAGCACCGATCTGCCATGCAGGATGGCCTCGGTCATGCGACTCTCCTCGCGATACCTCTTGAACTCGCGCCCGAAGATATTGAAGGAGAGGAGGCTTGCGACGAGCCCTCTCAGCAACTCACGCAGCGGCCGAAGCCAAAGTGTAGAGACGCCATTGGCGATCCTGGGAAGCGGCAAGCCCTCGTTCGAAAGGATGTAGTTCACCAAGAGGTAGTCGATGGCCGAGCAGTAACGCATGACATAGACGACGGTTCCCTCCTGCGCCAGGCGCCGCACCCGCTCGATCGCCGTCCGTTCGATGCGAACGCCGGAGAAGAGCCACCGAGCCAACAGCCTCGGTGGGAGGCCGAATTGACGGCCTACCGCGCCACGTGGGCGCACCTCGGTGGGCGGCAGGTCCCCCCGGCTGGCTCGATCCACGGCCATCTATGACTGCCCTGCCTCAGGGAGTACGCCCCCACGAGCCAGTTTGCAATACACCTGGCCGACTAACATCCGATCACCTCGTCGAGCGCGCGAAAGAACTTCGTGATATCCTCGTCGTTGCAGTAAAAGTGCGGGGAGATCCGAAGGCCACCCAGTCTCTCCCTCACCACGATTCCCCTTTCGCGCAGCTTCTGCTCCACCTCACCGGGACGCGCGACGCCCCGAAAGGTCGTAATTCCCGAGATCTCGTCCCGCCCGCCCGGACTGAGCACGGGCAGGTTGCGCTCCGCCAGGCCGTCGCGGAGCTTCCGGGTCAAACCGAGCAGAACCTCCTCGATCCACCCGATCCCGACCTCAAGCAAGAGATCGAGAGCCGCCCCGAGCGCGTGGATCGAGAGCAGGTTCAGACTACCAGGCTCGAACTTGAGAGCATTTGGTTTGAGAATAAAATGATAGGGCAGGTAACGACTATGATCCACGACGCTCTTCCAGCCCACCCGCTGTGGCTGCAGCCGATCCCACAACCTGCGCGCCACGTAGAGGCACCCGCAACCCTCCGGTGCTAGAAGCCACTTGTGGCCGTCTGCAGCCAAGCAGTCGATTCCCTCCTCTTCGACGTCGATGCGCAACGCCCCCAAGGCCTGCACCGCATCGACGCAAAAGACGATCCCGCGCTCCCGACAGTACCGGCCGATCTCCTTGAGCGAACGACGGTGGCCCGTGGCGAAGTCCACGGCGCTTACGGAAATGAGCCGAGTCCTGGCATCGACGCACCTGTCGAGGCCCGCCAATGTGAGCCGGAAGTCTTCCAACGTCGCCATCCGGGTTTCCACGCCCAGCCGCTCCAGTGCCCACCAAGGATAGACGTTGGCGGGGAACTCTCCCGAGACGGCGACAACGTTGTCGCCGGCCCTCCATTCGAGGCCGGTCGCCACCACTCCCAAGCCTTCGGACGTGTTCGCGATGAACGCTACCTCGTCGGCTGCCGCGCCGACCAGCCTGGCGAATGCCGCCCGCACCTCCTCGGCCCGTTCCTCCCAGGCTCTGTAATTCAATCGGCCCTGCGTACAAGCCTCAGAAACGAAGCGCGTGACTGCGTCAGCCACCCGCTTCGAAACCGGTGCCACCCCGGCGTGATCGAAATACACGACGCGCTCAGTCACGGGGAATTCGCTTCTCCAACGGCTGATATCCGGACTCATTCCTACCTCCACCGCACGGTACCCCCATGCTATAATAAGCGCCATGAGAGTAGACAAGTGAGTGGGGTGAAAGCATGGCTAGGAAGAGTACCAGCGACCGGCTTACCGACTTTTTCTTCAAGCTCGCCCAACGAAGCTTCGCGGACCTCAAGCTGGGGGACCAAGAAACGGTCACCTATGTCGCCAACCTGCTTTCGCGATTCGCCCGAGCAGAAAAGCTTTATCCCTTCAGGGGGAGCGAGGGCAAGCACGAAGCAAGCATCGTGAAGCTCCTTAGCCTCGAGCAGGCCGATCTACTGGACCAGGAAGCCCTCGTGGATGCGCGGGAAATGCGCAAATACGTGGGTGACTACACTCTCTTCATGACCGGGATCTTCCGAGCGCACGTCGAGAAATGGGGCTATCTCGATTACTATCTCCGCGAGGGACAGCGCTCGTACCGACGGGTCTCCGAATTGGACCTTTGCCTGTACCGCGCCGGGTTCATGCTCTTCAAGGACCTTTCGGAGAATTTCGAGTATTACTCGGGGGCGCTCGACTACATGCGCAAGGCTTATTTCGCGCCGCAACTGGGGGAGAACCCCTTCGCCGACTTCCTCAAGAAGGTCGAAGGGTGGGTTGCGAGCGGCCTGTCGCAGAATTGAAGCGCTGGGAGCTTACCGTTCCCGCTGGCTCCTGCGGCCGAGTTGATCAGTTTCTGGCTGCCCACTTCGGAGTTTCCCGCCGGGCGCTGCGCCACGCACTCGTGGCCGCACGCCTGACCATTAACGGACGCCTCGCCAAGAAAGGCTCGATGGTCCGAGCCGGTGATGTTGTCATCATCGAGCACGTGGCCGCGCTTGGCGGCGAGCGACTCGAAGCTCGACTCAGCATGCCGATCCTTTACGAGGACGCGGAGGTGGTGGCCGTAAACAAGCCGTGCGGCACCCCCAGCGTCGCCTTTCCTTGGTCTCAGGTACCGACGGTGGCAGGCTATCTGCTAGGCGCCTACCCTGAGATGGCTCTCTTACCCAGGGGGCACCTCGAAGCGGGCCTCGTGCACCGCCTGGACACGGGCACTTCGGGCGTTCTGGTCGCCGCCCGCACGCCCGCTGCGTATGCAACTCTGCGCGCAGCCTTCAGGGCGGGGTCGGTAGGAAAGCGCTACCTGGCTATCGTACGCGGGGACCTCTTGCGCGGCGGTTCTCTGAGCGTGCCCCTGGTTCGAAGCGGCCCCCGAGGTCGGCAGGTCGTGCCATGGCGCCCCGGGCTAAAGGAACGCCCGCAGCCCGCTATCACTTATCTTCGGCCCGTACGCCGGCTAGGCGGGATGACCCTCCTAGCCATCAAGATCGTAACCGGCGTCAGACACCAAATTCGCGCCCACCTCGCCGCCCTGGGTTACCCCGTCGTCGGTGACCGACTTTACGGCGACCGATCCGAGGGTGCCGCACAGACCACAGCTCTCATGCTCCACTGTCACAAGCTATCGTTCCCTCACCCGACCGAGCGCAAACCTCTCTTGCTCCATGCGCCTATTCCACCTTCATGGCACGCCCTCTTGCGCACTTCCTCGTCCTAGAGCCCTACCTCGGTCCCGGTGATGCGCCACCGCCACGATCAAGCGGCGTCGGCACCTTTGGGCTTGCGCCTACCCTTTCCCTTGGGCTTGTTCTTCTCCTCTTCTCCTTTGGCGCACGTACCGCAGAGATTGTTCGCGTTACTTGGATCTTCGACGAGGCCATCGTCGATGTTGTGACATATCCTCTTGCACGAGGCACAGATGAAATACACCCCCTCGAGCGTCTTGTTGATGCGCTCCCGATTCAGTATGCGCCCCTTGAGTTTTTCGATTCTTATCCCTAAAAGGTCCTCGTACTGCTTCTTGATCTTTCGCCGGCCCGCCTCGTCCTTTGGCAGCTCCGCCTCCGCCGATTCTGCCGCGCGCTCCTCCTCGTCAAGAATGCTGAGCCTCTTCGAGCTGCTCTTGCTTCGGGTCCTGCCCATCTAAACCTCCCAAAGTATAGGCTGCGAGGGAATCACATTTCGGCCAAAACCGGGGCGCCTGCCTAACCTTTTCGTCCAGGGGGCCTCGTGCGCCCATTTTGGCAGGCGGCCGCTAGGTCTCTGCCACATCGACCACGCCATATTTAACCTTTTAATAATACGGGCTTGAGTCCCCGGGTGTCAATGAACCTCCTCGTCTTGTGAGAGGGGAGCTTGGCATGCTACAGAGAGCTTGCACCCTACGGGCCCGGGGGGTTGCAACCGGGCGCGTGAAGCAGATCCCATTTAGGAAGGCCATTGAACGTCATAAAGATAAAACTCGAGCCTCAGGGTAAAGAGCTCCAGATGCCGGGACCCCGGCCAGTCGGGCGTCTGTTGAAGGAGCTCGACATCGTGCCTGGGACAGTTCTCGTCATTCGGGACGAAACGCTCCTTACCGAAGACGAGATCGTAACCGGCGGCGAAGAAATCGAGATTCGGTCGGTGATCTCGGGGGGGAATAGTTGAAGTGCCGCAGCTGCCGGCGCAAGGCGGTAACGAAGCTGCGGGCTCACAATAGCGCCTTCTGTCGGGACTGTTTCCTGCTCTTTTTCCGCCGGCAAGTGCACCGGGCGATCAAGAGCCTTCGGATGTTCGAGCCCGGGGAGCGTATCCTTGTCGCCGTATCGGGGGGCAAGGACAGCCTTGCGCTCTGGGATCTGCTCTGCAGTGCCGGCTACAATACGACTGGTTTGCATCTCGCACTGGGGATCGGTGCTTATTCGACCGCATCCAGGGAGAAGACCGAGCGCTTCGCTAAAAGCCGTGGCCTTGAGCTTATCGTGGCGGATGTAACCGAGGGAACCGAGCAGCGCGGTGTATCCGAGCTCGCCCGAAGGCAACGTCGTTCCACCTGCTCGGTATGCGGTGTGATAAAGCGCCATTATTTCGACACGATAGCCGCCGAGCGTGGGTTTTCCGTTATCGCCACAGGACACAACCTCGATGACGAAGCCGCACGCCTGCTCGCCAATGTACTGAGATGGCGCACCGACTACTTGGGGAAGCAGTTTCCCGTGCTCGAGCAGCGAGAACCACGATTTATCCGCAAGGTTCGGCCTTTCTACTTGATCTCGGAGCTGGAAACCGCGACCTACGCTTTCCTGCGGGGGATCGACTACGTGGTAGAGGAGTGTCCCTATGCGGCGGGCGCCACGCAACTGCATTGCAAGGAGGCACTCAACCGCCTGGAGGAGGCGATGCCGGGTACCAAGCGCGCGTTTCTATCCGAATTCGTCGCACGCATGCAGCAGCGTTTCTCTGGGGAGGTAGAAAGGGGTGCGCGTGCATGCCAGTGCTGCGGGAGACCGTCGTACGGCGAAACTTGCAGCTTCTGCCGGCTGACCCGGGTCGCAACGAGGAGTTAGGAGGGAGAGGGGAATGGGCGAGGAACCGTCGCTGACCGGGGCCGAGGGGGGTGCTTCGGTCGAGCAAACCGACCAGGCGACTCAGCGGCGGCCCGATCGCTCGGCCCTTCGGGAGGGCGACGCCGTGATTTTCGTAGACCGCAAGAGCCGGCGTTACCTGCGGATCTTGGGAGCGAACACCAAGGTGTCCGTCAAGGGCGCACAGTTTAGCTGCGACGAGCTTATCGGCCGCCCGGAAGGCACCCTCGTTCAATCCTCCCTAGGGGAACGCTTCCGGGTGTTGCGACCCACCTACGCCCATCTCATCCCCTGCCTGCCGCGGGAAGCCCAAGTGATATATCCCAAAGACGCGGGACAAATCCTGGTAAGCGGCGACATCTATCCGGGCGCTACCGTGGTCGAGGTGGGCGTCGGCCCTGGCGCGCTCACGATCGCGCTCCTTCGGGCGGTGGGACCCGCCGGCAGGGTCATCTCGTACGAGATACGCCCGGATTTTTGCGCCATGGCGAGAAAAAACATCGCTTCGTTTTGCGGCGAGGTCGCTAACTGGGAGCTCGTAAACGCGGATGCCTCGCGCGGCATCGAAGCGCAGGACGCAGACAGGTTGGTCGTCGATATCGCCGAGCCCTGGCAGGTCGTCGAGCCCGCCGCCGCCAGCCTGCGTGCGGGCGGGGTGTTCGTAAGCTTCGTCCCGACGGTGCTTCAACTCAAGGCAATCGTCGACGCGCTCGAGACCAATCCCGCTTTCGCGCTCGTCGAAGCGGTCGAAACGCTGGCTCGGTTTTGGCACGTGCGCAAGCTAAGTGTGCGCCCCGAACACAGAATGGTGGCGCACACCGGATTCATCGTCACGGCCCGCCGCGTGGTGTGATTCCCCTGCCCCTTTTTGTTGACTGTCGCCCGCGCTATATAGTAGCCTGCTCGGGTGAGCGACAACGTCACCGGTCTGATAGCGGAAATGACGAAGGATTTCATCCGTAACCGGGTATGGCAGACGTTGCGGGCGCAGGGGGTGCTGCGGTTCCCGAGTCTGCCGGGAAGAACGCCGAATTTCGTCGGCTCGACCCGCGCCGCCGCGAGGCTTTGGCAGCTACCTCTGTGGGGCAAGGCGCGCAGGATCCTTCTAAGCAACTGCAGTCCCCAATTGATGCTGCGGCGCCGGGCCCTGGCCGAGGGAAAGATCGTCTTCATGCTCGTTCCGGGTTTGCGGTACGAGAAGTGCTTCGTGGAGGTGAATCCTCGCCACCTCGGCAGGCGACTGCCCCTGTGTACCAGCCTGTTGGGAGCCCTCAAATTCGGCAGGCTCCTATCTCCCTCGGAGATGCCCACTGTCGACCTCATCGTCTGGGGATCGCTGGCGGTGCGCCGCGACGGGGCGCGCATCGGAGCAGGCGACGGCATAACCGATCTGGTATACGCTATCTTACGGGAAGAGGGGCGGGTGCGGGATCGCACGCCGGTCGCGACGCTCGTGCACTCCCTCCAGATCGTCCACGAGCGCGTACCGATGGCGGCTCACGACGTCGCGGCGGACTTCGTGGTGACGCCTTCAGAGGTAACGGCTACCCACGCGCCTTATCCCCGTCCCCGCGGGGTTTACTGGGATCTTTTGAGTCCGAAGCAACTCGAATCGATGCCGGCCCTGCGCCGGCGCATGCGTCGAAGCGGAGTGAACTTTCCCCAGACCGTGTGAGGCACTCTTAGCCGGTGCCCTTGGCCGCGTCCATCGCCTCACGCACAGCCGAAACCGCGCTTTCCGCGTAACGAACGCCGTCAACCTCCGCCCATCGGGTAAGGAGCACCACGGGGCGGCCGAGCTTCAAAGCGAGGTAGATTTCCGACAGCGTCCCGAAGCCGCCGGGAAGAGCGATCACCGCCTGTCCTGCAGCGACCACCAGCACGTTGCGCGCGTGGCCCAAACCGCTCGGGATCGCCACTTCGATCCAAGGATTCGCCTCCCTGCGCACGTACCCGGGCGTTATCCCGACCACTAGCCCACCGGCCTCGCCCGCCCCTCGCGCCGCCGCCTCCATGATTCCTCCGAGACCGCCGCAGACCAGGACCGCTCCGGCTGCCGCAAGCTCTCTTCCCACCTCCTCCGCCAACCTAAGTGACGCCCCCTCCCCTTGGCTGCTTCCTACGACGGCGATTTGCACCCTGCGCCCGTTCATCTACCCACCTCGGCCAGCCCGCGCGACCAGTTTCGGCACTGCGGTGATGTCCGGAACGACGAACTCGGGCGAGACCCCTGACGGATCACCCTGCTCCCCCTTCACCCACACGGTTCTCATGCCAACGCTTTGCGCTCCGGCCACGTCTTCGATCAGGCTATCACCGACGTGAAGGACCCTTTCTGGCGCTGCTCCGAGTGCTCGCAGAGCGCATCGGAAAACGGCCGGGTGCGGTTTTCTACGACCCACCTCGTCGGATATGACGACGACCGAGAAAAACCGGTCTATTCCCTCTCGCTCCAAGATTCTACGCGCCGTCACGGCGTGGTCGAAGTTGGAAATGAGCGCCAGCTTGAAGCGCTTGCCGAGCTGCTCCAATATCGGTCCATGGCTTGGAGGAAGGGAGGCCGCCTGCGCCAGATTCTCCATGTGCCGGTTCACCAAAGCGGCAACCTCCGCACCGCCGACCGCCGCAGGATTCACTCCCCCGAGGCAAAGAGCGCGGCGAAACCGCTCCTCGCAAGGGTATTCGTAAAGCTCGCCCGCGGCCTCTTCGCGAAGCTCAACCCGCGCCGCCTCCAACCCCGCGGCGAAATCTTCAGGATCGAGCCCGGGGAAATACCGCGCCAACAGTGGCGCTAGATGGTGCGCAGTGCGGTGCGCCGCGCTTACCCTAACTCCGTTTGCGCAAAGCTTGGTTTCGTCGAAGAATACCAGCGTTCCGAAGAGGTCGAAACAAACCGCTGCCAAATTCTCAGCCGCAATCCCCACCAGCGACTCCCTTTTCCGCCACCAGCCGCCTAGAAGCGGTGCGGCCGAACCCGACCGGGTGCCGTGCCAACCTGACTCCCCACTCAATGGAGCAGCGGTCTTCGCTCTCTTCCCCTGAGCGGCCTGCGGCCGAGAAAGCCCTCGTCGGTAGAGTGCCAGAACATTACCTCTTCTTCGCCGTACTGCCAGCAAAGAAAAACCTCTTTACCTTGAATGAGCGCGGGAAAGTCCACCAATCCGAGGTCGAAACCCTTGAAGTAGCACCCATGGCTTTCTATCTCCGACACCGCTCGGTCGAGCTTCTCGAAAAGCCGCTTCAACTGCGGCGAGAGCTTTACGATCTCGGCCGGCGATAGCTCGGAGGGGCGGCGACCCGTGCGGCTGGCAATATGCTCCATCTCTCGCCCGATTAGCAAAAGATACTCTTGTATCTTCGCCATCACCGGCGTTATTTTGCGCACCGTTTCGTTCGCCTGCCGCACCGTGAAAAACTTCTTCTCCATCTATCCCGATTAGCGTCGCCCGCGGTCCCACTCCACGCGACCCGCGCGACCGCCCTCTGCCGACGTAAGCCGCCCCGACAGCAGGCACGCTACTAGGTTCCTGTCACAAAGTCCACGGCCCTGCATCCTGCACCCCCCAGCGCCACCGCGATGGCACATTTTTTTGCACGCCCGCTCTAACTAAACCCCTTGTCGCGGACGATCTCATGTACTAAGTTTACCCTCGAATACATAGCGGCTAACCAAAGCCCGGGGTTCGTGCCCACAGGAGCGGCACCCCCGGCCGCTCGAAGGAGGTCTTCGAGAAGCCGCGGAGGAAGAATGCCGAGCGCTGAAGAGTTCGACAGCGAAAAGGAAGAATCCGGCGAGGAAGCCCCCGAGCAGAAGTTCTACGGCTTCGACGAGGACGTAAGCGGTGTCCCCGTGCCGGAAGAACTCTCGATCCTGCCCCTGCGCGGCGTGGTGATTTTCCCCTCCGCCATCGTCCCTCTTCTCATCTCCCGCCCCAGCTCCCTAAAGCTCGTAGAGGACTGCCTGCAGCGCGACCGCGTCCTCGGCCTGGTGGCGCAAAAAAACGCCGAGGAGGAATGCCCCGGCACCGAGGGACTCTACTCGCGCGGCACGGCAGGCCGCATTCTCAAGATGCTCAAGTATCCCGATGGCACGGTGCGCATACTGGTCCAGGGTTTGAAGCGCATAGAGATCCGGGAGTACATGTCCCAGGAGCCCTTCCTGCGCGCCAAGATACGTGTCCTCAGCGACATCCACAAGCCTTCCAAAGACCTGGACGCGGTGCAGGCGCACATGGTGAACCAGTTCTCCAAATTCGTCTCGATGATCCCCTACCTGCCCGACGAGTTGCAGGTGGTGGTAATGAATATAAAAGACCCGGGCAAGGTCACGGACCTGGTGTGCTCCAACCTGAACATCTCCGTCGAGGAGAAGCAGGATCTGCTCAATACCACCGACGTGCTGGCGCGGCTTCAGCGTCTAACCGCCATCCTGAACAGGGAGATCGAGCTTCTCGAATTAGGGCACAAGATTCAATCGCAGGTGCAGTCGGAACTGAACAAGAACCAGAAGGAGTTCTATCTGCGCCAACAGATGAAAGCGATCCAGCGAGAGCTGGGAGAGTCGGACTCGCGCACGGCGGAGCTAGAAGAGCTGCGCTCGCGAGTGGAAAAGGCGCAGATGCCACCCGAGGCGCGCAAAGCGGCGGACAACGAGCTCGAGCGGTTGCGCATAATACCACCAGAGTCCGCCGAGCACACGGTTGTGCGAACCTACCTCGAGTGGCTGGTGAGCCTGCCCTGGTCGGTATCCACGGAGGACAATCTGGCAGTGCCGCATGCGCGAGAGATCTTGGACGAGGATCACTTCGACCTCGAGAAGATCAAAGATCGGATCCTCGAATATCTGGCAGTGCGCCAGCTGAAAAAGGACCCGAAGGGTCCGATTCTCTGCTTCGTGGGCCCCCCAGGTACCGGCAAGACCTCGCTCGGGCGTTCGATCGCACGTGCGATGGGAAGAAAATTCGTTCGCCTTTCGCTGGGTGGAGTGAGGGACGAAGCGGAAATCCGCGGGCACCGGCGCACCTACATAGGTTCTCTGCCCGGGCGCATCATCCAGGGGATAAGGACCGCCGGTTCCAACAACCCGCTTTTCATGCTCGACGAGATAGACAAGCTCGGTGTGGACTTTCGGGGTGACCCGGCCTCGGCCCTGCTCGAAGTGCTGGATCCGGAGCAAAACTTCTCCTTCATGGATCACTACCTCGACGTCCCATTCGACCTTTCGAAAGTGATGTTCATTACCACCGCGAACTACCTCGATCCGATCCCGCCGGCCCTCAAGGACCGCATGGAGGTTCTCGAGCTTTCGGGCTACATCGAAGAGGAAAAGCTGGAGATAGCCCGGCGCCACTTGATCCCGAAGCAAATCAGGGAGCACGGGCTGAGCGAGGAGATGATCGCGTTTACCGACGACGCGATATTGCGGGTCATCCGAAGCTACACCAGAGAGGCCGGGCTTAGAAACCTCGAGCGCGAGATCGGCCGCGTCTGCAGAAAGGTGGCGCGTGCGGTCACCGAGGGGCAGAAGGAAAAAATCACCGTCGGGCCGGAAAAAGTCCGCGAATACTTGGGACCGGAGCGGTTCTTCTCCGAGGTCGCCGAGCGCACGGGCGAGCCGGGGGTGGTGACCGGTCTTGCGTACACACCGCACGGCGGCGACATCCTCTTTATCGAATCCACGAAAATGCCCGGTAAAAAGGGGTTGACCCTTACCGGGCACCTGGGGGAGGTGATGAAGGAATCGGCGCAGGCCGCCTTGAGTTACATTCGCGCACGCGCGGATCAGCTCGGGATCAAGCAGGATTTCTTCGAAGATTGCGACATCCATATCCACGTGCCGGCAGGTGCCGTTCCCAAAGACGGCCCGTCGGCCGGATTGACGATGGCATGCTCGCTCGCCTCGCTACTCACCGGTAGAGCCGCCAAAGGAAACGTCGCGATGACGGGTGAAATCACCCTGCGTGGCAAGGTCATGCCGGTAGGAGGTATCAAGGAAAAGGTGCTGGCAGCCAAACGTGCCGGCATCGATACCGTGATCCTCCCCAAGCGAAACGAGAACGACTTGGAGGATGTCCCGGCGAACGTCCGAGAGGGGATGAATTTCGTCTTCGTGGAAACTATCGATCAGGCGCTAAGGACGGCCCTAGAACCGGATTCAGTGACGAAGCAATATCCGAGCCACGCCCAGGCGCCCCAAGAAGAAGCGGCAGCCCCGAACTAGGCTGTGCCCCTGCCGCTCGCTACTGATCATCGCTTGTGCTCCACTGGGGCACACCCACTAAAACAGTAGAGGAAGGAGTTCGCGGGGAGCATCGATGAGGTAGTCGGGGTGGGCCTCTGCGACCTTGGCGCCGCCGAACCCCCACGTGACGCCGCAGCTCTTGGCGCCCGCGGCTTTGGCCGTCTCCACGTCGATCGTGGAGTCGCCCACGACGATGCTCTGGTGGGCTTGCACCCCGACCACACCACACAGATGAATCGCGCCGCTCGGGTCGGGCTTCTTTTTCGCTAGGGTATCCCCAGCCACCACCGCGGCGAACCTCTGCCGCAGCCCGAGGCCTTCCAGGATTTTCTCCGTGAGATCGGCCGGCTTGTTGGTAAGAAGGCTAACGCGAAACTGCTTCCGCGATAGCTCCGCCAAAAGCTCGACTACACCGGGGTAGGGGCGAGTCCGGTCGAGCAAGTGAAGCCGGTAGTGACCGAGGAACAGGTCGACCGCTTCTCCGATGAGATGGGAATTCTCTGGCCCTAGCGCCTTCTCGACGAGCGCCCGCGCCCCACGTCCGATGTAGCCGTAGAGATCTGCTGGGTTCTTGGCCTGCAGGGAGAGGGAGCGAAGCGCCACGTTTACGGCGCAAACTAGATCGTCCTTGGAATCGATCAATGTCCCGTCCAAGTCGAATATGACGTGCGAGAGCCTCACCGCAAAAGCTTTACTCGTACCTCACAGACGGGGAAAGTCCCCCCAGGGATTCGCGCCCCGTCTTCCCTTGGGGAGGCTCCGCCTGCTCAAGTCGCGGCCGTCCTCCAGCCGGCTGGATTCGGGGCCCGGTAGGGTTGACCCGAGTCCCCGGCGGTCGGTCGCCCGGGGATCCGCCGCCTAGAGAGCGCCACCGGCCGGCTCGCGCTCGCGTTCGACCGAGCTTAGCAGCACAATCTCGACGCGGCGATTGCGCGCCCGTCCTTCAGGCGTGTCGTTGCTGGCTATGGGGCGATACTCGCCGTACCCACTTGCCGAAAACCGCGCTGGCGAGAGGTTTTTCCTGCCCACGAAGTAGCGAACGAGATTAGTTGCGCGTGCGGTGGAAAGCTCCCAGTTGCTGGGAAAGAGCAAACTGTGAATCGGTGTCGAGTCGGCGTGCCCCTCCACGCGAACGTCTTGATCGGTAGCGGCCATGATCTCGGCGATGCGGTCTATGAGCGGTAGCGCGTTGGGGGAAATGTCCGCCGCGCCCGGGTCGAAGAGGTAATCGATCGAGAGGCGGATCACGACTCCCCTTTCTTGCATCTCCACTTCGGCCACGTGGTCGAGCTGGCGGATCTCCTCCTCGGCTTCCAGAACCTGAGCCGCTTTGAGACCCACCTTTCGCAGCTTCCTCGCCTCCCTAGCGTTTATCCCTCTCTTTCCACTGGGATTGGCTACCAGCTCCGGGACGATCACCGGACGCTCGACGAGGCCCGGGGTCGAGGGCCCGTGGAAGATAGCGATCTCACCCGTTCCCCCAGTACCCGCGAAATGAAAGGCGAACTGCACCGAACCTTGGAGCTTTTTCATCTTTCGGGCGTCCACTTCGGAGACGGCGTACATCACCACGAAAAAGGCGAAGAGCAACGTTATGAAGTCCGCATACGAGACCAACCACCGCTCGTGGTTTTCGTGCTCCTCAGCGTGTCCCTTACGCTGCTTCACTGGCGGGCTTCTCCACCGGCTCCTTTGGTGCCGCCCCGCTCTCGAGAAGGTAGACCGACAAGCGCTCCTTTATGAGATGATGGTTGAGCCCTTCCAGGATCCCGAGCACCCCGTCGAGAATCATGAAATCGGTCCTGCTGCGCGCCTGGCTCTTCATCTTGAGCTTGTTGGCAAGGGGTAGAAAGATGAGATTGGCGGAGCCGACGCCATAAACCGTCGCCACGAACGCCACCGCTATGCCCTCCCCGAGCTTACTCGGATCGTTCAGCTGCTGCATGACGTGGATGAGGCCAAGCACCGCCCCGAGAATCCCTATGGTGGGAGCGAAGCCGCCGGCCGATTCGAAAACCTTGGCTGCCGTCGTCTCCTGGCGCTCGCGCACCTCGATTTCCTCTTCCAAAATGGTGCGAATGGTCGCTGGCTCTAAACCGTCCACGAGGTATCGCAACGCCTTTTTGAGAAATGGGTTGCTTTCGCCCTCCATCTTGTTTTCCAGGGCGAGCAGTCCTTCGCGGCGCGCCAGAGACGCCATCTCCACTATGCGCTCGAGCAGCGCTGGCTTCTCGTCGCGAGGATCGCTCAGCGCAGCGCCCAAAGCGCCTGCCGCTCGCAACGTATCTTTTAACGGATACGCAAGGATGGTGGCCCCGATCGAACCCCCGAAGACGATGATCGCAGCGGTCGGCTGAAGGATGGCGTGCATGTGGAGGCCCTCGAGCATGGGGCCCAAGATGATAGGGCAGCCAATTGCCAGCAAGAGCCCGATGATTGTAGCAAGATCCATCTACCGGACGTTCCTAATGGATACCCACGCACCCGCACCGCCCCAGGCCTCCGCTTCCCCGCCTATCTTTATCGGCTCGATCGCACTCCCTCTTGAGATGTGCAACAAATTCCGTCCCTCTCTTGCCCCTGCGCAGGCAACTGCGCGCTTCTAGATTCCCTTCCCTCCGGGCGGCTGCACTCCCGCGCCCGTCGTCGATTCCCACAGCAGGGCATCCTGCATCACTCTGGCCGCCTCGGCCTTGAGCCGCTTGCGCTTTAGCTTTTCTATGAGAGTTGTTCTGTTTACCCGTAGCAGGCGTGCCGCCTCCTTCTTGTTTCCGCCACTGAGTCTCAGGGCCTGCGCGATCATGCGATCCTCTATGCGCGCCAGCTCGTCATAGAAGTCTATGCCGGTGGGCCCGAACTCCCATGGAGGCCGATTCCAATCGCAGCCGTCGCCTGGCACCCTCTTCTGCACCAGGTGCTCCGGCAGGTCCGCGAGCCGGATGATCCCGTCCGGGCGGCCGAGCACGACCAATTGCTCCAGAAGATTCTTGAGCTCCCTGACATTTCCCGGCCAGGAATACCCGCACATCGCCGCCAGGGCATCGGGCGTAACGTGGAACCTGCGCATCCCCTTTTCGCGGTGCAAGCCCTCCAGGAACCACTCCACGAGCAGGCGGATGTCTTCGACTCTCCCCCGCAGGGGCGGCATCTGCACCGGAACCACCCGCAGCCGGTAATACAGGTCCTCGCGGAAGCGCTTCTCGCGCACGGCTTGCTCGAGGTTGCGATTGGTGGCCGCAATGACCCGCACGTTCACGTACTGGCTAGTGACACTGCCCACGGGTTCGAAGATGCCGTCTTCGAGAACGCGTAGAAGCTTGACCTGAAGCTTGGGGCTCATGTCCCCCACTTCGTCGAGAAAGATGGTTCCATTGTCCGCCAACCTGAACCTGCCGACTCGCGAGCACACGGCACCGGTGAAGGCACCCCGCTCGTGGCCGAACATCTCGCTTTCCAAAAGCTCTTCCGGAATGGCGCCGCAATGAACGGGCACCATCCTCTGGTCGCGCCGGCGGCTGAGCTGGTGAATCGCCTTGGCGACGAGTTCCTTGCCGGTACCGCTCTCCCCGGTTATGAGAACGGTGGCATCGGTAGTAGCAACCCTCCTGACGAGCTCGAAAACGGATGTCATCGAGGGGTGCTTTCCGACCATCCCGCAAAAAACCGGTATGGGTTCGACCGCCGCGGTCCCTCGAGGCGGCTGCAGCCCGTTCACCTCGGGCATATTCCTTTGTTCTTTGCACTCCCCTCCTAGCCCGTTTCCCCAACTCATGGGCCTCCTCCTCGGGCCAGATCTTGCCGACGCGCGCGAAGCTTTGGCGTCGGCCGACCTCGCCGCCAGTTCGATTGCCTGAACGATGGCTGGAGAGTGTCGAGCAAGCGAGGTGCCACGAAGACCGACACGGCAAGCGTCAACCCCATGAAACCTCGAACCCTCGGTAATTCAAAAACTTAGCGCCTGCCAGCGAGAACCGATGAGCCCGGTCGGCAGGATCATATGGCGCGGCGGCTGTACATTTTTGTGACGGGTAGCGAAATTTTGACGCTGGCGCGATCGCGCCCCCGGGTGCCGCCATCGCCCGGGGCCAGGGTCGCCGCGCGGTCGAGCGTGCTTTAACCCGTGGCCGCTACCAGCGACACTAGCGGGCAGTCGACCGGGTACGAACTACTCTCCAGAACCACCTGCTTCGCCTGTCTCGTCCGCAGGTTGACGACCACAGGTGCCATAAGGTCGATCGTCATCCGCGCCGGATCGGGGGGAATCGTCACGATGGTGAGCAACGCTACCTCGCCTTCTCCGATCCCGCCGAGTCGAGCGACTTCCTCCTCGATCGAGCGCCGATACCCGGGAACGAAGTCGCACGGGTCCACTACCGCAAAACCCAAATCGGGATCGTCGAGGCTTACCATCCACTTGAAGGGGGAGCCTTCGTGGTGATCCATGATGACGAAACGCCGGCAACGAGGCAGTCCGACCAGACCGTCGGCGAACTCCAGTACTTCCTCCGCGGGAACCACGAGATTACCGAATCTTCGGGACCGAAGTTCGATCTTACCGTTTGTCACCTTTACCTCCCCCCAAAGCAGCGACCGCAAGTTCCAAAGCCGCCCGATCCGGCAATAGAGCGCGCAGGTTGGCTTCCTCGATCTGCCGGTAAATTTCCTCTCTGTAAATTTCCACCGTTCGAGGCGCCTCGAAGCCCAGCTTGACCTGACCCCCGCGGACTTCCAGTATTTTCACGGTGACCTCGGGTCCGATGCGGAGCATTTCCCCCTCTTTCCTGGTCAGGACCAGCATCCTCCCCTCCTACCGACGCTCCCGAGGCAGTGCGCCTTGGGGTAGTAGCAATGGGCCGGCATCCGAGCCGCACCTCAGAGCGAAACATAATCGAGGATGTCGAGGTTGAGTAACCTGCTTCCCGCAGCCAACGTAGCGCTCAAAACCTGCTCGAGGTTGACCAAGGTGGAAAGCGATGCCGCCAAATCCACGTCTTGCTCCCCGCTCAAGATCTCGGAGACGGTTGCGGAGACCGAGCTTATCTCGAGCTCGCGATCCTGCAAACGTCTGAGTTTGCCTCCCACGGCGCTACGCCCGCTGCGAACATCTTCCAGCGCCTGCTCGACCTCGCTGACATTTGCACTCGTCTCCTGGCCCGCTTCCAACGCCACCCGTAAGTTGTCGAGCGCCGTGATTCCGGCCTGAAATATCGCTTCCCCGGGGCCAGCGATACTCATGCTCTCGGCAGCCCCGATCCTCACCGCAAACTCATCGGTGGGGCCGACGTAGGTGTTGGTGGGATCGAACGGAGGATCGAAAGGCGCCAGCGGAGGCTCGTTCGGCTCCATAAAAGGAGGGGCTCCACCCGAAACCAACCCCCCGAAAAGGTAACGACCCGCAAGCTCGCTATTGGCCGTAGCGAGGAAGGCCTTTTCCAGCTCCGCCACCTCCTGTGCCGCCGCCTCGCGCTCGCTAGGACTTATCAGTGTGCTGGCGTGCTGCAGCGCAAGCTCCTTCGCCCGCTCCAGAATCGCCCCGGCATTCGCCAATGCCCCATCCTGCGCACCCAGCACCGACTCCGCGTAGCGCACCGTTTTCGCCGTGCTGTCCAGTTTCGCGAGATCGGCGCGAAGGCGCATGATCGTCGCAGTCGAAGCTGGATCGTCGCTCGGCACCGACACCCTGCGCTCTGTCGCCACTTGGCGCTGAGCCTCGAGCAGATCTTTTTGCACCCGCGCCACCGAAGCCTGAAGGAAGCTCAATGCCAGGTTCTGGGTTATGCGGGGGAAGTTAGGCACCGGCCTCACCTCACGAGATTCAACAGCTCGTCGAACATCCGCTCGGCCGTCGAGATGAGCGAGGCCGAGGCCTGAAAGGCGCGCTGGAATTTTATCAGGTTCGTCACCTCCTCCTCCAGACTCACACCCGAGACCGCCTCCCGAGTGGCCGAAAGCTGCTGCTCTACCTCGCGCATGAGCTCATGGCGATCCTGCATCGAGCGGGCCATGATGCCAATGGTTGCGACGATACCCGAGTGGTAGCTCGTGAATGTTTCCTCTCCCAGCGATGTCTGGCCGGCGTCGCGCAGCGCCGCCATCGCCAGTGCGTTTTGGTTGTCCCCCGGGTTGGCGGAGCGGGCCGCCGCGATCTTGCGCGGATCGGTTATGAGAACCGCCATGTCGGAGGCCCCCGACGCCGCGGGATCGAACAGCGCGCCTCCCACATCCCCGTCGAGATCTCTACCGGATGGGTCCGTGTGCACCGCATTGACGGCGTCTCGCAAGGCGTTTGCCAGCGTGTCGAGATCGGTGGCGACATCGACCAGTACGCCGTCGCGAAGCTCGATCAGAGCTCCCAACTCCCCCCCTCCAATGGCATTGCCCGTGGGAATCAGGCCGCCTGCAGCACTTACCACACCGAACTTCGTGAGCGCCCCGCCATCGAGGCCGACATTCGAGGGATCCAAGGCGGTGCCGAGCGCAACCGCGCTTGCGCCCGACACCAAAGTTATCGAGCCCAGCGTCTGAACGTTTATCGTCCCGTCGCCGTTGCCAAAATAAGTGATCGAAACTTTTCGGCTCAGGTTTTGAAGCGCCACCTGGCGCTGGTCGCGAAGCGCGTTGGAGCTGTGTCCCCCTATCTCGGCCGCGGCGATCTGTCGGTTGAGCTCGGCAATCTCCTCCGTCAGACTGTTGATCTCGGCGATCGTGGCAGTAAGCTGGCCGTCCACGTCCCGCTGCAGAGCCTGCACCTCGCCTGCCCGCGTGCGAAACTCCGAGGCGACGTTACCCGAAGCAGCGAGGAAAGCCTGACGGGCACCGAGTTGCTGGGGGTTCGCCACGAGCTCGTCCACCGCGTCGAAGAAATCCAGGATCGCCTTGCCCACACCTCCCCCTTCGAGATCGGGGAAGGCGCCCTCCAGCCGGGCTAGCATCTGATTTCGCACCTCGGCATCACGCGTCTGGCTGGCAGTAGACACCAGCCGAGCTTCGATGAAAGGGTCCACCACCTGTTCGACCGTCGAGACCACCACACCTTTGCCGATGCTGCCGAATGGCCCCTTTTGCGGTGTGGCCTCGTTCAAGACCGCGCGCTGTCTAGCGTACCCGGGCGTGTTGGCGTTGGCGATGTTGTTGGCGGTAACCGAGATCAGAAGTTCGTTCGCCAAAAGCGCCCTTCTCGCTATGGTCATTGCCGGAGAGAGTCCCATCGGCTACGCCCTCCACCGCGCCCCAGCACAACCCGCGCCGCCAACCAAAGCGGCGTTGGCATCGTAGCGCGCCTCCTCCTCCCCCCTAACGAGCTTTAGGGTCGCGCCAACTAGCGAGAGGGCGGACCGGACCAAGGCGAGGTTGATTCTCTGCTCCCGCTTGACGGTGGCGATGAGCCCGACCAGGCGCTCGTGAAGCCGAGACAGCCGCTCGCGCTCCGCTTGCGGCGCCTGACGTGCCAGTTCCCCGAGAGAAGCCTTGCCTGGAAGCAGTCGCGCCAGGTGAGTCCGCCGTTGCCTGGCGAGGCTCCTCCATTCAGCCTCGATCAGCCGCCGCTGACGGATGCAGCTATTGAGTGCCACGTACGAGAGGCTGGCAAGAGCGGTTCTCTCCGCGGCCAGGGTCCTGGCCATCTGTTCGCAGAGGCTTATCTCCGCCTCGACACACTCCAGCACCGACTCGTAACTGCTCACCCTTGTCTCCCGCTTCTTGCGACCCCACCCGAGGCTCGGCAAGCAAGCGCTAGCGCACGAAGAACCCGAGGACTTCGCGGAGAAAACTTCTGGCTACCGCCCTGATCTCGGGCTGAAAGCTCCCTTCCTCGACGGCTTTGCGCAGGGCCCCTATTTTCTCTGCACGCTCCTCGCCCTCTCCCAGCCTGAGCTGCCCGAGAAGCCTGGCTTTTTCCGAAACGCTTACCGTATCTCGAGCCTGGTTCGGCTGCCGGGCCGCTGCCTCGGCTTCTTCGACATCCACATCCGATGGCGGAATCCCTCCAGTCAGAGGTGGCGTGCCGATTCCAGTGCGACGCGTGATCTTCATCTTCGTTCTCCCTCCCGTCTGCTTTCTCTGCCGGGAGAAGCCGGGTCCCAGCGGTTCCCGGCGCTCTCCTTATGCTCTCCTCGCTCTCCCCAGCCCCGCAGCATCCCTGGACAGAATATCGACTCGCGCCAGGCGAAACTTTAAGCGCCCCCGATGAGGTCGCATGCCGGCCTGGGGCTCTTCCCTGTCTTTCAGGCAGTCTCAAAAAGCCCTGTTGGATCAATGAGTTCCCCGTTTTTTTTCAACTCGAAGTGCAGATGGGGCCCCGTTGTCCTGCCGCTTTCGCCGACGCTCGCTATGACCTCACCCGCGGCAACTTTTTGACCAGGGCGCACGGCCACGGCCAAGGCGTGGGCGTACGTGCTCGTGATCCCCCCTGGGTGCGCAACCACCGCCGTCAACCCGCTTCGCTGCCGCCAACCGGCGAAGACGACCTTCCCGTCGGCCACCGCCCGCACCGGCGTACCCACGGGCGCTGCGATGTCGAGACCCCCGTGAAAGCGCAGGACTCCATTGATGGGGTCCTTGCGGTACCCAAAACCTGAGGTTATCGTTCCCGACACCGGCGCAAGCCCTACGCCCCGCCAGGTCGCACCCGAATCGCTCTGTGGGGCTTCGCCGCCGAGCGTGCGCTTGCCGCGCGCAGCCGCCGCGCGGCCGGTCTTGGCCCCTAGGGCTGCGTCGGTTTGCCTTAGCCCCCGCTCGGCTCCACTCGACCCGCTCACCCCCTCCGCCTGCCTCCCGGCGGCCATTGCGCGAGCTCCCAGGAGTTTAAGCCCAAGCCCCCTCTGCTTTATCAGCGAGCGCGCGACTTCCAAGTCGAACAGGCCATCGTACGCCCCCCCGTAAACCGAACCCCCGGAGAGGGCCCCTCTGGGGATCGTTGTCCGCATGGCTTTGATCGTCTCGGCCAGCAAAATCGCCTCGAACTCCCGCGCCACTCGTTCGGGATCCGCTCCCCCGAGCCGCCTTAGCTGCTCGTTACGAAGCCCCGCGAAGGTACCTTCTACAGGTCGCCGCACGATCGCGAGCGAGCTCTCCGCCTTCTCGAGAGCGTGGCTCACATGATCTCCAGCTCGGCCTCCAGCGCCCCGGCCGCCTTCATCGCCTGGAGCACCGCGATCAGGTCCTGCGGCGTCACGCCCAAGGCATTGAGGGCCGCCACCAACTCGCCCAGCCCGACCCCCGGCTGCACCAACATCAGGCTCTCCTTCTTGCCCTCCTGTACCGATAGTGTGGTGTCTGGAACCACGACCGTCTCCCCTTCGGAGAGCGGGGCCGGTTGCGAGACCCCGAAGTCGGTTTTTACTTGAATGCTCAGGCTCCCGTGCGCGATGGCAACAGGTGCTATGCGCACGTTCTCCCCCATGATCACCGTGCCCGTGCGCTCGTTCAGCACCACACGAGCGCGCCGGTCCGCGCTGACTTCCAAAAGCCCGATATGGTCGAGCAAGGCCACCGGATCCTCGCCCGGCTCGACTCGGATGTCCACCGTCCTGGCATCCACAGCGCTCGCCCTGCGCCCGCCCAGAAACAGATTCACCGCCTCCGCCACCCTGGCCACCGTGGTGAAATCCGCCTCGTGAAGGGCGATCCTCACCGTTCCCGACACGGCGAGCTCGACCGGCACCTCGCGCTCGACGATGGCACCCTCGCTTATGTAGCCCACGGTCGGGTGACTCTTGGTGGCAGCCGCCCCCGCCGCTTGAGCCGAAAAGCCACCCCCTAAAGAGACCGGCCCCTGCGCAACCGCGTAAACCTGTTGATCGGGCGCGAACAATGGGGTCAGCACCAGCACTCCCCCCTGCAAACTCTCCGCGTCGCCGATGGAGGAAACCTGAACGTCTATGCGGCTTCCAACCCTGGCGAAAGGGGGAAGCGTGGCAGTAACCACCACAGCCGCTGCATTCTCTACCCTAAGCTGCCTGGGGTCCACCGTGATGTTGATCCCCCGGCGTCTGAGCATGCTGAGGATGCTCTGGATCGTGAAGACGGCCTGCTGGCCGTCGCCCGTGCCGTTCAAGCCCGTCACGACGCCGTAGCCGACGAGCTGGTTGGCTCGCACGCCCTGAATGTCGGCGATGTCCTTGATTCTAGCCGCGTGCGCGCAACTCGAGCCAAGAAGAAGAGACTCAGCCGCGCCCCAAGCCGCGAGTAACGCGAACCCCAGAAGCTGCCCTCTTGCCTTCCTCAAAATGGCCATACCACGTCCAGCACTCTGGTCATCCAGCCGCGCCTCTGCATGAGGGAAACCTCGCCCGCCCCGTAAAAGTCGATCCGGGCATCGGCCAGCCGCCAGGAGAGAACCTCGTTGTCAGGCCCGATATCCTCCGGCCTCACCCACCCGGATACCTCGATCAACTGGTTTTCGGCGTTTACCGCAACCACCTCCTGCCCCTCCACCCAGAGGTTCCCGTTGGGGGCCACTTTCTCGACCCGCACAGTGATCCTGGCGGTAAGGGAGCCCTCCCGCTCGGTCGATCCGTCCCCTTCGAAGCTCCGCTCCGTCGAAGCCTTGATGAGCTCGGAGGGATCGATGTCTGGGTTCTTGGCGGCGAGCTGCTTGGTGAGGCCGAAGGCTTGCTCCAGGCTCGCGTTCACGTCGCTCTTCGTTCCCCCCTTCGTCGTCGCCTCCTTCTTCCCTTTTGCGCTCTCGGAAATAACTACCGTGAGGAGGTCGCCAACGAAACGCGCCCGGGTATCGACGAAAAGGTAATTGGCACCCACGTGGGGGCGCCACAGAGAGCCCTGGAGGGCGAGCCGGGAAACTTCCACCTGCTCGGCCAGCGGTGGAAAGGGCCGTTGTTCTTCCATCCCCCCCCGCACCGCCCGCTTGGCGCACCCGCAAAGGCCCGCGCAGGCGAGGAGGATCACGACCCTAGAAACCGACGACCACAACCGATCCATTTGCCACCCTTCCGCGAAGCTCTTTGCCCGAGCTATCGTTCACCACGCGAATCTCCTTGCCCACGGCCCCGTCCTCGCGTGCCGTCCCCCGGCCGGTGATCCTCATCGCTTTGGTCTCGAGCACCAGGGTCACGGGGTCGCCGCGCCTTACCGAAACGGCGGGCGCCAGATCCGACGCGCGAAGCGGCGCATCGGGGCTAAGCTGGCGAACCGCCGCCATCCCCACCGCTTGCTGCGGGTCGGTTATCGCCCCCAGCGCCAGGCGCCGAAGCTCCGTCCTGCGCGCGGCAAGGTCGGAGGTGGATATGACCTCGCCGCGTCGCATGACACGCTTGACGAAGTAGGCCCGCCCGAAACCGGAGATCTCTACCGCGGCTGGAATTTCCCTGACGAGTCTTCCCTGCTGCGTGAATCTTAGCACCAGTCTGCGGCGGATTTGGCCTTGGGCGGGCGAGATTCCCCGCGCCACAAGTTCGTAGGGCCCCACGGGCAGCCTCACCGGCTGGGCGTACTCGATCCGCGTTATCGCCAAATCCTCCACTCCCCGCTCGCTCTTTCTCAGGTAGTCGGCGATCGCCCGCTCGATGGCTTCGCGGCCGATCTCCTGGAATCTGCGGCTTACTGCGACGGTGGCCGGGATATCGTAGGCGATGCGCCCAAAATCGACGCCCGCGGCGCGAAGCCGCTTGAGGATTTCGTAACCGTCGAGGCTTCGCGTCTCGCCGGGGGCCAACCTATCGGCGAGCTTGACGCGAGCGAATCGACTGGCACCGCCCACTAACTCGGCCACGTCGCCGAGGTGCACCCGGGCCGCCTCCACGCTCCCTCGCGGTCTTACCTCGATCGTTCCCTCGAAGGCCTCGGACCCGCCCGCGGCCAGCAAGCAGCCGACGACGAGAATTACCACCATCCCCTTCACGGAATCCTCGCCCTCCCCTCAGGCCACGAGCTGAGCGATCAGCCTCAGCATCTCGTCGGCCGCGCCGATCGCTCGCGAGTTAATCTCGTAGGCTCGCTGCCCGACGATCATGTTTACCAGCTCCTCCACCACGCTCACATTCGATCCTTCGAGAAACCCTTGGAGGAGCGTTCCGTGCCCATTCTCCCCCGGGGTTCCTAGCTGGGCCGCGCCCGAAGTTTCCGTCTCTGCAAACAGGTTCCGCCCCAGAGCCCGCAAGCCGGCCACATTGGTAAAACGTACAGTTTGAATCTGGCCGACCTGCGTGGCCGTGGTTTGACCGGGAAGCGTCACCGTGACCGTCCCGTCGCTTCCGATGCTCACGCTTTCGGCTCCTTGCGGTATCGTTATCTGGGGGCTGATCAGGTCCCCTTCGGAGGTCACCAGGGATCCGGTCGAGTCGAGCTTGAAGGAGCCGGCCCGGGTGTACGCCACATCCCCGCTGGGAAGCGTGACTTGGAACATCCCCTCCCCTTCGATTGCCACGTCGAGGGGGTTCGAGGTCTGGGTGAAGTCCCCCTGGCCGAAGACCCTCTGCACTGCCGCCGGCCGCGAGCCCAGGCCCACCTGAATGCCGGTGGAGAACTCGGTGCTGCCCGTATTCGCGGCGCCAGGCTCGCGCAACGTTTGATAAAGGAGATCCTCGAAGTCCGCCCGGCTCTTCTTGAAGCCGGTGGTGTTCACGTTTGCCAGGTTGTTGGCGATGACGTCTATGTTGAGTTGCTGCGCCTCCATTCCCGTGGCCGCGGTAAACAGCGCCCTGATCATCTCGCTCCACCTCCTCCTTTAGACTCTGCCCAGATCATCAGCCGCGCGTCCGTTCAGGCGATCGACGCGTTCCAGCGCCCGCATGTACGACTCGAAGGCTCGGGTTGTCTCTACCATCTGAACCAGATCCTCCACGACGCTGACGTTGGCTCCCTCCAAAGCCCCTTGCACGACCCTGACCTGTTGTGGGGCCAGATCCTGCGGCATCTGCGGGCCGGCGGAAAACAAGGCCTGGCCCTCCCTGCGCAGTTGTTCGGGGCGATCGAAAACCACCACGCGAAGCCGCGCCACCTGGGAGCCGTCGACAGAGACGGTGCCGTCCCTGGCAATCTCCACCCTCCCCTGGGGAAGCACGATTTCCCCGCCCTCCCCCTGAACCGGGAAACCCGCACCGGTGGCTAGCTTGCCGTCTCGGTCGATGGTAAAGGAGCCTGTCCGGGTGAAACGCAACCCCCTCGGTGTGTCGACGACGAAGAATCCTTCCCCCTCCAGGGCGACATCGAGTGGATTCGCCGTCTTTTCCAGGGGGCCTTGGCTCAGGTCGGTCACGACCGCCCGCTCCAAGACCTGGGCGGAGGAGCGCTGTGCCGCAATCGCCGAGCGCGCCTGCCCGAGTGCTTTCGCCGGTCTGACCTCGAATACGGCCCGCTGTGCCTTGTAGCCGGCGGTGGACGCATTGGCCAAGTTCTGCGCCACCAAGTCGAGCTTGGAGAGCTCCGCCAAGCCTCCCGATATGATCGAATAAACCGCCCGATTCATCTTTTCCCCCGCCCGGCTGGGTGCAAGCACCGTGCCGTTTCGCGACCGCGCGCCTCGGCCGCAACCCTTGCCTGCGGGAAGCCCTTACGGCTAGGCAATAACACGTCGGCGGCGGAAGTTTTTACCCTGGGCCGCCTCCGCGTCGCAGCCCGACCTCGCGCCACTGGCCGACCTGCGCCGCCAACCTGGCCTCGGCCAGGGGTATGCCGAGCTCCCTGGCGACTTCTCTGGGGTCCCTGCCCTCTGCGAGCAACCGCTCGAGCCTCCCCGAACGGCCTTCATCCTCCGGCACCGGCCGATCCGCTGCGGCATCTCGACGGGCGCTGGGGGCAGATTCGAGCAGAACCGATATTCGGCTCATGCGCTCGGCCAAGGCCCGATCGAGATCGCGTGCTGCACCTTCCGCTTGCGCTACCATGGATCGCAACGACTCGGAGATCTCGCGCAATCTCCGTTCACGCTCGAGCCAAGCCCGCGTCGGGTCCTTGCGCAGTCGCCACAGCAGAACGCAGAGGAGCAAGAGCAGCGCGACGTCGATGGCAGCCCCGAAAACATCAATCATGGACCGAATCCCCATCGGGCCGGGAGGAGAGTGTCTTACGCCCTGACGTCAAGTCGTTTGCCTCGCCCCACGTCTTCGCTCGTAACCCCCGCTCTCTCTTCCTCGACCGCCTCGCCTGGCGCCTCTCGTTTCGGTTTCGCGTGCCGCTCGCGGCGTCCCTGCGAGCCTCCCCGAAACACCTCCGTCACCCTCTCGGTAGATGGTATGGGCTGCAATGTTTTGCCGTCCATGTTCCCCCCATCTTCGGCCGGTACTCAGAGGAAAAGCACTCTCTCCTTCTCGAAGGCCTCCTTCGTCCGCGCCGCCAACTGCTCCAACCGCTCCTCACCGATCCCTTCGCCCGCCTCGCACGCAAGCGGGACGATCGCCCCGGGCACCCCTCCCAGCCCCGCCCGATAGGCTACGTGATCAGCGAGGCATACGATCCGCGGCAAAACGGCGCCGGGCAGCTCCTGCGGCTTGTGATGGAAGAGAATGCCCTCGGCCAGATCGTCGTCCAGCCCCCACTGGCTCGCAAGGCTCGCCCCGATCAGGGCGTGCTCCAGCCCGAACAGCCCGCTTTCGAGCTCGACGAAGGTTCCCTCCCCGTTTGCCACCCTGCGCCAAACCTCGTGAAACGCCGCCTCCGATCCCATATGAAGAATCTGCTTGCCTATGTCGTGGAGCAGGCCGCAGACGAAGCCCCAACCCCGGTCTCCGACTTGGAAGTCCTGCGAAACCTCTTCGCAGGCCAGCGCCGTCGCCAGAGCATGATTCCAGAGCGATTCCGTCACTGCGTCGCTCTTTTCGAACATCGCGCGGGCGCAGGCGGCTATGAGGATCTTGCGCAAGGCCTGAAAGCCTACCGTCAGCACGGCTTCCTTGAGGCTGCGAGGGGGGTGCCTTCTTGCATACAGGACGGACCGCGAGATCCTCAGAACGCGCGCGCTAAGCGCCGCGTCGGAGGCCACGACGCGGCTGAGCTCCCCGGCCTCGGTCTCGGGATCCTTGGCGAGGCTCAACGCGCGCATCGCCACCGCGGGAAGGGGAGGAAGCTCACAGGTTCTAGCTACCGAAGCGAAAAGCTCCCTTATCTCCCTCTGCCGCCTGGCCCGCTCCGCCAGAAGCACCTGGTCGGATCCGGCTGTGCGCACGCCGAACAGTTCCTGGGTCATCTCTCTCAACCCCCCAATCTAATCCGTGCTTGTGCAACCCGCGTGCCATTTGCCCGAGCTTGGCCGCGCACCTCTTGCCATCTTCTTTTTTCCCTCTTCTCGTCTGTTCCCCTCCCCCTTCCTGCTGGCCCCCAAAACCCGTGGGTGTCACACTTATGACCCGGGCCTCCTGACCAGAATCGGATCCTGGCGCACGTCCCTCACCTCTGGTCTGGAACCCCGAGCCGATCCGCCAGAGCCGCCTTCAACCGCAGCAACGCCTGCGAATGTAACTGCGACACGCGCGACTCGGTAAGCCCCAGAACCTCCCCCACCTCCCGCATCGTCAGCGCCTCGTGGTAATAGAGGCTGATCACGATCCTCTCCTTCTCCGGAAGGCGGCTTATCGCTTCGGCGACGATGTCGACGCGCTCGCGCGTAAGGAGCGCGGCCAGAGGATCAGGTTGGTTGCCCTCGAGGTAGCGCTCGGCCTCGAAGCGCTCCTCCCCCCCGCCGAATCCGAGGTCTTCCAGGCTAAAAATGCTCATGTGCCCCACCTCGGAGAGCATCGAGTGCAGCTCGCCCAGCGAGACGCCCAAGGCAGCTGCTACTTCCTCCTCGGTCGCCGGCCGGCCCATGGATCCCTCCAACTCTCGATAGGTCCTCTCTAGCTGGTGCGCCTTCTGCCTTATGCTTCTGGACACCCAGTCGAGGGCGCGCAGCCGGTCCAGTATGGCGCCGCGAATGCGAAACTGAGCGTAGGTGGTAAAAGCTGCCTTCTTGCGCGGGTCGTATTTCTTGATGGCGTCGAGCAGGCCCTCGATCCCCCAACTAAGCAGCTCGTCCGTCTCCACCTGCGGCGGCTTTCGCACCGCAAGCCGCTGCACCACCTTTTTGACCAAAGGAAGGTGCTCCTGAACCAGGACCTCTTCTCGCCTAGCCTCTCGGCGCCGACGCGAAGCCTCCGACGCGCTCTCGCCGCGGGAGCGCGCGCCGTACGTTCTCGGCCCGGCTCCCCTCATCCTACCGTACATTCCTGTGCCAGGAGCGAGCGGAAGAAGAACTGCAGCCCCCCACTAGCCACGCAGGAAGGCGGCCGGCGCACCATCTTCTCCGCCAGATGCGCCAACGAGCGACTGGCCGCGCAATTCGGCGCCAGCGCGAGCACGGTCGTCTGTCTTTTTACCGCCCGGATAATCTGCTGGTCGTAGGGGATCCACCCAGCCAGGCTCAGGTTCACACCGAGAAACCTGTCGGTCACCTTGCTGAGCTGCAAGAACGTGCGCTTGGCGTCGGCTTCGTCCCTGACCATGTTGACCAAGATGCTGAACTCGCGCTGGTTGTGCCGCCGGGACAGGACCTTGACGAGAGCGTACGCGTCGGTAAGGGACGTGGGCTCCGGTGTCAGGACTACCAATACCTCCTGCGCCGCCATAGCGAAGTAGAGGACGTTCGAGGAGATTCCGGCCGCCACGTCGATCAGCATGAAGTCGTACTTCCCTTCGAGGCTGTCGATCTCGTTGAGCAGCACCAGCCTCTCCCCTGCCCCGAGGCTCGTGAGTTCCTCGAAGCCGCTCGCAGCAGGTATCAGGTGCAACCCTTCGGGACCCTCGACCACGATCTCGTCGACCGTGCAGCGACCGGCGAGAACGTCTCGCAGCGTGCGCTGCGGGCTCAAGCCGAGCAGCACGTCGAGATTCGCCAGTCCCAAGTCGGCATCGACGACGATCACTCTCTGCCCCTGTCGCCTCAGCGCGACGGCAAGATTGGCAACCACGTTGGTCTTCCCGACTCCACCTTTGCCACTCGCCACCGCGATCGCCCTGATCGCGGGCCGGGCGGGACGCCCGGGCACTGCGCCGCTCTTGACCTCACGCACCGAATACGCCTCCGTCACGCTCTCATCCTCCCCTCACGCAGTAGATACCCTGGACCCAGCTCCCCCGAGCAGCCAAGAACCGACGGAAACGCCCGTCGCTCGCTCGAGATCGTCCGGCACCCTCTGGCCGGTAGCGAGATGGCTCAAAGGCACACGCGTCTCCCAAAGCCAGTTGTAAACCTGTGCAAGCCCGCCCGCTTCGTCCAACTTGGTCGCGATGCAAAGCTCGGGCCTTAGGCCGCTCAGCCAGCGCCAGGCCCGATCCAACGCCCGGGTCTCCGTCGTGGCACTCACCACGAGCGCGATTCTTCGCTCAGGCTTGGGAACCACGCGCACGAGTTCCTCCAGAGCAACCCGCTCCGGCTCGCCGCCCGATTGGCCGCTGGTATCCACTAAAATGTGCTTCTTATCCGAGAACCTGCCGAGTGCCCGCTCGAGCTCCTGCCCATCTGTCGCCACCTCGATCGGCACCCCCAGGACTCTGGCAAAGCCACCCAGTTGCTCGGTCGCACCCAGGCGAAACCCATCGGCCATGACGAGACCCACGCTGCCGGTGGCAGCGACCTGGGCGGCAAGCTTGGCGACGGTTGTCGTCTTCCCGCTTCCGGTCGGCCCTACCGCGAAGGTTACCCTGCTTAGCGCCCCGCCGGCGACGAGCGTGCTTTCTATCACCCCGGCTATCCCCTCCTCCGCTGGCAACTCTTTGGACCTGGATTCCAGGGCGCTTCGCGCCACGAGGTCGAAAGCTACATGGGGAAGAACCCCTCGAGCGCAGAGCCGGTCGTAGGGCTCTAGCCACTGCATTCCCAGGCGGGCCACCGTTCTGCGCCGGTTCCCACCGGCCAGATGGCGAAGCGACCTGCGAAGCTCGCACACCTCGGAGGCCAGGTCGGCGAGAACGCGCGAGGTACGGTCGCTCGCCACTTGCCCTGCCATGCCGTCCCTGGTGGAATACACCACAGCGTCACTTTCATCTTCGCCAGAATGAGGATCGGCGGCGGCTATTATTTCGATCCGCTCCTGCGCGCCACTCCCCCGAAGGTCGCGCCGGGACAAGATGACGGCCTCCGGCCCAAGGGCTCTTTTCACCATGGCCATCGCCGTCGTAACGTCTGGGGCCCTAAAGCGTCTGATCCTCATCTTGCTTCTCGTTCATTCGTCTAGTGCCACTACCCCCAGCGAATGGACCCGCACATTGGAGGCCAGCTCTGCGGGGGAGATCACGGCGAGGCTGGGCAAGAACCTCTCCGTCAGCCGCCTCACGTGGCTTCGCACGCTGGCGGAGCACAGAAGAAGGGGCTGATTGTTGTCCATGGTGAACCGTTCGACCCAGGCCGCAAGCTTTGCCAACAGGCGCTGAGCGGTCGTCGGGTCGAGGGCAACGACGGCCCCTTCGTCGGTCCGCTGCACCGCTTCTGCTATCAGCCGCTCCACCCGCGGCGAGAGAGTGATGAGCGGAACGACACCGTCGCGGGTGGTAAATTGCTTGGTGATCGCCCGGGCCAGCGCCCTGCGACAGTGCTCCGTCAATTGATCCACATCCTTGGTCACAGGAGCGTAGTCCGCCAGGGTCTCCAGGATGGTAAGGGTGTCGCGCACGCTCACCCCTTCGCGCAGAAGGTTCTGCATGACCTTCTGAACCCCGCCCACCGAAAGCTGCTGCGGCACCAGCTCCTCGACGACCTTGGGGTGTGTCTTCGCTACGTTGTCGAGCATCGCTTGCACTTCTTGGCGCCCGAGCAGCTCGTGCGCGTGCCGGCGCACGAGCTCGGTGAGGTGCGTAACTATCACCGTGGGAACGTCCACCACGGTATATCCTGCCATCTGAGCCGCCTCTCGCTCGCTCGGCCCCACCCAGAGGGCATCCAGACCGAAGGCTGGCTCCTTCGTGGGAGTCCCGGCAACCTCACCCTGAGCCGTCCCAGGGTTTATGGCCAGAAAGCTGCCCACGACCACCTCCGCCCTCGCTATCTCCACCCCTTTGAGCAACACCGCGTACTCCGAAGACTTGAGCTGCAGGTTGTCTCGGATGTGAATCGGGGGCACGAGAAATCCCATCTCCTGAGCCATCTGCCTCCTCAGGCTGCGAATGCGTTGAATCAGATCTCCGTTTTGCTCGGCATCCACGAGCGGCACGAGTTCGTAACCGATCTCGAGTTCGAGCAGATCCAGCGGCTGGAGAAGCTCGACCTGCTCCGGCCCCTTCTCCTCGGCCGCCCCCTCCCGCGCCTGCTGCTCGGCCGCCGCCAGCTCTCGGTCTCTGCGGCTGATCGAGGCGATCGTCCCGGTGATAGCGGCAAGTACCGTGAAGGGAAGGAAGGGCAGGCCCGGCATCAGAGCGAAGGCCGCAAGAATCACCGACACGGTAGCCAAGGCCTTGGGATTCACGATGAGCTGGCCGGTGAGCTCACTTCCCAGATCGGCGCCCGAGGCGGCCCTCGTGACGACGATCCCAGCGGCAGTGGATACCAGCAGCGCCGGAAGCTGAGAGACCAACCCGTCCCCGATGGTCAAGATCGTGTACGTTTGCGCCGCCTCGGCCGCCGGCATGTCCTGTTGAATCACGCCGATAAAGAACCCGCCGAGGATATTGATGCCGGTTATGATCAAGCCCGCGATCGCGTCCCCCCTCACGAACTTGCTGGCACCGTCCATGGCTCCGTAGAAGTCCGCTTCCGCTTCGATGGCTCGGCGCCGCTCGCGAGCCTGCCGCTCGCTGACGAGCCCGGCGTTCAGATCGGCGTCTATCGCCAGTTGCTTGCCCGGCATGGCATCCAGGGTAAAGCGCGCCGCCACCTCGGCTATCCTGCCAGCACCCTTGGTGATAACTGCGAAATTGACGACAACCAAAATCAGGAAAACCACGACGCCGACGACGTAGCTCCCCCCCACCACGAAACTCCCGAAGGACTGGATCACGTGGCCGGCGGCATCCGGCCCTTCGTTGCCATGAAGCAGAATGAGCCGCGTCGACGCCACATTGAGGCCGAGCCGCAACAGTGTCGTGACGAGAAGGACCGAGGGAAAGGTAGAGAACTCCAACGGTCGAAGCGTGTACATCGCGACCAGAAGGATCACGAGCGACAGCGCTATGTCGAAGGTAAGCATGAGGTCCAGGAGGAACGTGGGTAGCGGAATCACCATAATCACGACGATCAAGACGAAGGCGAGCGGCACCCCCACTTCCCCCCCGGCAACGAGCCGCCTGAGCGGACCGGTGGGGAAACCTGCACCAGCGTTATGGCGCCCGCTCACCGCTCGGCCCCTCCCGAGGCCATGAGATGCGGCCGCAGCGAATAAACGTAGGCGAGGATTTCCGCTACCGCCCGGAAGAGGCTGGAGGGGATCGTCTCACCGATCTGAACCGTGCGAAAGAGCGCGCGGGCGAGGCTTCGGCGCTCCACTATGGGAATGCCGTGGCGGCGGGCTATCTCCCTGATTTTGAGCGCCACCTCCTCCGCCCCCTTGGCAATCACCTGGGGAGCTGGCATCTCCGCTGCCACATAGCGCAGGGCCACGGCCAGGTGCACAGGGTTCGTCACCACGACGTGCGCCTTCGGCACCTCCTCCAACATGCGCCGCCGCGCCAGTTTCATATGGGCTTGCCGAAACCGGCTCTTGACCAAAGGATCTCCCTCGGTCTGCCGCCGCTCCTCTTTGACCTCTTGTTTGCTCATCTTGAGGCTCTTGTCGTGGGAGTAGCGCTGCCAGGCGTAATCGGCGCCGGCTAGCGCGCTCAGAAGTGCTGCCGCCCAAAGCACGACGCGAGAGAGCTCGCTAGCACCGAACGCGAGGATCTGCCCTGTGCCGGCGCTCACCAGAGCCGCGATCCGAGTTATCGATGCCGCGATGAGTTTATAGGATACCCACCCGACGAGAGCTATCTTGAGGCTCGACTTGAGCAGCTCGATCAGCCCGTGGGTGGAAAAGATCCTCTTCAGGCCCCCCAGCGGGGAAAGCTTGCCGAGCGACGGCTTGACCGCCTTGGGCGAGAGTATGAAGCCCACCTGCAGGGTCGCCACGGCGACGGCGACCACCGCGGTCAAACCCAGGATCGGGCCCGACACGCGGAGCAGAACCCAGAACATGTCCACGAAGATCCTCGTGGTAGCCGCTACGGTTAGGTCGGTGCCGGCCACGTCGCGCAGGCTCTGCCAAGCCATCGCTTCCAGCGAGCGCAACATGCCCCGGCCGTTCGTGTGCATGACGAGAAGGGCCGAAAGCAAAACGGCCGCCGAGGCGATCTCGGCGGACTGGGCGACCTGCCCTTCCTTGCGCGCTTCCTCCCGGCGCTTTGGAGTCGGCTCTTCGCTCTTTTCTCCGGTTTCGTCCTCTGCCACTGCCTATCTACCTCAGGTTCGCAATGGCCGCCCCCATCAGCTCCCTCATCCCCCCGATCTCGGAAAGAACGAAGTGCACGATGAAAGGATGGGCGATGCCGAGCACGAGCAGGGCGGCGAGCAGGTTGACGGGAAAGCCCACTATGAATACGTTGAGCTGGGGGATCATCCGGGCCAGCACCCCCATCACACCGTTGGTGAGAAGAAGCACTACGAGAACCGGCGCCGCCAGTCGGACACTGGTGTCGAAGAGGTGGCCGGCTGCGGCCAGCACCGTCCGAAAGCCATCCGGGTCCAGCACGCCCGCGCCGGCCGGAAGCACGTCGAAGCTCTTCGCCAAAGCCAAGAGGATCAGGTGGTGACCGTCCACCGCCAGGAAGACCAGCATGGCGGCCATGTTCAGCCACTCGGCCACCGGCGTGATCTCTTCCATGGTTTGCGGATCCACCAGGTTCGCTATACCTATACCCATGTGGATCCCGGCTAGCTGACCGCTGGTTCTGACCGCCGCGAACAGCAAAGCGGCGACCAAGCCCAACGCGTACCCCGCCGTCGCCTCCACTCCCAAGGAAACGAGAAGGAGGGGAGCGCTGGCGGGAAGCGATCCGCCGCCCGCGGCAGCCGCGGCTGGAAAGAGGGAAACTGCGAGCCCGAGCGCGAGCGCGGCTCTGACCCGAGGGGTCACGAGACGGGCCCCGAATAGCGGAGCGACGAGCATGAGGCCGCTTGTGCGGGCCAGGACAACGAGAAATAGGAAGATCGTCCCTTCGTCGATTTGCGTCACTTACGCCGGCCCTCGCCGTATCCGCTGCGTTGCGCTCGAGGTATTGACGCTTGAGAGATCCATTTTCCCCTCAGTGCACAAGCGTCGGAATCGATTGGTAGAGATTTACGGTAAAGCTTATGAGGCGCTGCAGCATCCAGGAGCCGAAGAGAGCGAGCGCCAGGATGGTCGCTGCGATCTTCGGTATGAAGGTGAGGGTCATATCGTGAATCTGTGTAAGCGCCTGAAGCAGGCTTACCAAGACTCCCGCAACCAGGCCGAAGAGGAGGATCGGCCCGGCCAGGATCATCACGATCTCGAGAGAGCTTCTACCCAGGCTGATCACCGCGTCGGGCGTCATCTGCCGGCATCCTCCCTAGCTACCGAAAACTCTCCACCAGCGAGCTCACGAGCACATTCCAGCCGTCGACCAACACGAAAATCATCAACTTGAAGGGGAGCGATATCATCACCGGGGGAAGCATCATCATCCCCATGGAGGTGAGGACGGAGGCCACCACCATGTCGAGCACCAGAAATGGTACGTAGATCAAAAAAGCCATGGTAAACGCCGTTCTGAGCTCCGAGATCATGAAAGCGGGCACCACCACCTCCGGCGGAATCTCGTCTCGCACCGTCACCGTGTTTTTCTTCGCGATCCCGAGAAAGAGTCCCAGGTCCTTCTCCCGCGTCTGTCGCAACATGAACGACCGCAGCGGCCCGAACCCGCGCCTGAGGGCCTCCACCGCGCCGATTTCCTCGTTGACGTAGGGGGTCACGGCCTCTCGCTCTATCTCCTTGATCGTGGGGGTCATGACGAAAAAGGTCAGGAAGAGGGCAAGCGATATGATCACCTGCGATGGAGGCATCTGTTGCGTGCCGATGGCCTGGCGTAAGAAACCCAAGACGATGAGAATGCGAACGAAGGAGGAGAGCCCCACGAGGATCGCTGGGGCGAAGGAAAGAAGAGTGAACAAGAGGACGAGCTGTATCGTGTCCGAAACCGCCTCTCCCTCGCCCCCAAGCTTGATCGACACCTCCGGAAGCGCCGCCATCGCCGCCGACGCCGGCAGAACCCCGAGCGAAACGATCCAAAGTGTCAAGAGGGTCCTTTTCAACCGCTCCTCCGCCTACTCCAAATCCTCGGCGCCAGCCTGAGCGCCCCCGCTTCCGCCGCAAAGTCCTCGACCCTTCCACCTCGATCTGCCGGTTCTCTCGCTTGCCGCTCGCCCCGCTTCTGATCTCCTTCGCTTGCCCCATCGCGCTTGCGCCCGGCACCGAAAGTCTTGAGCAGCCGCGTCTCCTCCGGTCCAACCGCAAGAAGAAGACGCGTGCCCTCCACCTCGACTAGAGTTAGCCAGCGCTTCCCCCCGAGCATCCGGCTGCCCAGAACTCGTATCGGACTCCTGCCGGTCTTTTCCAAGCGGCGGCTCTTCCACCACGCGAGGAGAGCGACCGCCAGCAAGGAGGCGCAGACGAGCGCGAGCCAGCGCGTGTCGAGCTCGGGTGCCATCGCGCTTGCGCTACCAGTTCGAGCGAGCAAATTCGGGGCGGCGGCATTCATTTCAACTGCTCCAATCTTTCGGCTGTGCTCACCACGTCCGTCAGCCGAACGCCGAACCGATCGTTGACCATCACCGCCTCCCCCCGCGCCACCGGCTTTCCGTTCACCAAGATATCCAGTGGCTCGCCCGCCATCTTGGTAAGCTCCACCACCGATCCGTGCCCCAACCGGAGAAGATCGCGCACCATCATTCTCGTCCGTCCAAGCTCCACCGTGACCGACAAGGGGACATCGAGAAGCAGTTCCAGGTTAGCGAGCCTCTCCTCTTCTCTTGCCCCGTCCCCTCTGCGCTCTTCCGCGTTCTCCGCCATCGCTCCCACCTTCCCTCATTCCGCTGCATCGCCGATGCGCACGGCGTTGCTACCGTTGAGTACTCCCGGAACCCCCACGAACTTCTCCACTCCCTCGACTCTGACCGTTATGGGCTGACTGCGGGTCGTTCCCAGGGTGATGGTATCGCCCACCTTCAGCCCCAATAGCTTCCTCACCGACATGGTGACCGTGCCGAGCTCGGCCGAAACCGCCACTTCCGCATCGAGCAGACTGACTCCGATCGTGCCGCCCCAATCGAGGCTTTTCCTCCCACCGCCGCGCGCGACCTGGGAGATTCGCTTCCCTGCCGCTTCTGCCGCAGAGACGGGAAAACAGAGGTGGGCCTGAAGAGGTGCCTCGGCCAGGCGAATCTCCAGGGGAAGCACGGCCAGAGAATCCTCCTCCAGGCGGCCTAGACCCGCCGCCGAAAGCTCCAAGCCACGGTAGCGGCACTCGATCTTTACCACCCCGGCCCACGCCTTCTCCACATCGGAGAGCAGCTCCCCCACCAGGCGCCGCAGCAAGCGGTTTTCCGTCGGCGAGTACTCCCGACCATCGGTCTTGACCTCCGATCCCATGCCACCCAAGAGAAAATCGACGAGCGTAAAGGCCAGCCGGGGCGAGACGCTGAACAGGCCCTCGCCAGGCAACGGCGAGAGATCGAAGACGTGCACGTTGAGCGGCACCGCCAACCCTTTCACGAAATCGGAGAGCTTGACGGCCTCGATATGCTGGCAGGTAACCTGGGGCGTCCGTCCGAAAACACGGGCAAGCGATTTCTTCACATGCTTGAGAAACTCGCTTTGCACGACCTCGAGCACCCGAAGCTTCTCCGGAGTCTTGTTCTTCGGTGCCAGGAGGTCGATCGGCTCGGCCTCGGGGGCCGTTTCTGCGACGCTCGGACCCTCGACGTCGCCCTTCGCCACGCCCTCGAGAAGCGCGTCCACCTCCTCTTTTGAAAGCTTCTCCGACATCCGCCCCTACTGAATTATGAATTCCGTGAAATAGACCCCTTTCACCGAGTCGGTCTTCAGACTCTGATTGAGCCGCGCGATAATCTCCTCGCGCAGCGCCTGCTTGCCCTCGGGCGTGCGGATGTCCTCGAAGGACTTGCTGGTCAAGAGCGTGAGCAAGGAATCGCGAAGCTGCGGCATCACCTCGTGCATTCCCTCCGGGACACGCTCGCCGTAGAACTCGACCTCGATGTTCGCCTTTAGGTACCTTTTGCCATCGGGATCGGCCAGGTTAACGATAAAGGGATCGAGCGCCATGGTCGGCCCCAGGGAGAGCTTCTTGGCGTGGGGGTCTGCCGGCTCTCCCCCCTCTTCCAGACTCTCTTGCGCGGATGGTCCCAGACCGGGGATCACGCCGAACCAGTAGGCAGCGCCACCGGTTGCCGCCAAGAGGACCAAAACGACAATCGCGACGAAGAGAAAACCGCGCTTTTTCTCCTTCTCCCCGGATGCCTCGCCTTCGCTAGCCTCTGGGGCCTTCGCCTCCTCAGCCTCGTCAGCCATATCGCTCCACTCCGTCTCGACCCTTGCCGCGCGCGGCTGCGGAGCGCGAAACCCCGCTGCGCGCCGTACATCGGGAGGGGAAATCAGCAATCGCTATGCCACCCGCCAGAGGCCGGCGAGCCGGCGCAGGCGAGAAGAAGGGGCCAGAATCCAGGCCCTATTTCGCCGAAATGGGGGGATCGCGTGGAGCCGGAGCCAATTCCTTGAGGCCCCAGTCATTTTTCTGGCCCCGGTTTGCCGGGCTACAAAAACAGGGGCGCCCGGCCGCCTTCTCGCTCGGCCGGGCGCCCGCCGCCTCGAACAGGCCCGGCCAGTTCTTACCGGACGATGTTGATCAGCTCGTTAAGTAAAGTATCGCTCGATGTAATCACTCGCGCGTTCGCCTGGTAGCTTCGTTGAATCGAGATGAGGTCGATGAACTCCTGCGCAAGCTCGACATTGGCCAACTCGAGCGCCCCCGACACGACCGCACCCAGGCCTCCCGTCTGAGGAAGCCCCACCGCCGCCGCTCCGGATTCGAAGGACTCGCGGTACAAAGAGTTGCCGAGCGGCGTCAGTCCCTCCGGATTGTTGAACTGCGCTAGCGCCAACTGAAACAGGCTTCGCGTCTGGCCATTGTCGAACACCCCCGCCACGCGGCCTGCTCTGTCCACCGTCAGGGCCAGAAGCTGCCCGGAGCTGAAGCCGTCCTGCGACTGGGAGCGCATGGCCGAGGGGGCGCTGAACTGCGTGACACCGTCCAGCCCCGTGCCTGGCACGGCTGCGGCGGGGTTCGGAGTTCCGAAGTCTATCGTGATCGTCTGGTCCTGGGCACCTGTGAATTGCGCACCACCCGTGAAGTTGGCCGTGTTGTTGGTTACCGCATCGAGCGAGCCGTCGGCATTGAACGTCAGCGTTCCGTTGCCGACGAGGGTCAGCTCCCCGGCGGTGCCGGGGGGATCGCCGACCTCGGCGGCGTCCACGCCGATATTAAACTCCCAGGCATTGGTACCGGTCCGGGTAAAGAAGATCGTCACGTTATGCGCCCCCCCGAGCGAGTCGAAGATTCTCACCGAAGCCGTGAAATTGCTCGTGGCGAATGCCGTATCGAAGCTCGTGCCGTCGAAGGCACCGCCATTCAGCAGAGGTGCGTCCGCTTGCAGATTCGCCTTGAGCGAAACGCTCTGGGTCATCGACGCTTGGCTCGTAGCGTCCTGAATGCTTATGTCGGTCGGGGAGCTTGCGGGAATGAGGTCCTCGTTCAATTCGAACCCGACCACGGGAAGACCCTGAAAGGTCACCAATCTGCCGGACTCGTCCAGGGTGAAGTTCCCCGCCCTCGTGTAAAGGAGACCCTCGCCCGAGCGAACCACGAAGAAACCGTTCCCCTCGACGGCCAAATCGGTGTCCCGTCCGGTACTCTCGATATTACCCTGCGAGAAGAGCGTGGACACTTTGGCTATCTTCGTGCCCAATCCGATGCGGGCGGCCGCGCCGCCGCCCGTCTGCGAGGAAAGCAGGTCGGCGAACTCGGTGCGGCTCGCCTTGAATCCGACCGTGTTGACGTTCGCAATGTTGTTGCCGATAACGCTCAGGGCCGCCCCGTTACTGACCAACCCGCTCCTTCCCGCGGACAATGCTCCAAAAATACCCATTTCCTCTGCCTCCTTGTTTTTCGATCGCGATTCCCTTCCCGCCTCGCCCGTCAGTCCTCGGCCGGCTCGCGTACCTCGAGTATCCCGTCGATCCCCACCGAGCCGCCACCGGCGAGCAGAAGCCGCGGCTCGTCGCCCAATGCCACCCCGGTGACCCGATCCACCGCTCTGGTAACCACTGCCGACGAGGTCCCATCCCCCGTGCTCACGGTGAGCTCTACCTCGTAGGTTCCGTCCCCGAGATCGGCAAGCGCCGTTATCTCGTCCAAGCGAAGCTCGTGGGTGCCCGCGGATTCCACGCCGAGCACCAAATCCGCGACCGTGTTTCCCGCCGCCGTGCGCACTTTCAGCGTGACGACGCCCGGACGCTCGAGATCGTAGTTCAACACCGACGCCCGGTTGTCCTCGATCTCCACCCGGCTCGAGCGAACCGAAACCTCCTTGCCGATCAATCCCACCAGGGAGAGGCGGTCTTGAGGTGTCGAGGCGGGATATTGGCCGCCGAGGCGCTCGTTTATCTGCATCAATTGCTCCAGAGAGGAGAACTGCGCGAGCTGGGCGGAGAAATCCGTGGGCTCGAGAGGATTCAGGGGATCCTGGTGCTGCAGGCTCGCCAGCAAAAGCCTCATGAAGTCATCCTTACCCAGTGCGTTGGCGCTTGCTGGGCGCTGCTCGCCCCCGATGGGCGGCGAGCCGACTACAGGCACAGGGTTCACCACTGCTGGCCTCTCATACCACTATGCTCAAGCTTCCCGGCGCGCTCGGACGCCTCGGCAAGCTGGTCGCCAAGAGCGGCTTCTCCGTCAGGGCTACTCCCGCTTTCTCTCTGCTCCGGCCGGCGGCGCCCTCGGAAAGCGTACGGGGCTTATGCCAAGCGCCGGCCGAATTCCTAAAGCCACTCTCTCCCCCGACCGCCACGAAAAGCCCCTCCAACTGAAGGTTATGCCGGGCGAGGGCGGAGCCCAGAACATCCTGCCGGGCAAAAATGAGCGCTCTCGCCGCTTCATGTTCGGTCACGATCGCGGCTTGCACCGCGTGTCGAGAAACGCTCACTGCCAGGTGGACGTCTCCGAGCGCCTCGCTCGAAAGCTGCATGGTAAGCTCCCTGCCTAGGTCCACGTGAGCCGAGGCGATGGCGTGCGATACCCTCTCGGCGACCGCCAGTGCAGAAAGAGCCGGAAACGCACGGGCACCCGCGGCTCCACCCCCCGGAGCCAGGAGATCTTGCTGCGACTCGGTCCTCCCCGCCCCCAAAAGCGGGCCAGGGCCGTGCGACGTACTCGGCAGCGTAGCGCGAGGGTCGCTCACGCCGCCGTCCAAAAGCCGCTCGCCGAGGCTGGAGAGCCCTTCAGGCGGCGGCTGTAGGGCCTTCCGATCTTCTGGACCAGATTGAAGAGCGGAGGCGCTCTCACCGGAAGATTCGCCCGTCAAGGTTTCTGGTACCACTGCCGAAGGGAGAGCCTTGACCGAGGATCCGGGCTCGTCGGAACCGTCGCCCGTTTGCTCGAGTGCAAGGCCGGAGAAAACCGAAACGGGTAACGCAAGACCTCGATCGCCTGCCCCTGCCGGCCCAAAAAGCTTCGGTTGCTCGCCCGCAGGCGCCTTAGCTACCGCATCCTTCGCTTCGCTCGCCTGCTCCAGAGCCTCCCCTCGACCGAGAGAATCGCTGGGCTCTCGCTCCGCAGTCGCCCCGGGCTTGCCCATTTGGGCGGATGGGAAAACTTCTCCCGTGGGCTCGGGCACCGGCTCGCGCGTGCCGGCCGACTGTTGCGCCGGTACTGGCTCGGACCCCTCCGCGGCGCTCCCGACACTTTCCGCCCACCCGGGGCCGGGCCCTGGCAGCTTTTCCCCCGTGCTTTCGTAGCCTCCTTCCCCGCTCTCAGCGAGCCGGACCCCAGGGATTCCCCCAGTTGGCCCGACACCGGTCGAATTAGAGTCCGGCGGCGGGGCAGTGGTCGGGCCCTTTTCCCTCTCGTCCTCGTTCGCCGATCGGGTCGGCTCGGTCGCAGCGGGCTTTTCCAGTCTTTCCCCGACATCCCGACTCTGGTAATCGCTGGGTAGCTTGCCAGCACTCTCGTCGGTTTGTCTCGCTTCTCCTGCTCTTCCTCTTTTCACTTCCGTGAAGACCCGCTCGAGAGTGTTCGCAAAGCCTCCTTCGCTCGCGTCCTTCGGGGTCCTCTCCACCTCATGGTCCTCCCGGCCCTCGGCTAAGCTCGCGCCTTCGGGCTTATGAGACACTTCCAAGGGAAAAGCCGCGGGATCCGGTAGCGTTGCCAAGAGATCCATCACCGCAAAGGAGGGGAGCAACCCACGTGCCAGAGGACCGCCTGGCGAATCCACTCAAAATCGAGCGTCCGGCGATGAGCCCACGACACGTGCAGGCAAAAAAATCCGTCCGCGGGGGAAAGGTCTGCCCCGGGGGACTACCGGGCGGCCTCTGCCTTCGGGGTCTTCCTCGCCAGCCGATTGGTCAGTGCTACGGCTAGCTCGCGGTCCACCAGCGGGAGAATCTGGCTTATGTTTCGTTCCTTCATCCCGGCGAAGATCCGCATGACGGTGTCCTCGTCGAGATTGCTCAGGATCCGGGCGGCCTCGTCCGGCTTCATCCCACTGTAGATCTTGGCGAGGCTCTCCCTCGCCGCCTTACCCTCCTGCTCGAGCAGGTCGAGCGTAGCCGAGAGCTTCCGCTCCACCTCCTCCAGCTCCGCTATCTTGGCCTCGAGGCTTTTCTCGGCCAGCTCTATCTGCGATTCCCGCTCGGCCAGAATGCGCTCCCTTTGCGCTAACTTCCTGTCTTTCTGAGCCACCGCCTCCAAAGCGTTGCGAAGAGCCTCGCTTTGCTCGCACCCTCGCCGGTCGGCCGCTTCGGATCCTGTTTGCGGCAAAGCACCCTGCTCTTGCCGGTCTTGCGCCTGGGCCTTCCGCTCATCGAATATCGGCTCCCACCAAAGCAGACCCAAAAGGACCGCCTTGACCGCCACCGCAAGCAACAGGCCCGTGCGTACTGCGCCGCCGTACTTCAACTGCCTACCCCTCGTGTTCGGCGCGCCGGCACCTGGTATGGGAAGCCAAAGCCATCTCGTCCATCTCCAAGCAAGACTCTTTCTCTTCCTCCCCCCTCGCTCGGTTTTCATGGAAGCTTTCGAGGCGCTCGAACTTCTTCTCCTCACGCCTGCGCGCCACGAGCTCCGCGCGCCGCTCGGCCAAGCGGGCCTCGAGCTCGTCGGCCGCGCGCCTGAGCCCGAGCTCCGCCTCGGCGAGCCGCGCATCGAACAGGCGAAACAGCTCGAGCTCGCCCGCATCCCTGAGCGGCTGAGCCTGCTCCTGTCTGCGCGACTCCTCCCTTGTGCGCTCCGCCAGCTCGGCCCGAGCCTGCACCTCTTGGATGGACGCCAGAGTGCTCTTTACCTCCCGCTCCTTTTCCCGTCTCAACTGCTCGTTCAACTTGGCCACTCTAGCCAGCCGAAACCGTCCTCTGGCCATTTTCCCCCTCTCCTACGAGCTGGCGCAGCTTCGCCAGCCCCTCTTCCAGCGTCGAAGGCTCTTCTAGACGTTGCCCGATGAACTCGTAGATCGCGTCGATTTTCCCCACCGCCTCGTCGATTCTCGGGTTCTTGCCGCTCACGTAAGCCCCTATGTTTATCAGGTCTTCCGTGTCTTCGTAGGTGGCGAGCCAGCCGCGAACTCTCTTCGCCATCTCGATCTGCTCGGGCGCGACGACGTCTATCATCACCCGACTCACGCTGCGCAGGACATCGATAGCCGGGTAGCGCCCATGGCTCGCCATCTCGCGCGACAAGACGACATGTCCGTCGAGAAGAGCCCGCGTGGTGTCCGCTACCGGTTCGTTCAGGTCGTCTCCCTCGACGAGTACTGTGTACACTCCGGTAATGCTCCCCCGCGCGGCCAGGCCGGCGCGTTCGAGCAACCGGGGAAGCACGGCGAAAACCGACGGAGTGTAGCCCCGACTCGACGGGGGCTCGCCGACCGAAAGCCCGACCTCGCGCTGCGCCATGGCAAAGCGCGTCAAGGAATCCATCATGAGGATCACGTCCCTGCCCTGGTCGCGGAAGTATTCCGCTATCGCGGTGGCGAGAAACGCGCCGTGGAGGCGAACCAACGGCGGCTGATCCGAGGTCGCGGCCACCACCACCGAGCGGCTCAGGCCCTCCTCGCCGAGATCGCGCTCCACGAACTCCCGCACCTCCCGGCCGCGCTCCCCGATGAGCGCAATGACGTTCACTTCGGCCCGCGTGTACCTGGCGATCATGCCGAGCAGGCTGCTCTTGCCGACCCCAGACCCCGCGAAGATGCCAAGCCTTTGCCCTCGGCCGCAAGTGAGAAGCGCGTTGATGGCGCGCACGCCGAGATCGAGCGGCTCTCGGATCGGCCTGCGCTCTAACGGATTCAAACGCGCCCCGTAAAGCGGATAGTAGGCCTGCGCTCGATAGGGGCCGCGCCCGTCGAGCGGCCTGCCCAACCCGTCGAGCACCCGCCCGCGAAGCTCCCAGCCCACCGCCACATCCGGCTTCTCTTTCACCGCAACTATGCGGCTTCCGGGGCCGATACCGCTCACTTCCCCTAGGGGCATGAGGAGAACCCGGTTTTTCTTGAAGCCCACGATCTCGGCAGGCACCCCGGTGCCGTTGTGTCCCTCGATCCGGCACAGTCCCCCGACCGGGTATGCCGGTCCGGTACTCTCTATCACCAAGCCGACCACGTCGGTCACCCGACCACTCATGCGCACGGTACTGGCCTCGGCCAGCCGCCGCCTGACCCTGCCCGACTCCAGAGCCACGGGGGCTCGCCCGCTCATGTCCCCTGTTCCTCCGAAAGCAGCACGGTGCGCGCCGCCTCTAGCTGGGTCTTCAAGCCGACATCGATGTCTCCGTACCGCGTCTCGATGATGCAGCCCGACTCCCCGACCCCGGCGTCCTCGACCAAGTCGATGGTCTTCGCCTCTTCTACCATCTTGCGCAGGCCGTCGAGCTTGGAAAGCAGGAACCCGTAGAGCGGCTGCGCCACCCTGATCCTAACGGCCTCCCGGTCGACGGCCTGACGGATCCCCTCCCGGATCATGGCGAGCCACTGCTCTGGCCGCTCCTTGAGTTCGGCGCACACGATCTTCTCCGCCACCGCGAAGGCCACATCGAGGAGGGTTTCCGAGTAGCGCCGCTCGATGGAGGCAACGAAGCCACCGATCTGGGCAAGTGCTCCTTCGAGCTGGCGCGCGAGATCGGCTCTCTCTTGCTCGGCCTGGCGCCTTCCCTCTTCCACCCCTTTGGCGAACGCCGCCTCGATCTCGGTGTTTCTCTCTCCCCTCTCCCCTTCCTCGGCCTCTCGATGATCGCCCGAACCCAGCGTGCAAGCGAGCGGCTTCACTCGCGCCGCCGGCCGTTCCAAGCCCTGCCCATTCAGGGGGACGAACTCTCCGCTGGTGTCTCCTACCGTCCACCAGGGGTCAAACGAGGACATCTCCCCCTCCGCCCGCCAGGACGACTTTGCCTTCCTTCTCGAGCTGGCGCACCGCTTCCACGATGGAACGTTGCGCCTTTTCCACGTCCTTGAGCTTGACCGGCCCCATGGCCGCCATGTCCTCCTTTATGATCTCGGCGGCGCGGCTGGAAACGTTGGCGAAGATCTTCGCCTTGAGCTCCTCGCTCGCGGTCTTCAAGGCCAGCATGAGATCTTCGCGCGCGACCTCTTTGAGCACCGTTTGCATGCTGCGGTTGTCGAGCTGCACGAGATCCTCGAAGGTGAACATTTGCTGTCGAATCTGATCCGCGAGCTCCGGGTCCCGACTCTCGAGCTCCTGCAGAACTCTACCCTCGAGCGCCTTGTCGGCATGGTTGAGAAGATCGGCTGCAACTTTGGCCCCCCCCAACGCTCGTTCACTCTCGCGCTTGCCCACTTCCCCGAGCTGTTCCTCGAGTATCGCGCGCACTTCCTCGAGAGCATCGGGCGCCACGCTCGCAAGCTTTGCCACCCTCAGCACCACCTCGCTTTGCATCGCCTCGGGCAAAGCCGCCAAGACGGCGCTTGCCCGCTTGAGGTCGAGATTGGCTATAACCAGCGAGGCCACCTGGGGATGCTCGTGCTCGAGGAACTTCGCCAGGGTCTCGGCCGCAACGCCCGAGAGGCTGCGCGAAATCGCCGTCCCTCCCTCCTCCGACCCCGCTTCCAAGTCGGCCAAGACTTGGCGGTGGGCCTCGCTTCCCCCCTCCTTGTCCCCTATCACCCTCAGCAAGGCCTTGCGGGCGAATTGCCTGCCGTCTACCGTGAGCCCGTCCACGTTGCTCATCTTGCGCAAAAACTCGTTATGAACCGCCGCCACCTGCGCGGGTGGTATATGGTGCAGCTTGGCCATGGTACGCGTCAGCGTCCGAACCTCCTCCCTGCTCAGGTGCTTGAAAACCTCGCTCGCGGTTTCGGGCCCGACCGAAAGGAGGAAGACGGCCGCCTTCTCGGCCCCCGAGAGGTTGCGGTTTTCGCTGCTACCCGCCATGCTCGATCATCCAGTGCTTGATGAGCTCGGCGGTGCGGTCGGGATTGCGCCGGGCGAATTCCACGGACTCCGCCCCTCCGCCACCTTCGACCTGGGCGATTTGCGCGGCTGCCCCGGGGGCGAAGAGCGCGGGCGCCTGGCCAGCCACTCCGCCAACGGGTGGTCGGCGCGCCAGTGCGAGCAGGAAGGGGCGCACCACGAACATGATCACGCCCAGAAGCCCGAGCACGCCGAAGAGTCGAAAGGCCGGCTGCACCCAGGGTTTGAGCCGCTCGCTCCAGCCCGCCTTCCCTGCTTCGACCTCGGCCGGGAGTTCGAAAGCGGCGCTGGTGACCTCGATCTCGTCCCCCCTCTTCTCGTTGAAGCCCACCGCCCGCTTTACCAATTCCCGAAGGCGTCCGATCTCCTCCTCCGATCTGGGAACGTAGGTTCTCTTTCCCCCCTCCTCCCGGTACGTGCCGTCGATGAGGACGGCGACAGAGAGGTGTTTGATACCTCCCATGGGCTCCGTGATGTGGCTCGTGGTGCGGCTCACCTCGTATTCGATCGCCTCGTCCTCGTGCTCCGAAGTCGGCCCGCTCGCCGATGCGCGCTCCGTGGCCGCCTCGTTGGTGATGTTCGACTCCACGCCCGGAACGCCGGCATTCAGCGGCTCTCCGACCGTCCTTTCCTTGATCCGCTTTTCGCTACCCACGACAACCGCGTCCGGATCGAACGTCACCTGGGTGCGCTCGACGCGTGTCAGGTCGAGATCGACCGTGACCCGGGCGATCGCCTTGCCCTGGCCTACGACCCGCTCGAGCATCGATTCGATGCGCTTTTCGTAATCGCCCTCGACTCGCCGTTTGAGCGCGACGATACCCGGCTCTTCGACCTGGTCTTCCCCCTTCGGTCCCGGGCCGTTGAGCAGCGTTCCCTGCGCATCGACGATGGTCACGTCCGCGGGCTTGAGTCCCTGCACGCTCGAGGCAACGAGGTGAGCGATGCCGCGTACCTGAGCCGGTCGCAACGCCTGCCCGCCTTTGAGCTTGAGCACCACCGATGCACCGGGCAGCGCCTGCTCGCCGGAGAGAAAACTCCGCTCGGGCATCACCAGATGGACCCGCGCCCCCTCGACCTGGCTGAGCTGACTTATCGTGCGAGCGAGCTCTCCCTGCAGCGCCCGTTGAAAGTTGAGCCGCTGCACGAAGTCGGTCATCCCGAGAGCCTGTCTGTCGAAGATTTCGAATCCCACGCCGCCCCCCTGGGGCAGCCCCCTTGCGGCCAGCGCCAAGCGCGTTTCGAGTACCTTTTCGGCGGGCACCTGCACTGCGGTTCCGCCCCCCGCGATCCGGTAGGGAATCTTTTCGTCCTTGAGGTAGGCCACGATCGCCGAGGCATCCGCCTCCTCCAAATTGCTAAACAGGGTCTGGAAATCCGGCCGCTGCGTCCAAAACCACACGCCGGCGGTCGCCGCCAGGAGCAGGAGGAGCGCAACCATGAAGGAGATTCGCTGGGCGACCGGCAGGCCGGCCACGAAGCTGCGCAGATCCCTCGCCAACCGGCCTAGCCACTCACCCATGCGACCTCCCTCTCAGTCACGACTTTCCGCTTTGCGGCCGGCCTGGTTTTCTAGACCGTCATCCTCATGATTTCCTGGTAGGCTTCGACGATCTTGTTTCGCACTTGCATCATCAGTCTAAAGGAGAGGTCCGCCCGCTCCAGCGCGATCATGGTATCGTGCAAGCTGGTTTTGCCCGTCGTGGCGAGCTCCCTTATCGCCCGGTCCGCTTCCTGCTGGAGGCTGTTCACCTCCTCGAGCGAGCTCTTGAGCAGATCGGCGAAGGAGGTCCGACCGGGAGCCTTTTCCGGCAACGCGGGCTGCGGCTGGGAAGACGCGGGGCGCAAGATATCGTCGAGCCGCGATACTTCATCCACCTTCATCGCTTCACCTCTAGCGTCCGGATATTTCCAGAGCGGCTTCCATGAGCCGCTTGGCAGCATTTACCGCCGTTACGTTGGCCTCGAACGCGCGGCTTGCGTTCATGAGATCCACCATCTCGGAGAGCACGTTGACGTTGGGCATGGCGACGTAACCATCGGCGTTGGCGTCTGGATGCCCGGGGTCGTAAACGAGGCGGGGCTCACCACGATCCTCCACCACCGCGCTCACGCGGACGCCGAGCGGCCCGTCGCGCCCCGCCAGCCTCGCCTGGAGCTCGCCCTCGAATGTCGCAGCCACGGGCTCCGCTTTGAACACCACGGCCCTGCGCCGGTAGGGCCCCCCGTCCGCGCCGCGGGTGGTTTCGGCATTGGCGAGGTTCGCCGCGATCACGTCCATGCGAAGCCTCTGGGCGCGCATTGCGCTGGCACTTATTGCCATGATCACGTTCTCGTCCATTCCCGTTCCCCCCACCCTAACGGCGGCTTTCCTCGATCGCCATTCGGACCATATCGAATTTCCGAGCAAGGATCCGGCTCAGCACGCGGTAGCTGCCCGCGTTCGTGGAAAGCTTTACCATCTGGCGATCGAGATCCACGGTATTTCCATCCTCTCTCAGGATCCCGTCGGGGTCGTTTACGATCGGCGCTCCCGGACCCTTGTCGGTCCCGCTCCCTTCGCCGAAAGCCGCCTCCAAAGCCTGGCGGAAATCCAGCTCCCGCGCCCGGTAGCCTGGCGTATCGGCGTTAGCGATATTTTGCGTCAACACCCGCTGCCGTTCCTCGCGCAGGTCGAGCGCTCTGGCCAGGCCCTCCATGACCGCGTCCATTATTCTCATTTCGCCACCCCCACCCTACCTCTCGCTTATCCCTCTCCTGGGGAGCAATATCCGTACCAGAGCTTCCCCCAAAGACCCTGCGCCGGCCCCACGCGCGAGCGTCAGGAAGTTGACTCCCGGCGCCACTGCGCTCACAAGCCGAGCTCTCCTCTGGTACGGTACTCCGCCAGTTTATTGCGCAACGTTCTGATGCTTATCCCGAGCATGCGCGCGGCATGACTTCTGTTATTGTTCGTGAACTTGAGCGTATCGAGTATCAGGCGCTTCTCTATTTCCCGCACGGTGAGGCCCGCCAGCGAGGGCTGTCCGCCCCCCGCCGGGTCGGCGCGCTCCTCGGTCATGAAATCCGCCACCGTCAGCACCCCCTCGCGGTTGAGCAGCGTGGCCCGCTCGATCAGGTTCTCCAACTCCCTCACGTTGCCCGGCCAGGAGTGCTGGCGGAGAAATTCCCGTGCGCTCGCGTCGATTGTCCTGCGGTGCCCGCCGAACCGCGTCAGGAAATGATCGATCAAGAGGTCTATGTCTCCCTTGCGCTCGCGAAGCGCAGGGACACTGACGGCAATCACGTTCAACCGGTAGTAAAGGTCCCGGCGAAACGTCCCGGCCGAGACCATCTGGCGCAAGTTGCGATTGGTAGTAGCCACTACCCTGACGTCCACCGGAATCGGTTGCGCTCCTCCGACCCGGTCCACCTCCCACTCCTGGAGCACGCGCAAGAGCTTGGCTTGAAGGCCCATCTCGAGCTCGCCGATCTCGTCGAGAAGCAGCGTGCCGCCGTTTGCCTGCTCGAATTTGCCGAGCTTGCGGCCGATCGCGCCCGTGAAAGCGCCCTTCTCGTGTCCGAAGAGCTCGCTCTCGAGCAAATCGCGCGGCAGCGCGGCACAATTTACCGCAACCAGAGGCGCCGAGCGCCGTCGGCTGCAGGCGTGAAGGTGACGGGCAAGAAGCTCCTTGCCGGTTCCGCTCTCCCCCTGGATCAACACCGGCACCCGGCTGTCCGCCACAGCCTCTATGATCTCCAGGATCTGCATCAGGCGCGCGTCCCGGGTGATAATCGGCCGGGGTGTCGGCCTGCCCTGGGGTGCAGTGGAGAGGGGCCGAGGGTGAGCGGCTGCTCCCTCCCCGGAGACCAAACGGTTGGCCAGGTGGAGAAGATCGGTAGGTGAAAAGGGCTTGGTGAGAAAATCTTCGGCTCCCTCTTTCATCGCGCAGACCGCATCCGCCACGGTGCCATACGCCGTTATCATCACGACGGGAAGGCCAGGCTTCATGGCCTTGATCGACTTCAGAAGCTCGAGCCCTCCCAGCCCTGGCATTTTCATATCGGAGACGACCAGCCCCAGTTCTCGTTCCCCCACCAGCGCCAGCGCTTCCTCCCCCGTGCCAGCCTCCAAAACCTCGAAGCCGGCTCTTTCCAGCACCGCCGTGAGACCCCTTCGCATCCCTGGCTCGTCATCGACGACGAGCACCGTCGCTTTGGTACCCATCACCTCTCCTCGCTCTCTTCCACCTCTTTCTCTTCCCGGGCCGGCAGCTCGACACAGAAGCACGCTCCCACCGCGCTGGGTTCCAGTCGAACCGCTCCGCCGTGCGCTGCGACGATGGACTTGACCACGGAAAGCCCCAGGCCTGTGCCCTTCTCCTTGGTGGTGAAAAAGGGCTGGAAAATGTTCCGTGCGATCTCCGCCGGCACCCCGGGGCCGGTGTCGGCGAAACGGACCTTCACCTTCCCGGCCTCCCGGCTCACCTCCACGCGCAAGACGCCCCCTTTCGGCATAGCCTCCAGGCCGTTGCGCGCCAGATTGAGAAAAACTTGCCAGAGCAAGTTGCGGTCAGCCTCGATCAGCGTCGCCCGAGAAGGGGCAACGAGCTCGACCGCCGCGCCGCTCCTTTCGCTCAAGTCGCTCACGTGGCGCAGCGCCTGTTCGACCAGCGGCTCCAGGGCCACGAGCTGCACCCGCGGAACCGGGCGCCCGCAGTGCTCGAGGACGTTGGTAACGAGATAGTTGAGGTCCGCGATACCCTCTGCCACCTGCTTCGCCAAGCGCCGGGATCGTGGCTGATCCTTCAGATCCTCGATGAGAAGTCCGACAAAAAGCTCCATGGCCCCGAGCGGGTTTCTGATCTCATGCGCAAGCTGCGCGGCAACCTCGCCCATCGCCGCCAGCTCGCTCTGCTTGGCGATGTGCTCCTCCAGCCGACGCCGCTCGGCCAGGCTCTCCTCGAGCTCGCGATTCTTCTGTTCGAGTCTGCGCGCGAGACGGCGCGCTTGTTGCTGCAGACTCCGGTATTCGCGCTCGAGCTTCTGCGTCGCTTCGTTGAACGAGTTGATCGCGGCCGCCAAGCCCCCGACCCCGCCCTCGACCGCCGTGAGCTCCCGCAAGCTATTTTCCTTCGCCATGGTCTCTAATACCCAAAGGCCCTCGCTCGCTCTCTGAGCTCCAAATACTCCTTGGCGCCCGACGCGAGTCGACGAAGGAGCGGCTGGGAAGTTCCCGAGGCTTTCGCGTAAAGTTCCCGCGCCCCGGGCGCGGCACCGGCCTCCTCGAGGAGGCTCGCCTGACGAAAGCGCAGGTAGGCCGCAAGCTCGGGGTCTTCGACCGACTCCGAGACTCGCTCGAGCGCCTGCGCCGCACCCAAGAAGTCGCCGATCCGGCGGGCCGCCTCGGCCTCCACGATCGCCGCGCGCACGGCGATTTCCCTCCCCCTTTGCCCCGAGAGCCGATGCGCGCCCGCCCGCGTCGCCATCTCGCGCGCCCTGCGGGGATCGCGCGTCTTTAGCAGGTGCGCCAATTCGAGCTGGACTTCCGCCTCGACCTCACCGCTTGCGCCCGAGAGCGCCTTTTCGAGCGAGCCGCTCGCCAGGTCCTCTCGTCCCAGCGCCGCAGCCGCTTTCGCCTTCGCCAGCCGAGCCCAGCTCGCCTCGCCCGCCTCTAACTGTTGCCCCAGCATCTCATCGGCGAGTCGGTCCGCCTCTTCGTAGCTTCCCTCCCCGAGCACGGCCGCCACCAAGTCTTTTAGAATCCGTACCCGCAGTTGGCCGGTCGCGCCGGCCAGCGCATCCCGCAAGACTCGCGCTCCCTCCTCCTCCAAGCCAAGCTCGAGATAGCTCTTGCCCACCATCCAACGCTCCTCCGGTGCCAGCGGACGCGCCCCTCCTTTCGACAGAGCCACCGCGTAGGCCTCTACTACCTGGCGGTAGCTACCTTTGCGAAAAGCCGATTCCAAGCCATACGCCGAAAGCGGCCTCGCGTTGGCGACCTCGCCCAGCGCGATCGCGCTCTTCGGTGCCTGTCCCAGTTTCAGGAGGTCTCGGGCTACTTCGTCCTCCCGGCCGATCTTGCCCATGATCTTGGCGGCTTTTCTGGCGGCCGCGCGTCCCAGCGATCCACCTCGCTCCACGTAAACCGCCGCCAAGAGCGCGAGCGCCTCGTCCGCTTTGCCCGCCCGCGCACGGTATTCGGCAAGCTCGAGCTTGGCGCGCCCGGCCGCCGTGGCCCCGAAGCGGCCGGCAGCGATTTCGCCGAGCTTTTGCTCAGCGCCTGCCAGATCGCCGGTCTCCTCCCGCGCCGCGACCAGGCCCCACGCGATCTGGCGCCGCTCGCGCGGGCTGGCTAGCTGGCCCTCCATCCCTTCCAGAAGCTCCCTCGTGCGCGCGGGCTCGCCCGCTTGCAAGTGCAGGCGCGCCCGCAACAGAGCGACCGCCGCCTCCTCCCTAACCACCGCAGGGCAGAAGGCCTCGAGCCGCTCGAGGATCCTTTTGGCCGCCTCCCGGTTTTTCCCGCCCACTGTCAGGTAGCCCCGGATGACCTCGCCGAAGCACCGCTCGGTACTTTCCTTGTCCTCGCCGAGCTGGCGCAGGAGCTGGCGGGCGTTTTTTCGGTGGCCCCCTCCCACCTCGATTGCCGCTCCGACGGCAAGCGCATAAGACTTCACAGGATCGCTGCCGCTTCTCTTGGCGATCTCTCGCACCGCGCCGAGCGCCTCGGCGTCGAAACCGATCGCGACGTAGCAGTTTGCGATGTTCGCGAGCACCCGTGGCGCGTCCGGCCAGCCAGGCGCGGCGCGCAGCGCGCGCCGGTACATCGCCACGGTATCGAGCAGGTGACCGGTCGGAGCCGCTCGCACCAGGTCGAGGTCGGCGCCCAAATAGAGGGCCGCAGGCGTCTGCGCCACCGCCGGATCGACGGCGGGCGGCTTCGCCTCTCGATTCTCCGAGACCACCCCTTCGAGCTCCTGGGCGAGCCGTTTCGCCCCCTCGTCTATCTGGTAAAGAGGACTGTCGAGCGAAGGCCAGAGAAACGCGACGCCAGCGACGCGCGAAATCCGGTAAGGAAAACTGTCAGGCTGCTCCGCAAGCTTCTCCCCCGCTCCCTTCCGATCGGGGCTCGCCGCGGGAGGTGGCGTTTCGGACGACGCCGCGGGCGCTTCCACGAAGGCTTCCTTCGCCCCTCGAGGCTCGTCTACCTTCGGCTCGCTACCGTGGCCGCTCTTTTTCCGCTCGGCCACCGGCGCCGGGCTGGGCGCAGCCTGCGGGGAAGCTTTGCGCGCGGGGTCGCTGCGAACCTGCGGCTCGGGGGGGCCCGCTGCGTTCCCTTTCCCGCCGCCCCCGAAAGCGACCGGTATGACCCCCCCGCGGCTTCGAAAATGCGCGTCGGTTGCAGCTTGCGCGCCGGAGGGGGCCTTCTGGGGTTGCGCCACTCTTTCGGGGCCTCTCTTCGCTCCAGCAGAGGGCCTAGCGGTTGTTTCCAGAGGGCTCTTCTCGGCGGCTACCCTCTCTTTTCTCTTCGACCCCGCCCGATCGCGTTCTTCCACCTCGCTCGGCATCGGCCCGACGAGTCTGATCACTACCCGAGCCGGCTCGGACAAGGTCAGGGCCTCGACCGAGGCGATCGGGTCCTCCACTCGAATCGCCGCAGCGACGTCGCTAGAAGAGGCGGGAAACACCCGCACCGATCTTACTCGCGGCACGCCCGGCGGCGGCTTCAATCCCGCGGGAAAAAGGCCGCTTGCGGATCGGCTGAGGCTCGCTCCCAGAATGGTTACTTCTACCTTCTCGCGCGTCACCTGCCGCGCCACGACGGCACTCGGCCTCCCGTCGCAGAGGAAGACTACGTCGAGGTGGGTGGCCGAGGAGAAGAACTTGGGCGGCTGCGCTATCCTCACCTCGGAGCGCGCCGCTTGCGGCAAAAAGGCGATAACCATGCACGCGCCGATCGCCGGCCAAACCGAACGCCTCAAACCCTCGCCCGACTGCCAATTGCGCACGTTCCACATGCGGTCACCGAAGTCGAAAAGCTAGGCAGCAACTGCCATGCCAGGGGGCAAATGGGAAAAAACGGGCATCCTGCGGCCGCCGCCGCGCCGAGGGCGCGCGAGGGCCGCAAAAATGAGGGCGTTTTTGACACTCCGGTGCGGAGGAAACTGACCCGCAGAAGGCGCGCGAGCTCGGCCGCGGTCCTCGCCTCCCGAGTGGCCCGCGCAAGCGCCGCACGAGCAGGCCCCAGCGCAGCGGCCAGCCCTGGCGGCGCGGGCTCGGGCCCTTCAATGCGTCTGGCGACTCTTCAACTCTCTTCGCGCTCGCAGCAGCTCTCGCTGCTTGCGGAAAACGAATTGGATCAGGATCTCTCGATCCTCGCAGTCGAGCCCGGCCAACTCCACGCGGGCCCGGTAGCGCACCTCGGGCTCCTCGGGGGCTATCTCCTCGCAGTCGAGGACCCGGCCGAAGGCGAGCAACGGCAAGGGAGGAAAGAGGGGCAATTTGAGCTCGAGGTCGAGTGTGCCTTCTACCGCCAAGGGACGCGCGAGCCTAACGGTTAGCATGTCTCCCCCCACTGCTTCCGCCCAAGCACGCTCGAGCGCGATACCCCCGATCCCGCGACCCGAAAGCAGCCTCACGATCCGCTCGAACTTCTCGCTCATGCTATCCATCAGGCGACTCAGAGCCTGGATTACCAGGACGTCATGCGGCACGGTCTGCGCGCTCTCGCCAGCCTCCTCGGCTCCCTTCTTGCTCCATCGCGCCAAGACCGTCGGGTCGCGCAGCGCCGCGAGCAGCCGCTCGAATTTCTCGTCCAGCATGGTCACCATCATTTTGGCGAGGGAAAAGACGAGAACCTCCTGAGGGCTCGAACTCTCCCGCTCGGGGCGACCCGTTGGAATCACGCGCCGGCTGCTCTTTGCCAGCGCCTCTTGGAGGCGATCGAAGCGGGCGTCGAGTCTCACCATCGCCTTCGCCAAGGCGAGAATCGCGATCTCCGACTGGTTTTCGAGCATGGCGGAGCTGCCACCGGCGAGCTTGCTTTCTATACCCCAGCCACCGCCGGCATGGAGCCTATCCCTGAAATGACGGCACAGAGCCTCGCTGTTTTGCGGGATGACCTCCTGGAAATTCACCGGGAAGGTGGCTGGTACCTCTACCAGAGGCTCCCTTTTCACGGCTTCGGGAGCACCCTCGATACGAGCCCGAAGCTCGGGAAAGCCATGGGCGTCCTGAACGACGCAGGGCTGCCGCCATAAAGTTCCCGCGCTGCGGTAGAGCAAAACGGCCGCGGCGCCCGGTTGAAGCGCGGGCTCGGGGGGCGCCTTGTGACCCAGCGCGCGAAGTCCCACGACCGGCCCGCCGCCCACAGAGCCTGCGCGCGGCCGCCGCACTACCTCGCAAAGCCACGCGCGCTCACCGACCTGAGTCGCCAGGGTGAGCTCCACGAAGGCCGCATCGAGCGCAAGTCCCATCGTCTGTATCTCCTACCGCACGCCCGGCTCCGCCGTTTTTTGCTCGGGGCTGCCGCGCAGCACCGCCCAGCCCTCCAAGAGCGGCACCAGCCCCTCGATCAGTACCTCGGCAACGGTCGCCCAGGCCATTTTCTCCTGAGCCGCGAGAAGATCCCTAGCCACCGGCTCGAGATCCGAAACCGACAGAGCGCTGCTTCCATCGTCTTTCGCCAGCAGCCCGAGCTCCCGCTCCAGCATGAGCACCAACCGAAGCTCCTCCATGAGGGCACCGAAAAGACCGTTGCCCCCCGAGGCGTCTCCACGCCGAAGGAGCATGGCCGCGTGGCGCGCCTTCTCGGCGATCAGACAAAGGGCTCGGCCTACCTCTGTCCGCTTCTCGGCAACGAAGGCCTCGGGGCTCCGAGTGAAAACCGCGACATCCTTGACCGAGGATACCGTCCGCCTGGCGAAGCGCTCCCTCTCGGCTGGGTGGTACTCTACGCCATCTATGCGAATTGCGGTCACGACGCGTCCGGGAGGAAGCTCCACCCAAACGCTGTCCAGGACCTCCGCCAAGGTCGCCTCGGGTCGAAGCGGCATGTTGCATGCCTCACCGTCGAGAAATAGCTCCATTCCCATCCTCCGATCCGCCTTCCACGAAAAGATCAGTGCTCAGCGCCGCCTCGAGCTTGCGCGCCCCCACCGTCACAGCCATTCCTGTGCTTCGCGCTCTTCCCTGCCCCGGCCTGTCCTTCTCTCCTCGGCGCCGGACTGCGTCCAGGTAGCGAACTGCCTTTTCTCCTCGCCGAGCAACCTCGCCATCGCGCTTGCCCGCCTCGCAAGCTCGGCGTACAGACACGAGGTCGCCCGCGCCAGCGGCTCCAGCTCCTCTCCCTCGAGGTTTTCCTTTCCGAAGCGAAACATCTGCCAAAGCGGCGCCGTTGCGGGCACGATCCCCGCAATCTTCGCGATCTCGTTGTCGATCGCCTCGATCCTCTCCCCCAACTCTTCGCACCGCAGGACCGACGGGTCGCGTTTGGCCGCCTCGCCGGCCAGCAGACACGCTTGCGCGTAACCCTCCTGTGCGAGGGACACCATCTGGCCGAAACCCCAAAGGCACCCGCCTGCCTTCTTCTTCGCCTCGGCCGAGCCAATGCTCCGGTCGAGTCGCCGAGCGGCTCCCTGCAGCTCACCTTCGCCATCGAGCTCGGCCACCCACATGCGGCGGTAGGCTTCTCGCACCACATCCTCCTCTCTCGCGGGCCGATCTCCCAACAATTCGCAACGGTAGAACCCCTGGCGATCGAAAGTGGTGCGAAACACCCGCACACTCCTCCACCGGCTCGCTTCGCGCGCCAGATCGTCGAAGCGGCCCTCCAGGCGAAGCCGCAACGCCCGGGCGACCATCGCCGCGGTGATTTCCTCCCGGCAGAAGGGGCGCAAGCAGTTTACGTTGTGGTCGCAAGGTGCGCAGGCGACCTCGGACTGCAGCACTACATTGCCTTCGCTGTAGGGGCCGGTATCGAAGGCCGAGGCTGGACCGAAGAAGAGTGCGATCACCGGGGTCTTCATCGCCACCGCCATGTGCATGGGACCGGTATCGCCCGTGATCAGCGCTTCGCACTGCTCGAGCACGCCGCCGAGTTCGGCGATCGATGTGGCGCCGCAAAGATTGAGCGCCACCCCGCCCAGCTCCAGGTGAGTCCGGGCCGCAAGCTCGCGGTCCAGCCTCCCTCCTATCAACACGACCCGCATTCCCAGCGAGGCGGAAATCTCCCTTCCCAACTCGACGAAAGAACGCTGCGGCCAGCAGCGGGCGGATCGGGAGGCCCCAAGCTGTATCGCGACCAGCTTCTCCCCCTCCCGCCATCCCGCTTCCCGCAGAACGCGCCGGGCCCCGGCGCGAGCCTCATCCGAGATCCTATAGTAAAGCCCACCACCCCAGGGCTGGATGTCGGCCATTCGCAGGTAGTAATCGACCAGATTGTAAACCGCGAAGCGGCGGTTCAAGCACATGCTGGCGAAAAGCCGCGACCAGGGATGGGCGATGATGCGAAACCCGTCCTCGGTCATCGTCCAGCCCCGCAAATCCCCAATCCTGAGAAGGCCCATGAAAACCGCCGTCATCTTCGAGCTCGAATAATTGAGCCCGAGAGAGAACCCCTCGCTTCTGAGATCGTCGATGACGCGGCGAACGTAATTGAAGCCGTCTAAGAGCTTAGCGCCCCCCTCCAAGAGCTCGGCCCCCAGCGTGTCGAGATCGATCCTGTAGATCCTGTCGAGTGCCGGGATCCCTTCGCATACCTCGGCAAAGCTCTTTTCGGCGAGAAGCGTTATCTCACAGCCGGGGCGCGATCGCTTCAACCCCTCGATCACTGGGGAAGTCTGAAGCAGGTCGCCGAAGCGCGTGAGGTTGACGATGAGAATCTTTTCCGCCACGCGGCTCACTGTCGGTAGTCCTTGAGATAAAGCTCGTCGAACTGATGCAAGAAGAGAAAGATCGCCTCCTCGTCCGAAAGAGGCCCCTCGCGCCTGTGCAGGCTGGCCACCACCGCATCCAGGGTGAAAGGGAGGTCGGGCGCAAGCCTGTCCATGAACTTCCCAAGCTTCCCATCTACCAGGGGGCGCATCTCTTGTACCGTGTTCCCTCTACCACGAGAGGCGAGCCGCTCGAAATCCCTGGCCAGGATCTCCCCCAGGAGCTCTCCCATCCGATGCCGGTAGGTGTGGCGCGCCAGCACCGCCTTTCTCGCGCGCATGGCGAGCTCGCGCCGATCCTCCGGTCTTTCTAAGTAATAGATACCAAGCTCCCGCATCTCCCGAACGCTCGAAAACGTAACCACCTCCCGCCCCGGCTCGAGCAATGGAGGCAGTTCTTTGCGCTCGTCCACCACCTGAAACCCGCCGCAGGCGGCGATCTCGAAGGTGCGGGGATTGACGAAATCCCCCCGCGGGTCGACACCGTCGTGATACGTGGAGGAGTGCAGGTTGAGGTTGACCTTGGTCGCGTTGAAAACCCTGACCGCCGTTGCGGTGTCCACCCTGCGTCCCCCCTCCTGCAAGAATGGTCGCATCGCCTCCGCCCCCTCCCAGTCGCTACCCCAGATCCTGAAATCGCAGTCGGCAAATGCCGCGAAGGCCAAGCGGCGGTTGCGGTAACCAGCTCCCACGAAGGAGAAATCGCTTCCGTATCGCTCCCTCTCTTCGGCGCTCAGATCCAGCGGACGGTGCACGGCTGGGTCCGCAGCGCAGGGAAGGTAATGCCAAACTGCGTCGGATACCGCGCGAAAAGCCTCCCCACACTCTTCGCGCTGAATGGTGAAGACGTAGTCGAGCTCCGGCGCCAGGTCGCGCCAGTAGTCGAAGTGGCGATGGTCCTCCACGAACCACATGGCGCGCACTGCCCCCAAGTGGCCCATCTCGGCCAGCACCTGCCGGGTAAGAGGTGCCTGGGCCATCGCCAGGACCACTGCCGGCTCCCAGGCCTCGACCGAAGCCAGCGCGCCGCGCGCGAGAAAGTCGGCGAACAGCCGATCCAGCCGCCCGCGCGCCGCCTTGCGCGCGCCGAAGATTTCGATATCCCGAAACGCGCCCCAAAACCTGCTCATGTCCAGCAGTCTTGCATCGTGACCGAGCGAGCCCAGCGCCGAGGCGCAGTATCCGGCCATCTCCCACGAGCCGCCATACATGGGCGAGACCACCAACACTTTCAGTCGTGGCCCCGCCAACGCGGGCGCCGACTGCAAGCGGCCTACCAGCCGACGGAGCCGCTCCCCCTGAGCGAGAATGGAGGGCGGGTGGGGGCACACGAGAGCCCTCCCGAAGCCTCCTTCACCGCCGCGCGCCTCCTCTTCGGTGACGATCTCGATTCTTTCCAGCACCCGTTGGAGGTCCCGAGCCGAAATGGCACTCTTTATAACGTAGAGGTCGGGCTCCCAGACCACTATCCGACCGCCCCACCGCTTAAGCAGGCCCTCGATGTGATAGCCGAGCGCCATGCCGACCACGATCGCGCTTTGCGCGCCAAACCGCTCGAGTCGCTCGGTCTGCTCGTTGGCCCAGGCACGGGCGCCCGCGTCGGGATCGAAGCGGTTTTCCAAGGCGACCCCGCGGACTATCAGGATCGGCTCGCCGCTTGCTGCAGCCGCTACCACATGCGTGTGCGGTACCTCGAGTGCCGCAAGCTTATTTGCCAACGCGGGCAGTCTGCGCGCTAGAACGGCGAGGTTACGATCCAGCCACCCCTGATCCACTCCCCCCATCCTCGCCCTCTCGAGCGCGACTGACATGCGCGCAGACCGCGCCGCGAGGCAAAACAGCGGCTTTAGCCACGACGAGGTCTCGCTGCAACCACCATGCCACCTTGTCGCGCCGGCCCCGCCATTGAGCTTTGTGGCACCAGAGCTATCTCTCGAGGCAAAAAATACCCAGAGACAGACGCGTTTTTACGGGCCGGCCGAGGGCTCGCAGGCTCGGGCGCCCGCTCGATCCAACTCGGGCAATGTACCCGGATCCCCGTCGTGCAAGCCGCTTCGGGTCAAAAGAATGACCCGACCGCGCGCTCGAGCCAGCGAACCTGACGGCGCAGCGTGGCACCCCTCTTGCTTCTGTTTCTGGTCATGGACGGAGTTCACCCGAGCGAGCCTTCTCCCGGATCGCCGAGCCGCCCATGCCAAGCGGGTTGGCCGGCGCCGCGCTCGACCTGCCGCAACTGTCCTCGCGCTCCATTCACCCCCGGCCGGCTCGAGTGTGACATCTGCATCATCGGGTGCGCGCTTCCGATCGCCGACTTCATGGTCAGCCGGCGGCTAACGCGCGGGCGCGCGGATTTCCGCGGGGTCGACCTAGCCGAGCCCATGCTCCAGCTCCTCCTCCACCTTCTAATGGAAGCCTTGCGCGACTCGAGAAGGAGCCTGCGGTAGCCTTCGATGCGTCTTCTCGCCCACGGAGATCCCAGGCTCTACCCCATCCTGGAGTTCGTCGGGGGCAAGCTGGGGTGGGAACTCGTGCTCGCGGGGGACGGGGTGGGAGAGAGGCTCCGCGCCCAGGGTATAGAATTCAGCCGCCTGGAAGGCTACATAACCGATCCCGTAAAGCGCCTGGTGGCGGAGCGCCTGCCCGCGTACTACGCGAACATCATGGAAAGTTGGATCGAGGCCGGGGCTTGCGGCGTGCTTTGCCTCGAGCAAACCGACCTCGTGGCGGCTCTGGGAGGGAAGCTCGGCCAGCTCGTGCGGGAAAGCTTGATCGAGGAGATGCTCCTCGTCGAGGCCTTCACCGCCTGCCATGCCGAGCGCCCGCTCGATGTTTTGTGCCTGCCCGACGACTTTCCGCGCCCCTTCCTCACCCTGACCCGAGTGGCGCAGAAATGCCACGTCCCCGTGCTGCATGTCGCGCACGGAGTCTATTTTCACGATGAGGGAAGGAAGGATGTGGCAGACGCGATCGCCGTCGGCGGCTGGTTCAACAAGAAGAGTCTGCCGGCTCTCGGCTTCGATTCCGAGCGCATCTTCGTAACGGGTATCCCCGCCTGGGATTACCTGAGCGCGCTGCCCCGGGCCCTTCCCCCCGCAACCGAGCTCAAGCGCGAGCTAGGCGTCCCGGCGCACACTCCCCTAATCGTTTACGGCACGACTTGGTCGGAAAACCGCGCGTGGCTCGAGAACCTACGACAAGGATTTGGCGCACTGGCGCAGGCGTTAAAGCTTGCTGGGATGGCCGATGCGCACCTGGTGGTCAAGCTTCACCCTTTCGGCGACGGTGACACCCGGCCGTACGCCCAGGCGGTCTCGAGCGAATCCCTGCCCAACGTGACTTACACCACGGCTCACAAGGAAATCCTCCTTTGGGCCGCCGACCTGATAGTCTTGGAAACCGCCTCGAGCATGATGGTAGAGAGCACTCTGCTAGGCCGCCCGGTAGTGATCCTCATGAGCGAAGAGGAGAAGCGCTATCTCTTCTCCGGGATCGGATACCCAGACGACGCGCTCCTGACCTCTCCCCGGGACCCGGTCCGACTAGCGGGTATCATGGAAGACCTGCTCCGCGGCGGCGAGCTTGGCCGCTTGGCCCGCGCCCTTGGGCCGCGCACGATCGAGAAATTCAACCTGGCCAATGACGGGAACGCGACTCGGCGAGTTGCGGCGCTGCTCGAAAGCCTCGCGGCAGCGCGCCGGGGCACAACCTCTTCCTAACGCGCACCGGCTGCGTTCCCCGCTCCCTCCCGCCCCTCGCCGAGCCTTCTCCCCTCGATCCGCGCCATGAGATCGCGCGCCAACTCGTGGGCCGGGCAAAGGAGAAGGATTTTCTCGAGCTCGACTCCAGCCTCGGCGAGCCTGCCCTGCCTGAAGAGGCAGCCCGCAAGCGAGTAGAGAATATCCGTACTACCTGGATGGCGCTCGAGATAGGCCCTAAGGTGTCCTTCGAGCTCTCCCACGCGGCCGTGCTGGTAGGCCAGAGGCGTCAATGCACAAAGCGCCGTAAGGTTTTCGGGATTTCGTCTCAAGGCGCCCTGGAGATGGTCTAGGGCCTCCTCGGGCCTGCCGCACTGAACGAGGCTCAAACCCAGCCCAGCCAGTACCCTGTCATCTTGCGGCAAGGAGGCGGCAAGCCGAGAGAACACCTGTAGCGCCTGCTCGCCCTCTCCCGCGGCCAAATCGAGCGCCGCTAAATCGATCGAGATATCCGTAGCTTCCGGATCGAGGTCTAAGGCTCTTTCGAAATGCTCTCTGGCCCCCGACAGATCGCCGCACCTCCCGAGCGCCTGCCCCGCCAACCGGTGAACGCGAACCCGCTCCGCTAAAGAGAGACCGTTTTCCGCAAGCAAGACCGAAGCCTTTCGCGCGCATTCTCTAAAATCGCCTCGCCGTTTTAGCTCCTCTAACTGCGCCACCTGCGAGCTTCTCGCCCGCCCCCACGCGCCTTCGCCCGCGCTTTTCTCGCTCGAAAGCGAACCGTCTCCAGCATCTCCACTGGTCTCGTTCCTCTCCCCACGTCTTTGCGGCGCCGATCTGGCGGGGCCTGCGGCTTGGCACCCGCTTACAAGCTCCGAGCTCAACTCTATTATCTCCTCCGCCCACTCCCCTACAGTCTTTACCTTTCGTCCGCCGGCCGGCAGGCGCGCGAGCATGGCGGGCTCGTCGAGGAATCTTTTCATGGCTCGGGCAAGCTCTTCCACGCTACCGGCGGGAACCAGCAATCCGTCTTGCCCGTCCACCATCTGCTCGGGTATTCCTCCGATCCGCGACCCTATGACAGGTACCCTATGATGAAGGAACTCCGATACCACGAGGGGGCCGCATTCCTCCCAAAGGGAGGGCACGATCCCTACGTCGATCTCCTGCATGATTCCCGGCAGCTCGGCAGGATGAAAAGGTCTGGTAAAGCGCACCCGGTCTCCGGCGCGCTCGCGTAGCTCCTCTATGTATCCCGGCTCGCCTCCTCCATAGAAGGTGAGAGTCGCCCGTTCGGGGGGAAGGCGCAGGAAGGCATCGAGCAGCACGTGGCATCCTTTGGCGAAACCGGCATTGCCGACGAAGGCGAAGGCCACCGGTTCTCCCGGCTGGCGCGGCCTTCGGCCGCGCACGGGGTCGGCGCTGATCCCGGGCGAGAGCACCCGGATCTTTTCCTCCGGCACGTCGAAGCGCAAGAGAATGCGCCTTACCGCCTCGGACTGAGCGTTCACCACGGTCGCCACTCGTCTGAGCGTGTCGCGCGCGAAGTTCAGGCGGAAATTGTAGAGCGGGGCCAGGTCCCCTCTGCCGGTGGTGCAGCGCGAGCAGCCTAAACCCGCGAGCGGATCGAGGCACGGGCCGATCGCCCTGTGAAACCGCTTTACGATCGGGCAGAGCAGGTAGTAGTCACCTACATAGACGATGGTTGGCAGCCCTCGCCGTTTCGCCACGTGTACCAGGCTCATGCCCAAGCCGGCGGTGTGGGCAAAAAAGACTATGTTCGGGTCCCACTCGTCCAGCACCGCTTCGAAAGCACGCTCGGCAAAGAGATCTCCGCAGTCGCGAAGCACGTCGCGGTGATCGTGCAAGACGGCGCCAGGGGATCCGATCAGGTAACAACGTCCGTCGCGGGCAAGCTCTGGCTCGGCACCGGCGGGCAGCCCCAGCCGGCTCTCGACGAGCCTTACCTCCACCCCGCGGCGCGCCATCTCCGCCACCAACCCGTGGGCCACCGCCGGCATGCCGCCGCCCAGGCGAGAATCCAGGCTCACGACAAGAAAGCGAAGGCGCCCGTTGCCGGCCGGCCGCCTCTCGCCGCTCGCCCTTGGCTCCCCCCCCGCCGGCTCGCCGCCAGTCGCGATGGCCTGCGATCCGTCTTTTCTCTCCAACGTCATCTCTCCCACCCCCGCACGCGCCCGGGGCTTCCCCAGACCGCGTGCAATCCCAGGTTGCAGCGGTTCGCCTCGGCCCGCACCCCCTCGAGGTCGGCGCCGTGGCCCCAGTAGCGAACGCCGACCTCCACGTGCCCCCGCCACAACACGGCGCTCGTGTCGTCCGATTCTCCCGCCGATAGATAAACCCGCAGCAAGAAGAGCTCGTCCGCCTCCTCGTAATGTACGAGCGGTACGGTATATAACTCCCCCAAATTCCGGATCAACGCTATTCCGCGCCTTTCGTCGCCGACGTCGATCCAACCCTCGGTGGCGCCGACACACCCTCGCGCCGAGACGGAAAAGCTTACCGGCTGATCGTGCTCCACGCGGCTGCCGCGAAGGGGAAAGGACTCCACGGCCCGGTGGCCATTCACCGTCGCGTAACGGAGGCTCTCCCTCTCGAAGGAGAGTGGATCGACCGTCAATATGCCGAGGCGAAAAGACCTGGGTTTCAAGTCCTTGAACCGAAAGTGATACCGCAGATCGACCCGTGGCTCCCGTTCGTACACGTAATAAGTCTTCCAAATGGGACCGAGCTCGGTCTCGACCCTGCACCTCAAGGCGGAGCGAATCGCCGCTCGCGAGCCCACGCTCACCGAATGGAACGAAGCCGGCCCGAGGTCGGTGATCTTGGACCCGTCTTGATCGACGATGAGGACGCCGCCCGAATACCAATCCGGCGTAAGCTCGATCCTCGGAAGGAACCCGTGCTCGATGGTCCCTGCAAGCCGATCGGGCGCTATGCGAGGGAATGCCAGCGAGCGAATGGTCCCGCCCCGCTTGCCGTTGAGCGAGAGGTGCACCGAGGGGCCCCGGATGGTTTCCTCGACCTGGCTCGGCGCGATTTTCAAAGGGGCACCCGAATCCACGAAGCTTCCCCGCGCCACCCCACGCGCGGCCACCCTCGGACGAAAGACCAGAACCGCCTCCTTGAGCGATCCGTCCCGGTGCAACTTGGGCTCCTCCACCTGGAGCTCCACCGCAGCGCCATCCAAGAGGAGCAGGGGCTCGCCGCGGATCACTCCTGGCGCGAAGCGGATCCGACACTCGAAGGGATGCTCCAGCCAGCCCTCGTCAAGAGGGTTGAAAAGCGCAATGTCGGACCCGCTGGCCAACTCCTTGCAGGCCCGCTCCACGGCTCGCTTTCCCGTGCGCAGCGCGGCTCCCACCCTGCGGGTGAAATCCAGCCATTTCTCGGTCGTGGTGTGCGTGCGAAAGTCGCTCCCCCACAGACGACAAAGCTCCTCCCACAACCCATCTATGGACTCTTCTACCAAAGCCGATCGGCCGCCGCACCCGTCGCGCATCGCTTCGAGGAGGCGCAGGTATCGATACAGCAGAAAACATTCGGCGTTGGCCGTGGGACTGGAGCGGCCGCAGACCGCCCACCGCGTGGGATTGTAGCGAGGCTGCTTCTTGGTAGGCAAGGGATGCGCGGCCGAGGTCAAGGTCGTAGCTACCGCACGCGCGCCTATGTTTTTCGCCTCCCGGGGCAAAACCCAGGAAAACCGCCGATCCTTCGAGAGAGCCTCGATCAGCGCAACCAAGCGACCCATCTCGCGACCGGCCCTCGCCTCCTGCCGGTACCCGAAATCTATATCGCCTGGACGATAGTCGATGATCTCCCAATCTCCGCCATACAGGCAAAACACGCGATCTTCCGCCTCGGAACAGTGACCCGCGACGAACTGGAGGTAGTCATCGATCTCGATCTCCCGGTGAAGATAGCGCTGGAACTTCTGAAAAGCGACCGTCGAATTCCAGAGCACGGTGAGGCCCGCGTGCCGGCCGTCAGTCAATTGGAGGGGATGGTGCGCCAGGGTGGGCGAGAGGCCACACGCCGCCTTGGAGTTCTCCCAATCCACCACCACCGCGTCGAATCCACTTTGCCGGTAAAGCTCGAGGAGCCCAGAGCTCAACACCTGTTCGTTGACGAAAGCCGTTACCGGGCTAGCTCCGAGTAACTGCCGGTAGCGCTCCTGGCCGAGGGAGAGGATGCGCCGGTTCGCCTCTTCGGGCAAAAGAGGGAGGATCGACTGCACCAGCCCCGAGCCCACCACCTCGAGCCGACCCGCAGCCGCAAGCCGGCAAAGGGCGGACACGAAAAGAGGGTCTTCCTCTTGCGCCTTGGCCAGCGAATCGGCGGGAAGCTCGACTCCGAGCCGAAGCTCGGGGTAGCGCTCGAGGCAATCGAGCACGGGCCAGAAACAACGCTCGATGATGCTCGAATAGTGACTGGAGGGAATCGAGGAGAAGGCGAAGTTCGCGTGAAAAACGGTGAAGAGGTAGAGTCTCGTCACGACCGAGCATCCCCTGGCAGCGGCTCGCTCCCCATCCGCCCGGGCCCTTGCCGCCAAATCCCACTATGGGAGCGAGACCCCCTCCGAGCCGGCCACTGTGCGCCACTTCGGCCGCGCGTCCTTCGCACCCCGAACCGACCGTCCTTCGGCCGCCCGCGCGATAATATCGGCTACCCGCTCCGCCCCGCGCCCGTCCACCGCTTGCCTGCCGGCGCGAGCCATGGCGAGGCGCCGGGGGCGGTCTCGACAAAGCTCCTCGATGGCCGAAGCCACGGCCGCAGGGCTGGTGTTCGCTGCCGCTCCCAAGGAGTGCGCGCAGCCCAGTGCGGCGAACTGTGCCGCATCGCGCTCCTGTTCTCGGTCTCTACAAATGGTAACCATGGGCAGTGCCGCTGCCGCGAGTTCGTAAACGGAGCTCCCATACGCGACGAGCGCGAGGTGGGCCTTGGCGATCAAGGCTGCCATGTCCAAGACGCCAAAATGGCAAAGATACATTCCCTCCGTCCTGGCAAGGCGCTCGGCCAGCCTTTCGAAGTGGGAAAAGCCGAATCCCAGGACGAGATCGGCCAAGACGGGCCTTCCCACCGCCTCGAGCGCATCGACCGCATAAACGGTGAGCGCGTTGGGATCGCTTCCCCCCATCATCACGAGCACGCGGTAGGCATCCTCGGGCACCCGGCATCTCACCGAGGCGATCGAGCCTCTGACGATGGCGTATTGCGGGCCGCAAAATGAACGCCCGATGGCCGCGCGCCAAAGATCCGGCTCGCCGCTCGATTGCGTCGGCACAAAACAGAGATCCGCGGCAAGCCGCCCTGGGCCCACGTCGTCGAGGAGCACGGAGAGCGCTCCAGCTGCGCGGATCTTTTCCACCGCCTCGATCGACGCGCACCGCGGCAGATCCACGATGGCGACATCGGGGGCGAAGTCGAGAAGGCCGGCCGGTATCTCCTCCAACGCACCCGCGGCCCACGAGTCCGCCACCAAGGGGAATCCGCTGGTTTCGAGCCAGCCGAGCGCCCTCCCGTCGCAAGCGGCAAACAGGCGCACGGCGGCTTGAGTGCGCTCGGCCAGAGCCTGAGCCAGCGCCAAGCAGCGCGTGGCGTGACCGTAACCGACCTCGGACGAAACCGCAAATCGTATCGCAATCCTCATCTCTCGGCCTCCTCCCATGAAACCGCTTCAACCGAACTCCAAGCGCTTGCAGGCTCTAAGGCAGGAGCGAGCCGGACGAAGCGCCCGAGGGTAGAGGCTTCCTTGGCTGCGATCGCAACCCGCAGCGTGGCCAAGCCATCCACCTCGCAAGTCACCGGCCTTCTTCGCTCCCTCACGCATGCGAGAAACTCTCTTATCTCCGCCACGTACATGTCGTTCACCTCGAACGTATACGGCCTTTCCCGCCAAGCCGCGGGGCCGGCGCCTTCGGCTTCTTGCGGCTGTGCCGACCAAACTCTGACCGCTCGAGCCCCGGCCTCCCATATCGCTTTCCCCCTGGAGCCCACGACCTCGATCCGCGAGCTTGCCGGCTGCTGGAGGTAGTCGACATGCACCTGCACGATCGCGCCCCCCTCCATCACCGCGATCACCGCCGCCACGTCCTCGGTGTCTATCTCGAGGTCGCTGATTTTGGAGGCCCGGCAGGCCACCTCGGCCGGCTCGCCGAAGAGCCAGCGCAGGGTGTCGAAGGAGTGGATGCTGTCGAGAATGACGCCGCCGCCGAGCCGGCTCTGCGCACTGTATTCCTTGCGATAGTCGCTCTGCGGATGCCAATGCGGCAAATACGATCCCGCCCACATGTCGGCCGTGAGCACGCTTCCGATGGCGCCCTGCTCCAGAAGCGACTTTAGCTCCCTCAAGCCGGGGTGGAACCGGTAGCACATACCCACCATGAGGATGATCCCGCGACTGCGGACAACGCGCACGAGAGCCTCGACACCCTCTAGCGTGTGCGAGAGGGGTTTTTCCACGAAAAGGTCGACGCCGGCCCGTGCCGCCACTTCGGCCTGCTCGAGGTGAAAGCTCGTGGGGCTGCAGATGAAAGCGCAATCGGCGCCGCCTCGCAGGGCGTCTTCGAGATCCGCATACACGCCACACACCCCCGGAGTCGCGGCCGCCGAGCGCCTTCTTTTCTCGTCCGGATCGCAGACCACCAACTCCTCCACCCCGAGGCTAGCGAGATTGGCGAGATGGCGCCCCCCTATCGATCCGCATCCGACTACGATTACCCTCAACGTGCCACCTCCAGCGAAGCCCTGCGGCCCGAAAAAGCGGCGCCTTGGCTTCGCTCGCGGAACACTTCTCCTGCCATTTCACCCTCCATTCGGCTATGGAGATCGCCCGCCTTCATCGCCCGCTCGACCACGGCCAGCGCCTGCGAAACCACCTCGAGCGTAAGCTCGACATCCTGAGGCGAGTGCGAAAAGGAGATGAATATCGGAACTCCGAAAAGAACCCCTCGTTTCACGCATTCCTGGAGGAAGAGGCTTCGGATCTCCCGTGGCTCGTAGCCGCAGGCCGATCCGAAGACGAACCCGGTGCGCGGCGCCACCCCAGAGAGGCTGACCGGAACGGAGGTCCCTTGCATCAAGCGCTCGAACCCCTGTTTCCAGTACGCTCCGAGCTGCCAGAGGTATTTGATGACGTCTCTCGACCTTATCTCTCCCAGGGTAGCGAGCGCTGCGGCAAGGGAGACGCTTTCCCCGCCGAACGTCATGGAGAAAAAGACGCGGTCGAATTCCTTCATCAGATCGCGCCGGCCGACGAGGGCCGCAAGCGGCATCCCGTTGGCCAGGCCTTTGCCGAAGCACGCCAGATCTGGGGTCACCCCGTAGTACTGCTGCGCGCCCCCGAGCGCATAGCGAAACCCGGTCACGATCTCGTCCCAGATGAGCAGTGCCCCCTCGGAGCGAGCGAGCTCGGCGACTTTCTGCAGAAAGCCGTCGCGCGGCTCCTCCCCCCCCTGCTCGAAGATCACCGCCGCAACCTCGCCTCGGTTTTCCTCGAAGATCGCCTGCAAGGTCTCGATCTGGTTGTAGCGGAAGGGAAGCGCAAGCTCGCCCAGTGCGGCCGGAACCCCGTCCTTCATCATGGTGGTTATCGCGTACCAGTCCTGCCATCCGTGATAGCCGCAGTACGCCACCTTCTCCCTCCCCGTCACCGCACGGGCCAGTCTCACCGCGGCAGCCGTCACGTCGGAGCCGTTCTTGGCGAAGCGAACCATCTCGGCGCAAGGGATGATGTCGCAGAGGCACTCCGCGAGCTCCACTTCCAGGGGATGCATGAGCGTAAACACGCTGCCGCGGCTCGCCTGAGTGCAGATCGCATCCACCACGGGTGGATAGGCGTGCCCGAGCAGGATCGCGCCCAACCCCATCGGGTAGTCTATGTAGCTGTTGCCATCCACGTCGAACACCCGACTGCCGAGGCCGCGCGCTATATAGATGGGATAGACGCCGTAGATGAACTGACTGGGCGCCTTGCTCAGAGTCTGCGTCCCGCAGGGGATGACCCGTTGGGCTCGCTCCCAGAGCGCGAGCGAGTTGCACAGCGGCCGGCCGCGGGATCGCGCACCGAGAGGGAGCGAGGGGGCCGGCGCCTGTTGCGCCGAAAGCTCTGCGCCGCGCTCCTCATGGTAATGAATATCAGCCATTGACGCGCCTGCTCTTCGCGCTCGGCCGACCCTCCTCTTCAAGCGCTTCGGCAGGGTCGGCTTCGGCTTCCCGTGGGAGCCCAGATCCTTGGCCTGAGCTTGCGCCCTAAAGGGCGTCTTTCTGTTACTCATCATACCTCCATGGGATCGTCGCGACTCGCACAGCCATCGGGGCGAAGAGGCCTTCCCTCGGACGCCAGCGACCTAAGGTAGCCCTCGTTTCGCAAGATTCCCCCGTTGAGGCGGCAAAGCTTCGGCTCCTTCTCCATGAGAGCCACGATCTCGCGCCACCCGAAGGGCGGACCCGGTGCGTAAAGGCGCTCGTAAACGGCTCGTATCAGCTCGAGATCCTCGCGGTAATCCAGGGTCCACCTGAGCTTGGACAGATCGAGAGCGCGGCTTTGCGCTCGATCCTGGAGCCGATGCTGCCGCTTCGATCCTGGGAATTCCCACCTGCCCACCCGAAAGCGATCGGGATGCTTCCAGATAAAGGGCGTCACATGCTCGCGCTCGGAGGGGAGGCTAGCCTCCTGCCAGGCGATCTCCAAAGCCGCGCGGCCGATCACCTCGGTATCCAGTCCGTCCGGAAAGTCTCCGGCGAGCGAGACGTAATCGAAGTCCCCGGCCGAAAAGCCTTCGATCACCGCTGCGCTCACTTGGGGATCGATGAGGGGACAGTCCGCGGTAAAGCGCACCACGGCGTGAGCGTCGAATAGACGCGCCACCTGGTAGTACCGGTCGAGGACGTCGAGAGCATTTCCCCGATAGACCGGGCATCCCAAACGCTGGGCCAAGTCGGCGATGGGGGCGTCTTCGGGAAGATCGGTCGTGGCGATCACTACCGCCTCGAGCGGATCGATATACCGCAGCCTCTCCACCATGAGCTCGAGCGCAGGCTTGCCAACGATAGGAGCTAGCACCTTGCCGGGCAGGCGCGTAGATCCCATCCGCGCCTGAACCACTGCCAGCGGCCCTTTTTTCATGCTTGACCGGCCTCGCTCAGCATGGAGGCCTCGATCGGCTCGTCGGCACGAATCTCGCGACCCGCCACCTTTCCCACCACCCACTCGAGCTTGCCAGGCTCCAGGCCCAGGCAGGGGCGAACTATCTTGATCATCTCGCGCGCCAGGCGCGTGCCCTGCGGAATGTCGCAGGCCGCGAAGAGACCGCGGCGCGCGAACACCCGCTCGCTCATCTCCTCCTCCTGGGGTCCCTTCACCGGCTCTCCCAAAGAGGCCTCCGCCTCCCTGATGTTCCGTACCATCTCGCGAAACTCTCTGGGAGTCAGGGCGAAGGCATGATCCGGGCCAGCGGTCTGCTTGCTGAAGGTGAGGTGCTTTTCGATCACGCAAGCCCCGAGGGCAACCGCTACCACGGGCAGAGTGGCGCTTTCGCTGTGGTCCGAAAAACCGACCGGGAGGGCGAAACGCTCGCGTAGCGTCCCGAGCGAGCGCAGGTTGAGCGACTCCGGCCGGGCCGGATAGGAGGAGACGCAGTGGAGGAGGATCACGGGCGCGCTCGCGCGCTCGGTCCATCCTGCGGCGGTCTCCAGCACCCACACCGCGCGCTCGATCTCTTCCAGCGTGGCCAAGCCGGTAGAGAGTATTACAGGCCTGCGGTAGCTTCCCACGCGCGAAAGCAAGGGCTCGTGGGTCAAGTCCCCCGAGGCAACTTTGAATGCCGCCACTCCCAGACTCGCAAGGAAATCGACCCGCTCCTCGTCGAACGCCGTCGCAAGAAACACCAGACCGCGGCTCTGCGCTCTCTCCAGAAGCCGCGCGTGCCAGGCCAGGGGAAGCTCGAGCCGGCTCAAGGTCGAGAGAAAGGGCGTGGCCATTGTGCCCCCGCCTCCGTTGGGCCATCTCTGGTTCACGAGCGAGGCGGCCGAGAAGGACTGAAATTTTACCGCGTCGGCGCCCAAATCCGCCGCCAAATCGATGTAGTCGCACGCATGCTCGAGGCTTCCGTCATGATTGGATCCCACCTCGGCGATGACGAAACAGGGCTCGCCCGGCCCCACCCAACGATCTCCGATTCTTATCCTGTCCACAGCCCCCCTCCTCGCTGCGCACCGATGACGCCGCTCTGCTCGCGGCCGGCGATGCGCCCGCTAGCTTCCGTAAGCGCCGCGCGCAACGATCCTATTACCCGCCTCTGATCGCGCTCCGACAGCTCCGGATAGAGCGGCAGGGAGAGCGCGCGCGCGTAAAACTCCTCGGCCCGCGGAAAGGCCCCGGGCTCGTAGCCGAAACGGCTTCGATAGTACGGATGCAAGTGCACCGGTAGATAGTGCACCTGGGTCCCGATTTCTCGCTCCGCCAGCCTCTTAGCTACCCAATCCCGGCTGGCCGTTTTCGGGTCTATCCGGATCACGAACAAGTGGTGCGCCGACTCCCGCCCATCCTTCCACTCCACGAGCTCGATCCCATCGAGCCCCTCGAGACTTCGGCGGTAGGCGTGCGCCAGCCGGCTTCGGGCGCCGATAAACTCCGGAAGCTTTCTTAACTGCGCCTCTCCCAGCGCGCACTGAAGATCGCTAATCCGGTAGTTGAAGCCGAGTTCCCTGACCTCGTAATACCACGGCGGGCGGCTTCCGCTCGCCATTTGCGAGGCCCGCACCACTCCGTGCGCCCTGAGGCGTCTGAGGCGCTCGTAACACGCCCGATCGTTGGTGGTGATCGCTCCCCCTTCCGCTGTGGTGATGCTCTTTAGCGGGTGGAAGCTGAACACGGTCATGTCGGAAGCGAAGCAGTCTCCGACGCGGTGCCACACCCCTTTTCGATCGCGCCAGCTCGCGCCCAGAGCATGGCAAGCGTCCTCGATCACGACCGCTCCCGCTGCACGCGCAACCGCAGCGATTTCCTCCATCTCGCAGGGATAGCCCGCGTAGTGCACGGGGATCACGGCGGCGACTCTGCGATCGGCCTTTGCTCGCGCGGCGAGCGCCTCCTCGAGGCGCGCCGGCGACATGTTGCCGTCTCTGGGATCGATATCGACAAAGGCCGGTTTGGCTCCGCAGTAAAGGGCGCAGTTTGCCGTGGCGACGAAGGTGAGCGGAGAGGTAAGCACCTCCGCCCCGGGCCCCACCCCTGCCGCCAAGCAGGCCAGATGCAAGGCCGCCGTACCGCTCGACACCGCCACCGAAAAGCGGCTCCGACAGTAGCCGGCCAGCGCTTCCTCGAACCGCTCCAACCGAGGCCCCTGGGTAATGAGCTCTTGGCGCAGCGCCTCGACCACGGCGGCGAGGTCGTCCTCGCGGATCGTCTGGCGGCTATACGGCAGCATCGGGCACGTCCAAATCCCCCACCCGGTCTCGCAGCTCCTCGACCGAAAGCCACTCGCGGTTTCGGTCACTCGAGTAGCAAAAACCGTCCGGCACAGCCCGCCCTCCGTTGAGTTTTTGCAGCTCCGTGCTCCACCACGCGAAGGTCGGCTGAATCACGTAATAGTCGTCGTACTCGAGGGCGCGGCGAGCGTCGTCCTCGGGTATCATGACTTCGTGAAGCTTCTCGCCCGGTCTTATCCCCACCTCTTCGAACTCGCAGTCAGGGGCTATGGCGCGCGCGAGGTCCACTATGCGCATGCTCGGGATCTTGGGAACGAAGATCTCGCCACCCCGCATGAGGTAGAAGCAGCGGATCACGAAGCGCACCGCCGCATCGAGCGTGATCCAAAACCTGGTCATTCTCTGGTCGGTAATCGGCAGCCGCCCGCTATCCCTCAGGCGTCTAAAGCGGGGAATGACGCTGCCGCGGCTGCCGAGGACGTTGCCGTATCGCACCACACTGAAGGCGGTACCGCTTCCACCGGAGTACGAATTGCTGGCTACGAACAGCTTGTCCGAGCAGAGCTTGGTGGCTCCGTAGAGATTCACCGGGTTTGCGGCCTTGTCGGAGCTCAGCGCTATCACTTTTTTCACCTTACGATCGATGGCCGCGTCGATCACGTTTTGAGCCCCGATCACGTTTGTCCGGATCGCCTCGAAAGGATTGTACTCGCAGCCCGGGACCTGCTTCATGGCGGCCGCGTGAACGATCATATCGACGCCGTCGAAGGCACGGTAAAGCCGCTCCCGGTCGCGCACATCCCCGATGAAGAAACGAAGTCGCCGGTCGGTGAATCGCTCCTGCATCTGGGATTGTTTTAGCTCGTCGCGGCTCAAGATTATGAGTTTTCTGGGAGAATAGTTTTCCAGGACGATGCGAACGAAGGCGGTGCCGAAGGATCCGGTGCCCCCGGTAACGAGGACCACTCGATCGGAAAAGACATGATCGCTCATAGCCCTTTTTCGCTTCCGCCCCCGCTCGCCCGGCCCAAGCAACCCGGGTGAGCCGAAAGCTCTCCAAGCAATCGCGGTGCCATCGGCGCCAAACCCGTAACGGTCATGCTCTGGGACGGAAGGGAGCCCGAGAAAACTCCGAAGTTGCGCCGCCAAGGGGCCAAGATCGCCCTTCGTTAGGCAAAAATCTCCCTCCCGAACGAGGACCTATGGCTCGTGCAAGCATGTGCGCCGAAAAAGGGCGTGTCAGAGATCTGTCGGGGGGGTCAGAACCGAGACGGGCCGAACCCAGGCTAAGGGATTCGAGCGGAGGCGGGAGGGGTGGCGTCCGAAAAGCCCCTTAGGCCGAGCAGCTCCTAAAGCGCGCAGGCACGGCGTACCAGCGCTTGGGGCGATACTTAGCCAGGGCCTGGCGGCCTCTTCCCAAGCCGGCGAGCTTTTCCCCGATTCGAGCTTTCGCCGCCTCCGCCTCCGCCCTGGCTTCCCCGCAGGCTCGGACTGCGTCCTGTACAGCCTCTTCCTCCTCGGCGGAAAGCTGGGGTGGATTCGGCTGCGCGCCGCGCCCGAGGGCCGCAAACGCCCCGTGGGCCTCGAGCAGGGTAGCCTGGATCTCTTCCACCTCGCGCCAGCTTCCTGCGGCCAAAGCCGCCGCGAGCCGCCGGTAAAGCCGCACGAGCTCCTGCAACAGCAGGGCTTTCCTATGGGCGCCTTCGCCGGCCATCTCAGGCTGCGCTCGCCGTTTGCGCGGCCGCCGAGGCAAAATGGGAAGCGCTTCGGCTTTTGCCCGCGCCGTTTTCGATCACTTCCCGGAAGGCACCGGCTATGACCTCGAATATCCGCGTTACCTCTCGCACCTTGGCCGGGTTTCTCGTGACGTTGGCGTCGGTCAAATGGTAAAGCATGAACTCGTAGAGGCGCTCGAGGTTGCGCGAGAGATCCTGTCCGACTCTATGGTCGAGCGTGTTCATGAGCTCGGCGATTATGGCTTGGGATCTGCTCAAGAACTCGGCGAATCTTGGCCAGTCCTCCTGCTCGCCCGCCTGGTTCGTGAGCTTCAAGAACTTCAGCCCTCCATCCAGAACCAGCAGGAGCAACCGCGCGCGATCGATCGTGGCTACCTGTGTCTGCTGGTAGGTGCGGGCATACGCCTTCGGGGTCATCTCTTCTTCCTCCTCGAGCCTCGAACTATCATCCCTGCCTGAGCAGCGTGTTGAGCAGAAAGGTGCTTTGCGCTTGCAGTCCGCTTATCAGAACCTCGAGGTTGGCAAATGTCGCCCTCAGGTTCGCTTCGAAGGCATCGACGGCCCGCTCGGCGCTCTCGATCTGATCGTCCAGGCTCTCGATCTGATCCGACAGGGCGTCTTCGCGCAAATCGACGATACCACCCGTCTGAGTGAGGCCGTTTACGTAGTCGTAGAGCCGGTCGGCAGCCCCATCGACGCTGCTCGTGCCGGCAAAAAGCTCTCTTACCGAAACGGCATCGGAGGCAACCGCGGAGCTGAGCTTCGATGAATCGAACGTGAGTGTACCGTCGCGCTCGGTTTTGATCCCGACTTGCGAAAGCGACGAATAACTTCCCGAAAGGCCGGAAACTTCTGAGGCGATGAGATCGTGGAGCCGCTCGACGATTCCTCTCGCCGTGCCATCTCCGGCCAGCGGGCCGATCGTGGTTTCGCGGTCGGAGCTTTCGGTGTCCTGCGTTACCAAAGACTCCGAGCTTACGAAATTGACGATGTCGTTGAACTTGTCCACCAGGTCTTGGATGCTGGAGGAGATGGCCGAGACGTCGTTGCTCACCGTGACTACCGCCGTGCCGGTCGTGTTGAGCGTAACCGTCACGCCCGGGATGACATCGTCGAACGTGTTGCTCTCCCGCGACAGAGCGGTGGCGAAGCCGCTCACGGTAAAGGAGGCGTCGCTCGCATTTTGCGTAGTGGTGATCGAAATGTCGGTATCGTCGTTTACGATCGTTATATCGTTGCTGGCGCCGGTGTCGTTCGAGACTATTTGCAGGCGATAGTCGGGAGATGCGGAGGTGCCGAGGTTCACGACGGAGGCCGTGACGCCAGCCGAAAGATCGTTGATGGCGGTTGCGAGATCGGAGAGCGTGGTCGTGGCATCGATGTTCACCGTCTGGGTGCTTCCGCTGCCCAGGCGGAACTCGAAGGTGCCGCTGCCGCTCGCTATGGTGTCGGTCGAGGCCGACTTGCCGACCCCGGAGGTCGCGATCGCCGCCTTGGCCAGCGCCGAGACCGTGATCGTCGTCGTCCCCGAGGTCGCTCCGTCCCCCGCCGAGACGGTAAGGACGGATTCGTTGCTCGAGGTAGCCGACTTTACGAGAAACTTGGTCGGATCTCGCATGTCGGAAAGCGCTCCCTTGAGCGCCAAAAGCTTCGTGTTGAGACTTTGGTACGCGGTCTGTTGGTCCGAAACCGCCACTCTACGCTCCACGATCAGGTCCACCGACCTGCGCTCCAGAGCGACGAGCTGCTCTATCATCGTGTTGGTGTCGAGCCCGGTGGCCAGGCCGCCTACCGTGATTGTTGGCATCCACTACCCCTCGGCGTCGAGGATCAAGCCGCGCGCCTCGTGGAGCTGCCGCAGCACCCGCAGCATCTCCTCGGGCGGGATCTTCCTGATCACCCGCCCCGTGTCCTTTTCGATCACGCTTATCACGACTCGATCCACTTCGTGGTTGAGATCGAACGACAGCCTCCGATTGAAAAGTCCGGCGAGCCGTTTGGCTTCCTCTACCTTCTGTTCGATCGCGGTGTCTGCAGCCCGCCTTCCCTCGGAGCCGCTCCCTTCCTCTTCCTTTGGCGGTGCCGGAGCGCCGCTTTCCTGCGCCCCCGTCGGTTCGTTCTTAACTTCGCCAGTCACCGCGGCCGGTCCCGCCTCCGCGCCCCGACCACCCACCTGCCCCACAGCCTGACGCGGCGCGGGTGCCGACGACACGGCTTGGGTCAAGTCGACTGCGTTCATGGCTTACCTCTGTGCTCGGCTCCCTATCTCGGCGGCTTACGGCCGGGGCCCCTTGGAGGCCCCGGCCGCAACCCATCCATCCCTTCTAGACTTACCCGAGCAAGCTCAGGGCTAGAGCGGGCTGCTGGTTCGCCTGCGCCAAGACCGCGACGCCGGCCTGCTGGAGGATGCTGGCACGGGTGAGTGCCGCCGTCTCCGCCGCCATGTCGGCGTCCCTGATGCGCGATTCGGCTGCCGCGAAGTTCTCCCGGGCGACCCGCAGGTTGGAGATCGCGGTCTGGAGCCGGCTCTGCACGGCGCCGAGACTGCCTCTCTTGTTGGCCACGGTCGAGATCGCAGAGTTGATCGAGTCGATCGCCGACTGAGCGAGGGCCTGCGTGGAAACCGCAACGCTCGAAAGCCCGATCCCGCTCGAGGTGGCATCGATGCTGTTGAACGAGATCCGGGAGTTCGCCGTCCCGTCGATTCCGACCTGCAGCGAGACCGTGGTTCCCGCCGAAAGAAGGAGCACGCCGTTGAAGGTCGTCGTCTGACTGATGCGGTCGATTTCCGAAACCAGCGCGGTAAACTCCTCCTGAATGGCACTTCGCTGCGTTGCGCTCACCAAACCGGTCGCCGCCTCGGAAGCAAGCTCGGACAATCGAGTGAGAATGTTGCCGACTTCGCCCAGGGTCCGCTCCGCCAAACTCACGGCGCTCACCCCGTCGTTGGCGTTTCTCACCGCCTGCGTCGCGATGCGCACGTCCGCCTTGAGTCGGTCCGCGATGGCCAAGCCGGCGGCGTCATCGGCCGCCGAGTTGATCCGCAGGCCCGATGACAGTCGCTCCAGCGACGTATTGAGAGAAAGCGTCGAGTTCTCGAGGTGCCGCTGGGCCGTAAGCGATGGTACGTTAGTGTTAACTACAAGACCCATACCAACTTCCTCCTTGACTTTCTTGGGCCGGGCATCCCTGTCCGGCCGGTTTTATTGCCTCTCCCCTGCTTTGGCTCTCTCCCCACAACCGCCAAACCTCCCCCGCCCCACATCGCACCGCTTCAACCACCCTCCCTTTCACGGCACGGGACGATCCCGGGATCCGCCGCATCACCCCCTTTCTTTCCCAACTCGTTGTCTCTTATCGGCAGGGGAGCGCAGCAACTTTAGAGCCCATGAGGGTAGTGCCCGGAAAAAGTTTCCCGCATTTTTCCGCGCGGCACTTTTTTCGCCTGCACACGCCGGCAAGAATGTTTGCCCGCCCCCTTTTGGCGTCTCGGCGGGCGCATCGCCTAGCTCATGGCACTTGTTACAATGCGAAGGGTGGCGATGGCAGAAGAGGCCCGCTCGACGGCCTCCAGGCGGTCGCCCCCGGTGGCGATGACCACACCGGCCCGTGCCGGGTGGCTTCGGATGGGAGGGACGATATCGCCCGGGCGCACGCGAACCTCGCACAATTCTATCCCGGGCAGGCGGGCCGCTTGCTCGACTCCGCACACCTTCTCGACGCGGCCGGGATCGGCAAAAAGATAGCGCTGTGCAACCGCCCGCTCGTACTTGGGCTCCAGGTCCTCGCTTCTCGGCGCCTCCCCGAGCGCAAGGAGGATGGCCGCGCCGACGAAATCGACGCCGGTGTTGAGCGGGATCTCGTGCGTGCAGAAGTAGCCCCCGCTAAGCCTAGGGGCTATCTCTATTACGTGCGGCTTTCCGCCGCTTACGACGATGTCCCCTTTTACCGTTCCATTTCGGATACCGACCGCAGCCACCGCCTTCTCTACCACCCGCCTTATCTCCTCGCAGGTATGAGGATCCAAAAAGCTCGGCAGCTCGCCGCCATTCTCGATTATGTAAGGGGAAAAGCGCTCCAAGTACTCGTAGTTTCGATCCGAAAATCCGACCGTGAAAACCCGCCCATCCACCACGACCGACTCGGTGCTTACCTGGGGCCCGGCGAGAAACTCCTCCGCCATGACGCACTTGCTCGGCGACTCCAAAAGCGCGTGCCGATAAGCCCAAGCGGGATCCACCCCATCGGCTAGGCGCGATACCCCGCGCGCCCCCCTGCTGTCCACCGGCTTGACGACGAGCGGGAGTCCCCATTGGCGGGCCAGTGCGCGAAGCGCGTCTTCCGATTCCACCCCCGTCCACCTCGGCACCGGCACGCCTGCTCGAGCGAGAAGCTCTTTGGCCGAAAGCTTGCTCGCCAAAAGCTCGGCCGTCTCCACCGCCAAGCCGACAAGCCCGAGCGCGCGTGCCACGTGAGCGACCGTCAGGAAGCAGTCGGCCGCGATACAGATCACGCCGTCAATCGGCCTCGTACGAGCCGCGTAACGCAGCGCCGCTTCGACCGTCCCTTCGACGTCATAGGTGCTAGCTACTATCACGTCGTGGGCAACGGCAAAGCCAGGCGCGTCGCGGCGGGCGTCCGAGCAAACCACGTGAAGGCCCATCTCGCGTGCCCTTACGATGCCGGGCACGGCCTCGATCCCGCCGCCCACGACGAACAGAGTCCGACTCAGAAGTAAAGCCCTCCGTTTACATTGAGAGTCTGACCTGTCACGTAGCTGCTCGCATCCGAGGCAAGAAAAACCACTGCCTCGGCCACCTCCTCGGGCCTTCCCAGCCGCCCGAGCAAGATGCCCTTCAGCTGATCGCGGACCCCGGGGGCGGCAAGGGCACTGTGCGCCATCTCCGATCCGATGAGGCCCGCCGCGACGGTGTTGCAGCGCACGTTATATTTAGCGCCGAACCTCGCGATCACCTGGCCGAGCGAAACGAGGCCCGCCTTGCTAGCCGCGTAATGCGCCGTGCGCGGGCCGCCGTACTGGCCGCTTACCGATCCCACGTTCACTATGCTTCCACCCCCGCGGCGCGCAAGGGCGGGCAGCACCGCCTGCGCGCAGAGAAAGGGACCCTTCAAGTTTACCGCGAGCACCTCGTCCCAGTCCTCCTCGCTCACGCGATCGAAATCCGCCGGCCGGTTCACACCCGCATTGTTTACCAGGATATCGATGCCTCCGAGGGCCGATTCGCAAGCTGCCACGGCACGCACAATAGAATCGCGACTGCGCATGTCCATGGGAAGCGCCAGCGCCGCAACCTTCTCGTCGCGCGTTATTGCCTGCGCAAGCTCGTTCGCCCGCTCGGCGTTTTCGAGGTAGGTGATGCAAACCGCTGCGCCTCGTCTGGCAAGGGCTACGCTTATGGCCCGCCCGATGGTGCCGCTTCCGCCCGTAACGATCGCAACGCGTCCCGAAAGCCGCACTCAAACACCCCTCTTTCTCGCGATCGCCCTGCGCGCGGCCGCGGCGATGAATGGACCGGTAAGGCCGTAAGCCTCGGCCAAATCGGCTGGCTCGCCCGATTGCCCAAAGGTATCCCGCACCCCGATGAACTCGACCGGGCAGGGATGGGCCTCGGTCAGCGCCTCCGCCACCGCCCCGCCCAAGCCGCCCATGACGTTGTGATCCTCGGCGGTGACGAAGCATCCGGTCCGCTCGGCGCACTCCAAAAGCAGAGATCGATCCAGCGGCTTGAGCGTCGCCATATCTACCACGGTGGCGTTTATCCCTTCCCCCTCGAGAATCTCCGCCGCATCGAGGGCGCGCGCCACCTCGACACCGCAGGCCACTATCGTAACGTCGCCACCGCGCCTTAGCACGCATCCGCGTCCGATCTCGAAGGAGCGAGGATACTCTGCAAGAGGCCTATCCGCCCCGGCAAAGACCGCCCGCGCGGGGCTTCTCCCGGTTCGCATGTAAACCGGTCCCTTGTGGCGCAGGATAGCCTCGGTAGCGAGCCTGACTTCGAAGGGGTCGGCCGGAGAGATGACCGTCATCTGCGGAATCGCCCGGAATGCGGCGAGGTCTTCCAGCGCCTGCGCCGACGCTCCGTCGGGGCCCACGTCGAGCCCCGGGTGGCTCGCCACGATCTTCACGTCGAGTCCTGGGTAAGCGATGGAAAGGCGTATCTGCTCCAGCGCGCGAAGCGCGAAGACGGCGAAGGTCGTGACGATGGGCGTCAGCCCCGTGGTTGCGAATCCGGCGGCCGCGGCCAGCATGTTTTGCTCCGCGATACCGAATTGAAAGAAGCGCTCGGGATAAGCCCGGCGGAAGTGATGGGTTCCCGTACCACCGGCCACGTCCGCATCGAAGACGACGAAGCGGGGGTAGCGCTCGGCCAGCTCCACGAGCGCCCTTCCGAAGGCTTCGCGCAGCGAGTCGCCGCCGGTTCCGATGAGAAGCGGGGATCGCGCGGCAGCGTTACTTCTCATCGATCAACTCTTCTATCTCGGCGCCGCTTGCGCCGAGCTCGCAAAGCGCCTGCATCGCTTCCTCCCGCCTGAGTTTCACGCTACCGTGCCAGGCGGGTGACCCTTCCATGAAGGAAACCCCCTTTCCCTTCACGGTGTGCGCGATTATGACCGAAGGCGCGCCGGGGTTTCGCCTCGCCCACTCCAGTGCTTTCGCGATCGCCCGGAAGTCGTGGCCGTCTATTTCTTGCGCCGACCAGTTGAAGGCTTCCCACTTGCGGCGAAGCGGTTCGAGGCCGACTACGTTTTCATTGAGATCGTCGCTTTGCATCTTGTTGTAGTCGATTATGAGGCATAGGTTGTCGAGCTTGCGGTGGCCGGCGAGCATCGCCCCCTCCCAGATCTCTCCTTCCTGCAGCTCGCCATCCCCTACCATTACATACACACGCGCCTTGCGTCCGAGAAAGCGAAGGCCGAGCGCCATTCCGATGGCGGCGGAAAAGCCCTGCCCGAGGGAGCCGGTGCTGGCCTCTACCCAAGGGGTCGAGCCCAAGTGAGGGTGGCCTTGTAGCGGGCTTCCCAAGCACCGAAAACCCGAAAGTGCCGAGTGCGAGAGAAGACCGACTTGCGCGGCAACCGCGTAGAGGGCAGGACAAGCGTGACCCTTGGAGAGGACGAAGCGGTCGCGATCTTCCCAAGCGGGATCGTCCACGCGAAACCGAAGCTCGCGCCAATAGAGGTAGGCGAGAATGTCGGCCGCCGAAAGACTCCCGCCCGGGTGGCCAGAACCAGCGCGGTAGATCATCGCAAGCGCATGGCGGCGAATCGCATTGGCCTTGGCCGAAAGCTCGGCCGGGTCGAATTCCCCTTCCGGCCGATCGCCACGGCCGCGCCACGATCGCAAGGACTGCCGCTCCCGCTCCATGTCCTTCTCAGGCACGCGAGCCCGCCGGCTCGGCCGATCGAGCGCACGCCGGCGAACCCGCGCCGGTTGGCATCAGCCAGTCGTACCGGACGACCTCCACCCCCGCTCCAAGTAGCCGCCTAGCTTTGGCTTCGATCTGCGAAAAATAATCGCGCGAGAAGACGATGATCAAGTCCGGGGAAAGGCTTTTCGCCGCCTCCGGCCGCAACACGGGCAGGCCGGCGACCTCGGGCGCGGCTACGAAGCTATCGACCAACCCTACCACCCGATGAGCGACCTGCCCGCAGCCGCGCAGGCAGGTCGGCCCACAGGCGTCGACGAAGGCATGAAAGATTCTCCCCGCCCCCCAAAGAAGAATCCGCCGGCCGCTGCTTTCGCGGATGAAGGCTCCCAGGTCGAGGAGCCCCTCGAGGTTGCGCGCAAGCCGCCGCTCGTACTGCGCCACCATGCGCCTCACGGCGGGCGCCTTGCCGCTCAACGCCGAAAGAACTGCTCGAGCCGACGCGGCGCGCGAAGCGGGTTCGGCCAAAACCGAGATCGACGAATCCTCTGCCCCGCCCCAGACGATCGGGCGAAAGCCCGCCAGCTTGAGATAAGCGTCGAGAGTGGCGCGCGAGAAATGGTAAAGATGCTTGTCTATGAAAAACTCCTCGACCACGCCAGAGGCACGAATGCTCGCACAATCGGGAACCTCGACAAAGAGCTTCGCTTTCGCCGAAAGCAGGCCGGCGATCTTCTCTAGGAAGGATCGCGGGCGATCGACGTGCTCGAGGGTGTGAAAGCAGGTTACGAGATCGAATCTTTCCCCCGCAAAATCGACGTCCTCGAAGCGTCCGAGGAGCAAGCGCACCCGCGACGACGGGCAATGCCAGTCCACCACCCCGTGATCCGGCTCGACGGCTACGATCCTCGTACCACCCCGATGGTGATCCTGCCCTTCCGACAGCCACTCCTCGATCCCCCGCACGAGATGCCCCCGATTCGCCCCGATATCGAGAGCGGCGCAAACCGAATCTGGCGCAACGCAGCGGCGCAAGAACGCGAGCGCCCTTTCGCTCATGAGTCCCTTGTGATAGCGAAGATTACCGAAGTCCGCGCCACTGGAAAGCCGAGGATTCTTGTGTTTCGGCCGCCTCGGCCGGGGCAGCGTCTGAAGAAGCGAGCACCCGGGGCAGATCGTCACCACCTCGTCGCCCCCGCGGCCCCGAGGGATATAGATCTCCTCGAGCCCTTCCCGTCCGCAAAGATCGCAAGCCTCGGTCATAGATACCCCAGCTCCTCGAGTTGGCGCGCCACGCTCGCCTCCTCTTCCGGCGAATATTCGCGACCGCGATCCTCTCGATCATCGTAGAGCCTAAAGACCTTCGCCGGCTCGATCCCGAAATCCCGCGTCGCCGCCTCGAATATCTCCCGCTCGAAGGCGTGGGAGGAGACGATGACGCCGGCAAGCCGCCGCTCGGCTAAAACCCGCGGCGACTCGACTTCGAACCCTTCCACCTTCTTCCCCCACCTGGCCTCATCGCTATCGACAAGCGCGGCTATGTTAGCTCGCGCGATCGGAGTCTTGGCGAAGAGCATGCGCGTGTGCTCTCCCGCGCCCCAGATGGCAAGCGGCTCTTCGCCCGCAAAATCCACGATCGCCGAAACGCGCCTGGCGAGCGCATCGAAAAGCCCAAGCTCCGGTCCCAAAACCGCCTTCGCCTCGATTCCCCCGATCTCGCCCAGCGCGCCAAGCGCCCGAGCGGTTCTTCGGGCATCGAGCGAGCCCAGATCCAGAGGCCGATCCTCGAAGGGATCGGCCAGAAGGTCGAAGACTTGAACGAGCTTTTTTGCTTGCCACTCGGACGCTTCTTGGCCGGCGGGCGAGGAAGGCTTCTTCTCGTCCTCGAAGCGGCAAAGAAGGGCCCGCTCGATCTCCTTCTTCGCCTCCGTGTCCTTCCCTCCGCTGGCCAAGAACTCCTCGGGTCGCCCGTTCAAGACGATCTTTTCATCGCATCCCCTGACCGCGCGCTGGCGAAGGAAACTTTCGTTGTCGAAAGAGGAAAAGAGGCTTTTCCCCCGCCGCCTCCACGCCTCGGCATAGATCGACCGATGGCCTTTGCCAGGAACGATTAGCCCGTCCAAGTCTCGCCCTTCGGCTGGCCGCTCTTCCCCACCGGCAAGCGCGATGATGGTAGGGAACACATCCACGATCGATACCAAATCGCTTACGCGACGCGGCCGCTCCTGCGGGCAGCGGAGCATGAAGACGATCCTCAGGACCTCGTCGTACAAAAGCCCCTCGTGGCGAAACTTACCGGGGTCCTCCGCCTCTACCCTTCCCTCGCCGTGATCCGAAAGGACCACCAGCACCCAGTCCCGCAGCACGTTTAGCTTTCGGTCGAGCCGCTCGATGAAGCGGGCGAGCCTGCCTCGGTCGAACTTGTTCACCCCCTCCACATACCAGGGGAAGAAATGACTGCGCTCGCCCCCCAGTCGGTAGAAAAGCTCGTAGTAGGTCCTCTGGTGGTCCCCTCGGTCGAAGGCTATACCATGGGCCGCGCACTCGGCGCGCAATCTTTCGAAATAGTCGCGATTGGCCGCTTCATCCAACGCGCGGGGCGAGAAAAGATAAGGGTCGTGGACGTCAAAGAAATGCGCGAAGGCGAAGACCCTACCCGCGGCGGCGGCGCGAGAAAGCCCCTCGATAAGCTCGTCCTCGTCCCTCGCTCGATCCGTGAACCCGCGCGTCAACCCCGTCAGCTCGAAGAGGCTCGGGTTGTCGCTCATGAAAAAGGTGCGATACGAGTTTCGCTGCAGCCACTCGGCAAGCGTGGTGACCTCGGGGCAAAGTCTGTGCCCGAAAAAGGAGCGGAGCCCGTTTTTGGGGGGATAAAGCCCGGTAAAGAGGCTTGCGTGCGCCGCGGTCGTGTAGGTTGCGGTACTGAAAGCGTTGGTAAAGACTACCGATTGGCCGGCGAGCCAATCCAACGTCGGCGTCTTTAGCTTTTCCGCCAAGCCGGCCTGCTCAAGCCAGCGCTTCTCGCCGCTTGCGCCGAAGCAGTCGAAGCGGAGATTATCGATCGATACGATTATGACGTTTTTTCTCACCGAAACGATTCCTCTTTCGCGCGACCAACACGCACTCCCGCCCCAACCCCCGCTCGGCCAGCCAGGAGTAAAACTCGGCCAACCAGCCGCTGGCCTTCGCCCGCGCAAGATTGAGTTCCAGCGCCTTGCGCATGCCGTGCGCGCGCCTGCCGACGAAGTCGTTTCCCACGTAGTTGGCGCCCATGAGAAGAAAGGCTTCCATCGGAAAGGTAACGGACTTGTGCTCTATCGAAAAACCGCAGCGCTCGATAAGGCGCGAGAGGGAGCCGAGCGAAAAGTAATTCAAGTGATGCGGTGGCGAGAGCCACCAGGGCGGATAGCCCAGCTCGCGGCGAAGCAGCCTCTGAAGCGGGTTGTAATCGTTGGGTACGCAGACGAAGAGAATGCCGCCGGGGGCGAGCAGACGCCGAGCAAGCTTTACGACCCCTTTGGGATCGGCTACGTGCTCTAGGACCTCGTGAAGATGGACCACATCGAAGCATCCGATTCCTCGGGTAGTTTCAGGCCGGAAAAAATCCTCGACTACCTCTAGCCCAAGAGAGCGAGCATGCTCGGCCGCCTGGCGGGCCGGCTCGAATCCCAAGCCGCTCCACCCCCGCTCTCGCCCAAGCGCGAGAAAAAAGCCCGGCCCGCAGCCGATATCCAGGATGCGCCGGCGCGCGGCGGGAAGCAGCCGCTCGAGCATCTCGTAGCGCTCCCGATAAACGAGCTCCCACCACTCGAGATCCCGGCGCTGGCGGTCGATGAAATCGGGCTTTTCCTTGCCGTAGTAGTTCGGCCGGTATGCGCGCTCGAGCTCCTGGGACGTCGGGAGCGGAACGACGTGGATAAAGCCGCAGCGGCGGCAGGCTATCGCGGCGAAGTTCTGGACGGTATCTAGAACCTTACCGGCGTGGCCGCGCCAACGGCGGCTTCGGGGGCTGGCTGCGCTGTGGGCTTTGCCCCCGCGGCCGCAGCCGCCGCGTCGTTTTACCTCAGGGCTTGCCGGGAGCATCCCGGCAGGCCCAAACCCATCCTCGACCCACCACTTCATCGGCCCATTTCCAGAAAAACCAGCCAGGAAGAAGTCTACCTGTCCGAGGGAGGGTGCGAAATGGGAAAAGTTAGCGGGTGCTGATGCCGCTCCAAGTCCGCAGGGCCGAAGCATTCGGCACGGAACCGCTACCCTCGAAGGCCGAGGGCTGCCCCGAGGCGGCGCGCAGGACCGATGGGGAAGAGCCGCCCCAGCTTATCAGAAGCTTGTAGTTTCATTCCGAGCGTCGGCGACCGGGCGGCCCAACCGTCCTTCATGGGCCGCCCACTCGCCGGTGCCCGCTTCCCACGCCGATAGCTCTTGCTCCGAAACTGCGGCAAACCGCCGCTTCGCGAGCTTGTTCGATTCCTCGGCCACCGGGTGGACGGACAAGTCGAGTCGTCCGTGCGCCCAGCGCAGCACGTGGGAGTGTAAGTGCTCGCCCCGCCCCGTCGAGTCAATGCCATTCTTAGTTGAAAATGGATGGCGACCCCTCGTGGTTTCTCCTACGCCGCCTCCTCGTTCCTCGATCCCATCTCCACCTGCATCG
>JBBIJE010000011.1:0-118831 GCA_037446155.1 Myxococcales bacterium | reverse complement strand
GAGCTCACGAAGGAGGCGCGCCCCATGTCCACCGTTATAGAGGGCGTGCGGGCCCAGGTTGAAGCGAAACTCGCCGCAAGCGTGGGTCACCGCGCGGCCCCCAAGTGTATCTGATTTCTCGAAAACCACCACACTTCGCCCCCTCTTTGCCAGTAGCGCAGCCGCCGCAAGTCCGCCCAAACAGCCACCGATGACGGCGACATCGCGAGCTTGCGTCTCCTCCGAGGACCCGCATGCCTTGACCATATTGCACGACCTCCCTATCCCCTATCCCGCCACGGGAGCCCAAAAGGTTACCCGCGCCTCGCAAGCCCCCACCCAAACGACCCCAAGCCACGCCTAGCTAGGACAAGACGACAAGGCTAGCGGCGGGCAGGGCCATGGCCCCAGGTGCGACCTGGCACCTTGGATACTTGGGCGCCCGAGTTCTTCGCGTTTTGGAGCCTTTCGGCTCCGAGCGGAAAGTGCGACTTCAGGGCTGGGCAAGAAACGCCTTGACCGGCTGCACCGTGCGGGCCGGGTCTTCTTCCATGGGCACGTGACCCAGATCGTCGAACCATACCAGGCGACTGTTCTCGATGTCGCGGGCCAGGCGCTCAGCATGCTCCGGCGGAATCCACGTATCGCGGCGACCCCACAGGATGAGCGTCGGCGTGCGAAGGGACCGAACCGAGTCGCTCTTCCGCTTCCCCAGTTGCGAGAGCAACGCGCGCATGGCCTGCCGGTTGCCCGGATGGCGTATCAGGTCCTGGTAGCGCTTCACCAGCGAATCCGTGACATTCCCCGGGTTCCCGTAGACTTCATGGAGGCTCCTCTTGATCAGGAAATAGGGCGTCAGATGCTCCGCCAGCGCACCCGCTACGGGCGCCCCCAGCAGGCGCAGCAACTCGGGAGGATCATGTCGATACGCGAGCGCGTCCACTAGAATTAGCTTTCGCACCTTTCGCGCATGCCGAGCGGCGTACATCCAACTCACGTAGCCACCGAGCGAATTCCCCGCCAGAGAGAACTCTTTCAAGCCGAGCGCCTCGACGAAACTCTCCAGGAACTCGACGTAACCATTACCGTCCATCGGAAGATCGTCAATAGGTCCCGTCAGGCCGAACGGCGGCAGATCGAATCGGATCGCCCGGTAGCTGCCGCTCAGCTCCTTCACCCAACCGTCCCAGGTCTGGAGCGAGGCACCGAAGCCGTGGATGAGCACGACCGGCTCGCCCTCCCCTTCGTCCTTGTAATGCACGTTACCACGGCCGATTCTAACGAAGCGCGACCGCCCATCCGCGTATTTCTCGACCAAGAGCTCGTGGGGAATGTCTCCGATCCCCAGATACTCCGAACCGATCTTCGCCGTCGCGGCGATCGCGACAAGCAAGACCAGCGAGCCGAGCACCCAGAATACGCCTCTTGAAGTTGTCCTCCCGCTCATCTCAGAGCCCAAAAAACCGCATGGCAGTAACGCGCCCGACGCACATCGACGATACCGCTACCCTTGCGACGCAGTTTTCGCAAGCGCGCGCCGCTTGCCTATTGCCCTTCTATTTTCGGAAGGGCCCCCCACCATTCCTGCAAATGGCGTGATAGACTTTTCGGCGGCGACCCCTCCGGGTCGGCCGGGTATGGTGGAAGGTAGAATGGACGCGCCCACGCCCAAGGGCCAAGGCTTTCTCCTCGCCGTCGAGCTGAGAGTCGAGCGGGCCGGCGCGCTTTCTGCCGATTCGCGCCGGCGTCTCCTTTCGCTCTTCGAGGGAAGCTACGAGCAGGCCGACCCCACCTATCTCGAGCGCTCGCTTGCCCTGCTCCGCTACGTCGCCACGGCCTGGCGCGCGGGTGAGCTCGTCGGCTTTGCGCTCGGCGAGACGCGCCAGATCGATCTTCCCGAGCTTCCAGCCCAGCCCGTCGGGCTTGCTGGCCTTGCCTGCGTCGCGCCCGAAATGCGCCGACGGAGGCTTTTCACGGAGCTTGGTCGTCTTGCGATGGCAGGAGAAAGCCCGCCCCCTGGTGGCAGATACTTGGTTTGCGGGCGCGTGGCACACGCGGCGGCACTACGAACGATCACCCAGTTCCCCACCGCCGTCCCCCGGCCGGGCCAAAGGCCGACCCTCCGGCAGCAGGCAATCGGGAGAATCATCGCCCAAGCCTATGGCGTCCGTCGCTTCGATCCTACGACCTTCGTGTGCGTCGGCGAAGGCACCCCGGTAGGCTACCCGCGAGTCGAACTCGACGTTACCCCCGAAGAGGCTTCGCTCTTCCGGCCGGTAAACCGAGACCGGGGCGACTCGCTTCTTGCCATGGCGTGGATACCAGACGCCCCCACGGGCTGGTAGAGCAAGACGGCGGACGGCCGAAGAGGCGCGTAGCCAGCAAAGCTCGCTTCCCCGGGCGCCGGAAAGCCAGCCTGCCGCATTCGGCTAAGGCTCGTATCGTCCCCGCCTTTACCTTGACAGCCCGTCATTTAGCGCAAGCGGCGGCCCATATTCCCGCTAGCGTCGATGCCCCTTTGGCCAACTGCGCTTCCACGAGCGGCCCCACTTCCCTGCCCAGCGCCCGCTCGTACTCCCTCGTCTGCGGCTTGGCGCGGAGGCGGATCCGCCGATCCGCTCGCAGGATTTGCTCGACCAGCCGATAGCTCTCGAGCATGTCAGAAAACGCGATTCCTTCCACCTGCGCAATCGCCAGCCGGCGAAGCCTAACGCGCTTCTTGACCTCCTCTCTATACCGCTTCGGATCTGCGTCCACCAGCCGCTCCACGCTCTGGTGGATGCCTTCCTGTCCGGATAGCTGCCCATCGTGGTTCTCGGTCAGGTGAAGAGGCATGTAGGAGTCGGCGACGTAATGTCCCAGCCTCCCTGCGGTAATTCGTGCCCGCCTCAAGTCTCCTTTCTTGATCTCGCGCTCGAGCCGCCGGGCCATCCTGCCGATCGTCCAAGGGAGCACGCCACGCTCGCGCACCGTTTCCTTTCCCCACCTTTCGAGCGCGTCCCGGTAGCGGCGCGGAAGCGCGGAAAAGGGTGGCGGCCCATAGGAATCGAGATCGATGAAATGCCTGATTTCCTCCCTCCTTCCGTCTCGCGGGCGCAAGATGATGTCGGGCTCTATCGCGTGAAACCCGAGCTGGCGCTCCCTACCCTTTACGAGCTTGGGGCAGGCTTCTAGCGTCGCGGCAACCGCAAGGTCGCTCACCAACCGGTGCCCCGCAAGACTCCAGCCGTAAGCGGCGCTTGGCGCCAGGGCAAGGACCGCCACCGCGAAAACAGCCGCCAACCAGGGAAACACCCCAAGCATCTTCGCCCGCTCGGTCAGACTCCGGGGCGGATCAAGCCCGTGCCATTCCACCACCAGAAAAGATACAGGACCAAAACGGCCGCGGCCACCACACCGGCTACGGCATCTCGGAGGCCGGCCGCGGGTTTCGTAACTAGCGACCTTCGGCGACCGCAACTGAACCCTCTCACCTCGAGCGCGATCGCCATGTGATCAGCCCTCCTCAGTCCGCCCATGAAAACCGGCACGATCACGGGCACATAGCGCCTGAACCTTTCCAAAGGCCCTCCCCGGGAAAATTCCAGGCCCCGGCAGCGCTGCGCCTCCACGACCGCCTTGGCGGAATCGAGAAAGAGCGGCACGAGCCTAAAAGAGAGCGTGAGGGTAAACGCCATTCGGTATGGCATACCCAGACAGGACAGTCCGTAAGCCGCCTCCTCGATGGTTGTCGTCGATAGAAAGACCACTCCTGTGCCGAGAAATGTAACGAGCTTGAGCGCCATGCCAAGACCGAAACGTAGAGCCTCTTCACTCGCCCCACCTTGGGGATAGAAAAGCGTCCAGATCGCCAAGGTGAAAACGAACACCGGCAGGAAGATCCAGCGCAGCCTGCAAAAATTCACCCAGGCCCGCGCGATCGCCGCTGCCGAGGCCACGAGCGCCACGACCGGCATTATGAACAAGGGCTCATCGAGCAAGAATGTGGCGACGAACGTCCCCACCATGCAGACGACTTTGGTCACCGGGTGGACGCGGTGAAGGGGCGTAGCTCGCTCCAGGTAGAGGCTAAGCGTCACTTCTCGCGATCCACCCCTTCTTGCTTCTTGAGTTTTCCGACCAGCTCTTCCACCGTGACGGCGCGGCTACCGAGCCGCCGGCTCACCGCCGCCACGGGGGGCATCTCGAATCCGGCCCTTGCCAAAAGCTCCTCGCGCAGCAAAAACTCCTTCGGAGCACCCTCCCAACGAAGCTCACCTTCCTCCATGACGAGCACCCGCCCGGCGTAGCCCGCCACCAACCAAGGGCTATGGGTAATCATAACGACCGTCCTTCCTTGGCGGTTCAGGCGCTCCAAAAGTCGCATGATCTCCAGCGCCTGACGGTAGTCCAGACCCGTCGTCGGCTCGTCCAGAATCAGCATCTCGGGATCGAGCGAAATGACCGAGGCGATTGCCAGGCGCTGCCGCTCCCCCTTGCTAAGCCAAAAGGGGTCCTTGTCCTCCAGCCCCTCGAGGCCGACGGCTGCGATCGCCTCTTCGACCCGCCGCCTCAGCGCCGCCCCGCCAAGCCCGAAGTTTCGCGGCCCAAAAGCCACCTCTTCGAAGAGGGTCGGCGCAAAGAGCTGATGGTCGGGATTCTGGAATACGTAGCCCACGCTTGCGGCGATCTCGCGCCTTGGCATCGTGGCAAGCTCGCGCCCCCGCCAAATGACCCTGCCCGACCCAGGCCGAAGCAGGCCGTTAATCTGCTTTGCCAGGGTGGTTTTGCCGGTGCCGTTTCGCCCCACAAGGGCGACGAACTCGCCCTCCCTAATGGTAAAAGAAACTTCTCTGAGCGCGACTTCGCCGCCTTCGTACCTGAACGAGACCCCTTCGAGCGAAACGAGCCGCCCCTGCGCGCGCATCTGCTCGCCCGCGCCGTCCTCCTCGGCCGCCTTCCAGCCTGCCCGCTTGATCGCCGAAGCCGCCTCTTCGGCGCTCAGCGCCAAGCCCTCGAGGCCCAGGGAGCGAAAAAGCCGCGCCAGCTCGAATGGTCTAACGCCCGCCTCCTCGAATAGCTCCACACGGGAGGCGATTTCGCCCGGCCTTCCGCTCGCCACGATCCTGCCACCTCGCATGAGGAGGATGGCATCGGCGCCTAGCACCGACTCCACCTCGTGCTCGACGCTCAGGATCGCCAAGCCTTGCGAGCGCAGCCGCCCCAAGGTTTCGTAAACCTCGCCCCGACCCTGAGGATCGAGATCCGTGGCCGGCTCGTCGAGCAGCATGGCGCGCGGCCTCATCGCCAAAAGCGCCGCTACGGCCACTCGCTGCTTCTGCCCACCGGAGAGGGTGGAGGGGTCGCGGCGCGAAAGACCGGCTAGCCCGACCGCTGAGAGCGCCCACTCGACTCGCTTTCTCGCCTCGTCGGTCTCGACGCCCAACTGCTCTACGCCGAAAGCGACCTCGCGCGCCACGTCCGTCGAAAAGAGCTGCGCCTCGAAGTCTTGAAACAGCATTCCGACTTCTCCTGCCAGGTCTCTTATACCCTCCCGCTCTAGCCACCTTCCACCCACCGCAACCCGGCCCGAAAGCGCCGCCGACTCGAACGAGGGAATAACCCGGTTCAGGCATTTAAGGAGGGTGGTCTTACCGGCACCGCTCGCTCCCATGAGCGCAACGAGTTCGCCGCTCTCCAGTCCAAGCGTAACCCCCACAAGAGCCGCCACATCGGGCTCCCGGTATCTGCAACACAGATCTTCCGCCCCCAGGGCGGGGGCCTTTTGCCGCTCCGCGCCCATTCCCCCGAGCTCCCTAGAGCAAGAGCACCCCCAGGATAGCGCAGGCAAGCGCGGGAAGAACGCTTGCCGCCGCCGGGCTCGCTCCAACCCCCACGTGCCTTCCCAGTCCCGCCACGCCCACCGACCAGAGGTTGCCGAGCACGAGCGCCGCCACCGTACCCCCTACAAGCAGCGACACCCCGAGATTTCTTTGCCAGCGCGGGTGCGCTCTTCGCTCTCCCGCAATGTCTTCCCAGCCGAGCCGGGCGCGTCTTACCCGGACGTAGAGAACGGCGAGAAGAAATGGGGAGAGCACAAGAGAGGTCGAGAAGTTGTTGAGCAAAATGACATTGGCCAAAACCGAGAAGGGCACGAAGCCCAGCACCTCCAACCCCCACCCCACCGTGGCCGCACAGAGGCCGCTTGCGGTAAAAAGAACCAGTAAAAACCGGCTCCAGTCCCGCGCGCCGCGCGGCAGAGGATCCCCTCCGCCCAAAGCCAGCCAGAGCCGATAGGGCACGAGGGCATAAAAGAAATTGCCCCAAAATCCGAAGAAAGACCCGGGACCTATGCCGGTAAAAAAGTCCGCGACCAGGTTACCGAAGGCCGCACCCCAGGCCGCTGCCGGCCCGAAAAGAAAGGAGCAGACCACCGGTATGGCGTTGGCGGGCCTAAAATGCGTCACCCCCGGGATGATCGGGATCACGACAAAGGGGATGAGGATGGCGGCGTAAATAGAGGCGCACATCGAGGTAATGACCACCAGCCGAGTATTCTCCCAGACCGACTTGAGCTCATCCAAGGGCACGCGCACGCCCCCCTAAAACCGCGTCCCCGTCCATAAACAGAACCCGCGCACCTCGGTCAAGCACCGCCCCGATGGCACAGCCGGCCGCAGAAACGCCGACCGCGTCGCGAGGCGCCAGCCGGCCGAATACCCGAGGAGCGCCCGCAACGGGCGTGCTCGCGATGCCTCGCTCCACGCGATCTAGGACCCGCCGCCTTCCTCTTGGCCGCGACCGAAAATGCGATCCGTGCTATGAGATCTGGAGAGAATTAGGGCTCATGGGCAGTGCTAGATCGCTTGCGCGACTCGAGGTGGTCATAAGCGTCGTCCTGGTGGGTGCCGCGGCTCTCTGGGATCACTGGCGCACCTTGGACCTGTGGGGACAGTTCCCGTGGCGGGCGCAGGGGGTGCTTCTTGGGCTCCTTTTGGCCTTGGCTCTATTCATTGCGCTTTCGCTCTTGCAACAGCCGGCGGTCTCGCGGCTTCCCCTCTTGAGGGACCTAAAGGAAATCTGGGATCTTCTTTGCCGAACCATCGCTCCCGAGCTCACCGTGCGGCAGATAGTTTTGCTCGCCCTTTGCTCGGGTTTTTCTGAAGAGGTCTTTTTTCGCGGTGTGTTGCAAAGGGAGATCGGCCTCTTTTGGGCTAGCGCCATCTTCGGGTTACTGCACTTCGTAAACCTCGCTTACGCCCTTTGGGCCGGGATCGTCGGGGTGCTCCTCGGATTGGCCTTTCGAGAGGGCAGCACGTTGCTGGCGCCAGTTATCGCCCACGGGACGTACAATCTTCTGGCCCTTCTACTCTTGCGCCACCATGCGCGACCCAACCGCAAGGGCCAGGCCTAGCGGGCAGGGATGCTTACATACGAGAGCCGTTTGCCTTATGCTCTCGGCGGGAGGTGTAACAAATGAAACGAGCGTTGGTTCCGCTGGCGGAAGGCTTCGAGGAAATCGAGGCAGTGACGGTAATAGACGTCCTTCGCCGGGCCGCCGTCACGGTAGATGTGGCCGCGGTGGGGCGTACCCCGGTCAAGGGCTCGCACGGGATTGTCGTTAGCGCCGACATGCCGCTGGCCCGCGCCAAGGCGGACGATTACGACATGATCGTCTTACCGGGCGGCATGCCAGGTACTCTAAACCTCAAAAAAAGCCCGGAGCTCGCGAAGATCCTAAAGCACATGGCGCGAAGGGAAAAATATATCGCAGCCATCTGCGCGGCACCGATAGTGCTGGCAAGCCACGGTCTCGTCGAGGGAAGGGAGGTGACGAGCCATCCGTCGGTTCGAGACCAACTCGAGGGGGTGCGCTACAGCGAAAAGCCGGTCGTGATCGACGGCAAGGTGGTGACGAGTCGCGGCCCCGGCACCGCGCTGCTTTTCGCTCTCGTACTCGCAAGTCTCCTCGTGGGAGGCACAAAGGAACAGGAGCTCGAAAAACTCATGGTCGTGCAGGAGGCCGAGCGATGAGCGACGGGAGGCAGATGCTTGCCTGGATCGAGAAGATGGTGGCGGAGCTCGGGCCGCGGCGGCCCGGGACCGCGGCCGAGGCGCAGGCAGCCGAACGCATAGCCGAAAGCCTGCGCGAGTGCTGCGACGAGGTCAGGGTGGAGCCCGTGGCGAGCCGCCACGGCTCCTTCTTCGGCCTGCTAAAGCTCGCCATCATCGGCTACGCGGGGGCGTTTCTGCTCACGTTCATCTGGCCGGGCATTGCGCTTTTCCTGATCGGGTTAGTCATCGCGAGTCTTCTTCTCACGGCCCGGGGGCGGCGGGTGCTCGATCCGCTGTTTGCGCGGACCCGCACTCAAAATGTAGTGGGAACCATAAAGCCGGAAGGCGAAAGGCGAAAAATTTTGCTCTTTTCGGGCCACCACGACAGCCCGATTCTCATGCCCCTTTGGCGCCCCGAGCGCAAAGGGTATATCCCGGCGATCTTTCGCGCCTCGGTAGCGGGCATGGCCGCCCAGGCGCTCTTCTCGCTCGGTATCCTGTGGCATTGGCCGATGTGGCTGCTCGTCATTCTCGGGCTTTCCGCTCTTTCGGGACTCGCAGCCGCGGTCACGCTGGGTTGGGGAGTCCTCGGCTGGAGAAGACCCTGTCTCGGGGCCAACGACAACCTCTCTTCGGTAGCGGTGGCGATCGCGCTCGGGCGGCTGCTCAAGGAGGAGCGTCCCAAGCACACCGAGGTGCGCCTGGTTTCGTTTGGGTGCGAAGAAGAAGGGTATTTCGGCTCGCGCGACTTCGCCTCCCGTTACGCCCCCGAGCTCGAAGGAGCGACACTGATCAACATGGAGACGGTGGGTGCCGGGGAGCTTGCCATAATAAGCCGCGAGGAAATGGCCGGCAGGGCCAACGATCCCGCGGCGATCGCGCTTCTTGCGGCCGCGGCTCGGGAGGTCGGCCACAACCTTGCGCTCGTTAGCCTCCCCTTCGGCGGCACCGATGCCGTCTCTTTCGCCGAAGAGGGGCTTTCGGCCGCGACCCTCTTCGGGCAAGACCAAAGCGGCATGTTCTCCCTCTGGCACGTGGAAGAGGACTGTCCGAAGAATCTCGAGCCGGAGTGCTTGGAAAGAGCGCTCGCGATCTGCAAAAAGGTAGTAGATATTACAGAGCGAGACGCGGGAGCGAAACCAAGGGAGTAAACAGCGGCGCAAAGGCGGGCCGCCCCCGCAGCTTGCGCGACCCCCGGTTCGCGCTCCGCCCTTTGCGAGGCTCGAGTCGTGCCCGCTAAATCGGCAGGGGCACTACCGTGGCCAGGCCCTTTCCTCCCTCCAAGGCAAGCGCCGTCCCGGCCCGCGCAAGCTCCCTGCGCACGTACCCCAGCGCTAGGGTCGAGTCGAGCTTGAAGGAGTGCGCGACGCTGGTAAGAAAACCCACTTCTTTCCCCTCATGGTAGAGCTTATCCCCTCTCTTGGGGCCGGCGACCGCCGTAAGCCGAAGGCCCTCGAGTCGCCGGTTCAGCCTTCCCTGGGAGCTCACCCTCTCTATGACCTCCTGGCCGAGGTAGCACCCCTTGGTAAAAGATATCGCTCGCTCCATGCCCGCTTCGAGCGCGATGGTATCTTCCCCCATGTCGAGCCCGCACCAGGGCTGGCCGCTTTCCAGGCGAAGGCTCTCGAAGGCGAGAAAGCCGGCTGGCAGACCTCCCACGCTAGCGCGCGCCGCCCGAACCAACCGCTCCCAAAGCGACGGCGCGCCCTTCTCCTCGATCACGAACATGAAGCCCCCGGGGCGCGGCTCGGGTAGAGCGACTACCGAGAAGGGCACGCCGCCGAGCTCGCCGTGCCAGCTCGCATATGGCTCCCCCTCTGGCGGCGGTCCTCCCGCCACCTGTTCGGCGACCGCGGCGGCCAGCGGTCCCAAAACCCCTATCGCATGGTCTTTGGCACCGATGGGCTCGAAGGTGACATCATCCGCGACGACATATTTCCCCAGCGTTCGGGTAAGGCTATCCGACCTTCCGGCGACCGTGTCGAGCAGGATGCATCCCTCTTCCACGACCACGATGCAATCGGCGACCACCCTGCCCTGCACCGTAAGGAGCAGGGCATGGCAGCCCTGGCCGGGCCGAAAGCGCTTCAAGTCGTTGGAAAGCATGGCGTGAAGGAACTCCAGGCGATCACGCCCCAAGACCCTTATCCGCCTGCGAAACGCGAGATCGACGACGCCGGCGCGCTCGACCAAAGCCCGGTACTCCGCATGCGGGTCCCCGAAGTCACGCGCCACCTCGATCCCGTCGGCGCAGGTAAAGGAGACCGCACCGAGGCTGCGGGCGGAATGGGCAAGCAGGCTCGTTGCCACCGCACACCCCCCGATCAGCCCTCGGCGGCCGCCCGGCCGACGGCAAGCTCCGTCGTTCCTTCGAGCCGGTCGCTTAGGATCCGCGCTAGATTGAGAAAGACCTTGGCGGCGATCCTGGGGTAGCGCCTCTGCAATCTCGTGAGAAAGCTTTCGTCCATGGCCAACACCTCCACGTCCTCCAGTGCGACCACGTCGGCGCTTCTGGGATGGCGTCGTACGAGCCCCATCTCGCCGAAGACGTCCCCGCGACCCAAACGCCTGACGGTTTTCTTCGGCCCGCCTGGGCGTGCAGACGCACGCACCTCGGCCGTTCCGCGCAGTATCACGAACATCTGCTCGCCCATCGTACCTTGCTCGACTATCGTGGAACCGCTTTTGAATTCCTCGAGGTGTCCCATGAGCACGGCGATTCGGGCCTGCGAGCCGCGCAGCCCTTTCAAAAGCGGTATGGTGCGATGAGGGTCCCTGCCCAACTTGACGAAGAGAAGATCCCAGATCGTCACAATCCTCGTCGTCGCCAGAAGAGCGGGAAGGAAGATCAGGTTGCTCAGCGCCGCCACGCCGAGGGTGGCGGCCGAGAGAAAGCCGAAGCTTTGAAGGGGCGCGAAGGTGGAAAAGCACACGCCGAGAAATCCGCAGGCGAGCGCCGCCGAGGTATAGACTATCGGGCGGCCCACGCTCGAAAGGGAGCTTGCGATGGCCCGTTCCTGATCGCCAGTTTCTTTGAGGCTCGCCGTGAAACGGGCCACGTAATGTATGGTATTGTCGACCGCGATACCTATGGCGATCGCGGCGATGATGCTGGTGCCGATGTTGAGCTCAACGCCGGCCCAGCCCATGAGGCCGAAGAACGCCACGATGGGAAGGATATTCGGCAGCATGGCCACGAAGCCCACCTTGAGCGAGAGAAAGAGCACGGACATGACGAGAAAAATCACGATGAGCGCGAGGGTGACGCTTTCGACCTGGCCCCAGACGACGTCATCGGTGGTATTGTTCAAAAGAATTACCTTGCCGGTAGGAACGAGCTTATGCGTCGGGGGCAGGTGGGCACGCCCCCAGTTCTCGATCTTTCTGACCGCGGCGGCTATCTCCGAGGAGCGCTCGAAGCTCGTGCGCACAATTATGTTGGCAGCCGAGAAATCGTCGGTCACGACCGAGCGGAAAGCGCTCGGATTGCCAGAGACGAGGTTCAAAACTTCGCCGAGGCGCTCGGGTGCCTCCCAAAAGCTTTTTTGCTCGCCGGCAGAAACTAGGTTGCCCTTCTCGTCCACCACGAAATCCTCCGCTCCCTCGCGCAGCCCCCGGTCGAGCAATTCCAAGTAATCGACGATCGATATCGACGTCTCGACGCCGGGGATGCTCTCGAGAAAATCCTGGAAGTCCCTTATCCGCTGCAGGTTTTCGTGAGTGACCGCCAGTTTGGGCTGTGGCGTCTGCAACACGACATAGAAAGGAACCGCCCCGGCCACGTGCCGGTTCACCCGCTCGCTTGCCACGCGCACCGGCGCCTGAGGCGGGAAGTAGGAGAGAAAACTGGTGTCGGCGACGATGCGGGGAATCGCCACCAGGCTAACCAGAGCGATGGCGACCGCCGCCGCGAAGATCGGCGCCCTCATGGTTATATCCACCTCAGCCAAGCGACCTAATACCGTCCCCAGATCGCGCTTGGGATTGCCGTGCTCGGCGGGCGGCGGCGCCGGCAACAGAGCCAAAGCCGCAGGCATGAGCGTCATGGTAATGCAAAAGAGAATGCCGATGCCGATAACGGCGAACAAGCCCAGGGCGCGCACCGCCTGGATGGGATTGACCGTGAGCGCGCAGAAGCCCACCATCGTGGTAAGCGCCGAGACGAAAAGCGGCAGCGCCGATTGCTCCAATGCCCCTTGCGCGACCGCCCTCGGATCTCTGCTCTGCGCGCTCTGCAGGTTAAGGTAGTAGCGGGCCAGCATATGCGTGGCGTACGAGCTTCCGATCACCACCAGCACGGGCGGAAGCACGAGCGTTCCGATCGTGATCGGCTCTCCGAGCCAGCCCATGAGCCCCAGAGTCCAAGCGACCCCCAAGACCACGCACCCAAGCGGGAAGAGGACGCCGCGCTTGGTTCTAAATGCCAGGAAGAGCACGCCCATCACGAGAACGAGGCTCACAGGAGCGAGCGAAACCAGGTCGCGCCGCATGAGCTCCAGCGCGTGCGTCTTGATGTGCGCAAGGCCGGTGAGATAGATCTCCTCCGGCCCCCTTTCCCTCTCGATCAGCTCCTCGAGCTTCCGATCGATCCCCTTGGCGATGTATTCCGCGTCGCTCAAGCCCCTGAAATAGACGTTGATGGCAGCCCCCCGGCTGTCCGCCGAAACCAGATTGCCGACGAAAAGCGGGTTGTCCTCGACCCGCCGTCTGAGCTCCTCGAGGGCAGCCCGACTGCGGGGGATCTCGGGCATGAGTCGAGGCGGGGAGACTACGTCCGCGATCGGGTCTTTGACGTTCGTAATGCTCATCACCCATGCGACGCCGTCGATCTTCTCAGCCGCTCGCGTAATGCGATCGATCTTCTCCAAGACCGAGGTGCTGAATACATCGTCGGCGATCACCCCGATGACGTTGACCTCGTCGGAGCCGAAAAGGGAAACGGTCCTGTCGTAGAAGATCTGCCCTGGGTCTTTGCTCGGGAGCAGCGTGGAAACCGAGCTGTCGAGCCTGAGCCAAAGGAGGCCGGCCCCGAAAAAAGCCGTAAGCCCTGCCCCCCCGGCTGCGACCCACCAGGGTTTGGCAATCACCCAGCGGTACAAGCTTCTCATCCGACCCGCCCGAAACTAGGACAAGCCCAAAAAGCCGCCCTCGAGGCGGCGGCGACCGAGCGAGGCGGAGCACTCCGGCCGGGCTCGTCCGCCGATAGCGCGACCCCATGCGATCGCCGATTCAAGCGCCTTTGACACAGGAGAGACCGGGGAAGGCCTGCTTCCCTCGAACCCACACGTCATGGCAAGGTCCAAGCGTCACCCCTTAGCCGAGCCACGGCTTCCCCGTCAAGCCTCTGCCCGAAGCGCGATTGCATCTTCGAGGCCGATTTGCCATGAAAAGGCAAAAAGCGATAGGAGGGTCCCGCCGTGTCGTACGAGGATATCCTTTACGAGGCGGCCGATGGTATCGCGTGGATAACCATAAACCGGCCGGAGCGACGCAACGCCTTTCGCGCCAAGACCGTAAGCGAGCTGATCGATGCCTTCCGCAGGGCCTGGGATGATCTCACCGTCGGTGTCGTCGTCCTCACGGGCGCAGGCGACAAGGCTTTTTCGAGTGGAGGGGACCAAAAGGAGCGGTCCGAGCACGGCTATGCCAAGGGGGGCCTCGGCATGGAAGTGACCACCCTTCACCGCATCATCCGCAACATTCCCAAACCCGTGATCGCCATGGTAAACGGCTACGCCATCGGCGGAGGTAACGTGCTTCAGGTGCTGTGCGACCTCTCGATTGCCGCCGACACGGCCATCTTCGGCCAAACCGGCCCTAGGGTGGGAAGCGTCGATCCTGGCTTCGGTACCGCGTACCTGGCACGTCTCGTCGGCGAACGCAAGGCGCGCGAGATCTGGTACCTTTGCCGGCAGTACACGGCGCAGGAAGCGCTCGAGATGGGCCTGGTCAACAAGGTGGTGCCGGCGGCAAACCTTCGAGCCGAAGTCGAAGCCTGGTGCAGAGAGATCCTGGAGAAGAGCCCGACCGCTATCAAGCTCGCCAAGCACTCTTTCAACGCCGATACCGATCATATCTATGGAATCGCGGAGATGGGCTTTACGGGCCTCGAGCTCTACTACCAGACACCCGAGGCGGCGGAGGGGAAAAACGCCTTCGTAGAGAAGCGAAAGCCCGACTTCGGCAAGTTCAGGAGGTAACGCGCGCGGTCGCGCGGCGCAGAAAACCGAGGCGAGGGGCATTTGCGGCGAGCGCGCAAGGCTGCCCCCAAGGACGTGCCGCAGCGGGCGATAGCCAGTGAGGCTTTCGGCCGAGGCCAACCTGCTATGGAAGTTTTTACCGCAGCCGGCGAATACCTGTCGCTAGCGCTCTTGGCGAGCGGGCTCGTCGCGTTTTGCCTGGGCGGGCGCGCCGAGATTGCTGCCCTTCGAACCGGGGTGGCCGACCGCCAAGGAGCGCTCTCGATGGCCCGCGGCCTTCGGGCGGCTATCCTCGGCGCCTGCGTGGCGGGCGTCGGCGCAGGCCGGTACTGGGGGATCGACTGGCTTCTTGCGCTTTCGCTTACGATGCTGGCCGTGGAAACACTCGAGATCGCGGTCGTCGTGGGAGCGCTCCGAGGTAAAGCCAAGCCGCGCCTTTGGGGCCGGGGGGCGGCGGGGCGCCAACAGGACGCCCCTAGCGCCCCTGGAAAAAGGCCATCCAGAGGTAGGCGATCGTGAGCACTCCATAGGCCGAGCCGGCCACCACCAAACCTGCCGCCGCGACCCGCCCCGGGCAAAGGCTCTTCGGCACGACCGAGGGAAGGAACCGGTGATTCAGCGCCAAGAGAACCACGGTAAAGCTCACCGTGCCTCCGAAGCCGATCACGGCGGAGAGCAGGATCAGCGGGCCGGGGGCGGAAAACCACATCGTCACCGATGTCACAACGGTAAGAGCTACCAAAAAGATCAGATACCAGCGCCGCGCCGGCCAATTGCGCGCCAAGGGAAAGAACGCCATCACGCAGTCGGTGTGGATGCGAGCCACCGCGTCGGCCGTGGCCATCCAAGTATCGCAAAGAAAGGCCGCGGCGACGAAAAGGAAGAGGACCCTTCCCGCCGCGCCCCAGGAGATCTCGAAAAACCTAGCCTGGACGACCGCGAGCTCGTAGTGTTGGGGCAAAATCCCTTGGGGAAAGAGGACCGCGTAGGCGAGAAGGCAGGTCATGAGGGTCGTGGCCACGTTGCCCAAGATCCCCACTGAGGTATCCGCCACCAGGAAACGGCGCCAGCGCCCGATAAATTCCGCGCCCGAGGGATCGGCACAAGGAGCGATTCCGGCGGAAAAGGCGACTTCGGCGCGCCCGCCGAATCCTTCGAGTCGTTCCATGAAACGCGCCATTCCGCAGCCCTTCTCGCGCAACCAGTAGGAGTAGAAAAGGGTCCAAAACCCCCCCAAACCAGCGAACGTGACCGCCGTAAGAAGCTTCGTGGCGTCGGCTGGATCCCAAGGCCTGGGAAGCTCGGGCGGTGGCACGAATAGCCCGCCCAAAAACTCGGGTAGCGTGCTCGCCACCATGGGGTGGCTGCACGCCACGAGGAGGCCAGCCACCGTGACGATGGCCACCACCCACATGACACGCTCGACTACGACGTAGATCAGGCGGCTTGCGATGAGCGCGGTGAAAAAGAGCGCAATCGACAGGTAGCCCCAAAACAGCGTCTGCCCGCGCTCCCCCAACCCGGGCGGAAACCCCGTCAGGGCCGCCAGGGCGGTGCCCCCCGCCGAGGCAAAGGCCCCGAACCAGAGGAAAGACACCGTCATGAGTGCCCAAAGAGAGAAGGCGACCCAGCGGTTCAAACGGACGAAGCCCTGGAAAATGGTCTCCCCGGTGAGCATGGTATAGGTGCCAATAGCGTAGTTCAAGGGAAACTGGAGAAGACAGGCGGGAATCAAAAGAAAGAGAAACCCGAGCCCGTACTTGGCGACGATGTAGGGCCACCAGATGAGCTCGCCCGAGCCCTGTGCGAGCGCCATCCACACGACGCCGGGCCCGAGCGCCGCAGCCCAACCGGGAAAGGGAGGGAGCGGGCCTTTGCGAAGCGGCGGAAGCGCGCCGAAACGACTCGCCCGCCCCTTTGAACTGGCGCCCGCCATCGGCTCAGTCGAAACCGCCTAAGCCGCAAACCGCCGGGACTCGAGCCCCTGGCGAGAGGCGGCCAACTAGACCTGCCTCCTGGCGTACTGCGCCAACTCCTCGAGCTGGCGAACCTTGGTGGCCCGGACGAGCTTTTCCTCCGAGGGTGCCGTAGCGTAGCAGTAGCGGGCGAACTCCACCGCCTCCTCGATCACCGCGATCGCCTTTTCGATCTCTTGGCGCCGCTTGGCCCAGCGCCTCGCCCGCAAGAAATCCCGAAGGTAAATAAGCTCGCCCACGCACTCACCCTTTGCCGCCGTCGGCACTGCCGTCCGCGCTGCGGTTTCTGGCGTACCACGCTATCTGGCGCGCGATGCCGAGCAGTATCCGCACCTCCCCATCTTCAAGCCCACCCCGATTCAGCATCCGCCTGATCGCCAGCATGATGTGCCGGGGATTTTCCCGATTGAGAAACCCGATTGCAAGAAGCGCCTCTTCCAGGCGCTCGAACATCCTCTCGGTTTGCTCCGAAGTCGCAAGCTTCCGCGCCGCTCCCTGCTCCGGCCAATCCGAGCCACTCTCTGCCGCGGCCAGCGCAAGCTCGTAGCAGCAGATCATGACCGCTTGCGCCAAATTGAGCGAAGTGTACTCGGGTGCCGCGGGGATCCTGATAAGCTCGTGGCAGAAGCGGATTTCGCCATTCGACAGGCCCCGGTCCTCGGGGCCGAAAAGGAGCGCGACACGATTCGCCCGGGCCTCGGCCAGGATGCGGGGCGCAAGCTCGCGCGGGGGCTTCACGCTCGCTCTGTACCTGGTGTCCCTCGCTGTGGTTCCTATTACCCTACCACATCCAGCGAGGGCGTCTTCCAGGGTCGCGACGATCCGCATCGAGGAGACAAGATCGGCCGCGTGCACCGCCATGGCCTTCACCCAGTAAGGTGGGGGCTCGCTCTTTCGCACCACCCAGAGATCGGAAAGCCCCATGTTTTTCATCGCCCGGGCGCTGCCTCCGATATTGCCAGGTTGAACGGGCTCGATCAGCACCACCCTGATATTCCCGAGCGACACCCCGCTACCCAACTACCACGCCCCGATGCGACCAAGGGGACCTGTTGACCGCCGGCCGCGGATCCACTTATATGCGCACGAACCGGCCATGCGCATAATATCGTTCGGTGACGTTCACATGGCAACCGCTTCATTGAGGCGGCTTCACCCCGAGCTCGAGCGGGCGGACCTCGCGCTCGTTTGCGGAGACCTCACGAATTTCGGGGGGAAGAAGGAGGCTGCCGAGGTTATCGGGACCATCCGGGAGGCTTGTCCCCAGGTGCTGGCCGTCCCTGGAAACCTCGACCGCCCTGAGGTCCTGGATTTTTTGCAGGACGAAGGATTGTCGCTCCACGGGAGCGGCCGCATGTACGGCGGGCTCGGATTTTTCGGTTGTGGCGGCTCGAACCCGACGCCCTTCCGGACCCCCTTTGAACTCGAAGAAGAGGAAATCCGAGAGGTGCTCAGGCGCGGTTGGAAGGAGGTTAGAGACGCGCAAGCCCTGATCGTGCTTTGCCACACGCCACCGCAGGAAACGAAAATCGACCGCCTCAAGGACGGCCGCCATGTCGGAAGCCCGGCCGTTCGCGAGCTTCTCGCGGAGCTCGAACCCAGGGTTTGCCTTAGCGGTCACGTCCATGAAGCGGTCGGGATCGACCGGCTCGGACCGACCACGCTTACGAACTCCGGCCTCTTGCGAGCGGGCGGATACATCGTGCTCGAGTGGACCGAGGGCTCCGAAATAGGCGTAGAGCTGCGCACGCTTTAGCCCTGCCGCCGCAAGCGGGGCGATCCGGCCGAGCGCGGCCGGGCATCCGCTGAGGCGCGATGGGTAGCCCTCTCTCCCTGATTTCCTTCGATCTTACGGGAACGCTGATCGAGACCGCCGAGCCGGTCGGCGAGGTGTACGCGCGCTCGGCGCAAGCCTACGGGCTCGATCTCAGCCCACTCGAGGCGCAGAAGAGATTTATCTTCGCGCTGAAAAGCGCTCCACCGCTCGCCTTTGGCCCATTGCCGCACCGCACTCTGGTGGCGAAGGAAAGGAAGTGGTGGCAAGATGTGGTGCGCCGTACCTTACCCGGGGCGCCGGCTGCGGTTTGCGCTAAGATTTTCGACGACCTCTTCCAGCACTACGCCAAGCCTGGGGCCTGGCGCCTTACCGAAGGCGCCAAAGCGGCGCTCATCGAGCTTCGCAAGCTCGGGCTTTCCACGGCGGTGGTGTCGAATTTCGACACCCGGGCGTTGGAACTCGTGGCAGGTTTGGGCCTCATGCCTTGGCTTGATGCCGTCACGATATCGAGCACGGCAGGGGTGGCTAAGCCCAACCCGGAGATCTTCCGCCTCTCCCTGCGCAAACTTGGAGTCGAACCGAATCGGGCGCTTCACGTCGGAGACTCGATCGCAAACGACGTGCTGCCCGCTCGTGCCGCAGGCCTTGCGGCCATCCACCTTCGAGCGGGCGCTAGCCCACGCGATAGCTCGGAGATTGCCACCCTAGCCGACCTGGTCGGGGTCCTCGAAGATCGTGGTCTTCTGCCTGGACGATGAATCGCAGGGCCGGCCCCACCCCGGATCCCCGGGCCCGCTTCCCCTTGGCGTTCCCCGCGCCCACTTCGATCCCCGCTGGGCGCGCTCGGCGGGGCTTTGCACCCAGCCTCCGCTAGGCCACCCTGCCCCGGCCTCGGTCCCTATCCCGGCCGCTTTTCAGCCTGCCTCTTCGCGCCGGGCCATCCGCTCCAGCGACTCCTCCAACCGCTCGAGGGACACCACGCGCGCATCGGCAAACGGCGGCGGAATGAAGGGATAAGGCATCTTCGCCACCGCCCTGGCTGCTCCCCCAGCGTCGCTTTGTCGGCCGCGCCTGTTGCGTGCGACAGGAAACCGATAGTAAGGAGCGGGAACCTCGCCTTCGTAAGCCTGGGGCAGATCCTTGCGGTAATCTCTGGGGAAGGAGTAAACGCCTACGTTTGACATCATAACCGCACCCTCCCTCGTACCGCCTCCATAATGCCACAAAGTCTGAGCGTTTTTCCACCCTGGGCGCAAGCTCGCCCTTGCGATTTTCGCCTCGATCCACGCGCGTTTCGTCCGAACCTTTTTCGGGGGGCCACCTCGAGAGCGAAGTGTCAATCAAAAAATCTCTCGTTAATACGCCCTATTATAGCTAGAAATCTAGAAAGCTTTCCAAGTGTCGTTCGCCTCCCCAGCGATGGACAGTCCTCGCTTTCTGTGTTAGAGAAGCTCGCCGATTCGATCGAAGCGATCTTGGCAGGCGCTAGGGGCAGATAATTCGGGCGGAACGGAAGGACGCTGGGGGTGGAGTCGCACGGAGTGTCGAGTTCTTTCTCCGCTCGATACCCTCGCCGGCACCGTTTTCTCCGGGCCCCGAAGGATTTCTCCAAAGTCGAATTTTGCACCCTGGCTCTCTTTTGCCTTGTGGCCCCCTCCCTTCTTTTCTTCCGGCTTGGAGCCATGGATTTCGTGGACCCAGACGAGGGCCGCTACGCCCTGGTCGCCCGGGAGATGTGGTGGCGCGGCGACTGGTTTCGCGCCACGCTGAATCTCGTTCCCTACCCCGACAAGCCGGCCCCGTTTTTCTTTCTCCTAGGCGCCCTGCTCAAGCTTCCGGCCGACATCGAATGGGCGGGGCGACTGGTGTCCGTCCTGCCGGCCTTGGCAACGCTCGTGTTGGTGCTCGCCTGGAGCCGCCGGCATCTCGGCTATCGGCAGGCGATTTGGGCCTTTCTGGTTCTTGCTACCGCGGGACAATTCTTCGTTCTAAGCCGCATCGTCAGGATGGATCTCCTGCTCGTCCTTACCGTGTCGGCTGCACTGTTCGGCGCGTACCGACTGATCAACGAGGGAAGCGGCCGCTGGTGGAGCCCATACGTTTGGGGAGCATTGGGACTCCTCGTCAAGGGGCCGGTCGCCGTGGCGCTCATCGCAATCGTTTTGGTCCCTTACGCCTTTCTCGCCGGGGTGTCGCGCTGCGCGCAAGCCCTTAGGCCCCGGCGCGGCTTCGTTCTGCTCGCGGCCATTGCTGGCGCCTGGTACCTCCCAGCGCTCGTTGCGGATCCTGCGGGGATGAAAAGCTTCATCTTCGAGCACAACCTGGGCAGGTTCCTAAACGGCAGCGTCGGGCACCCTGAGCGCTGGTATTTCTTTCTTTGGGTCCTGCCTGCTTGCTTCATGCCCTGGAGCTTGTTTCTTCCGGCGGCAATGAGGCGATCTTTGGGGAAAGTGAGGCGAAGAAGCGAGGCCCACCTTTTCCTTTTCATCTGGTGCGCGGCTATCACGCTCTTCTTCTCGCTTTCGCGCGCCAAGCTCGCACCCTACATACTGCCCATGTACCCTCCGCTGGCCATACTTACCGGCGACGCGATCGCTTTCTTGCTTAGCCGCGCGCGGGATGGCCACGAGAGCGAGGCGTTGCCGAGACTCACCAAGATTTGGGTGTGCGCTTGTGCCGCGGGGTTCGCCTTGGCGCTCGCGGCGGGGCTGGTCGGCCCGGGCCTGGCCCGGCCGCTACTGCTTGCGCTCGCCCTTCTTTTTCTCCTTTCGACTGGCGCGCACGCGGCGGCGCTTTCCTGGAACCGGGCGGCCGTGCTTCCCTACGGAATTTTCGCCACGGCGGCGGCGGCGTTCCTGCTTTCGGCGGCGGGCGGGCCGCGAATCGCCAACGAGCTCGCCAGCTTGCGGGAGGCCGCGGCCTCTGCCGCCGCTCTCCCTCCTAGGACCCGGCTTTACGCATACAAGACCCGCGGGTATTCTTTATCGTTCTATAGCGGGAAAAGGATAACTCAACTCGACACGGCGGTAAAAGCGGCGGCTTTGCTCGACCGCCCGGAGCCCAGAGCGATCCTGGTAAAGCGCCGCCACCTCGATCGGGTCCAGCAGGCGCTGCGCCGGCCCGCCGCCATGTGGTGGGCAGGCGCCTCACCCAAGGTGTTGCTGGCCAACCGCTGGCCTCCCGAAGCTTCCTCCGGACGGGGCATCTTGGTCCCCGCCCATGGCTGGGATTCTTTACCGGCGCGCCCTTCCCAGGAAGCAGACGCACTCCAAGCCGAGCCAGCGAGAAGGCCTTTGGGAATCCTGGGCGACCTGCTGGCCAAGCTCCACCGAGTGCTCATGCATCTAAAACCACACCCCGCTTCGGGGCTCTCGGGCCCGCGTTGAAGGGTTCAATCTACTAGACGCCGAAGCGAGCGAATTCCGCCCACTACGGCTCGGCGCGCGCAGTCCCCCGGCAGCTTGAGAAGCGGGAGAAGGGGCGCCGGCGCGAGCGCCCGCGTCACCGTGTCGACGATCTCGAAGATAAGGTCGGCGCCCTCGGCGCAACGCTCGAGCGCTTGTGAAAGGGGGCTAGACGAAGGCCGCGAACCCTGATCTTCGCCGTTCTCGTCGCTCGTTCTCTCGGCCCTTTCCCGCGTACGTGTCCGCATCGCATCTCCCAACGCCTGCGCAGAGCTATCGATGCGATCCCAGACGGCCGCCATTCGGCGCGACTGAACGCCGCGCCAACGCTCGCTCGTATTCCCCGGCCCTGAGCCGCCTTGCGACGATCGCTTGCCTCCGTTTCGAGTCACCCGTGTTGCCACCTAACCGGCGCCCGCAAGCGGGCCGAGGCCGACCTGCGCGAAGTGCTCTTTACGGGTTGGACAGACCCGCGTCAAGTCGCTCGCTCCTCGCCCGAGCCGAGCAACGCGGCGGTTTCGGCTCGAGACCGGCTCAGTCGCTCTTGTGTCGCCGGCCACGCTGGGAGGCGATCTCGCTGCGTAGGATCCTGAGCTGCCGCTTCAGCCATTCTCGCTGCTCGGCCGATGCGACCAGCCTTAGCTTGCCCGGCTTCTCCCCTTTGGGGGGAAGATGAATGGGGCCGCTCGGAGGGGAGGACGATACGAAACGCGTAAGAGCGCTATCCATCCCAGGGTAGCTCGAAATCAGACCTCGGCGTCTTAGCGACTCGAAGATCAAAGCGAACTTGACCTGCTCCGCCTTTCCGTTCACCTGTTTCTCAGCCAGCTTGTAGACCCGACTTCCATATTCCTCCGCCATCAACCACACCACCAGATGGAGCAGCACCTGCGCCCGGCCAGGAGACCGCCCACCCAAGTACCCTATGAACTCGTCGGGCAGCTCGCGCAGCTTGGTGTTGGGGCGCACGTGATTCTCGATCCACTTGAGCCACTGCTCGCTCTCCTTTGCCCCGGCCCGTCTTCCGCTTGTCGCTCTCACGCCGTCGATCCTAGCACGGAGCCCGCGCGCGGGGGAAGCTAAAATCAGGCCTGGCGCTCGCGCAACAACGATATGCAAATAGCCGCGACGATGGTGAGGCCGAAAATGAGCCCAATCGCCCCCCCGTAACTTCCGCTGCGATCTCTGATGAGACCGACCAAGGGGACCGCGCTAGCCTGGGCAATCACTATGAACGGGCTCATTCTTCCGGCAATCGCGCCGTAATGCAGGCGCCCGAAGCACTCCCCCACTACCGTCGCCTGAAGGGTGGCGTTTCCCCCCATGGCGTAGCCGTAGATCAAGACGTAAACGACAAGCACCGCCGGATAGCTCGCCAGGGGAAGCAGCAAGAGCCCGAAGGCTTGCAGCAGAAAGCAGCCGAGGATCACGCGGCGCTGATCGAATTTGTCCAGGAGGTATCCAAAACCAAGCTTGCCGATCACACCCACGCCGGCGGTCGCGCCCAGCGAAAAGGAAGCCGTCTTCGGGTCGACCCCGAGGTCGATGAGAATCGGAATCTGGTGGAGAAGAATGGCCGAGAGGCCCATGACCGTGAGGGAAAAGGCTGCGGTGATGAGCCAGAAATTGAGGTCCCGAACCGCCTCGGCAGGGGTGACCGAGCGGTCGAGCTCGTTTTCGAGCTCGGCATCGCCGGCGCCACCACCCAACTCGAAGGAGGGAAGATGGACAGGCGCGCGTCGCATGAAAATGCCGACAGCCGCGTAGGCGCACAGGGCCACTATGAGGGCGAGCCAGCGAAACGCCCCCCGCCATCCGAACGAGGCGATAAGCGCGTGACTCAAGGGAACGAATATCACCCCTCCCATGGAGATGCCGGCGGTAGCCAATCCCAAAGCTCGCCCTCGCCGGCGCAAAAACCACTGGGCCACGGCGGCGTTACTCGGCAGCATTCCAAGAGAGGTCGAGCCGACGGCAAGCACGCCACCCATGCACAAGTAATATTGAAGCAGGGAGGTGACTCGAGAGAGGAGCAAGAATGCCGCGCACATGGCCGTGGCACCCAAGAGCTGTACCGGGCGGCACCCGTAGAGATCGATCAAGCGGCCCACCCAAGGGGAGTAGAGCGCGCCGACGAGCGAGACGAGGGAGAAGCCGAGCGCGACCTGCGCCCTGGTCCAGCCGAACTCCCCGAGCAGAGGAGCGTAGAAGACGCCGAAGCTATAGAAGACGGCACCGACCGTCAGGGCATGAGTGGTGAAGGAGACGGCGACGACGACCCAGCCGTAGTAGAAGCTACCGCCGCGGACCTGGTGGCGGGAAAGCCGCTCTAACCAGGACAATAGAAAACGGCGGGCCCGCGACCGAACCCACCCTCCTGCGAACCTAAGCCAACCACCGAGGCAAACATCCCCGCCCGCTAGCGCCTGCAGCGCTCGAGCCGCCCTGGCACCCTTTCTGGAACCCGGTCCTTAAAACACAAACCCAGCCGAGCGGCAAACCCACCGCGACGGGCCGCTTCCGTGGCCCAGGACCTAGCGGCGTGCGCCCTTTGCTGTCCAAGCCGAGGTCGGGAAATTCTTTTTCGCCACCCTGATCGGGTCGGTTGACACACCCCGGTTTGGTTGTTAGGCTTTCGGTGATATAGGACTGAAATGGTTCTCTTTTAGATAAGTCTATGATACGCATGACAAAGCTAACGGATTACGGCATCATGCTTCTTACGCATTTCGCGCGCCAGCCCGATGGCTCGATGTACAATGCTCGGGATCTGGCGGCGGCGGCAGGCCTGCCCGTCCCCACCGTGGGCAAGATCCTCAAGATGTTGGCTAGGGAAGATCTCCTGATATCCCATCGGGGATCCAAGGGGGGCTACAGCCTGGCCAGGCAGCCGCACGAGATCTCGGTGGCCGAGATCATAGGAGCGCTGGAAGGTCCTGTAGGGCTTACCGAGTGCAGCGCAGGCCCGGGCACCTGCGACCAGGAGAGCCGCTGCCCCACCCGAAGCAACTGGAACCGCATAAACCGAGTCGTGCTGGAGGCGCTCAAAGGGATAACCTTGTCGGAGATGACGACCGAGGACTTGCGTGCCCTACCCGCGGCGAGGCTGCGCGGAGGGCCCGAGCGCCAACCGGCCCAGAAGAGCTGAGGAGAGATCATGCCCTCGAAACCGAGCACGATAGAGGAACTGACCCGGCAGGAATACAAATACGGGTTCGTAACCGACATCGAGGTCGATGCGGTACCGCGCGGCCTGAACGAGGACATCATACGCCTCATATCGGCCAAGAAGAACGAGCCCGATTTCCTGCTCGAGTGGCGCCTCAAGGCTTATCGCCATTGGTTGCAAATGGAGGAGCCCAGGTGGCCCAACGTTCGCTTCGGTAAGATCGACTATCAGGACATCATTTATTACGCGGCTCCCAAGCGCGCCAAGGACAGGCCCAAGAGCCTCGACGAGGTGGACCCCGAGCTCAGGCGCACCTTCGACAAACTCGGCATCTCGCTGGCCGAGCAAGAAAGGCTGGCCGGCGTGGCCGTGGATGCGGTCTTCGACAGCGTATCGGTAGCCACCACCTTCAAGGAAAAACTCGCGGAGCTCGGAATCATCTTCTGTGCTTTCTCGGAAGCCGTACAGAACCACCCGGACCTGGTTCGAAAATACTTGGGGTCGGTTGTGCCCTATACCGACAACTTCTTCGCCGCGTTGAACTCGGCCGTCTTTAGCGACGGATCGTTCTGCTACATTCCCAGGGGGGTGCGCTGTCCCATGGAGCTTTCCACCTACTTCAGGATCAACGCGGCCGAAACCGGACAGTTCGAGCGCACCCTGATCGTAGCCGAGGAGGGCAGCTACGTGAGCTACCTCGAGGGCTGCACCGCGCCGATGCGCGACGAAAACCAGCTCCATGCGGCCGTGGTCGAGCTCGTCGCCATGGAAAACGCCGAGATCAAGTACTCGACGGTGCAGAACTGGTACCCGGGCGACAAGGAGGGCAAGGGAGGCATCTACAACTTCGTGACCAAGCGGGGAAAATGCGCGGGCCCGAATTCTCGAATCTCCTGGACGCAAGTGGAAACGGGCTCGGCGATCACCTGGAAATACCCGAGCGTGATCCTTCTAGGCGACAACTCGGTGGGCGAGTTCTACTCGGTGGCCTTGACCAACAACTACCAGCAGGCCGATACCGGCACGAAGATGATTCACATCGGCCGCAACACCAAGAGCACGATCATCTCCAAGGGGATCTCCGCCGGACACGGACAGAACAGCTACCGGGGGCTGGTGAGAATCCAAAAGGGAGCGAGCGGGGCGCGCAACTATTCCCAGTGCGACTCGCTCCTCATCGGGAGCAATTGCGGGGCGCACACGTTCCCGTATCTCGAGGTTAGAAACAACACCGCGCAGGTGGAGCACGAAGCGTCGACCTCGAGGATAGGCGAGGACCAGCTTTTCTATTGCCGCCAGCGCGGAATTTCCAACGAGGATGCGGTGAACCTCATAGTCAACGGGTTTTGCAAGGAGGTCTTCAGGGAGCTGCCCATGGAGTTCGCGGTGGAGGCGCAAAAACTTCTCGGCGTGAGCCTCGAGGGAAGCGTAGGTTGAGGAAGCAGGAAGCACATAGGAGTCGCAATGCTGGAAATCAGAAACCTTCACGCTAAAGTGGGGGAGCAGGAGATCCTGCGGGGCATCGACCTGGAAGTTCGCGCGGGCGAAGTCCACGCGATCATGGGTCCGAACGGGTCCGGCAAGAGCACTCTCGCAAATGTACTGGCCGGACGAGAGGGCTACGAGGTAACGGCCGGGAGCGTCCTTTATCAGGGAGAAAATCTTCTCGAGCTCGCCCCGGAAGAACGGGCGCGCCGGGGCATTTTCCTCGCGTTTCAGTACCCCGTCGAGATACCTGGGATTTCCAATACCTACTTCCTGAAGGCCGCGCTCAACGCCATTCGCAAAAGCCGCGGCCTGCCCGAGTTGGACGCGATAGAGTTCCTGCAGCTCGTCAGGGAGAAGGCGAAGCTCGTGGAAATGGATGAGGCTCTCCTAAACCGCGCCGTAAACGAGGGTTTCTCGGGGGGAGAGAAGAAGCGAAACGAGATACTGCAGATGGCCGTGCTCGAGCCCAAGCTTGCGATCCTGGACGAGACCGACTCGGGCCTCGACATAGACGCGCTCAAAATCGTGGCACGGGGCGTAAACTCGCTTCGGGACAAGGAGCGGGCCGTGATCCTGGTCACGCACTACCAGAGGTTGCTCGATTATATCGTGCCGGACCGAGTGCACGTCCTCTTCGAAGGCCGCATCGCAAGATCCGGCGGCAAGGAGCTTGCCCTGGAGCTTGAGCGGGAAGGTTACGCGGGGATAGACGAAAGGGGGGCGGAACGCGAACTAAAAGAGCGGGAGGTCTGCGGGCGGTGACCTATCGCATGCTCGATCCCAGCGCTCACTACCGCTCCTGCTTCGGCCTCGTTCCACCCGACGACGGGTGGCTGGAAAGGATTCGCCGGGAAGCCCTCGAGCGCTTTGCCGAAAGCGGGTTTCCGACGACCAGGCAAGAGGACTGGAAGTACACCAATACCGCGCCATTGGCGAAAATACCATTCCGGATGCCCTCCCAAGCTCCCGAGAGCGACGTAAAGGCGCTGCTGGCCGCTTATCCTCTCCTCGCTCCGGGCGATGCCGCGATCGTTTTCGTGAACGGACGCTACAGAGCGGACCTCTCGAACGCAGCGCACGCCCAGGAGCGCGCGGTAGTGTCGAGCTTTCGGGCGGCTCGGCAAGACGGCCACCGCGGCCTTGTAGCCGAGCACCTGACGCGTTACGCAAGCTACACCGCCCGTCCCTTCGTCGCTCTCAATACCGCGTTCGTGACCGACGGAGCCCTCGTCTCGATCCCGGAGCAGGCCACCATCGAACGGCCGATCCACCTCATCTTTCTCACCGAACCTGGTGCCGAGCCCATATTCTGCCAGCCGCGCGCTCTCATCCTGGCGGGGGCCGGATCTCGGGCAAGCGTGCTGGAGCACCATTTGGGGGAGGGCGACGGGGAGTATTTTAGCAACTCCGTGAGCGAGATCGCCTTGGGGGATCGAGCCCAACTGGATCACTTCCATGTGGCGAGGCCGGGGGCCCGTGCGTTTCACGTCTCGACCGTCCAGGCTCGCCAGGGACGCGAAAGCGTGCTTCGGTCCTATTCCCTATCGCTCGGCGGGCGCCTGGTACGAAACGATCTCGACACCGTCCTGGCCGAGGAGGGTGCGCAATGCGCGTTGTCAGGGCTTTACCTGGCGGCCGGGTCGCAGCATGTCGATAACCACACCACTATAGAACACGCGGCGCCGAACTCTACCAGCGAAGAGCTCTATAGCGGCGTGCTCGGCGGCAGGGCCACTGGGGTGTTCAACGGCAAGGTAATCGTTAGGCCCGAAGCGCAAAAAACCAGCGCTCGCCAGAAAAACCGCAACCTCCTGCTCTCCAACGACGCAGCCGTCAACAGCAAGCCGCAGCTCGAGATCTTTGCCGACGATGTCAGGTGCACGCACGCGGCCACGGTAGGCAGGATCGACGAGGATGCGCTCTTCTACCTGCGCTCCCGCGGAGTGGCGATCGCGGCGGCCCGCCAACTTCTCATTCGGGCGTTCGCGAGCGAGATAACCTCGGGGATCCAAGAGCGGGAGGTCAAAGCGGCGCTAACGGAGGTCGTGTCCGAGATCCTTTCGAGCGACGAATGGGTGGAGGAGAGATGAAGGGCACCGGCACTGCTACGTGTTCCAGTGAAAACCATGCGGTAAAGGAAAGCTTCGATGTCGAGCGGATCCGGCGCGACTTTCCGCTTCTTGCGCAGAAGATGCGGGGAAAACCGCTTGTCTATCTCGACAATGCCGCGACCACGCCCAAGCCACAGGCGGTGGTTGACGCGATCGGCCGCTTCTACCGCGAGGACTGCGCCAACATTCATCGCGGCCTCTACGAGCTGAGCGAGCGCGCCACCAGGGCTTACGAAGGGGTGCGCGAGCGCGTGAGAAGCTTCATCAACGCCGCCGACGCTTCCGAGATCGTCTTCGTGCGGGGAACGACCGAGGCGATAAACCTCGTCGCTCATAGTTATGGACTGATGGCGGTCAAAGCCGGGGATGAAATCGTCGTCTCCCACATGGAGCACCACTCCAACATCGTCCCCTGGCAGTTGCTGTGCGAGCGCTCGGGAGCCAGACTCCGGGTGGTGCCGCTCGACGACCGAGGCGAACTCGAAATGGAGGCATACGCCAGGATCCTCGGACCCCGCACCAGATTGGTGGCCCTCACGCACGTATCGAATGTTTTGGGAACCATCAACCCGGTCGCGGACCTGGTCGAGCTCGCCCACCGAAGCGGAGCCAGGGTGCTTATCGACGGCGCCCAGGGTGCGCCCCACCTGCCGGTGGATGTCAGGAAGCTGAGATGCGATTTCTACGCTTTCTCCGGCCACAAGATATTCGGCCCCACCGGCGTGGGCGTTCTTTACGGCAGGCGCGAGCTCTTGGATGCGATGCCTCCCTACCAGGGGGGCGGAGACATGATCAGCTCGGTGACTTTCGAAAGAACGACTTACAAGGATCCGCCCGAGAAGTTCGAGGCGGGGACACCTCACATCGCGGGCGTGATCGGCCTGGGGGAGGCACTCAGATACGTCGAAGGGGTAGACCGGCAGGCGGCTTGGCAGCACGAGGCCAGGCTTTTGGATTACGCAACCCAAGCGCTCGGCGAGGTGCGGGGGTTGCGTATGATCGGGACGGCCGCAGCCAAGGCTGGGGTCATTTCCTTTAGTCTGGCGGATGTGCATCCTCATGACATCGCGACGATCTTGGACGACCAGGGGATCGCCGTTCGGGCGGGCCACCACTGCGCCCAGCCGCTGATGGAGCGATTCGGGCTGGCGGCCACGGTGCGCGCCTCCTTGGCGTTCTTCAACACCACCGAGGAGATAGACGCGCTGGTTGCGGGATTGAAGAGAGCGAGAGAGGTCATGGGAGCATGAGCGAGCTCAGGGATCTATATCAGGAAGTAATTCTCGACCACGGCAGGCACCCTCGAAACTTCGGCAAGCCCGCGGGGGCGGATCTGGTCGCCGAGGGGCACAACCCCCTTTGCGGAGACAAGGTCCGGGTGCACGTCAAGATGAAGGATGACGTGCTCGACGAGATCGGCTTCGAAGGCACGGGCTGCGCCATCTCCACCGCGGCGGCCTCGATGATGACCGAAGCGCTCAAAGGCAAGACCAAGGAAGAGGCGGCGGAGCTCTTTCAGGCTTTCCACGACATGGTGACGGGGCGCCGCAGGCCCAGGGACGGTGCCCTGGGCAAGCTCGCCGCCTTCTCGACGGTATGCGCTTACCCTCTCAGGGTAAAATGTGCAACCCTGGTGTGGCACACCCTCCTGGCCGCTCTCAGGGGGGAGAAGAAAACCGCAACCACCGAGTAGCGCCTTCCCCACGAGAAGGCGCCCAAAAGGGGAGGAAGAGCGATGGAAAACTCGCCCGCGGATCCGGCTGCCATAGAAAAGGGGGTCGTGGAGGTACTTCGTACGGTCTTCGACCCGGAGATCCCGGTCAATATCTACGAACTCGGCTTGGTGTACGGGATCGAGGTAAGACCCTCTGGAGAGGTTCTCATTACCATGACGCTGACCTCTCCAGGCTGTCCGGTGGCAGGCGCCCTTGCGGCCGAGGTCGAGGACAAGGTGGGCTCGGTTCCAGGGGTCACGGCCGCCCGCGTCGAGCTGGTTTGGGATCCCCCCTGGCACCCCAGCATGATGTCGGAGGCGGCAAGGCTGGAGCTAGGGATGTGAGCCGCTTCGGGCCGAAACCCGAGCGGCGAGCGGCCGCCGTTCGCCTACCTCGGAGACGATCGTAACCCTCCGTCAGCGCCTCCGCTCCCACCCTACCCTTTCCCGTCTCTCTGGCGGAGCGGTTCCTCTCGAGGTCCGCCGCTCGTAAAGAGTGCGTGCCGCGCCCAATGGCCCGCTTCGGCGTTGACCTAACCGACAGATCTTATTAGCTTTCGCCTGGGCGACGAGTGGCTGCGCCTGGCACGAGGAGGTGTGCATGACGAAAAGGTTCGAAGGGAAGATCGCCGTCATTACCGGTGCCGCGTCCGGCATCGGAGAAGCAACGGCGAGACGGTTTGCACGCGAGGGGGCCAAGCTCGTCCTCGGGGATCTGAACGAAGAACAAGGGGAGCGGGTGGCGCACGAGATCGAGGAAAGCGGAGGGCAAGCGGTATTCCTTGCCACGAACGTGGCCGAGGCGGACCAAGTGGAGGCCTTGATGCGAGAGGCGGTCGATCGCTTCGGCCGCCTCGACATTCTTTTCAACAACGCAGGCACGGGCGCCTACGGCAAGACGCCCGACCTCGATCCCGAGATATGGCATCATGTGATCGACGTCGATCTGCATTCGGTCTTCTACGGATGCCGAGCGGCGATCCCGAGGCTTCGGCAAGCGGGCGGTGGCGCCATAATAAATACCGCATCGATCTCCGGGCTCTTCGGAGACTACGGCTTGGATGCGTATTGCGCGGCCAAGGGTGCGGTCGTGAACTATACCAGAACGCTCGCCATCAACCACGCTCGCGAAAACATTCGCGTGAACGCCGTCTGTCCGGGGCCGATCGAAACCGCTCTTCTCGGGCCCGTGCTCTCGATACCGGGCGCCGCCGAGGAGTACGCGAAGCTCATTCCCATGGGGCGGGTGGCGCGCCCCGAGGAGGTGGCCGCGGTGGTGGCTTTTCTCGCCTCCGAGGACGCATCTTTCATAACGGGTGCCGCGATCGTCGTGGACGGGGGCGTCACCGCGGCAACCGGCCAGCCCAATTTTAGCCGGTTGATGGGGGAGTGAGGGGGTGTAGGCAATGCTCAAACTCACTTTTTGTTTGCGCCGGCTCGCCGGCTTGTCGCGCGAGGAATTTCAGAAGTACTGGCTCGAGCGCCACGCTCCGCTCGTCGCCAAGCATGCCAAGACGTTGCGCCTTCGCCGCTACGTTCAGGTGCACACGAGCGAGGATCCGCTGAACCGGATGCTGCGCGAAACCCGCAAAGCGCCGCAACCGTACGACGGCGTGGCCGAGCTCTGGTGGGAAAGCAAGGAGGAGTTGCAACAGGCAATTTCGACGCCGCAGGGGCAGCAGGCACTGGAGGAACTGAAGCAGGACGAGGACCGTTTCATCGACGGGACCCGCTCTCCCATTTGGCTCGCCATCGAACACGAGATCATCTCGCCGTGACGGCGCCCGAGAGGAAGCGAAGCGCCGTTGCGGGTCCCCGATCGTTTCGCCGGGCGCCGGCTCGAGTGGAGGCTTCAGTTCGAGGGCGGAGCGTAGGCGAGCTTGGCAGGCGGGGGCGCGAAGAGCTTTAGAAACCTGGCAAAGGCTAGCGGGTTCCCCCTTTTGTATTGGAAACCAGCGATGGTAACGGCCCTGTTTCTGAGCCTCGCTAGCATCTCTTTCCACGCCGCCGAGTCGGCCACGACATGGATCTCGGCCTCCTCGCGCTCCACCAGATCAAGGCCCACCTCCCGCACCTCGGCAACTCCCCGGCGAACGTGAACGAGGAACGCCTGGCCCGCATCGGGAAACTCGATTAGCACCTTGCGATCGATCCTCGCACTTGCCTCGGGATCGAGGTTGACCGCCAGGGCGTCGAAGAAGGCACCCGCGGGAAGCCGCCGCAGGAAAGCGGCCGTCGGCTTCGCCTCCTGCCGGGCGACAAACCCGTCCCTGATTTCCAGCGCTTCCGTCAAGTAATAATGACGAGCGTTGGCGTTCTCTTCTCGCTCGCCGAGCGAAACCAGCGCCCGGATGCGCAGCCTCTTGGTCCGCTCGTCGTCCGGATCGAGCCGAAGCAGGTCCCCGCTAAGCTCCAAAGCGACCTGAAACTGCCCGTCGGCGAGCGCCTCTTCGGCCCGCTCGAGAAGCCGTCCGCGCCCGCCCGCAAGCCGCGCCATCAGCTTCGCCCGTTCCTCTCGAGACAAGGGCTCTAGGCCGGCCGGGTCGCCGTCGAACCATCCTAGGTTTCCCGCGAACATCGCCCGCACCGACCAGCTCACCTTGCCATAGTAGGGCTGTAGATAGGGCTTGGCGGCGAGATGCTCCGGCAACCGAATCCGCTCGGCCATCTCGTCGGGGGTCATGCCCATGTTCATGGCACGAATCGACTGATCGTGCACGAATTGGATCGCATCCCGGTAATCCGTGAGGACCTCTTCTATCTCCTCCTCTCCTATGACGGGCACGGTGTGGCTCGGAACCAGAAAGCGGGGATGCCTGTCGCGCATCTTGTCCAGGCTCTGGTACCAGCTTTTCAGGCTTCGAAACGGCGTGCCGCGGATCGTGTAAAGATTGGGGAAGCTCCAGTAAAAATTGTCTCCGCAAAGAAGGGCTCGCTTCTCGGGAAGCCAGACGAATAGCTGGTCGTCGGTCTCCCCGGGGGCATGCACGAGCTCGAACGCTACACCCGCCGCCTCCCCGGAATAGGACTCCGAGAAGGTACGCGTCGGCCGCACAAAGCCCGCGCTGCTCCCCTCCCCTATGCCTAGGAAGGGACCGATCCCGGCGTTCACCAATCCTTTCTCGTCGAGAAATGTTCCGAACATCCGCATCGAGCGCATGGACACGATGGGCCGAAGCTCGGTCACGAGCCGGTCGACCAGCGCCTCCGTGCTCTCGTGGGCGTAAATCTCCGGGCCGTCTTCCTTCGCAAAGACTTCGGCACCGAGAACGTGATCCACGTGGTTGTGGGTGTAGATCACGGCCGCGATCGGCTTTGGCGATATCTTTCTGAACTCGGCCAGCACCTCGCCCGCTTCCTGCGTGCTTCCCATGGTATCCACTATAATAAGGCCGCTTTCGCCTTCGATCATGATAGAATTGGCCAGCCCAAACCCTATGGCGACATGGATCCCTTCGGTCACCGTCTCCACGCGGCGGCGAAACAGCTTGCTGTGCTGGGAAAGCTTCGCGGCGGTTTGGATCTGCGGGATCGCTCTTCTTTGGGGCGACGGCTCGCGCCGACAAGAGCTTGCAAAACAAACGAGCGCAAGCGCGAAAATTGCTCTCCTGCTACGATTCATGTCCGACCTCCAAAGCTCTTTTCCTTGCTCGATCTCCAGACGCACTTGCTAGATCCTCGCCCGACCGACAATCGAACCGATCCCCCGTCCCCGCCACCGCCCTGGGACCGCACGCCCGAGGCTTTCTCCTGGGTGCCGATTCACGTCTCTTCGGCTCTTGCCCCTGCGATGTCAAGGCGATGACACCTTTCACCCTCACCCCGCGCGGATGGCAGCGGCGCGATTTTCCGGCTTAAGCCTCCCCACTTCCTTCGCTATCATTTTGAAAACCCAAATTTGGATGCTCCAACCCGGGGGTGGGGTGTCAGGAGGAGTGGATGAAGGTTCTTCTCATCGAGCCACCATGGTACGCGTTCTTTGGCGGCGCGAGGCAGCCGGTCGCACCTCTTGGCAACTGCTACCTTGCGGCGGTCCTGAGGCAAGATCACGACGTCCGTATCTTCAACCCGGACCTCAAGCCCGGCGCCAACGCTCTAAACAACGACTACCGAAACGAGATGGATGACTACCGCACATACCTGGCCAACATGAACGATCCGAACGACCCGGTTTGGAGGGAGCTCGAGAATCTCTTGCTACGCTTTCGCCCCGACCTCGTGGGCCTTTCGGCCAAGACTCCTGCGATCTATTCAGCCTTCGAAGTGGCGCGACTGGCAAAGCGCCTCTCGCCAGAGGTTCGCACGGTGGTGGGCGGGCCCCACGTGTCGGCGCTCCCGCAACATGCCTTGTCATGCGATGCCATCGACTTCGCGGTGCCGGGGGAGGGAGAGATCGTCGTGCGCAATCTGGTCGAGGCCCTGGAGCGGGGTACCGAGGTCGAGGCGGTGCGCGGCATAGCGTACCGTAAAGAGGGGAGGGTCGTGATCAACCCTCCGCAGCCGCCGATCAGGGATCTCGACTCCATCCCCTTCCCGGCCAAGGAGCTCATAATCAACGCCCATCTCATGGAGCCGGACGACTTCTGTTCCGTCTTCGCCTCCCGCGGCTGTTTCGCCCGCTGCACCTTCTGCGGGAGCTGGAACACGTGGACGCGAAAGATGCGCTTCCGCTCGCCGGCCAACGTCCTGGCCGAGATCATCCAGCTTCACGAGACCTACCACACCGAGTTCTTCTCCTTCCAGGACGACACCTTCACGGCCAACCGCCGGCTGGTCGTGAACCTCTGCCAACGGATCCGCAAGTATCCCTTTCGCGGCAACTTCCGCTGGGTATGCAACACTAGACCGGATTGCATCGACGACGAACTCGTGGCGCAGATGAAAGACGCAGGCTGCACCGCGATAGCCCTGGGCATAGAAACCGGAAGCGCGCTCACCATGGAAAGGATCGCGAAGGGATTCACGCTGGAAGATTGTCGAAAGGCGGTCGAGGCGGTCAAGAAACACGGCCTCGTGTTCTCAGGGCAGTTCATGATCGGCTTTCCCTGGGAAACGGAGAAGGAGATCGAGGAGACGGTCGCCTTCATGCGCGAGCTAGACCCCGTGAGCGTAATGCTCTCGGTGGCTGCTCCGCTTCCCGGCACCGATCTCTACGCCTTGGGCGAAAGGCTCGGTTTGTTCGACCCCGCCTCCCTCGACTACGCCGCGTTGACCACCAAGAACGACGGGCTCCTGGTAAATCCGGAGCTCAAAGGCGAGAGGTGGGAGAGGATCTTCGCTTGGGCGAGAGCGGCGTTCGACGAAAAAGCGAGAGAGAACGAAGACAAGAAATACCGCTACAAGCTGAGCCGCTCCGATTACCAGGACAAGAGAAACATACCCTTCTACGGGGAAGCCTACACGGTCTGAAAAGCGCTTGCCCCCCCAAGGAGGCCACGCCGCGGGCTGTAGCGGGGCGCGACGTTCGAGGCGCGCCTCGGCCTCAGGGGAAGCGCACCCTGCGGACTTCAGCGCTTCCGCGTTTTATCTTTCGGCCACCGAAGGCGCCCGAGCGCCGAGGAAACCAAGACCCCAAGGGAATAAGTGAACGATGCTAGAACCAAGCCCAAAAAGAACGAAGCCGCGATGACCGAAGCCGTGAGCGCCGATCCCCATGGCCCATCAGGGCCGGTCGATCGCGCAGCACTCCATACCGTAGAGATAAGCGCGAGCATGTCATCCGAGCGAAGCGCCGCGAGATCGGCGCCGGCTGCGGCCGCAAGCCGCGTCACCAGGATCGAACCCATTTCGTAGTAATCGCCCGTAAGGCTCATCCAGGGTGCCATGGCAAGGACGGCGGCCGGGCCCAAGAGCCAGGCATTGGGCGCGCGGCTCAGCGTTCGAAAAAGCGGTATTCCTACCGGTATCGTAAGCACGTAGGGAGCGAAGTCCGTAGCCAAAAAAACGAGGTCCGATCCGCGAGCGTCGAACTGCGCCAGCCGCCCTGCGTAATGTGTGTCAGGAGATACCATCGGAGTCAGGCCGGCCAAGATGCGGCCCCCGAAGAGAGGCGAGATTTCTATGCGCTCTACGCTCCCCCCGAAAAGCAGGCAGCCTGCCGCGTGCAGAAGCTCGTGCAAAGGCACATAGACAAAGAAAGCCGGGACGAGTCCGCAAACGAGCTCGGGCAGGAGCCGGGAAAGAGGAATGGAGGCATGCGCCTCGAGCGCCGCGACGAAATCCCGAAACGCGGCTACCAGGCCGCCGGCGATGGCGCTTTTCCACACGGGCTTTTTCTCCCCCTTTCGTATTCGCCGCGCAAGCCTAGAGACGACGGGAGCGCAAAGAGCGAAAATCGAGCAGGAGGAACCTTTGGGCGGCCGGGCAATTTTTGCCGGGCGCGGGTGTCGGGCAAGCCCCGAGGTTTGCCCTGTCGCGACCGGCACAAACCTTGCAGCAAGACCTTGCTCTCGTGGGGGAGAGAAGCCCGGAGCCTTCCCCCTCGACACTATACGCAGCTACGGGGAGGGATCGCCGATGCGGGTCTTGCTCATTTTTCCGCCGAGTGTCGCAACTGATAGAAGCGTCGGCTTCGTGAGCGTAGGGCAACCCCTCGGTGTCTGCTACCTTGCAGCGGCAGCGCGAGAGGCGGGCCACGAGGTAGAGATCCTGGATGCGCTGGAAGAGGGCTTCGTTTTACCGGGCGAAGAGGAAGCCACCAGAGCCGGCCTTCAGCGCGTAAGCAACGGCTTTGTGCGGCGCGCCCTGCTCGGTCCTCCCTTTGCCCCGGGTAGCTTCACGGTAGGCCTGACCATTGAAGAGGTGCTTAAGAGGGTGGAGGCGGTGCGCCCGCAGGTCGTCGGCGTAAGCGCCATTTTTACGAGCGTAGCGCTTGCAAGCCTCGAGATCCTGCGAGGGATCAAGCGCATCGATCCCGGCATTACGACAGTCATCGGAGGGGCCCACCCCACGATCTTGCCCGAGCAGACCCTGCGCGAGAGATGTGTGGATTACCTCGTATGGGGGAAGGAGAGAGAGCGTTCGCCCGGCTTCTGGGTTCCCTCGAGCGAGGGGAGCGCAGGCCCGACATTCCAGGAGTCTGTTACCTCGATGGCGACGGTGCCGTGTTGAGCCGGCTCGAGCTCATTTGCGACCTGGATAGCCTTGCGCCCCCCGCCTTCGATCTCCTTCCGATGGAGCGCTACTTCGAGACCGCTGCCGAGGGGCGAATCGTAAAGATGATCACGTCTCGCGGCTGTACCGATGACTGCTGTTTTTGTAGCGTTCCCTATACCAGTCTGAGGCGGTTTCGGGGAAGGAGCCCGGCCAACGTAGTCGCCGAGATCGACCTCTGGGTGAGTAGATACCGGATCGAGGGTGTCATGTTCGAGGACGACAACCTTACCCTGAACGTAAAAAGGGCAAGGGAGCTTTTCGACGCCATCGTCGAGAGAGACTACGGCCTGAAGCTTTATGCGCGAAACTTTCGCGCGGATCTCTTCGACTTCCACATGCTCGAGCAGATGAGGCGTGCGGGGTTCGACCTTATCTGGATAACACCCGAAAGTGGGAACCAGCGTATCCTCGACCAAGTGATCGGAAAAAAGCTCGACCTAGGCCAGGTAGAGACGAGCGTGAGGCTCATGAAACGGGCGGGCCTTCGGGTGGCGGCTGCGTTCGTCATCGGGCTTCCCGAAGAAACTTGGGACGACATCTCGGATACCGTCGCTTTCGCTCGGAAATTGAAGCGGCTCGGGGTGGACCAATTCTGGTTCAGCATCGCAACACCGATGGCGGGCACGCGGCTTTACGAGACGGCGCTCGAGCGGCGGCTTATCGAAGGGATGGATCTCGCCCGCTTTAGCTACTACGAGGGATCGTTCGGCACCGAGCACTGGAGCGCCGAGGAGATCGTGCGCTTGAGGCAGAATCTCATGGAGGAGCTAAACGACTCGCCCGCAAACCGCGTCTCGGCGGCCCTTTGAGGCCAGGCTAGGTGCGAACCCCGCTTCGAGCTGGCACTGGGGCCGGCAAGCCCGCCGGCTATCGGTCGCGCCTGCCGCCCCCGGATGGTATCCTACGCAGTCCGTAGCAGAGCAAAGCGGCGCCGGCGAGACCGGCCACGGTGGCCGATACTACACCCACACCGACTATGGCCTCCTGCCAGAGCGGTGCCTCGTGACCCGCTCCCGCAATAGGCGTAAAGCGGCTGGCCCCCAAAACGCCGCCCAGAAACGCAAAGAAGAGGTTGGCGTAGCCCGTATAAACGAAGAGCCAGAAAAGGCAAGCCGAGAGAACGCGTGGCAAGATCAGTCTCTGCCAAACCACGCCGCCAAGCAGGATCAAAAAAACCGCGCCGAGGATCCCTTCGAGGTGTCCCGAGAGGGCTAGTCGCGGATTGCGCGCCATGGGGATGAGAAAGCCTTCGAGCAGACTGAAAAGAAAGAGGAGCGACCCAAAAAAAATCAACCGCCTTTCAGGATTCACCGGCACCATTCCGTCACCTCGACGGCGGGGTCAAACGGCGGGGTCAGATCTTGCCGTGAAGCGGGGTCAGATCTTGCCGTGCAACACTCCAGGATCCGTCCTTGCATCGCCAACCCGCACCCTGCGCTCTACCCCGCCCCCAGCTTGACAAACGCAGGAACAATCACGCCAAGACGCTTCACCCCGCCACTGGACCCTCGTTTCTTTCATTTGGACCGTCCGCGCGAAAGCGCAACCTGTTCGCCGTCCCCGTATAGCACTCCCCCGCAAATAGAAAAGGGGAGCCAGTCCCACAGTCCCTCCCGGCCCACGCAAACGCTATTGAACTCCCCAAGCAACAGCATTTTGATATCGCCTCTCGCTCCCGCAGCGCCGGTTACCGCACCTCGCCGATTGCTGCGTGGCCGTTTGCGATTCGTGGGACACGGAAGAGATCGACGACGTCGCGCAAGGATTGAGTGCCGCACGCAGGCAAGTTATTCTTCGCCGACAGCGATTTCTGAAGGGGTGTGCGTTCGTGGACGGCGTCACGTCAAGATCTGACCCCGCTTCACGTCAAGATCTGACCCCGCCGGGGAGTCAGGGGCAAAGGCTCATAGAACCCGGCGGGCGGGTGAGAGTAGGGATCTTCACGCAGCCGGTGGTCGAGGTGAACTACCGGGATTTCGCATTGACCGATCCTTTCGGGAAGCGCGTGGGCCGGCTGGCGCGTCATTTCGCCTTCAAGCAGTTCCAGTTCCTGGGATTCGTTTCGCAAAAACTCGTCCTCGCATGCGCCCTTGCCGACCTGAAGTATGTCGGCAAAGCTTTCCTGTACCTCTACGACCCGGCTACGCGGAAGATACGCCAGTGGAGCTACACCACCCCAATGGCCCTTAGCCTCTGCTTCGATCAACGGCCCGAGCTTGGTGGTGCCAGCTACCGCCGCGGGCAGGTGAGCATCAGCATGAGAGGCTATGACCACCCCAAGGCGCGCCATCTGCGGGTAGAGATCGCTCGCGAACTCTCAGTTGACGCCACCTTTAGCGAGACGGAGCCGACCGTCGAGCCTATGATGCTCTGCACCAAAGCCGGAGCGACCGGGTGGGTATTCGCCCGAAAGACAGCCGCCCTTCCCGTCCGCGGAAAAATCTCGGTCGCGGGAACCTCGTACGATCTGGAGCGCCTGGAGGCACTGGGGCACCACGATTGGAGCGCGGGTTTCATGCGCCGGCAGACGTTTTGGAACTGGGGGTGCCTGGCAGGGCGTGCCCGCGGGGGCCAACTCGTCGGCATGAACGTCTCTTGCGGCGTAAACGAGACGAGCTTCACCGAGAATTGCTTTTGGGTGAATGGTAAGCTTCACAAGATCGACTCCGTGGACTTCCGCTACGACCCCGCCGACCTGAGAGGACCCTGGGAGCTTTCTTCCTACGATGGGCGCCTGCGGCTCACGTTCCAGCCGGAAGCGGAGCATCGCGAGAGGATCAACGCGCTCTTTTTGGCCTCGAACTTTACGCAGCTCATCGGCCGCTACCATGGAGCGCTCAAGACCGATGCGGGAGAAGAAATAGCGATAGACGGCATGATGGGCTACGCGGAGAGCCACTACGCCAAGTGGTAGCGCAAGCTTGCAAGAACCCGGCTAACTCGGAAAGGAGCCAAGATGCCGTACGAAGGATATCGGTGCTTCAAGCTCAGGGTGGACGGAGCGGTTCTCTTTGCCACCATTGATCATCCCCCGATCAATCTTCTCGACCTGGCGCTTATCCAGGAACTCGACCGCCTCGGCCGAGAAATCGAAGAGGATGGCACCGTGAAAGTGGTGGTATTCGATAGCGCCGACCCCGACTTTTTCATCGCCCACGCGGACGTCTCGCTCATTCTCTCTCTTCCGACCGACGCGACACCCGAGGGAAAGAACCTGGGCCCCTTCCACGCCGTGGTCGAGCGCTTCCGCACCATGCCTAAAGTCAGTATCGGTAAGATCGAAGGACGGGCGCGCGGCGGGGGAAGCGAGTTTCTGCTCTCGCTCGACATGAGGTTCGCAGCCTTAGGAAAAGCCATCCTCGCGCAACCGGAAGTAGCGGTCGGCATCATCCCCGGCGGAAGCGGGACCCAGCGGCTGCCCCGACTCATGGGACGCTCGCGCGCGCTCGAAGTCATACTCTCCTGCGAGGACATTCCCGCCGATCTGGCCGAGCGCTACGGGTACATAAACCGCGCGCTTCCTCCGGGCGATCTGGGACCCTTCGTCGAGACGCTAGCCCGGCGGATCGCCTCCTTTCCCGCCGAGGCGATCGCCTGTGCCAAAGCGGCCGTCGATGCGGCCGAGCTTCCGACGCTAGAGGGCCTGTTGGAGGAGGAGCGTTTGTTTCTTCGCTCCCTCGCAACCGCCGACGCTCGAAAGCGCATGACACGGTTTCTCGAGTTGGGCGGGCAAACGCGCGAGGTCGAACTCGACCTTCGGAACCTAGCTGAAAAACTCTCGCGCTGAGCCGGGGGTACTCGGCCGCCGCCGCTCGGCCAAAGCCAACCTCTAGCGTCCGCCGCCCCCGGGGCCGCCGAAGCGCCGGCTCACTTTCCGATCCGGGCCACGACCTTGATTTCCACCAGAGCGCCGAAGGCAAGTTCGCTCACGCCGATCGCCGTCCAGGCCGGATAGGGCGGCTTCATGAATCTATCCTTTACCGCCATGAAGCTTGCTATGTGCTCGTTAAATCCCACGTGGAAGGTCGTCATCTCGACCACCTCCGCCAAGGAGGATCCCCCCGCATTCAGTACCAGCTCGAGGTTCTCGAATGCCTTGGTGAACTGCTCCGCCGGGTCGGTCGCAAGCGTCATGTCGGACCTGGTCCCTATTACACCGGAGCAAAAGAGCCACTCCCCGGCCACAACAGCCGGCGCGAAATGGAGCCTCTCGTAAGACGGCTCCATGCCCTGCGGAATTACCACTTTTTTCTCTGACACAGCTCGTCCCTCCCATGTTTCATGACACTGCCCTCTACCGCGCGCTTGCGGCGCCACATGCGGAATGCGGCGAAGCCCCGGGCGCAGCCCGTCCCGCTGAGCGGCCCCACAGCGTTGCGGCCTAAGATCCCGGCTTGAAGCGTCGAGCCCCCTGCCCTCGCTTTTTCCTCTGGACGCCCCACGTCCACCTTTCTTAGAATAGGGCTTTGGAGTCAAGCTCCAAGGAGTGGAGACAACGTATGATATATGGCCTGCCCGTGAGGCTTGTTCTTGCCGCCCTCCTCGCCACAGCGCTTGGTTGTAGCCCTGATCCGCCAGAGAAGCCAAAAGAAAAATCGGCCCTCGAAGACTACATCGTTACGCCCCTCGAGAAAGCCGAGGGGGCAAAGGAGCTGGCGCAGGAGCATTACGAGGAGCGCAAAAAGGCCTGGGACAGCGCCGGCCGGTAAGCGCCCCAACGCGCCAAGATCCCAAGCCCGACGCTAATTCTTGCGACCGGTGCTCCGTGACGGCCGATCGCTTGCAGCTCGACACCTTTCCGGCAACGAAGATACAATCGCTCGGAAAAGCCGCGTGCTCTTTCGGCCCGACCGCCACGTAGACCTCTGTACCCGTTTCCTTGTCGAGCCGGGCCAAATCCAGGTCCTTCATCACCGCCTTGAATTCGAACGAGCCGTTTGGATTGTCGCGAGGGTTTCCGAGGGTGTAGCTTCACGACGAGCGATTTGACACCGCGCTGCGTGGCATATTTGTCCTTGTAACGATAAAAGCCGGGCTTCTTCTCGACCCAGGTAGGGTTTCCCGCCGACACCGTGGCACTGAACGCTTGGCCGTCCTCCTGCGCAACTCTGACCGAGACCGGCTGAGCACGTGCATCTATCGAGGTCACAGGCCCAATCGGGCCCCTCATGACCAGGTTGTCAGTTTTGGCCCAAGCCTCGTTGGTGGCGGCCTTTACCTAGCCATCTTCGAGCAGGAGGGAAACGAAATCGTAGTCGCACATACCCTACCGCCTCGACCGCGTCCAGCCGGGGAAACGATAACCCGATACTGGTAGCAGTAGCAAGCGTGCAGGCGCTACGCAATCAGTGCTCCAGCTCGAAGGCCCCGAGGAAAGATGTCCGGCCTTCGATGAGCGCCGCCACCGCGGCTACGTGAGGGGCCGCCTGAGAAGTGCCGCACCAGATCGAGGTCGCCGAATCGGGGCTCTTCCCCCCGGGAGTCTCGCATCGCGGGCCTACGACGTCGCTTCGTCCCGAAGTGTCGCTGGAGCAAGCGTGCCGCTGCGCAGCCGCAGTGGCACCCGTGCACACCTCGCTCCAAATGTAGGCTCCCAGATTGGCGTCGTAGGCGCCTCCCACGGCCACCACGTTGCGAAGGCAAGCCGGCGCCACCATCGATCCATCCCTTCCTTGGTTGCCCGCCGACGCTACCAGCAAGATCCCGGCCTCGCGAAGCGCGCCCACCGCCGCACCCATGGCTACCGTATCCGCATCGGCGCTGTCGTAGATGTCGCTATAGAGGGCGAACGAGCCAAGCGACATATTGACGATGTCCGTCTGGGCGGTTCGCTTATCGAGAATCCAACCGAGCGCGGCGGTGCAATCGCTCAGCAGGCCGTTGCCGGAGCTATCGAGAGCTCTGATGATCGTGAAACCGCCATCGGGCGCCATCCCGACAACCGCGCTGGCGCTGGCCGAAGTCACGATCGAGGCGACGTCCCCTCCGTGGCCGGTGCCGTCGGTTATCGCGGCAAGGCCAGATGGCTACGGGAAGGAGTCCGCACGACACCCGCCCCCGATCGAGCGGAAGCAGTGGCCCGCCACGATGCCACCCGTAAGATCGTTGTGGGTGTGGCGCGCGCCGCTTTCGAGTGTGGCGACCTCGGCTCGCGAATCGGTATCTCCACCAGCCTGAAGGGTATCGGCATCGGAGGCGGTACCGATTGGCCGAGCTGTTGCGAGCCCTGCTTCGGTATGTCGATCGCGATGACGTCGCGATCTCGAACGAGGGTCGCAAGCCGCTCCGTGGTGACGTAACCGCGCACTGCCGGTACGAAGCGATATACCAATGTGGGGGAAAAGGCCTGCGGCGGGACAGCCCTCAGGATGCGATCGCGGGCAGCCGAGACGGCTGCTTTGCGCTTGCGGGCACCTACCTCATCCGCCACCCGAAAGGCAATGGGTACCTGTACCCTGTCCTGGGCTTCGAGCACGTCCGCCACCCCCTCGCCGACCCGCGCCCCCAGTGCCGCACTCGAAGGAAAGCCAACCCAGGAAGCCATTGCAAGACCAAAAACGAAGAGCGAGCTAGCCCGACTCATCGAAGCTCTCCTCCTTAGCCTGGCTGGGTGTCGCGCGTTACTGCATCATGGCGATGGGTGTCAAACGGGCTGGCCGCCCCGCCCCGAGCGCTAACCCAACCGCTTGCGCTGGCGCATATTTGCGGCGGGCAAGCAACCTGCGGTGGCCGCATCCCGCCGCTTGGGGTTCAAATGTAGCCAAGAGAGGCACCGATGCACCACCTCCGGCCTCCGATTCCCATTAATCGGGCGCCGTCGTGGGGCGCCGAAACCGGCTGTCTTCGCTGCCACGCCGGCATCGAGTCGATTCGAGAACCTGGCTCGGAAATGATGAGGAAGATATTGGCCGAGGGAAGGAAGCTCGGCGACCCAAGCGGCTGTGTGGTCTGCCACGGCGGAAACCCCAAAGCGCCCTCGAAGGGGGAGGCGCACGCGGGACCGAACTTTTTCCCCGATGCGGGAAGCCCGTGGATAAACGAGAAAACCTGCGGGCGCTGCCACGAAGAGGAGGTCAGGGCCCAGTGGCAAAGCCTCATGATGACCGAGGCGGGAAAGATCCAAGGGGTCGTCTGGAGCACCGGGGGAGCGACCGGCTACGAGCACAAATGGGGAAACTACAACGTAAGAAATCTTCCCGCCGACAAGCAGCTCGGCAGTGAAACATACAAGCGCTACCGCGACTGGCTAGCGGCGCTCGAGCCGCAGGTCTTTCCGCAAGAAATGTCCGAACTTCCACCCGCCCCCGAGGATCTTGCGGTCCTCAGCGAGCATCCCGAGCAAGTAGCTTTTACCTATCTCCGCACCGAGTGCCAGCGCTGCCATCTCGCCGTGCGGGGGCGCCAGACCCGTGGAGACTACCGGGGCATGGGCTGTAGCGCGTGCCACATCCCCTACTCGAACGAGGGCCTCTACGAGGGCGGCGACAAATCGATACCCAAGGACGAGTCAGGGCATCTGCTGGTGCACCGCATACAAGCCACTGGCGAGGCCAAGGTTAAGGTGGGCGACGTAACATGCAGCGGAATTCCGCTCGAGACCTGCACCACATGTCACAACCTCGGCAAGCGTATCGGTGTTTCCTACCAGGGTGTGATGGAATCCGCCTACGATTCCCCCTGGGGTGCAGGCGGAGAGGGGCAACCCGGCCTCCACACCAAGCATTACATAGGCATGAGGACGGATCTCCACGCGAACGAGGGAATGCTCTGCCAGGATTGCCATACCTCGCTCGACGTTCACGGAGACGGAACGCTCTCGGGGGCGAATCTCGCCCAAGTCGAGATCGAATGCCAGGATTGCCACGGGACGCCCGAGGGCTATCCCTGGGAATTGCCCATCGGGTACGGGGACGAGTTCGGGAAAGAGCCTCCGCCGGAGCCGCGAGGGGTCGCCACCGAGCTTCCGGCCTGGATGGGAAAAGGAACCGTCTACCCAGTGGAGGACGGGTATTTGTTATCCGCCAGGGGAAACCCGTTGGGAAACGTCGTGCGCCGCGGCAACCTCGTGGTGGTGCATACCGCAGGAGGGAAGGACATCAAGCTCAAGCCGCTAAAGAAGCTTCTGGCGGATGGCAAACTCAGCACGGCGGCGCGGGTCGCCATGGTCTCGGTCGCTCCCCACATCTCGCGCATGGAGTGTTATGCTTGCCACACGAACTGGGTTCCCCAGTGCTACGGGTGCCACGTCAAGGTGGATTTCTCCCAAGGCAAGAGCCGGCCAGATTGGGTGGCTCGGGGGCACGCACGGACAAGGCCCGGCCATCTGGCCGACGCACGCGAGGATGGGCGGGCAAACATGATTCCTGGCAGCGTCAAGGAGAGCAGAGCCTACATGCGTTGGGAGGAGCCAGTCTTGGGAGTTAACGGGGAGGGGCGGATAAGTCCGATAGCGCCGGGCTGCCAGGCAGCCTATACCATCATCGGCGAGGACGGGAAGGCCGTTTTGGCGGACCACATATTTCGCACGCTGGCCGGGACCGAGGGAGGGGGAGAGAGCGGGCAGCTTGCGATCGACATGAGTCCTACCACCCCCCACACAACATCTCACGCCCGCGGGTGCGAATCTTGCCACACATCGGCCAAAGCCGCGGGCTACGGCATTGGCGGGGGTGGGCTCACCCGGAAGCTGGATCGAGCAATCGTTGTCGATCTCATGACTGCGGGCGGAAAGGTTATCCCCCGCAAAGCGCGCCCGCAGATCGAGCGGATAGACGGCCCGGTGGGAGATTGGTCGGCGGTAGTGGATAAAAAAGGGCGCCAGCTTCAGACCGTCGGACACCACTTCACCGGCTCTCGCCCGCTAAACGACCGGGAACGCACCATCCTAGAGCGCGCGGGAGTTTGCCTCGCCTGCCACCAGGAGATTCCCGAGGAGTCGGCGGCCGTAAACCTTCTCCACCACGTGGCCGAGGCCAGCGGGCTGCTTCCGGCCACGGCGCAGAAGCATGGCGTGCTACTTCATAAAATCCTGCTTTCGGCCGCTTGGGCGCAGACCGGGGCCGCGATCCTCTTTGGGCTCGCCCTGCCGCTATCGATCTGGCGCTTTCGGCGGCGGCGCTAGGAACCAGGCCGTTGGCCTCCGCACGCGCAGGCCGGTGTGCCCAATACCACCGAGCGCCCTCCCCCGCGGCGAGAGCAGGCAAAACGGCTGGGCCGCACCAAAAGGCGGGGCGAGCGCGGCCTTAGATGCAGGGGGGACACCACGGCAGAAACTCCTGCCGCAAAGCCGCAAGCCCTGGGCCTGAGTACTCGCCGGCCGCCAGACATCCCCACAAAAAGAGGCATTCGCCGGCCAGCAAGTCAGGATCCGGCACCGCTCGATCGAGCGCCCGCAGGTCTTGGAAAAAGAACAGCTCCCGTTTTCCCAAAGTTCCGCGCCACTCCAGCTCACTTAGCCGCGCGGACAAAATACTTGCCCTGGTATTCCCTAGCAAGCGCTGCCTCCGCGAACGCGCACCCAGAAAATTCCGCTTCACTCCGGAATGACCGCACCTGCTCTGCCGGTGGCCCGCATCGGGGCTGGCCTGACGAGGGGCAGAGTCGCCTACCTCGCGTTGGTTCTCAACACCTGCTCGCCCTTCTCGCCTGCTTCCTCGAGTTCCCGTTTCGCCACCGATGGATCCCTAGCACCGAGAGCGTGGACTGCACGTGATAGCCTTGCGACGCTAGGCGGTGCGTCGCTGGTTCGCTCAGGATTGAGCCTGGTAACCTCGCAGCTTCGCTTACGGCGCGCGCGCCCTCCCTAAAGCGCTGGTTTCCCGCGCGCAGGAGGTCGATCGCTTCCAAGGGCATGACGAACTCCTCGTCCATCGCCGCCCACCATAGCGAAAGAGCGAGGCCGGGGCGAGCCTCGATGCGCCGTCCAAACTTCGGGGAGAAGCTTCGACGCAGGCACACCTTGCTTTGACGCCCCGCGCCATCAAGAGGCGGCCGCCCCCGGGGCCACAACCCCCCGGACCCGATCCGGTTGCGGTTTACTCAACTTCGCGCACCTGGCAAGAGCTGAAATTGGCGGCTCTAGGCGCCGGTGGCAAAAGCGGGGAGCCATCTGCCCCGGGAGGGATCCAGGATGAGCGGGAATACATGGCGTTCCACTGCCTGCGTCTTGTGCAGCAACAACTGTGGGATCGAAGTGCTGGTGGAAGATGACCGCATCGTCAAGGTGCGGGCGGACAAGAAAAACCCTTTCAGCCGGGGTTACGTTTGCGGCAAGTCGCTCTCGGTCGGCGCCTACCACGAGCACGACCAACGGGTGCTTTCCCCCCTTCGGCGGCGCGCCGACGGGTCGTTCGAGTCAATTGCATGGGACACCGCGACCGCGGAGATAGCGGCCAAGCTCAAGGCTATCCTCGATCGCCACGGGCCGAGGACGCTCGCCTTCATAGGCGGCGGCGGCCAAGCGAACCACCTCGACGTGCCCTATGCCCTTTTCTTCATGCGAGCGTTAGGATCGCGCTTCTTCTACAACGCCCTGGGCCAGGAATACACGCAGAAATACTGGATCAACGGGTTGATGTTCGGAAGCCAAAACCTCGATTTTCACCCTGACGAGCGCCGCTGCGAGGTCCTGCTCGTTATCGGAAGCAATCCCTGGATGAGCAACAGGTTCCAGCGCGCGCGCATGGTCATAAACGAGATCTCCAAGGACCGGCGGCGAAAGCTCATCGTGGTGGATCCCCGCCGCCATGAGACCGCCCGAAAGGCGGACATTTTCCTGCAGATCAAGCCGGGTACGGACATCTATCTGTTGCTCGCCCTCATAAACGTGATCGTCAAGGAGGGTTTGACCGACGAGCGCTACCTAGCGGACCATACCAGCGGCTGGGACAGAGTGAGATGGATAGCCGACCTCGTAACTCCGGAAATCGCCGCCCAGCTATGCGACCTCGATGCGGGCGCCATCCGCGAGGTAGCCCGCACCTTCGCTCGGGCGAAGCGGGCCGCAACTTACGTCGATTTAGGCATCTGCCACAACATCTACATGATCGAGAACCTCTACCTGGAGCGAGTACTTCTCGCCATAACGGGCAATCTCGGCCTCCCGGGCGGTGCGGTCTTCCCCGAGATCTTCATGGCGCTAGATTTGCCGGAGGGAAGCGAGGAGGGCTGGAAGACTCGCGTGGCCGGAATTCCTGAGATCCGGGGGATGTTTCCTCCCGCCGCGCTGCCCGAGGAGATCCTCACGCCCGGAGAAGAGCGCATCCGCGCCCTCTTCGTGGAGGGTTGCAATCCCCTTCGCTCTTACCCGGACTCGAAAAAATTCGAGGAAGCGTTTCGGGCGCTCGACCTCTTGGTGGTAATAGATCCAGCCATGAGCGAAGCCGCAAGGCTTGCGCATTACGTGCTTCCGGCAAAGTGCGGCTACGAAAAATTCGAGGCCGTCTTCTTCCCCAAGGGGTTTCCCCAGATTTACTACCATCTGCGCCATCCCGTAGTGCGCGGCCCCGAACTGGCCAAGCAGGAATGCGAAATCTTCCTCATGATCCTGGAGAAGATGGGAGTCGATCTCTCGCTTCTTCCCCCCTTCGCCCTGCTCGAACAAGCCGAGCAGCAGGGAGTGCACGCGCCCGTACTCTCGATCGTGCGCTTTTTCTCGGTGCTTTTCGCCGCGAAACATCGCCACGCTCTGATCGAGCGAGGAGTGATCAGCGGGAAGGGGGACGACGCCGAGGAACTCTTTCAGGCCATTCTCGACCATCCCGAGGGGATATACCTTTGCGACACGGCCGACGAGAACAACCTGGAGAACCTAAAGACCGCCGACGGGAAAATCCATATCGCAGTCGACGAGCTCCTCGACCGCCTAAGGACCTTGGAGATACCCGAGGCGGTGTACCTGGGATGCGACCGCGCCTTCCCGTTCATCCTTCAGACGGGCGAGCGTACCGACTATAACGCCAATACCATCCAGCGGGACAACGCGTGGCGTGCCGCCAAGATGCCGACTAACTACCTTCGCATGAACAGCCGCGACGCCCAGAGCCTCGGGGTATCGAGCGGGGAGACGGTACGAATCGTAACGCCCGCCTCTTCCGCCTCGATTCCCGTCCTGGTCACCGACGACATTTTCCCGGGAAACCTTTCCATCCCCCACGGTTTCGGGATGTTGCACACGGACGAGGAGTCGGGAGAGTTGAGGGAGGTCGGCATCAACGTAAACGAGCTCATCGCTTCCTCGCACCGCGAGCCGTTCTGCGGCGTCCCCTTGCAAAAGCACATCCCTTGCCGGATAGAGAAGGAGGCGGGCTGAGAACCGGAGGCGCGAAGGCTCAGCCGGTTACGACTTCGAAGACCCTGTATTCGACCGCTCCGCGCAAAACCCTCCCCTCGGCTAAGGCCACGATGCGGTTTAGCCAGGCGTAACGCGGATCCCCGGTCTCGAAGCGCGGCTGGGTAATAAAATACGTGTCGCCGAAGTCGGTTTCCTTCTCTCCGGCAAGCGCCGCCGAAACCTTCTCGTCGATCACAAGGACACCACGATACTGGACGTAGATAAGTGCGCCGTCATCGGTCTCGAAGGTAGCTCTTACGTCCAAGCGTCCGACCCCCGCGCCATCGATCAGGAGCCAGTCGCCGCCGCTCGGCAAAATCCGCCCCCTCAGGCGCGCCCCGACAAACTCGCCCCCGGTGACATCGAATACCATGCGCGTTCCCAAAGGGCCTGCGCCGACCTGGGCCGGCTCCTTTAGCCTCGCACGGTAGGTCATGAGGGGCTCAAGGCGCATCCGTTCTCCCCGGCGCGCCCGAGGCGCGCGAGTACCCCTAAACCCCTATCACCCATGAAGCCGAAGTGCCAGGCCAAAGCCGCAACGCGCCTTCCCACCGGCCAGCTACGGCAGGCCAAGCATATCCCAACCTGCCCCCTCCGATAACCTTCGCGCAAGCGGCCGCGCCTTGCCCCCGTTTCGTTCTTCCCGCGCCACCCGATCGTAAAGCTCGGCGTCGGTTGGAAAGCCCGGCCCTCCCTGCCGCCGCAGAGCCCAAGGGCCTCGGTCAGGCAGGTGGCCGCGCAAACGCCGCATCCCATGCACTCGCCCTCGTCGCTCCGAGATCCTTCGACCGCCTGGGGAACCGACACGGTGCCGAGAAGGCAGCGCTCCACGCAGTTCTCGCAACGAACGCAATCGTCTCGCAACTGCGCGACGAAGCTCGATCGGGTGAATGCACTCGGGTTGTCTCACCTGGTGATTCCCCCAAGAAGCGAGCAGCACCCGCCGCAAAGCAGATGTCGCCCCCTTTCGTCTCTCGGGAGTCACTGGTCATAGTGACCAGACCGAGCCCCCTCCTCTCCTCGACGTACAGATACACCTTCTCCCGCCTGAGCCGACTTCGCTACCCTCCTTCGAGCAAAAGGATCGTGGGCGCCCGAGCAAATGGCCGGAGGCGACGGGAAACTCGTCCTTGCCCTCGGGAATCTCGAGTTTCTCGGCTCCCTTGCAGCAGAGCCAGGCAAAGAGGACCACGACGCCCATGTTCGCCTGACCGAGGAAATGGCCGCTTTCTTCGTGAGCGAGCACCCGCTCTTCGCCGCCACCGACTCGCCGACCGGCACGGCCTGCCCCTGAGGGGTCCCGGCTGCGGATGACTCGTGGAAGGCGCTAGAGAGAAGGATCAGGCACTGCGCGAATGCGGGACGACCCCTCTCGGTCTCTTGGGCACGCCGGTTACGTTGAGGTCGAGTTACCAGCCGAGCTTCACGTGAACGGACCGTGCCATGTCAACCCTCCTTTACCGCGGAGTCTTGCCGCGCTCTTGCGCCGTGCCACGTGGGCCCTTCGCGTCGGCCGTGCTGGGGTGCCTGGGGAAGGCGGCTCTTCTGGTAGAAGTCTATCACGTAATCATAGATGGTGAGCGGGGGGTCGATCGTTACCTCGCGCCGCTCAAGGCGCAGCGAGCCGCTCGGGCATTTGTAAGCGCAAATCCCGCACCCGAGACAAAGCTTCTCGTCGAGCGCCGCTACCTTTCGAGCGGGGTGCGCCGCCTCGCCCCGCGCCTCCTCGAGTCTCAGCGCGCCCGTGGGGCAGCGGCGGGTACAAAGGCCGCAGCCCTCGCAAGTCTCCGGCGTCAGGCAAGCATGGTAATTGGATGGGTCGAGGCTCCTCGCGTGACCGAGCGCGTGGACGCCTTCGAACCACATGCAACAGCAGCGGCAGCAGTTGCAAATGGTATCGATGCCCTTTCGCCAGTTGGAGATCCCGTGAACCAAGCCCACCTCTGCCGCCTCTTCGAGCTTCTCGCGGGCGTCTCGCCGCGCGATCTCGCGGCCAAGCCCCTGCTCGACCATGTAACGCGCCAAATCTCCGAAGTGCAGGCAATTGTCGGTCGGAAATTTACAGCTCGGGGAATCGGGATCCAGGTTCTTGCGGTGGCGGCAGGAGCAGGTCGCCACACAGAAGTACTCCTGGGCCTCCAGCACCTGGGCAGCGTCCTCGTAGGGGCGCACGTTGCGGGGCTCGTGAATCGTTTCCAACACCGGGAGAGTGCGAAGTCCCTTGCGGCTAGACCGGGCGTAGGGCTCGAAGAACCCGTCAAGGAAATAGCGGTTTACGACTTGCGCCATGAGCCTGGTCAGATCGTCGGCCCGCCCGTGCCAGAAGCTGCTTCGCAAGAACACGAAAAAGGAATCGTTCAGCCGATAGCGTGCGGAAGAGCCGTCGGCGCTTCGGTAGACCAACCCCTTGCGAGCCAGAGAATCGAGCCTGGGGCCGAGATCCTCGACCGGCATCTTCTTGAGCGCGGCCAGCTCCTCGATCCGCTTTTCCGGCAAAAACGGGATTCCCTCCAGTAGCGCGGCCTCCTCCGGAGTGTAGCGCAGGAGAAGAAGAGGCATAAGCTCCTCGGCTTCGGGTAAAGGCCACCAACCTATGCGCAGCCACTCGGCAAGGCGCTGGTACACTTCTCGATGAGACACGTTATCCCCCCTCAGGCCGCCGCGGACGCCCCGCCGCCAGCCCACCTCGAGATGTCGCGCACAACATATTTCGCATGCGAAATGAAAACGCAAAAAAATCAGCCCCTCAGGTTGCGAAGAAGGTGGCGCAACAGCACCTGTTCTTCCTCCGTCAAGCCCCGCAGCACTTCCACGTTGGCCCCTCTTCGCTGCTCCACCAATGCAGGCAATGTCTCGCGCGCCCTGGCAGTAAGGAATACCCTAAGAATGCGCCGGTCCACCTCGTCCACCTGCTTGGCGATCCACCCCGCCTCTTCGAGCCGATCGAGCACTCCAGAGAGAGTTGCGCTATCGAGCGCAACCCTCTTGCCGATCTCCCCCGCCGAAAGTCCCTCTTCTTCGCCGACCGCCTCGAGCACCAAATGCTGGATCGGCGTGATGCCGAAATCGGCGAGGCGGCGGCGCAATACCCCGTGCGCCTTCTGATAGGCTTTGGCGAGAAGAAAGATAATGCAGCCGCCGAAGTCGCTCATTGCGCCAATGTCTCGCGCGCACAGTAAATCGCGCGACCGCCTCGCCATGTCAACCCAATTCGAGCCTGGAGCGCAAGGGGAGGGCGTCAAGCCGAAAGAGCGGGGGGTCGTCAATGTGTTCGGGCCAGAGGAGGGCTCGCCGGCTGGCGTTTTGCGCTAGGTCGGAAAACCGAGGCGACTGGACCGCCGGGCTTGACGAGCCCTTGGGGCGCTACCATTACCGGGCAAAGAGCAATAGCGGACCCGTGGTGGTCTGCCCATTCGCTACGAAGCTCGCCTGGCCGAGCCGAAGCGCTTGGCGGCTCTCTTCCCAGGCACCGACCAGACCGTTGTCGCTATCAAGGCATCCCGCCACGGCCGCGCCCCATCGACTTCCGCGTCATCCCTTCGGCCCTCAGGCTTCGTAACTTCTCCTGCTGCGAGGCGCTGAGCTGGTTTTTCACCCTAATGAGAAGCGCAAGATGCTCCCGCTTGATTTTTTGCTCCAACGCCATGACTTTCTCGGCCTGCGCCATGGCTTCCTTCTCGTCCACCCTCTCGCGCTCCATGAGGTTCGTAAGTTTCTGCGACTCCGCCTCGAATTGCCAGCGCAGATCGACGACCTTGGCCTCGGCCTCTCCCATAGCCTCGGTTATGGCCTTGCGCTGCTCTTCGGTAAGCTCGATCTCCCCCTGGTAGCGCATGATGAGCCTCGGCGGGAAGAGATTCTCCAGAAACGGAGGCCGCCCGCGCATGACATCGCCCATCATGGGCTGAGCGCGGGCCGAAGCCGCAAGGACCAGGACAAGACTGCCCATAAAGCCTGCGAGTATCGCTCTCATCCGAGACTCCTCCTTCGCAATGGTAACGCCGACTGGGGCTCCAAACCCCCTTCGAGCTCGGGACATGCAAGCTCCGAGCCCTCGCAACCAAAGGCCGGAAGCGTATCGAGAAGATCGACCACCGAGGGCTCGAGCAACACATCCGTGGGCATCGTGTAGGTTCCGAGCAGGGCTATCTGCGACTGGCTCAGTGCGGGCGCGGGCGGCTCGGAGCCTCGGCCCAGCCACAAGATCAAAACCGCCAAGCCGCAAGCCGCCCCTGCGGCGGCGTAGCTTCGCCGCATGCTCCAAAGCGCCGCGGCAGAACCGCTCCCCCACCGCTTTTCCGAAGAAGCGCGCCGGGATGGTATCCCGCTCATCACCCGCCCGATCAGCTCCGCCGAGGGCTTCGGCGAAACCGACCGGTCGAGAAGAAAGTCGAGCCGTCTAGCCTGCTCGCGAAGCCGCCGCGCCTCCTTGGAGGCCTCGGCTAGCAAGAGCGCAGCCTCCCGCTCCTCGGCCGGCCAGCGAGCCGACTCGGCGCCATAACAATCGAGAAGCTTGCGAAAGCGCTCGAGGCTCATCTGTTCCTTTCCGCCCAAGACCGCTTGCCTCTCTTCTTTCCCTCGCCCAGTCAGCCGAGTAAATCTCCGGCAATTCGGCTCAACCTCCACTTGAGCGTCCGACGGCCCCGAGCCAGAAGAGACTCTAGCGCATCGACGCTTACGCCCATCACTGCGGCCGCCTCCCTATTCCCCAGCCCCTGATAGTGGCAAAGCGTGATCGCTACGCGCTGGCGCTCCGGCAGCTTTGCCAACTCGCGGTTTACGTGCCTTGCCACTTCTTCTTCCTCGACTACCTCAGCCGCCCCCGGCCCAGGGTCGGCGGCCTCCTCGGCCCCCTCGATCGGCTGCTCTCGTCTTCGCGCGAGCCGATCGAGGCAAAGGTTGAAAGCGACGCGATGAAGCCAGGTGGAAAGGCTCGCCTTGCCCGAGCGCCAGCGTCGCGCTTCGCGCCAAAGGCGCAAGAACACCTCCTGCGCCACCTCCTCGCCGTCCGCTTGACTCCCCATGACTCGGGTGGCAAATGCGAGGATCGGCCCGATATGCCGCTCGACGAGCAGCCGGCAAGCCTCCCGGTTTCCACTACCAGCGCGAGCGACGAGAACCTCATCGGTATCCTCCAAGACGACCTCCCGATCCCCTGACGCTCGACACGCTGCTACGGGTGAATGCAGCCGAAAATTTCCAGCTACCCGACTGCGAGTGCCACCATATAGTCTATACCCTCACGCCAAAGGGGGCACCGGGAGTCCTGGGCGCCTTGCGCAAAGCTCGCCTCGTCTGGCTCCCCATTTCGACGTTGCAGAGCCGGGTTTCCCTACCACCTCGGGCCGCGCCCTTCGCGGCAGCCCATGGGCCCACGAGAAAGCTCCTCCGAGCTCACTTGCCCGTCGCCGTTGGCATCGAGTCTTGCGAAGTGAAGCTCGATTCGCTTCTCCTCCACGAGGTCCCGAAAGTTTCGAAACTCCTCCAGGTTGAGGCCGCCGCTCGCGTCGCTATCGGCCGCGGCGAAAACCTCGGCTCGAACGGACGCCATTGCCTCGGGATCGCCCGGTCCGCCAAAGGCCCACGCGAGGGCGGGCACGCCTGCAACCAAAACAGCCGCCACCATCCAACTAGCCTTGGTTTTCATCTTAAGCTTCCTCCTCTCTACCCCTTAAACGGCCGACCTGCCAAGATCCGTCGCCCCCGGTGGTGGCGGTGGTGGGGTCAGTGGTGGGGTCAGATCTTGACGTGACGGGGGGTCAGATCTTGCCGTGACGCATGTGCGGGTAGCCGCGAGTGCTGCCCGTCTCTGGCCTCTCACGCGTCTTGGAAAGACAGACGATGATACGCGAGCTTACAGCGAGCCTGGGCCTCGGGCACGGCCCCTGTGCCGGGCGAACGCCGGTGTGTACCGTCCCCCTCCACCGAAGATTCCAGCCGTCCCCCGATCGCACGCTTCGAGGCTTGGCCGGCCCTTTTGCGGTCGGCGCGAGGTGTTCTTGGGCCCGTTTCACTCTCCCTAGCGCGCAAGCCCACCGTTCCCTCTTATTATCTCGAGTGCCTGCTCGCGGTAGGCGTCCATAACGTAGGAGACACCCGACACCCGCGCCGCCTCTTCGGTCAAAGCCATCAGGTCATCGCGGCGGATCGCGTCGATCCGAAATCGCCGGCATCCCGCCATCAACTGCTGCAGCCCGACCTTGAGCTTTTGGCCAAAGGTATATATGCCAATGGCCCCGGCCGGCATCTTGTCCACTTCCTCCCCGTACTTGTCCTTGAGCTCCTCGTAGCAGACGAAGATCTCCTCCTTGGTCCTGCCGTACTGTGAGACGGTGCGCGGAAGATCGTTCGCCTGGATCCAAAGCTCGATGTTCTTACCGACCATGCCCGGGATCATCAAGGCCCGCCCCATGCAAACCGCCCTGGTGTGCGGCGCACCGAGCGAGAGCACCTTGAATATGTGATCCTCGGTGGAAAACCCGCCGCCCATCGCTATATCCGGCACGTACGCCCCCCGCCGCCTTAGCACGTCACAGAGCTCGTTCGCCATGCACTGGAGATAAAACGTCGGCACCCCCCACTCCTCCATCATCCGCCAGGGGCTCATGCCCGTGCCGCCCGGCGCTCCGTCAATCGTGACAAGATCGAGTTTAGCGTCCGAAGCCGACCTGAGCGCCATGGCAAGCTCGCGCATGGGGTAAGCACCGGTCTTTAGCGTCACCCGCTTGGCGCCCAACCGCCGCAGCCTCTCCACCTCCTTCATGAACTCCTCCTGGTCCACGAAGCCCAACCGCGAGTGTCGCTCGAACTCCTTGATGGCGCCGTCGCGAAAGCTCGCCTGCACCGCTCTGTCCGATGGATCCGGCGTCACTATGTACCCGCGGCGCTGCAGTTCCAAGGCACGCTCCAAGCTCTTTACCTTGATCTCCCCGCCGATGCACTTCGCTCCCTGCCCCCACTTTAGCTCGATGCTCTCCACGCCGAGCTTCTCGATGACGTACTCCGCAACGCCAAAGCGCGTGTCTTCGACGTTTAGCTGGACGTGAATGTCGCCGTATGGCGGCTCATGATACCGCCGATAGGCCTCCACCCTGCGCCGCATGTCCGGCGCCTCCTTCACCTTACCGTGCCGATCGAGCTCCAACTTGGGGTCTATCCCGCAAACGTTCTCCCCGCAGATCAATGTGATCCCCGTAATCGCCGTCCCCACCGCAAAATGCTCCCAGTTGCAGTGCGCAACGTAAGTAGAGCCGAGCGCGCCGGTAAATACCGGTACGCGAAGCTTCACCTTGTTCTGGTATCCATAACCCGTCTCGGTGTCGACGGCGGGAAAGACCGCGTGATCGGGATCGGCCGCCACACCCTCCGGCAAACCCTCGGCGCCCACGGCGTAGCCCATGATGTTCAAGTGCGAGTAATCGATGGGATAGTTCTTGTCCCCGCCTGCGGTTACATCTCCGAAGGGACCGGGGTAAATAACCTCGCGGCCGCGAAAGCTCGCTTTGAATACCTCGCAGTTCCCCCGGCAGCCGTCGATACACCGGGAGCAGAGCCCGGACCCGGGGACCACGTTGCGCGAACGGTTCGCCGTTTGGGTCGCGTCGTTGGCATTTGGACGTTGCAGGTTCATATCGAGCCCTCCTTTGCAAATGATGCGGGCGCGGCAGGCCCGCGGCCACGCCCCGCGGGACAAGCACGGGGCGAAGCCGAGAAAGAACTACCCCAGGAATCTCTCCCTCTTCACCTGACCCCCGATTAGTAAAAATCGGAGCGCTATGTCAACCGCAAACGAGGTTGAACTTCTCAGGTCTGAGTGATAAGAGCCATGTCAATCAGTCGCAGCCAAAGGTCGAGGAGATGCCCCCGGGCGAAACCTCGCATGGATCGCCAATCCCAGCGAAGCTCGAGGCGACGCGAAGCCCTTGGCGTATGAGTTTAAGCCGCCGCCGGCTCCTCGCCCTCTTGAGGCTCGCCCCGCTTCCTCTCCTCGCAGCGCCGCGCTCGGCGTCGGCAGCAGGCAGTCGCAAAGCCGAATTCTACAAGCTCGCTCGCGCGCGCCGCATGGTTCGCTCCTTTCGTCCGGACGATGTCCCAGGGCCGCAGCTACGGCGCCTTCTCGATGCGGCGGTGCGCGCACCCAGTGCCGGCAATCTCCAGCCGTGGGAATTTGTCTTAGTGCGCGAGCCCGAGCGCAAGCGATCGCTCGCCCGCGCGGCACTGGGGCAGATGTGGCTGGCCACTGCTCCGATCGTTGTGGTAGCTTGTGCCAACGAGCATCGGTCGGCCGTGCGCTACGGGCGGCGCGGCGCCGAGTTCTACAGTGTGATAGATACTGCCTTCGCATCGCTCATGCTGCTTCTTGCCGCGACCGCCGAAGGGTTGGGGGCCTGCTTCGTCGGGGCTTTCGAGGACGCCAAGGTAAAACGCATTCTCGCGCTTCCCGATAACGTCCGCCCCGTGGGAATAATCCCCGTTGGGTTTTCAGCCGAGGGAGAACCCACCCGACGCGGTAAAGCCCACCTGAGGCGTCCTTTTTATTACGAGCAATACGGGAGGGAGGCGGGCAAACCGAAAGCGACGCGACGCGGTGCCACATCTCGCGCGAATGCTTGAAGCCCGCCCGGCCGCGCCGAGACGGCCTCGCAAGCCCACCTGTGGACGAAGCCGATCCGCGGTCGGCCACCAGGTGTGGTACGGGCAACCATCCGCATTTCTTCTCGGGTGCCTGCTCGAAGTCTCCTTCGCCGGCCGGGGACTGCCTGGCCAGCGCGGGGCCAGGGCCGGAGCCGGGGGTGGCAACACGGCTGTCGAGCCGGGAAAGCTCGAGCCTGGGATCTACTCTAGAAATGCCGCAAGCGCTCCGGCGGCTTGCTCGGCGGCACGCCGGCCCGGCGCGGTCAGGTGGTCGGCGTAGCGTCGGTCGAACAGAAGGTAGCAGACCAGAGCTGCCCCGCCCGCTGTTTCCCGCCCCGCGTGGCGCGCGATGGTTCGACTCAGCACATCCCGCAGCCCGCGGCTTTCGCTCCGGTGCGCCAGGCATTCCGCAGCCAGCTTCCCCGAATCCCGCGTGGGACCAAGGACGAAATCGTCCGCTATCAGGTAGGGAGCACCACGCTCTGCGGCGACCGCCTCGTTAATTCGGGTCAGGAAATCCTCTCCGGAGGTTTGGGTACCGCTTTTCGGAATGGCGTCGAAAAGCCGCAGGCGATCCGGGGCCGCCTCCACTCGGTCGAGCATGAGCGTCTCCAACCGGACGGGCGGGGAGCCGGCGCGGGGAGCGTAGGGCGGCGACTCCGGGCAGACGGCGCAGAAGTAAAAGAAACCATGCCGGCGGCAAGGTAAAGGGCACTTTGGCTGCACATCTCGTGGCGGCCGGTCTTGTCGCGGGCTTGCGCTTCGACCTCGAGGGAGCCCCCGAAAAGGCCCGCGATCGAACTTCCTGACGCGGCGCGATCGGCCTCGTGATCTTGGCTTCGCTTCATGTCCTCGCACGCGTTCTTCTCGTTCCCGGATCGATCCTGACCCTCGGGGCCGGCGGTGTCTTCAACGCGGTAAAGGCCGCCCGCTTGGTATTCATTGCCGCTACTTTAGGCGCGTCGGCTTTTCGGGTCGGCACTAGCTTTGCGCGCAAGTGCGTAGCCCGGCAAATCCCAGGCAACGCCAAGTTCGAGGCCGTGGACGAGGCCCGGGAAGAATGGAAGATCGCGTTTCGCACGCGCCTGGCCCCCGTCTTTCCCTTCGACGTTCTCGACTACGCCTTCGGCCGCACCAAAGTGAGTTCGCGGGACTAGCTCACGGCCTCGTGGCTCGGGATGGTTCGGGAAGCGGTACTATATCCATCTCCGATCGCTCGCGGGCGACCTGCCAAGGCTCGGCGCCGACGGGTGAAGCCGCACGGCCGGCAAGTGGGTTCTCTACGGGGTGGCTTTTTTTGCGACCGTGGCCGTTACTGTTTTAGCTACCCGCATCGGGCGAAGGGCTCTGACCGAGCGTATCCGAGAGGCTCTAGGCCGTTACTTCCAAGGAAAGCGGCTGGCGAAAGCCTTTCTCCAAGGGCTGCCCGGCAGCCGCACGCTAGGAGGCCCAAACGGCCGCGCCGCCCGGCGACCATCGAGGTCGCCCTTATCGTTGGCCGCGCCTCCAAAGGCTATTCGTAGAGGTCGGCCCAGGACTTCAACGGCGAACTTTCTCCGCTTACGATGTTCACCGTCTTTGCCAGGACCGACTTGGCGAACGAGAGCCGGTCCTCGCGCGGCCGCGTGCGCTCGCAATTATAGACCTCGGCTCGAAGCTCCGCCTCGGCACCCTGGGCCTCCGAATACATCCGGTAAAAGGAGGGAAGGACCTGGGCGAACGCTTCGATGGCGGCCAAGACCGCGAGGCGCCTCGCCTCTTCGGAGGCTTCGAGCAATTCGGCGGCCCGGCCGTTCTCGAGCGCCTGTTTTACGAAATTGCGAGCGCCGACGAGCTGGTTCTTCAGCGCCCCGAGCTCCTCCCCTGCAACGAGTTTCCGGGCCGCGGCGTCTCGCGCTTCGTCGCGAAGCCTCTCCTGCTCTTCCACGCCAATAGACGGGTCGGCAAGCTTGGCAATAAGCTCCTTGCGCCTCTCTTCCGCTTCCTCCAGGCGCTTTTCGGTCTCGCTTATCCTGCACACGAGCACCCTGGAGGCCTTGCGGGCTTCGGCGAGCTCCTTCGACTCCGGCGGAAGCCGCCACCCCCAACCAGTACTTTCTACTCTTGCGCATCCTGTATCCATCGCTCCTCCGGTTCGTAGTGACCCACCCACCCCAAGGGCCTCATTCCTCGCGGCGCCACACCGCCCCCCCTCCTTGCCCACCAAAGCGTCACTATGTCGTCGCCCGCCGTTCAATTCGGTCGCTCACCTGCCGCTTGTGCCGCAAAAACCTTCCCCTGCCGCAAGCCTCCCCTCGGGCCACCACGAGCGTACGAACTCTCGTTCGACATGGGACTGCACGAACCGTGCCAAGGCAGACACCCACCTCAGGCCGGCAAGCAGGGCCTTCCTTCGCGACCCAGGGAGCGCAAGAGCCGCAAGCTTCTAGGGGCCAGTCCTCAAAGCTCGCGGCGTCGCCCAACGTGCCAAAGCGCGCTGAGCGCCAGGGCTGCGGCCAAGACCAGCATTCCCGCCGCCCCCAGCGCTGGCGCCACACGCTTGCGGTACTCGTCGGCCCCGATATCCACGGTACCGTTGATTATCCGCCGGTCCCCTTCGAAGTCGGTCGCTGGAAGCCCGCTTGCGCTGTTATTCCCCGCATCGACGCACACCGAGGCCGCGCGCAAATGAAAGTTCCGATCCGCCGGATCGGCAACGAGAGGGTCGGCCGCCAGATTCCCCGCTCGAGAGTAGCTATCGGTATCGGTCACGACGAGGTCCTGCGACTGAGCAGTCGCGAAGTCGCTATTCAAGCCCAAGTCGTTGTTCAACAGCGTGACCGCCGAGCCGACAGAATCCCCGTTGCCGTCGCTTTGCACGAACAGGTCGCCCCCGTCGTTTCCGCCGTCGTCGGTGGTGTTGCCATATACGATGTTGTTCGCGATCGTTGCCGCCGCCGCATTATCGAAGAGGTAGCCGTAGATTCCCCGCCCGAGAAGAAACCATGGTTTTCGATGACAGTATTGTTAACAATGAGGATCCGACCCGAGGCGGTATCCGCTTCCACCCCGCCCCCGGGCCCCCCTTGGTTGTCGTAGAAAACGCTGTTGGTAATCGTGACAGCACCCGAGCCCGTCGCCAGAAAAGCGCCCCCCGGCCAGCCCCCGCCACTGCTGTTGCCGACGAAGATGTTGGCGGTTGCCTCGATAGAACCGGAATCCGGCTGTAGGTACGCCCCACCGGCTCCGTCCGATAGATTCTCGCTAAGTCTGTTCCCGGCAAGCCGGATCTGGCCGGAGGCGGTTTCCACGTAGAGCGCGCCGCCTTGGCCGAAAAAACTCTGGTTCATTTCGAAAGCGCACTCTTCGATAACCACCGACGCATCTGTCGTGGCAGCCCAAAGGGCGCCTCCATCGCCACCCCCAAACGCGCTTCGGAAAGCCAAGCCGGATATAAAAACCGACCCTCCCGCATCACCGCCGTCGCCCGATGAGTCGGCCTCGAGCGACATGATCCTCACCCCACCTGCGCCGTCGAGAATGGTAGAAGAGGCGCCGGCGCCGACGATCGAAAGAGCATGCCCCCAGTCACCGTCATCGGTAGAGTACACCAGAGTAGAACTCACGATGCAAGTCCCCGCCCTCAGTTTGATGGTATCGTCCTCGTCGTTAGCTTGCGCCGCGCCAAGGGCGCTTTCCAACGCGGAGGTGTCGCTTACGTCAAAGACCTCGCCCCGCGCCAAAGGAAGGCTGACACACAGCGCCATGCTTGCCGCAAGGCCAAACCCGGCCGCCACCGTCGTGCCAAGTCTCCTCATTCCCCTCCCCCCTTTCCGCTCGAAAAGCGATGCCCGGAGCAACCCCGCCGTTTGGGCGGATCCCTACGAAAAAGCGGGGGGAAACCCACCCGACGGGGCTTGACCTTGCACCTGGGTGAAGGGGCTAGAAGGGATTGTAGAGACTAAGACATGAGAGGTTTGGAGACCGGGGGAAAACGCGATAGGCTAAGGGCGAGATCGGGGGAAACCGGGCATGGAGTCGGCCGAGCGGCCGGCCGCGGGCGGGTGGGATCATGAGCCACCAGGCGTCAAGGCCGGCGCGGTATACTAGCGGGACTCGCCGGGCGCTTCCCTGCCCTTCCTGCGTGCGTTTGGGCCAGGCGGTAAAATGCACCACAATCGAATCGCTGGTCGAGCCCGAGGCGCTGCGTGGTGTCACCCGAAGCGACGGCTTTCGCTTTTGTGCCGCACCCGCCTGCGACGTCGTTTACTTCCGACCGAAGACCGCCGCGCGCCTTTTTCGCTCCGACGTGAAGGTAAGAGTCGGCCAAAAGGAAACGAGCCTTCCGCGCACCATCTGTTATCGCTTCCATCGCACGCTCGAGGAGATCGAAGAGGAAGCCGCGCAAACGGGCCCTCGCGGATCCCGGAGGAGATCGCGCAGAGGTGCCGCCAGGGGCTCGATCGCTACGAGGAGATGAATCCTAAGGGCGCTTGGCGCCTGGGAGAGGTGCGGCGGGCGGTAGAGGAAGCGCAAGCGAAGCTAGAGACGGGGAAGCGGCTCCATCCGGTAATAGAAACCGACGAAAAGGAATTCGAGGAGGACTATTGCAAGATGAGCAAGGTGAACGAAGATACGCGAACGCAACCTGCGGGCGGCCTCGATGCCGGAGCGCTAGTGCAGTTTGCCGCCTTGGGTTCGGCCGTCGTGGCGTCGGCCTGCTGCTGGCTGCCTCTCGTGCTGATCGCAGCCGGCATATCGGGCGGGGCGCTCTCGGCGACATTCCAGGCCTGGCGCCCCTTCCTCTTACCGGTAACTTTTGCACTTTTGGGGCTGGCCTTCTACTTGGCCTACCGCCGGCCGCCTCGGGGCGAACCTTGGGCTGGCACCGGAGAGGGCTCGACCGGCGAAAGCGTCCCGGGCTCGGACTGGGAAGGGGCGCCAAGCTGTTGCGCCGCCAAAGACGAAGGGACACTCACCCTGGGAAAAATCAGCCGGAGGATGCTTTGGCCCGTCACCGTTCTTATCCTCGCCTTTGCGTTTTTTCCGAACTACGCTGGCCACCTGCTGGCCGGTGGCGACAATCCAGGTGCCGGAGGCAACCTCGCCAAGGTGCTGATCGCCATCGACGGAATGACCTGTACCGCTTGTGCCCGCAGGATCGAGAAGGCTTTAAGTGACGTTGCGGGCGTGGCGTGGGCCGAGGTGAGCTACGAGCGCGGCGAGGCGGTGATCGGCCTTGAAAAAGGGAGGGAGCCAGCGGCGCACGCGCTTCTTGCGGCGGTCGCCTCGGCGGGAAGCTACAACGCACGCATCGTAGAGGGGGTTTCGTGGACGCTCGGCATCGCGGGCATGACTTGCGAGGGTTGCGCGGCGGCGTTGGAGAGTGCTCTTTCGAAGGTTTCGGGGGTAACGGCTGCATCGGTAAGCTATGACACCGGCCAGGCCCTTGGCATCGCCGCCCCTTGGGTCTCAGGGGAGGCGTTGCGAGAGGCTGTGGCGAAGGCGCGCTACAGAGCCGCGGTAAAGTCGAAGAGGAGAACGAACCATGGCGAGAAAACGAAGGATCGAGATCTTTAGCGCCGGCTGTCCGGTCTGCGAGGAAGCGATCGCGGCCGTTGACGCGATGGCGTGCCCATCGTGCGAGATAACCGTGCTCGACATGCGCGATCGGGCGGTGGCGAAAAGGGCCCACTCTCTTGGCGTCCGCTCGGTTCCCGCAGTCGTGATCGATGGCAAGGTCGCCTCATGCTGCGCGGGCCGAGGAGTGGACGAGGCCAGCCTTCGGGCGGCCGGATTGGGCCAGCCACTTCCTTGACGAAGCCGAAAGAAAGCTCTGGGCCACCCGATCTTGCCGCGTCCCGAAAGTCGTGGTGGCTACTCTGGGGCGGGCCGGCGACTTCGCTCCTCGTTGGGGCCGTGCTCTGCCCGCCGCTTCGGGCAACACTCTGGACGCTCTCGTTCACCCTCATGGGCGTTGCCTGCGTCGTCAATGCCCGCCGGTGCCGCCGGGTCCACTGCTATATCACCGGGCCGGTTTTTCTCGGCGCCGCTTTGGCGACGGTTTTGGCTGCCAGCGAGATCGTGCCTCTTGGCTGGATCGTGATCGGCGCGGCAGCGGCGGCAGGTGCACTCGTAGCGCACGCTACGGAATCGCTAACGGGACGTTACCGGTCCGCACCGAGGTAGAGGCACTGCCTAAGTACCTTAGACCGCCGTGGCTGGGTCCAGGTTTCACCAGCACCGTAGCGCGGCCACCCCTCCTTTGCGGTAGCCCCTGCCAGGGCCGGCGCACCGCAGCGGCTTGCGCCGGCCCGCGCGTAGGCCGGTAGCCTAGGTTCATCCACGTTCGATCGTGATCCAAAAGCGCCCGACGCTCTTGCCAGAAGTGGCCTGAGCGAGCCGAGCGGCCGCGATCCTCGACGTGGCTTGGCGGGGGGAGTATATTCGCGCGGTGGGCACGGCTTTTTGGGGGATGCTCTGGCGAGGTTGGGTCGCACGGAACAAGCCCTGTGGAGGCAGCGCGGGGCGAGCTAAACGGAGAGATTCCCATGGCGCCCAAAACCATCCAGGTTAGCCGCATCGTCCAGATCTGCGAAGATTGTATCTATGCCGCGGTGGGAGCGGTGTTGGTGCTTTCGGCCGCAGTGCTCCTGGGAAGCGCGCTTCTGACTTTCGTCTCCTCGATCGGCCATGAGCCTCAGGTCTCCACCCTTCAGATGCTCGACACGCTTCTTCTCGTCCTCATGCTGGTCGAGATTCTCCACACCGTGGGGATTTCCATTCGCGAGCACACCGTGGTAGTGGAGCCATTTCTCATCGTCGGATTGATCGCGGCTATCCGCCGCGTGCTCGTGATCACCGCCGAGCAGCCGCGCTTCATTTCCGATCCCGTCGTCTTCCAGCGACTCCTCCTGGAGCTAGCGCTTCTTGCGGCGCTCATACTCGTTTTGGTGGTGGCGATCTACCTCGTGGGAAAACGAAGCCGCCAACCCTAGGGGACGCGCAGGCGCTACCAGGAAAGGGCTCTACCTGCCGGCCGCAGCATGCTACAGCCCGAGTCGGCTCGCGCTCAGGGCCGCGAACCTACCGATGTCGGCGCGGCCCTCGAGAGGCGACGCTAAAGCTTCGGGCTGCGGAGCCGGCGGCCTTCTGCGGGGCGTAAAGCTCGGTTTCTGCGGAGCCGTGCCATCAGGCCCCAGGAAAATCAAACACAACGCGGATGATATCCGGCCGCGGTGCTCGACCGAGGGACCGTCGTTTTTCCACGCCCCGAACCTACGGATGGGACGCGGCCCAGAGGTACACGGAGGGGCATCGGAGCGCTCCAGTTGGCCTTGCCCGGCAGCTTTTCACGCGCCCGGGGTGATTCGAACACCCGACCTACAGATTCGAAGTCTGCCGCTCTAGTCCACCTGAGCTACGGGCGCATACCGTCGAAATCAAATTGCCGCCGTGACTCGCAAAAGTCCTTCCCTGCGCTCCTCCCGCCCCTCACCATCAGATCTTCTCGACCAAAGTCCGACCGTCACTCCCCTAGAATACTGACCCATTCGCCGGCCGATGCAACTAAACCTTGCACCCCCCAGCGGAAACGCAGCACGCACGGCCCGGCGGATCACGAGCAGGCGCCGCTCGCGTCCCCCGGCAATCCCCGCTAAACCCGCTAGCGGAACTGGGCTTCGTTTACAAGGACACCTGCACCGATCGTCCCCCACCCCGAAAGCGCCTGCCGCCGCAGAAACACCTCCGCTCCGCCCAAGCCCCGCCCGAAGGCAACCACGCCGCCAACATTCCGTACCCGCCCAAAGGAACGCACGGCAAAAGCGAAACCAGAGCCTGCAGCCTCCTCCTCTACCATCGCCTTTCAGCGGGCCAAGAACCGCGCACCCCGCAAAAAGCTAGCCACTTACAAGCGGAAAGATCATGGGGACCACCGTCACCGTGGTAATCCACATTAGAAGATTCAGCGGCAATCCCAAGCGAAGGTAGTCCGTGGTCCGGTAGCCCCCGGGCCCCATTACCATGAGGTTCGTCTGGTAGCCGATCGGCGTCGAGAAAGACGCCGAGGCCGCCATCATGATCGTAAGCGCAAAGGGCTTAAAGTCGGCTCCAAGCTCTGCCGCAGCCGCCTCGGCGAGCGGAAAGACCAGGGCCGCCGCAGCATTGTTGGTTATGAGCTCGGTCAAGAGCATCGTCGCCCCGTAAACGAAAAGAAGCGTCCACCAGGGGTCCCCTCCCGCCGTGGCGATCAGGTAATGCGCCAGGGTGGCGGCGGCGCCGGTATTCTCCAGAGCCTTTCCCATCGCAAGCGAGGCAGCGATCATAATGAGTACCTGCCAATCGACGGCGCGGCGCGCCTGCGGCCCGGTGCAGCAGCGCGCAAAGAGCATGAGACCGGCGGCAATCACGGCGGCGTGGAGCATCGTTATCCCCACCCCTTCCCCGAAGGTCGCAAGGAGAACCATACCGGCAAGGATCGCAAGCGCAACTGCCGCCCGCTCGTGCCTCAAGGGATGCGAGCCCGGAATGGGGCTGACGAGAAAAAAGTCACGCGAGTCGCGGTGGCGCTCGGCGAACTCGGGAGGTGCCTCGAGAAGCAGCGTATCCCCCGCCGCGAGCCTGATCTCGCCTATCTTTCCCTTGACCCGCCTGCCCTCGCGCGCAACCGCGATCACCACGGCATCGTAAACGCTGCGAAACCGGCCCTCCTTCACGGTGCGACCGACGAGGGGGCTCGAGTTCGAAACCACGGCCTCTACGAGCAGGCGATTGGGGCGGGGCTCGCTCAGCTTGACGACCTGGTCGGTGGCTGGCTTGAGCCCCCGGATCTTTTGCAGATCGACGACCGATTCCACCACGCCCACCAAGACCAGCCGGTCGCCCGCCGCCAAACGCTCGTGAGGGCTAACCGCCACAAGCGTGGTATCGCCCCGCTCGATCTCGGCCAAATACAGCCCGGGCAGGTTGCGAAGGCCCGCCTCCTCGATGGTCTTTCCGACCAGTGGGCCGCGCTCGTCGACCAGCATCTCCACCGTGTAGGAGCGTGGATCCTCCTGCAGGCTCAACACGGGCTTTCTCTCCGGCAAGAGAAACCTCGCCGCGCCGAGCAGATACACCGTACCCACTATCGCGCATGGTATCCCAAGCCACGCAATCTCGAAGAAGTGCAACGGCTCCCGGCCGCTCGCCTGCCAAAGACCGCTCACCACGAGGTTGGTGCTGGTGCCGATCAGGGTGCAGGTGCCACCTAGAATGGCCGCGTAACTCAGCGGCAGCATGAGCTTGGAGGGGGAAATCCGATGCTTCTTGGCCCAGTCGGTCACCACCGGGATGAACATGGCGACGAGCGGCGTGTTGTTCATGAAGGCGCTAAGGGTGGTTACCGGCAAGAGAAGGCGCAGTTGCGCACCGAGGATCGATTTCGGCCGGCCGAGAAGGCTTGCGCCGATCGAACCCACGGCTCCGGTTTGAGTGAGGCCGCAGACGACCACGTACATCACTGCGACCGTGAGCATCCCCTCGTTCGACATGCCGGCCGCCGCATCGGCCGTGCTTAGGATCGCAACCTTGCGGTTCGGAGAAAGGATGGAGGCCACGACGTCAACTGTTACCAGCACGCTGACGCAGGCCACGATCACGAGATCGGGGCCATGGCGCCCCTTTACGAGGAACCCGAACATGGCCCCGATGACGAGAAGAACGAACCAAGCCTCCCAGCTCATCTCATCCCAAGCCGCGCCGGCCCCTGAAGGCTCAGGATGGAAAGATTGCGCCCGCGCGAAGGCGAAGACTACCCAAGCTGCCAAAGGTTGACAAGCGCAAGCGCCGACCCTTCCAGCTAGAGCGCTTGGCGCGCGCCCGTCTTAGAAAACCCCCGCCTTCGCCACCCTGCCCCAAGCGGGCCAATTGACTTGGCCACGTCTTGCTTGATACGGTCGAAGCGCCAAAACGAGAGCGGCAGAGGTGAGAAATGAAGGTCGGTAGAGCGGCAGGGCCGCTCATCGGGCGGGCGGCCTGGGCGATTTCGGTCGCGCTTCTCTTGAGTGGCTGCTCGGCCACCAAGAAGAAGCCCACGGCCGACGATCTCTATCGCGCGGGAGAGAAGGAATTCCAGGAGAAAAACTACACCCAGGCGATAGAGAAGTTTCGCGAGCTTTTGGACCAGTATCCATTTAGCGACTACGCCGAGGAGGCGGAGCTCAAAATAGCGCACGCTCATTACAAGGACGAGCACTACCCGGAAGCGATCGCCGCCTTCAACGACTTTCAGAGAATGCACCCGACGAGCGCCCACCTCCCGATGGTCTACTACCTCATGGGGATGAGCTTCGTTAAGCAGATGTCCACGATCGACCGGGATCAGAGCGCGGCGGAAAACGCCCATGGATGGCTTCGCGTGGCGATCGACCGTTACCCGAACAGCCGCTACGCGAAGAAGGCGGCAAAGGAACTGGCGAAGTGCCGGGAGGCGCTTGCCGAGCACGAGCTCTACGTGGCTGGTTTCTATTTCAGGCGGGGTAACCGAAGCGCGGCGAAGAACCGGGTAAAAACCATTCTCGAGCTTTACCCCGACACGGCCGTAGCGCCGCGCGCGCTGGCAAAGCTCGTGCGCCAGGAGCGCAAAGCGGGAAAAAAGGAGGCGGCCGAGCTTGCCCTTCGGGCGCTCGTGGAACGCTTCCCCGAAAGTCCCGAAGCGCTGCGGCAGAAGAAGAAACTAGCCGGCAATGAGACGGTCGAAGGCGCGTTCGCAAAACTCGTGGACGATCTTAGAAACCACTTCGGAGCGAGCACGCCGCTTTCCGAGACACCGCCCCAGCCAACGGTGCCGGAACCCAAGAAACAGGCCGCAGGCGGCCCTCCTGCCCCAGCCTTCAAATTTCCGACGGGCGGCATCGAGCCCTACTGAGGGCAATCCGGGCAGGCGCGCCTCGTGAAAAACCCACTCGAGCCCGCGCCGGCTTGCGACTCCCCGCAGCCCACGGCGCACCGTCTTTTTCGGCTCCCCACGCTTGGAGATTTTCACCCGCTTGGCGATAATGAAAAGCGCCGATGGAAGGGACCGCGCGCACGCTTTCCACTCTAAAAGTTCTCGTGGTCGGGGTCGGGGGACTCGGTTGCCAGGCGGCGCTCGAGCTTGCAAGGGCTGGGTGCGGGAGAGTCGGCCTCATGGATCCGGATAGGGTCGAGCTTTCCAATCTCCACCGCCAGATCCTCCACCGCACCTCCGATCTCGGCCGCCCGAAGGTTAGCTCCGCCGCGGCCAAGCTTCGAGCGGTCGCGCCAAAGATAAAGATCGACGAGATAGCCGAGCGGCTCACGGCCGATAACTTTCTCGAAGTCGCGCGCGCCTACGATTTCTTGATCGACGCAAGCGATAACTTCGAGACCAAGTTCCTGATAAACGACATGGCCGTAGCCTCAGGTAAGCCCTACTCTCACGGAGCGGCCATTCGCCTTCTCGGACAGACCTTCACCGTCCTTCCCGGCGAGAGCGGCTGCTACCGCTGCCTCTTCACCGCTCCCCCGGACGAATCCGATATCCCCTCTTGCCAGGAGGCGGGCATCCTCGGGCCGGTTGCCGCCGCCATAGGGGCGATTCAGGCGATCGAGGCGATCAAGTGGCATCTAGGCTCGAAGGAACTTCTTACCAACAAGCTCCTCACCTACGATGCGGCTAGGCAAAACTGGCGGCTCGTCGAGTTTCCTAAAAACCGGAGCTGTCGGGCCTGCGCCGAGGCCAAGGAATAAACGAAGAGGCGGTCGAATCGCCGAGAAGACCCTAGGGAAAACCGCCCAGGCCGGGGGTCAAAAAACCGATCTCGTTCGCACCCAACTTCTTTTCCACGATGCTTTAGAAAAGGCCTGGAGCTCGCAACAGGACCCCTCTCTTGCCGTCTCCCAAGAGGCATGTTCGCGGAAGCGGTTTCGGCCGCGGCTTTGCCCTCCCGACTTTTCCGGCGCGCTGCAAGCCTATATTATGAGTGTGGCGGCCATCGGGGCTGGACTTGCAAAGCGCCTTCGGGTTAACTGCCCCGGGCCGCTTCGCGCCCTTTTTCGGCGCGGCGGGCATGTGATTTTGGCGAAACCTAGAAAACTAGAAGAGAAGCGATACAAGGAGGGAGAAGAGAATGCCAGTTAAGGTTCGCGTACCTACGCCTCTTCGCAGGCTTACCAACGGAGCCGATACGGTCGACGGAAACGGCGCCACGGTGGGCGCGGTTTTCGAGGACCTGGAAAAACGTCACCCGGGTTTCAAAGAGCATATCTGCGACGAGACCGGCCAGGTTCGCCGCTACGTCAACGTTTACGTGAACGGGGACGACATCCGGTTTCTCAGCAACCTGGATACGGCCGTAAGCGACGGCGACGAGCTTTCGATCGTTCCCGCGATCGCCGGTGGAGCGTGAGAAAGCGCAAGTGAGTCCCTCCGACCCACGCTCCGACAGCCACCCCGCCAAAGCCCGCTCGATCCTGGACCTCATAGGCGCCACTCCCCTTCTTCGCATGCGCAAGATCACCAAGGGGCTTGCGCCCGGCGTGTCGATTTACGCCAAAGTCGAGGGATTCAACCCAGGCGGATCGATCAAGGACCGCCCTGCGCTCTGGATGGTGAGAAAGGGCCTAAAAGAGGGAAAGCTCGTCGCGGGCAAAACCATCATCGACTCCACTTCGGGAAACACGGGGATCGCGCTCGCCATGATAGGAGCCGTCTTGGGCTACCCGGTCGAGCTCGTCATGCCCGACAACGTGAGCGTGGAGCGAAAGCGCGTGATCCACGCTTTCGGCGCCAAGCTCATCCCCTCCAGCGCGATGGAAGGGTCGGATGGCGCAATCGAGCTCTGCCGGCGTATCATAGCCGCAAACCCCGACAAGTATTTCAAACCTGATCAATACTTCAATCCGGCCAACCCCATGGCGCACTACGAAAGCACGGGTCCCGAGATCTGGCGTCAGACGCAAGGCGCCGTCACGCACTTCGTGGCGGGAATTGGAACCGGCGGCACGGTCATGGGAGTGGGTCGCTACCTCAAGGAGAAAAACCCCGCGGTCAAGGTGATCGCGGTCGAGCCCGATAGCCCGCTTCATGGGCTGGAGGGGCTGAAGCACATGGCAAGTTCGATCGTTCCCGGGATCTTCAACGAAAACGAGCTCGACGAGAAAATCAACGTAGCCAGCGGCGATGCGTACGACATGGTGTACCGGATAGGGCTGGAGGAGGGTCTCGTCGTGGGACAGTCTTCCGGAGCGGCTCTGTGGGCGGCGCTTCGCGTGGCAAGCCGGCTCAAGGAAGCTGTGGTGGTTACGGTTTTCCCCGACTTCGGCGATCGCTACTTGAGCACCAATCTCTGGACCGGCTGGAAGAGGCACTTCGGCAGGCGGGAGTAAGCGCCGAAGGGAGACGGGAACGGGCGAGTGGTCCGACTCAACGACTCGCAAGTCGAAAGATTCAGCCGCCAAATAATCCTGCCGGAGCTGGGAGCCGCCCGCCAGGGCGCCCTGATCGAGGGAAGTGCCGCTGTGGTGGCTGATACCAAGGTTCTCGAGCTCCTTTCGCTCTACTTGGCAGCCGCCGGCGTGGGCAGGATAATGGCGCTTGCGCCCCGCAAGCAAGGATCGGCCGCTGAGAGAGAGGAAGCCGGGCGGCTGGCCTCTCTCTTGGTCGACCACAACCCGCAAGCGCGCTTCGAAGTGTGCTTCGCAGAAAACGCCATCGGTTTGGCGGCAAAGGCCGGCGTTGTGGTTTGCATGGATCCGGCGATCCTACGCGAGCTCAGCCCGGCCTGCCGGCGGGCCAAGGTTCCCCTGCTTTGGGGGGAGGCCGCGAAATCCTACCTCCTGGCGGGCGCCGATTGCGAGAATTCGCCCTGCGCTCTCTGCGGCCGAGCGGTCGCCTGGCAGAGCGAGGGCGAAGCTGCCGAAGCCTCTCTTTCGCCCGCTCCCTCGCTTCTCGCTTCGATCCTCGCCGTCGAGGCTATAAAAGTACTGGCTGGGCTCGAGACCGCGCTTTGCGGCCTGCTACTTCGTTTGGATTGCGGCCGCTGGCGCTTTAGCAGGCACAAAGTGGCGGCGCGGGCCTACTGCCCCATTTGCCGGCCGAGCGGCAACTGGATGGGACGATGAGCGCTCGGCTTCCCGGGCTGACTCCAGGCCATCTCAAGCTCGAGCTCGCGCTCTTCGGCGCTCGCCTCGACCCGAGCGTTCGAAGCCGCACGGATCTCTTTCGCGCCAGCCAGGAGACCGGGTACGAGACCACGGAGGTCGATCTCATCCTGCCCGACGAGGTCTGGGTGAGCGTGCCGGTGGACGAGACGGCAGCCTCGTCCCCCTTCACCCTCTCGGCCGAAGGAGAGACGCTCCTGATCGAGCGGAGAGGAAGCTCAGCAGAGGTAGAAAAAACCCCTGTGCGCCTTCTCCCCCAGCCCGAGTTCTACGGGCGGCGTACCAGCAAGGGAAAGCCCATGTGGCAGGTCGGCACCGTGCGGGGGGGCTACATCGCCATAAGCCCGCAGGCGCCTTGCGGCTTTACCGCCGCCGGCGGCCCCTGCGAGTTTTGCCGAAGCGGGGAGAAGGCGGAGGCGGGCGAGGCGGTTTCCGTAGAGGAGGTGATCGAGGTGGTAAATGCCGCTTTCCAGGAGGGGGTGGCCGAATTCGTGTATTTCAACACCGCCTTTCACGATACCGAGGACGGCGGGGTCCTTTTTTTGGAACCTTACGTACGCGGGATCAAGCGCCACTTCTACACTCTCGTCGCCGCTCAGTTCCACCCGCCGCGCCGAAACCGCTGGATCGACCGCGCCTATGCCCTGGGAGTCGATGCGCTCTCCTACAATGTCGAGATCTTCGAGCCTCACCTGCTGAGGCGCTACTGCGCGGGGAGGGTGAAGTATATCGGGAGGGAGAGATACTTCGAAGCGCTTCGCTACGCCGCCTCCATCTTTCCCGGCGGCACGGTGTGGAGCGATCTTCTGGTCGGCATCGAGCCGATCGAATCTACCATGAAAGCGATAGACACGCTTACCGGCATGGGGGTCTTGCCGGTGCTTTCGATCTTCAGGCCCCGACCGCCCGCGGGTACCGACGCCCAGGGCATGGAACCGCCCGGGCTCGGGGCCGAACAGATCGCGCCCGTCTTCGCGCATCTTTACAACGCCGTAAAGCAAAGCCGGATCAACATGGGATGGATGCGCGATCTCAGCGTGTCGGTCACGCCGCTCGAAGCGCGTTTCTTCGCCGGCGACGAGCCACGGTTGACCGTTGCCATGCAGCACTTTTACCGCTCCAGACTCGGTGCGCTCACGGCAAAGAGTCTTGCGCGGCTGCGAAGGAGGCTTAGGGTGAAAACGGTCCGGGACTCTCTCGACTCCTCTCAATTGTAGGTGGAGATGGCGGAAGAGCGTGCTATCGAGTCTGTGGCGCCGCCGCGCGTGGGGCGGGAAGTTGTAATAGACACCCGCCCTATCTGGGTCATACTCGCCGAGAAGAGCGTGCGCCCGCTTCTTTTGCTGCTCGGGGGGGCGCTTTACTGGCACCTGAATGGCTTGCCCCCGCCCGAGGGGCTTTCGCCCGAAGGGATGAAGGCGCTCGCGGTCTTTTCGCTCTGCTTGACCTACTGGATCTTCGGCGTGCTACCGCTCATGATCACGAGCCTCCTCGCCATAATCTTGATTCCGCTCTCGGGAGTCATGCGCGCGAGCGAAGCGTACGCGCTCTTTGGCAACGAAGCCGTCTTTTTCATCCTCGGCGCCTTTATCCTCGCCGCCTGCATGATGAAGTCGGGGTTGAGCACCAGGATCGCGATCCTCATCCTTCGCCGCTTCGGCACTTCACCAGCCACACTTCTCTTGAGCATCTTTCTTCTCAACGCCTTCATGTCCTTTTTCATGTCCGAGCATGCGGTCGCGGCCATGAACTTCGCCATCATCGTCGAGATCGTGCGGGTTCTCCGCCTGGCTCCGGGAAGAAGCAGTTACGCCAAGGCGCTCTTTCTCGCCATGGCCTGGGGAACGACCATCGGCGGGGTGGCGACCCTGCTGGGCGGCGGCCGGGCACCCCTCGCCATCGGAATCCTCCACGAGGCGACCGGCGCAAGCTTCAGTTTCGTCGAGTGGGCATTGGCAGCGGCTCCGGTCTCCCTCGCCATGCTGCCGATCGGGTACCTCGTGATCAGAAGCTTCTTCCCGATCGATGTCGCCTCCATTCGCCAAGCCGACGAGCTTCTGGAACGCAAGGCGCTCGCCCTGGGCAGGATGAGCTACGAGGAGCGCGCCATCTCGCTTGTGGTGTTCATTACCTTCGGGGCCTGGGTCTTTTTGGGGGAGGAGGTGGGGCTTGCCAACATCGCTCTCTCGGCGGTAGTGGTTCTTTTCCTCTTCGAGCTCGTGAGCTGGCGGCAGATAGAGCAGTACGTGAACTGGGGCGTCATTCTGATGTACGGGGGGGCCATCTGCTTGGGTAGCGCGCTCAACAAGACCGGCGCGGCCGCTTGGCTCTCCAACATGACGATCGCCCACTGGACGCACTCGGCGCCCGCGGTGGTGGCAGCGATAGCTCTGGTATCCATTGCGCTCACCGAGACGATGAGCAACTCCGCAGTCGTCGCGCTCCTCATGCCGGTCACGATCGGCGTTGCGGCGCAAGCGGGGTTGGATCCGAGGATCATGGCTCTTGCGGTGGCGGTGCCGGCGGGATTGGCGTTCGCCTTTCCCATCGGCACGCCCGCCAATACCATCGCTTACTCCTCGGGGTTTTTGCGGCTTCGCGACATCTTGCTTCCCGGCTTGACGCTCGCCTTCTTGGCTTGGATCGTTTTTAACCTCATAGCCAACTTTTACTGGCCGCTTATCGGACTCGACATAGCGGGAAGCATGTTGAAATGAACGGGGGAAAAATGAGCAACGTGCTCCTTCTCGTGCCACCCTCTGCGGAGTCTCTCAGCGCCGCTCGCAAGGCCATCGAGCTTGCCAAGTCTCGCGCCTCGAAGCTCTTCGTGACCATCGCGCTCGATCCGGAGGAAGGGCGCAGGCTTTCGGAGCGGTTCGCCGAAATTGGATTCATGGGAGAGAAAATCGGAGATCAGGTGTCCCAAGCCCTGCGGGAGGAGTACAGCTTGCGCGGCTCGCACCTGCTGGACGAGGTCGCGCAGTGGGCGGCAAGAGAGGGAGTGGAATGCGAAACCGCCGTCGAAGTGGGGGATCCCGCAGAAATCGCCCGCAGCGCCGCTGAGGAGAAGAAGGTCGATGCGGTATTTCTCCTGAGCGAAAGGCGCTCGTGGTTGAGCCGCTTCCTCAAAGGCGCCCAGCCCTTTAGACTTCCCTACCTCGAGGGCTGCGAGGTCACCATCCTGGAAGAGGATTGAGCAAGCGCGCCTGGCGGCGGAAAAATCGCCCTGGCGCGCAGGCCCACCGGAGGCTAGAATTGGGGCCGTAGCTGCGCTAGGAGGGTACCTATTCCGCGGGGTGAGATCCCCTTGAGAAGGAGTTTTCTAGGATGGATAAGGGCTTCACTCTTTGGTTTACAGGCATGTCTGGGGCGGGCAAATCGACGCTGGCGGAGCGAGTCGCAGAGGAGCTGAGGCGCCGGGGCAAGCGCGTCGAGGTGCTGGACGGCGACGAGGTCAGGACCAATCTGAGCAAGGGGCTGGGTTTCAGCAAGGAAGATAGGGACACGAACATCCGCAGGATCGGGTTCGTGGCGCACTTGCTTTCGCGAAACGGCGTGGTTGCCATAACTGCCGCCATCTCGCCGTACCGCGAGGTGCGCGAGGAGTGCCGGCGGCGGATCGGCGACTTCGTAGAAGTGTTCGTACGCTGCCCGTTGGAGAAGCTGGTGGAGCGCGACGTCAAGGGGCTTTACAAAAAGGCACTGGCCGGAGAGATCCCAGGCTTCACCGGCGTCTCGGATCCCTACGAGGAGCCGCTCCACCCCGAGGTAATCGTGGATACCGACAAGGAGACGATCGATCAGAGCCTGGCCAAGATCATCGCCAAGATCGAGGAGCTTGGTTATCTCAACCAGAGAGGACCGAAGGCATGAGCAGCGCGGCTATTCTTCCCCACGGGGGAACGCTGGTAAACTGCTGGGCAAGCGACGAAAAGCGGCGGGAGTGGTTGTCCGCGGTGCCCAAACTCAAAAAAATATTTCTCAACCGCCGCGAGATCTCCGATCTCGAGATGATCGGGGTGGGAGCGTTCAGTCCGCTAGAGGGCTTCATGGGCGCCGACGATTACAAATCGGTCTGCGACCGGATGCGCTTGGCCAACGGCCTCCCCTGGACCATTCCTGTCAACCTCGCCGTGGGAGACGAGAAGGCCGCGGGGCTTCATCCCGGTGACGACATCGCGCTCATGGAGGGGGAGGATCACCCGCTTGGGATTCTCCATCTCGCCGAGAAGTACACCCCCGACAAGAAGAAGGAGGCGGCCGAGGTGTACGGCACGACGGATGCGGAGCACCCCGGGGTGAGGGCGGTGTACGAGCAGGGAAGCTGCTATCTCGGCGGCAAGATCACCCTGCTTGACCGCCCCCGCGAGATCCCCTTCAAGGAGAACCGCCTCGATCCACAGGAGACCAGGGCGCTCTTTCTCGAGCGGGGCTGGCGGAGAATCGTGGCTTTCCAGACGCGAAACCCGGTCCACAGGGCGCACGAGTACATCCAGAAATGCGCGCTCGAGGTGGTGGACGGGCTTCTCTTGCATCCTCTGGTAGGGGAAACCAAGGAAGACGACATACCGGCGGAGGTGCGGATGACCTGCTACAAGGTGCTTTTGGAAAAATACTATCCGCGCGACCGCGTGGTGCTATCGGTGCTGCCCGCCAATATGCGCTACGCGGGGCCGCGGGAGGCGATCTTCCACGCGATCGTGCGCAAGAATTACGGCTGCACGCACTTCATCGTGGGCCGCGACCACGCCGGCGTCGGCAACTACTACGGCACCTACGACGCCCACTACATATTCGACAATTTCTCCCCCGAGGAAATAGGGATCACGCCGCTCTTTTTCGACCACACCTTCTACTGCAAGGTGTGCGGCGCGATGGCGTCGGCCAAGAGCTGCCCGCACGGAAAAGAGGAGCACGTATTTCTTAGTGGCACGAAAGTGAGGGAGATGCTGAGTCGCGGCGAGAGGCCGCCGGTCGAATTTACCCGCCCAGAGGTAGCCGACGTCCTGATCGAGGCGATGCGTGCCCGCTAGAAGCGCTGCCCGGCGGCGCTCAAGGGGGCGAACTCCACGCTTACCCCGAACACCTCGGTCATGAGGAAATAGAGGACCAGCAGAGCCACGAAGAGCGTGGCGAAGGCCGACACCGCGATCCCGGAGAGCACGAGAACGGAGAGGATGGCACCGACGGTCACGATCGGCGTCAAGAAAGGGGCGCTGTTAAAGGGCGCGACCGGGCGAAGAAGCGGCAGGAGCCCCTGCTCGCTCGCCTCCTCTCTTATCGACTCGATTAGGTCTCTCACTTGCCGATATAAGTAATCCAGCATCCTCTCCTCCCTCCTCTACTCCGTTTGCGCGCCGATAGATATTATCAAGACTCCTTCGTCGTGCCTAGGCCCGCCCATGAGAAACACTCCGCGGTTTTTCATCAGCACTTCGGTTCCCACAAGCGGCCGCCCCTCGCGCGCAAGCATCACTTTCATGGCGACACGCTCGCCAGCCGATCTTCTCGGCTTGATCACCAAAAGGTGCCTGCCCGGGATCATGAAGCGCGCGGGCTGTCCCCAGCCGATCATCCGTTTCTCCCGCTGCAAGAGGTTATAGGAGGTGTAGTGAAAGAGGGAGTTCAGGCGCCGCTGAAGCGTGCGCAATCGGGCATCGAAATCCGACCCGCTATCGCATGCCAGGATACTCTCGATCTGCACTTGGCAAAACCCGCCGGCCAAGGCGCCCGGCGCCTCGCTCAAACAAAGAGCCCCGAGGCCGCAAAGCGCAGCCGCTAGCCGCCCGACCCTGCTCATGGCATCAACCCCTCCGCGGAAACCCAAAGGACCGTCGTGTCGTAGCGAGGCTCGCGAAGCACCGCCAACGTCCCCCCTCCGGCCCGCACCCTGTTCAGCCGCACGGCACGGCCAACCGACGAAACCACGACCGGGGGCTCCTTCAATCTCGGGTCCGTCCGGTCATCGGTAAAGAATACAGCAGACACGAGAACCGCCGCTGCGAACGCTCCGGCTAGCGCCAGGCGAGGAACGACTGCAGTCTCTTGGACATAGCGTCGCGCGCGCTCGAGCCAAGATACTCGCCCTTCTTCCAGCGCCAGTCTTCGCTCGAGCGCACTCCAGAAACCGGAAAAATCGACCCGCGACACCTCCTCTTCTATGGTACTTGCCACCAGCCGGCCCAGTTCACCCTCGCGCTCGGTGGCAGCCGCACACGCGGAGCAACTGGCTACGTGAAGGGAAATCGTTTCGTGTTGTGGGGAGCCGAGCTCCCCGTCTATGAAAGGACCGAGCAGATTGCCGACCTCTCTACAGGTCATCTTCTGCTCGCCCCACCCTTTCCCGGGCGGCACCAGGTATGCAAAACCATAAGCACGGGCCCGGTCATCAGAGCATGCCCTTGAGCCGCGCCTGGAGCTTCTTGCGGGCGTAATGCAAGCGGCTCATGACCGTCCCCTTGGCGCACTGCATCACACTTGCGATCTCCTCGTAGGAGAGGCCCTCGGCCTCCCGCAGAAGTATGACCGCTTTGTGTTCCGGGGTCAACTCGTCGATCGCCTTCAAAACTTCCTCTCCCAGAGCCTTGTTTCTAACCCGCACGTACGGATCCTCGAAGCCTTCTGCTTCCTCAGCATAGCCGGCCACCTCTTCGCGGCCTGCGATCGTCCCATCCTCGCTTGCGACCACGGGCCGCCTTCCCTCCCGGCGACGAAAGTCGATGGCCAAATGGACCGCGATGCGGTAAAGCCAGGTGTAGAATTGCGACTCCCCCTTGAACTGGGCCAGTCTTCGGAACGCCTTGAGGAAGGTCTCTTGGGACACGTCCCAAGCATCTTCCCGGTTATGCAGCATGCCAAGTGCAAGGGAGAAGACCTTGCGCTGATAGCGTTCGACGAGCTCGTGAAAGGCTTGACGGTCACCGGCCTGGCTGAGTTGTACAAGCTCCGCATCGGACTTTTCACTCAAACTTGCCACCCCTATTGACGCCCGCAAACAGGGCGATATTCAGGCGAATCGCCTTCTACCAACTAATGAGCTTGCGCCCAGTTGCGGCCGCACGCCGTATCCACCCTGAGCGGCACCCGCAGGGTCCACACCGATTCCATTTCCTCTCGCACCACCCCCTCGACCCTCCCGACCTCGGCCTTGGCAACCTCGAAAACCAGCTCATCGTGCACCTGAAGCAGCATTTTCGCAGGCAAGCCCTCGCGCCCTATGCGCTCCTCCAACCTTACCATGGCAAGTTTTATCAAGTCCGCGGCCGAGCCCTGGACCGGAGTGTTTATGGCGGTGCGCTCGGCGAACTGCCTAAGTCCTGCGTCGCTACTCTGAAGCTCCGGCAAGTAGCGGCGGCGGTTCAGGATCGTCGTCACGTAGCCTGTCTTGCGCGCCTCCTCTACGATGCGCCGCGTATAATCCCGCACACCCTCGTAGCGGGCGAAATAGCTCTGGATAAAGCCACTCGCTTGCTTGACCGAGATCCCGAGCTCGCGCGCAAGCCGCTGCGGCCCCATACCGTAAATGACGCCGAAGTTTATGACCTTCGCCTGGCGCCTCATCTCCGCGTCCACCTCCTCCGCCCCGACCCCGAAGATCTCGGCCGCCGTTCGCGCGTGGATGTCCTCCCCCCTATGGAAGGCCTCGATCAGCGTAGGGTCCTGGGAAAGATGCGCCAGCAGGCGAAGCTCGATCTGGGAGTAGTCGGCCGCAAGAAGGAGGCTTCCTTGCTCGGCTACGAAGGCCTCCCTGATCCTCCTCCCTTCCTCCGTCCTTATGGGTATATTTTGCAAGTTAGGATCGCTCGAGCTCAACCTCCCTGTAGCCGTCACCGTTTGATTGAAGGAGGTGTGGACCCGGCCGGTTGTAGAGTTTACCATAGCGGGAAGAGGATCGATGTAAGTGGACTTGAGCTTGGAGAGCGCGCGGTAATCCAGGATCTTGGCGGGAAGCGGGTGGAGTTCGGCGAGCTTGGTCAGTGTGTCGAAGTCGGTGGAAAACCCGGTCTTTCCCCGGCGCAGCCCGCGGGTGGAGATCTTGAGCCGCTCGAAGAGAACCTCCCTTAACTGAACCGGAGAATTGATGTTGAAAGGGCCGCCCGCAAGCTCGAATACCTCCTTCATCTGCTGCTCTAGCCGAGCGGAGAACTCCGATGAGAGGCGGGCGAGGACCTCCCGATCGACCTTGATCCCGTGTCTCTCCATTCGCGCGAGCACACGGATGAGCGGTGCCTCGACGTCGTGGTAGAGCGAATGCGCCCCGACTCTTTTCAGCTCGCGCTCCATGGGCTCGACCAGCCGCGCTGCCAGCACTGCCGCCGCCTCTGGCTCGCCCGCCTCGATCTTTGCCCCTTCGGCCCCGAGAAAGGTAGCGGCAAGATCCGAAAGGCGGTGGCTTTCGCGCGAGGGATCGAGCACGTAAGATGCGAGCGCGGTATCGAAAAGAGATCCCGCCAGTTCCACACCCACCCGAGCGAGCAAGACGAGCGCCCTCTTTAAGTCCTCGCCCGCGACGATCCGCTCGCTGCCTTCTTTGCACCATTCGAGCGAAGACCCGAGCGAGGGTGGGGGGACGCTTGCGCTCCTTCCGCCTGGCTCCGCCAACGCCAGGGCCAAAATCTTGGCGCTCATGGCCGGCTCATCACTCGAAACGAGCGATATCCCCAAGACCCGGGCGTCTCTTATCGCCTCCGGGATCGAAGCTAGCTCGCGGCGGGCACTCGGCCAGGCTTCTTTCGCCTCCCCAAGCTTTTCGAAGCCCGGGAGCAACTGCGTCTTGAAAGGCTTGGGCTGCGCCTGGACCTTCGCCTCCTTTTCGCCCCTTGAGCTGAAAAGGCTTACCAGCGCCGCACCCCCCTCGCCCTTCAGCTCCCGAGCAAGCGAGCCAAAGCCCAGTTCTTCGCACAGCGCAAGGAGCGCTCTTAGGTCGGGGCCCGGGTAGCGCAGGCTCTCAGGAGTTATTCCGAGCGAAAGATCGCACCTTACCCGGACAAGCTCCCTGCTAAGCCGCACCATTTGCTCCTCGGCGCCAAGCCGCTCGGCAATCTTCGCCGCCCCTCGAATACCGCAGCCCGGCACCTCGTCAATACGCGCTAGGAGCCCGTCCAGTGAGCCGAAGCGTTGGATCAGAGCGGTTGCGGTTTTCTCCCCCACGCCCTTTATCCCGGGCACATTGTCGATGGGGTCTCCCATGAGCGCCATCACATCGACGAGCTGGGCCGGAGAGAGGCCGAAACGGCGCTCGATCTCGGCAACGCCGGTTCGCTTCCCGCGCATGGTGTCGAGGAGGGAGAGGCCCGGACGAACGAGCTGCAAAAGATCTTTGTCGCCGCTCACCACCACGGCTTCGAACCCCCGCTCCACCGCCCCTACCGCCAGGGTCCCGATGACGTCGTCCGCCTCGACCTCGGGGACTTCCACGAGCGCGAGATTCAACGCCTTTACGGCGCGCCTTACCAGGGCAAATTGCGGCCTGAGCTCCTCTGGCGCCTCCTCGCGATTGGCCTTGTACTCGGCGAACATCCGGTCGCGGAAAGTCTCCCCGGGGGCATCGAAAACCACCGCCGCGTGCGACGGTCTCTCCTCGCGCAAGAGCTTTATCATCATGTTGGTAAAACCGAACACGGCGTTCGTCGGCACACCCCGGGAATTCGTAAGGAGCGGGATGGCATGGTAGGCCCGAAAGATGTAAGAGCTTCCGTCGATGAGGAAAAGGCGCTCGGGCATTCGCTTCCGCCGCTCGGGACGCATCTTCTGCATAACAGAAGGCGGTACCCTTGTCCAGTAAAGCCAGGCGTCTTGACAAGCTCGCCGGGGATGGCTAAGAAGTCCGCCGTTTGCGGGAATCCGATCGTGAGCAGGCGGTTCGGTTGTCGCTGATGCTGGCATTGATTCAGGCTCTTAAATGATCGAGGTTCGCAACCTAACCAAACTCTACGGCGAAATCGCGGCGGTTCGCGACGCGAGCTTCTCGGTCGCCCAGGGGCAGATCCTAGGCTTTCTCGGGCCTAATGGGGCGGGCAAGACCACCACCATGCGCATCATAACCGGCTTCATGCCCGCAACCAGCGGAACCGTAAACGTGGCGGGCTTCGATGTCTTCAGCCAATCGGCCGAAGTGCGCCGGCGCATCGGCTACCTGCCGGAGAACCCACCGCTTTACTCGGACATGACGGTTTCGGCCTATCTTCGATTCGTGGGGCGCATCAAGGGCCTTTCGCGAACCGAGGTCGCGGACTCGATGGATCGAGTGGTCGAGGCGTGCGGGCTGCGCGAGGTGACCGAGCGGCTGGTCGGCCACCTTTCCAAGGGGTTCAAGCAACGGGTGGGCCTGGCGCAGGCGCTCATCCACGACCCACCCGTTCTCATCCTGGACGAGCCAACGATCGGCCTTGACCCCAAGCAGATAATCGAGATTCGAACGCTCATCAGGCAGCTCGCGGGCCAGCGCACCGTGGTACTCTCGACCCACATACTGCCCGAGGTGTCGCAGATCTGCGAGAAGGTGGTGATCATAAATCAGGGGCGAATCGCGCTCGAGCGGAACCTGGCCGAGCTCAGGGCCGAGGGAAACCTGGAGGACGTCTTCTTGCGGGCCACCGCCAGCGAAGATGGCGGTCAAGAGGAGCGCGAGCAATGAGAAACGTCCTTACCATGGCCGGGAAGGAGATCCGGTCGGCCTTCTCCTCCCCCATCGCCTATGTGGTGCTGACGGGGTTTCTTCTTTTGGCGGGATGGTTCTTCTTCAACCTCCTTGCGCGCTTCAATTATATTTACGCCATTTACTCGGCGCAGGCGGCCCACAATCCGCAGCTCATGTCGCGCCTTAACCTGAACGAGCTCGTCATCACACCGCTTTTGCACAACGTCTCGGTGATTCTCCTCTTTCTCGTGCCTCTCATCACCATGCGAAGCTTCGCCGAGGAGAAAAAAGCGGGCACCTACGAGCTTCTTCTCACCTCCCCCCTGAGGATTTCGGAGATCGTGATCGGGAAGTTCCTGGGAGCCTTCGTCTTTCTTCTGGGGATGCTGGCTCTGTCCGGCATTTATCCGCTCATTTTGCTGATCTACGGGAACCCGGAGATGGGGGTGATGGTGGCGGGCTACCTCGGGCTCGTCTTGGTAGCTGTGACCTTTCTCGCGGTCGGGCTTTTCGCCTCGTCGCTCACGGAAAACCAGATAATCGCCGCCGTGGTGGGCATCGTGATAAATCTCTTCCTCTACGTGATCTCCTGGCCGGCCGAGACCGCCGGCGGGACGATGGGCGAGATTCTGAGCTATCTCTCGCTCACGGAGCATTTCACCGAGATGGTAAAGGGCGTTTTGGATACGAAGGACGTGGTCTATTTCGCCACTGTGATCTTCTTCGCCCTGTTTCTCACCCACAGATCGGTCGAGTCGGTGCGCTGGAGGTAGGCCTTGGGCGGTCGTTCAACTGCGCTTTACGGTTTCTCTGGGCTCGTCCTCCTCCTCTTTGGCGGGATCGCTTGGCTTATCGGGGGAAGCGCAAGCTCGCTTTACGTCCTCGTCCACCTGGTCTTGGGCGGCCTCTTGCTCACGCTCTACCTGGTCTCCGGCTTCGAGCAGCTTAGCGCCTCGATCGGGCAGCGCTCCACAAAGTTCGGCACCAACGCCGCGATTTCCGTTTTCCTCATGGTCGGGATTCTCGGGATCGTGGATTACCTCTCCGCCAGGCATAGCTGGCGGAGCGACCTCACGGAGGCGGGCGTTTATACGCTTTCGCCCCAGTCCAAATCCGTCTTGGAAAAGCTGGACAAAGACCTCGAGATCTATGCCTTCCTCGAAGGGGGGCACGACCCCGAGGTGGAAGCGCTTCTGGACAACTACAAGGTCACTTCCAAGAAGGTCAAGTACACGGTGGTCGATCCCCTGCGAGAGCCCGGGCTGGCGGAAAAGTACGAGGTCAGGGAATTCGGCACCGTGCATTTTCAGTACGGCGACCAGGACACCTCCATCACGCGCGAGATAACCGAGGAATCCGTTACCAATGCGATCATCAAAGTGACCCGAGGAACGAAAAAGTCGGTCTGTTTCCTTCAGGGCCACGGAGAAGGCGATCCGGACGACCGCCAACCCAAGGGATTCTGGGCCGCGAGCGAGGCGGTAAAGAACGAGAACTTCACCGTGAAGAAAGTGCTTCTCGCGACCGAGGACAAGGTGCCGGAGGATTGCACGGTGCTTGCGGTGGTGGCGCCGACGAAGCCCGTTTACGACGGCGAGATCGAGAAGATCGATAGCTACCTTAAGGAAGGCAAAGCGGCACTGTTTCTGCTCGCCGCCACCGGTCAGGGGGAGTTGAAGGAGCTTCTTTCGCGCTGGGGCACGAAGGTCGGCGACGGAGTAGTGGTAGAGCGGGTGATAAGACTGCTGGAAGGGCCCGGGTACAATTTCTCCCCTTACGTTTCCTCTTACGATCGCGCCCATCCGGTTACCAAGGGGCTCAAGACGAACGATCTTACGACCTTCCCACTGGTTCGGCCGGTCGAGACCGACACCGGGGCGCACGATGGGCTCACCGCCACTGCTCTTGCGAACACGAGCGCACAGAGCTGGGTCGAGACCGACCTACAGAACCCCAGTCCCCGGTTCGACGACGGCACGGACAGGAAGGGGCCTGTGCCGATCGCGGTAGCGGTGACGGGCAAGCTCAAGCAGATGGGCTTGGAAAAGGACGGGGAGGCGCGGCTCGTGGTCGTGGGCAACGCCTCTTTCGCCGACAATCGCAATCTACCGCAGTTCTTCAACCGAGACTTCCTTCTTAACGCCATCGCGTGGCTGGGCGGCGAGGAGGATCTCGTCTCGATCAGGCCACGCACGATCAGAGCCTCGAGGGCTCAGATAACACCGGCACAGACCCGCGCCATCTTTTATCTCTCGGTTCTGCTGCTACCTGAGTTCCTGCTGCTCTTGGGCATCGGGGTCTGGTGGCGGCGGAGCAACCGGTGAGCATAAGAACCACCCTCCTGCTCGCTTTGGTTCTCGCGGGCCTGGGCACATACCTCTACTTCGTCGAGCTGCCGCAAGAGGCGGCGCAGACCGAGGCCAAATCGCTGCTGCGATTCGACAAGGACAAGGTTTCGAAGATCGAGCTCGCCTACCCGGATCGAAGAATCACGCTGGCAAAAAGCGCAGGAGAATGGAAGATAGCAGAGCCGATCGAGGCGGAGGCGGACCCCACGGCGGTATCTAATCTCATAAACGCGCTCGCAAGCGCCGAGGTCACTCAAAGCTACGACAATCCCGGAGCCGATCTGGCCCCCTATGGGCTCGATAAGCCATCTGCGACGGTGTCCCTTACCCTAGAGGACAACAGTCGACTGCCGCAGATCAAAATCGGGAAGAAGGCGAGCGTTGGGTACTCCACATACGTGGCCAAGGGTGATGACCCCAAGGTATACGTCACCTCGGCGTCTTTGCAATATGGGATCGACAAGAAGGTCAAGGACTTGCGGGAAAAGCGGCTCGTGACCTTCGAGGACGAAGAGGTGCAAAAGTTAGAGCTCGCTAGCCGGGGGAAAGACACCGTCGAGCTCGCGAAGGAGGGCGAGAAGTGGCAGATCGTTCGGCCGGCTAAGTACGCTGCCGACGACACCGAAGTGCGAAGCCTTCTTTCCAGCTTGCGCTCGCTTCGGGCCAATGATTTCGTCACCGACTCGCCGGAAAACCTGGCCCAGTACGGGCTCGACGACCCGCAGCTTACCGTTACGCTTTTCCTGGGTAAGGATCTTGCCAAGAAAGCGGTTTTGATCGGCAAGCAGATAAACGAGAAAGACGCTTCGAAAGGTTATTTCGCCAAAAGAGATGCCAAAGATACGATTTACGAAATCGCGGAGTACGCGCTAAAGAATCTGAGCAAAGACGTGCCGGCGCTTCGTGACAAGAGGGTCTTGGGCCTCGATCCCAAAGAGGTCGCGAAGGCTGTGGTGAAGAGAATGGACGGGAAGGGTTTTACCCTGGTAAAGAGCACCGACGACAAGTGGTCCCTCGAGGGGAAGGTCGAGGGGAAGCCTAGGGAATACCCCGTATCGCATTTCGCCGAGGACGTGGCAACGCTTCGGGCAAGCGAAGTGGTGGCCGACGATCCCGCGGACTTGAAGCAGTACGGCCTCGACCAGCCGCAGATCAAGGTCTCGCTCTACGGCAAGGATGGGAAGCTCCTTGGCACGGTGATAGGGACCAAGAAAAGCGACGATGAGATATACGTGATGCGCCAGGACGGCCGCACCGTATTCGGCGCGCGCTCCTACGTCTTCGCCAGAATGGACAAGAAACTAGACGACATGGTCGAAAAGCCCGCCGAAAAGAAGGCCAAAAAGAGTTAGCGGGATCACCTAGCTAGCCAGCGGGGTCACCAGCGGGGTCAGATCTTGCCGTGCAGCGGGGTCAGATCTTGCCGTGACGCATAAACCGGCGCTTCCAGCGAGCGGCGGTATTTTTCGTGCGAGACAAGCGGACGTGACTGCTGTGGGTCCATCGATGCTGCAGAGCAAGATCTGACCCCGCTGCACGTCAACGGGCTGTTGCCCAAATACCTGGTTTCGATATGTAATAGATACCAGCCTATAGTGAGGGAGTGGGAGGAGGGGAAGGGAGATGATGGGACGTCAGGGGCCGCCGCAGGGTTCGCTGTCTTACAGTGATTTCAATTTGGAGAAGCGTGTTCGGGGGGATCACATACTGCGGAGGATAGAGGGGGTGTTGGATCTTAACTTTGTATACGAGGAGGTGAAGAAGAAGTACGGGTACAACGGCAACGTATCGGTGGCGCCGGTGGTGATAGTGAAGTTACTGCTTTTGTTGGTGTTTTACAACGTGCGGAGCGAGCGAGAGCTGATGCGGACGTTGCCTGAGCGGTTGGATTGGTTGTGGTTTTTGGGGTTTGACCTGGAGACGGCGATACTGGATCACAGCGTGTTGTCGAAGGCGCGGCGGCGGTGGGGGTCGGTGGTATTTCGGGGGATTTTTGAGCGGGTGGTGAGGCAGTGTGTGGAGGCTGGGCTAGTAGATGGGGAGAGGCTTTTTTGTGATGCGAGTGTGATCGAGGCGAATGCGTCGTGCAATTCGGTGGTAGGGCGTGGGGATTTGGAGAGGCGGTTGCGGGTGGCGAGCGCGGAGCTGGAGGTGCGGTTGGAGGGAGGGAGCGTGGGGAGGTTAACCGGCGGTTGGTATCTAGGACGGATGGGGATGCGGCGGTGGTGAGGAGGGGAGTGGGGAAGGCGAAGCTAGGGTATCAGACGCATCGGGGGATAGACGGGGCGTATGGGGTAATCACGGCGAGTGAGGTAGGGCGAGGGGATGAGAACGAAGCGCATCGGTTGGGGGGGCTGATAGATGCGAGTCACTGGGTGGTGGGGAAGCAGGCTGGGGTTGTAGTGGCGGACACTAAGTATGGGACGAGGGAGAATTACCTTGCCTGTCATAGGCGTGGGGTAGTGGCGGACATAGCGCCATTGCGGAGGGTGGGGGTGCAGAGTGGGCGGCGGAGGAGGATATTTGCGGAGTCGGCGTTTATTTACGATGGGCAGAGGGATGTGTACCGGTGTCCTGGGGGGGAGGAGTTAAGGAGGCGCAATCACCGGGTAGGGCGGCAGGCGTATGAGTATGTGGGGTTGGCGAGGGTATGTCGGGGGTGCCAGTTGCGCAGTGTACGCGTTCGGTAAGTGGGGGGGCGCAGCATCAAGCAGCACGAGGAGCAGGAGTTATTGGAGGGGCTTTGGGCGGAGGCTGGGAGTGCGGCGGCTAGGCGGGACATCAAGAGGCGGCAGCATTTCATGGAGAGGTCGTTTGCCGAGGGATCTCGTTATGGGCTCAAGCGGGCCCGCTGGCGTGGGCTATGGCGGGTGCAGATACAGGATTACTTGATAGCGACTGTGCAGAATTTGGTGTTGCTGGCTAGGTACGGCAAACCGAGGCCACGGGTGGTAATGGCTGAGGCTGGTGCTGCTGCCAAGGCACTAATGCGTCTGATGCGATCGGTCTTGCCACCTCGCGTGCCACGACACCTCCCGCTGGCGGTAAATGGCGCGCTCCTCTATTCCACCTGATCGTCGGAACGATTCGAGCAACAGCCCGTCAAGATCTGACCCCGCGTCACGGCAAGATCTGACCCCGCTTCACGTCAAGATCTGACCCCGGGTTTGATCTCGGTCTGCTCGTGGATGCGCCACATGTCTTCGTCGGTGAAGCACTTCTCCGAGGCGTCGCCGGCCACGGCATCGGCCTCGAAGTCTCGGTATCGAGCCGCCTCGGCGGCGACCTCCCCGTAGTATTCGTGTTGTATCAGCAGGTTCATGATTTCGTTCGTACCCGTCCAGATGAGAGACAGCCGCGCATCCCGCAGTGCCCTTTCTATCGGATAGACGTGAGTGTATCCGATACCCCCCATGATTTGCATCGCCTTGTTTATGACGTTCCAGCCCGCTTCGGTGGCAAAGCGCTTGGCCTCGCTCACGAGCCGCCGGCTATTGGGCGCCCCCGCATCGACCGCGCGCGCGGCAAGGTAAACCAAGCCCCGCGCGGCATCTAGCTCCGTAATGGCCTCGGCGACCATGAACTGGATCGCCTGAAATTTCCTGATCGGCCGTCCGAAGGCGGTCCGCTTGGTGCTGTAGTCGAGCGCCAGGTTCAGGGAGCCAAATGCCCCGAGGCTCGCCGCCGCCGAAGTCAAACGCTCGGGAATCATGGTCTGATTGAATACCAACGCCCCCATGTTGAGCTCGCCCAAGAGATTCTCCCTCGGAACCCTGACATTTCTGAACACCAATCGGCCCGTTCCCCCGCCGCGGCAGCCCAAAAGCCCGTAGCTGTACGCGACTTCGACCCCGGGTCCGCGCTCGACGAGAAGGGCGCTGATCGAGGCGTGGGGATCCGCATCGCCGTCGAAGTTGGTGCGGCAGAAGACCAAAAAGAAGTCCGCCTCCGCGGCGCCGACGACAAAGCGCTTCTGCCCGGTAACCTCGAAATAATCTCCCTTGGGAATGGCGCGCGTCGTCGCGCCGAAAAAGTCCGAACCCCCCCGGGGCTCGGTCAAAGCCTCCGCGGCCACCAGCTCTCCCTTCAAGAGTGGAACGAGAAACCTCTCCTTCTGCGCGTCCGTCCCGAAGGTATTTATGGCCTCTCCCACGATCGAGGGCATGACGTATGCGCATCCTAGCGCCGAGCCCAGCACGCCGATCTCCTCTTCGACGGCGACCTCCGCGGTCCAGGGAAGGTTCCTTCCGCCCCACTTCTCGGGAAAGCGAAGGCCCAGCAGATTGTGCCGCCCCAGGCTCCTTACGTACTCCCTGGGGTATTTGATCTCGTCCCGGTCCATCGCCTTTACGAGGTCGACCGGGACCTCGCTCTTGACGAACCGCCTCGCCTCCTCCCTCACTTCCCTCTCAACTTCCGTCAGCATGCAATCGTACATTTTACCCTCCCTTCGCTCGATGTCGCACGGGCCTCCTATCCGACGCCTCGTCGCTGGCAGACTCGAAGCGCTCGGCGATGGTCCGGGCAAGCATCACGGCTCGCTCCTTTATCTCTTGCGACGTGCGACCCGGATACTTGGCGAAACTGATCATCACGCCGTTTAGCGCGGCGAAAAAGGCGTGCGCCAAGGCCCGGGAATCGCTATCCGGCCGGCCATCGGCAAAGGCGGGCTCCACCCCATCGATCAGGCGGCGCAAGGTTTCGTTTACCCGCGAAAGCGCCTTCTCCGATAGCCTCCCCTCGAGCATGAAGTGGCTCATCATCTCGAAGAACATCCGGTTCTCGAGGAGAAAAGCGACATAGTTCTCCGCCGCTCGCTTGAGCGGAGCCGGTCCCCCCGCGCCGATGTCGGCTTCGATCCTGCGAAAGATCGCGCGCGCGTTCTCCTCGAAAAGCTCGACGAAGATCTCCGAGCGGCTCCTGAAATGACGATATATGAAACCGACCGAAACTCCCGCTCGACGAGCTATGTCGCGCATGCTGACCTCGGAAAGCCCGCGACGAGAGAAGAGCCTCTGGGCGGCGCCCAGGATGAGCGCCCTCCGCTTCTGCCGCTCGCGGGCCTTGAGTCTTTGCAGGGTCATCGCTTGAAAACCTGATTCATCTTTGCGAACGATGTTCGCATACCAGAGCCTCTCTCGTCTGTCAACAGGCAAGGCGCCCTGGAAAGGAGCCGCCGCGCACGGCCCCGCCAAACGCCCCCCAAACGAGCGCCTGCAGGCGCCGGTGCGCGAAAACTTCGTAGCCTGCGTTCCCTAGCGCGCCGGGCCCTTCACCACGACAAGCACGTGACGGGCCCGTGTGGCGCCGACGTAGAGATGCTTGGGGCCGCTTCCGAGCGCTCCTGGCTCAACGTCCGTCAAGATGACCGCGTCGGCCTCGAGGCCTTTGAACCGCTGAAGCGACGCGAAGCGGACAGCTCTCCCCGCGAGGGGCTTGCCGAACGGCGCCAGCGTGGCTGGCCCCAGGTTTCGCTCTCTGGCGAGCGGGCTTCGCTTGTGGTTGCGGGTGGAAAGTACCACCACCTGTTCGTGCGTCAGTCTCTCCTCCACCAGCAAACGGTGCAGAGTGCGGCGCACCGCATTGACCGCTTCGCGCTCGCTTGCGCACTCTATCTCGGTAACGCTCACGCCCTCGGGTGCCTCGGGCCGCACGCTCGCCTCTTCTCCGATGAGCGCGCAAGCATACTTGGCGATGTTCGACGTGTTGCGGCAGTTCCACTTGAGCCGATGCGGCGAGACGCCGAGCGCGGCCGGCGGTCCCCCACCGTAGAGGTTCTGCTTGGGATCGAAAAAGACGATCAGCTCTCCCTCGCCGGGATCTTCGAGGAGCGCTTCGATCGGCACCCACCAGTCGCTGCGAAAGTCCTGGCCTTCGTCGATGACGACGGCGTGGTAACGCTTCTCGGGGAGCCTGTCCAGGGCTTCGAGAAGAATCGCCGGAGCCTCCTTTTCCCAGAACGAAGCCTGAGCCTGGGCGGCCTCGGGTACCTCGAACGGCAGCCCCGCGGCAATCGCCAGGTCGTGGCACAGGCCGTGGAAAGTCTGGACTTCGTAACCATCGGCCGAGGCGGCGAGGAAATCCGCAAGGGGCCGGTTGAAGCACAAGAGCACGACCTTCTTTCCCGCGCGCCCTAGCCGCCTCGCCTTCTCTACCGCAAGCACGGTCTTCCCCGACCCGGCAGCTCCCTCGATGGCTACCCGCTGCGAGGTCTCCAGAAGATCGAGCACCCTCTTCTGCTCCTCGGTTAAGCGTACCAGCGCCTCGCCTTCCTCCTCGAGCCGCCGCGCCAGAGGCTTGACCAGATGCATGGTCGGCGCCAGAGCGTCGATCACCGCTCGCACGGCGGCGGGCGGGAGCGCAGGGCCGGTGATGCCGCGGGCCTCGAAGACCCGACCGACCGCCGAAGCGAGCTGCCCGAGATCGTTTCGGGCGATCACGATCTGGCGCGGAAGGTCGGGGCCGAGAGCGCTCGCGACTTCGACGTCCGGCAACGCTACCCCCCAGCCGAACCGGACCCTGAATCTGTTCTTGCGAAACCAATGCTGTCGGCTGAGGTACTCACCCATGGCGCGTACCGCCCGGCTCGCCTGAAGGCCGGGATCCTTGATCGGATGCTCCCGACCAAGGCGATCGACCGAATACCACGCCCCTCCCCTCTTTCCCACGCCCCCACCCTTGACCTCGAGCCCCAGCAGCCCGCGGCCGGGATCGAGAATGACGAAGTCGAGCTCCCCTTCGAACGCCGGCCGGCCGCCCTCTGCTGGCAAAACGAACCGCCTGGCATGGAACACCACTAAGTCGTCGGAGAGAACGTCACCGAATCGGCGAAAGAGATAGGCCTCGGCCTCGGGGGCGTCCGGGTCGATCTGCGTCGGGAACACGCGCGCCACGCCGCTCTCCTAGGACGGGGAAGCTCGGCCCGCCCGCACGGCCTCTTCCAGATCGAAGAACTGAGCGTTCGCCAGACCACGGTAGCGCTCCGGATGGCAGGTGAGAATGAGAATCTGGAGGCGCTTTGCGGCATCTTCCAGCACCGCCATGACGCGAGCCAGCCGCCCCGCATCGGTAGCGGTGAGGACGTCGTCCAAGACGATGAGTTGGCGCTCATCGCGAGCGAGCACCTCGGCCAGGGCCAACCGGGTGGCGAGGTAGAGCTGCTCCGTCTCGCCGCCGGAGAGATCGGCAAGATCCACCACATCCGCCGTCGGCTCCGGGTTCACGCCGAGCGGCTCGAAGGCTTCGCCCATGCGAATGCGCCCCAGTCTTCGGCCGGCGATGCGGTGAAAGGTACGGGTGGCGGCAAGCTCGACCGGCTCGGAAACGCTGGACAACGCCGCGGCCTTGACCTCGCACAGGGTGTCGTAAAGCAGCTTGGCGGCCTCTACTTTGATCCGCTCGGTTGCGATGGCCCTATCGAGATCCGACACCTCTTCTTCGGCCACGGCAAGCACCGAGTAGGGCGCTTGGGCCAGAATCTGCTCCAACCTTCCCTGTTCCGTGCGCTCCCCTTCGAGCGCGCGCTCGGCTTGTGCTCCGGCCGCCTCAAGCTGCCGCTCCAGCTTGTCCAATTCCACTGCCGGATCACCCGCGAAACGCTCGAGCTCCTCCCTGACTTCCCTTAGCCCCTCCCCGGCGGCCTCCCAGGTCATGAGAAGCTCTCTCAGCTCGGCCGAGCGCTCACGGTGATCTTTACCATCAGCGGTAAGCTCCGCAAGCTGAGCGCGCAAGCTTGCCAGATGCCGGCGCGAAGCTTCGAGCTCCGACCGAGAAGCCTGGGCCCGCACGCTCGTCGCCGAATAGGCGGCCTGTGCCTTGGTCCACTCCGACTCCTTGGCTTCGATGAGAGCGACAAAGTCGCGGCGCAACCGCCCTGCCCGCTCCGCAAGAGCATCCGCATCCGGAGGCGACTTTACCCACTTCGGGTGCGCGGCTCTGAGCCTTAGCAGCTCGGCCTCTCGCGCCACCCGCTCCTTTACCAGCGCACCGCGGTCCCTGCCCCCTACCAGGGCTTCGAGCCTGGCTTTGGCTTGCGCCACCTCGCCATCCAGCGCCCTGGCCTTCTCCGCCAATGCCTCGATCTCGTCCAAGTTCTCGGTACCAAAAGGCGCCGTTCGGCGAGAAATCTCCTCGCCCATTCGCACCAACGCCGAGCGGTGCTGCTCTACCGATCCAGTCGGTCCCCAAGCCCTGAGGCGCGCCACCCCTGGTATATCCACTACCACTTCCGGAGATCCTGCGATTCTCTCTGGCTTGCCCGGCGAAAGCTTGCGCTTGCCGGTCTCCTCCCCCGCCACCACTTGGAGCGCTAGGCTCTTCTCGGCCACGGCCTCCAAGGTGATGAGCGAGGCGTCGATCTTGAGTCGTGTCTCCTCGCGCTCTCGTACCAGGCGGCGAAGCGCCTTCAAATCCTCCGGCCGCGGCGCAACGAGGGCGTCCCTTGCCTTGCGGCGCCCGGCCAAGACGCGTTCGGCCTCCTCTATCGCGGCGAGCGTTTTTCCCAGGGCTTCGCTTTCGCGCGTCAAATCGACGTATTTTCTCGCCGCCGCCGCCTCCTCTTCGGCTTTCGTGACCCGCTCGCGTCCCTTGCGGGCATCTTCCACCGCCGCGCGCGCCGCCGCAGTTTCGCGCTCCAAGGACTCTCTTTCCCTCTCGACGAGCGGCAGCCCCTCCTCCAAAGCGGCAACCCTGCGCTTCGCATCCTCGATCTCTTTCTCCGTCTTGGCGATGAGCTCCACCTGCCGCTTGAGGCTCTGGTATCTGGCCTCGGCGGCTTCGGCCCTTTCCTTGCGGCGCTCGGCTTCCGCCTTGAGAGCGGTATAAGCAGCTAGGTTTTCCCGCGCCTTCTTGAGGGCCTCGGCTATCGCATCGCAGTCGCGCCGCGCCTGCGCCCTTACCGCCCGCAGATGCTCGACCCGCCGGGAAGTCTCCTCGAAAGCGAGCTCGAGCTCTTTTGCCCGCCGCAGGCGTTCCTTGGCCTCCTCGAGCTGGCTCGTCAGCGCAACCAGAGGCGGCGCGCCGCGCCCCGAGCGAAGCTTTCCCGAGGGGGTGAAATACGCGAGATAAAGCTCTCTTATTTTTGCCTCCAGCGGACCGCTCCCGGGGCCCGCCACCTGGGCGCCGAGCACCGTTCGAATGTTGCTCGCGAGATCTTCCGTGAGGCCTTCTAGCGCCAAGCTCCCCTGGGGAGCCCAGAGCACCTGGGCGAGTCCCCAGTTGCGGGCCTGAGCCAGACCGCGGGTGGGCGGATTCTGCGTAAGGAGAGCGCGCACCTGCTGGTCGGCGCTGTCGCGCTCGGCGATCGGCCGAAAGTGCCCCTTTTCTTTCCGCTCGAGCTTGGAGAAAGTACCGTCGAGAAACTGTTTGTTTATGCGGTACTCCACACCATCATGAGAAAACTCCACGGTCACCCGGGGAGAGAGCGCTCGTCCCCAAGGCCTGAGCGCCTCGACCTCTCTCCCGCTAGCTCGATGACTGTCGAGAAGGCCCCGCAGAAGTGCCTCGAAAAGAGTCGATTTGCCCGTTCCGTTGGGGGCGAACAGGACGTTGAGTTCCTCGCCGAAGGGGCCGACCGCCACAGGCTCCACGAAGCAACGCCAGGCTCCCACGGCAAGCGAGCGCAGGATCATCTGCGCACCTCGCCCGCGAGGGCATAAAGTTCCAGCAAGGCACGCGCGGCGATCTTCTCGCGCTCGCTCGCGCCCCCCGTGGCCGCAAGGCGCCGAAGCCTCTCCGCCGTGTCGCGAATCACCCCCGCGGGAAGACCAGCGAGCCAGGAGTCGTCCTCGGGAGACGGTCGAAGGTCTTGGGCTTCGAGCCTCCCGAAGAGGAATCGCGATGAGACGATCTCTTCGAGCCGCTCCAACTCCTCGCGGGCGCCCGCAGGCAGGATCCCCTCCAGTCTGACCGTGAGGAGCGTCGAGGCAGGGTGGTCCAGAGACTCTATCGTTTGCAGCACCGATCCGATCTCGTCGCCGCTTCGCAGCTTTGCACTGATTACCTCCCAGCGCAGCCCCCCCGTTCGGATCTCCTCGATCGCCGGAGGGGACCCTGGAGTAGCAATGTCTACCACCAACACGTTGCCGCTTGCGCGCTCGCCAAAGCGCGTCGTCTCGTGAGTGCCGCTATAAGCGAGCCGGGTCGCTCCTTCCTCGTCTTGGTAGAATGCGCTAGAGTGCCAGTGTCCCAGCGCGAGGTAGTCGACGCCAGAACGCGAGGCCGCGTCGCGCGCTATAGGGTAAGCCGGCTCGTCCTGTCTTATCCCCTCCACTGTCCCGTGGGCGATGCCGACGGAAAAACGCTCGCCCCGCTCGGCCCGGATCCAGGCGGTAGGATCGCGGCTGGAAGACTTTTCCAGAGCGGGACAGGGATAGAAAATAACGTCTCGCCACGCGAGCTCTCTGGACTCGGCAAGGACATGAAGTGTGGACTTACTCTTCCAGACGGGGTGTTCCCAGACCGAGCCGGGAACGGCTGGATCGTGGTTTCCGGGAATAATGAATACGTCGCAGCCAGCGGAGGCCAGGATGTCCCCCACCCTCTGAATTAGGCGCCGATCGACGCCATTGTCCTCGAAGAGGTCCCCGGCCAAAAGGACAAAATCTACCTTCTTGGCGCGCGCCACTTCCACCACGCGCTCGCCCGCCGCAAGCCGCTCCTGGCGCACCCGCTCGCCGGCTCGCCCGAGCCCCAGTGCCTTCATTCCGATCTGCCAATCAGCCGTGTGGAGAAAGCGCATATTTCAAGCTTCGAAGAGTCGCATCATCCGGGCAGGAGTTCGAAGGAGCGAACCCCGCCTCCACCCACCAACTCGCAGCCACAGGCAGGCCAAGCTCTCCTCCCGCTGAAATGATCTCGGTTCGGCGGAGTCGCTTCAGACATCCACCAGCGTGGCACTGTCCGGAAACGGGCTCTCATCGCAGCGCTTGACCATTACAAAGGGTGGCCTACCGAGCGAGCGCTGATGGCTCAAGAACCGGCTAAGGTACTTGGCCGGATCTTTCAACTTACCCCCAGGAACCGGTCGTACTCTCCCAGCACCAGCCGGCCCTCGGCAAGCTCCATCCGCCCGCCTCGAATCTCGCCATCGAGAAAAAGCGCAAGCCACGCTATGTCGCCAGGACCGTACGCATGCACGCCCAATTCCTCGGCGCGCTGGGCAACCTGGGCGACAAGTCTTTGAAACCCGGGCCAGTCACGTCTTGTGACAAGTGCTCGCATCTGTTCGACCGTGGCCTCGCTAAAGCGCCCAAATACCGGCATTTGTCGTTCCTCCTCTACGAGCGAGACAGCATTTCCCCATCCCCCAGCCCTTCCCCGCGCGCGAAACCCTTTTCTTCCTGCCCGATTTGTCCTAATAACGCAAAGGCTGTGACAACGGGTGACATGGACTCACGAGGGCGGGCGTGAAAAGAAGGAGAGCCGACCGGAAAACCAAAGCCCCGCGCAAGCCCTCGTACGGAGCGGCCGGCAGGCTCGCAAGGATCGTCTTCGAGCTCATGCGCCGGCCGTGGGGCTGGAGCCTTCGGGCCTTGGAGAACGAGCTTCGCATCTCCGAGCGGACCGCGCAGCGATACGTCAGGGTGTTACAGCGCGAGCTGGTGGATGAGCGGGAGAGGCCGCTGGTCGAAGTAGCGCGGCAAGGAGACAAACGCGTCCTGCGCCTTGCGGTGCAGGGGGGTGGGACCGATGCCAATGCCTACGAGATTGCTTCTCTTTATTTCTCGTTGAGCGTCCTCGCTTTTCTCGAGGGTACGGTCCTGCGGGAGGGGGTCGAGGGAGTCTGGGATCGCCTCCAACGCGCGCTCTCCCCCAAACAGCGGGCAAGGCTCGCCAACGCTCAGCTCAAGTTCTACACCGTGCCGTATGCGACCAAAGAGTACCGAAGTCTCGACGAGGAACTCGACACGATCCTGCGCTGCTTGATCGACCAGCACAAGATACGGGTGGACTACCGCGGACTTCTAGGCGAGGGGAAGATCCACACGTTCGAGCCCTACACACTGGTGACGTATCGTGGCGGCCTGTACCTGTTCGGATACAGTGACCTTTACCGGAAGATAATCCCCTTGGCCGTGGAACGAATCGCGAAAGTCGAAAAGCTGGACGAGACCTTCGATTATCCCAGGGATTACACGCCGGCCAAATATACCGACGGCCTCTTCGGCATCATCGAAGGACCCAAGACCTACGTCGAGCTTCTCCTCCTAAACGCGCAGACCGCGGCCTTCCTGAAGGCTCGCCGGATCCACCCGACGCAAAGATTCAAAGAGCGGCGGGACGGCAAGACAGTCCTGAGCATGACGGTGCGAGGCACGACGGAACTGGCAAACTGGATCATGAGCCTGACCCCCTGGGTGGAGGTCCTCCACCCGCCTTCGCTGCGCCGCGAGGTGGCAAAACGACTGGCCGATGCCGCAAAGCTTTACCCATAGGGCAACGGCGGTGCCACCGGAGCTGTGCCCGCCGTCGGTGCTCGCCGATTAGTCCGCGCGCCCTGCCCACTCACTCGGTGGGTGTCAGCCTCATGAACGGCCTGAGCTTATGCCCCGGCGTTTCCCGCGGCTCGGCGCGAACGAGCTCGACAGTGCTACCCTGCTCGCAAAGGAGCGCCGTCAAAGCGCCTGCCGGCGGCTTGCGGCTCAAGCTGTCCAGGATCTCGGCGACGAACTTTTTGCCGTCGGGGAGCTCGAGGCGAGGGCTTACGGCGATAAGTAGCTTCGATACACCGCTTCGGTCCTCGGCCTCCCAGAATTGATAATCGTCGGGGCCGCCGCCTGCTTTTTCGACGAGGCGAGCGACGATCTCGTCCAGTTCCACGCTCGGCAACGAGACGCCTTCTACCGTAAGCTTCTGGCGGCTTCGCACGTGCGAAATCCTGACGGTCATCCCGAGACCGCCGAAGGCGCACCCGCAGGGCCTGGCCGCAAGCTCGCCCGAATCGCCGATGTCCGTGTTGAGCAGGACCTTTCCGGTATGGGAAGAAATCGACGAAAAGAGGAGAGTTGCCGCGGAAGATGCCTCCCCCGATTTGCGATCCGGCATCGGGACTACGGCGATCCGATCGAGGTATACATGCATGTCGTCCGCACAGTCGCGCAGGTCGCAGGAGGCGCCGATCAATCCCGCCTCCGCGGCCGAATACCGGGGGATCGCCCTGGCTCCGCTCTCTTCGATGAAACGCCGTCTGTATTCGGTGAGCGGCTCGCCGCCCACGAACGCGACACACCCCTCGAGGTCGAAGCCGCCTTCCCTCGCCGCGCGCGCGACGCGAACGGCCGAGCTGGTGTATGTTCTGAGCACGCACGGGTGGCCGCCGCTTCGCTTCTGCGCCACCCAGCGTGCAACCTCTTCCGCCCTGCCTAGGTCGGTGAAGCGCGGCCGGGGCACCCTTCGCCCGAGCAGCCGACAGCCGGCGAGAATGAACTCGGTGGCGATCCGGTTGCGAGACCCAAGCGGGACGCGCGCAGGGTCGAGATGGGAGAACCAGCGTTCGGGCTCTCGCCCGCGCTTTGCGTTGAGCAGGAGGTTGTGGATTCCGGCAAGCGATGGTGGCACAGGCAACCACAGGGCTATTGGCGCATCCGAAACCCCGTGGATGTCATAAAGTACCAGTTCGTTGGCCGCGTGCTCCGTCATCAGGTTCCAGTCGTAGGCCACCCGGCTCGGCCGGGAATAACTGCCGCTCGTCGCGCCGGTGAGAGCCTTGCCCATGAGCAAGGGATTGTCGAAGTCCGCCGCGCGCACCCCCACCGTCAAGCCCCTGCGGCAGATCGGAACTTGCGACTTGAACTCGGCGAGCGTCACATAGACACCTTCGCCCCGCAACTTGGCCAAGGTATTCTCGAGGCCAGCCGCGAAAACGGCGCGCTCTAAATCCCCATAGTCGCAGCCCGCCCACAGAAGCAGCCGGCGATAGGGACTAGAGGGGTTATCGTAAATCAGCCGCTTTGCCGCCGAAAGAAACCGAGCCTCCCGCTCGGCCATGCGCCATCCGATGGCCTCCTTCGCCAAAGGAAGCGTCATGGGCCGGCGAAGAAACCGCGGCAAGCCGCACGCCATGCGCGCAAGCTGCGCTATTTCGGCCGGGACCATAGCTCAGGGCCAGCCCGGTAAACCACTTGGGCGCGAGTGTAGAACTCGCGGCTTGCGTCCCCGTGCTCGGGCGGGCCGATGCCGGAAGCCTTCCATCCCCCGAACGGCGCCTCGGCGTCGGCACCGGCCGTGTCGGCGTTGAGCTTGACTATACCCGCTCGCACCTCCCGCAAAAAGGATGCCTGGCGTTGCGGGGCCTCGGAAAAGAGGGCGGCCGCCAAGCCGTGAGTCACGCCGTTGCAAAGCCGAAGCGCCTCCTCCCAGTCGCAAGCACTTTGTACCACCAGCACGGGACCGAATGTTTCCTCCAAAACGATTTCCTGTGACGGATCCTGGCAACAGATCACCGTAGGCGGGTAATACGCACCGCGCCCGCAGGGAGGCGGCTTGCGGGTGGTGAAAACCCGATCCGCGGCCGGCTCGGATCGTGAAACTAGCGCCGCGACTCGATCGCGAGCGGCTGCGGAAATCAGCGGCCCCACTTGGGTCCTCTCCTCCGCCGGATCCCCCCAGTGCAGGGCCTCTACCGCCTGCTCGAGCTCCCCCAAAAAACCCGCGTAACAGGAGCGCTCGACGATCACCCGCCGATTGGCCGTGCAACGCTGACCCGCGAACCCGAACGCACCTTCGGCGATCCGCCAAGCGGCACGGCGCAGATCGCAGTCGGACCAGACGATGGCGGCATTGTTCCCGCCCAATTCGGCCTGAAGGGGCACGTGGCGCCGGGCGCAAATTTCCTGCGCCTCGTAACCGGCGCCGGTCGAGCCGGTAAAACTGACCGCATCGACGAGAGCGTCGCTCATCAGGGCCCGCGCACTCGAACGCCCCCCCTCCACCATGGTAACAACGCCATCCGGAAAGCCCGCCGCCCGCACGAGATCGAAAAGCCGCGTCGCGATCTCCCCCGCTTCCACTGCCGGCTTCCACACGACCGTGTTGCCGTACAACAAGGCCGGCGCGATCTTGCCGAGCGGTACGGCCACGGGGTTGTTCCATGGCGTAATGGCCGCCACCACCCCCAAAGGCCTGCGGCGGACACGCCAGCTCGGGCCAAAGCCTTCTTCGAGAGGCCGATCGGCTCGGCGGATGGCACCGCGCAAGAGTGCAAGCGCTCGTTCCATCTCGGATCGAGCGTAACGAACGGGCTTGCCTATCTCCCTAGCCATCTGCCGCACGAACGAGTCTTTTTCCTCTTCGACGAGCGCTCCAAGCTTCGATAAGCACCCGCTTCGTTCCACCGGCGACCGCTCGCGCCACTCGATCCACGCCCGGTGCGACGCTCGCGTGGCACTAGATACGATGGGCCCGGCGGCATCGGCCAAAGGCTCGAGATCTGCAAAAAAAGAAGCAACGGGCAGAAACCTAGCCGCCCGTTCCTCCAAATACCGGCGGCTTATCGCTGCGTGAAGAGGGTCGTCGCTTCCCACCGCGTCTTCCGCCACCCAAACCGCGAATCCCAGTCGGTATGCGTCGAGTACCGTGGAGCGCACGCAACCGTGAAGGTGCACACCGGCTATCCAAATCGTGTCGCATCCAAGCGACCGTAGAGCCGACTCGAGCTCGCCGCCTGCGAAGGCGCTAAAGAACGTCTTATGAATCACCCGTTCGGATGGCTCGGGCCGCAGCGGGACGGGTGTAGCGTGCCCGTCGGTGCCACCCACGCAAAGCCACCTTCCGGCCCGCCTCCAGTGAGGCATGCGCCGGTCATCGTCGCGGCTAACGGTCGTCCAAACGTGAATCACCGGTACCCCTGAGCGCCTGCAGGAAGCCAGCAGTGCGGCAGCGTTGGCCACGATCAGCCCCGCAGGCGGTTCGAGCCCCGGCGGTCGCAGGTAGTCGTTTTGCATGTCCACGAGTAAAAGAACTGGCTTCACGCAAGCCCCCTCTCCCTGGAAAGCCTCGAAACCTCTTCCGCCACGAGCGAACCGAGCTCTTGGGTGCCCGCCACGCGGCACCCAGGCTCCGCCAGATCCTGCGTCCGCCAGCCCGCCCGCCAGACGGCGCAAACAGCGCATTCCACAAGATCGGCGGCATCGAACAAGCCGAAGCTTTCGCGAAGCAGCATGGCCAGCGAGAAGATCTGCCCGACCGGATTGGCGCGGTCGGTGCCCGCAAGGTCGCGTGCCGCACCGTGTCCGGTCTGGTAAACCGCGCAAGCGCCGCTGCCGAAGTTACCGGAATAAACAAGCGCCCGGGAGCCTAGCAGGATGCCCGCGACGTCGCCCAAGATGTCCCCGAAGAGGTTGGGCGCGACAACTACGTCGAGTGCCTGTGCATGCTGTACGATCGAGTAGGCGGCGTAGTCCACGTTTAGAACGGAAAGCTCTACACGCGCCTCCGAAGCGACCTCGGTGGCGCACTCGCGCCAAAGAGCGCTCACAGTCGGCAAGCCGCCATCCTTCACGACCAGGGCCAGCCGCCCGCGGCGGCTGCGGGCGATTCGGGCGGCAGGTTCGATCACGCGGCGTACTTCCTCCTCCGTATAACTGAAACGGTGATGGGCGCGCCTTTTACCGTCTGGCGCCCGGTCTTCGTACCAGCGGCCGTGGTAAAGCCCGGAGACGTTTTCCCTGACGAGAAGAAGGTCAACATCTTGCAAATACTCTGGCTTGACTCGGCCCGCCGACCGCAGCTCCACCAGCGGCCTAACGGGGCAGAGCTTGCAGAAAAGGTCGAACGCTCTTCGCAACTCGTAAACGAATCGCCCGCCGAAAGGTCCGGATAAGATTGCGCCACCGCCGCTGAATATGCGCTCGCAGAACTCGAAGACCTCCGGCGCAAGGCCCGCGGGGCCGCCGTCAGAGGATCTCGATGAACGGCGCGGCCCGGTCTGGATTTTAAAGGCGCCCGGGAGAACCGACTCCACGGCGGCCGCCACCTTGAGCGACGCCTCGATGACCTCCGGCCCTACCCCTTCGCCGGGAAGGACGCCAAGCACCGAGGCATCCGCCGAGGGCGCGCGTCGGCCCGCGATAAACGCACTCCAGCGTAGCCCCCTTTCTCTCACCGGTCTGCCCTCGGCACCTCGGCGCCTCGCGACCCCGATGCGCGTCGCCTGCGTTCGAAAAGCCGTGCCGGACTCTCCCTATAGTGATCCTACGAGCCTTCAGTCAAGCAACCTGCGGCCCTCGGCTCGGATCTAGGCCGTCACCGGCAGCCCGCACCTCTTTCGCAAGGCGACCCTTCCTGCTAGCCTGGCCCGATGCGCTGGCGACCGAAAGAGCCGTTGAACTCGTACTCGCACGCCGTGGGGGCACTGCTTGCTGTGGCCGCCCTCGTGGCCCTGGTGATCGAGTCGGCGGGCCGTCCCCGGCAAATCGTCGGCTTTTCGATTTACGGCGCAAGCCTCGTCCTGCTCTACCTGGCAAGTACGGCTTACCACTGGCTCAGAGTTTCTCCCCGAAGCGAGGAGATCTTGAGGCGCTTGGACCACACCGCCATCTTCGTTCTCGTCGCGGGCACCTATACCCCCGTTTGCCTCGTTACCCTTCGCGGAGGCTGGGGATGGAGCATCTTCGGCGTGATCTGGGGTCTGGCGGTAGTTGGCGTTGCCCTGAAGCTCTTCTCGAGGGCCGCCCCGGCGTGGTTCACGGCCGCCCACGCGCTCGCCATGGGTTGGCTCGCGCTGGTCGCCGTCGTCCCGCTCGTTAGGGAGCTTCCCTCGGGCGGACTCGCATGGCTCTTGGCGGGAGGGCTGCTCTACACGGCCGGAGCGGCGGTATATTCTGCCAAATGGCCCGATCCCTTGCCGGGTCTTGTGGGCTCGCACGGTGTTTTCCACTTTTTCGTCCTGGCTGCAAGCTTCTCCCATTTCGTCTTCATGGCGCGCTATGTTCTTCACACGGCGTGACCTCGGGAGCCTCCATCCTCCGATAACGGCCACGTCGGGTCCTTTATGGTTCGGGGGCGGGCACGCGCCCGAGGCGAGAAGCCGCGCAAGGTCAGGCTGCGCCTTGGAGGCGAGCCACACGGCTTCGACTCCTGCCAGGGGCATGCTAGAAAGGCGCCATGAAAGAGGCCCCCTGTGGTGGCGTCCCCGCGGCCGACCGGCTCCGGGATCCCACTCGCCGAGGCGGGAGAGCGATACCGTGGTTGCGGTCTTGCGAGGGCTTCGAGGCAGGCTCGTAAGAAGACGAAGAACGGGAAGGTCCTTTCTCGACGAGGTCTTTCGGCCGGCACGGGCTCGTGCGATCATCTGCTAGCTTGCGACGTGGATACGGATCTGGCGGCGGGCTACGCAGGCGTCTGCAAACGGACAGTGCGCAGGCGCACGATCGGGATTTCCTCGTATCCGCCAGAAGGCGCTCCTGCGGAGTTCTCCATGCCCTGCGGGTACGTCGATGCGGTCCGAGGCGCCGGCGCAATGGCGGTCATCCTTCCGCCTGGCGAGCCCGACCCGGAGGAGCTTCTCGATTTCTTGGACGGTGTCATCCTGTCCGGCGGGGGCGACCTCGATCCCCAAACTTACGGAGGAAGGCCGCATGGTAGCCTCTACGAAGTATGTCGCGAGCGCGACAGATTCGAGCTCGCCCTGACTCGCGCCCTTCTTTCGAGGCGAAAGCTCCCGGCGCTTTTCATTTGCCGCGGCCTGCAAGTCCTGAATACCGCATGCGGAGGGACCCTCCACGCCCACATCCCGGACCGCTTCGGCGATAAGCTTGCGCACCGGCTCCCGCCACGCGACCCTGCGCGGCACACCGTGCGGATCGAAGCGGGCTCGCGGCTTGCCACCATCGTAGGGGCGACCGAGATCGAGGTTTGTTCCTGGCACCACCAGGCTGTCGATCGCCTGGGCGCCGGCCTTCGACCGATCGCCTGGTCGGAGGACGGAGTGATCGAGGCGGTCGAGCACGTCTCTCATCCGTGGTGCATCGGGGTGCAATGGCACCCCGAGATGCAGTTGGAAGAAGAACACGCGCGGCGGCTTTTTTCCGCGCTCGTAGGTGCAACGCAAGGAAAAAAGTGGAAAGAAAACGAGCGGGAGGCTGGATGAGAAGGTCGCCCTCGTAAGCGGCGCGGGCGGCGGACTCGAGCCGGCCAACTAGATGCGTGGAAGCGCCCGCACCTTTGGGAAGCCTTGCGGAGACGGTTGCTTTGAATGTGGCGCTGAGGTAGCGGGTTTCGCCAAGAGCAGGCGAACACGGCGGCATCCCGAAGAGGAGAGATCCTCGGCTAGGAGCGCAAACGGTAACCTTGGGGTCGCGCAAACGGTAACCTTGGGGTCGAAGCATGAAGACGCTCTCTCACGAGGAGGCCCGGCGGATTTACGACTTCATCGGATCCAAGCAGGATTCCCAGGCTTTCTACGAGGACGTGGCGACCCGCGATCTCGTGCGCCATGGGGAGTTCGGCACCGCTCGAGCCGTCTTCGAATTCGGTTGCGGTACGGGGCGGTTCGCGAAAACCCTTCTGGCCGAGCACCTCGGCGCCAAAGCCAGATATGTCGCCGTAGACGTCAGTCCCAAAATGGTGGCTCTTGCCAGACAAAAGCTTTCCGAATTCGGAGATCGGGCCCGCGTCGTACTGAGCGACGGAAATCCCAGGACCTCGGAGCCAGCAGCTTCTTTCGACCGGTTCGTATCCAACTACGTCCTAGATCTTCTTTCCGAGGAAGACATCCGCAGTGTCGTGGCGGAGGCGCACCGGCTTCTTCGGCCAGGCGGGCTGCTCTGTCTTGCGAGCCTCGCGCCCGGAAAAAATGTGCTCTCGCGGGCGGTAATGGCCGTGTGGTCCTTCCTGCACGGCTTGAACCCGAAGCTCGTCGGCGGCTGCCGGCCGATCGACCTTCTCCCGTTCCTTTCCGACAATCCCTGGAAGCTTCGCCACCGTCAGGGGTTCGCGCCGTACGGGCTCCCCTCCGAGGCAGTCATAGCCGAACGCGTCTGAGGCGAGGGGCTGAAATTCGAAGCAAGAGTCGCGGTCGCCGCGATCCCTCGGAAGAAGAAAGAACAGCCACCAAGCCCCGGTGCCGTGCACCACGGCATCGAGCCTGTTCCCCGAGCTCTTTCGCTACCAGGCGCGCTCGCCGGGTCCCGGTGGATTCTCCGGCGGCCCTGCGAAACACTGGGCGATCGCCATCCAACGCGTGGCGGGCTCCCCCGCCACGACAAGTCCCGTGTCGGCGACGTTTCGCACCTGGGTAACCACCTGACAAAACTCGACCGCCTTCCCCTCGACCCGGTTGTCCTCGCTCGGAGTGTTCCACTCCCAGATCGCGCCCGAGGGCGCGGTCAAGCGAACATAGGGCTCGGGGCCGGGAACCGGCTCGCCACGATTTTCAAAAGTCCAGCGGTACGTTCTCACCCCGAGGTGGGCGATATTCTTGATTCGGTCGGTATGGCTGCGCTCGACCCACACGAGATCGTAGATCTCTTGACCGTGCGCCCAGGTCTCCATCTGCCGAGCGGAGGCGAACATGCGAACGCTCATAGGGGGCCCAAACCACTGCAAGCGACGATCCGAGGCCAATTCGCCGAGCCGCTCGCAGAGCTCGAGGAGGCAGCGGTACCAGCGCTCCAGCAGGGCCTCCGGCTCGAGCCGCGCGCATTCCCTGGTGCCGGCGTAAACCAACTCTAGGGCTTTCGCCCCAAAGTCCGGGGCCGCCTCCAGCGACAAGAGCGCGGCGCGGTCGAACACGTGCAGGTGCGTAACCACATCGTGAGGGGTCCAACCCTTGAACAATGTCGGACGCCGCCAGTCTTCCCGAGAAAGCGTGCGCAAGAAATCGTTTAGGGCTTCCCCCTCTTCGCGAAGATCCATCGCTTGTTGCAGCACCGGCTCGCCTCCGTCGCCCGCGGCTAAACGCGCCGGCTTAGCTCCTGCCTCCGAGCGCGCCGCACCGCCGTGGCTTTACCTCGCTCCCGCCTGCCCCGCGCCTCAGTGCAAGATCCCGTCCCGCGGCGCGGCTTGGGGGGACGCGCCCATCTCCGTAGGGTAACCTTTGCGCACCCACTCGCCCAGCCCGCCCTTCAGGCTTCGGACGCGGCGGTAGCCGAGCGACTTGAGATACAAGACCGTGGCCTTGGATACCTTACCGATGCCGCAGACCATCACGATCCGCGCGTCCCGGTCGGCGGGCAGCTCCTCGGCACGCTGGGGAAGGGCTTCTTCAGGGATGTTGACCGAACCCGCGATGTGCCCCTTGGCGAACATTTCCGGTGGCCGCACATCTACTACCAGTGGCTTTTCGGACCCCTCGAGATCACGTTTGAGATCGTCCACTCGAATGGTGTCGTAAGGGTTCTTGAGATTCTCGAGCAGAGTGGCGAGCACCTGATCGCTCTTGCTTGGCCCTGCCTCCCTGCGCTGGTCGTCCGCTGGGCAAACGTACGGGAAGTGGCGCCGAATGGAAGAGGCGTACTTGAAGATGTTATCCGGGAAAATCACCACGGCGATGACACCCGGCTCATCTGGCACCGTGCGCAGCGCGCCCACAAGGGCCATGCCCGAACTCGGCCCCGCGATGATGCACTCCTCTCGGTTCAGCCTGAGGCACATGTCGAACGATTCTCGGTTCGTTACCTCGATCGTCCGATCGTACTCCTCGGGATGGTAGAGCTTCGTCTGCTGAAGCTGGATTCGGCTTCGCACCCCGGGGATGTCGTGCCCTTCCTCGGGATAGACGCCGATCACCTCGATCTCGGCTCTCTTCTCCTTGAGAAACCTTCCGGTGCCCGTGATCGTCCCGCAGGTGCCGAGGCCCGCGACAAAGTGCGTCACCTTCCCCTGCGTCTGCCGCCAGATTTCCGGGCCGGTCGTGAGATAGTGGCTCTGGGGATTGGCCTCGTTTTCGTACTGGTTGAGCATGACGTAGTCCGGGTTGGTTCTCGCTGTCTCCATCGCCGCTGCAATCGCGCCTTCCGGCGCCCCCGGTGCCGGACACAACGTGTCGTCGAGCTCCACCACATTGCTCCCGAAAAAGCGCAGAAGGGTACGCTTCTCGACCGGTATCGCCGCCGAAAGAGGCGTCTGGAGCTTGTAGCCTCTGGCGTTGGCCATCATGGCAAGCCCCAGTCCCGTGTTCCCCGATGTCGGCTCGACCAGCTTCTTGCCGGGAGCCAACAGCCCGCGCTCTTCGGCGTCCCCGAGCATGTTGGCGGCGATCCGATCCTTGATGGCGCCAAACGGGTTGTACCACTCGAGTTTGGCAAAGACTTGTGCGTGCTCGAAGGGCAGAACCTTGTTGATTCTAACGAGCGGCGTCGGGTTTTCCGCGCAGGAGAGCAATCCCAAAATGGAGTCGTATACCCTAAGGAAATGATCGGCAGCCATCGGAAATACGATAATAGCAAAAGGCAGGTCAGAGTCCCACCACCTAAAAAGCCCGTCTCGGGCGGGGCGAAACCCTCTCGTTGCGCCCAGACCGGGCCTCTAGTAAAGTCTTTTTCGGGCGGATCGGCAGCCGCCGTAAATCCCAGGGCCAACCGGCGCTCGGCCGCCAGGGCCTGGATTTCGCGGCGCTCGCGGTCTCGGCGGCGTTGGTAAGGGGAAGGCGCCTAGGCTCGGAGTCGTCTCGATAACTCCTGGCTACAAAGCCCTATCCCCCCTGTCAGGCTTTTGGGCCGGCGGCTTACCGCAGAGGCGCGACTTGACATCGCCCATTTTCGTAGATTCGCCGGGGGCGCAGCCTAGAGCCCATAGGCGGCCCTGGCACGGGAGATACAGAGCGATGAAAGCCAGCAACGCACTCTGGAGGGAGCGGCTCGAAGGCAAGCTCCCGGAGCAACTTGCGCGAGAGATAGAAACGTTCGAGATGGAAATTGAGCTTCGCCGCCAGGGCAAGGTGGACGAGAAGGTATTCGCTGAAACCAGGCTCCGGCGCGGAGCTTACGGCCAGCGCTACGATAACGGGCAGCGCTACGACGGCATCCGCAGCCGGCAGCTACCTTACCCCGACGGAAAGCCCACGAAGGGCCCCAATACCGTATGGGACGCGCCGGGAATGCAGCGGATCAAGATCCCTTACGGTGGCCTCGCCCCCCAGCAGCTCGAGGTGCTGGCCGACCTTGCCGAGGAATACTCCGACGGAATTGCGCATATTACCACACGCCAAGATGTCCAACTGCACTTCGTGCATATCGAAGATGCGCCCACGATCATGCGCCGGCTCGCGGCGGTCGGGATCACCACGCGGGAGGCGTGCGGCAACACGGTGCGAAACGTGACCGGATGCCCGTACGCGGGGGTGTGCCCGGACGAGGCTTTCGACGTGACCCCCTACGCCCGCGCGCTCTCTCGCTTCTTGCTCGGACATCCGGACACGCAAAACTTCGGCCGCAAGTTCAAGCCGGCCTTCAGCGGCTGCGGCCAGCACGCCTGCGGGCTTACGGCTCTGCACGACCTGGGCTACACGGCGGTGAAACGGATCGTCAATGGGCGCGAGGAGCGAGGATTTCGGCTCGTCGTGGGCGGTGGCCTGGGGCCGGTGCCCCAGCAGGCCAAGCTCTTCGCCGATTTTCTCCCGGCAGGTGAAGTTTTGCCCGTGGCCCAGGCGATCGCCCGGGTATTCGCCCGCCACGGCGAGAAGAAAAACAGAAACCGCGCCCGCATGAAGTTTCTCGTGGCCAACTGGGGGATAGAGAAATTCAAAGAGGCGGTGGCCGAGGAGCGCCGAAAGCTCGATGAGGACCCGCGTTGGACAGATTACCTGCGCGCGGCCGAGCAAGAAAGCGAGGCGCCGCTCAGGCCGCCAGGCGAGTTTCCGCCAAGTAGTGGTAACGTACGCTATGAGCAATGGCTCGAGACCAACGTACGGGGCCAGCGCCAGCAGGGATACGTGGCGGCTACGGCAACGCTGCCCCTGGGAGACATAAGCGCCGATCAACTGCGCGCCCTGGCCGACATCGTTCGCAGGTTCACCAATGGAACGGTGAGAACGACGGTGGAGCAGAATGTGCTCATTCGCTGGGTAAGCAAGGCTGACACGCTCGCGCTTTTCGAGGCGCTGGATGCGGTGGGCCTGGGTGAGCCCGGAGCAGGCACCATCTCGGACGTCGTCGCTTGCCCCGGCACCGACACCTGCAAGCTCGGCATCTCCTCTTCGCGCGGCCTGGCGATGGAATTGCGGCGGCGCCTTTCGCAAAACGGCTCTTTCGCCGGTCGAGCCAAGCGCAACCTCCATATAAAGGTGAGCGGTTGCCCAAACAGTTGCGGCCAACATCATATCGCGGACATCGGCCTTTACGGCGTAAGCCGCACCGTGCAGGGCTATCGCGTGCCGTATTTTCAGGTGGTGCTGGGCGGCCAATGGGAGAACAACGCGGGGGCCTACGGCCTTCCCATCGCCGCCATCCCATCGAAGCGCGTACCCGATGCGCTCGAGCGCATAACCGACTATTTCGAGCGCATGCACCAGAAGGGGGAATCCTTCCACCAGTTCGTGAAACGCGTCGGCAAGACCGAGATCCGCCGCATCCTAGAGGAGTCGACCGAAGAAGCGCCCGACTACGAGGCCGATCCGTCCTTCTACCGGGACTGGTTCGATCCGCGCGAGTACAGCATCGGCGACATCGGAAAGGGGGAGTGCGCCGGCGAGGTGGTGACCGCCTATCAGTTCGAGATGACGGCGGCGGAGCGGATGGTGTTCGAAGCACAGGTTTTCCTGGATGATGGCAACGCCGAGCGGGCGGGACGGACCGCGTACGCGGCCATGCTCAAGGCAGCAAAGGCCCTGGTGCAGATCCGTTATGACGACGTCTCGAACGATCCGGACGAGATCGTCCAGGAGTTCCGCGAGCGCTACTATGACACGCAACTGATCCTGGACTTCGCCAGCGGGGGTACCTTCGTCCAGTATCTCTTCGCTACTTACGAGAAAGACAAAGCCGGCCGGCTTTCCTTCACCGCGGAGTCTGCGCACCAGACGATCCAAGAGGCGCAGCTTTTCATCGAGGCGGTACATGGTTACTATAACCGCCTGCGGACCGAGGGCCTCTCGGAGGCGAGCGAGAGGGCGTAGCCGCAGGCGCGGTCGGGCTCGGGGAGGTTTTCCCGAAGGTGGAACTGCAGCACATAAACGTCAAGATCTTCGTCGAAGGAGACCTCAGGGTCGATCCCCTTCGCTTCATAGATGTCTTTCACGAGTGGATCCAGCAGGACGTCCTGGAGGGGCTCTTGATCGACGTCGCCGACTACCGCCACGTGCGGGCTGGACCCGGCGTCATTCTGGTGGGGCTCGAAGCCGACTACAGCATGGACAACACGCAAAACCGCTGGGGGCTTCGGTACAACCGAAAAGCGCCCTTGCCCGGTGGTAACGAAGACCGTTTGCGCGAGGCCGTAGCCGCCGCCGCCAATGCCTGCCTCTTGCTCGAGCGCAGCCTCGCTGAAGAAGGCCCGGTAGAATTTAGCCGCGGGGAACTGGAGATCTTCGTGAACGACCGGGCGCTTGCGCCCAACACGCCGCAGACTCTCGCAGCAGCCAAGCCCGAGATCGAGGCCTTTCTCCAGAAGCTTTTGGGCCACCACGAATTCACCCTGGAGGAGCGCGCCGAGCGCAGGCGCCTTTTCGGCTTGACCGTGCGCACGAAAACGCCCTTCGATTTGGAAGCGCTGGCGAAAAGGGGATAGCCGCAAGACTGGGCGCGGGTCTGAAAGCCCTCCCGCGGTTGGGCGTTCGCGCAGCCGACACGCTCAAGAGAGCACCCGGCCGGGCGAATAGGCCGCAAGAGTCGACCGGCGCTCGCTCTCCCTCGCAAGTTTCCCCAGCCGGTTTTGGGCCCCAGAAGCGGGGCAAAGATCGCTGACGCGTCGTGCGATTTCGTTTGTGGTATCTTCAACCTCCAGGGAGCGTGTTTTTTCTCTGGCCCGTCTTTTTCTCGGAGCTTCTCTAGCCTTGGCTTCGCGAAACGTGTATCCTCGCACCGGCTGCAAGCCTCGATGCTCAAGGAGGGCAGACGATGGCGAAGGACTTGGCTTCTCGCCGCAACTGTTGGCAGTTCACCGAGTGCGGATTCGAGCCGGGTGGGAGAAACGCGCATCTTGGCATTTGCCCTGCGGCGACAGACACGCGCTTCGATGGCATCAACGGCGGGCGAAACGGAGGGCGAGCTTGCTGGGCGGTTTCATGGACGCTCCGAGGCCGGGGAAGGATTTCTGGCAACTGTCACGAGAAGTTTCTCGACTGCCTCGAATGCCCCTTCCTGAGAACGGTCTGCCAGGAGGAGGGGGCCGATTTCGTTACGCTTACCGAAATACTGCGGCTGGTGGGAGCCGAATCTCCTCCCGCACGCTAATTCCTCGCGTTCTGGCAGCCCGAAATCTTTCCAGCGCGCTCGGCCACCGACGCGAAAGCCTCCCGGAACGCGGCGCTTCCCGTGACAGCCGAGCCCGCAGTCTCCGCTTGCCCTCCAGGGCGTAATGACCAAGCTGGATGGCTGCACCCCGCCCCTGGCCCTGGCAGTCCCACCGAGAGATCTATCGCCTGGCTGCCCGTCCCTAAAACAGTAAAGACTGCCACCTTGACCGGCTTGGCGGGATCGGGGATGCCCCGCCTCACGATCGGGTTCGTGAAGCACTGCCGGTATCCGGGACCGGCGATGCAGGCACCTTCGGTCGGTAGCAGGGCATCACAGGTTTCCCCACCGGGACAGTCGCTCGTCGCCCCGCAAGGCTTCCGAGACACCGAACACTCCTTCAGGGGCAAGTTATCCGGGTCGCCAGGATCGGGGCGGCAAACCCTCGGCCGGCACTCGCCACTGCTGCACTCGCTTTCCATCCCGCACGGGGCTCCATCGTCAGGGCCGCCGATGCAAGCGGAGTTACACGGGTTGGGCCCCCACTGCCCGCCGGCGAAGCAGCGAACGGGCGCCACGCAAAGCTGGCCGCTCGGGCACTCCCCAGCGTCCGCGCACTCCTCTCCGTTTCCGGCACACTTCCGATCGCAGGTCTCCGTGCCCGGGCAGCTGGAGCTCGCACCGCAAGGCTCGAGGCTACCGGAGCAGATCCCCATGCAAGTTCGCCTGGCCGGGCAGTCGCTGTCCCCGCTGCAAGCCGTCCGGTTTCCCGTGCAGATTTTAAAGCCAGCGCAAGGAGTCGAAGCGGCAAGCGTGGTCACGCTTGTGGTAAAGGGCGCCAGTGCGATGTCCTGCCCCGAACCAGAGATGTTTTGACCCGGCGAAGGGGGGCAGTCGGTGCTGACGGTCCCGAAATCAGTGGGGGCACCTCTCGGCGGAGTCGCGCTACATCGTTTCCCCTTCCTGAGTCCATCGTTGCAAACGTTTCTCAGCACACACGGGCCTTGACCCGCCGGCCAGTCGGAGTCAGCCGCGCAAAGACCCGCCAGGCCGCCCAGTCCCGCACAGAACCCCCCGCACACCGGACACGGCATGGCGAGCACCTTGCCCAGATACATCGTAACGTTCTCTCGCAAGTATTCCTCCGACGCGCCAGTGGCCAGGTTGATCGTACCGTAAACGTCGTCAAGAAGCGTGCTCACCACGCAAAGGGCCACGCCGCCGCCGCCGAGCGGCAGCGGCAAGCCGTTCAACGATAAGACGCACTGCGCCCCGCGCGAACAGGCAAGGCAGGTGCCAAAGGAACAGTCGGTCTGGGACGAGCAGAGTCCGCCATCGCGTAAGCCCCCGAAGCAAATCCGGCATGCCGCTTGCCAGTCGTCGGCACAGTGGGGCAGTGTCCGAAGCTGGGTCGTCTGGCACGTGTCGGCCCCGGGACAATCCGCGTTGCTGCGGCAATGCTGCGGCGTGCCGGCGCAAGCCGGCCCAAGAAGGCAGATATCTGGGCCCAGTTCCCCGCAGTGGGAAATTCCCGCGAAATACCACCCCCACCCACGACCCTGCGATCGTGGTCTCCCTCTCCACCGATCCCGTCCCAATCGGCGTTCGCCTCGTAGCGATTGAAAAGGCGCGGGACGTCGCGGCAGAGGCAGGGAAAGTAACTCTCCGGAGCACCGCAAAGCCCCGGACAGGCACTGGCGTCGCCCCCGTCACACTCCGCGATCGGCTGATTGACCATGTCGTCTCCGCAGCTACCCGGCGCAGCATGCTCCACGTCTATCAGGAAATCGGCGATCTCTTTGTGTGATTGGTGGAGGCACTCCTGGGCTTCAGCGACGCTCCTAGCGGTGCCATCGCAAATATCGAGCGCCGCAATGTCAGCGTCGGTGCAATTACTCGCAACCTCCCTATCGAACTCCGTTACCGCCTTTGAGATGCAACCTGCGCCCTCCGCCTCCCACTCGTATGGCTCTACCGCGACCCTGTTCCTGTCTATTCGCGAGCGGCACCTCGACTCCAAGCACCCGAGCCGCCGCGACAGAAAGTTGCGCGCCGCCCTGCCAACCGCCATCGCGCACTTCAAAACCGTACCACCGAGCGGGTCACTCACCTCGCCGTACTGATCCGAAAGGGCCTGCTCCGCCTTCATCGCGTGCTGGAACACCATGCAGCTCGAGATGTCCGTCACTGTAAAATCCCCCTGGTAAGAAAGGGGGGCACATACCAGGAAAACCCAGCCCGGAGGGATTAGGAAGCTCGATCTGGTTCTTCGTCAAAGAACCACACCTAAACTCTATCTTCGCGCGTAATTTCGCCTCGGCCACACTCAGCTTCTCACTATCGGGCTCGCTGCAACTCCCCGGTGCTTTCAGGTCGAGGTTATTACATCGCTGGTGCACCCTCATCGTGCTCCTGAGATACTTCTACGCCCCCTTGGCAATGGCCTCCTGGCACGGTTGGAGCGGTCTAAAGAGCCAGGCCCCCCTGGCACCCGAAAGCAAAAGAATTACGACCGCTATCGGGACAACCCTGGCGCTCGCTCTCATGGCTCATCCTCCTTTGCGCCCGATAGCCGAGCCGGCCTGGGTGGAGGGTGCGCCCACCAGGCTTCGCGCCTCTTCCATTGTACAAGAAACCGCGCCATGGGGGGCCCCGGTGCCGACGAGGGGGAAAGGTCTGCCGCTAACCCCTGCGAATCCGGTTGCAAGTGCGGCGCTCTCGCCACCGAGCCACGGCACGGGAGCTCATACATTCGCGATGGTTGAGGTGTCGAGGTTTTCCGTCGATCCGGGACACGAGTGACGGCTCCTGGGGTCGGTGCCGTGGCGCTAGGGAAACTCCCAGGGGGGAGCTAGCCCACTGTGCACCCCCCGGCGGCTGGTACCCCTGCCAAGCCCGGGTTGGCGGCCTCGGTTCATTTAGGGGCGGCGCAAACCCAAGGCCGGTTGCGGGCTACCAGCCGGCCGGTCAGTTTCTCGCCCTTTGGGCTGCGCCTCAAAGCAGGCTTTCCCACTACGAGCCCGAATACTCTAGCTTTTGGACCTCCTCGATCATGCGCTCGAGCCGGCGCACCGAGGTTTCTCAAGATGGGCGTTCCCACCAACGCGCGTACACGCGCCTCGAGTTCCTCTACCATCGGTGGCTCAAGCCCAGGCAGCACGCAAAACCTTAGCGCCGGCGCGTTCTTGCGCGGTCCTCCGGCGTGTCCCGGGGCCGGCAGCATGTACCGGCCGCCCTGCCGTGGCGGTTCGCTCTGCCTTCCGGCCGGGGTGGGGGCTCCAGCTCTCAACCTCGAAACCCTGCGCGCCATAGCGGGAAACTGTGTCGGCCTTCGAAACGGCAACCCAGCCCGCCCCGCAAGACGCCCCCTGCCTACGAGAGCATGCCTTGAAGCAGCGCCTCGCACTCTTCCTGGTGCATGTAGCGCGGCACGGGATAGCTGAGATACGCTTCTGCCAGAGCTTGCTTGGCGATCGCCGGAATGTCTCGCCGCTCGAGAGCGTCCAGGGTGTAAGGTATTTCGACCTCGGCCATCAGTTCGCGAACGGCCTCGATGAAGCGCCCCGCACATTCTTCCTCGCTCGCTCCGCCGAGCGAGATCGCACCGGCCAGCTCAGCCAGGCGCCGTCGCGCGGCGTCCTTGGAAAACTCCAGCACGTTCGGCAAAACGATCGCGTTCGCCAGCCCGTGTGGGGTGCGGTAGTAGGCACCGAAGGCGTGGGCGATCGCGTGAACGTACCCTACACCGGTTCGCGTAAAGGCCGCTCCCGCGTAATAAGACGCCAGCGCCATGGCCTTGCGCGCCGCTATGTCGGCTCCGTCCCGGTAGGCCTTCGGCAGATTGGAAAAGATCATGCGGACCGCGGTAAGGGCGTAAGCTTCGCTTTGCTTGGTCGCGCTCGTGCAGAGATAGGACTCGACCGCGTGGGTCAGCGCGTCCATGCCCGTGGCGGCCGTGACCGGTGGCGGCAGGCCGACCATCAGGGAGGGATCGAGCGCCGTCATGAGCGGGACCAGCTTCGGATCGATGAAGAATTTCTTGGTGTGGGTCTGGGTATCCGAGACCACCGCTACCACGGTTACCTCCGAGCCGGTTCCCGCCGTGGTGGGAATGGCGTAAAGCGGCGCCGGGAGCTCGCGTACCTTGAGCAAACCTTCGAGTTTCTCGACAGGTCTGTCATTGGTGGCGAGCGCGGCGATGACTTTGGCCGCGTCCATCGGCGAGCCCCCGCCCACGGCGAGCACCGCGTTGCAGCCAGCGCTCCGAAAACGGGCAAAGCCGGCTTCGACCTGGGCGAACGTAGGATCGGGCTCCACCCCATCGTAAACGACGGTTCGGACCCCCACAGCCTCGAGCGCATCGGCGACCTTTGCGACGATGCCGAGGCGCACGAGGACCGCATCCGTTACGACCAATACTTTCCCGGCTCCCGTGTGCGCGAGCGACTCGCAGAGCTGCCGGTACGAGTCCGCTCCGACGAACGTTACCGGCATCTTGTCGGGAAGAAGCTTGAAGGCCACGTTGCGAACCGCCATCGCCGTATCGTGCGCGAGCTTCTTGACCGAAGATATCACTGGCGAACTCCTCGGTGGACGAATTAAAGATGTTGCCTCGGCTTAGTACTTCGGAATCGAGGTCCGAGTCAAGCCGAGGCACCGGACCGGCCCCCGCTGTTGACGCCGGGCCAGCGACAGTGCTAGATGTGAGTGGGTGCCGGATCCTCTTGTCTCTTGAAGCAGGCATAAGAATCCCAAAAGGAGGGCTTAACATGCCGGGCAAGAAGATCGCATCGGTGTTCTTTCTCTCCGCGTCGCTTTTCGCTTTTTGGTCTCCCGATCCTGCCGTTTCTCAGCCCGAGCCGCCAGCCCTGGGGAGCGCGTTGCGCTTCAGCCTCCTCAGTCTCTCGCCCGCTGTGTGCCCGGCACCCCAAAAGGGCCTTTGCGGGCGAATCAAGCTTGGCCCGACCTGTACTATCTTCAAGACGGGCGTGCTCACGAGCAACATCGGTGCGGTGCAAGAAATGCTGAAGCGTGGGCTCTTCGTCGGAGGCGATGTCATATCCTCGGCCGATGCGGCTCAGCGTTACGCAGTAAAGCTCGGATCGGGAGTCGTCGCGGGAGAGGTCGTGACAGCGGGCGGGGAAGTCTTGACCGCTCGCGCTCGCACCAAGGTGTTAGGAGGGATCGACACGAGCGGAACGAGCCCCAAGCTGGATGCACTGGCCCAAGCTATCGCCGACGCCGCGGCGGCGGCGGACGCGGCTGCGGCGCTTACGCCGACTCAGTCATTTCCGTTGCTCGTTGGGGGCGAGACGGTAGCTACCACCGTGCCGGGGCTCAACGTGATCAAGGTCGGTGGCATCGTCATGCGACCTAAGGGACAGACGCTCACCCTTTCCGGGGGTGAAGACGACATCATCGTCATCAATGTCGAGAAGGACCCCGGCTCCACCGACGCGAGAAGCGGCGTGGTGCGCTTGGCAGCGGAGTCACGGATAGAGCTGGAAGGCGGTCTTGCCCCAAACAGGGTCCTCATAAACATAATCGGACCAGAACCCGCCGGGCCATTGGCCGAGAAGACAGTAAAGATCGGACGGAAATCCGTTTTACAGGGAACGATCCTGGCCAAGGACAGGCACGTCAGGATGGGCCAGCTCGCTCTCGTGAGAGGCGCTGTGATTGCGGGGGGCGAGATCAGGGCGTCTCGCCTCAATACTGTCTTTTTCGCTTCCTTCTTCCCGAGTTGCGGCAATGGAATAATCGACCAGGAGACCGAGCAGTGCGACGGGGATGACCTCGGTGGGGAAACCTGTGAGTCTCAGGGATTCCCAAGTGGCGGGACGCTGCGGTGCTCCGAAGATTGCCGCTTCGACTTTAGCGATTGCGGCCAAGTGAAGATGGGGGCGGCGACCTCGTTCGCAGTGCTTACCACCAACAGCACGAGCGTGAGCCTCGATGACCAGGTCGTAGCCCTGGGGGACGTCGGAGGGCACACAGTGGGCGCGGGCAATGACATTAGAGTACAAGGAGACGTTCTCGCGAGCGCGGGAAGCGGAGTTGTCGTAAGTCTCTTTACGGGTTTCGTCGGCGACGACGTGGTGACCTGCGGGGGCAGCATCGTCAATGTGGCTACGGTGATCGGCGGAAGCACGGTCGTGGACCCCACGTGCACGGATCCAGACGCCGCAAAGCTCTTGCAAGCCCGGGTGGACGCGCAAGAGGTGGCGGCGGATGCGGCTGCCTTGCCGCCTCAGCTCACCCTGGGCATCGAAGATGGCGATCCGCCGCTAACGATATCCGTGCCCGGCTCGGGGCTCAAAGTCGTCGAAATCGCAGGGATTGTAGAGCCACCCGCCGCCAGCACATCGTTTTTCACGATCGAGGGAAGCGCAACGGACATCTTCGTTATCAACGTGACGGGCGAGTTTACTTTGGCTTCGGATTCGACGATTGGGTTGACCGGAGGCATTACGCCGGATCGGGTCTTGCTCAACGTCGTCGGTCCGGGAAGCCAGGTGACGGTCGGAACCAACTCGTTCGTAGGCGGTACGATTTTTGGGGTCGAGAGAACCCTGCGGGCGAAAAATGGGACCACGGTGGCGGGAGCGCTGATCGCCGCCGGCCCGATCGAGGCGGACCCGGACGCGGCTGCGTTGGGAAGCTCGTTTGTGGGATTCTAGACGGGGGCAGCCTGCTCAGGCACCTGAGCAGGCTACCCAGCCGCCGGGGAGATGCCTGAGAGGACCCGACGAGAGTGGCGGGTACGATAGTCCAGCGAGGCGTCCCGGCTCAGCCGGATCCGTAGAGACAGAGACGCTTTTCCGAGCAGTGGCGCTCCCGCAGGAAAGAGCTGACTAGCTCGTCTCACTGCCGGGGGCGGGACTCGAACCCGCACGAGGGGTGGCCCCCTCAAGGGATTTTAAGTCCCTTGTGTCTACCGAATTCCACCACCCCGGCTGTATCGCAGCGGGCCGCGAAGACACTACGACAGAGCCCCGGCGCTGGCAAGGTGCCCAGACAGAAACCGTTCCCCGGATTCCCTCTAGGGGCCCGGAAAATCGCGCGCAAAGGCCGAAGAATGCGGCAAGGCTCCCGGCGGGCAAACGCTAGCGCTTTAGGAGCTCCGCTTGCGGGCAGCGAGCCCTCGCTAGACAAGCGTAACATCGTGGGCAGGCGTGGCCGACAATCGTGCAATCCATCCTTGCCGCAGGAACTCGTGAGCTGGCCTTTCCCAGTAAGCACCCCGGGAAGAGCCTGGCCGAGGCGACGCTAGAAAAGCCCACTCCATCGGCAGCTCGCAGCAGCTTGGCTCCCAGAATACCTCGGGCAGGTCCGCAAGGTAGGGAGCAAAACTGTCACGTCAAGATCTGACCCTCTGTTACGTCAAGATCTGACCCCGTTTT
>JBBIJE010000010.1:0-134474 GCA_037446155.1 Myxococcales bacterium | reverse complement strand
AATCTTGCGTTCCATGCGGCAACCGCACAGCAGAGTCATTGACCGCCAGCTATCACATGCTACCGGTTAGAGTGGATGTGGAGCGGCGGATGAGGGAAAAAGAGAAACGACGGTCGGCCCAGGAACTCGGAGCCGCGCAATGACGCCGTGTCGCGCAGGGCATCGACACCCGCCTTGCGCCGGCCTAGCCCCAATGCGCCTTGCCGCGTGAAAGCCCTGAGGGTCTGTTCACCCTTTGGAGGGCCTTGGTCCTCATCCCTTGCCACTGAGATGGTGTCTTCTGTAGCCCCCGGGGCCCTCTTGATCGGGTGCCTGGACCCCTGCCACTCGTCCTTCGGTAAGCACTACCCACAGATATCGGCCTTGCGGTCAAGACTTCGGTACTGGATCGCCTCGGTGATGTGCACCGCCGCTATCTCGTCGGCCCCCTCAAGATCCGCGATGGTGCGGGCGAGCTTGAGGATGCGGGTGTAGGCGCGGGCGCTAAGCGAGAGGCGGCTCATGGCTTGCTCAAGGAGCGAGCCGGCGTTGGGCGACATCATGGTAACATCTGCCAGGGCGCGGCCGGGGATCTCCGCATTGGTAAAGATGCCGCGATCGCCAAACCTCTTTTCTTGCACCCGGCGAGCTGCCTCGACTCTGGCGCGGAGTGCGCTTGACGGCTCGCAGGAGGCTTTGCTGGCAAGCTCCCTGAACGCCAGCGCGGGAACTTCGACCTGTATGTCTATTCGATCTAAGACAGGCCCGGAGATCCTTGCCCGGTAGCGCTCTATCTGTGTCTGGTTGCAGGCACAAGAGCGGCGGGTGTCCCCTAGACAGCCGCAGGGGCACCCCTGCGTTGCCTTTTTGCCATGCCACCCTAAGGGCTGCAAAACCAAGGACTTACAAGCATCCGAAGACCCTAAAGACCTGGAGAGACCACATCCGAACGAGGCGGTTGGACCTAGGCCTGCTGCAAAAAGATATGGCGCGAGAGGTCGGTGTCGACAAAACAACGGTTTACAACTGGGAATCTGGAAGGGCGACTCCGGCGGTCCGCTATATTCCCGGAATCATTTGCTTCCTGGGGTATGCGCCGTATGACCCGGAGGCGCCTTTTGCCGAAAAGCTCAGAGCCCGGCGGGAGGCCCTAGGCCTCTCGCAGGAGGCCTTTGCCGGCAGGCTAGGAGTTCACGAGAGCACGGTGGTCAGGTGGGAGAGTGGAACGGGGAGGGCGTCGAGGAGATCTCTCAGGATCATCAAGGCGTTGTTGTCCGGCTGGTGGTAGGGGGGCTAAGGTTTCTCAGCCCATTTGTTGACGCGCCCTGGCGCCTGCTGCTATATAGGGCCCCCCTAGTGTCGGCCACTCGGGACCAGCGGCTCGCATGGGTGCCATGGAGGAACTACTGCCGCAGTTCCTCTTTCCTGACGAGGTCAGCAGACTTCTGGTAGTGCTCCCCTAGTTTGCGGACCGCTCGGGCGCAAGCTTGCTGGGTGCGAGGCGAGAAGCCCGGCAGTTGCATGTCCTCGATCATACGTTCGCGCAGAGTGCTCATAGTTGACCTCCTGACAAAGGAAGCACGGCGAAGAAGCAGGGACCCTGCTGCGCCAGCGGCTCGGTTCGACAGTTCGCTCCAGCCCACCACCAGTGGCGGTGTCTGAGCCTTGGTGGAAATGCAAGGCAGTTTGCGGGCGAGCCCGCTCCATTTCCCTGCCCCGATTTGGAGTCGCCCGCGCCGACCACGACCGGCTCGACCACTAGCTCGGCATCTCTTCTGATCGAGCAGGAGCGAAAAGCGAGGCGGCATTTCTTCGAAGCGCGAGGCTTGCCCCCGGAGACGCCACCTTTTGGTGGCCGCCGCTCGGATCTCTCGACGGTTAGCTTATCGCTGCTCGCTCGACCCGCGCCCCGACCCAGGGAATGGCGAGATAAAGAAGGAGCGCTGGGATCACCATGCCCGTGACCGACGTTGGGAAGCGACCGAAGGAGGTCGCGGTTTGCAGGACCAAAAGCCCTGCAGCAAATACCAGCCAGGGCCGAGGCCCCCGGCCGGGCGCGCGGCATGAGCGCGCGCAGAGCCAAGCGGTTGTGCAGAGAAGCGCGATCTCGAGTAGGTAAGCCGGTATCGGGTAATTCCAGGTGCCAAGCCCGACCTTCCAAGGGCCGAAGAAAACGGGGAGGTCGGGGCGGTGGACCAAAAAATCGAGAAACCAGTGCGAGGCGCAAGTCGCGGCCACGATTCCCGCGGCGGCGGCTCTAAGCCCAAGGGCCCGCCTTGCCGCCGCGAAGGCCAGGGCGGACCAGAAGAATGTGGCGGGAAGGCTGTGACTTACGGGGATGCCCTCGAGCTCGAGCGGATTCGATGGCAGTGCGGGATCGAGCCTTACCTGCTCGACACCTGCCAGAACCAGGATTGCCCATAAGATATCCACGAACTGCGCTGCGAGAAGGAGCACCCAGAGCGGAATTTGGGGCTTCGCAGCTTTGGCGAGGAACGCGGCGCTGTAATGCCCGACGAACATGATCGAGACCTCGTGTTTCTCGTTCGACCTCCTCCTGCGCAACCAAGGCTGCCAGCGCATCGCGAGAAGCCCGGCAGGCATGTTCTCGTGCGATCGCCCGGCTGGCAAGTTGCCCCTAGCATCCAGCGCTCGCGCACCCGCCGATCCGCTTGGATTTCTTAATAGCTCCGCAGAACGAGGTCAATCGTTTGTGCGACAGCGTCGGCTTGGCCGAATCCTTGCCACTCGATTGCCCAACATTCGCCTGGCCTTGAGCGAGGACGCGCCCGGCCGTGCGCTTCGCGTCATCTCGGCGGCTTGCCCGCTCGATCGGTTCGAAGCGAACGGACGGCGCAGACCGCAAGCGTAACCGCGCTAAGCGGCGCGACGAATAATCCCATCACGAGACTAAAGGCGGCCAGCGCGTCGTGTCGAGCGGCGTCGAGTATCAGATAGACGGTATATGCTACATAGTAGCCCAAGAGAAACAAGCCCTCCCATCGGGAGATGCGATAGCCCGTAAAGAAGATCGGCAAGCAGGCGATGCTCACGGCGATCATGAAGGGAATATCGAAACCTATCGCCGCAGGGGCGACGCGAATGGCATCTGGAGCGACTATGGCCGTGAGGCCTAGGATCCCCAGGATGTTGAAGAGGCAGCTTCCCACGACGTTGCCAACGGCGATGTCGCGTTCTTTCCGAACGCTTGCGACGAGCGAGGTAGCCACTTCCGGAAGCGACGTGCCCGCGGCTACGATGGTGAGCGCCACGACAAGCTGGCTCAAGCCCATCGCATCCGCAAGAGCGACCGCGCCGGCAACCAGCCAGCGCGAGCCCATCGTGAGCATGACAAGCCCGATCGCGACCAGGCCGGGATTCACGAGCCATTGGGCCGCCCCAGGGCGGGCCCGCCCGAACTCTTTTTCGTACTCCGAAAGCACCTCGGCACTCTCGTGCAGGCCGAGCCTCACGACCAGGACGTTGTAACCCACGATGCCGCTAAAAAGGACGAGGCCGTCTATCCTGCCGATCGTTCCATCGAGCGCAAGGAGGAAAAGGAGCAGCGAGACGCCGATTAGAAGCGGTACTTCGAGCCGCACAAGCTGTTGGGCGACAACTAGCGGGGTTGCGAGGGCGCTCAGGCCCAGTATGACGAGGACATTGAAAATGTTGCTCCCCACGACATTGCCGAGTGCGATGTCCGGCTCGCCTGCCAGACTCGCCATGAGGCTTACCGCAAGCTCTGGGGAGCTGGTGGCGAAGGCGACGACGGTAAGCCCGATCAAGAGGGGAGACACTCCGATGGCGGCGGCAAGCCCCGAAGCGCCACGGACTATGGCCTCGGCTCCCGCTATAAGAAGCGCGATTCCCGATACGAAAAGTAGGAAAGTCGAAGAATCCACGAGTCACCCGGCTTGTGGGCATTGTCTTAGTCGAGGGGCTCTGAGTCCAGAAGGGGAGGGGGTTGTGGCTTCAGGTTGGAAGGGACCGAGAGATTGTTGCGGATACTCGCCGTCCGGCTATTCGCGCAACGCGCCTGCTGGCTGCGCCAAGGCTCCTTTTCCGTGTCGTCACCGGGGGCCGAGAGCCCATCGGGGGGGCTCGATCCCTTTTCGCAACACCGCTGCCGCAAGGCGCAGTTTGCCGGCAAAAGGCTCTGTGGAAACCGTGCGTGAAGGGCCAGCCAAGAGCCGGGCAAGGGTTTCGTTCCTGGTGAAGTCGACCTTTCGGAGGCGCCAGGGTTTTGCACCGCTGAGACGATACCGTGAGTCCCCGCCGGCAACACCTCCTCGCAGGTGGCCTCGTCGTCCCCGCGCAGCTCCGGCTGGTCCGTGGCGTCGCCCATCGTGGCCGCAACCAAGCCCCAATCGTCGCTCTCGAATTGGGGGATGAGCGCGCTCCCAGTTCTCATCCGCCGGGCACCGCGGCCAGGGCGCCTGGCAAAAGAGACAGACCACGCGCGGCGCGACTCTGCGCTCCCGTCACCGCCTTCAGGCGAGGCCACCGGAAGACTCGCCGCAGCCTGCACGGCGCTTTCGACGACCGGCCTGATCCTTGCGCGCGAGCCCACGCCGGCAAGGCCGTGCTACGCCTTCATCGTCGCTCTTCTTCGCTGCGCTTCGCACTCTCCTGGAATCTCGAGATCATTTGGGCGAGCTCGTCACGATCGATGAGTCGGCAGCCGTTGGCCCTTGCGAGCTCGCGGGCGCTGTTCGTGAAGTACGAGCTCGTGATGACCATGGCTTCGTCGCACCCGTGGTACGCTTTGGAAGCCACCGCCTCGGCAACGGCATCGTTCGTCACCGGTTTGCGGTAGCGCTTCGTTTGACACGCTATCCTGTGACCATCTTTCTCCAGAACAAGATCGCATCCTTGGTCGCCGGCGGATCCAGTATGGGTGACGTCATACCCGTAAAACGCAAGGAGCCGCGCCAGGTACAGCTCGAACTGGGTCCCATCCATCGAGTCGATGTCGGCAAGGGAGAGCGCGCGAAGAAGGAGCTCCCGCTGGCGCTGGCGGTAGATCGACCAGGCGATTGCGCCGCCGAGAACCAAGAGGAGAAGTGGCCAGGCGTTCTCTATCACCCATCCGACCACCCCCAGGAGGAGCGCCGTGGCGACAAGCGTGCCGATCAATTTTTCCTCGCTTCGAGTCAACCGCCTGCGGCGGTAACCCGTACTCCAAGGGCTGCGCGACCGGCGCCTGCGCATCAGTTTCCCCTCTCTCTTTGTCGTTCGGCGAAGCCCCGCCGAGGGGTTGCAAGCTTGGCGCGAATCTCGTCCAGCTCGCTCTGGGTGCCTTGCGGTGAGCGGGCGGAGGAGAAAAACCACGAGGCGATAAAGCCCGCAAACGTGTCCAATAGGCCGAGGGCGGCGCCCACGAGTGCCCCGGCCAGGACCCGCCCGTCGGTTCTGACCGGCAAGCGGCCGCCGTACCCAAGAGTCCCTGTAATTACGACCGCCCACCACGCCGCCTTTGCGCCCGCTTCGCTATTGGCTCCGTCGGCTCTCATCTCGAGTATCGCGATGGAAGAGAACACCACCAGAAGGGGGGAGCGAAGCGTTGCGGAGAGAGATAAGCGCTCGGGAGGTTTTTCGAGGATGAGCTCGAGGATTACCGGAGTGGACCGCAACCCGCGCGCGATGCGAACGATGCGTGCCGCTCGTTTCCAGCGAAGAGCGCCCACCAGGAAAATGCCGGAGAGGAAAGCCCTCCAGCGCCGGCGGCTCGACCGACGATCGCGGGAGAGCCAGGCACATGTGGCTTCGCTCGAGTGGCCCGCTCCGTTCGGGCGGCCCGCCCGCTCGCGCCCGGCGGTGCTCCGTTCGCTATTCATGCGACTCGACCCGGACCGCTCGAGGTGCGTCATCCGCTCCGCCGGCTTCCGGCAACGACGCCGCAGCCTCGACCTTCTCCGGCACGGCGAGCTGGGTGCTAGAAACCCCTAGTTCTTCGAAACGCCTCGCCGCCGGTGCGAGCCGCCGATCGAAGGATCCCACGGCGCGGTTGTAGCGGTCGATGGACTTGTTGAGCGACTCCCCTAGTTCGCGGAAGCGGTCGGCAAAGACTGCAAGCCTGGTATAGAGCTCTCGACCCTCCTGCGCGATTCGAATGGCATTCTCGGTTACCTGGTGCTGCTGCCAGCCGTAGGCTACCGCGCGAAGGAGAGCGAGCAGGGTCACGGGCGAGCAGATCAGGACCTTTTTTTCTATGGCGTATTCGAGAAGAGCGGCGTCCGCCTCGAAGGCGGCGCCCAGGCAAGCCTCGTTCGGGACGAACATCACGACGAAGTCGGGCGTGGACTCGAATTGGTCCCAGTACTGTTTCTGCCCGAGTTCGCGAATGCGCTCACGCATCGCGCGGGCGTGGCTTTCGAGGTGGGCCTTTCGCTGCGCTTCGTCCAAACTTTCCGCCGCCTTGAGGTAGGAATCGAACGGCGCCTTGGCATCGACCGGCAATACGCCCCCGTTCGGGAGGTGGGCTATCAGGTCGGGGCGGCCCGTATCGGTTGGTGCCTGCTCGTCGAAAGCCACGTGCTTGGTCATTCCGGCCATCTCGACCACGCGCCGAAGCTCCATCTCGCCCCAGCGGCCGCGAACCGTGGGCGAGCGGAGCGCCTGGGTGAGTGTCGCCGTGGTCTCCTGGAGCTTGGTGTGGGTTTTCCGAAGCTCGGCTAGTTGCTCTTGCAGGGATCCGTACGCTCCCTCTCGGGCCCGCTCCAGCTCCCGGACGTAGTGATCGAGACTCGTAAGGTTCTCCTTCAGGGGATCGACCAGGCCCCGGAGGTCCTTTTTCGCCTCTTCGGCGAGTGACTGCGAGTTCGCGCGTAAAACGTCGCTCGCGAGTGCCTTGAACGCCTCCCGCATCTGCTCCTGTGCGCTTTCGACCCAACGAAGCTTCTCCTCGTTTACCTCCTTCTCTTTTTGCAGTGTCGCAAGGTTTACCCTAAGCCACGCCGCTTCCCTCTCCGACGCCACCCTGGCGCGCTGCCAGAGCGAAAGACCGACAAGGACACCCAGGGCAAAACCCGCCGTTGCGGCCAATACTATCTCGATCAGCATATCTGTTCTCCGATCGTTTAGAGGCTGCCTGATATCACCGCCACTCGCCGTTCGGCTACCGGCCCGAACGAGAAACGCCCCAAGCGCCGACGCGAATCCAGGTCGGCCGCGGATGAACGCCTCGGGCCGTGCAACCCACCAGTCGACGAAGGAGCGCAAGCCGCCGCACCCCGGCGACATCGCAGCCGCCGCCAAAAGCCAGTCGGGCGGTGGTTTTTGCCACCGTGCGAACTCCATCTTCGCGATCGTTCAAGGCGCCACTCCGTCGGCTGCGCGCGTGAGGAAGCTTCGCACCTTGGGATCGGCACAGTGGTCGCGAAGCTCCTTGGGCGGTCCGCTTGCGGTTATGGTTTTTTTGTCCGGATCGAGAAAGATGCTGTTGTCGCCGAGCGCGAATATGCTCGCAAGCTCGTGGGTAACTACGACAATCGTCGCTCGAAGGCTTTCTCTAAGCTCCAAGATGAGGTCGTCGAGGCGACGCGAGCTTATCGGGTCCAGGCCGGCGGAGGGCTCGTCGAAGAAGAGCACCTCGGGATCCAAGGCGATGGCGCGCGCAAGCGCCGCCCGCTTCTGCATTCCGCCGCTTATCTCGGAAGGGTAAAAATCCTCGAAACCCTTGAGTCCCACGAGCGAGAGTTTGAGCGATGCGACCTCCCGGATTTCCGCCGCGGTTAGATCCGTGTACTCTTCGAGGACAAGCCCTATGTTCTCGGCAAGGGTGAGGGAGCTCCAGAGGGCGCCGCTTTGGTAAAGGACGCCGAATCTACGCCGAATCTTGGCTTTCTCCTCCGCCGTCGCTCCGGAAAACCTCTCGCTCCCATAAAAGATCTCCCCCTCCCCGGGGCCCGGCTCCTTCAGGCCGATGAGGTAGCGAAGCAGTGTGCTCTTCCCGCATCCGCTTCCACCCATGACGATGAAGATCTCGCCACGGTTTACGACGAAGCTTAGATCCCGCATCAGGATGAAGCTTCCGTAAGCCATGGTGAGGTTTCGCACCGTGATGTGCGCCGTTGAGGTGAGAGCGGAGGCGGGTGCGGCGCACATGTCAGATCCCGAGAATGAAAAAAATTACGGCGAAAACGCCGCACGCCGCTATGACGGCCACGATGCCGCTTACCACCGCCCGGGTCGTAGCTTCCCCTACCGCGGCGGCGCTTCCCCGGCAACGCATGCCGCTTGCGCAGCCGCAAATCGCTATGAGCAATCCGTAGACGGCGCTCTTGAAAATCCCCCCGAAGAGGTCGGAAGGATCGACGGCGCTCGCGGTCTCCTCGATGTAGGTATTCAAGGAAATATCGAGCATGCCGACGCCCACGGCCGCACCGCCCATAATGCCCACGAAATCGGCGTAAAGGCAGAGAAAGGGCATCATGAGGAAGAGGGCGATCATGCGCGGTAGGACGAGAAACTCGACCGGCGAGATCCCCATCGTGATCAGCGCGTCGATCTCCTGGGTCACCTTCATGGTGCCGAGCTGCGCGGCGAACGCCGCCCCCGTGCGTCCCGCCATTACGATCGCCGCCATCATCGCGCCCATCTCGCGGACCATCCCGATTCCCACGAGATCCGCCACGAAAATCGCCGCCCCGAACTGCCTGAGTTGGACCGCCCCCACGAAGGCGAGGATAAGGCCGACGAGAAAACCGATCAAGCCGATGATGGGCACCGCCTCGGCGCCCGTCTGTTGCAGGACGAGAAGAAGATCCTGCCTGCGAAAGCGGGCGCGGCCACGAAGAAGGCTGGCCGAAGCCAGCGCGACCTCTCCCAGAAAGCCGAGCTGCTCGACCACGGAGTCGGCCGCGGCGATGGCGGCGTCGCCGACCCTAGCCAGAGGCGATCTAGTACCTGACACCACACGAGCCTGCTCTCCTTGGGGAGCCGCCCGAGAAAGATCGAGAAGGCGCCTCACACCTGCCGGGAGTCCAGCCAGGTCGCTCGCAATTCCCTCGCGCTCGCAAAGATCCCTCACCTTGACGAGGAAGGTAAGGACACTGCTGTCCCATTCCGAAAGATCGCCCGTGTCGTAGGCGATGCGCGTCGGCTTGGGTTTCCCGCGGATCTCGCGCTCGAGCAAGGCGGTGCTTTCGAGCCCCTGCTGGATCCGCCAGGACCCGCCTAGTCGGATCCGAAGCGTGCCATCCGCGGCGCGATCGAACGATAGCTCGCGGCGCTCGACGCCGAGGCTCGCTTGCTCCATCCCGGTTGCGTCTCCGAAGGACCACCCGGCGGCAAGAATCCGCTCGCCGGTGTAGCCCGCCTCTTGTGCGCTCGTCCCTCCCGCCTGGCGACTACCACAGGGCCCGAAGCCGGGCAATGGCCGCCCGGCCCTGGTGAGGCGGAAGCGGTCCGGTCGCCTATGATTCTGCCTCGTACGACCCGCCCCTTCTTCCCCGGGTTCCTATCCGGTAGAAGGCACCTGTAGACGCGGCTCCGAGCTCGAAGGCTGGTTTGGCGCGCAACGGCGCCCCTCGGGGCGATGGGGCCGATCCCTTGCCCCGAGCTTGGTTGCCCGGGGGATCCCCGATGCTTTGGGCCCGCCCGTTTCCGCTCGTGCAGTCGGGAAGGGCGCGAGCGCGCGAAGGGAGCTCTCTTTAGCGTTCGAGCTCTTTGTCCGTAAGCGTCAGCACTTCTACCATGCGCTCCAGCGACGACTCGGCATGCGGGTTCGGGAAAGCGTGGTTGACGATCTCTTGCGCAAGCAAGCTTGCCAGGTAGCGAAGCTTTCGCTTCGGTGTTTCGACCGCCAAGAGATAGTCGCGGTGAGCCGAGTTTACCTCCCAGCGACCATCGTTGAGGCGCGACCGCCAGCCTCCCAGCGGATCGCTCACGAAGGATGGTTTAGGAATCCCGGATCCGGCTCCGGCCCGTGCCGGCATCTCCTCGACAATCTCGACCAGAGCTTGGGCGTCGGCTCGCCTTCCATCGCCCACCGCTTCGACCGCGACGGTGCAAGTCCCAAGCTCGTTGCCGGCGCGCACAACGGCACAAGGGCCTTCGACGCGCTCAAGATACGCCGCGCCTTCCGTGCATTGCCAGGTGAACGTGATTCTGTCCTCTGGGATCGGCTGCCCATATTCGTCCAGCGCCTGAGCTCGGAGCTTTCGCCGCAAGCCTCGTTCCAGCCGTGACCGAGCAGGCGTGATGCGAACCGCCGCAAGCGGCCCGGCAGGCAAAAGGCTGGGTGGCTCCGTCGCCTCGCCCGGTTCCACCTTGGCACGCATAGCGGAATCGCCTTCCGCAGCCGCCACCCGTTCGCTTTCGACCTCGATCCCGGGCGGCGCTTTAGCGTCCTCTGAGTCTCCTCGGCTACCATGGGAGCGTACCGCCAAAAGATCGTAGTGGGGAGCGTGCCGGTGCAGATCCTGGAACGCGCGCTCGAGCTGGCGCAGCAGGTCCGCCCCGACCGATCCCGCCTCCCTTCGCTCCTCCGCTTCGATTTCCTTAATGATGAGCGGCTCGAGCCCCTTCACCACATCGCAGAAAATGGCGGCCGCTTGATCGGGTACGACGCCTCGGCGCGTGCCGGGGGCGACGGTAAGTGCGGGGAAGTCCACGAGCCCGACGACCCGACCTTCGGACCAGGGAGGGTGCCTGAAGTCCTCGATCTCGAAATCAACGATGTCATCGTAGACAATCGTCCCAGCCGCGCAAATGGCCACCCCGCCGCGCTCTTGGCTGCGTTTCGGCAAGAGGTAAAGCTCGACCCTGACCTGTCCCAGGTTGCCCGCTTCTATGTGCCGGGGCAGCGGGAGGGGGCGGCCCGAGAACCTGACTGGTACGACCTGCAAGATCTTTCTGGCTCGTCCGCGCGCTATTCGGTCGTTTACGGTAACCGATACCTTGCGTTCAAGAAGTTGGCCCCGCAACTCGGCCGCTAGGTAGTCGGCGATGCGCCTTCCCGAAAGGCTCGCTAGCGCCGTTCTGTGCAAGGGGTACACGACCACCTCGGTCCAGGTGCCGCCCAGCGCCAGGCGGCTCCGCCAGAGGGATATCTTGTAGGTAGGGGAGTCCTCTTCCATGGTAAGCACCCAGGGAGGCCCAGCGCCGACCTGCGTGCGAATCTCGAGCTTTCGCCCTATGCACCAGAAGCCGAGCAGGCCGATTCCGTATTTGCCCTGTAGCATCAGTTCTCGGCGTTGCTCGGGCGTGAGATTGCGCTTGCGCGAGTGGCCGATGTGGGTTGCGATGTAGGTCAGGGCCTCGGCTCGCTCCAGGTTAGGAATCACCCCCTCCCCGTCGTCTAGGACGTGGATGCTCGCGATGCCGCGGCGGCGCTGGCGGGTAACTCAAATATGGGTGGCTCCCGCGTCCAGGGAATTCTGTACCAATTCGGCAAGCGCCTTGCGGGGATCGTGCTGCGAGCGGGCGAGCCAGCGGATGAGCTCGAAAGGGTCGGCCGCTCGAAGCCGCCCGGTGATATGGCCCTGGCCCTTGGCTTTGCGTGGCTTGGTGGCACCCACTGGCTGTTTATCTCGCCTCCTGCGCGAGCCTTTTCTTACGCCGAAATCGCAAGGCTGGCAAACCATAGCCGTTGGGAGGTGGAGTAAGGCGATTGGAGGCGGGTCGAAAACACCGGAAGTGGGGGCCGAACCGGCAGCCGCCGCTTGCCGCCATCAATAGGCCCTTTCTTTTTCGAACCACCTGCGACTTTGGCTTGGGCTCGGGCCGAGGAGCGATCGAGAAGCGCACGCTTCCTCTTAGGGTGTGCCTATCCTTATTGGATGTTCGGTCGGATTCGCAGGCATGGTTGGAATGACGGTAGGGCCTGGCACGGGCAAGAAAAGAATGAAGGCCGAAGTTAGCCTCCAAGCCCCACGCGTCCTTGCTCGGAAGCTTCGTTACGCGAAGCGCTTGTCCGCCCGCGTCTTGCTTGCGGCTCCCCTTTTCTGTGACAGCCACCCGACGCGGGTTGCCGGATATTGGTCGAACTCCGGGACGTAGGGCTTGATATCCAGTAAGGGGGTCCCGTCTAGAACATCTACGTGCTGCACGTAGAGGGTTAACTTGTCGCGCCCAATCAATCTCACGACCGATATTCCAATGGGATTTGGCCGCCTCGGTGAGCGTGTAGCGAAGACGCCCCGCGGCTGGCTGTCGAGAAAAGGAGTCACGAGAAGCGCGAATCCGGTGCTTCGGTGAAAGTGGTACAGGAGGATCAGATGGGAGAAGCCATCCACGTCGTTTAGCCCTTCCTCGAAATCCGCAAACACCTCCACCGTTCCTTCCACGCCTCGAGCGCCGCACGGTTGAATGGGCATGCCTTCGAGATTCTCGAAGGGGGTGTGGATCACGCCGATGGGCCGATACTCTATTTTCATGGGACTCTCCCGCGAAGTCCTTCTTTCCCTGCTCTCTCTAAGAGCAAGACCGCTAGCGCACCGTATGATACACCTGGGCGGGCCGGAGTCACCAGGGTGAAGAGGAGCTTGCCCTTCGGTGTCAGCATCGGTTGCATGGACCTCGTGGCGTGCCGCTTCGGCCCTCGTGCCAGAAGCGGTCCCAACCCCCGCTTGTTCTGCCCCGGTCACCAGCCCTAGCCGCGGTTACCCACAGGCAACTGGGCTGCATTTTTTCCCCTCTAACCGCTTCTGTCTATGCTCGCGCCGTGCGAGCTTATTGAGGAAGGCTTGGCTTGACACCCAACTTGGGCGCTCCTAGCATGGGCCGCGTGGCTCGAGGCGGCGTACTTCGAGGGGAGGACAAGAGGGGTGCCGAGAAGGGGCTTGAATGGTGTTTTTCACCAGCGGATGGGATCCCTGCGCGCGCGTTTGTCCGCCTGGGAGCGTAGGTAAGGTAGGGTGAGGGAGAGAGAGCCAGTGAGACGGCGGGTGGCGGTCACCGGCTTGGGGCTGGTCACGCCGCTTGGGACCGGAGTCGGGAAAAACTGGGAGGCGCTCGTTGCGGGCCGCTCCGGGATCGGCCTGATCACGCGCTTCGATACGTCCGATCTTCCCGTCAAGATCGCAGGCGAGGTCAAGGACTTCCACCCCGAGGAGTTTATCGAGAAGCGCGACATCAAGAAGATGGATGTTTTCATCCAATACGCGCTTGCGGCGGCCCGGATGGCCGTCGAGGACGCCAACTTGCGCATCCACCCGTCGAACTGGGAGCGGGTCGGCGTCCTGGTGGGCGTGGGGATGGGCGGTATTCTCACGCTGGAAGAGTTCATTCCCATTTACGTGAAAAGCGGGGTGAAGAAGATCTCCCCCTTCTTCATCTCCCGTGTTATCGCCAACCTTGCCCCGGCTCAGGTGGCGATCCATTTGGGAGCCCGAGGCACGAATCTGGCTGCCACCAGCGCCTGCGCTTCCGGAGGTCACGCGATCGGCGAGGCTTTTCGCATCATTCGCGACGGCTATCAGGATGTGATGATCGCAGGGGGAAGCGAGGCTGCGCTTTGCAGCATGTCGGTCGGGGGATTTGCGGCCATGCGGGCGCTTTCGACGCGCAACGAAGATCCACAAGGGGCGAGCTGCCCCTTCGACCGGCGCCGGGACGGGTTCGTGATCGCCGAAGGATCGGGGATGATGGTGCTGGAGGAGCTGGAGGCGGCGCTGGCGCGCGGGGTGAGGATCTACGCCGAGCTGGTGGGCTACGGCTCGACCTCCGATGCCTTTCACATAACGATCCCGGCGCCCGAAGGGGAGGGCGCCGCGCGCTGCATGGCCAATGCGCTTGCCGACGCGGCGATGGCTCCGGAATCTATAGACTACATCAATGCCCACGGCACCTCGACACCTTACAATGACGTCAACGAGACGCAGGCAATAAAGAAGATTTTCGGCGAGCACGCGCGGAGGCTTGCGGTAAGTTCTACCAAATCGATGATCGGGCACACGTTGGGAGCGGCTGGCGGCATCGAGGCGGTCTATACGGCGCTTGCGCTCCACCACGGGGTCATTCCTCCTACCATCAATTACCGCGATCCCGATCCGGAATGCGATCTGGACTACGTGCCCAATGAGGCGCGGCGGGCGCCGCTTCGCGCCGCCCTAAGCAACTCTTTCGGCTTCGGGGGCACCAACGCCTGCCTTGCGTTCCGCCGCTGGTCATGAAGACCCTGGCGGACCTTCTCAGGAAGCGGGTTCTCTTCGTGGTCGGCAAGGGAGGGGTGGGGAAGAGTACCGTGGCGACCGCGCTGGGGCTTGCGGCGGCTCGGCGGGGCCGGCGAGTGCTCCTGGTGCAGATGGAGGCCACGGAGCGCTTGGCCCAGCTCTTTTCCGTTCGCATGGGCGGCGAGCCAGGGCCGCGCGAGCTTTCCAGTAATCTCTCTCTCCTTCGTATCGATGGCATGTCGGCCCTTACCGAATACCTCGGCCTGGTGATCCGGGTTAGGCGCGTGCTTCGGATGGTGGTCGAAAGCCGGTTGTATCGCTACTTCGTCGCGGCGGCGCCGGGCCTCAAGGAGCTCATGACGGTGGGCAAAGTCTGGTACGAGCAGGAGCGGCGGGATCCGACCGGCGGGGGATTCTTCTGGGATCTCGTGATCGTCGATAGCCCCGCTACCGGTCACAGCCTTCAGTACCTGCGCATGCCGCGTGCGGCCGAGGAGGCATTCGGCCCCGGCCTGGTGCGCCGGGAGGCTAAAAAGGTGGCCGACCTGCTCTCCGACCCGGCGCGCACGGTGGTGTGTCTCGTGACCACCGCCGAAGAGATGCCGGTAGCCGAGACGATAGAGATGTACGAACAGCTCTGTCATCTGCGGCTCCCCCTCGGAATCCTTTTCGTCAATCGGCTGCACGAGAGAGTCGTGGCGAGCGCGGAGGTGCAACAATGGCTGGTGAGCCTAGAGGAGGCAAAGCCCGCGGTGCGTTCTCTTGTGGAGGAGATCTTGCGGTGCGCCCGCGAGGAGGCTCTTTGGGCGGAGACTAACGAGGCCTGTCTCGAGCGGCTCGCCGCCCGCGTGCCCCTTCCGGTGGTCAAGCTTCCCTTTCTCTTTACCGAGGAGTTCGGCTTGGAGCAGGTCGAGGTGCTGCGCGAGCTGATTGAGCGTCAGTTGGGTGTGCGGGTCATAGGTACCGGAAAGACCGCGGAGTACCGGTGGATCTGAGCGCCCTGGTAAAACGCCATCGTGTCATCGTCTGTGCCGGAAGCGGTGGAGTAGGAAAGACCACCACGGCCGCTTCCATCGCGCTTTGGGGAGCGCTGCGCGGCAGGCGGGCTGTGGCGCTTACCATCGATCCCGCCCGGCGCCTGGCCAGTTCGCTCGGGGTGGAAGGTTCGGACGACAAGCCGAAGAAGGTGCCCCCGCAGCTCTTTCGCCGCTACCACCTCGCGCCCCAGGGAACGCTTGCCGCGATGATGCTCGACCAGAAGGCGGCTTGGGATGCCTTGATCGCCCGGCACGCCGGGAGCCCCGAGCTTCACGAGAGGATCTTGAAGAACCGCTTCTACCAGAGCCTCTCCAGCACCTTCGCCGGCTCGCACGAGTACGTGGCGATCGAGCAGCTTTGCGTGCTCTACGAAAGCGGAGAGTTCGACCTGATCGTGATCGACACCCCACCCACCCGCCACGTGCTCGATTTTCTCGAAGCGCCCAGGCGTATAAGCGCGTTTCTCGACCGCGGCGTCGTCAAGTGGTTCTTGACCCCGTACATGTCCAGAGGCTGGACCAAGCTCAAATCGATCAACAGGTCGATCGGCTTTCTTTTTCGCAAGCTCGAGGACGCTACGGGAATCTCGGCGCTGGCGGAGGTCTCGGATTTTTTCGCCGCGATGAGCAGCATGTTCGACGAGTTCCGCGAGCGCGCCGCCACCATCGAGAAGATCCTGCGGAGCAAGGATACCGCCTTCCTTCTGGTCACCGGCCCGGAGGAGCAAGTCCTGACCGAAGCCGAGTTCCTTTCCGCTCGCATGGCCGAGCTCGAAATGCCGCTGCGAGCCGTGATCTTCAACCGCGTGCACCCGGAGTTCAAGGCTGAGCGAAACGGCGAGTTGGCGAGCCAGCCGCCTGGCTTGGATGATTGCCCCGAAATCGAGGCGCTCCTGCGCTCGGTTCTCGGGCGGCAGCTCAAGCGGCCGGTTTTGCGCTGGCTTTGCCGTAATTTTGTGGGGTACCAGCTCCTGGCGCGCGGCGACGCTCTCCGAATGGAGCAGTTCCGGGCGGCGCTGCCGAGGAAGATCCCGCTGGTGTCCGTTCCAAACTTTGACACCGATCTGCACGACTTGGGGGGTCTCGCCAGAATGCACTCGTACCTCTTTCGGGAATGAGGAGACGCGGTTTTTTGGGAGCAGGGCTGCGGTAACGCGCCGGTTGGCCCGTCCAGTTGCAGGAAATACCCGCTCAGGAGGGGGTCTCGTGCTCCAGGAAGGAGCGCATGGTGCCCCAGGCGAGACAACCAGGGCAGCGGGAAAGCCACTCGGGCGAGCTTCGCTTGCATCTTGCGCAGCAGAAGGGATAGATCGTGGCGGAGGCCAGGACCCCTCCCACGAGTCGGGCAGCCTCTGATGCCGTCCCCAGTTTCGCCTCGGCCTGTGCTCTGAGGACCAGCGCGGGCGTGGAGCCGCGGTGGCGCTCGGGCAAAGCCTCGAGAGCTTCCTTGGCACGACCGGGCCGGTCGGTTTTGATAAGGTAGCGGGCGTAGAAGAGCCTGAGCGCGGCGTCTTCCTCGTGACGCGAGAGGTATCGACGGAAGACCGAATCGAGGCGCTCCAACCGTCCGCTCTCCTCCATCAATTTCTCGAGTTTGTCCACTACCCCCCCTCGGGGGGAGCGACGAAGGGCCCGCTTCCAGACTCTTTCGGCCGCCCTTTTCTTCCCCAAGGCGAGGAGCGCTTCGCCGAGGCTCACCCGCGCCGGCTCGAAATCTGGCTCCTTGCGCAAGATCGCTCGAAGTGCCGCTTGCGTGTCCCGAGGACTGTTCTGAGCCAGTGCAGCCTCGAAGCGAAGCCCGAGCAGGAGCCCCTGTGCGGCGGCGTATTCATTGGCCCGTCGCGCCGCAAAAAGGCACTCCTCCTGGAGCGCGGCTGCCTCCTTCCAGCGCTTTTGCTCGATGTAGGCGTCTCGCAAGGCGGCCTTTACCTTGATGCTCTTGGGCGCCAGGGCGAGCGCCCTCTTCCAGGCATCGGTTGCAGCAGCAAGATCTCCCAGTCCCTTGTGGGCCTCTCCCAGAAGGTACAGTAGCCTCGCGTCCGCTCCACGGCTGTCCAGCCCCTCCTGCAGAAACGCCCGCGCCCGCTCGAAGTCTCCCTCGTCGAGGTAGGTCTTGGCGAAGAGAAGAAATGCCGAGAGGTCCTGGGGGGCGGCATCGAGCGCCTTGCCCAGCAGGTTTCGCGCCCGATCGTGCTCGCCCAACCAGGCGAGTCCCATTCCCAGCTCCTTGCGCTCCTGGCGTCGGCGCTCGCGGTTGGCGGCGCGCCGCTTGCGCCAGGCTCGCACGGCGTCTCGACTTTTCGCAGCAAAAGATACCAGCATGGCGGCGCCGACGCCGACCAGGAAGGAAGCGAGGATAATCAGGGCCAGCGGGGCCTGCCACACTGCCGTTGGGCCCAACCGCAGTTCGACGCTTTCCGGGTTGTAGTAAAGGAGATAACCCGCCGCCGCGGCGGCCGCCACGATGCTGGCGGAGGTCAGGGTAATCCGCACCACGCTCGCGCCCTTTTGGTATCTTCCACCCGGATCTATCCTTGCCCCGCCGGGCTCGGGCCGGATGGGGGTTCGACCTTGGGCGCGTCCGCCCACAGGCGGTCTAAGTCGTAGAACTCGCGCACGGGCTCGTAGAACACGTGCACCACCACGTCGTTCAAGTCGATGAGAACCCACTGCCCTCGCTGATAGCCCTCCAGAGACAAAGGGCGCACGCCGATCTTGGCCATCCCTTCTTCGATTGTCTGTGCGATGCTTTGCACCTGTCGGTCGGAGCGCCCGTTGCAAAGGACGAAGTAATCCGCGATCGTGGTAAGCGCGCTCACGTCCATTATCACCAGATCCGAGGCTTTTTTCCCCGCGGCCAACTGCGCGCACATGAGCGCCTTGTCACGGCTACCAAACCTCGCGGCGAGCTTTCGAGTCGGTTGCCTACGATTCAATTTGCCAGCCGCCTGCGGTAAAGACCTCGCTCCGTTATATGCCTCTCGACACTGGACGAAACCAGGTAACGCACCGAGCCACCGGCCGCAATCCTAGCGCGTATGCCCGAAGCCGAGATGTCGAGCTGCGTGATGGGCAGGAAAAGGAGAGAGTATCCTGACTCGTGGACATACCTACGGCTTGCAGGATCGTAGCAAAACGCCCCCGCGATGGCAACCGGCGGCTCGTTGGCTCGCGAGCCCGGGCGCGCCAAGACCGCGACATTGCAGGATGCGAAGATACGGGGGAATTCCCGCCAAGTGTGGATTTCGGCAAAGGCGTCGGCTCCGACCAGAAAGAAGAGCTCGTCGTCGGGCCGAGCGGTCCGGTAGGCGGCGATCGTCTCTACACTGTAAGAGCGTCCCGGGCGGGCGATCTCGCTCGTGTTGAGCGCGAACGCGGGATTGTCCTCGATGGCCAGAAGGACCATGCGCTGGCGATCCTCCACAGGTGCGAGCTCCGGGTCCTCCGGCTTGTGCGGAGGCACGCGGCTCAACACGAACTCCACACGATCGAGCCGCAGGATCTCCATTGCCTCCTCGGCCGCCCGCAAATGGCCCAGGTGGATGGGATTGAAAGTGCCGCCAAACAGTCCTACGCGCCTCATTCACTCCCTCACTTGGCCGCTTCCTTTTACCACGTATTTGTAGGTGGTGAGTTCCGCAAGCCCCATCGGCCCTCTCGCGTGCAGTCTATTGGTGCTGATACCGACCTCGGCGCCGAAGCCGAACTCGTAGCCGTCGGTAAAGCGGGTAGAGGCGTTCACGAACACAGCCGCGGAATCCACGCGCTCGGCGAACCGCACCGCCGCCTCCTCGTCTGCGGTGACGATGCCATCGGCGAGGCCCGAGCCGTGACGGGCGATGAAATCCACGGCCTCCTCCATAGAATCTACTACCTTGACGGACAAAATCAGGTCCAGGTACTCGGTATCCCAATCCTCCTCCGATGCCGGAGTCATTCCCGGAGCCAGCTGGCGAGCTCTGGGACAGCCTCTTAGCTCAACGCCCAGATCCGCGAGGCGCTTGGCGACCCGGGGCAGGAAGCGCTCGGCGACGGCCCGGTGGACGAGCAGATTCTCCACGGCGTTACAAACCCCGGGCCTCTGCGTTTTGGCGTTCACGACGATCGCCTCGGCCATGTCCTCGTCCGCCGCCCTGTCCACATAGATGGTACATATGCCACTAAAGTGCTGGATCACGGGGATTGTCGACTCCTCCGTTACCGTCCGGATCAGGCTTTCCCCCCCGCGCGGGATCACGACATCGATCGAGTCGCTCTGCTGAAGCATCACCTTTACCGCCTCTCGCTCCGTGCTCTCGAGAAGCTGAACGCATGCCGGGGGAAGGCCGGCGAGGCTAGCCGCCTCCGCCACAAGCCCGGCGATCAGCTTGTTGGTGGAGAACGCCTCGCTCCCGCCTCGAAGAATCACGGCATTTCCCGATTTGAGGCATAACGCGGCCGCATCCGCCGTGACATTGGGCCTGGACTCGTAAATCACAGCGACGACCCCGATCGGAACTCTGACCTGGCTTATGATTAGCCCGTTCGGCCGCTGCCATTTCTTCATCACCTCCCCGACTGGATCCGGCAGGTTCATGACCTGCTCTATCCCCTGGGCCATGGCTTCGATTCGCTCGCGCGACAGGCTCAACCGATCGAGAAACGCGGGTGACACCCCTTGCCGGCGCGCCCGGTCCCTGTCCTCGCGGTTGGCCGCGAGCAGCGCTTCGGTCTCGCGCCTGAGCGCGGCCGCGGCCCCGCGCAGCGCCTCGTTCTTTACCTCCGTACCAGCCAGGGCGAGTGCCCGGCTGGCATCTCTTGCCTTGCGGCAAGTCGCTATGACCTGGTCGGCGATCTCCATTCTGTCTCCTACGGCGGACTCATTCATAGGGAGCGATTGTTTTTATTTCATCAGGACGAGGTCGTCCCGGTGAATCACCTCGTCGGCCACCTTGTATCCCAATACTCGTGTTACCTCGCGGCTATGAAGGCCCTTGATCCTTCTCAGCTCGCTCGAGCTGTAAGCGACGAGCCCGCGGGCGAACTCCTTGCCGCTGGTATCGACGCAGCTCACGCAAGCTCCGGCGTCGAAGTCACCCACCACTTCGCTGATCCCCGAGGGCAGGAGGCTCGATCCGCGGCAGCAGACTGCCTCCGAGGCTCCCCAGTCGGCCACGATCGTTCCTTCCGGCCTCAGTGTGTAAGCTATCCACTGCTTGCGTCGGGCCAAACGATCGGTGCTCTGGAGTATCAGAGTTCCGCACTCGCGGGCCGGATCGAGCGCGGCTCGAAGTGAGCCGGGGCGCGTGCCGTTGGCTATGAGGACGGGGATCCCCGACGCCGTGGCGGTTGCGGCCGCCTGAAGCTTGGATGCCATCCCGCCGGTTCCCACCTCGGTCGAGCGGGAGGTCCCGTAATCGAGGACCTCTTTGTCCAGTTTTTCCACCAGCCGTACCAGCGACGCCTCCTTTCCCGACCTCGGGTCTTCGGTATAGAGGCCATCGACGTCGCTCAACATCACCAACAGATCCGCCTCGATCAGCGCGGCCACCAGCGCCGATAGATTGTCGTTGTCGCCAAACTTGATCTCGGCCACCACGACCGTGTCGTTCTCGTTCACCACCGGGACGATGCCGTAGCGCAAGAGCATGGACATGGTGTGCTTGGCGTTCAGATAGCGGCGGCGATTGGCGAAGTCGTCTCGGGTAAGGAGCACCTGAGCCACCTTGATGCCCCAAGAGGAGAAGGACGATTCGTAGGCGGCCATAAGCCTGATCTGTCCCACCGCCGCCGCCGCCTGCTGCTCCGCTATTGTGCGCGGCCGCCGGCTCAGCCCCAACCGGCTCCTGCCCGCGGCGATCGCCCCGGAGGAGACGATGACCACATGCGTGCCCCGGCCCTGTACCTCGGCCACCTCTTCGGCGATCTCCTTTATTCGCTCTCGCTTGAGCCCCCGGCTGTCGGCGACGACGCTGCTGCCCAGCTTGACTACGATGCGCCTGGGCCGTTTCAGGAGCCGTCGCCTGGCTTCGAGCTGGGTCACCGCGGAACTTGCACCTCCTTCTCCGTTTGGTCGCTTCTAGCAGTCTCTACCATCTCCAAGACGCTCGCCAGCACCTCGGGCACTCCCTGGCGCGTCAGTGCCGACATGGCCATCACCCTGACACCCAACGCGGCGAATTCCTCCCGGGTCTTGGCCAAACGCTCGGCCGTCGAGGGGAGGTCGAGTTTGTTGACGACCAGGAGCTGGGGCCTGCCGAGGAGAGTCGCGTCGAAGGCGCCAAGCTCGTCATTCACGATGGCGTAATCGCGAAGCGGGTCGGAGTTCGGCCGCGAGAGGTCCAGCAGGTGGACCAAGAGGGCGGTGCGTGAGATATGGCGAAGAAACCTGGTGCCGAGGCCGGCGCCCCGGTGGGCGCCCTCGATCAGCCCTGGGATGTCGGCGAAGACGAGATCCCGCTCTCCCACCCTGGCTACGCCGAGGGTGGGAACGATCGTGGTAAAGGGATAATCGGCGATCCGGGGCCTCGCCGCCGAGACGGCGGCCAGGAAAGTGGATTTTCCCACATTCGGAAGGCCGATCACCCCTACGTCGGCGAGCAAGCGAAGCTCGAGAAGGAGCGTGCGTTCCTCTCCCGGTCTTCCCTCCTCGGCCCGTCTCGGGGCCTGATTCGTCGGGGTGGCAAACCTGGCGTTGCCCCTCCCACCTCGACCTCCGCGCGCGACCACCACCTCGGCCCCGTGGGATGCGAGGTCGGCCACGATCTCGCCCGTTCTTGCATCCCGTACCACCGTGCCCGCAGGCACGCTTACCACGACCGGCGCACCGCAGCGCCCGGTCTGGCATTTGCCCCGGCCATGCTCCCCGGGGTTGCCGACGATACGGGGTTTGAACTTGAAGTCCAAAAGAGTCGTTCTCTCTTTGTCCGCCCGAAGGATGATGTCTCCGCCGTCTCCGCCGTCTCCGCCGGCGGGGCCGCCGCGCGGCTTGAATCTCTCCCGCAAAAAAGCGACGCAGCCCCTGCCGCCGTCACCAGCCTTGACTTCGATTTGTGCCTCGTCGACGAACTTCATCCGGCATTCGATACATTAGCACGGAGAGAGGAGCGAGGCAGAGGTTTTGTGGTTGCGCGCTTTTCCGGGAAAGACCCTGGGGCGCCGGCTTCGGCCCTTCTTCCTACTGGATCGGCCGAATGCTTGCGCGGCAGCGTCCGCTGCCGAAGCGCTCGTAGGAGACGATCCCGTCGATTTTGGCGTACAGCGTAAAATCCCGGCCCATCCCGACGTTGGGCCCGGGGTGGACTTTGGTGCCGAGCTGGCGCACCAGGATGCTGCCAGCCCTGGCGAACTGCCCCGCGAAGAGCTTTACCCCCCGGCGCTGGCCCTGACTGTCCCTTCCGTTACGACTCGACCCCTGGCCTTTCTTGTGTGCCATTGCTCACTTCCTCGGTCGGGCTGCCGATGGCGGTCACACGCACCACCGTTATGGGCTGGCGGTGACCGTAGCGGCGCCGGTAGTTCTTGCGTCGCTTCTTTTTGAAGACTTCTACTTTCGTCGCTTTCGTATGGCGTACGATTTGGGCCTGGACCTTTACCCCCTGCACGAACGGAGTCCCGATTAGCGTGCCGCCGTCGTCGCAGGCGAGCAAGACCTCCTCGAAGGCGATCTCGGATCCGACCTCGCCGTCGAGTCGCTCCACCCTCAATTCACACCCCGGCTCGGCAAAGTACTGCTTGCCTCCGCTTTTGATGACCGCGTAGCGCATCGAAACCCAAAATTTACTCGAGACGCGCCCCGGAGTCAAATCCTAGCCCTTGCCTTCAAACTGTGCCATTCTTGGCGGCGCAGATGGCGGCGGCTTCGTCCTATCCAATCAGGGTGGTCCTCCTGACGCGCAAGGGTTGCTGCCTTTGCGCCGAAGTAAAGGCGGTGCTGGACAAGGTGAGAGGCGAGATCCCTTTTGAGCTCGACGAAGTCGATATCGACGCAGAGCCGGCGCTGCGGGGGGAGTATGGTGATCAGATACCCGTCGTTTTCGTGAACGGGCGCAAGGCCTTCAAGTATCGAGTGACGGAGGAGGCGCTTCGCGAAAAGTTGAGAAGGTGCCTCGCAGCGGGCTGAGGAAGGGCTCCTACTTATGCCCACGATAGCCGTCGATGCCATGGGAGGGGACCAGGCACCGCGCGAAATCGTGCGGGGCGTGGCGCGTGCGTCGCTCGAGACGGACATAGACTGCGTGCTGGTGGGAGACGAGCGTCGAATTGGCGAGGAGCTTTCTGCGGTTGCGCACGACCGCCGTCAAATCGATGTGATCCACTCTCCCCAGTTCGTAGCCATGGACGAGGCTCCCAGAGAGGGCTTGGACGCCAAGCCAAACGCATCCGTTGCTGTGGCCGCCCGAGCGGTGGCCGATGGCCGAGCCGATGCATTGGTCAGCGCGGGTAACACAGGCGCTCTCATTCTAGCCAGCGCGCGGACCTTTCCCCTCCTTCCCGCCGTTCGCCGAGCCGCGCTGGCGAGCGTTTTCCCGAGAAAAACGCAGTACCCGGGACAGGATCGGTTGGCGCTCATCCTGGACGTAGGTGCGACCGTCACGGCTGGGGCGGAGGAGCTCGTCCAATTTGCCGTGATGGGCAGCACCTATGCGAAGCGGATCTCCAAGGTGAGCGCCCCGAGGGTCGGTCTTCTCAATATGGGGGCGGAGCGTTTCAAAGGGGGGGAGGTTTTGGCACAGGCCTACGAGCGCCTCGATCGTATCGACGAGCTCAACTTCGTCGGCAACGTGGAGGGGAACGACCTGGCTAAAGGTAGGGCCGACGTGATCGTTTGCGAGGGGTTGTTGGGAAACGTGGTTCTCAAGCTGGTCGAGGGGGTGGCCGAAGTGGCGCTCGATGTGGCGAGCTATGCGCGCGGCCGAAAGCTTCTTTGGCGCCTTGCTCTATCTATGTTGGGACCTGGCCTCAGGCGGCTCAAGAGCTTGACCGATTACGCCAAGTACGGGGGTGCGCCCTTGCTGGGCTTCGACCGCCTGGTACTAAAAGCTCACGGGCGCTCCAGCGCGCGCGCCGTCGAAAACGCGGTGAAGGTCGCGGCCAACGCGGTTCGCGACCGGGTGCCACAGGAGATCGCCGCCGGCCTGGCGGGAGCCCCTTGAGCGCTTACCCCCCAGAGAAGACCCCGCCATTGGAGCCGCTTCGGGCGGGGAAACTCGCCTCTGCCAGCCACCGTCGGAAGCTTCCTCGCCTGGTGTTGCGCTGGGATCTGGACAAGACCTATCTGGACACCGACTTCGATTCCTTCCGCGCGCTGGTGCGGGCCCCCTTCGAGAAGGCGGAAGACAAAGTGGACGTCCCCGGCGTTGCCACGCTGATCAGGGCTTTGAGGCGTAGCGCGGTGGAGAGGGGCCAGGAGGTCGAGGTATTTTTCCTCACGGCGAGCCCGCCTCAGTTGCGCAAGGCGATCCGCCAAAAGCTCGTCCTCGATGGGGTCGAGGTCGATAGTATCGTCTTCAAAGACCAGTTGCGCCAAATCGTGCGGGGCCGGTTTCGTTACCTGCGCGAGCAGGTGGGTTTCAAAATCGCCGAACTCCTGAAGGCTCGCCTCGCCGGGGCAGGTGACACCGTGGAGGTGCTCTTTGGCGACGATTGGGAGTCCGACGCTATCGCCTATTCGCTCTACGCCGACTTCATCGCCGGCAGGATCGGGACGGTGGAGCTTCTGGGGGTCCTCAGGCGGCTGGACGTCGACCCGAGCAGGGTGCGCGAGATCGAGCGGTTGGCGCCGAGCGTGGTGCCACAGGAGACGGTCTGGCGCATCTTCATCCACCTGAGACGCCGCACCCCCCCGAGCAGCTTTCTCCCCTTCGGCACTCGGTTGGTACCGGCGTTCGACTATTTCCAGACCGCGGCCGTTCTCACCCAGGACGGTTTTTGCGACTGCGAGGGACTTCGCGCGGTGGCTCAGGATCTGAAGGAACGCGCCGGCTACGGAAGCGCGAGCCTGGCCGAATCCCTAGCCGACTTGAGAAGCCGGGGCACCCTTTCGCCAGGATGGTACAAATTGCAACTGGCTGAGCTTGCGGCCGCCGGCGTGCTCGATCCCGGCCGGAAGTTTTTCCTCATGGGGATGGCGTGGTGGAGAAGGCTGTGTCGGAGCCTCTGGCTGCGCCGCTCTCCGGTACGGGGAACCGCGGGCGCCGTGCGGACCGCCTCCCCCCAATCGAAGCCGCAGTATCTGCGATTGGCGGAGCAGTGGGTCCGCGGCGGGCCTCAGCCGGGCTTTCCTTCGGGAAGCCCCGGCTCGGCAGGTCGCTGACGGCCGCCGAGATCGAAGGAGGGCGCAGCCGCGGCGGCCGAACGGATGTTCTCTTGGAGGTGACGGGCATGGCGATGCGGAAAAAAACGAAGGTCTGCTTAGTCCTTACCACTGTGGGATCGGCGCGCGAGGCTTCTCGGCTGGCCCGATTGCTGGTCGAAGGGCGCCTTGCCGCATGCGTGAACAGTATCGGGCCCATCCGTTCCACTTTTCGCTGGAAGGGAAGATTGGAGAAGGAGCGAGAGTGGCTGCTGCTCGTCAAGACGAGCGCAAAATCGGGGGCGCGACTTACGCGCTTTATCGAAACCGTCCATCGCTACGAACTTCCGGAGGTGATAGCGTTCGAGGCGAGCGGAGGGCTTGCGCAGTACATCGACTGGGTGGTGGCCGAGACCGAAGCCAGGCGAGGCGGCGCGAGATCTCAGCCGAGAAAATCTCGGGTCGCTAGGAAGGCGTCGCCTCGTTGAGGCTGCCAAGGCGTGCAGCGGAACGAGCTTTTGGCGAGGTCTTCGGTTCAGCGGCCCGTGGCGGGTGATGGAGGATCTGCAGTGGCCATCTTCCAGACCGTTCTTGCGATCTGCGCCGGATCGTCGGGCGGCATTTGGTCCACCAAAAGAACCTGCCTCTTGCGCTTCTCGAGATAGGAGGATCCGTCGGGGGAAACGCACCCAGCCTCGCTACCGCCTCCTTCCCCTACCGCCTCTTCGCAGTGCAAGCCCATCACCGCGGTCAATGCCGAGAAAAATTCCGCGGCGTCGTGACTCGTATCCCAATTCGACAGCCAGACCAAACGCATGCTTTCGCCACGCTGGGAGGCAACGAGCTTGTCCCCTCCCCACCCAGCGGCGGCTGTAGCGGCTTTCTCGGCCGAGAGGTGCCGCTTCAGGAGCGTAAGCACTATGAGCTCTCCCATGGTGTTCTGTTCTACCACCCGCCACCCCCCTCCGCCGAGTGCGACGCCACCGAGGTCGATCTCCACAGGGGGGTCCTCCGATGCAAAATATTTCTCGATGTGCATAACCTGCTCGGTCGAGGCGGGGGGATTCTCTACGAGCGCGTTCACTCCCGGCCAACCCGCGCGTCGATAGGCTTCGGCGGCCATTTCGGTACCTTCTACATACTGGAAAGCTACGGCGGCTCTGAGTACCAGTGGGGTGTCGGGGTATCTTTGCTCGAGCTCCTCGGGTACCTCTCGTAGCTTTCCGACTATCTTGTCGAGCATTCCCTGTTCTAGCCCGCCGGCCAATGTGGCGAAGCCCGACAGCGTGGCATCCCCCTCGTAGACCGCGCGGCGCGCCAGCGAACGGTCGTCCTGTTTGACGTCCTTCAAGTATCTGCCGATCTCGAAATGCTGGTCTTGCAGGGCATGGGTGAGCTCGTGGGCGAGAAACATCTCCCCGGCCAAATCCCGTCGCAGCAGGGCGCTTGCCACCCTGATCGCGAACTGGCCCCTGAGCGCGTCGGCGACGAGAAAGAGACTCTGCTTCCTCGGGTCGTAGAAACCCGCCACCTGGTCCTGGTAAAGGTCCAAAACGGCCCCTTCCAGGTCGTCGTCGGGATCGAGAAGCTTGAGGCGAGAATACACCCGGGTCAGGTTGCGAAGCTCCTCGGGGGGCATCTCCCGACCCAACTCCTCTCTCAGATAGGAGCGCACCTCGCTGGATCGGACTACCGAAACTGGAACCGGCCTGAGAAAGGCCAAGCCGCGCGTGCGGGAGAGGCGCTCTCGGATGTCTTCGAACCGGGCCCGATCGAGCTCGCCTGCGCGCACGATTCGGTATGCGCAGCCGCTTGCGCCAACGAGCGAAGCGAGAAGGGCAAGGCAGAGGGCTCTCCTCACTTGCGATTCTCCTCGACGACAAAGGCTGGCCACCCGAGCCCTACCAACCTTCGCGCCCGCTCTTGAGCCTGCTCCTTGGTGCCGTAAGGCCCCAATCGCACGCGAAAGTATGTGGCACCTCCCATCTCGTGCCGAAGAAGGTAGGCATCGTCGAATCTGCGGGCGAGCTCTTCGACCAGGGCGTCCGCGTGCTCTCGGCGGACGAATGCCGCTACCTGCACGGCGTAGCGCACGTGCCGAGAGCCGTCGGGCGGTAGCGCTACGAGTTCGATCCTGACCGGTGTAGTGCCGGGCCCGAGCATCCCCAACCGCTCGGCCGCAGCCCTGGAGAGGTCGATCGCGCGGCCCGGGACGAAAGGTCCTCGATCGTTGATAACTACCTCGACCTTCTTGCCGTTTCGCTTGTTTGTAACCAGCACCCTGGACCCGAGCGGTAGCGTGGGATGGGCGGCCGTGAGCTTGTCTTGGTCGAAAGCCACGCCGCTACTGGTTCGCTTGCCGTGAAAGCCCGGCCCGTACCAGGATGCGATTCCGTGTTCCAGCGATCCCTTCGGAGGCGCAGGCGGCTTGGCGAAAAAGTAGCAGCCGTCGAGGAGAAGCAGGGAACCCAGAGCCGCTATCCGCCACCACCTCACCATCGTCCGGCGCAAGGGTATACTTTGGGTGCGATACTGACAAGTCCCGTACGCGTCGCAGAGCAAAACCCGCCGCAGTGGTTCGGCCGGCTACTCCTATTTGTGGTACCAGCAACCCGAAGCGGAACTGGCGGGACGCACCTCCGCCAAGCGCCAGGCCCAGGGGCCCGCTAAGTTTACTCTTGCCCTCTTATGTGCTATCAGCCAATCTGTCCGGGCCAAGCCGGGCAAGCGCGAGGGTAACGTAGCTATGTCAGGCCACTCCAAGTGGAGTTCCATCAAGCACAAGAAGGCTGCCAAGGATGCCAAGCGGGGCAAGCTCTTCACGAAGCTCATCCGGGAGATCACGGTGGCGGCGCGCTTGGGTGGGGCCGATCCCGCCTCGAACCCTCGGTTGCGAACCGCAATCGCCGCGGCTAAGGCGGCTCGGATGCCCAACGACAACATCGACAGGGCGGTAAAGAAGGGTAGTGGAGAGCTCGAGGGGGCCAACTACGAGCAGGTCGTCTACGAGGGTTACGGACCCGCCGGCGTGGCCATAATGGTGGACGTTCTGACGGACAACCGTAACCGCACGGTGGCCGAGATTCGCAGCCTCTTCAGCAAGCATAACGGCAGCTTGGGTGAGAACAACTGCGTCTCTTGGATATTTTCCCGCTGCGGCCTCCTACGGGTGGGCAAGGGTGGCGTGGACGAGGAGAGATTGTACGAGATCGCGGTGGAGGCGGGGGCCGAGGACATTTCCGAGGAGGCTGACAGCTTCGAGCTCTCGATGCCGCCGGAAAACCTGGAGGCCGTAAAAGACGCCCTGGAAAAGAATGGCATCGCGATTCTTTCGGCGGAAGTCACGAGGGTTCCCAAGAGCACGGTCACCGTCCGAGGCAAGGAAGCCGAGCAGGTGCTCAAGCTCCTGGAAGCGCTCGAGGACAATGACGACGTCCAAAGCGTGGCGGCCAATCTTGACGTTCCCCAGGAGGAGCTGGAACAGATAAGCGCCTAGGCGGGGGCGAGGCCCAGCGGAGGATTCCCCGCGGTGGGCCGCGGCGCGGATGAGAAAAGCCGGGCGAGAGGGTGGAGATGGGGGTGGGCTTCGGGTCGTGGGCGTGGACCCAGGGGCGAGCGTCACCGGCTGGGCAGTAGTGGAGGAGCGAGGGTCGCGGCTGGTTCATCTCGCAAGCGGACTGATAAGGCCAAGAGGGGGGAGTCTCCCCGCAAAGTTGGTCTCGCTCTTCGATGCCCTTGGGTGCGTGATCGTGAAGTGGCAGCCCGACGTGGCTTGCGTGGAGAAAACCTTCGTCGCCCGCAATGCCCAGAGCGCTCTAAAGCTTGGGGAAGTTCGCGGGGTCGTGGCTCTGGCCGCGGCCAGGTCCGGGCTCGAGGTGAGAGAATATAGCCCGGCCCAGATCAAGCTTGCGGTTACTGGCTACGGGCGGGCGGACAAGGACCAGGTAAAATACGCCGTCACAAAGCTCCTGGCGCTACCCAGGGTAGTCGAGGAGGATCGTGCAGACGCGCTGGCGGCGGCGCTTTGCTGTTTGAATCGTGCCCCCGCCGAAAAGATTCTCGCTCGCCTCGGGGCGCGAGGGCGTGGCCGGCCCAAGGGCTTGCGGGCCAGGGTTTCGCCATGATCGCCAGGCTGGCTGGTACGCTCGTGGAGCGGTCACCCGATCGGGTGGTAATAGATGTCTCCGGTGTCGGGTACCTGGTTTTCGTGTCGCTGGAAAGCTTCTATAAGCTGCCCCCGCTCGGCTCCAGAGTCGAACTCAATACCTATACCCATGTCCGCGAGGACTCGCTCCAGCTTTTCGGCTTCGTCGAGGAGGTCGAGCGCGAGCTCTTTACACTCCTCATCCAGGTAACTGGGGTGGGTCCGCGCGTGGCCCTGGCCGTGCTGTCGGGCCTGAGCGCGCAGGAGTTGGAAAAGGCGCTCGTGGACGGCGACGTTGGCCGGTTGGTGCGCGTGCCGGGTGTGGGCCGAAAGACGGCGGAGCGGCTTGTTCTGGAGCTTAAGGACAAGGTAAGCCAACTGCGGGGGCGGCGCGACGGGATGCGCGAGCGGCCGCAGGCGAAGTCGGCCGAAGCGGTTTCGGCTCTGGTAAACTTGGGCTACAAGAGAGCCGAGGCGGAAAAGGCCGTCGGGAGCGCGGAAAAAGAGGGGGCCCAGGGACTCGAGGAGACGATTCGGATGGCTCTTAGGAGGCTTAGTCGGTGAAGGAGGATCGGGGCCGGCGGGTGCCGTTAGAGGGCACGCGGCTCGAGGAAGAGGCGAGTTTCGAGATTTCGCTGCGGCCCGCTTCGCTCGCGGATTATGTAGGCCAGGAAAACATCAAGGCCAATCTCCGCGTGGCGATAAGCGCGGCGCGGGCCAGGGGAGAGTCGCTCGACCATATACTTCTCTGTGGCCCTCCGGGGCTCGGGAAGACGTCGCTCGCTCATATCGTCGCAAATGAAATGGGTGTGGCGATAAAGTCCACCTCCGGCCCGGTGATCGAGCGGGCGGGGGACCTCGCCGCTATCCTGACCAATCTCGAGCGGGGCGACGTTCTGTTTATCGACGAGATCCACAGGCTAAACCATGTCGTCGAAGAGGTTCTCTACCCCGCCATGGAAGACTTTTCGCTCGATCTCATGATCGGGCAGGGCCCCGGCGCGCGGTCGGTCAAGCTCGACCTACAGCCATTTACGCTCATCGGGGCCACGACGAGAACCGGCCTGCTCACGTCGCCGTTGCGTGACCGGTTCGGGGCGACCTTCCGGCTCGATTTCTATTCGGTCGACGAGCTGGTCAAGATCGTCACCCGCTCTGCCGCGATCCTCGGCGTCTCCATCGAACCCAGGGGTGCCGCCGAGGTGGCCAAACGCGCCCGCGGCACGCCGCGCATCGCCAACCGGCTGCTCAGGCGGGCCAGGGATTTCGCCGAAGTTCGGGCCTCTGGGGTCGTCACCGAGCAGGTCGCGCGCATGGCGCTCGAGCTGCTCGAGGTCGACGAAGCGGGATTCGACAAAATGGACAGGGCCATATTGCTGGCCATCATCGACAAGTTCGCGGGCGGGCCGGTCGGGCTCGATACGCTTGCGGCAGCCGTGGGCGAGGAGAGTGACACGATAGAGGACGTCTATGAACCCTTCCTCATCCAGGAAGGCTACATTGCCAGGACACCTCGGGGGCGAGTCGCCACGGCGCGCGCGCTGGCCCACTTCGGCCGCAGCAAGACCACTCCCCCGGTACAGGGCACACTGCTCTGAGGAGCCGCGGGGGAGGGGAGTCGACGCGCGGGCTCTCTTGCGTGGTCGTGGCTAGGCGAGCCGGGCTTGCCCGCAGAGGTGATCTCTGGGTATTCCTCGGCGCAATGGCGCGAGCCGGTCGGCTCGGTAAGGACGATCGCCAGGCACCGCGAAGCGGCTGACGGTAGAGAGACCAGTGGTGTCAGAGAACTGGGTGGAAAAACTCATTCGGGAGTATCAGGACCGAATCACTCGCGGCGCTTACGAGGCAGTGTGGGCGCTCGAGCCTGATGCGCGCGAGCAGGTACTGCGGGCGCAGGCCCGAAGCTGCGTGGATGCTTTCTCGGAGCTTTACGCCATCGAGGGGCCGCTCGAGCTCGACGCCTTCCTCCAACAGATGGCTCTCGGAGGATCGAGCAAGATCAAGATCCAACGCGACGGCGATTGTATCCTTTGGGAGGAGGAGCACGCGGGAGAATGCATGTGCCCGCTGGTCAAGCGCAAAGTGATCGAGCTCAATCGGCACTTGTGCGGGTGCGCGGTCAACTGGCTCAGGATGCTGATCGAGCGCCACACGCGAAGACGTGTCGAGGTCGAGCTCGTGAGCTCCGTCGCCGATGGAAGCCGAAACTGCTTGTTCAAGATAACGCTCCTCAAGCAAGCTCGAAGCGAACCGTGAGTCAGCCACCCTGGGGGTCGAGGCGGGCAGCCCTCGGAGGAAGCGGCTAGCGAACGCCGCCCGCCGCGGACGGGGAGCGGGGTGGCGGTTGCGCTCGGGAAATGCGGCCCTTCGTAACCTCGAGGCAGGCCTGACGCTAAGGCCTTGGCGGCCTTGGGAACCGGGGGGGAGCTTTCGCCGCTGTTGACGCATCATGTCAAGTAGCGCAAGCTGGTTTAGCTTAAGCCGCAGGGCCTGGGGGAGCTCCGTTGGTACGCGCATTTCAGGCTGAAGCCCTGGCGCTGGACATTGGAGATGGGCGGACCTAGACTACGACGCCGAGTGAAGTCGGGCCGCTTCGAGGAGGGCAAGGCAGGGGGCGCCAAAGAAGGTGGCTCGTCGGAGCGATCCGAGGGGACTGCGTGGGCATTTTCAAGCGCAGGCGTTGGAAGCAGTGGATGAGGTGAGCCGAGAGCCCTCCGAGTCTTCGGCGTCGGTTGCCAGGCGGCAGCGGCGGCGCGAGCTTGCAATCATACTCGCCGCTGGCTTGTCGGTCGTCGTCTTCGGTTACTTCGAGACGCGGCTGCCGCAGTTTTCGAGTGGCAGCTCCCTTTTCAATAACGTCGTTTTCTTCCTCCTCATAAACTTTGTCATGGTCCTCCTTGGCCTGATGATCTTTCTCGTGGCGAGAAACCTGGCCAAGCTAGCCTTCGAGCGGCGCCGGCGAATCCTCGGGTGGCGGCTGCGGAGGCGGCTTGTGGCGGCTTTTCTGGCGGTTTCGATATTTCCGACGGTCCTCCTTTTCCTTGTCGCTTACGGATTCATGACCAGCTCGATCGAACACTGGTTCAACTCTCAGGTCGAGAGTTCGCTCAACGGATCGCTCGCGATAGCGCAGGCCTTCTACCGACACGCGTCGGATAGGACGGTTGCGAATGCAACTCAGGTTGCGGCCCAGATCGAAGGAAGGGAGCTGCTCGGGCAAGACCGCGCGAAGATCGAGGCTTACCTGGCCGAGAAGCGCTCCGAATACGGGTTGGCAAGCCTGGCTGTTCTCTCGCTCGACGGCGGTCTGGTCGGCAGATCTATAGCTCCCGGCGTTGCACAGCTCGCTGACTTCTCTGGAGTCATCAAGGGTGCGCTCACGGGGCGCGACCAGAGCCAGGTGGAGAGCCTGGGAGAGGCCGACATGATCCGAGGAGTCGCGCCGCTTTACGGACGCGACGGGCGCATAGCCGGGGCGGTCGTGGCCGACTACTTCGTTCCCGAGAGCGTGAACCGCAGAGGCGCGGAGGTAGCCCGATCCTTTCAGGAGTACAGGCAGCTCAAGATAATGAAAAGACCGATCAAGAACGCGTATCTCCTGACGCTCGTCTTGATCACGCTTCTCGTTCTTTTTTCCGCCACATGGCTGGGATTCTATCTGGCCAAAGGAATCACCGTTCCGATCCAGATGCTGGCGGAGGGCACCAGGCAGGTGGCGCTCGGTAATTGGCGCTACCGCATCGCACGGGACACCAGGCGAAAACCGGAGGCGGACGACGAGATCGATACGCTCGTCAATTCCTTCAATCAGATGACCGCTGATTTGGAAAAGATCAATGCCGAGCTCGAGCAGCGCCGACGCTACATCGAGGCGGTTCTGGCCAACGTAAGCGCAGGTGTGGTTTCGCTCGACGCGCGCGGCTTCGTGAGCACGGTGAACAAGGCGGCTCAAGCGCTCCTCGGGGTGGACGAGGAGGACTGTGTGGGCCGCCACTTCAGCCGGGTCTTCGAGGCCGAGGAGTTGGCCGAGGTCGGTCGGATGATAGGGACGCTGGCGGGGACGGATGCGGATTTCCCGCGGGGAGGCCTCGTGCGCCCGCGCCAGGAGTTTCGCCAGCTAAAGCTAGAGCGCAACGGACGGGTGCTTACGGTTCTCCTTACGGCTACCAGCATCTTGGACGAGGACGGCGCGGGAATCGGCGTGGTGTTGTTTCTCGACGATGTCACCGAGGTGCTAAAGGTGCAGCGCATGGAAGCGTGGCGCGAGGTGGCTCGAAGGATAGCCCACGAGATCAAGAATCCGCTGACGCCCATAAAACTTTCCGCGCAGCGCCTGTATCGTCACTACGCTCCTGTCCTCAAAGAAGACGGACAGCTCTTCGAGGAGTGCACGCGGACAATCGTAAAGCAGGTAGAGGATCTAAAGGCGCTAGTCGACGAGTTCTCGAAGTTTTCTCGACTTCCGTCGCGCGATCACACTCCCGAAGATCTGAATCAGCTTGTAGAGGAGGCCGTGGTGCTTTTTCGCGAAGCGCACCCGGAGATCGACTTTGTCTTCCAGCCAACTGCCGGCTTGCCGCGCCTGCCGCTGGATCGCGAGGGGATGAAGCGGGTGGTGATCAACATGCTGGATAACGCCGTCGCTGCTTGCGGCTCGGTCCCGGCGCCCGGCCCGGGCGGGCAGGGTCGGCACTCGATCGAGGTGAAGACCGGCTTAAACACCGAGCATGGGATCGCTACCCTCGAGGTAGCCGACACCGGGTGCGGGCTTAGCCCGCAGGTGAAATCGAGGATGTTCGAGCCTTATTTTTCGACCAAACGGGGAGGTACCGGACTTGGGCTCGCCATCGTTTCCGCCATAGTGGCGGGGCACGAGGGCTTCATCAGGGTGAAGGAAAACGAGCCGCGCGGGACCCGTTTCGTGATCGAGCTACCCGTGAGCAAGGGCGGGAGCGCCCTGCCACGAAACGTGGCGTAAGTCCACTGGAGGGGAAACTAGTGAGACCGAATACTGCCCGAAGGTTCGAGGATCGACCGGGGCCTAAGCCGCCCGCGATCCTCGTGGTGGACGACGAGGAGGGGATTCGCTCCAGCCTCGGTGGAGCGTTGGCCGACGAGGGTTTTCGCGTGATCGAGGCGCGCGACGGGCGTGACGCGCTCATGCTCATCGAGCGGGAAAAGCCGGCGCTCGTGATTCTGGATATCTGGATGCCCGAGATCGACGGCATCGAGGTGCTGCGGCGAATCAAGGGGTCCGACCCATCCACGCCGGTCATAGTCATCTCGGGCCACGGCAACATCGAAACCGCGGTGACGGCGACCAAGCTAGGCGCCTTCGACTTCGTGGAGAAGCCTTTCTCGTTGGAGGGGCTCTTGGGCGTGGTCGAGCGTGCCCTGCGGGCGGCGGCAGAGCGGGAAGGATCCGCCATGGCGGAGGAGCAAGAGCGGCCCGCCGCAGGCGGCCGCCGGGGCACCGGCGCACCTGTGCCCGGCGGTAGATGGCGCGAGAGCACGATCTCGAGAAGCGTCGTCGCCAATGGCCAGGGGCTCCACTCCGGAATCCGAACCGGGCTCATCCTGCAACCGATGCCGCCGGGCACCGGTATCCTGTTCGAGAGTATCTCCGAGGGCAAGACGATCCCAGCACGGGTGGAGTTCGTGGACTCGACCGGGTATGCGACCACGCTTTATCACGAGGGGACGGTGGTGCGCACGATCGAGCACCTCATGGCGGCGCTGCACGCCTACCGGATCACCAACGTGCTCGTGAAAATGCAAGGCGAGATCCCCATACTGGACGGCTCGGCGCTCGAGTTCTGCGACCTGTTGGAATCGGCCGGGCGGGTGGAACAGGTGGGCGAGGTATCGCCGCTCGTCATCGATCGGCGCTACGAGATCGGCGAAAGATCGGGATCGGGAAAGTACATAGCCATCGAGCCGGCGGACTGCTTCTGCGTGGATTACACGCTCGATTACCCGCCGCCTATCGGCAAGCAGCACCTGAGCTATCGGCTGGAAGGTAGCCGAAGCTTTCGCGAGGAGATCGCACCGGCTCGGACCTTCGGATTCGTGCGCGAGATAGAGGCGCTGGCCAAGGTCGGCTTGGCGAGCGGGGGAAGGCTCGACAACTGCATTTTGGTGGGCGACTCCGGGGTAGTGAATACCGAACTCAGATTTCCGGACGAGTTCGTCCGCCACAAGATTCTCGATTTGATCGGAGACATGTACCTTCTCGGCCGCCCCATCTGCGGCAAAGTGACCGCGCGCATGACCGGCCATACCGACAACGTGGCGCTTCTGCGCTTGATCCGGGATGCGCGCCGCCCGCGTTGAGGGTCGCTTTCCCGATCCCAGCGGGGCGCGTTACTTGATCGATCGGTGCGGCTCGAAGGCGCGCGTGAATAGCTGCGCGCGGGCTTGACAGCTTTCATCAGGGGGGATACTCTGAGGCCACCTTTAATCTGATCCTGCGAGGTCAGAAAGGGATTTTGATTGTACTGCTCGTTTAAAGAGATAACGCGGGAAGACAGGCCCTCTCGGCTTTGGCCGAGAGGGCTTTTTTTCGTCGCGGGGGCACGGTGAAAGCGCCCGACGCCGAAGAGCGCACGCGCTTGCTCATTGATGCAGAGGCGATGGAGCGTGCCTTGACGCGGCTCGCCCACGAGATCGCCGAGAGAAACCGCGGGCGGGACAATCTTCTTCTGCTGGGGATCAAATCGCGGGGCGTCCAGGTGGCCGAGCGCCTCAAAGAGGCGCTCGGCCGGATATCTGGCTTCGCGCCTCCGCTCGGCACTTTGGATATCGGTCTTAGGCGAGACGATGTGGAGCGTGAGAGCGAGCGGCTGGAGACGGAGGGGGCAGTGCTGCCCGTTGCGGTGGATGGAAGGATCGTGGTCCTGGTCGACGACGTCATCTACACGGGGCGCACGGTTCGAGCGGCAATCGACATGGTCGCTGACCTCGGCCGCCCCGCCTCTATCCAGCTTGTCGTTCTCGTCGACCGGGGGGGACGCGAAGTGCCCATCAGAGCCGATTTCATTGGCTACAACGCAAAGGTTCCCGAAAGTGCCCGGGTAAGGGTGAGGTTGCGCGAGGTGGACGGCAGCGACGAAGTGGTGTACATTACCTAAAAGGACGACAGTGCGGCACATAACGTCGATCACCGACCTCAGCAAGGAGGAGATCGAGGTCATCTTGGCTCGAGCAGAGGAGCTGGGCGCGGGGCTGAGCCAGGGGGCCGTATTCGACTCCGCCGCGGGCAGGATCATGGCGACGGTTTTCTACGAGCCCAGCACGCGTACCCGACTCTCCTTCGAAGCCGCCATGTCGCGGCTGGGAGGGCGGGTGATCAGCGCCCCGGACATGAAGGTTTCCTCCGCGGCCAAGGGCGAGACTTTGGCCGACACCATGCGGGTGGTTAGCAGCTACGCCGATATGATCGTTCTGCGCCATTATTGGGATGGCGCGGCCCTGCTCGCTTCGGAGTACTCGAGTGTGCCGGTAATAAATGCCGGAGACGGAAGCCACGAGCACCCGACCCAGACGCTTTGCGACCTCTACACGCTGAAGGCCGCCAAGGGGAGGCTCGAAGGGTTGACGGTGGCGATCTGCGGTGATCTCAAGAACGGGCGCACCGTGCACTCGCTGGTGACGGGACTGGCGCTCTTCGGCGTGAACATAGTGGCGGCGCCGGTGAAGGGCATGGAGCTCCCCGCTGATACGCTTTCCAAGCTGGCCATGGAATACAACTACCGGCCCACCGTGATCCAGCCCGAGGAGATCAAATCCGTGGCCGGGGATATCAACGCGCTCTACCTCACGCCGCCCAAGCCCCACCAGCTAGCATTGTTTACCGATGCGGAGTTCGATCTGGAAGAGCATCTGAGCAAGGGGCTGACGCTCGACGCCTTCTACATGACTCGCTTCCAGCGCGAGCGGGTGGAGGGAGGGGTGGATTCTTACACGAGGCTCGACCGTCGGGGGTTCGGCAGCCCTGCGCTGAGAAACACCCTCATCATGCACCCGTTGCCCCGGGTGGACGAGATCCCTGCCGAAATGGACGCGGATCCCCGCAGCGTATATTTCAAGCAAGCGGCGTACGGCGTGAGGGTCAGAATGGCCCTCATCGAGTTCATTCTGGGCAAGCTTAGGCAGCCTGCCTCGGGGCACCACAGGCGCCCTGCGCCTGCGGTGTATCTTTGCGATTCCGACCCTGCCCCCGTTTGCCCCAATCCCAACTGCGTGACGCGGACCGAGAGCAGGTCCACAGGGGGGCGGTTTCTCGTGCGCACCGGCTCGGAGGACGCACGCCTGGAGCTTAGCTGCGCTTACTGCGACTGGGCCCTGCAGCCGCGATGGGTAGGCAACCGCCGCTCCCGGCATTACCAGGAGTACAACGAGGCGGCGCACATTTACGCCGTGGAGTGGCTGCGGGAAGGCGCGCTTGCGGTGTTTGCCTCGGTCAAGCAAGCGGAAGAGAGCGGCTACAAGCCTTACAAGCTGGGTCCCCAGCGGGCCATCATGGACGAAGAACAGGTTGCCCAGTGTTTGGCGTCTCTAGCCAGGTCGATCGTCGAAGAAACGGCCGAGATGTCGCGCCTGGTGCTCCTCGGGGTAAAAACCACCGGGGCTTACATCGCCAAGCGGATCGCCGAAATCATAGGCGCCGAGCGCGGGGTGGAAGTCGAAGGCGGAGTGATCGACATCCATGCCGGGGCAGAGGCCATCAGGCGCTGGGGCAGGAAAGGGGAGAGGCCGGAAGAGGCAAGCCGGCCCCTGGAGATCGAGGGGAAGTCGGTGGTCGTGGTCGACGATGTCATGAATACCGGATGGACGGCGAAAGAAGCTTTGAGCGCCATCTGGCGCGCCGGGCGGCCGCGCAGCGCCCGGCTAGCGGTCCTGATCGACCGGGGCCATCGCCAGTTGCCGCTTAGGCCCAATTACGTGGGCAAGCACATTCCTACAGCGCCCAACGAGAGGGTTAGGGTGAGGCTGCGCGAGCTCGATCGGGAGCGGCGCGACAAAGTGGTATTGCAGTGCACCTATCCACTCGGGGGCGATGCCACGACCCCCCCGGAGGCGCCCCGTGCGGATACTCATTAGGGGGGCGCGGCGGCTCGATCCTGCGGCCGGTTTGGATGACGTGGTGGATCTCTTGATCGACGAAGGAGTGGTGGCCGCTTGCGCCCCCTGCGGGAGCCTGGGCAGAGAAAGCGCGGATCGCACCGTAGTCGGCCAGGGGCTGTGGGTCACGCCGGGGCTCCTCGACATGCACGTTCACCTGCGAGAGCCTGGGGATGAGGAGGCGGAGAATATCGAGTCCGGCTGCCGCGCGGCGGTGGCGGGAGGGTTTGCGACCGTCGTGGCGATGGCGAATACGGATCCGGTAAACGATACCCCACAGATGACCACGTGGATCCGTGCGCGTGCCGAGGAGGTGGGGCTGGCCCGGGTGCTGCCGATCGCGGCGGTGACCGAAGGCATGCGGGGCGAGAGGCTCGCCCCGCTGGCGAGCCTCAAAGATGCTGGTGCCTGCGCCTTCTCCGACGACGGCAGGCCGATCGAGCGGGCTGAGCTCATGCGCGAGGCGCTGTGCGCGACCAAGACCCTCGGCGTGCCCATCGTCTCGCATGCGGAAGATGTGCGTCTGGCTCCGAATGGCGTCATGAATGCCGGTCGGGTGGCGCGGCGCCTCGGCGTTTCTGGGATTCCCGCGGAGGCGGAGGTGGCGATGGTAGCGCGTGACATCGAGCTCGCCGCGGCCAGCGGAGGGCATCTGCATATCGCGCACGTGAGCACGGGCGGCGCCATGGAACTCATCCGGCAGGCCAAGAGAAGCGGGATCGACGTGACGGCGGAGGTGACCCCCCATCACTTTACGCTCACCGAGGAGGCCGTAGCGGAATACGGAGCGATGGCGAAGATGAGGCCACCCCTTCGCGAGGAAGAAGACGTCGAGGTCCTTCGGCAGGCGTTAGCCGATGGCACCGTGGACGCGATCGCTTCCGACCACGCGCCCCACACCGCGCAGGCCAAAGGTAGGGGCCTTACCGACGCGCCTTTCGGCGTGATCGGCCTGGAAACCACCGTGCCTCTCACCTTGGCGCTCGTTCGTGCCGGATCGATCTCTCCGCTTCGCGCGGTAGAACTGCTTACCACCGGGCCGGCCCGGGCGCTGCGGCGCCCGCCGCCCACGCTGGCCCCCGGTGCCGAGGCGACCCTCACCATCATCGATCCTGAGCGCCGCTGGCGATTCCTTGCGCGCGAGGCAGCGTCGCGCAGCCAAAACTCGCCCTTCGACGGCTGGGAGATGGTGGGGCGCGCAGTCGCGGTGATCTTGAGCGGGCGGCCGCTCATGCTCCCGCTAGGGGAGGAGACCTCGTGAGGGCGGACAGAAGAAGAGCGCTCTTGGCCCTGGCGGATGGGTCGGTGTTCGAGGGCGAGGCTTTCGGCCAGGAAGGGGAGACTGCGGGGGAGGTGGTTTTCAACACGAGCATGAGCGGGTACCAGGAGATCCTGACCGATCCCTCTTACAAAGGCCAGATCGTGGCCATGACGTACACCGAGATCGGCAACGTGGGCGTGAACGAGGAGGACGTGGAGTCCCACCGGCCATATGTCGAGGGGTTCGTCGTGAAGGAGTGCTGGCAAGAGCCGAGTAACTGGCGGGCCCGGGAGAGCCTCGATAGCTATCTCAAGCGAGCCGGTATCGTGGGGATTCAGGGGATCGACACGCGCGCGCTCGTGCGGCGGATAAGGTCAGTGGGGGCGCAAGTCGGGGTGATCTCGAGCCGTGATCTTGACGCCCGCCGGCTGGTCGAGCGGGCGCGGGCGCACCCTGGTCTGGTCGGCTTGGACCTCGTTAGCGAGGTGACGTGCCGCGAGCCCTACGAGTGGGTCGAGGGAACGTGGAATTTGACGGAAGGCTATCGGCGGGTTTGCCACCCCGAGGGCGCAGCCGCGGCCGGCGGGCGGCCGCTCGTTGTGGCTTACGATTTCGGAATCAAGCGAAACATCCTGCGCAACCTCGTCGACGTTGGCTTTAGGGTCAAGGTGGTCCCGGCTTGGACGCCGGCAAGCGAGGTGCTGGCCGAGCGCCCCGACGGCGTCTTCCTCTCCAACGGTCCGGGGGACCCGGATGGGGTCCCCTACGCTCGTGAAAACGTGGCGGCGCTCATCGGTAGGGTGCCGATTTTCGGAATCTGTCTCGGGCACCAGATACTGGGGCTGGCACTCGGGGGTAGGACCTACAAGCTCAAGTTCGGTCATCACGGGGGAAACCAGCCTGTCATGGATCTCACTACGGGAAAGGTGGAGATCACCGCTCAAAACCATTGCTTCGCCGTGGACGTGGAGTCGCTGCACGGGGTGGCAGAGCTCACCCATGTAAACCTGAACGATCGCACGGTGGAGGGGCTGGCGCACCGAAGCCTCCCGCTCTTTTCGGTACAGTACCACCCGGAGGCCTCCCCCGGGCCGCACGACGCTTCCTACCTCTTTTCGCGGTTTAGACGCCTCGTCGAAGGGGCCACAGGTTGAGCCCATGCCGAAGCGGACCGATATCCGTAGCATCCTCCTTATCGGCTCCGGCCCGATAGTGATCGGCCAGGCGTGCGAGTTCGATTACTCCGGCACCCAGGCGCTAAAGGCATTGCGCGAGGAGGGATACCGGTTGGTCTTGGTGAATTCGAATCCGGCTACGATCATGACCGATCCCGGATTCGCCGACCGGACCTACCTCGAGCCGCTCACGGTGGAGTCCGTGAGCATGATCATAGAACGGGAGCGGCCGGACGCGCTCTTGCCCACCATCGGCGGCCAAACAGGGCTCAATCTTGCCCTCGATCTCGCCAAGGAGGGCGTGCTCGAGCGCTTCGGCGTCGAGCTTATCGGCGCCAGCGTGGAGGCCATCCGCAAGGCGGAGGATCGAGATCTCTTCAAACAAGCCATGGAGCGAATCGGGCTGGCCGTCCCGCGAAGCGGCTACGTTCGCTCGCTCGAGGAAGCGAGGGGAATCGTAGATGAGCTCGGACTTCCTCTCATCGTTCGGCCTTCGCGTACCCTCGGGGGAACCGGCGGCAGTCTCATTTCCTCCTTCGCCGAGTTCGAGGCCGCGGTGCGCTGGGGGCTCGATCTCTCTCCCGTAGGCGAGGTGCTGATCGAGGAATCGGTTGCGGGCTGGAAGGAGTTCGAGCTCGAAGTGATGCGTGACCGGATGGACAACGTGGTCATCATCTGCTCGATCGAGAATTTCGATCCGATGGGGATCCACACGGGGGATTCTATCACCGTGGCTCCCGCCCAGACGCTCACCGATAAAGAATACCAAATCATGCGCGATGCGGCGGTCCGGATCATTCGGGAAATCGGGGTCGATACCGGGGGATCGAACATCCAGTTCGCCGTGAATCCCGAGGACGGCCGCTTGGTGGTCATAGAGATGAACCCGAGGGTATCTCGGAGTTCCGCTCTAGCGTCGAAGGCTACCGGATTTCCCATCGCGAAGATTGCCGCCAAGCTGGCGGTCGGCTACAGCCTGGACGAGATCCCGAACGACATAACTCGGGAGACTCCGGCTTGCTTCGAGCCGACCATCGACTATGTGGTGACCAAGATACCCCGCTTCACCTTCGAGAAGTTCCCCCAGGCGGCCGACGAGCTCGGCCCCCAGATGAAGTCGGTGGGGGAGGTGATGGCGATAGGCCGCACCTTCAAGGAATCGCTTCAGAAGGCCATGCGTTCTTTGGAACTGGGTACCTATGGCTTCGAGCCTCGCCTGGCGGCGCCGATAGATGCCGAGGCTTTGAGGCGGCGCCTGAGCGTACCCAACGCCTACCGCCTCTGGTATATCGCCGATGCCTATCGCGCCGGCCTGACTACCTCCGAGATCTACGCACTGAGCCGGATCGATCCCTGGTTTCTAGAGAACATTCGCCAGATCGTGGCGGCGGAGGAAGAGTACAAGCGGCGAGCCGCCGAGGTGCAGGCGTGGGTAGGTTCTGCGAAGAAAATGGGCTTTTCCGATCGCCGTCTCGCCGCGCTTGCGGGCGTAAAGGAAGATGCGATTCGGGAAATCCGCGAAAAGAGCGGCGTAGAGGCGGTTTTCAAGGCGGTCGATACGTGCGGGGCCGAGTTCCCCGCCTACACTCCCTACCTCTACTCGACCTTCGAGGAAGAGGATGAGTCGGCCCCTAGCGAGCGCAAGAAGGTCATGATCCTCGGCGGGGGACCGAATCGGATCGGCCAAGGGATCGAGTTCGATTACTGCTGCGTTCACGCGGCGCTCGCCCTTCGCGAAGATGGCTTCGAGACGATCATGGTCAATTGCAACCCCGAGACCGTTTCGACCGACTACGATACCTCCGACAAACTCTACTTCGAGCCTCTGACGCTCGAGGACGTGCTGGCGATAGCGCGGCGCGAACGGCCTTGGGGGGTTATCGTGCAGTTCGGGGGGCAAACGCCGCTCAAGCTGGCGCTCGGTCTGGCGCGGGCGGGCGTGCGTATCATCGGCACCTCGCCGGAGTCGATCGATCGCGCCGAGGATCGCGAGCGCTTCGACGAGGTGCTGGACAAGCTCGGGCTTCGCCGGCCCGCCAACGGTATAGCGCGCTCGGTCTCCGAGGCTGTCGCCGTCGCGCAGCGGGTGGGCTACCCGGTCTTGGTACGTCCCTCCTATGTGCTCGGGGGCCGGGCAATGGAGATCGTTTACCGGCGCGAGGATCTGGAGCGCTATATGGTCAGCGCCGTCGCCGTTTCCGAGGAGCGGCCCGTGTTGGTGGACAAGTTCTTGGCCGATGCGACCGAGGTGGACGTGGACGCCATAAGCGACGGGAAGCTCACGGTCATAGGCGGAATCATGGAGCACATCGAGTTCGCCGGGGTGCACTCCGGGGACAGCGCCTGCTCGCTTCCTCCTCGCTCGCTCGACGCGCGGCTTCAGGAGGAGATCAGGCGGCAGACCGTGGCGATAGCCGAGGAGCTTGAGGTGGTGGGGCTCATGAACGTTCAGTACGCGATCCGGGGGCGCGATATCTTCATCCTCGAGGTCAATCCCCGAGCCTCGCGTACCGTTCCTTTTGTATCCAAGGCAATCGGAGTGCCGCTGGCGAAGCTTGCGGCGCGGGTCATGGCCGGCCGGACCCTGGAGGAGCTCGGGTTTACGCGCGAGATTCATCCTACCCACGTCAGCGTAAAGGAATCCGTCTTTCCCTTCGTCAAGTTCCCCATGGTGGATGCCGTTTTGGGGCCGGAGATGAAATCGACCGGAGAGGTCATGGGAATAGACACCGACTTCGGCACCGCGTTTGCCAAGGCTGAGATCGCGGCGGGATCCTTTCTTCCGCAAGGCGGCACGGTGTTCGTGAGCGTACGCGACGAGGACAAACCACGCATAGTCGATAGCGTACGGAGGCTTTCCTCTCTCGGCTTTCGCGTTCTCGCCACGGAGGGCACGGCGAGTTATCTGGAAGGGTTCGGCCTCCAGGTCGAACCTATCAACAAGGTTCACCAGGGCCCGCCTCATGTAGGGCAGGCGCTGGCGGCAGGCGAGATCTCCATGGTCATAAACACACCCGAGACCGATCCTCGTGCCTTGCGCGACTCGTTCTTGATTCGGCGCTCCGCCGTGGAGCTCGGTATCCCGCTTTTTACCACCGCCCCGGGAGCGGCCGCCGCGGCGGAAGGCATCGAGCATCTAAAGCGAGGAAAACCTAGCGTGCGCTCGCTTCAGGAGTATCACGGCACGCCGGAGGTCGGGCGGTGAGTGCGCTGGAGGATCTGGTACGGGTGCTGGAGCCCCCGCTCATGTTCTTGGCGCGACATCCCTCAGGTATAGGCCGAACCGTGCTTCCGGTCGGCGCTCTCCAGGAAAAGATCGACCGGCTTCTTGCGAGCGCGAGCGCGCAGCCAATAGAGCAGCCACTTCGCGAAATCAGGATGTTGCTCGGGGCGCTGGGGTCGCAGAGGGCCGAGGAGGGAGAGGTAGCCGAGAAGCGGCGCGCGCTCGAGCGCATAGCTTCCCTCTTGCCGCGCTTGAAGAACCGGCGCGAGAGCGAGGAGGCGGATTATCGCGCTACGGATCGGCCGCTCGCCGGTATGCTCGAGAGCTTGCGGACTCCCGTTCAGTACGTGAAGGGGGTGGGGCCGAGGCGAGCCGAGCTTCTAAACCGGATGGGGATAAACACGGTCGAAGACCTGCTCTACCATCTCCCCTTCCGCTACGAGGATCGAAGACAGATGCGCTGCATCGGCGATCTTTGCGCGGGAGAGGAAGCCACGATTGCAGGGAGGATCGCCGAGGCGAGCGAGTGGCGAAGGCGAGGATCGTGGCAAAAGGTTCTGCGGCTCCTCCTCGAGGACGACACCGGCTCGCTTTCGCTTCTTTGGTACCACCAGATCGCCTATTTTCGCTCGCGCTACCGGCCCGGCCAGCGGGTGCTCGTGCACGGCAAACTGGAACCGCAACGAAGGAGCGCCGCCACGCTGTGGGGAGAAGGGGCTTCGCGTGGGCGTGCCCTCAGAATGATCCACCCGCAGATCGAGTTGCTTTCGCAAGAAGACCCGGTCGAGGCGGGCAAGCTGGTCGCGGTCTACAACAAGCCCACCGAGATGAGTGTCTCGATGATGCGGCGAATCGTGGGGGCGGCGGTCGAGGGTTTTTTGCACCATGTACCGAGCGCCCTGCCCGAGGATTTCGCGCGCAAGCGCGCGGTGATGCCGCTGGCGCAGGCCCTGCGGGAGCTGCACCAGCCCTCTGCGGATGCCGACCTCGAGCAGCTAAACCGCGCAGCCTCCCGAGCTCACCGTTCGGTGGTTTACGACGAGCTTTTTTTCCTCCAGCTCGGTTTGGCGCTGAGGAGGCGGGCGCTCGCGGAGCAGCCGGGGATCGCCTTTCGGGTTCCCTCCCCGCGCGCCGCAGAGCTCGTGGCCAAGCTCCCTTTCGAGCTCACCCAAGCGCAGCGGCGCGTCTTGGCCGAAATCGAGAAGGACATGGCGTCCAGGCGTCCCATGAATCGGCTGGTTCAGGGGGACGTAGGCAGCGGCAAGACGGTGGTTGCGCTCCTTGCGGCGGTGGTGGCGATCGACAGTGGCTACCAAGCCGCTCTCATGGTTCCCACCGAGCTCCTGGCCGAACAGCATTGCCAGACGCTGAGAAGCCTGGGATCGCTCGTGGGCCTGCGGGTTGCCCTGCTCACGGGGGAAGTGCGCGGGCGAGCGCGGGCTCGCATGGAGAGGGCGCTGGCGCGAGGGGACATAGATCTGGCGGTGGGTACCCAGGCGCTCATCCAGCAGGGGGTGGGATTTCGCAAGCTCGGACTCGTTATCATAGACGAGCAACACAGATTCGGAGTGATGCAGCGGGCACAGCTTCGGCGCCAAGGGGAAAACCCGGACACGCTGCTTTTGACCGCGACCCCTATTCCGCGCACTCTGGCCCTTACCGTCTACGGCGACCTCGACATCTCCTCCCTCGACGAGCTTCCCCCTGGCCGAAAGCCGGTGGTTACCAGGGTTTTCTCGGAGAGTCGGCGCAAGCAGGTTTACGAGTTCGTAAAGCGGGAGCTCGATGCGGGACGGCAGGCGTACATCGTCTGCCCTCTGGTCGAGGAGTCGCAGCAGCGAAGTCTCAGGAGCGCGCGGGCTCACGCCGAGGAGCTGTCGGAAGGCGTCCTGCGGGACTACCGCGTCGGTCTCGTTCATGGGCGGATGCAGGGGGAGGAGAAAGACCGGGTGATGAGGAGGTTCAAGGAAGGGGAGCTTCAGTGCCTCGTCAGCACCACCGTGATCGAAGTCGGCATCGACGTGCCCAATGCCACTGTTATGGTGGTAGAACATGCCGAGCGCTTCGGCTTGGCGCAGCTTCACCAACTGAGAGGGCGTGTCGGGCGCGGGCAGGCGCGCTCGATCTGCTTTCTTCTGACCGGCTGGGCCAAGGGCGAGGAGGCGAGGCGGCGGCTCGAAGTCATGGAGCAGACAAACGACGGTTTCAGGATCGCGGAAGAAGATCTCGTGCTTCGCGGGCCGGGGGAGTTTCTAGGGACCAGGCAATCAGGGATGCCGGATTTTCGCGTGGCCAATCTCGTGAGAGACTCGGCTTTGCTGGCTGCCGCTAGATCCGACGCGCTCGAATGGTTGTCGCGAAAGGAGCCGGCGGGGTCGCGGGCCGCCGAGCGGGTTTGGGCGGTACTGGAAAATAGGTGGGCGGGCAGACTGGAGCTAGCGCGCGTAGGTTGAAGGGGAGTGCTGCGTGATGAAAGCGAAGCGGCGTGAAGTTCACCGGATGGTCGAAGAGCAGGCCAAGCGTTGGCTCTACGAGCGGGTTAGAGCGCAGGGAGCGACCGTCGCTCCCGCTCCCTACCGGCCCGTGATCACCCTCTCGCGCCAGCGCGGCTCGGGAGGGAGCACGATCGCCGGCAAGGTGGCCGAGAGCATGGGCTTTCCCCTCTTTCACTCGGAGATCGTGACCGAGCTGGCGCGCAGGATGGGCGTCGATCCCTCGATCGTGGAAGCGGCCGACGAGCGCATGCACAGCCGCATCCGCGACTGGGCGCAAAGCCTCTTCGACTCCCGCTACGCCACGCACGAGGAATACCTGGAGCATTTGGTGGCCCTCGTGACTACGATCGGAGAGCTGGGGGGCGCGGTAATCGTCGGCCGCGGGGCGGGCTTTATTTTGCGGCGGGACCGTTGCTTTCGCGTGCGGGTCGTGGCGCCTCTGGAGGAGCGGATCGCGCGGGTGGCGCGCACCCACGGGCTCGACCAGCCGAAGGCCACCGAGCTCGTGCAATGGACCGATAGGGAGCGGCGAGCCTTCATTCGAGAGAGCTTTCGCGCCGATGATTGCGACGCGGCCAATTACGATTTGGTGTTGAATACTGGTAGGTTCGAGTTGGGCGCCGCCGTTCGCTTGATCGTCCAGGTCTACCGGGAGCTTTTCGATACGGCGAGATGAGTGGCTTCGACTGCGATTGCGACACCTCGGTGCAAAGGAGGCGTTTGCCGCAGTGGGTGACGCACACGGGCAACTGGTTGCTCGAGGCGAGGGAGGTGAAGAGGCGGCTTCGCAGTTTGCGGCTGCACACCGTCTGCGAGTCTGCCCGCTGTCCCAATATCGGCGAATGCTTCGCCAGCCGAACCGCGACCTTCATGATCCTCGGCGATCGGTGCACCCGAAGGTGTGGGTTTTGCGCCGTCAAGACGGGTCGGCCGCTCGCGGTCGATCCGGACGAGCCCGCCAGAGTAGCCCGAGCCGCGCAATCGTTGGGACTCGACTACGTGGTCGTGACCTCGGTCACCCGAGACGACCTTCCGGACGGAGGAGCGTTTCAATTTGCCGCTACGATTCGCGAGCTGAGAAAACTGGGAAGCGGGATCGGGATAGAGGTCTTGGTGCCCGATTTTGGCGGCAGCACCGAGGCGATGGAGCGCGTGCTCGAGGCGGCCCCCGATGTGGTGGCTCACAACCTCGAGACGATAAAGAGGCTCACCCCCGCGGTGAGATGGCGGGCGCGTTACGAGCGCTCGCTTGCGCTGCTTGCGCACGTGGCCTCGGCCTCGCCTCGCGTGCGGGTCAAGTCCGGCCTCATGCTCGGGCTGGGCGAGCGCCCGCCAGAGGTGCGAGAGGCTCTCGTCGATCTTCGCGGGGCGGGATGCGAGATTCTGACTCTCGGCCAGTACCTCCGCCCGACCTTGGCCCACCTTCCCGTCGCCGAGTATATCCCTGTGGAGGTCTTTACCGAGTATGCTAACATGGCCCGTGAGCTCGGGTTTGCCCATGTGAGCGCCGGCCCGCTAGTGCGCAGTTCCTATCGCGCGCAGGCGGGCTGGCGGCTGGTGGAGCGGGGGGAGAAGTGACGATGCAATTTCCCAGAATCGAGAGGCTGCCTCCATATGTGTTCGATATCATCGGCACGCTCAAACAACAGGCGCGCCGAGCGGGGGAGGACATCGTCGATCTCGGGATGGGCAATCCGGACGGGGCCACGCCGAAGCATGTGGTGGCGAAGCTCATCGAAGCGGCCGCGAAACCGCAGAACCACCGGTATTCGGTCTCGCGGGGAATCTACAAGCTTCGGGTCGCCATCTGCGACTGGTACAAGCGCCGCTTCGATGTTTCCCTGGATCCCGATTCGGAAGCGGTGGTGACGATCGGATCGAAGGAAGGCTTGGGGCATCTCGCCCTGGCTTTGCTCGGACCGGGGGACGTCGTTTTCTGTCCCAACCCGACCTATCCGATCCATCAGTACTCGGTGATCATCGCGGGCGGCGACTTGCGCTCCATACCACTTGTGCCGGGAGGTGATTTTTTCGCGAGCCTCGTCGAGGCGACGAGACAAGTTTGGCCGAAGCCGAAGCTGCTCATCATCAACTTCCCGCACAATCCGACGACTGAAGTTGTCGAGCTCGACTTTTTCCGCAAGATCGTGGACTTCGCAAGCGAACATAAGCTGCTCGTCGTCCACGATCTGGCCTATGCGGACATCGCCTTCGATGGGTACCAGCCACCGAGCTTCCTCCAGGCCCCGGGGGCGAAGAAGGTCGGGGTGGAGTTTTTCAGCCTCTCGAAGAGTTACAACATGGCCGGCTGGAGGGTAGGTTTCGCCGTGGGCAATTCCGAGATGATCCGGGCGCTGGCCAGGCTCAAGAGTTACCTCGACTACGGTATTTTCCAACCGCTTCAAATCGCCGCGATCCACGCGCTCAACGGTCCGCAAGACGCGGTCGTAGAAAACCAGCGGCGGTACTGTCGCAGGCGCGACGTCTTGTGCGAGGGGCTTGCGCGGATCGGCTGGAGGATTCCCAAGCCGAAGGCGACCATGTTCGTCTGGGCCGCCATCCCGGAGGCGTACCGCAAGATGGGCTCGATAGAGTTCGCTAAGTTTCTCCTGCGCGAGGCGAAGGTGGCGGTCTCTCCCGGGATCGGCTTTGGCGAATACGGGGACGAGTATGTGCGCTTCGCCCTGATCGAAAACGAGCACCGCACGCGGCAGGCGGTGCGCGGGATCCGCCGCGCCTTCGGTGGCGCGACCTCCGAGGCCGAGGGCGGGGAATCGGTCGCTTCGGGGACGGGCCGCTAGCCATGTCGGCAAGGCGCGAAGCCGCCCGTCAAAAACCGAGCGGCCCGATCAAGGTCGGCCTCATAGGGCTTGGCACGATCGGCACCGGAGTGGTGAAGCTACTCAGGCGAAACCAGCGCACCATCGACGAAAAAGTGGGCTGCGGCCTGCGGCTGGTCAGAATTGCCGACCTCGACCTCACGCGCGGGCGCGGCTTGCGACTTCCGGCTGGCTTGCTCGTGCGCGACGCTCGAAGGATCGTCTCCGACCCCGAGATCGACATAGTAATCGAGCTTATCGGGGGGCTGGAGCCCGCGCGCTCCCTGGTGCGCGCCGCCATCGAATCTGGCAAGAGTGTGGTTACGGCCAACAAGGCGATGCTGGCGGTCCACGGCAAGGAACTGTTCCACGAGGCGCGCGAGTTCGGCGTGGATATCGGGTTCGAAGCGAGCGTGGCCGGGGGAATTCCGATCATCAGGGTGTTGCGGGAGGGGCTATCGGCCGATCGAAACCTCTCCCTGTACGGGATCGTGAACGGGACGTCGAACTACATTTTGAGCAGGATGCAGGAGGAGGGAAGAGAGTTCGGGGAAGTGCTGGCCGAGGCGCAAAAACGGGGGCTTGCCGAGGCGGATCCGAGCTACGACGTCGATGGGGTAGACGCCGCCCACAAGCTTGCGCTTCTTGCCCGGCTGGCCTTCGGGGCGGAGGTGCCGCTCGAGCGCGTGCCGGCCGAAGGAATCCGAGGACTTTCTCAGACGGATCTCTCCTTTGCCGCCGAGCTCGGCTACACGGTGAAGCTTCTGGCCATCGCCAAGAACGTGGGCGAGGAGATCGAGGTGCGCGTTCATCCTACGATGATTCCCAAGCATCACGTGATAGCGAGCGTAAGCGGGGCCTATAACGCCATTTATCTTCAAAGCGAGGCGCTTGGCTCGAGCATGTACTTCGGCCTGGGAGCCGGCATGATGCCGACGGCGACCGCCGTGGTGGCCGACGTCATCGAAGCGGCACGGGCCATCATCAAGGGCTGTCAGGGGCGAGTCCCGGCACTGGGGTTCCCGAATTCCAAGCGGCTTCGGATAAAACCGCTCGGGGAGCTGCGAAGCGAGTATTACCTGCGCATCATGGCCATGGATCGACCGGGCGTCCTGGCGGAGATATCGAGCATTCTCGGGCGAAACGACATCAGCATAGCGACCGTTCTGCAGAAGGGGCGCAAGATCGGAGGGGCCGTGCCCGTGATCATAAGGACGCACGAAGCCCTCGAGCGCGATCTCAATCGAGCGGTGCGGGCGATCACGGGCCTAAAGAGCGTTCGCGGGCGCATCGTGCGGGTGCGGATCGAGGATAACTTGGGCTAGCTTGGGCGAGGGAGCATGAAGTACGTGGTCGTTCAGCCCGATGGGATGTCGGATCGGCCGATCGCCGAGCTCGGCGGCGCCACGCCTTTGGAGTTTGCGCGCACGCCGAATCTCGACCTGATCGCGGCCCAGGGCACGCTCGGGCTTACGGTGACGATCCCCCCCGGCTTTCCCCCCGGTAGCGACGTCGGCACCATGAGCGTTCTGGGGTACGATCCGGCGGTCTACCATACCGGCCGATCTCCCATCGAAGCGGCCAGCATGGGGGTAGAGCTCGGGCCCCGAGATGTGGCCTTTCGGTTGAATTTGGTCACGGTCGAGCGGGACTCAGAAGGCCGCGAGATTATGGTGGACTTTACCTCGGGGCACATATCTACGGAAGAATCTACGCAGGTGATCGAAGCCCTGAGGGGGGAGCTCGGCGGAAACGGCTTCGAGTTCTATGCCGGTGTAAGCTACCGCCACCTGATGGTTTGGAGAGATGGAGAAGTCGGAGCCGAGACCACGCCTCCCCACGACATCACCGGAAAGCCGACGGCGGGCCACCTCCCGAAGGGGGAAGGGGCCGAGGTGTTGAACTCCCTCATGGAGCGCTCCCGGCGGATAATCGCGAGCCACCCGGTCGCGCGAGCCAGGCGCGCTTCCGGCAAGCGCGCTCCGACCCTGATGTGGCTCTGGGGCCAAGGGCGCAGGCCGCGGCTTCCCACCCTAAAGGAGCGCTTCGGACTCGAGGGGGCCGTCATTGCCGCAGTGGATCTGGTCAAAGGATTGGGAGTGCTGGGTGGGCTCGCTGTGATTGACGTTCCAGGGGCGACCGGTTTTACCGACACCAATTATCTAGGCAAGGCGCAGTACGGGCTGCAGGCGCTCGCCGAGAAGGACTTCCTCTTCGTTCATGTGGAGGCTCCGGATGAAGCCGGCCATCAAGGGGACGTGAAGGAGAAGGTGAGAGCGATCGAAGAGGTGGACGCCAAGGTATTGGGGACCCTGCTCGCGGGCCTGGAGCGCTACCAGCCCTGGCGCCTGCTCGTTATGCCCGATCATCCCACCCCGTGCGCTATCAAGACCCACGCCGACGATCCGGTTCCCTTCGGCGTGCTCGGCTCCGACTCGAGGGGATGCGCGCCAGGGCGGAGGTTCAGCGAGCGGGATGCGAGGGAGAGGGGCATAATGGTTCCCAAGGCGCACGAGTTGCTCGGCCTGGTCGTGGAGGGCAAGATCTAGCCATGGATCGCAACTTGGCGCTCGAGGCGGTGCGGGTTACCGAGGCGGCGGCCTTGGCGTCGGCTAGGCTCATGGGCCATGGCGATGCGGCCAAAGCCGACGTGGCGGCCGTGGAGGCCATGCATCGCGCCTTCAGGGTTATCGCCATCCGCGGCACGGTAGTGATCGGCGAGGGTGACCAAGAGCAGGTTCCAGTATTGTATACCGGAGAAAAGGTCGGATCGGGCACCGGGCCGCGCGCCGAAGTCGCGCTCGACGCTCTCGAAGGGGCGGAAAGCTGCGCCTCGGGCGGAGACAACGTCCTTTCGGTGATCGCCATGGGCGAGCCCAACGCCTTTTTTCGCTGTCCGGAAACTTACATGGACAAGATCGCGGTCGGCCCAGAGGGAGCCGGTGTCATAGACATCGACAAATCGCCGACGGAGAATCTCAAGGCCTTTGCCGAGGCCAAGGGCGTTTACGTCGAAGACGTGACCGTTGCCATCCTTCACCGGCCACGGCACGCCAAGCTCATCCGCGAGGTCAGAAATGCGGGCGCCAGAATCAAGGTGCTCGCGGCCGGAGACCTTTCCGCCGCCCTGGCGACGATGAAGCCGGGGTCTGGGGTGGACATGCTCATGGGGATCGGTGGCTCGTTGCAGGGAATACTGGCCGCGGCGGCGCTGTGCTGCGGCGGCGGGGACATGCAGGGCAGGATCACCCCGCTCAGCCAGGAGGAGGTCGGGCGCTGCTACGAAGCCGGGTTGACCGACCTCAACAAGAAACTTACGCTGCGCGATCTGGTGCGGGGGGAAGTGATGTTCGCGGCTACGGGCGTGACGGACGGGGAATTTCTCGAGGGGGTGCGCTTTTGCCGGGGGGGCGCGACCACCAATTCGGTCGTCATGCGCTCGAGCACCCGAACGGTCCGCTACATTCATTCGCGACATCACTTCGATCGCAAGCCGAATTACTCTTGAGAACCTGCTGCGCGCTTCCCTTGGCAAAGGGAGCGGGATGATCTATTTGAATGGTAGGGGTCTGTAGCTGTGCCGTGGGCTGTCTGTTATTCTACCGGCGTGGAGCCGGAGGCGTACCTGGTAAAGGGATTCCTCGAGACCCAGGGTATTCCTTGCGTGCTCGACAACCTGCGCCACCCCGTTAACGCGCGCGCCTTCGGGGGAATCTCGGTTATCGACGTTCTCGTGCCGGACGAGTGGAGCGCGGTTGCGGCGCGCATGATCCGCGGGCGGTCGCTTTCGACCGGGAAAAGGGCGCGGGGCCGCGTTGTAGCGGTCGATTTCAGAGGCCGCAGGCGACTCGGCGGCGCGAGAACGAGGTGAGCAGGGCCATGAGCATGGAGCGTTGGCTGGAGAAGTATCGCCGCGAAATGGGCGATACGAAGCGTCGTTTCTCCACCGTCTCCGGAATGGAGGTCGAGCCGCTTTACGCCGACGGGCGGGGGGACCCCTCCGAGCTGGGTTATCCGGGCGAGTATCCGTTTACGCGGGGTGTGTACACCACCATGTACCGCGGGCGGCTGTGGACCATGCGCCAATTCGCCGGCTTTGGCACCGCGGAAGATACCAACCGGAGGTTCAAGTTTCTCCTCGAGCAGGGACAGACCGGGCTTTCGACGGCTTTCGACATGCCCGTGCTCATGGGCTACGACGCGGATCACCCGCGGGCGGCCGGGGAGGTGGGCAGGGAAGGGGTGGCGATCTCGAGCCTGGTGGACATGGAGGCTCTTTTCGAGGGGATCCGGCTGGATCGGGTGACCACCTCGATGACGGTAAATTGCACCGCCTCGATCATCCTGGCGATGTACCTGGCGGTGGCGGAAAAGCAAGGGGTCCCGTTCGACCGGGTGGGGGGGACCGTACAAAACGACATGCTAAAGGAGTTCATCGCGCAAAAGGAGTGGATCTGCCCCCCCGAGCCTTCCGTCCGGATTGTGGTGGATACTATAGAGTTTTGCGCCAAGGAGGTTCCTCGCTGGCATCCTGTGTCGATCTCCGGCTATCACATCCGCGAGGCGGGCTCCACGGCGGTCCAGGAGCTCGCCTTCACGCTGGCGGACGGGATCGAGTACGTCAAGCAATCGCTGGCGCGAGGGCTCGATGTCGATCGGTTCGCTCCCCGGCTCTCCTTCTTCTTCAATGTCCACAACGACTTTCTCGAGGAGGTGGCCAAGCTGCGGGCGGCCCGGCGCATGTGGGCCCGCATCATGCGGGAGCGCTTCGGCGCGAAGGAGCCCAAGGCGATGATGCTGAGAACGCACGCTCAAACCGCGGGCTGCAGTCTGACCGCCCAGCAGCCGCTCAACAACGTCGTGCGGGTTACCATACAGGCTCTGGCCGCCGTCTTGGGGGGAGTGCAGTCGCTGCACACCAACTCGCTCGACGAGACCCTGGCGCTACCGAGCGAGCAAGCCGCCATGCTGGCTTTGCGCACGCAGCAGATAATCGCCGAGGAGAGCGGGGTCGCCAACGTGATCGATCCCCTGGGCGGAAGTTTCGCGGTCGAGGCGCTAACCGACAGGATCGAGCGGGAGGCCTGCCGCTACATCGAGGAAATCGAAGCCATGGGGGGAATGATCCGAGCCATCGAGCGTGGCTTCCCGCAAAAAGAGATCGCCGAGGCGGCGTATCGTTACCAGCAGAGCCTCGATCGCGGCGAGAAGGTCGTAGTGGGCGTCAACAAGTACCAGGTGGAAGAGGAGCCACCCATCGAGCTTCTCAAAGTCCCCGTGGAAGTGGAACAGCGCCAGATCGAGCGGGTGCGGCGCGTGCGCAAGGAGCGCAATCAAGTGGCGGCCAGGGAAGCGATCGCGCGTGTTCGGAGGGCGTGCCGCGAGGGGGAAAACCTCATGCCCCCGCTGATCGAGGCCGTCAAGGCCTACGTCACCCTGGGCGAGCTTTCGGACGTGTATCGGGAAGAGTTCGGGGAATACCGGGATCCGGCTTGGATGTGAGGGTAAGAGGCGCAGATGGAGACGCGTAGCCGAGTGAGAATTCTCATAGCGAAACCCGGGCTTGACGGGCACGACAGGGGCGCCAAGATCGTCGCCCGGGCGCTTAGAGACGCGGGCTTCGAGGTAATATATACGGGACTGCACCAGACTCCGGAGATGATTGCCGAAACCGCGGTCCAGGAGGACGTAGACGGAATCGGCGTTTCCATTCTCTCGGGGGCCCACATGACTCAACTGCCGGCGCTCATGAAGCTCCTCGAAGAGAAGGGGGCGGAAGACGTGGTGGTTTTCGCTGGCGGTATCATACCGGCCGAGGACATGGCCGAGCTGAAGCGATTGGGCGTGGCCGAGGTATTCACGCCGGGTGCGGCGACGACCGACATCGTCGCCTGGGTGCGCGAAAACGTAAAGCCCCGCAACTAGAGGCGGCGCGGTCTAGAGCCTGGGTGCTCTAGGCCTCGAGCTTGGCCCTCCCCTTGGCGGCCGCCGCCAGGAAAGCCAAGACCTCCTCGTTGAACCTATCGGGCATCTCGAAGTTGAATCCGTGCGTCCCCCCCTCGATCTTCACGAGTTTGGCCCCGGGAATCTGCCGGGCGATAAAATCGGAGCTTTCCGGGGCAATCAACGCGTCGGCCGTACCAGTCAACACCAGCGTCGGGCAGCTTATCGCGCCCAGGCGCCCGTCGGTATTGTGAGACGCCACTGCCGCGGCCTGCCCCATGATGGCTTCTACGCTGATTCCGAACTCGAGGCTTCCCGAGAGGACTTCCATCAGCATGTTCATGTTCGCCTGGAGAAAATCGGCGGAGAGAATGAGCGGTATCATGCTTTGAACGATGGCCATCGGATCGATCGACGAAGGGTCCGCCTCGATTCTTCCGTCGGGCAGTATTTTGCCTCCCAGGCTTTCCACGATCGACCGCATGTGACCTCTTACCACGTCGTCTGGCTTGGCATAAGTACAAGCGAGGATCAGGCTCTTCACCGCCTCGGGATGATTGAGAGCTAGCTCCTGGGCGATCATTCCGCCCATGGAAAGTCCGAGCACATGGGCGCTCGCGATCCCCAGGTGATCGAGCAGCGCCCAGGTATCTTCCGCCATCTCCTTTATCGTGTAGGGACCGGCGGGCTTTGCGCTTCGGCCGGCGCCGCGGTTGTCGAAAGTAATCGTACGGTAACGCTTGGAGAAGGCCGGTACCTGAAACATCCAAAGGCGACAATCGAGCCCGAATCCCATGATGAGCAAGAGAGGCTCGCCCGAGCCGGCCTCCTCGTAGTAGATCTCGAGTCCCGTGGAAACCTTAGCTAGTCCCACTGCTTTTCTCCTTTCCGCTACCGCCCGAGCCCTTGCTCCTTAGGCCGGCTGCACGGCACGCTTGCCCCAAAAGAGCGTGAGCTTGAGGTAAGGGGGCGTGATCAGAGTGGTTACCATGACCATGATAACGACGGCGGAAAACAGCGCGTCGTCCACCACCCCCAGGCCGCGTCCGACACTGGCGAATATGAGGCCCACCTCTCCCCGCGGGATCATCCCGGCCGAGACGGTCATGCGGTTGAGCTTGGGGCTTACCACCAATCCGCAAACCTGCTTCCCTGCCACCGCCGCGACCGTGAGCACTGCCGCCATCCCGACGACCGCGGGATCGAGGAAAAGCTCCAGCTTCACCTGCGCCCCCATGAGGACGAAAAAGACCGGCACGATCAGCGCTTCGAGGGGCTGGATCAAGTCCTGAAGCGTGCGCTCGTTGCCCCGGAAGGCGTCGAAGTATCCCTCCTCCAGGACCAATCCCGCCAGAAAGGCGCCGACGATCGGCGCAAGCCCGATCAGATTCGCCAGCCACGACATGATGAAGAGGAAAACGAAGGGGAGAAGGAGCTTCCCCCCCTTTACGCGCAGGTCCGCGAGCCACTTGATGATGGCAGGCGCGATCAAAGAGCCGAGCGCCACGATCGAGACGACGAAAAGCGTGGCCTTGGCAGATATTACCCACGTGGTATGGAAGTCGAATCTTCCGCTGGCCACGATCCCGCCCACAATGGCGAGAATGATGAGTCCGAGGACATCGTCCACGACCGCGGCCCCCAAAATTATCTGCGCTTCTCTGCTTTGCAGGCTCCCTAAGTCCTTGAGCACTCGCGCCGTGATGCCGACGCTCGTGGCGCAAAGCGTAGCGCCTACGAACATGTGAACTCGAGGGAGCGCCTGCGGTGCAAGCCACCACGAGGAGAGATGCCCCAGGGCAAACGGCGTCACCACCCCGACCACCGCCACGAGAAAAGCCGAAATGCCGACCTTGGTCATCTCCCTTACCGAGGACTGGAGCCCGACCAAGAAGAGCAGGATGATCACGCCCAGGCGAGAGAAGGCGTCGATGGCGTGGACCGTGTTCACGATGGAAAGGGCGTGCGGGCCGCTCAGGATGCGCACGATGCGCTCCCCCTCGCTGTGCGCGGAGGCGAAAGCCGAGCCTGGAAGCGTCTCGCGTGCCGCCTGAAGCCAAGTCATGTCCTGGTGGAGCACTTTGTCCAAGATCTCGTCCGCCACCGGCCCGTCGCGCAAGATCGTTACGAAGTCGCTGCCGAGAAAATAGAAGACGTTACCGATTAGGACGCCCGCCAAGAGCTCGCCCAATACCCCGGGCTGGCCGATCTTTTCCGTGAGGTGGCGGCCTACGGCGGCACCGACCAGCATTGCGGCAAGCGCCGCCACGATAGGAGCGATCGGGTCGCTGTGATTGACCTCCTCCTGTGCCTCGACGGAGCTCGATTGCGTCTGTGGCGAGGGCGAGGGGGAGGCTTCGGCTCGTTCGGCCCGACCAGGCACAGGGAGGACGAGGCCTCCCCAGGACCACTGCAAAAATAGCGCCGCAAGCGCGGCGCAAAGCCAAAGTTTTTGTCTCCCGTTTGCAGCCAAATCGGACAAAATCTAGCGCAAAGCCAATGGTTGCGAAAGACGCTTTCTTCGTCTTGACCGGCACTCGATCCGGGCTCGCGGCACGCCGCCGCCTTGTGCCGGCCCTGACTCTCCTCTAGAGTCTTGCCATGCGACGGCGCGCGGTCGTCATCGTCGGTGGCGGGCCGGCCGGCGCGGCGGCGGCGCTTTTTTTGGCAAAAATGGTGCCCGAAGTTGCCGCCGATATGGTCGTGCTGGAGCGCTCCCGCCATCCTCGCGACAAGGTGTGTGCCGGCGGCTTGCTGCCGCAGGTCCTAGCCCACCTCGAGGAGTTCGGAATCGAGCTCGGCATCGAGCACGTGACGACGCACCGGGCGCGCGTGAGCGTTTGGCGCCACACGGTTTTGCGAAGCGATTCCAACCTTTGTACGGTGATAAGGCGACGCGACTTCGACAAGTTGCTGCTCGATGCGGTGAAAAGGCGGGGAATCGAGGTGAGAGAGGAGGAGGCCGCCATAGGCTTGGAGTACACCCCCTCTGGCATTCTCGTTACCACGGCGCGGGAACAGTATCGCGCGCAGGTGGTCGTCGGCGCCGACGGCTCGGGAAGTTTGGTGCGCAGGCGACTCGGCCTGGAACTCGAGCGAAGCCGCAGGCCGATCGGCCGCGCGCTACTCTGCGACCTGCCGCTTGGCGCCATACGTTGGAGCGGCTACGAAGAGAAGCGCTACGACTTCGATTTTCGCGCCGTCACGCGGGGGCTCTTGGGATATGCCTGGGTTTTCCCCTGCCTGATCGAAGGCGAGCCGCACGCGAACGTGGGGGTTTACGCACGCCGGCCCCTCGGGGCGCGAAGGGAAGAGGACATCTTGCGGCAGAAATGCTCGGAACTCGGTTTTTCGGGTTCCACCATGCCCCGCCGCGCCTGGCCGATTCGCTGGTACGACCCCGAGCAACCCATCGCCGGCCCTAGGGTTCTTCTGGTGGGAGATGCGGCCGGCGTGGATCCCTTGATGGGAGAGGGTATATCGTACTGCTTCGAATACGGCCGCTGGGCGGCAGAGGAGATAGCCCGCGCCTTCGCCGCGGGCGACTACTCCTTTGCCTCTTCTCAGGCTCGTTTTCGCCGCTCCTGGGTGGGCAAGAAGCTCGTGCGCCTGGGGGTGGCGGCCGACTTCTTCTACGGGAGGGGCGCCCCTATTTGGTTTTTCCTGGCGGCGCGCTGGCGAGGGGCGCAGGATGTGGGGCTCAAGTGGTACAACGGCATCGATGGCTGGGATCGAAAGAGCGGGTTCAGCGCTCTTTGGGCGGCGATTTGGGGGGAGGCTCGGGGCGGGTGCGACAGCGTGACCGAAGTGATAAGAGAGTTGCGTTGAGCTGACCCGGCGGGCCATCGGCCGAAGGCGGGAAAAGGGGGAGCTTGTATGCGAGAAGCAGTGATCGTTAGCGCGGTAAGAACTCCGATCGGGACGTTCGGAGGGCGGCTTGCCGACGTGCCGGCGACGGATCTGGCGGCGCTGGTCATCTCCGAGGCGCTCAAGAGGGCGGGAGGGCTAGGGGGTGGGGAAGTGGACGAAGTGATCCTGGGATCCGTGCTGACCACCGGTTTGGGATTGAATCCGGCCCGCGTGGCGGCGCTAAAGGGCGGTGTGGCGAAAGAGGTGGGCTCCTATACCGTCAACAAGGCCTGCGGCTCGGGCCTAAAGGCGGTATGCCTGGCCGCTCAGAGCGTGGCCTCGGGCGATGCCGAGGTTATCGTCGCCGGAGGCATGGAGAGCATGAGCGGCGCCCCGTATTTCCTCAAGAAAGCCAGGTTCGGGTATAGGATGAATCACGGCGAAATTCTCGATTCCCTGATCGCCGATGCCCTGAACTGCCCGATAACCTTCGTTCACATGGGGGTCACGGCCGAAAACATAGCCGCGAAATACAAGATCAGCCGCCGCGAACAGGACGAGTTCGCGGCACAGAGTCAAAACCGGGCTGCGGCCGCGATAAAGGGGGGGAAGTTCAAGGCGGAGATCGTCCCGGTACCGATGCCTGGGAAGAAGGGGGAAGAGGTAATCTTCGATACCGACGAGCACCCGCGGGGGGAAACCACCGCAGACAAGATCGCGCACCTAAAGCCGGTCTTCAAGAAAGACGGTACGGTTACCGCCGCTAACGCGTCTGGGATAAACGACGGGGCCGCCGCTGTGGTAGTGATGTCGAGCGAGCGGGCTCGTTCGCTCGGTTTGAAACCACTCGCTCGCATCCGCTCGTACGCGAGCGCTGGTGTCGAGCCGGCTACGATGGGGATGGGCCCCTGGCCCGCTTCGGAAAAGGCTTTGGCGAAGGCGGGGCTCAAGAAGGAAGATATAGGGCTTTGGGAGCTGAACGAAGCCTTTGCGGCACAATCGCTCGGGGTTTTGCGCGAGCTCAAGCTCGATCCCGCCAAGGTGAACGTGAACGGCGGGGCCATCGCTTTGGGGCACCCAATCGGCGCTAGTGGCGCCCGGGTACTCACGACACTCCTCTACGCCATGAAGGATCGAGGAGTTTCGCTCGGCGTGGCAACGCTCTGCATAGGCGGCGGGCAGGGGATCGCGATGGTGGTCGAGCAAGTCTAAGGCGGCTGGCCGTCGGGAAGGGTTTCTCGCGGCGGGCCCAGAGCGCATGCGGCACTTGGATTTTTCGGCGCTTCAGGATGTGGGTCCTGGTCGGTTAGCATGCGGCCCTCGCCCCCCAAGCGCTTGCCTCCTCTCCCGGTAGGTCCCCGCAAGCGGCGCCTTGTGCGATTGGCCAGGGGCGGGCTTCTCTTAGGCTACCCAGACGGTCTTCACGTTCACGAACTCTCGGATGCCGAAGGAGCCAAGCTCGCGGCCGTAGCCCGAGCGTTTTATCCCACCGAAGGGCAGGCGGGGATCAGACTTCACCATGCCGTTTACGAACACCGCGCCGGCTTCGATCTCCCCGATCAGCCTCGCTTGCTCGCTCTCGTCGTTGGTCCAAACGCTGGCGCCCAACCCGAAGCCGGTACCGTTTGCGATCTCTATGGCTTGCTCGAGGTCGCTGACGCGGATGATCGCCGCCACCGGACCGAAGGTCTCCTCGTCGTGCGCTGCCATGCCCGGTCTCACGTCCCCCAGCACCGTGGGCTCGTAGAAGTAGCCCGGCCCGTCGATCCGCCTTCCTCCGGTGAGGAGCCTGGCGCCTGCCGTGACGGTTCTCTCTACCTGTGAGTGCAGCTCCTCCACGAATTCCGGCCGCGCGAGAGGGCCCATGTCGTTTCGCTCATCCAGTGGATCGCCTACGCGAAGGGCCTCGAACCGCTCGGTCATCCGCTTCTCGAAAGCCGAGGCGATGGCTTCGTGGACTATGAAGCGTTTGGCCGCGATGCAGCTTTGCCCGTTATTTATGATGCGCGCCTTGACGGCCGAATCGAGCGCCCGCTCGAGATCGGCCGAGGGGAGAACCACGAAGGGGTCGCTTCCTCCCAGTTCGAGGACGGTCTTCTTGATCTCCTCGCCCGCCACCGCCGCCACGCGCCGCCCGGCGGGCTCGCTTCCGGTGAGGGTGGCAGCTACCACGCGCGGGTCTCGCAGGATGCCTTCGACACGGCCGGCTTCGACGAGCAACGTCTGGAATACGCCTGCGGGAAAGCCGGCTTCGCGAAAGATCTCCTCGATAGCGAGCGCGCACTGGGGAACGTTGGACGCGTGTTTTAGAAGCCCCACGTTTCCCGCCATCAGCGCCGGCGCCGCGAACCGGAAGACCTGCCAGAAGGGGAAGTTCCAGGGCATCACGGCGAGCACCGGCCCCAGAGGCTCGTAGCGCACAAAGCTTCGCCCGGCATCGGTGGCGATTTCCTCTTCGGCCAGAAAGGCTTGGGCTTTCTCGGCGTAGAATTCGCACACCCAGGCGCACTTTTCCACCTCCGCCTCGGCCGATGCGATCGTCTTGCCCATCTCGCGTGTCATGAGCTCGGCGAAGGTGCGCTTTTTCTGGCGGAGGATTCCTCCGGCCCGCCGCATTTTGGCTGCGCGCTCCTCGAAAGGGACCTTGCGGTAAGCGCGAAAGGCTTTCATGGAGAGTTCGAGTTTTTCCTCGATCGTCTCCGGCCCCAGCGCTTCGAACTCCCGCATCGTCTCGCCGGTTGCGGGATTGACACTTGCGATCGGCATCGTATTCTCCTCCCGCTTTTTTCGGGTGGCTTGCGCCTATCGTTTCTTGAAAACAGGTTCGCGCCGCTCCAGCGCCGCGGCCACCGCCTCTCGGAAGTCTTCGGAGAGAAACAACGTACTTTGCGCCAGTGCCTCCATCTCCATGAAGGTCATCTTGTCGAGCCCAAAGCCCCTATCGATGATCTTCTTGGCGAGGCCGACCGCGAGCGGAGCATTCTTGAGGATCTCCTCCGCCACTTCCGTCGCGGTTCGCAGGTGCTCTCCGTCTTCTGCCAGGCGATTTACCAGTCCGATACGCTCGGCTTCTTCCGCCCCGATCGTTCGCGAGGTCATGATGAGCTCCTTGGCCCTGGCCGAGCCCACCGTGCGCGTAAGCCTCGTGGTCCCGCCCACGTCCGGGATGAGACCCAGCCGGGTTTCGGGCAAACCCAGTTGCGTGCTTTTCGTGGCGATTCGCACGTCGCAGCCGAGCGCGATCTCCAGACCCAGCCCGAGAACATGTCCGTGCAAGGCCGCAATCACCGGCTTTTCCATTCGCTCGATGGCGTTTACCACGCTTTGAAAGCGATGCACGAAGATACGAAACTCCTGCGGTCTGGAAAGCTCTTCCCCTCCCGCGGCGAGGCTCATGAGGTCTATGCCGGCAGAGAATACCTTTCCTTCTCCGTACAAGATGACGGCCCAGGCATCCTCCCTGCTCTCGGCTTGCGCCAGCGCTCCTTCCAACGCCTCGGCCATGGGCTGGTTGATCGCGTTTCGCTTCTCCGGCCGGTTCAGGCCGATGTAGCAGATCTTCCCTTCGCTTCGGCTTACGACGAGCTGATCGGCCGCCATGGTTTCCTGCCTCCCTCTCGAGTGGTGTCAGGCCCGAGCCGGTGCACTGTCGCTCGAACTGTTTTTTTCGCGAGCTTCGGGCTTTGCCGTCACGACGACCGGGATCCCGTTTAGCACGGCATTGCCAGATAGCGGCTCTACGAGAAGAGGGTCGGCCAGCAGATTGGAGTTTACCCCGGCATGGCGGCTTGCAACGGATAGCGCGATGCCCGCCAAGTCGTGTCCCCACCCGTGCGGCAAACTTACCACCCCGGGCATGATGTCAGCGGTTACGAGCGCCTCGACCAGGAGCGTACCCGCGCTACTTTTAACTTCCACCATGCTCCCCGACTCGATTCCGAAGCGGCTTGCGTCCTGCGGGTTTATCCTGAGAAGGCAGCGCTTGGGTCCCTTTACCAGACGAGGCGAGTTGTGCATCCAGGAGTTGTTCGACCGCAGGTCGCGCCGGCCAACGAGAAGCATGCCATTCTCCCCGGGCTGCCCGAGTTTCTTCCCTAGCCGCTCGAGATCGGCCATGAAGAGGTCCGGCGCAAGCTCGATCTTGCCGCTCTGCGTAGCAAGGCAGGAGGGGATGCATTCGCGAAGGGGCCCCAAATCGATTCCGTGCACCGATCGCGCAAGGGCGTCGAGGTCCAGGGGCTTCTCGACGGGCGTCTTCGAATTGCCGAACTTGTCCCCGTGCGGGCCGGCGCGAAGCAGAATGTCCACGAGTCGCGCCGGTCCCCCGCGGCTGCCCAGCTTCTCGAGCGCCTCCTCGGTTCGTATTCCGTACAAGGGAGCGGCGGGCTCGGAGTTCAAATTGCCGATTACGTACGAGGCTACCATGTCGTCGAGGGCGCGAAGGTCCGCCCCCGCCATGCCTCCCAGTCGCGCGGCAAGCTCCAGGATGATCTGCCAGTCGTGGCGGCTGTCGGGCGGGGGCTTCAGTACTGCAGGCGAATACTTGGCTGTGTTGCGGACGGCGAGCGCGTAGAAGGCGAGCGCATAGTTGTCGTGCTCCAGGGCCGAGGTGGGAGGCAGGATGACGCTTGCGTGCCGAGTAGTTTCGTTCAGGTAGATGTCGATCGAGACCATGAAGTCGAGCTTCTCCAAAGCCCTGGCCAACGCGGCTCCGTTCGGTGTGGAAAGCACGGGGTTTCCCGCCATGGTGACTAGCGCATGGATCTGGCCGTCGCCAGGGGTTTCGATCTCTTCGGCCAAGGCCGCCACGGGAAGCTCGCCGTTAAACTCGGGAAGGCCGCGCACGCGACTCTTCCAGCGCCCATACGGGAGCTTGGGCTTGGGACCCGGCTTTCCCACGCCCGGCCGGGCCGCCGGGGTCGCGAACATGGCGCCACCTGGGCGGTCCAGGTTACCGGTTAAAATGTTGACGAGATCTACCAGCCAGCTCGCCAGGGCACCGAACTCCTGCACGCAGGTGCCGATCCGGCCGTAGCAGGCGGCGCTCGCCGCGCCCGCGAACTCCCGCGCAAGCCGCCGGATCGCACCGGCCGGGATACCCACGGGGGCGGCCACACTTTCGGGCTTGAAGCGACCGAAGGCCGCGCGAAGCCGTTCCAGGCCATTTAGGAAGGGTCCCAGTCTTCCCGGCTTGACGAGACCCTCCGCGAAAAGCGTGTTCACCATCGCCGCAAGGAGGAGAGCATCGGTCCCCGGTCGGATGAAAAAGTGCTCGTCGGCGAGTCTTGCGGTTTCGGTTCGCTGCGGGTCGATCACGACGATCCGGCCGCCGCGCTCCCGAATGCGCTTGAGGCGCCTGGGCATGGCGGGTGCGGTCATGAGGCTTCCGTTCGAAACGGCCGGGTTCGCCCCCAAGATGATCAGGTAGTCGGTACGATCTACATCCGGCACGGGGATCTGGAGCGGCCTTCCGTAGAGCAGAGTCGAGCTCAGCATCTTGGGTAGCTGATCCACCGAGCTTGCGCTAAAACGCTGCCTGCCGCCTAACGCCCGCAGAAGCACCGGCGCGTAAAGGACGCTTCCGAAATTGTGGACCGTGGGATTTCCGAGATAGGTCGCAACTCCGTCGGCTCCGTAGCGCTCTCGAACGGCGAGAAGGCCGCGGGCGGCCTCCTCCAGCGCCTCTTCCCAGGAGACTGCGCGCCACGACAACCCCTCCCGCTTGATCGGCCTTCGCAGCCTGTCCGGATCCTCGTGGACATCTTTGAGCGCAACCGCCTTGGGGCAGACGTAGCCCTGGCTAAAAGGATCCTCGGGATCTCCCCTGATCTCCAGGATCCGCTCCCCGTCGGTTCTGACCACGATGCCGCAGCAGGCTTCGCAGAGATTGCATGCCCTGAATATTTCCCGTTCCATGACGGAAGAGCCTAGCAGGAAGTCTTCCTTGCGCAAACCACGGTGGCGGTCCAAGCCATGGGGGGTGTTCCGGAGATTGCGGGGAAAAAGTTCGTATCGACCATAGAGGGGTGCGGGGTCCGGGATGGTTTCGCGTAGAGGTTTTCCTGCCGGCTACCGGGCGCCTGGCGTAGGCAGAACGTGTAGCGGCGATACTGGCGCGGGCATCGTGTACCTACCACAATCGGGGCATGGCTAACCCGATCGGTCGGGTCGGCCCCTCTTTCCTCGCCTCACTCCGGGGCATTCACAGCGGGTTGCGTGGTGCCGAGTTTCTTGCGAGGTGCCGTGCGCTTTTGCGTTTCCTGCCGCGGGTCGAAGGGGTAGCACCATGAGGAGACGACCGCGGGCCGCAACTCGCCCCCCGCTTGGGCGGGTGGGGGGGCAGCCAGTTGCGGTGGCACCAAACGCCTGACCCGAATCCCCCGGCCCAATCGGGGGACGGGCCCGAGGCTAGGGGCTCGAAGTGGCGGCGGGTAACTTTGCGCGCAAAGGTCGCCGGTCGGTAGGGTTGTATTAGCAGCGCGCAAATTCCATGCTGTAGTGCGTCATAGGGGCTCCAAAAGGGCAGGGTGGTGGGGCGCTAGGGTGTGATTTCGGCCGATCGGAGCGAATAGGGAAGGAGGCTTTCAAGCGATGGGCGTCAACACTTACGAGGTTAGCCGCCGGGATCAAAACTTTGTGCTCTACGAGCAACTGGGCATAGAAAGGCTTTTGGAGACCGAAAGATACAAGGATTTTTCCAAAGATGACTTCGATCTCATCATCGCCGAGGCCGAGACGTTCGCCAAAGAGGTCATAGGTCCGCTAAACCAAGACGGGGACCGCCTCGGCGTCGTCTTCGAGGGCGGGGAAGTCAAGGTTCCGCAGGCTTTCCACGACGCCTACAAGCTTGCCCGCGAAGCCGGCTGGATCGCGCCGGCCCACAGCCCCGAGCTTGGGGGGCAAGGGCTACCCTACGTCGTGTACATGTGTATCTCGGAAATGTTCCTCGGCGCTTGTACCTCCTTCATGCTCTACATGCCCGGCCCGGGTGTAGGCCACCTGATCGAGAACTTCGGGCTCGACTGGCAGCGCGACCTTTTCTGCCCCAAGCTCTACAGCGGCGAGTGGCAAGGTACCATGTGCCTTACCGAGCCCCAGGCGGGCAGTGCTGTCGGGGACATCCGCACCAAGGCCGTCCGTCATGGTGATCACTACCTGATAGAAGGCACCAAATGCTTCATCACCTCGGGAAACCACGACCTCACTCCCAATATCGTTCACGCCGTGTTGGCTCGCGTGGAGGGCGCGCCGCCGGGCACCAAGGGGATAAGTCTCTTCATCGTTCCCAAGTACCTGGTCGAAGGGGACGGGAAGATCGGGGCTTTCAATAACGTCGTGTGCGGAAGCGTCGAGCACAAGATGGGGATAAAGGCTTCCGCCACCTGCGTGCTCAATTTCGGAGACGGCGGCCCGTGTGTTGGCTACCTCATGGGCGACAAGGAAAACGTGGGAATGCGCCAGATGTTTCAAATGATGAACGAGGCGCGAATCGCTACGGGCCTGCAGGCGATCGCCCTGGCAGGGGCGGCTTACGAGAACGCGGCGCGCTACGCCAAGGAGAGGATCCAGGGTGTCGAGATCGCGCACATGCGCGATCCCAACGCCCCCCGCGTGCCGATCATAAAGCACGCCGATGTGCGCCGTATGCTCATCACCCAGAAAGCTTACGTGGAGGCGATGAGGGCGTTCGCATATAGACTGGCCTTCTTCGTCGACATGGCCGAGGGGAGCAAGGAGGAGGAGAAGCGCGCCTACTATCAGGGCATGGTGGATCTCCTCACGCCTATCGTCAAGGCTTACTGCTCCGATAAGGGCTTCGAGATGACCTCGGTTGCGATGCAGTGCTTCGGCGGTTATGGATACTGCCAGGAGTATCCCGTGGAGCAATACTGTCGCGATAGCCGAATCGCGATGATTTACGAGGGTACGAACTTCATCCAGGCGGCAGATCTCGTGGGCCGAAAGCTGAATCTTCAGGGGGGCGTGCTCATGCAGAGGTTCATCGAGGAGATCAACGCTTTCGTCGAGAGGGCGCGTGCCGTCGAAGAGGTTCGCGAGCTGGTCGAGCGCCTGGACGAGGCAAAGAATACCCTCCTCGAGACGACGATGAAGCTCGGGGAGTTCGCGATGGCGGGCGAGGTCGATTACGCCATGCTGGTTGCGACCCGCTACCTGCACCTGTTCGGCGACGTGGTGATGGCGCGCGAGCTGGTGGAGCAGGCGGCCATCGCCTCGCGAAAGCTCAAGGATCTGCCGGAGGGGAACGCCGATCGCGCCTTCTACCTCGGCAAGCGCTACACGGCCGAGTTTTTCGTGCGCAACATTTTGCCCGAGGTCGCCATGAAGGCGGCGGTCATAGCGGCGCACGACCGAAGCGCGATCGAGATCCCGGAAGAGGCGTTCGGATTGTAGACGCGCTCAGGGTGCGGCCGCTCGAAGCCGGCCGGGCCGCTGCCAGGTTCGTTCGGCTCCCCGAGTCCGCCGTGCGCGCAGGCCGCGGTCCTTACCTCGGTCGCGCCGTGAAGAGTTGCGCGCCCTGCGGCACCCCGGGGCAAGACGCCGGTTGCGGAGCTTCTCTTGCCTCGAAGAGTCCTCTGGTGTCTTTTACGATTGTTCCCCCGAATAGCATGCAGTACTCCGAGCCGCCGGCCGTCGGTCGCACCCCCAGGCTTCCCTGCGATTCCTCGTCCAACGTGAAGCTTATCTGCGAGCCGCGGCAGCGCGCCTTGAGCTTGCCCTCCCGGAGCTCCACCCTCTTGCAAGGCCCCCTCGACAGCCATGGATCGGAATACCTATAGCCTCCCGAGCCGGCCGGCGCTCCCAATCCCCGCCAGTTCTCCGCCGCAAGGCTGAAGGACGCCGCCTCGCCCGTCGCTGGATTCAAGAGCTCGAGCGCGCCCCCAACGCTGGTCGGATCGCCTGCGGCTCCTCGGTCTGGCGGCAAGACCATCGGATCCCTCGACACGAAAACGATCTTGCGCCTGGCGGGATTGGCGGCGTCGTCCCTGACGAGGAGCGTCTTGCCTGCGAGAAGCGAGACTTTGGCGCAACCCGTGCCGCCGCCTGCCACCAGTGCCGACATCTCCCGCGCGTACGTCAGGTTCAGGCCGGGGTGGTCGGAAAGGCGCCCTGACACCCACGCTAGGTACTGGCTCGGATCGTCTAGCGGATAGATTGCGTCGATCGGGTTACCGATGTCGCTGCCGTTCATCCTCGTCCAGCAGGCCGCGCCTGCCCCCCCGAATGCAGACCTCGTCGCGGCGTTTATCATCTCGATGGCGTGGCGGAAGTAGCCCGGGTTTTGCGCGTGATCGACCTCGGCCTGCATGCGCAGGTAGCGGCCGGGGTAGGTGCCGATGTAACGAAACGCCTCTCGCTCGGCCCAGAAGGCCGCGTTCTCGGCGGAGGGATCGGTGACGGTGCTCAGATGGCCGCAGACGGCCGTCTCGCGTCCCGCGTCATAGAACGTGATCACGAGGTTGTCGTGCGGTCCCTCCTGGTCGAGCAGGTAGGCGACGCGCAGGCTCGGGTAGCGGCCCAGGGCGCCGGCCCCGATGGCGATGCCAAAGGAAGCAGTTTCCACGCCGATGTTTGCGGGATCGACATTGGGCAGGGATGCGGTATATTCGACAATCGCTTTCAGGTCGTCCTGATGAGCGTAACCATTGCAGTTCTCCGTGCCCTCGCTACGCAGGTTGCCGGGCAAGCCGCTGCCCCGTCCCTCGGCATTGAATACCACTACGACGAAGCCGGAGCCCGCAAGGTTGCGGTAGCCGGGATTGTCCGCCAAAGGCGCACCGGCCCCCGTTCCACCGGGAATGGCGACGAGGGCCGGGAAGCGCTGGCCGGGGCAAAGAGCTGGCACCGGTCGAACGAGGCGGACGTAAAGTTGGTTGCCGTTCGGTGCGCCCACCCAGGTCTCTAGCGTTTCTATGGCGTATGGGGGTGCCGCGGCCGCGGACACGGGCACCGCGGCTAGGGCAGCGAGCGTTGCGGCGAAAATCGGCTTTTTCAATTTCATCTCGGCGCCTCCGATGCGCTCTACTCCCGTTCAAGCGATCCTCGCAGATGGGGCCGGTGCGTGGGGTATCCGACGCCTCGGATCGAGTCCGGGAAAATCTGAGGTTCCTTCTCGCCTCTTCTACAGCGGTTGCGAGGCCCAGGTCGAGCCCGAGCCAGGGAGCTCCTCCGGTAGCCACGCCTCCGTACTATGCCGCGGCCGCCCCGCGCGATCAGAGGCGAAGATCCCACCGAACCGACGGTTGTGGATGCCAACGATCTTCGTCCTCTTGTCAGCGGGTATCCGCTCGACCCAGGGGATGCCAAAAGAGCGCGACCATGAACGTGTTCTCGATGTTCGAGCCGATGAGCCTGAGGGAAAGCGCCAGGTGTGGTCGAAGGGGGGTGTAGCCGGTCAAGTGGAAGAAGAACCCGTCCCGTATCCCATTTAATCGAGCCAAGCGCATGAAGCTTAGCCGCGTGAGCTGAGTGCTCCGGTTCGTCTGCTCGCTGCCGCTGGCGCAGAACCAAGAGACGATGGGTAAGAGGAGAGACAGCTTACCACCCAGGGCGGCCGAGCCTGTGCAGGTCCGGCCCGAGCCTGCGGCGCAGATTTGATTGGCATAATTACCGCATCGCCAGTACCCGAGAGCCCGCTCGGCCGCGCCGGACATCGCCATAGTACCACCCGCGGATCCGGGTGACTCGAGTACCGTCGGCGGCCGAGTTGCTGCGTCCTCTCCAAGCGCGGCCCTTGGTCCGTCCCGCGTCCGCATCGCTCTGCTCTGCCGCCGGCAATGGCTCGAGCGAGCGGCTGCTCGGCCGGGGCCGGTCTCTCGAATGGCCGTTCCCCAAGCGGGGTCTGGTAACCGGGGGCCACCCGCTTTCAGAAGCTCGGCGTGGCTTTGGGGCTCACCCGACCCAATGGCCCGCGAATTGCCGTTTTCGCCTCCCAGGCGGTCGTGCCGTTTCGGGGTTAGCCTTGCGGCCGAGCGGTTGACAGAGCCCACGGTGGCAGCGTAAAAAATACAGGTGAGCCTTCGCGTTGCCAGCCTTTTTTGGGTGTTGTTGGCGGCGGCGGGTTGCACTACCTCCGTCGGGCAGTTCCCGGCCGCGGCGGGGACACAGACCTCCCTCTCGCAGGCGAATTTCCGGGTGATCCAGGCCAATGCCAGGGGCACGTCCACAGGGTTCAAGTTGTTCGGTTTGATTCCCGTCCTTGCGCCGAGCTACGGTGCGGCTATGAGCGACCTTCGCTCCCGCTTGCCGATCACCGGCCGCGCCGCCGCCTTGGCAAACGTTACCCAAGACCGTTCGAGTACTTTTTTCCTTCTCTTCTCGCTTCCCCGCGTGGTCATAACCGCCGACGTGATCGAATTTTTGCCGGAGCAGGCGTCAGACACCCCGCAATGAGCTGCCGCGCTGAGGTCAGACGCTCGAAGCCTCGCAAATTCTAGCTGCTTGCGTCGGTGCCGAGCTTCGGTATTCGCTCGTGGAGCTGATCAGGCCCTTCCCCCATACCCGAGTGCTTACGCCAGTCACTGCAAAGCGAGACCACTTCGTTCTTCCCCCCCCTCTTCAACCCAAGTTCGCGAAAGAGCGGCCAGCCGCAGGGATTGCGCTCCGGTCCCGGTGATCGCGCCGGGGCGGGCGGCCTCGAAAAACTATCCCTGGAGCGGAGCGAAGATCGCCCGCATCGCCGTCCTTGTCATTTTAGGGACCCGAGTCCGCTCGAGCAGAGGGAGATACCCGCGCACGCGGGCGGCAAGATCGCAACGGGCGATTTGCGCGCCGCGCCAAAGATTGACAGCGGCTAGGCACTCCGGGTACGCTTCGACCCGGAGCGAGCGGAGCTACTTGTGAAGCCTAAAAGCCCGAGTCGGGAAAAGAGGACCAAGGGATCCTCGCCGGGCGAGCTGGTGCACCGGTATAGAAGCCAATGGGCGGCTGCGCTCGCGGTGTTGCTTTTCGCCGTGTCGGCGGGGGCGGACCTTCAGAAGGTCGGGCCTCCCCCGGCGGGCAAGCTCTACCACGGGGTTTACCCTGGCGGAATCACGGGCGAAGAAGACGACATCGCGCCCGCAGACGTGGACGCTTACGAGGGGGCGGTCGGAAAGCCGGTAGCGTGGGTTTACTTTTCGGACAACTGGTATCGCGATCGCGCCTTTCCTCTGGAGACGGCGGCGTGGATTCGCGCGCGCGGCGCCGTGCCCTACATCAGGCTGATGATTCAGAGCGTTGCCTGGAGACCGCGGAACCGGCGGCCCTTCAGGCTCAAGGATATTCTCAGGGGGGAGATCGACGCCGACTTGCGGGCGTGGGCCGGGGGTGCCCGGGATTTCGGCACGCCCCTCATCGTCGAGTACGGTACTGAGTGCAATGGTCACTGGTTTCCCTGGAATGCGCAGCGCAATGGAGGGGGGCGCCTCAGGGGCTTTGGCGATCCGGCCAAGTTCGACGGCGGGGAGCGCTTCGCGGCGGTCTTCCGGCGCATTGTCGAGATCGCGCGGGAGGAGGGGGCAACCAACATCACGTGGGTATTCCACGTAAACTGGTTGGACTGGCCGCCCAAGAGCTGGAACCGGCTGGAGGATTATTATCCGGGGGACGACGTGGTCGATTGGGTCGCGATCAGCGCCTATGGCCCGCAGACGCCGATGGACGACTACCTCGATTTCTTCCGGGACGAGATCGATGCGGCGTATCCGAGGTTGCAGAGCGTTGCTCCGGGCAAGCCGGTGATCATCGCTGAGTTTGGCGCTACGGCGGGCAATCCGCTGATCTCCCCGGAGGCTTGGGCGGCGCCGGCGCTGGACGACCTTTTTGCGGCCCGCTGGCCCAATGTGATTGGGTTTTCCTGGTGGAACGAGCGGTGGCAGAACGACAACAACCCCGCTCACGACACCACCATGCGGATGCAGGACATCCCCGCGCTGGCCGAGCTCTTTCTGAGTACTTTGGCTGCCAACGAAGCCAAACTCCAGGTGACGCCCGTCTTCGTGCCCTGACCGCTGCTGCATCTGGCGGTACTAGGAACCCAACTGGGCCCGCCCGTCCTTCACCCTACCATGCGAAATAGCCGCGCAGCTTCTTGCAACTCTCGAGTCCGCGGAGGAGCAGCTTCGCCAAAGTCCTGAAGAAGAGCGAGCGCGGGTCGAGGTGGAAACCCTCTAGCCATACCCCGATTCTCGGTTGTGGCAACAGGCGCGCGGGAAAAGATCGCGGCGCCCGCCTTTACGAGGTGGTGTCGCTAGGGCTCGAACCGGACGACCTTGCGGGCGGTATCGACGATCCACTCGGCCTTGCGCAGCGCCTCGCGCGCATCCTCCTCGTCGAAGATCTCGGAGGCTGGCGTACCCTCGTACGTCCCGTAAAAGGCCGGTTCTCGGTCGAGGCTCGAAGAGTCGGAATAGTTCGCCATGGTTTCGATTGCCTGCGCCTCGAAGATGTGGAGCTTCCCGAGGTGTTTTCTTACGTGTCGCCCTAGGATATGCGACTTTGGGTGCTCGAGGCCGGCGAAGCGAAAAACCGCCTCGACCGCCAGCTCGGCCGACTCTTGAGCTTTGCGAACGACCCGGTGATGATGCCGGGCCGAGAGCGAGGCCCGCGCCTCTTCCAGAACGATGGCGGCGTCGTTCAGGAAGGCTTGGGCTGCCTTGTCGGATGTCAAATCCTGATGACCTCCCCTGGGCGCAGGTCGGGCTTTAGCACCCAATACCATGATCCGTCTGGTAGCCGCTTCTTGATCGAACCAAGCTCGTCGAGTCGCATGCGCACGGCGGCGATTTCTCGCCGCAAGAATCCATCCCGGTCCGCGAGAATGACGGCATCTTCCACCATGTCTAGGAGGATGGGAGGGTGCTGAGCCACCTCGTTTTGCGAGAGCACCAAGAACGAAGGCTCGAGGTCGAGCTCGAGCGCTTCGATCTCCTGGTAGCTTTCTGTCTCTCTCACTCTCGTCATGAGAGGGACGATCGGTTCGACACGCTTCCCGTAAGACCGACGTGGCTCGTCGATAACAACGAGGAAATCGATATCGCTTCCCTTGCGGACTGCGTTTCGGCTCGCCGAGCCGAAGAGTGCGACCGAGACGAGCATGCTGCCAAACTCGTCATCCAGAATGCGCGCGGCATCGCGGCCGAAAGCCAAAATGAGCTAGCGGCGTTTTTCCTTTTCCGTCGCTTCCATCGAGTTTGCTTATATCATGGTGTGCGCCCGCCAGTGAACGGCCGCACCGGGGCTGCGTCCCGGTACGAGTCGCCTTTTCGCGCCCTAATCCGAATTGAGTCCGACGAGGTTGAAGGCCGCAACCGGCTCCGCCAGCCCCTTGAGCGAGAGGGAGCCGACCGCCTCCCAACGAAAGCTTGCGCCCGTTGCCGTGACGGTGCGAAGCGTGGCCAGGATCTGCCCCGGATTGGCGCTGTCGCACAGCCGTGCGGCAGTGTTTACCACCTTGCCTAGGGCGGTGTACTCGCGCCTTCCCTCGAAGCCCACGTACCCGCAGGTAGCGAACCCCGTGCTTATCCCCACGCCGAGCCCGAGATTGAACCCCTTGCTTGCCCAAGCCTCGAACAGAGGTGCCAGGGCCTCGCGCACCCGCAGCGCCGTCGCCACGGCTTTCGCGGCATGATCGGAGGTCTGCACGGGGTCACCGAAGATGATGACGATACCGTCACCGGAAAACTGGGTGATCGTCCCTCCGTGATCGAAGACCAGGGGGCCTACGATCGAGTGATACTGCCGCAACAAATCCATCAGGTCTTCCGGTTCGGCGCGCTCGGCGAAATTGGTGAAGCCGCGAAGATCGGTCACCACGATCGAGACCTCGCGGCGCCGGTATTCGTCCGAAAGGCCGCGCTCGACCATGTCCTCCGCGATGGCGGGCGAGAAGAAACGCTTGAGCTCGGCCGCCACGAGCTGGCGCATCTGACGCTCGCCGATAAGGGAGGCGCGCGTCAAGGCCGACGCGGCTTGGGCGGCCACCGCCCTAAGCCAGTTCATGTCCTGGGCGGTATAGGGCTCGTTCGCCCGCTTGGCGCCGAGAGCCAGAATCGCCACCAGGTCGTCCGCGTGAAAGCAGGGAATCAGCACGCGCGCCTGGAGCCGATCGAACGTGCGGATGCCGCCCGGGCGCATGGCCGCCAAACGCCGATCCTCCAGAAGCTCGTCTCGGAAAAGCTCCGTGCGCGTCGATTTAAGCAGGGTTACCAAGTCGTTTTCACCCTCGACCGCGGCTCCCTCGCGCGCCTGCGCAGCTTGCGATCCCGCCAGCGAGCGGTACAAGACACCGGTTGCCGCGCGCTCTCGCACCAGCATGTGGATCTGTTCCACTCGCAAGAGACCCCGGACGGCCTCGACCACGGTCTGGGCGACTTCCGTGCCCCGGGTGAGAAGGCCGAGCCTTTGGCCGAGCGCCCCAAGCTCCTCCAGCATCCGCTGTCGCTCCGGGAAAAAGGTGCGCTCCCCCCAGCTCGAAAGCCGCTCGTGGACGATCGCATAGCCTATGAGGGCCACTCCGATGAAGGCGGCCACCGCAACCGGACTCTCCGGTAGGTGAACGGCGCTTAGCGCCCCTCCGAAGGCCGCAGCCAAAGCGGTGTAGGCGAGGGTGACGAGCGCGATCACGCCGAGCTTCAGCACCCCGCGCCCCACCGCGACCCGTATGTCGAGAAGACGGTAGCGAACTATCGCGTACCCTATGGTCGCGAGAAACGCCCAGACGGGCAGGCCGAGCAAGCCGAGGGAGACATTGATCGCTCCGATCTCCGAGAGCGTGACGAGAACGACCACCGCGGGAAAGCAGCCGATGACGGCCGCCAGTGTAAGCCTCGAGCGCTGGCGGGCGAGCGGTGTGTCGGCCTGCTGGTAGTAGCGCAGGCTGGACCAGACGAGCACCGTCGTTGGTAATAAGCACAAGATGAGGCCGAGCGGCCCGTAGAGTGGGCCGTAGACGACGGGCAGAAGGAATTGGCCGCCCTTGGTCCTCACGACCGGGTGGCCTGCAAAGAGAGCGAAGAGGATGAGAGCGACGATGGATATCAAGTAGGGAAGGACAGTAACCCGCGGGCGCTCTTGCACGAGGGGCCGCACGACGGGAAAGACGAGATCGAGGTGCGCAAGCGAAGCCGCAAAAAGGGGAAGGCTTCCGACCATGAGAAGTTGTATCCAGGTCGAGCTCGACACGAGCGCCCCCACCTGGCTCACGAAAAGGGCGTTTCCCGTAACGCCGAGGGAGAGAAACGCGGCGCTGGCGGGATGCTCGGGTTTCAACCCATAGACGATCAGGCCGAAAAGGAGGAGGCTTCCCCCGAGCAGATCGGCCAGGACAAAGAGTTTGACGAAGTCCGGCCACTCGAGCCGCATGGTGGGCACTGTGACCCTCTCCAGCTTTTCTGTCGGGGATTGGAGGAGATAGCCGATCGGAGTGCCTTCCGGGCGCTTGGCCGCGTACTCGTAAAAGTGCTGCGAGCCGCGAAACTCCATGCCGTCGAAGCGAAGGACCTGGTCGTTATGGTGAAGACCCGCTCGGGCGCCGGTCCAACTGGCGGGAAGAAAAGACATGACCATGCCGAGGGGATCGACGACGAAGAATCCCGGGAAGACGCGTCCGACCCAGGCGCTACCGACCCAAAGGAGGTAACAGTTTAGGGCGAGCGACGCGACGCCGAGTGCCCAAGGTGCCGCTCTTTGCATGAGTGGAAGTCTAGCTTACCACTGCCGGCTCAGGCTAGAGCTTTCGCCGACGAAGTGCCAAGATGCGCTAAGCCGCGGTTCGGCCAGAAGTTTACCTGCACCAGCGACTCCCTGCGCCGGATAAGTGCTGCGACCTCCTCCCGCTCGACTGGCAAGACTTCCTCGACGGTGGATACGACTTCTCCTTGTGGAAGTACTTCCTTGCCCCGCTCTCGCAAGTATCCCCCCACCAGCGCGAACCCGCAGCCCGTTACGCCACAGCAAGAGGTATCGAGAATGCCGTAGCCCACCCAGTAGAGAAGCTCGCGGCCCTTGTGCGGGAGAACCTCCTCCCGGTTCAAGACGTAATAGCCAGCGATCGAGCGAACTTCCTCGCCTAGTCTCGGATGGGTGAGCTCGAATATCATGGCGCCCGACGAAAGATTCTAGCCACGCGTGGCGAACGAGGCAAATCTCCCTCTCGGGAAGGGCTTTCGCGGCATCTCTTCTTGTCGAACGGTTTTGGATGCAAGCCCGCGGCGCGAGCCCATGCCCAGCGGGTCGAGATGGTCCGGCAGACGTTCGAAGAGGCGCAGGGGGGCGGCCTTGCGGAGGATGCACCGGAGGGGATCCGAGGTACGCCCTCGCGCATCGAGAAAAGGGTCGTTCCTTCAAGTGACAGCCCTGCCGCCGCGCCAAGCGCCCGGCAAAAATGGCTTTGGCGCGAAGGCTTTTCCCCGGGCACTCGAGCTTTTTTGCGCCGCCCCACGGGGTCGTTGACAGAGACAGCCGGCCGATAGTAAGTGAGGCCCGGCGGGGCGCGCATAGCAAGCAGCGCACGTGGTCGAGCGGTCGGCCCGGCCTTGCGATTTCCCAGTTGCGTGAGTGGCCGGCGGGGGCAAGAGTAGTTGTGCCCTGGGGCATGCGGCTTTTGGGGAGGGGGCGGTGCTTTTGACGGAGCGCGCTTGGAAGTTTAGAAAAGGCGTTAGAATTGCTATTTAACTCATCTGCTTTCGTAGTTTTTTTCCCGACCGTTTTTCTCCTTTACTGGTCCCTTGGCTCGACCAAACAGCGCAACCTGCTCCTGGCCGGGGCGAGCTACTTTTTCTACGGGTGCTGGGACTGGCGCTTTCTTTCGCTGCTTTGGATCTCGACCGTTCTCGATTTTATTTGCGGCCTCGGCATCGCGCGGACGGAGAACACCCGAAGGCGGCGAGCCTTCCTTCTGGCCTCCGTCATGGGGAACCTCGGAATCCTCGCAAGCTTCAAATACTTCAACTTCTTTCTTGACTCGCTCGCGCCGCTCCTCGATGCCCTTCACCTTTGGGCGGCGCGACCATCCCTCGACATCATCCTGCCGGTCGGGATATCCTTTTATACCTTCCAGACCATGTCCTACACGATCGACGTGTATCGCGGGCGGATTCGCCCGACGCGAAACTTTCTCTCGTTCCTGGTCTATGTCGCCTACTTTCCTCAGCTCGTCGCCGGCCCGATCGAACGGGCGACCAATCTCTTGCCGCAGATCGAATCCGATAGGGTGTTTAGCGTCGAGCGCGCCGAAAGCGGCCTCTCTCTTATCCTTTGGGGCTACATCAAGAAGGTTGCGATCGCCGACGCCATAGCCCCGCATGTGGATCGGGTATTCGCCGACCCCGGTAAGTTCGGCTGGGCGGCCCTTCTGGCTGGCCTTTATCTCTTCGCGGTCCAGATTTACTGCGACTTCTCCGGCTACTCGGATATCGCCCGGGGCTCGAGCCGCCTTCTCGGTATAGAGCTCATGGAGAACTTCAAACAGCCCTATCTCTCCGCCAACATTACCGAGTTTTGGCGCCGCTGGCACATATCGCTATCCACCTGGCTTCGCGACTATCTCTACATCCCGCTTGGGGGAAACAGAAAAGGGGAGCGCAGGACCTACCTGAACAACATGCTTACCATGCTCCTGGGGGGCCTGTGGCATGGGGCGGGCTGGACATTCGTGGTCTGGGGCGGGCTCCATGGGCTCTATCTTGCGGCCCACAAGATGCTTACCAGGGGGAGAAAGATCGGATTCAGCCCCAAGCCGGCGGGGCCCGCGGACGCCCTAAGGCATGCGCTCAAGGTGTTCGCCGTCTTCCAGCTCGTTTGCCTGGGCTGGGTGTTCTTCCGCTCGCCCGACTTCTCGCGCGCCTGGCAATACCTCTCCTCCCTCGCGCTTCTGCACCAGGGGGCGGCGGGGCTCGATGTGATTTGGTACGCGTTGGCATATTGCTCCGCGATGATAATTCTCGATCTCGCGGCCTGGGTTCGCGATGCCGAGGCGCCCTTCGAGTGGGTACACCGCCCCGAGCTTCGTGGTGCGGTGTACGCTACCATGATGGCTTGGCTCGTGCTCTGCCGTGGAGGAGGCGGGCAGCCCTTCATTTATTTTCAGTTTTAGGGCGAAGCGATGAAGGCATGGAAGACGGCCCTTGGCATCGTCGCGGCTTTGCTCCTCGGGTATCACCTGGCCTCGGACGCCTTTCTCTGGTTCCCTGGCCCCGACGCCGACATGGCGTCCTTTTCCGAGGCGGTCGTTCGGCTGAGGAGCAATCACCGGGCGAGCGCGCCGGTCGCCCTTTGCCTGGGAAGCTCCCGGATGCGACATGGGCTCGTACCCGAAGTGATGGAAGAGGCTTTCGGGCTGCCCCGCGGTGCCGTGCAAAATTACGGCATGGACGTGGGCACGCCCTGGATGGCGCTGAAATTCTTGGAGCGAACCGACCTCTTGGAGGGGTCCGTAAGAGTCGTCTTTCTCGATCTCGAGCCCTGGCAGTTCAACGCGGCCTTTCCCCCCAACGATGTGGATCGCCAGATCTTCTACCGCTTGGCAAGCTTGCGGGAGAAGATCGCTTCGGGGGGAGTGCGCCAGAAGGTGTTTTTTCTGGCCGATGCCCTAGTGCCTTTCGTGTCCGAGAACCGTCCGCTCAAGCTCTGGGCTGAGGGCATAAGGTACCTTACCTCGGATGGGGCGGTGCGCTCGCTCGAGATTCCGCACGCTTGGCGGCGAAGGAACCCCGCGTTAGACGAGCGCTTTTCTCCGCGGGAGGCGGCAAGGCGCCACATGGGCGGCTACCGCGTGGATCGGCGCGTGCGCCGCGCGCTTTTCGACCTCATAGCGCGGGTCGAGGCGAAGAAGATCGCGCTCGTGATGTTCCAGATGCCGGTCAGTAACGAATACCTCGATGCGATCGAGAACGACAGGGATTTCGCCAGAGCCTACGCCGACTATCTCGATTGGACTCGAAGCCTTTCGCGGCCCGAGCGGAGGGTGTGGGTCATGGTTTGGGAGAGACCCGAGGAGCTTGGCCTCGACGACAAAGCCTTCCTGGATTACGGCCACTTCACCCGCCAAGCGGCCCGGGCGTTTACGCAGAAGTTCGTCGCGCACCTGCCCGAGCAGGTAGTAGATGCACTAAGAGGCAGCGCCGGCTAGAGGCGGCGGCTGGGAAAGAGCGGGAAGCCGCGATGGCAAGCTGCGGCGCCACGCACAGGCGAAGCCGGTTCGCCGAAAAGAAAGGGGCGCTCCCGTTTGCGTGCGCCCTGCTCTTGCTTTGTGCATTCTTCGTCCAGGGATTTCTCAGCCTGAGAGTCGAGGCGCCGACCTTCGACGAGGTCACCTACTTCGGCCTGGGCCACTACCTTCTCGAAACCGGACGCTTCGATGTCCCCGCCTCCCTCACCCATCCTCCCCTCTCTTTCTACGTGAGTTCGCTGCCGCTACTGGCTCGCCCCCTGGAGCGAGACCTGTGGCAGTATCCGGCGAGCCTTCGCCAGGCTCTGGGCGAAAACTTCCTTTTGGCTCACGATCCCCGCCGCGGCCAGCGGCTCTTCTCCCGCGATAGCCCGCCCGATCGCTCGCTAAATCGTTGCCGGACGGCGAATTTGGCTCTGGGGCTCTTGCTCGGCCCGGCGATCTTTCTCTGGGCGAGGCGGCTCTTCGGCGGCGGTGGTGGTCTGCTTTCGCTCTTCCTCTTTGCTTTCGATCCCAACTTGATCGCGCACGCCCGCTTGATAACGCCAGACTTTTGCCTCACGGTCTTCTTTTTCCTCGCGGTTTTTTTCTCGGCCTCGAGATGGCCGGCGGGCGGCTTCTCTTCGCTTGGAGCCGCGGCGCTTTGCACCGGGCTTGCGCTCCTTACCAAGCACTCGGCTCTTTTGCTTTTGGCAATCCTGCCCCCGATCTTTTTCGCTGCGCCCGGCGGGCGGGGCCGGAAGGCGGCGGAGCTTGCGATTCTTCTTTTGCTTGCCGCCGCGGTCGTTTGCCTCGGCTATGGGCTAAAGCCCTGGCTCTATCTGGAGAGCCTCGAGCTTCAAATTGCCCACGCCAAGGCGGGCCACCGGGCGTACCTTTGGGGGGAGATAAGCGACCGCGGCTGGTGGTACTATTACCTTTTCGCGATGGCGTTAAAGACGCCTCTTTCGCTTCTTTTCCTCCTCTTTTGGGCGCTCGTCCGGGAGGCTAGGCCTTTTCTCGATCGCCGCGCTTGGCTTTCGCTTTTCCTGCCTCCCTTCGTAATCGTAGGTGCCTTCTCGCTGGCTTCTGGCCCCGAGATCGGACTTCGCTATGTTCTTCCGGCCTATCCCTTCCTCATCGTGCTTGCCGGAGCCCTGTGGCCGGCGAGTCGGAAAAGCGGTGTCAAACAGGCGGTCCTCGTTTTGGCCTTGGGTTGGCAGCTCCTGGCGGCGGTCAGGATCTATCCTCACTACCTCGCGTTTTTTAACGAATTAGCCGGCGGTCCGAGCCAGGGGTTTCGCTATCTCGTCGATTCCAATTTGGACTGGGGTCAGGACTTGAAGGGGCTTGCGAGGTATCTGGAAGAGCGGGGAATCGAGCGCGTGCGCTTGAGCTACTTCGGCGCTGCGGATCCTTCCATGTACGGTATATCGTACGAGCCGCTGCCCGGGTATTACTCGGGCAGGAACTTGCCGGCGCCCGATGACTGGCGAGGGGTTTTCGCCATTAGCGCAACGAATCTCGCCGGGGTTTACCTGCGCGACCCCGACACCTTCGCGCCGCTTCGCGCGCGCACCCCGGACGCCGTCATAGGCTATTCCATTTTCATTTACGATTTGCGCTAGCCCCTCTAGCGCGCCTCTCTTCGCCGGCGCAGGCAAAGCTCGACGAGATCGCCTATTTTCGCCTTCCCGCCGCACATCACGGTATCGGCGGCGCCCCAGTAAATCTTGACCGTCCCGTCCGGCTCGGGTACGGCACCGCAGCAAAACACGACATTGGGCACGTAGCCCACTCGCTCCCAGGGGTCCCTGGGCTCCAGGATCCACTCGTCCGAGACGCCAAGCAGCCTCCCTGGCTCCTCGAGATCGTGCAGGCAAACACCCAAGCGGTAGACGGCGCCAGCCATGGTGTCGAATACCCCATGATAGATGCTGAGCCAACCGCGCTCGGTTTCTATCGGGGGGGCGCCGGGCCCGATCTTGGCCGCATCCCAGTGGTAAGTGGCTGGCTTCAAGAGGACCTCCGACGTCCCCCAGTGGATGAGATCGGGCGAGTACGAGATCCAGATCGACCAGGGAGTGTTCTCGGTGTGCGGCCGGTCGAGCCTGGCATAACGTCCCTTGAAGCGTCGGGGGAAGAGGACCACGTTTCGCATGTCGGGTTGGGTTATCGGGCCGAGGCGCGTGGCGGCACGAAAGTCGTCGGTTTGCGCGAGCGCCACTCTGACACCGTGGCGCGAGTAGGCGCTGTAGGTTATATAGAAGCTCCCGTCGACTTCGCATATTCTCGGATCCTCGACCCCGTACTCCTCGTACTCTGCGAACCACCCGCTCGTTGCCGGCGTCAAAAAAGGCTCGGGCGCCACTTGGAAGTGCAAGCCATCTGCGCTTTCCGCCAGGCCGATGACCGAGCGGCCGCTGCGCAGGTGGGAGCGAAAGAGCATGACGTAGCGCCCGGCGCACTTGACCACGCCGGCGTTGTGAACGGTTGCGACCTCGTAGGGCACGTCCGCCGGCGTGAGGATGGGGTTGTTGGCGAAACGCTCGATCGGGGAATCGGAAATCATGCTCTGCCGAAGTCGTCTTCCAGCCGCTCGATATCGTCCTCGCCGAAGTAATCTCCCCGCTGGACTTCAACGAAGATCAGATTTTCGGCCCCCGGATTGGCGATCCGGTGAGCAGAGCCCCTGGGGATGTCGATCGACTGGCCGCCGCATAGCTTGTATTCTTTGCCATCCAGGGTAATGACCGCTTCACCCTGTACCAGATGCCAGTGTTCGCTGCGGCGCGCGTGGCGCTGGAGCGAAAGGCGCTTTCCCGGATAGACGGTGATGCGCTTCACTTTGTGGTCTGCTCGGTCCGAGAGTACCTCGAAGAAGCCCCAGGGACGGTGATCCTCGCGCGCGCGGGCACGCAGCACCCGCTGGTAAAGCGCCAGGTACTCATCGACCATCCGTGCGGCGGAAAACCTGGCTTGCGCCACCTTGCGTAAGTGGGCACGGTCGAGTGCAGCGGCGCGCTCCACGGCGGCGACCGCTTCCTCCACGCTCGCAACGAGGAAGCCGGTCTTCCCCTCTTCTATGATCTCGGGCATGGCGCCGCGCGCGAAGGCAATGGTCGGGGTGCCGCACGCCATAGCTTCGACCACCGAAAGGCCGAAGGGCTCCTCGAAGTTGATGGGGTGAAGAAGAGCCAGCGCCCCACCTAAGAGCGAGTCCCTGCGCGTGGGGTCTGCGGCCCCCTCGAATACGACCTGATCGCCGTCTATCTGGGGCTTTATCCTGCGCTCGAAGTACTCGCGGTCCTGGATAATGCCCGCCATCCTGAGTCTGCGGCCGCAGCGCCTCGCTATTTCTATCGCCTCGGCCGCTCCCTTCTCGTGGTGGATGCGCCCGAAGAAGAGAAGATATTCTCCCGGCTCCTCTCGCAGCGTGAATTTTTCGAGGTCTATCCCATGGTAAACCGTTGCCAGGTAGCTCAGCCTGGGCGAGCGATCCGCGTTGCTTATCGCGACGTAGTAAACGCGGCCGTTGTATTTTTCATAGACAGGTAAAATCTTGGGGGAGGAGAAGCCGTGAATCGTCGTCATGACCGGCACTTCCACCAAAGCGGTGTAGGTAAGCGGCAGGAAGTCGAAGTGGTTGTGCACCAGATCGAACTCGCCCGCATGCTCGAAAAGCTCCGAGATGTGCAGGCACTCCCAGACCTTGGGATAAATTTCCGGGTCTTCCTCCCACGGGCGGGGGCACACGGAACGGAGCCTGGCCCGGGTTTGGGAATCGGCCGTGGCGAAGAGCGTGACATCGATTCCACGCTCTACCAGCCCCTCCGCCAGAAGCGACACCACTTGCTCCCAGGGCCCGTAGTGCCTGGGGGGGGTGCGCCAGGCGATGGGGGAAAGGAGCGCGATTCTCAAGGCCGCATCCTCACGCGAACTTGGGGTTGGCGATCAGCATCTCCCGGCGCGTACTCCTGCGACAGTGATCCTTTAGCCAGTCGAGGAGCCAGCTCACGCGCGTGGTAGCGAGCGCGATACAAGCGTCGGCTCCACCGTAGTAGAGCTTGAGCTCGTCCCCCTCTCGGATCCACCCGCAAGGGAAGACCACGTTGTCCACGTCTCCGTGCTTTTCGTAATGGTCGCGCGGTCCGAACACCCATTCGTCGGAGCGGCGGATCACCCGGCAAGGGTCTTCGAGATCCAGGAGAGCCAGGCCCAGTCGGTAGAGACAACCGGAGGCCGTGACGCGCACGCCGTGGTAGAGCAGCAGCCACCCCTCCTCGGTACGAAGCGGTGGGGGGGAAAGCCCGATCTTGTTCGCGTCCCACCATCCTCCTTTGCGCGCGCGAAGCAAGATGCGGTGGTCCCCCCAGTGCTTCAAGTCGGGGGAGAAGGATATCCACATGTGCGCTCCGACGGCGAGCGAGGGGACGGGCCGGTGAATCATCGCCCAGCGGTCCTTGAAGCGAACCGGGAATAGCGCTGCGTCCTTGTCCTCGGGAGGCATCACCGGCCCGAGCCGCTCGAACTTTCGGAAATCCTCCGTTATGGCGAGCGAAACGAGCGGTCCGCCTTGGGAGTATGCGGTAAAAAGCACTGCCCAGCGGTTTATTTCCTCGAGGAAGGTCGCCCGCGGGTCCTCGATTCCCCAGACCTCTTCCGGATGCCGCTCCGGGTCGGGAATGAGCGTGGGGCGTTTCGATATCTCCCATCCATCGACACCGTTTCGGCTGCGAGCCACGGTCAGATGGGAAATCCCGGTGTGATCCTCGACTCGAGCCAAAAGGACCACTTCCCCGTTTACCTTGGCCGCGGCGGCGTTGAAGACGGAATTGACCCGGTATGGCCAATCCGAGGGGCTGAGAATCGGGTTTTTCTCGTGGCGTCGAAAAAGCTCGTTCGATGCAGGGTACGGCATGGCAAGGGGCACCTCACTTCTCGGCAAACTCGCTCCCGTGTGCGCGGGCACGAGAGAAAATAGGTCCGCGTTCGCACCACGCTTCAGGCATCGCTCTTCTCCTCCTTTTCAAGCTTGGAAACGAGAGGTTTAAGCTCATCGGCCGTCTCCTCCGTGCAGATCAAGACTCCGTTTCTCGTGCTCACGATTATGAGCCCACTTGCCCCCGCGCAGACGACAGGGGGCGAACCGTCGGCCGCTACGACCATGTTGCCGCCCGAGCGGTGCATCAGGACCGGTCCCCGAACGCGGTTTCCCTCGGCGTCCGGGGCGATCAATTCGCGGGCGGCCTTCCATCCGCCCACGTCGCTCCAGTCGAACTCGGCCACGACCGCCCACACCTCGCTCGCCTTCTCCATGACGCCGAAATCGATGGAGATGCTGGGCGCCTGCGCAAACGCCTGGCAGAGCTTGTCTCCGAACTCTTCGCTGCCGAGGGCCTGCCCGAGCGGCTCCAGGGCTCGGTAAAGGGCCGGCAAGTGGCGCTCGACCTCCGCAAGCAACGTCGCTCCCTGCCAGAGGAAGATGCCCGCGTTCCACAGGTACTGGCCGCTGGCCAAGAATTCCTCCGCCCGCTTTCGGTCGGGCTTCTCGACGAAGCGCGAAACCTTGAGCGCCCTACCGCAGGGCGGGTCGTGCTCTTCGATCTTGAGGTATCCAAAACCAGTTGCGGGGAAGCTCGCTCTTATCCCGATGGTTCCCAGGCCCCCCTGGCGCGCCCTGTTGGCGGCCACGGCCACCGTCTTGACGAATCCTTCCGTGCTCTCGATGCGATGGTCCGAGGGCATGACGATCATGACTGAGCCCGGCCAGCGCGCCTCGGCTATCATGGCGGCGAGCGCTACGGCCGGTGCGGTATCGCGCCGCCTCGGCTCGAGAATGACGTTCTCTTCCGGGATCTCCGGGCTTTGGGTGCGCACGTGGCCCGCGAGCGCGCGGTTCGTCATGACCAGAATACGCTCCGGGCTGACGAGCCTGCGGGCGCGCCTGATGGTTTGTTGATAGAGCGACTCGTCTGCAAAGGCGGTCAAGAACTGCTTGGGCAGGCTTTCCGTGCTGAGGGGCCAAAAGCGCGTTCCTGCCCCCCCGGCCATCACGACCGCAACGATATCGCCCGATTCGTTCATTTCCTTCATGTCACACTATCGGACGATTGGCACTCCTCCCCACCCACTCTCGCACTCGCGCCGCTTCTATCTGCCAATCGCAGCGGTCGGCTCGCCCGGCGCGGAAAGCGCCCGCTCGCCCACGTGGGAATGGATCCCCAGAAGCGCGAGCAACCACGCGAGCGTGGACTCCGCCCCCTGGTTTTGGTTAGCCCCTTCGGGGTTTAGCCCGTCGCGACAGCCTCCGGTACTGTAATCGTAAAGCGGTACCCCGAGGTCGTTCTTGCCCAGGAACCAATCGAAGGCCCAACGCGCCCGCTCCATCCACCCCTCCTCGCCCGTGGCGTTGTGGGCTTCTATGCAGGCCTCGACCATCGCCTGCGCTTCGATCGGCTGCTGGTCGAAACGCGCCTTGGCTCCTCCTTTAGGATACCAGCCGCGGTTGCCGATCGGCACGAAGTGTCCTTCCGGCGCGGTCTGCACCTCGATGAGCCAGCGCAGGCTGCGAAGGCCATCCGCCACCATCGCCTCCTCCTTGAGTACTTGCCCGCCTAGCAGAAGCGCGTGGGGGATCTTGGCGTTCACATAGGTGAGAGAGTCTTCCAACCAGGGCCACTGCGGTGTGGCATTGGCGAGCAAGTCGCGGTGGAGCCGCTGCGCGATGACCTCGAGGGTGTGGCGCGCCTCGCTGTCGCCTCCGAAGCGCTTCAGATAGTTGTGGCACCCAAGCAGCGAGAAGGCGAGCGCCCGCGGCGAGCGAAGCGCGGCGCACTGCCTTATCCCCCTCTCGAAGAGGCTCATGGCGCAGCCTATCTGCCAGTCTTTGCTGGCAACGGATACCGCGACCCCCAGAGCCCATACCGCCCTACCGTGGCAGTCCTCGGAGCCTTGCTCCTCCTTCCACCTGCGCTCGTAAGAGAGAAAGTTGCGGAACCGCCCGCTCGCTTCGTCGAAGGCGTGGTGGAGAAAGCTAAGATAGATCGCGATCAGTGTCTGCAGGTCGCCGTCGTCCGCCATGGCGTCCTGCGCCATCATGGCGACCATGAGGGCTCTGGCGTTGTCGTCGGTGCAGTAGCCGTGGGCTCGGTTGGGTGCGGCAAAGATGGCGTGCTGGAGGATGCCGGTGTCGTCGGTAAGAGTGCGCAAATGGTCGAGCTTGATCTCCGGCAGTTGCTCCACCAGCCTTTCCGTCTCCTGCTTGCGCGCCACCGGTCGCGGATTGCGCACCCTCTCGGCCTTGGCCTCGGCGAATACCTCTAGGTAGCGGCGGGCGACCTCCTTCCAAACCATCTCGCGGCAGAAGGTATAGGCTCTCTTGCGCATCGCGTGTCTCTCGACCTCGTTGGCCACTAAATCCGTTACCTCCGCGGCCAACGCCTGCGGGTCGCGAAAGGGCACCAGGCGTCCCCGGCCCTCCGCCAGCATCTCCTCGGCGTACCAGTAGGGAGTGGAGACGACTGCCTTTCCCGCCCCGAGCGCGTAGGCCAAGGTGCCCGAGACGGTTTGCGCGCGCCCGATGTAGGGAGTTATATAGATATCGGCCGCGCCCAAAAACTCGCACAGCTCCTCAGAGTCGACGAAGCGGTTGTGAAAAATCACGTGCGCGTCCACTCCCAACTCCTTGGCAAGCCGCAGGAGCCCGAGGCGATACTCCTCGCCGTGGAGGCGCTTCACGTGGGGGTGGGTGGCACCAAGCACCACATAGACCACATCGGGCCTCTTCTCGAGGACCGTCGGCAAGGCCCGTATCATGTGCTCGATTCCCTTGTTGGGAGAGAGCAGGCCAAAGGTAAGGAGCACCGTTCGGCCCTCGACCCCGAACTGATCCTTGTAAAAGTTGGGGTCGACGAACGGAAGGTCCGGAATGCCGTGGTGCACGTGGCGGATCTTCTCCTCCGGGATCCCGTAAATCGACCGCAGAAACTCGATGCTCCTGCGGCTCATGACGATCAGCCGATCGGAGATACGGCCAAGCTCCTCTATCACCTCTTTCTGCCTGGCCGTTGGTTCCTCCAGCACGGTATGGAGCGTCGTGACCAGCGGCATGCGCAGATCGCGCGCGAGCTCCAGAATGTGGCTGCCCAGCGGCCCGCCGAATATGCCGTACTCGTGCTGAAGGCAGACGACGTCTATCTGGTTCATGTTGAGAAAGCCCGCGGCGAGGTGATAATCGGCGATGCGGTTCTGGTTGATTTCGAACCTGACCTTGGGAGGATAACGGTAGCCCTCGGGCACGTCGTTCATGACCACCGCCCAGCATTCTAAATCGGGCGCCTCGGCGCTGATCGCCTCGGCTAGATCGGTCGTGAAAGTGGCGATCCCGCACGCCCGGGGCAGGTAGTTGCCTATGAGTGCAAGGCCGTGAATCGATTCGAGATTGCGAAGTGCCGGTATCACTGTATCCTCTACACCCCTCCCCCGATTTTGGCCGGCGCGAAGCAGCCCCCCATGGCTCTCCGCCGGCCGGCGCGGTCGGATCGCCACCGGGCCCCATGGGACCGCTTGGTTCGACCGCCGCGGGGAGAGCCCGGTCATGCGCTAGGCTGCCTTGACTACCCGCAGGGTCTCGGTTAACGTCGCTCAAATTTTGCCTTTTCTTTGCGGAATTTCAAGGTGTCGGACGGGGAAAACGAGCAAGTCGAAGTAAGGCGGCAAAAGCTAAGGACCCTGCGCGAGAGATGGGCTTGGGACTACCCGAACGACTTCAAACCCGACTCGACCACGGCCGAGATCGTAGCCCGCTTCGCCGATGCACCGGCCGAAGAGCTCGAGCAAAGCGCCGCTAAGCCGGCTTTGGCCGGTCGGTTGGTGGCGATTCGCCGTTTCGGCAAGGCGACCTTCGCGCTCCTTCAGGACGGCAGTGGCCGCCTTCAGGTCTATTTCAGGCGCGACCGCTTGGGGGAAGAAAGCTTCGAGATCGTTCGCTTGCTCGACCTGGGAGACGTAGTCGGAGTGCGGGGCCGACTGTTTCGCACCAAAACCGGCGAGCTTACCGTGGAAGTCGAGGAGCTTAGGCTTCTGGTCAAGGCACTTAGGCCGCTACCCGAGAAGTGGCACGGCCTGCAAGACGTCGAGACCCGTTATCGGCAGCGCTACCTCGACCTCATCGTCAACCCCAAGGTGCGGCGCACCTTCGAGGTGCGGGCGCGGGTGCTCGCGGAGATTCGCGCCTTTCTCGCCTGCCGCGGCTTCATCGAAGTGGAAACGCCCATGATGCAATCCGTACCGGGCGGCGCGCTCGCTCGTCCCTTCGTTACCCACCACAACACGCTGGATATCGACCTCTATCTCAGGGTGGCACCGGAGCTTTACCTGAAACGGCTCGTGGTCGGGGGGTTCGAGCGCGTCTATGAGCTGAATCGCTGCTTTCGCAACGAAGGTGTCTCGACGGAGCACAACCCTGAGTTCACGATGCTCGAGCTTTACCAGGCCTACGCCACGCACGAGGACCTCATGGTTCTTACCGAGGAGCTTTTTACCACGCTGGCCATGTCGGTAGCGGGATCGCTTCGCCTGAAGTGGGGGGATCACGCGATCGATCTCACGCCTCCCTGGCGGCGCCTTACGCTTCGGCAAGCCGTAAGCGAGGCAACCGGTGTGGATCCTTTTGAGCTCGAGGACGTTGCCGCGCTCCGAAGGATCGCTCGCGACCGGGCCATACCGCAGTGGGAATCCGCCACTGCGGGGTGGCTGCTTGCGGAGCTTTTCGAGAAATTCGTCGAGGAGAAGCTCATTAGGCCAACCTTCGTGCGCGACTACCCGGTAGAGGTTTCGCCCCTGGCGCGGCGCAGAAACGGAGCTCCGGCCGAGGTGGACAGGTTCGAGCTTTTCATCGGGGGCCGCGAGCTTGCCAATGCCTTTTGCGAGTTGAACGATCCCGACGATCAGCGCGAGCGTTTCTTGGCCCAGCTCGAGGCCCGTCGGAAAGGGAACGAGGAGGCGCACGCGATGGACGAGGATTACATCTTGGCGCTGGAGTACGGGCTTGCGCCCACTGCGGGAGCGGGTGTCGGAATCGACAGATTGGTGATGCTGCTGACCGACTCCCCCTCGATTCGCGACGTCATTCTCTTCCCACAGTTGAGGCCGCCGTCGCGGTAACGGATGCGCTACGAGCTTACGGTTGGGTTGCGCTATTTACGCTCGCGCCGCAGCGAGGCGTTCATCTCGCTCATCACCCTCATATCGATCGTCGGAGTGATGATCGGCGTCATGACGCTGAACATAGTCCTGGCGGTCATGACCGGTTTCGAGGAGGACCTGCGAGGCCGCATTCTCGGTTTCAACCCTCACATAGTGTTGCTCTCGTACGGCGGGGCTATCAGAGACTACGACGAGCTGGTGGCGAAGGTAAAAGAGGCGCCGGGAGTCGAAGCGGCGGAGCCGCTGGTTTACACGCAGGTCATGCTTTCCAGCGAGAGGAACGTGGCCGGGGTGGTGGTTCGTGGCGTGCCCGGCGGGCGGCAAATGCAAGTGGTCGATCTGGCGCGACACCTCGTGGCCGGAAAGCTTTCGGGGCTTGGGGCCAAGCACAAGGTGCAGGTTAGAAGAGAGGGCGAGGAGTCGGAGGTCGTCTTGTCCGGCATCCTGATCGGCAAGGAGCTCGCCCAAAGCCTCGGGCTGGCGGTAGGCGATCCCGTCAGTATGATCTCGCCGCTCGGAAAGGCGACGCCGGCTGGCGTGATGCCTAAGCTAAAGCGCTTCGCCGTCGCCGGCTTGTTCGATTCCGGGATGTACGAGTATGACGCCACTTTGGTGTACATGTCGCTCGCCGACGCGCAGAAGTTCTTCGGTCTCGAGGGGGCGGTTACGGCCATCGAGATCAAGGTCAGCGACATCTACAAGTCGGACGAGATAGCGCGGGAGCTCGAGCGCAGGCTCGGCCCCCCCTTTCGGGCGCGCGATTGGATGGAGGTGAACCGCAATCTCTTCGTCGCCTTCAGACTGGAGAAGGTGGTCTATTTCGTCGTGCTCTTGCTCATCGTCCTGGTCGCCGCCTTCAACATCGTGGCGACGCTCATCATGGTGGTGATGGAGAAGCGGCGCGACATTGCCGTGCTAAAATCGATGGGTGCCACCAACCTCAGTATAGCCAGCATCTTCATGCTCAAGGGGATGATCATAGGGTTGGTCGGCACTCTTCTCGGGGTGGCGGGCGGCTACGGCGGTTGTTGGTTGCTCGCGCGCTACAAGTTCATAGAGCTTCCCAAGGACGTCTTTTACGTGTCCACGCTTCCGGTAAAGGTGTATCCGATGAACTTCCTCCTCGTGGCAGCGGCCTCGGTGATCATCTGTTTGCTCGCGACCATTTATCCGGCGCGCCAGGCGGCGGGGCTGGCTCCGGTCGAGGTCATTCGCTATGAGTAGGGTGGCTGTGCCATGATGGCGGCGCCGCTTGTCCTGGTAAGGGACCTGGTCAAGCACTATATGGACGGGCCGCGGGTGGTGCGGGTGTTGGAAGGGTTGAGCTTCGAGATTGCGGCCGGCGAGCTGGTTGCAGTGGTGGGGGAGTCGGGCGTGGGGAAGAGCACCCTCCTTCACCTTCTTGGCACTCTCGACAATCCGAGCGCGGGGGAGATCGAGCTCGGGGGGCAGAAGGTGACGCAGTTGAGCCAAGTAGAGCTCGCTCGCCTGCGCAACAAAGAAATAGGCTTCGTCTTCCAGTTCCACCATCTTCTTTCGGATTTTACGGCGCTCGAAAACGTGATGATGCCGGCGCTGATCGGCGGCGCGCCCCGCCAGGCGGCCCGAGCCCGCGCCGTAGAACTTCTCGAGCGCGTCGGCTTGTCGGAACGGCTGCACCATCGCCCGGGCGAGTTGTCCGGCGGGGAGCAGCAGCGGGTTGCGGTGGCCAGGGCGCTCGTGCAGGGGCCCAGACTGGTCTTGGCGGACGAGCCTACCGGGAATCTCGATCCGGGGACGGCCGAGGGGGTGCACCGACTGCTGGTCGAGCTCAACGAGGAGCGACAGATAACTATGGTCATAGCTACCCACAACCGCCAGCTCGCGGCGCTGGCGCACCGCACCTTGGAGCTGGCCGGGGGGAAGATTTTCGAGCACAAAACGGGAAATCGGAGGTCTTCGAGCGCGCCTAGCGTCGGATAGTTTCGAGGGACGATGGGAAGGGGAAGAAGGCGGCGCGCGGTGGTGTTGTGGGCGGGGCTTGGACTGTGCTCCCTGCTTTTGGGGGCTTCTTTCGGGTGGGCGCAAGGGGTGGGCGGCGGCGGCGCCGAGGTGAGGGTGGCCGAAGTCTTGGTACGGGGCAACGTGCGGGTCGACCGGGAGGCGGTGTTGGTCCACGTGCAAACCAAGCCGGGATCTCCACTCGATTTGAAGGCTCTCGACGAGGACCTGAAGTCGGTTTACGCGATGGGTTTTTTCTCCCAGGTCGAGGTCGACGTGACCCGGCGGGACCAGGGCGCGGTGGTCACGTTCATCGTGAAGGAGCGGCCTTTGGTGCGCGAGGTCCAGGTAAGCGGCAACAAGAAGATCTCCAAGGAGGACCTCGAGACCGCGCTCAAGGTAAGACCCCAGACGATTCTCGACATGGAGAAGCTGGTAGCCGGCCTTGCGGCGGCCAAGAAGCTCTACGAGGAGAAGGGCTACCTGGATGCGCAGATCGATTGGGAGTCCGAGGAAGTCGGCGCCAACGAGGTGGTGCTCAAATACAAGGTGGACGAGAAGAAGCCGGTGCGCATCAAGAAGATCGAGTTCGAGGGTAACCGAGCCTTGAGCGACCGCAAGCTGAGAAAGGTAATGGCGACCAAACAGGAGTGGCTCCTCTCTCGCTTCACCGGGGCGGGAGTGCTGAACAAGGAAGTGCTCGACACCGATGTCGAGCGCATCGCCGCTTTCTATCACGAGCATGGCTACATCATGGTCAAGGTCGACGAGCCGAAGATCGAGCGCAGGAAAAAGGGGCTGTACGTCACGATCAAAGTGGAAGAGGGGGACCAGTACAAGATCGGCGAGATCGATTTTCGCGGAGATCTCGTGGCGGACAAGAAGACTCTGCTGGAGGGTCTGGAGCTCAAGCCCGGCGAGGTCTTCAAGCGCAGCCAGGTGCGCCGCGACATTCTGACTCTCACCGATAAGTACGGCGACTTGGGCTACGCCTTCGTCAACGTGGAACCCCAAACGGAAGTCGATCCCGCCGCCAAGAGCGTGGACATAACCTACGGCATCGACAAGGGACCGCGGGTGAAGATAGGGCGGATAAACATAACCGGCAACACCAAGACTCGCGACAAGGTGATTCGCCGGGAACTCAAGATCGAAGAGCAGCAGCGCTTTTCCGGCACGAAGCTGCGCAAGAGCAGGGACGCTTTGAATCGCCTCGGGTTCTTCCAAGAGGTGGACGTTACCACGCAGCGCGGCACCCGGGAGGATCAGTTGGACCTCCAGGTAGATGTCGTGGAGGGGCGCACCGGATCGCTGAGCGCCGGGGCGGGCTTCAGCTCGGCCGACAACCTTCTCTTTAACGCCCGCATCGCCGAGAACAACCTCTTCGGGCGCGGCCAGCGCGTGTCGCTCAACGCCGACTTCGGCACCATCAGGCAAAACTTCCTGGCCAGCTTTACCGAGCCCTATCTTTTCGAGAGGCCTCTGGCCACGACGCTTTCCGCTTTCAACTGGCGCCTCGAGTTCGACGACTTCACCAGGGGCGGCACGGGAGGTCGGGTGAGGGTGGTCTATCCCCTGGAGGCGCTCGGTTACGACCGACTCTTGGGGCGCTACTCGCTCGAAGAGGTCGGAATAGGTATGGAATACAGACTGGAGGATGCCGAGATATCCGATATAAGCCGCCGCTCGCCGCCCAGCCTCTTCAGCGAGGCGGGAAGAAACCTGACGAGCAGCGTGCGGCCGACCCTGACCCGCAATACCTTGAACAGCTTTTTCGATCCGACCCGCGGATCCCTTCAGGAGCTGGGCGTGGAGTATGCCGGCCTGGGGGGGGATCTCACGTTCTACAAGATCGAAGCCACGGGCCGTTGGTACTTCCCCCTGTATCGAAGCCGCGCCCTTGGCACCTTCGTGTATTCCTTCGGGACGGCATTCGGCCTGGGGCAGGGGGATCGAGGGGAGAACGGCAACGAGCTGCCGTTGACAGAGCGTTACTTTCCTGGTGGCATCGGCACCATAAGGGGGTTCGCTCCGAGAACGCTCGGCCCGCGCGAAGACGTGCGGGATCCGCAGGGTCGCGTGATAGACACGGATCCGGTGGGCGGAAGCCGCCAGCTTGTTTTCAACAACGAGGTGATCTTTCCTCTGGTCGAGCAAGTGGGACTCAAGGGAGTGGTCTTTCTGGACGCGGGCAACGCCTTCTCCGACGCGCAGGGCTTCGACATGGCCGAGATGCGGCTTGCGGTGGGGTGGGGGTTGCGGTGGCTTTCCCCCTTCGGACCCATCCGCATAGAGCTAGGGTATCCCTTGAATGCGAAGCGTGACGACACGAAGAGCACCGTGCTTTTCTCGGTTGGGGCGCCTTTTTAGTGTTCGGCCAGGAGCGGCTGGGGACACGATCAGGATAGCGCAAAGGGGGCGCGATCCGGCCGCCGGTCGGATTGCGTCAGCAGGGAAAACTCAAGGAGGGGAGAAGTGAGATACCTTGTCGGTTTTTTGGCGGCACTGCTGATTGCGGGCATGGTCAAGGCGAGCCCGGAAGAGATCAAGATCGCTACCGTCGATACCGCCCGAGCGGGTAAGGAGTGCCGGGCGGGGCAGAAGGCGGACGAACTCTTGCGCAAGGAGTACGAGCGTCTTAGCGCTCCGCTGAAGCGAGAGCGGGCCGAGATCGACAAGCTGGAGTCCGAGCTTCGGAAGAAGGCCGGAGTCCTCAAGGACGAGGAGGCTCAGAAGCTCGCCGACGAACTCAAGAGGCGGGGACGGGATTTGCGCCGCAAGCTCGAGGACTCGGACGCGGAGCTTCAGCAGAAGAGCAACGAGGTGTGGGGAGAAGTGATCAAAGGGCTCTCCGAGGTCATAGAAACCATAGGAGAGCGGGAGCGCTACACGCTCATCCTCGAACAGGGATCCCGGCCGGTCCTCTATAGCGGCAAGGCGATCGACATCACCGACCAGGTGATCAAGGAATTCAACGCCAAGAGTGGGTAAAGGAACCATGGCGAGAGGGGGTGTCGAAAGCTCGCCCGGGGCGGGGGAGTGTCTCTCCGCGGAGGAGAGGAAAGCGCTGGTGCGCATGCTCCCGCACCGCTACCCGTTTCTTCTCGTGGATCGGGTGCTCGAGTGTCGGGTGGGCAAGCGGATCGTGGCGCTAAAGAACGTATCGAACAACGAGCCGTTCTTCGTCGGCCACTTCCCGGATGACCCGGTCATGCCGGGGGTCTTGATCTGCGAGGCGCTGGCGCAGGCGGGGGCGCTTCTGGCTTTTCGTACGGATGGTGGGGCGCCCCCGAACACGCGCCTTCTGCTCACCGGTTTGGAGTCGACGCGGTTTAGGCGGCCGGTCTTACCCGGAGACCAGCTTCGCCTGGAAGTGGAATCGATCCGACGCCGTGGCCGCGTGTGGAAGATGAAGGGTGTGGCGGCCGTGGAAGGGACGGTGGTTGCCGAGGCGCGCTTTTCCGCCCTGGCCACCGAGGAGTCGGCGGCCGTCGCGATCCATCCCACGGCGGTGGTGGCAAAAGGGGTCGAGTTGGGCGAGGGGGTTACGGTCGGGCCCTACGCGATCATCGAGGGCGCCGTAACCATCGGAAAGCAGACTCGCGTGGGTCCCCACGTGGTGATCCAGGGGCGCACCAAGATAGGCGAGCGCAACTCCATCTTCCAGTTCGCCTCGATCGGCTCCAAGCCGCAGGATCTGAAGTATAAAGACGAGCCTAGTCGCCTCGAGATCGGCGACGAGAATCAGATCCGAGAATACGTGACCATGAACCCCGGCACGAGCGGAGGAGGAATGGTCACCCGCGTGGGGAGCAAGAGCCTCTTTATGATGGGCTCCCACGTAGCGCACGACTGTTTCATAGGCGACCACGTGATCATGGCGAACTCCTCCGCGCTCGCCGGCCATGTCACGCTCGAGGATTACGTGATCGTGGGAGGGCTGGCGGCCGTCCACCAATTCGTGAGGATCGGCGAGTCGGCGATGCTCGGGGGCGGTGCCATGGTAAACCTGGACGTGCCCCCGTACTGCAGCGCCTGGGGGGATCGGGCGAAACTTCGCGGCCTGAATCTCGTTGGGCTAAAGCGCAGGGGATTCACGAGCGGTCAGATCAGGTGCCTAAAGGAGGCCTACGAGTTGCTCTTCCTCTCCGGCCAGCGCTTCGCCGAGGCGGTAAAGAGTGCCCGGGAGCGCCTGGGAGACTCGGTGGAGGTGGAGCATCTTCTTTCCTTTGTCTCCTCTTCGAAGCGCGGGATCGCGCCAGCCGCCAGGGGCGGAGGCGATCGAGACGCCGCGGGAGATTGAATGGAGCGCCAAAGGATCGGCTTGATCGCCGGCAACGGCCGGTTCCCGCTCGTCTTTGCCCAAGCGGCCCGCGCAGAGGGGCTCGACGTGATCGCCGTGGCCCATCGCGGAGAAACCGACCCGGCCATAGAGGCGCAGGCGAGCTCGGTGACCTGGGTGCGCGTAGGCGAGCTCGGGCGGCTTATCGACACCTTCAAGCGTTTCGGGGTCGAGCGCGCCGTCATGGCGGGCGGGATCACCAAGGCGAAGCTTTTCAGGAGCTTTCGTCCGGATTTGCGGGGCGCCGCCTTTCTCGCTCGGATGCGAACGCTAAAGGACGACCACCTCCTTCGGGGTGTGGCCGAAGAGCTGAAGCGCGAGGGGATCGAAGTGGTTCACTCCACCCTGTTCTTGGGTGGAATCGTCGCCCGCGAAGGCGTATTGGGTGCGGTGGCGCCGAGCAAGCGGCAATGGGAAGACATAAAGCTCGGCTTTCAGGTGGCGAAGCTGGTCGGCCGCTTCGATGTCGGCCAGTGCGTTGTGGTCAAGGGCGGGTCCGTCGTCGCCGTGGAGGGATTGGAGGGCACCGACGCCACCATCGCGCGAGCGGGCGAGCTCGCTGGCGGGAAACTCGTGGTGGTAAAGGTCAGCAAACCGGCGCAGGATTTGCGCTTCGATCTTCCCGCGGTGGGGGCCAAGACGATCGAGATCCTGCGCGCGTGGGGCGGGGGCGTGCTCGCGGTAGAAGCCGAGGTGACGATACTGCTCGAGCGCAATCTGCTCCTCGCCGAGGCCGACCGCGCGCGAATCGCCGTGGTCGGTGTGAGCGAGCGAAGCTTGGGACTGGCCGGCACCCGGGCCCTTCCCGCGAGAAAGGATTGAGGGGAGCCTGTGCCGCCAAGCCAAGAAACCGTTCGGGCGGCGGTCGTGGGAGTCGGCCACCTCGGGCGGTACCACGCGGAGAAGTACGCAAGCGAGGATGGAGTAGAGCTTTGCGCCGTCGTCGATCTCGACCGGGGTCGCGCCCGAGAAGTCGCCGCCCGGCTGGGAGCGCGGGCGCTCAGCGAGCACCGAGAGCTTGCGGGAATGGTAGATTGTGCCAGTGTCGCCGTGCCCACTCGGGCGCACTTTGCCGTGGTCCGCGATCTGCTCGCGGCCGGGGTGGACGTTCTGGTGGAAAAGCCGCTTGCGGCCTCGGCAGAGGAGGGGGCGGCGCTCGTGGAACTGGCCCGAAGGCACGGCCGGGTGCTCCAGGTGGGCCACGTCGAGCGCTTCAATCCTGCGCTAAAAGCGGCCGCCTCGGTAATAACCGACCCGCGCTTCATCGAGTGCCATCGGCTGGCCCATTTCGTCGAGAGGGGAACCGACGTCGATGTGGTAAAGGATCTCATGATCCACGATCTCGACCTGATCCTTTTCTTTGTCGGACAAGAGGTGGCTTCGCTCGAAGCGGTAGGCGTGCCGGTTTTGACCGAATCGGTGGATATCGCCAACGCCAGACTGAGATTCAGCGGCGGCTGCATCGCCAATGTGACCGCAAGCAGGGTGTCGCAGAAGCGCGAGCGCAAGATCCGCTTCTTTCAAAACGACGCTTACGTAGCCGTCGATTTCGACCAGCGCCGGGTCAAGATCTTTCGCCGGGAGGGGCGGCCGGGCGAGCCGGGTTTGCGCATATCGGGCGAAGAGCACGAAACCTCCGCCGGAGATCCGCTTCGCGACGAGGTGAGATCCTTCGTCGAGGCCGTGAGAAACCGGAGCCACCCCGAGGTGGACGGCGAGAGCGGGGTACGGGCGCTTGAACTGGCCGAGCGTATCGTCGATGACATCGAAGAGCGACTGGCCCGGCACTGAGGCCCGGCGCGTCCTCCTGGTTGCGGGGGAGGCTTCAGGGGATTTGCACGGCGCCGATCTCGTGCGCGAATTGAGGCAGATGGTCCCGGGCCTCCAAGTGCGCGGCATAGGGGGGGAGAACCTGCGCAGAGCGGGGATGCAAACGATCGTCGATTGCGCCTCGATGGCGACCATGGGGTTGGTGGAAACGCTGGGACAGTTGCGCCGCTTGGGTGCGGCGTACCGCAAGATGCGAAGGTGTCTTCGCGACGAGCCGCCCGATCTCGTCCTTCTCATAGATTTCCCCGAGTTTAACCTCGCGCTGGCCGGGGCGGCCCGCAAGTTTGGGATTCCGGTCTTGTACTTCGTCAGCCCCCAGGTTTGGGCCTGGCGGCGGGGGCGCGTAAGAAAGATCGCCCGGCGGGCGAGCCGACTGGCGGTTGTCTTTCCTTTCGAGGTAGCTTGTTACGATGGGACCGGGGCCAAGGTCGACTTCGTGGGCCACCCTCTCATCGACCGCGCGCGCCCGACGAGGCCGCGCGAGGAAACGCTCAGGCTCCACGGGTTGGACCCGGGCAGGGAGACGGTGGTCCTCATGCCTGGAAGCCGTCCCAAGGAACTCGCCCTCCTTCTCCCACCTTTGCTCGAGGCGGCGCGGCGCCTGGCGGCTGAGCGGCGCTGCCAGTTTGCCCTTTGCCTGGCACCCACCTTCGCGGCGGAGGCGGTGGCGGCAAGGTTGGAGCGAGCGGGGGTTGACATCGCCTTGGTCTGTGGTGATAACTACAACGTGCTCGCTGCTTCGGAGATCGCGCTTGTGGCTTCGGGAACGGCGGCTTTGGAGGCGGCGCTCATCGGTACTCCAATGGTCATCGTGTACCGGCTCTCGTGGGTGACCTATCTCCTGGCGCGGCTTCTCGTGCGCGTCCCGTTTATCGGCATGCCGAACATCATAGCCGGCGAGAAGGTGGTACCGGAGCTTGTCCAGCGCGGGGCGACCGGCGCGAGGATCGCGGGCGAGGCCCTTTCGATCCTCGGGGACGAAAAGCGCAAGCGATCGATCGAAGCGTCGCTTGCGAGGGTGAGGGAGAAGTTGGGGGAGGGGGGCGCGGCTAGGCGCGCGGCAGCCATCGCGGCGCAGATGCTCAGTGAAGGAGCTAAGCGCTGATGCCTTCTAGAGTCCTTTACCTCAGGCTCCTTCGCTATCTGCGGCCCCACCTCTGGCCCACCTTCACGGTCGCCATGGTCGCGATGCTCCTCTTTAGCGCCACGACCGGCGCGCTTCCGCTTTTGGTGGAGCGCGTCTTCGACGACATTTTCGCCGCGAAGAACGAATTCGCTCTGACGATTCTGCCGGTGGTCATAGTCGGGGTCTTTCTCTTTCGCGCCGTTACCGCGATCGCGAGCAGCTATCTCATGGATCTCGTGGGCCAGCGGATCGTACACTCCTTGCGCCAGGAGATAAACGACCACCTCCAGTCCCTTTCTCTCTCCTTTTTCAACCGCACGCCGACGGGCACGCTGCTTTCGCGCATGACGAGCGATGTGACCATGGTGAATCAGGGACTGACGCAGGCCACCGCCTCTGTGATTCGCGACTTCACCTCGCTAGTGGTTCTCTTGGTCGTGGCCTTCGTCAAAGACCCGGTGCTGTCGGTGGTGGCCTTTCTGGTCTTCCCCGCGGCGGTACTCCCTATCCTGCGCTGGTCGCGCAAGCTCAGGAAGACGAGCCGGCGCGGCCAAGTAGCGCTGGGCATGCTCACAACCATCTTGCAGGAGGCGATCCAGGGAAACCGCGTGGTCAAGGCGTTTGGTATGGAAAGCTACGAGCAGGCGCGCTTCGCGGAGGAAAACGAGAGGCTCTTTCGGCTGTATATGCGCGCGAGTTGGCTTCGGGCGATAACCACCCCCCTCCTGGAAATCCTCTCCTCCCTCGCCATAGGCGGTGTCGTCTGGTGGGGCGGAAGGAGCGTGATTTCGGGCGGCCGCAGCCAGGGCTCTTTCCTCGCCTTTCTCACGGCCCTTTTCCTCCTCTACGAGCCCTTCAAGCGCCTCAGTAAAACGAACAACGTTATCCAGCAGGCGCTGGCCGGGGCGGAGCGGATCTTCGAGGTATTGGATACCGAACAGGAGATCGTTGACCGGCCCGGCGCGGTGAGCCTCTCGGGGATAAGAGAGGGGATAGGCTTCGAGCACGTCTGGTTCAGCTACGACAGCGAGCCTGTGCTCAAGGACGTCACGCTGCACATCGGGGTGGGAGAGGTGGTCGCGCTCGTGGGGATGAGCGGCGGAGGCAAGAGCACGCTTTCCGATTTGATCCCCCGCTTCTACGATGTCACGCGGGGCAGAATCACTATCGACGGGATCGACGTGCGCGACATCAAGCTGGCGTCCTTGAGATCGCACATCGCCCTGGTCACGCAACAGACCTTCCTCTTCAACGACACGGTTCGCGCCAACATCGCTTACGGGGACATGACGAAGTCGGAGCAGGAGATCATCGAGGCGGCGCGCGCCGCCAACGCCCACGATTTCATCGAGCAGCTCCCGCAGGGCTACGATACGGTGATAGGGGAGCTCGGCCTCAGGCTCTCGGGAGGAGAGAGGCAGCGGATCGCCATCGCCCGCGCGCTCTTGAAAGATGCCCCGATTCTCATCCTGGACGAGGCTACCTCTGCTCTCGATACCGAGTCCGAAGCGCTGGTCCAGCAGGCGATCGATCGTTTGATGAAAAACCGCACCACCCTGGTGATCGCCCACAGGCTTTCGACCGTGCGCAGGGCGGACCGCATCGTGGTCATCGCCCACGGCCGGGTGGTGGAACAGGGAAGCCACGAGGAGTTGATAGCGCTTGGTGAAGAGTACCGAAAGCTTTACGATCTCCAGTTCCGCGACGCCCCGGCCTCGCAGTGAAGGGCGGGAGCGGCCCCTCGAGCGGGCAGAGGGGACGATCGTGAAGCGCGCCGGTGGCCGCCGTGGGGCGCGCTGGCGGCCCGCCACGCGGCTCCTCATCGCGGTAGCCGGCTGGCTCGTCTATCTCGGCCTTTTGTTGCTCAAGTGGACGACGAGGTGGCGCCTCGAGGGAGGGGATTGGCTGCTGGAGGCGGGGAGGGAGGGGGATCGCGTAATCTACGCTTTTTGGCACGATCGCCTGGTCATGATGCCGCTTCTGGTTGCCCTCAGGCCGGGGGTGTGCGTGATGAACAGCCGCCACCGAGACGGCGAGATCATAACCAGGGCGGTGCGGCGGCTCGGGGTAAAGGTGGTAAGGGGGTCCTCCACGAGGGGCTGGAGCGCGGGTCTTCGCGGCATGCTCGGGGCGGCCGAAGCCGGGCTCGATCTCGCCATGGTAATCGATGGTCCCAGGGGGCCCCGCCACGTGGCCAAAGGAGGGGCCGTCGCGCTGGCACAGGCAACCGGCCGAAAGCTCGTGCCCCTCTCTTATGCTTGCTCCTGGGGGATACGGCTTCGGTCCTGGGATCGGCTCGAGATCCCGCTTCCGCTTGCGCGGATCGTTTTTATCGCCGGTCGCGCGATCACCGTTGCCAACGGGGCTTCTCCAAGGAAAAAGGAAGAGGCTAGAGTCGCTCTGGAGCGGGAGCTTTGCCGCATCGGCCGGCGGGCCGAGGAGATCCTACTCGAGCGCGACGCCCGCCCCGCCGCAAGCCGCAATGACGCAAGCGGCGCCGGGCCGCCGCTGGATTGACGCCGCTTCGAGGCTTGTATAATAGTGGCGCGTGTTCGGGTCGAGGGTGAGGATCGTCGCGGCGCTCGGCGCCACGCTCGTTTCGGGCTTATTCTTGCCGCTTTGGCCTTCCCTCCTGCTCGCTCAGGAGGCGGGCCAGGATTTCGGCTTCGAGCGATTCTGCCGCGAGTGGGGGGAAAAGCTTCGGCACCGGGAGGAGTCGAATCGAAGCTCCGTTGTTTGGAAGCCCGTCGGCGGAGAGATCGAGGGCCGGTATCTGGGGTATGGGGAAATCACTGATTGCCGAGTCAAGCTCTCTGCCGATCGCGTTCCTGTTGGTATTCTAAGCTACGAGGAGCTGACCTATCGCCTAGCCGGCGGGTCGCGGGAGGAGGCCGAGCGCAGCGCCGCCAAGGTCGTGACCCGAACCGAGGTGACAGAGATCTTTCGATACAGCCGAGGGCGCTGGCAGTACTGAGAGGGAAGGCGCAGGCGAGCCTTGGCTCGGCAAGAACCACCAGGCCGGCTGCGCGACCTGCGCCCGTGAGCGGCTCTGGCAAGATGAGCCCCGAATCTTCGATGAACCATCCTGCCCTTCCGCCCAAGCCTTTCCCACGAGTTCTCTACGGCGCGCTAGGTTTTCTCGCCCTTGCGGGACTGCCGCTAGCCCTTGCCGTTGCCGGGCTTCGCCCCGCTTGGCGACGGGGCCTTGCGCAGCGGCTTGCCCTAGGCTTGCCGCCTTCCTTGCCCCAAGGGCGCTGCGTATGGCTCCACGCCGCTTCCGTTGGGGAAGTGTTGGCTCTTTGCGCTCTCACCGATCGCCTCCACCGCGCCCGTCCCGATCTTCGCCTGGTGCTCTCGACCCAGACGAGCACCGGCCGCCAAGTGGCTCGCGAACGCCTTTCCGCGCTTTCTGGTGTTTTCTACTTTCCCCTCGATCTCCCCGGCTTTCCCGGCAGAGTGCTGGATCGGTTGCGGCCCGTTTTGGTTCTCGTCGCCGAGACGGAGATCTGGCCCGGCCTTCTCTTCGCCGCGGCGCGAAGGGGCATCCCCACCGCGATCGTGAGCGGCCGGCTGTCGCCGAAGGCATTTATCTGGTACCGGCGGGCGCGCACCCTTTTTGCGCCGGCGCTCGCGACGGTAAGCCGTCTTTGCGTCCAGAGCGGGGAGGATGCAGGGCGTTTCGTCGCGTTGGGAGCGAAGCCCGATCGGGTCATAATTACCGGAAGCCTGAAGAGCGGCGCCTTGCCCTCTTCTGATTCTCGGCCCTGCTGGCTCGCCGCAATCGGCGCAGGAGAAAGGCCGATCTTCGTGGCCGGGAGCACCCACGCGGGCGAGGAGGAAGCCGTGCTCAGAGCCTTTGCGGCGGCGCGAAGAGAGGTGCCGCGCGCGCTTCTCGTTCTCGCGCCCAGGCATCCGCGGCGTTTTGGCGAGGTCGCCTCGCTGGTGGAGGGAAGCGGCCTTTCGTACGTCTTGCGAAGCGATCTCGTGGAAAGGGAGGGGGAGGCGAGGGGGGCGGCGGGTGAGCCGGCCGTGATATTACTAGATACCATTGGGGAGCTGGCGGGATGTTATCGGAAGGCCACCGTGGCCTTCGTCGGAGGTAGCCTCGTTGACATAGGCGGGCACAATCTCTTCGAGCCCGCCCTGAGCCGCTGCCCGGTTCTCTTCGGGCCGCACACGCAAAACAGCGAAGAGGCGGCACGGCGGCTGATCGAGGCGAAAGGGGCCGAGCGCGTGGCTGACGAAGGAGCGCTTGCGCTATGGCTCGCTCGCCTCCTTGGCGATCCCGAGGGCGCCAAGGCGATGGGGGAGCGGGCGTTTGCGGCGGTGGCGGCTGCGGCGGCGGAGCCGGTTCGGCTCACGCTCGAGGCGATATCGGTTTTTCTCGAGGACAGGCCGTGAAGGCTCCCAACGCTGGAGCGCGCAGGGGAAGCCGCCTGGCCGGGATGCTCGGCCGCCGCCAGGCGTATCCGGTTCTCCTACCCCTTTGCCTTCCCTTTCGCCTCGCCGTTTGGGCGAGAGGGCTTGCATACGACATCGGGGTGCTTCGGGTTGTGCGAGTCGGAGTCCCGGTCGTGAGCGTGGGCAACATAAAGGTAGGAGGAACCGGCAAGACCCCCTTTTGCCGCTGGCTTGCGGCAAAGCTCGCCTCCTTCGGCCTCTCTCCCGCGATAGTGAGCCGGGGATACCGGGGGAGGGCGCGCGGGCCGCTTCTCGTCGGGGCGGCGGGAAGCGCGCTCGTCGGCGCTCAGGAGGCGGGCGACGAGGCGGTGATGTTGGCCAAGACGGGGGCAGCGCCGGTCGTGATCGGGCGGGATCGCGTGTCGGCCGCGCGCTTTGCGCTCCAGGAGACGAAAGCCGATTGCCTCATTCTTGACGACGGGTTCCAGCACCGGCGCCTGGGAAGGGACCTGGACATCGTCTTGCTGGATGGTACAGAATCGGTCTCGCATCTTTTGCCCGCTGGCAGGCTGCGAGAGCCGCTGTCGTCGCTTAAAAGGGCGCATATGGTCTTGAGGACCGTAAAATCTTCCCATCCGCCGGCGCCGGGGCCCGACGGGCCACCGGCCTCGCCCGCGCAAGCCACGAGCCGCTGGGGGCGACCGGCGCAATCCCGATGCCCCAGGGTGCACCTTGGGCCCGACAGCTTGGTTGTATCTGAGGCAGGCCAGTGGTCGCAGCGCAATCTTTCGGATTTGGCGGGCCGGCGCGGGCTGGTGGTTTCTGGGGTGGCCGAGCCGGCTTCGCTCTATCGTTGGCTGGGCGAGTGGGAGCTCGAGATCGACGGAGTCATAGAGAAGCCGGACCATCACGGTTACGCGGTCTCCGATTGGCAAATGATCGCCCGTGCGGCCGAGAAGGTGGACTTCGTCGTGACCACGGAGAAAGATTTGGTCAAACTGGAGCGTTATCCCTTCGCCCGCGGCAAGCTCGTGGCGCTTCGCATGGGAGTGTGGGTCGAGGGGGAGGAGAGGCTGCTTGCGGAGATTCTCGAGAAGGTGAAAAGTGCGAGCGCGTAGAAAAAAAGGGGATCCGGCCGTCGCCGTTTTCGCGGATCGCGATGGCACCCTGAACCGTGAGGTGAACTACCTCGGCGACGTCCGCAGGCTTCGGCTTCTGCCCGGGGCGGCGCAGGGGATTCGCTTGCTCAACAGGGCAGGGATCGAAGTGGTGATAGCTACCAATCAATCGGGTGTGGCGCGGGGGTACTTCGGCGAGGAGGAGGTCAGGGCCGTGAACGCCGCCCTGGTCGGCAGGCTTGCCCGCCGCGGCGCCACGGTCGCGGCGGTTTACTATTGCCCCCATCACCCGCTTGCGGGCCGGCCACCCTACCGGAGACGTTGCCGGTGCCGCAAGCCCGCCATCGGCTTGCTGCGCAGGGCGGCAAGAGAGCTCGGGGTGAATTTGCGTTTGAGCTACAGCGTGGGAGACTTGGAGTCGGATGTGCTTGCGGGGCAGCGGGCGGGGGGCAAAGGGGTGCTCGTTCTCACCGGCCATGGAAGGCGCACGGCGGCCTGTGCCGTGGCCCGTGGGTGGCTGCGCCCGGATTTCTTGGCGCGCGACTTTGCCAGCGCCGCAAGGTGGATTGTTCGCGACCTCGCCGCGACCAAAAAACGAGGAGGTAATCATGGGAATCAGGAAGGACCTGTTGGACGTTCTGGCGTGTCCCAAGTGCAAGGAACCGGTAAAGCTTACGGAGGCTCAGGACGGCCTTGTGTGCGAGGCATGCCGGCTACTCTACCGGATAGAGGGCGACATCCCGGTCATGTTGATCGAAGAGGCAAAGCCGCTCGACGGCGATAAATGAGCCAGCGGATTCTCATCGCGCAAAGCGGCTTTCTTGGAGACGTCATCCTTACGAGCGGTCTCATGAGCGCCGCGCGGGCGCACTTTCCCGGCGCGACCATCGGCCTTCTGGCGGCCCCGCCGGGGGCGGCGCTCATGGCCGACCAGCCGTTTTTGGACCTCGTGGTGGTGGACGACAAGCGAAACGAGAGTCGCACCGCTCGGGGCTGGTTTCGCCTCGTCTCTCGCCTTCGCGCGCAGCGCTTCACCGTGGGCCTCGTGTCGCACAAGTCTCTTCGGACGGCGCTCCTCATGGCCGCAGCAGGTATCGAACGCCGCGTGGGCTTTCGCCGCTGGCCTCAGGCGCTTCTCTACCACGAGAGGGTACCCTACGACACCTCGAAGCACTACGCCCACCGCCAGCTCGAACTTCTTCGGCCTTTCGGCTTCGCGGGACCCGCGGCTCCACTGGCACTCGGCGTAAGCGAGGCCAAACGGCGGGAGGCGGAAGATATTCTCTACCAGGCGGGGGCGCGTTCGGGCCGGTGCCTGGTCGGAATCTGCCCGGGCTCGGCGTGGGTGACGAAGCGTTGGCCGGCCGAGCGCTACGGGCTTTTGGCGAAGGCTTTGGCCGCCAGAGGAATAACGTCGGTCATCATCGGGGGGAAAGAGGACGCCGAGTCTGCTCGTGCGGTGCAGGATGCCTGCGGAGCATCGGCCGTGGATTTGACTGGCAAAACACCCATAGGGCTTCTTCCGGCTCTGCTCGAGCGGATGGACCTCGTGGTTACCAACGACAGCGCGCCCATGCACGTAGCTTCGGCTCTCGGCCGCCCTCTGGTTGCGATCTTCTGTTCTACGGCGCCTTCGCAGGGGTACGCGCCGCTTAGCCCGGGCGCAGTGGTGATCGGGCGAGAGCTGGACTGCCGGCCCTGCGGGCGCCACGGGCATCGGCACTGCCCGCTCGGCACCGACGCTTGCCGGCTTGGGATCGGGGTAGAGGAGGTCGCGGAGGCGGTGTCGGGGCTGCTCGGCAAGGTGGAGCAGGGAGGCGCCGGGCGCCAGTCGGCGGCCGCGGGGACCGACGGCGGCTGATGGCAACGGTAGCAGTCGCCATCGTCGAGTCCGTCGGTGGGTCGGATCTTCGGGAGGCGGTATCGAGCGCACTCGAGGCCGATCGAATCGTAGTTGTCCGCTTGCCGAATCCTGCGCGGGTGGCCGGCGGTACCCGAAGCAGCGCCCCTTCTGCCGACGATTTTGGAGCCGGCAGCGGAAAAGTCAGCTTCTTGGAGGCCGACTGGGGAGACCGTCGAGCCCTGGCGCGGATCGCGCGGGCGCAAAACGCCGCCGATTGGCTGCTCACGATCGACGATAGCGAGCGGCTGGACGATGACTTGCGCTCGAGCCTCGCTCTTCTTCGCGGGCACTCGCAGGAGCCGGGTTATTTTCTCGTCTCGCGCAAAATCGACCTTTTCGGCTGCCCCGTGAAGGGCAGGCGCGCGAGGAAGGTCGAGTCCCTGGCCGCTCCTGGCGGCCCGTGCCTCGGTACCCTCGAGGGGAGTGTCGTGTGCACGGCCCCCAGTTCCTTTTCCCGACTGGTAAAGAGAATAAATTGCAGCTCCGATCGTCTCGCGCGCGCGCGTCGGCGCCAAAGCCGGCTTTCTCTCGTGATCTCTTTGCTTGCGCGTCCGCTCTGGGCCTTTGTCGAGGCGCTTCGGGAGGTGGGCGGGGGGCCGGCGGCTTTCATCTACGCGGTTGCCTGCGGCTATGGCGAAGTAGTCGCGGTGGCAAAAGCGTGGGAGGCCGCCCATGCACTCGAGCGGTCGGGAAGCCTCGGTGCGACCTCCCTCGAGCGGGACTCGCCCGGGCTTCCCGGGTACGTCACCGTGGAGTTCGAGCGAGGCTCGATCACCGCTCTCCGCAGTGCCCGCGATCTCGTGGTCCCATGTCTCGAGAAAGCGGATCCGCAAGATTGCTTCGGGGAGCCTGTCCCGAGCGGCGGGCGAGGCTCTACCTGGATCGTGCCATTCGGGTCCGAGACGGCGGTGCTTCGATGGTACAGGAGGGGAGGGCTGGTTCGCTACCTGCTGCGGGACCTCTATTTCTCTTTTCGCGGACCCAAGCGGCCGGCTCGGGAGCTCGAAGCTTGCGTGGAGGCCCGTCGGCGGGGGCTCCCCGCGCCCGAGGCGGTCGGGTTGCGCATCGATCGCGTGGCGGGCCCGTTCTTCAGAGCCGCCATTCTTACGCGGCGCGCGCAGGGCTATTGCACCGCCTGGGAGGCGCTTTGCGCGCAGCCCGATAGGATCGATAGGCTCGCTCTGGTCGAGGAGATCGTCTCTTCGGTGGAGCGGATGCACGAGGCGGGGGTTGACCATCGTGACCTCAATCTCTCGAACATTCTGGCCCGGCGCTCGGGGGAGCGGTGGGAGGTTTGTTTCGTGGATTTCGATCGAGCGAAGCTAGCGCACGGACCCGTCGCCAACTGGCGCCGCAGCCTTGCAAGACGCCGCATGGCGCGCTCCTTGGGCAAGCTCGCGCGACCGAACGAGGAGCTACCGGCCGCTCAAATCGCGGAGCTAAGCGCGCGGCTGGCCGGGCAAAGGCCTGCGGAGAGGCAGAGGTGAGAGTGGATGCCGAAAGGATCATCATAATCTTGTTGGGTGCGATCGGGGACGTGGTGAGAGCGCTTCCCCTGGCGCTTCGGGTTCGTGCGGCTTACCCCCGGGCCCATATCGCTTGGGCGATCGAGCCCGCCTCCGCCGACCTCCTGCGGCATCACCCGGCGATAGACCGGATCATCCTCTTCGAGCGCAACCGCGGGCTTGGGGCCTTCGTCGAGTTTTTGCGAGCCGTGCGTCGGGGCAATTTCGACCTCGCGATCGACCTTCAGCGCCACGCCAAGAGCGGAATTGTGAGCCGCTCGACCGGTGCCCGCGTCCGCGTGGGTTTCTCCTACCATAACAGCAGGGAGTTCAATTGGCTCTTCAATACGCACGCGATCCCGGCTACGGATCATTTTGGCTCCAAGCTCGAGCAGTACCAGCTCTTCGGGGATTTCCTGGAGCTTCCCCGGGTGCCGATCGAGTTCGGGATCAGATTGAGCGAGGGCGAGCAGTCCCGCGTCCGCCGCCTCCTGGCCGCAGTGAAGGAGCCGTTTGCGGGGGTTTTCGTCGGCTCGACCTGGCCGAGTCGGATGTGGCCGGCCTCTCATTGGGTCGCGGTGGCTCGCGGGCTTCGCGAGCGCGGGCTTGGGGTTGCGCTCGTAGGCGGAGAGCGGGAGCGGAGGTTGGCCGCGGAGATCGCGCGGCAGGTGGAGGTCTTGGACCTCACGGGACAGACCTCGCTCAGGGAGGCGTTCGGGGTGTTTGCGAGGGCGCGCGTGGCGATCGGAGTGGACTGCGGGCCCATGCACCTGGCGGCGGCAGCGAAGGCTCGGGTGGTCTCCCTGTGGGGGCCTACGTCGCCGGCTCGGTCGGCCCCCTGGGATAGCGAGGATCTCGTGGTGGTAGGCAGGGTGGCTTGCGCTCCCTGCTACCTGCGCAGATGTCCGGTCGGAAACCTCTGCATGCAGGCGATTAGCCCGCAGAGAGTGCTCCGTGTGGTAGATAGAGCGATCGAGGAGGCGGTGTGCGTCAGATGAGACCCGACGTCGCGCCATTCAAGCGTTTGCGGATCGGACGCTGGCGGCTTTGGCTCGACCCCACGCGCTGGCGGGACCAGTGGTGGGACTCGATCGAGCGCGCCCTGATGGAGGGGGACAGAGGCCGCCGGTCGCGGCATGCCTCCACCTTTGCGGTTTCCCTGAATGCATCGGGAGATGCGTGCCGGGCGTTTCTCAAAGTTTACCCTGGCCCGAACCTTTGGCGCGCTTTGAAGCAATGGCTGCAAGGTTCGATGGCGTGGCGGGCGCTGAGAATGACGCAGGAGCTTTCGGCTTGTGGCTTTCGGGTACCCGCGATCCTCGGGGCAGGTGAGATGAGAAGGGGCGGGCTTTTGCGCAAGTCTTTTCTCCTTGCCGAGGCGGTCGAGGGGGTCGAGCTCACGGAGGTCGCTTCTCGACTGGCGTCGTCCCCTCGGTCCGAACGCGTGGCGCAAAAGCGCCGCCTGGCGAGGCTCATCGGGTCGGAGGTGGGCCGGTTGCACCGTTTGGGGTATGTGCACGGGGATCTTGTGGTAACCAATATACTTGTGAAAGACGGCGGATCGAGCGCGATTTGGCTGATCGATCACGACCGAAGCCGAGGGCCCGTCCGGTTCTTCCGAGGCTATTACCAGCGCCGCAACCTGATCCAATTGAACAGGGTCGAGCTCGCGGGGGTTACCCACTGCGATCGGTTGCGCACCTTTCGTCACTACGCCGCGGCGCGGGGCTGGTCCAAGCGCAAAGTCCGCGTGGAGGCGAGAAGGATCGCGGCACGCACCAAAGCCAGGCGCGAGCAGGTGGCGCGGGCGATTCGGCGCAAAGAGGCTTCGCGGGCTTCGGAGAGCGAAGCTCGGATGCTAGAGACATGAGGATCGTGCTCGTCCACAAGCGCTACGATCTCTCCGGCGGGGCGGAATGGGACGTACGAGAGCTTTCCAGGCGGCTTGCCGCTCGCGGGCACGAGGTTTACGTGCTCACGGGCGAGGCTAAAATCGCACCGCCGCCCGGCGTCACCATCAGGCGAGTTCCGGTGGTAAGGGCTGGCAAAGTGGCGAAACTGGTAACTTTTGCATTGTACGCTCCGCGCTTTTGGCGGGCCCTGGAGCCGGACGTGACGATCGGATTCGGCAACACGGTGGGCGAGCACCTCTATCGTTGCAGCGGTGGCTTGCACTCGGTCTATCTCGGGCTCGTGGCGGGCTGCGGCACGGCGCTTCGGCGCATGCGAAACCGGCTGAGCCCGGCTCAATGGGTCACCCTGGCGATAGAGCGGGCGAAGTTCAAGGGGCAGGGGCACCGCAGGGTACTTGCGGTCTCCGAGCTTACGCGGGCCGAGATCCTCCAGACCTACCCCTTTTGGGCGGACCGGGTCGAAGTCGTGCACTACGGCGTGGATCGCACCCGGTTTCGGCCCGGTAACCGAGCGGCACTGGGGGCAGGGACGAGAGAGGAGCTCGGCCTTCGCTCCGACGACCCGGTGGTGCTTTTCGTAGGCAGTGGTTTTAGACGCAAAGGGGTCGATGTGCTGCTCGAGGTGTGGAGAAAGGGGGCTCCGCGGGGAGCCGCTTTGGTGATCGCGGGTGCCGACGCGCGCCTTTCCTGGCTTGCGGGTCTGGCGCGGCGTGGAAAGTTCGGCAAGGTGGTCTTTACCGGAGCCGTCCCTTGGGTAGAGAGGCTTTACGCGACGGCCGACCTCTTCGTGCTTCCCTCGCTGTGGGAAGGATGCCCGGTGGTGATGCTCGAGGCTCTCGCAAGCGGCGTGCCGGTCGTGGTGCCGGCGCGAACGGGGGCGCCCGAGCTGCTGGCAGGAGCGCTTCGCGAGCTTCTGCTCGAGGACCAGCGAGATCCCGGCGAGGTTAGGGCAAAGATCGAAACCGGGCTCGATCCGGCAAGGCGCGCCAGGCTTTGTCGCGAGGCCGAGGAGGTGGCCGGTACGCTCGACATCGAGCGCGCCACGGACGCGGTGGAACGCTGGTGCCTCTGGGCGGGGGGAAGGTGAGCGGTTGGCGGCTTCGCGAGCGGGGCCCGGGCTGGAGGGATTGCTATCTTCGCCCCCTTCTCGATCCCGACGCCCTGGCGGCAGCCCCCGGGGCGAGGGTGCTGCAGAGGAGCCGGTTGAATCAAGTAGTATCAGTCACCCTAGACGGGAGCGCCTTGGTTCTGAAGCTCTTCGAGGAGGGGGCGTGGGGCCGGTGGCTGCAGAGCTTGTTCTTGGGGTCCGCGGCGAGGCGAGCCGCCAGAAGCGCAGAGCTTCTCGAGGAGGCCGGTTTTTCCGCCCCCGAGGTGGTAGCGGTGCTCGAGAAGGGAAGGCTTTGGGGTTTTCGCAAGAGCGGCCTCCTGGTTGCCCTCGTCCCCGGGCCGACAGTGGAGGAAATCTGGGAAAGGCTTGCTCCCCCGAGGCGGCGGCGGATGGCCGAGCAATTGGGGGCTTACGTTCGGGCGCTTCACCTGGCTGGGCTCTACCCCCAGGATCTGCGTGCCGCCAATCTGATCGCGAGCGCGCAAGGAGAGGACTGGAGGTTCGTGCTGGTGGATCTCGATCGGGTCAGGTCCTATCGTTTTCTCTCCTTCAAGCGCCGGATCAAGAACCTGGTTCAGTTGAGTCGCTCGGTGGGCCGCCGGGCGAAGGCCCCGGAGCGAATGCGCTTCCTTTTCGCGTATGCCGCCGGCAAGAGCAAGGCGGAGCGGCGGCGGATCGCAGCCGCCGTGGTCGAATTGAGCGAGCGCAAGGAGAGAGAGTACAAAAGGCGCGGGGCCGCCGCCCGCGCAGGAGGCGGCTAGGAGATGGCGAGCGGAGCGCGGCGGCAGCCGGTTTCCTGCACCGTGATATGTCTGAACGAGCAGGACAACATCGAGGCCTGTTTGGAGAGCGTCAAGTGGTGCGACGAGATTGTGGTAGTAGATGCCTTCTCTACCGACCGCACCGTGGAGATCTGCCGGCGATACACGCAGCGCGTGATTCAGCGCGAGTGGCCTGGTTTCGTCGAGCAAAAGAGGTTCGCCCTGGACCAGGCGAGCCACGAATGGGTCTTCAACATAGATGCCGACGAGAGGGTATCCCCCCTTCTGCGCAGCGAGATCGAGCGGGAGCTTGCCAGGCCCAGGGCCGACGGGTTTTACGTTCCCCGCTTGGTGCGCTATCTCGGGCTGTGGTGGCGCCGCGGTGGCTGGTACCCGGATTACAGGCTGCGGCTGTTTCGGAAATCGCGGGCCGTCTGGGGTGGGGTCGATCCGCACGAGAAGGTCATCGTGCAGGGGAAGACGGCTGCGTTACGGGGCCCCCTTTTGCATTACACGTACGCGAACATCGCCGATCACTTGAGGACGATCGACAATTTTACCGACGTGGCCGCGGGCGAGCTTGCGCTTCGGGGCCGAAGGTGCAGGTGGACGGACTTGGTGTTTCGGCCGCTTTGGAGAACTTTTCGCTTCGCCGTCCTCCGAGGCGGGCTGACGTACGGGGTGCCCGGTGTTTTCGTGAGCCTGAGCGCAGGCTTTTACGTCTTCGCCAAGTACGCCAAGTTGTGGGAGCTAAAGCGGCAAGAGGGCACACGGTGGGGAACTCCGGTCTGAGCGTCCTCCACGTGGATCACGAGCGCGGCTGGGCGGGGGGCCAAACGCAGGTCATGGGCCTGATTTGCCGGTTGCGCGAACGGGGGCATCGGGTATCGCTCGCAGCCCACCCGCTCGGCGAGCTTGGCGCCCGCGCCCGACAGGCGGGTATCCCCATCCACGCCCTCGCGATCCGCCATCACTTCGATCCCCTGGCCGGCGCCCGGCTGAGGCATTTGCTCCTGACAACACGTTGTGACATTGTGCACTTCCACACGAGCCGGGCTCATTCGCTCGCATTGTGGCTGCCCAGGCGGAAGCCCAGGCGCGTGGTCACGCGACGCATGGACTACAGGCTGCGGGGCGGATGGCCGGTTAGATGGCTTTACAATGGCGCCGTGGATAGGGTCATAGCGATTTCCCAGGGAGTCAAGCGGGCGCTCGTGGAAAGCGGCGTGAGCGAGGGCAGAATCCGCGTGATCCCAAGCGGCGTGGACTTGAACCGCTTCGAGGTGGTGGCCTCGGACCGTGATTTTGCGCGGCGCAAGCTCGGCTTGGCCGAACGCGAGTTGCTGCTCCTGGTTCCAGCCGTGCTCGAGCCGCGAAAGGGGCACGGATTTTTGCTCCGCGCTCTTTCCCGGATGCGAGGCCGACTCGAAGCGGTCAGGGTCATTTGCTGCGGCAGCGGGAGCTTGAGAGCCGAGCTCGAAGCGATGGCTGCGCGGCTGGGTCTGGGGGACAGAGTGAGATTCATCGGCTTTGCCGACAACGTTCCCGAGCTCTTGGCGGCGTGCGATGCGGTCGTCTTGCCCTCGCTCCACGAGGGGATGGGGGTTGCCCTTTTGGAGGCCATGGCTTGCGGGAAAGCGGTGGTGGCGAGCGCCGTTGGGGGAGTTCCCGAGGTGTTGGGAGATGGGGCGGCGGGAATTCTCGTTCCGCCGGCGGACGAGGAAGCGCTTGCGGGTGCGCTCTTGCGGTTGATCGCGGACGGTGGTCTGCGCGAGCGACTCGGCAAGGCCGGCCGAGAGCGCGCACATGCGCGTTTTAGCCTCGATGCGATGGCACTAGCTACCGAGGCGTGCTACGGGGAGCTAGCGGGAGGGGGGGAGTGAGCGGCGAGCGAAAAAAGGGCATGGCGCTTTTGCGCCGCTTTGGATCCGCCCGCATCCTGGTGATCGGGGACGTCATGCTCGATCGCTTCGTGTGGGGCAAGGTCTCGCGCATATCGCCGGAGGCGCCGGTTCCAGTGGTGCAGTTCGTGCGCGAGGAGTACCGCCCCGGGGGAGCGGGCAACGTGGTGCAGAATATCATTGCCTTGGGCGGGCGAGCGATAGTTTGCGGCGTCGTAGGTCGCGACACGGCCGGGCGGCGGGTCGTGGCGGAGCTTAAACGCATGGGCGCCGATGTAAGCGGGATCGTTACCGGGGCGCGGGCGACAACGGCAAAAACTAGGATCATCGCGCACCAGCAGCAGGTGGTGCGGCTCGACCAGGAAGAGCTCGGCTTCGATCCCAAGCTCGATCGGCGGATCTGCGAGTTCGCCAGGCGCCTGGGCCCCCAAGTCGACGCCGTCGTGGTCTCGGACTACGGCAAGGGGGTGGTCAGCCCGCGCCTGTTGGCGGAGATGGCGGCCCAGCAGGAGGAGAAACGGGGCCGGCGCCCCTATTACCTGATCGACCCCAAGCAGAACAATTTCTTGAGCTACCGTAAGGCGACGCTCATAAAGCCGAACCAACAGGAGGCGGCGCTCGCCTCGGGGATAGAGATCGCGGACGAGAACTCGCTTCGGGCAGCAGGTGCGAGACTTCTGGATCAGTGGCAGGCCGAGGCGGTTTTGATCACCAGAGGCGAGCAGGGGATGAGCCTCTTTTCGAGGGGCGGCGATATGGCCGAGTTTCCCGCCGTGGCCAGGGAAGTGTACGACGTTACCGGCGCGGGGGACACGGTCGTCGCGGTGTGTGCGCTGGCGCTCGCGGCGGGCGCTACGCTCGAAGAGACGGCCTGGCTCGCCAACCATGGCGCCGGCGTGGTGGTCGGGAAGGTGGGGACCGCGACGCTCACGCGCGAGGAGCTTCTGACGGCCCTGGATAGCGGTATGGGACACCCCGGCGGTTCGCGCCGGCGCAACTGAACGTGCAGGGCCGGGAGGGATCGCATGCGAAGCATGACGGGCTACGGTAGCGCCACGGCCCAGGTGGCGGATTGCAAGGTCACGGCCGAGGTGCGGGCAGTCAACCAACGCTTCCTCGACGTCAGGCTTGCGCTGCCCAGGGAGTACGGGCAGTGGGAGAGCGCCGTTAGACAGCTCGTCGGAAATCACATTCGCCGGGGCCGGGTGGAGGTGTTCGTGTCTCGCTCGGGACCGGCCACGGCGGAGACGAGAGTGAGCCTGCGGGAGGAGGTAGCGAAGGTGTACGTGGCGGCGTGGCGCAAGTTGAAGCGAGAGCTCGGGCTTGCGGGTGAAGTCGAGCTTCGCCTGCTCAAGGACGCCGATATCTTCGATACGCGGGTGGTGACCAACGACGTCGGACACGAGTTTCCCGCGGTCGAGGAAGCGGTGGGGAAGGCTTTGCTCGCGGTCGACCGCGAGCGCAGGCGCGAGGGGAAAAACCTCGCTCGCGACATGGCGCGGCGGATCTCGCGGCTCTTTGCCATAGCCAATCAAGTCGCCCGGGAGGCCACGCGCGCCCAAGGGGAGCTTCGCGCCAAGACGCGGCAGAAGGTGGAGGAGTTGCTTCGGGGCTGCGAGGCGGATGTCGGGCGTCTGGCCGAGGAGGTGGCGTTCATCCTCGACAAGGGGGACATAAACGAGGAGGTGGTGCGCCTGAAGAGTCACCTCGAAGCGTTGCGCAGCCTCGTCGGCCAGGACGAGCCCGTGGGAAGGCGAATAGAGTTTCTGCTTCAAGAGGTCCACCGTGAGGTGAATACCATAGGATCCAAGGTCTCCTCGGTTGCCGTGACGCAGCTTGTGGTGGAAGCGAAGGGGGAGATAGAGCGCCTTCGCGAGCAGGTGCAGAACGTAGAGTAGCCGAGGCGCCACCACGACGGCCTCTAGCCCTATCGGGCCGATCGCCTTACAATGGCAAGCGAGGTTCGAGGCGTCTCGATGTCGAGCGATTTCAACTTCGAGCGGGCCGGCATAATCTTCATCGTCTCCGCCCCTTCCGGGGCGGGAAAGACCACGTTGGCGCGGCTTGCGTTGGAGCGGGTCGCCGGGCTTTTGCTTTCCGTATCCTGCACCACGCGTAAGCCCCGGCCCGGCGAGGTCGACGGAACGGACTACAAGTTCTTGAGCGAGGAGGAGTTTCGAAGGCGCGCCGAGGAGGGCCTATTCGCCGAGTGGGCCAAGGTGCACGGCTGCCTCTACGGCACCGAGAGGGCCCCGCTCGAGGCGGCCATCCGCCAGGGACGCGACATCCTGCTCGACATCGACGTCCAGGGGGCGGAAAAAATAAAGACGCTTTACCCCGAGGCCGTCTCGGTATTCGTGCTCCCGCCGAGCCTCGAGGAGCTGGAGAGACGGCTTAGAGGTAGGGGCACGGATTCCGAGGAGACGATCCGAGCGCGCCTGGAGCGGGCGAGACAGGAGACGGAGCGGCTTCGCGAATACGAGTACTATATAATAAATCGGGACCTCGGCGAGGCCGCCGATGAGCTTGTCTCCATCATCCAGGCGGAGCGGCATCGGGTGGCGAGAATATCGTGAGGAGTTTGGTTTCCCGACATGAGCATAAATGAGCTCATCTCGCGGGTTCAGGCCTACAGCCCTTCCGCCCCGATCGAGGTGCTGAGGAGGGCGTATGAGTTTTCCGCCCGCGTCCACGAGGGACAAGTGCGGCTCTCCGGCGAGCCCTATCTCACGCATCCCTTGGCCGTGGCCGGGATCATCGCCGATCTGAAGCTCGACATCCCGAGCGTTGCCACCGGCCTGCTCCACGATACCGTAGAAGATACCCTGACCACGCTTTCCGAGATTCAGGAGCAGTTCGGCGACGAGATCGCGGCCTTGGTGGACGGCGTGACCAAGATCAGCCGGATCAACTTCATAAGCCGCGAGGAGCGCCAAGCAGAGAACTTCCGCAAGATGGTCGCCGCCATGGGGCGTGACATCCGGGTGCTCGTGGTGAAGCTCGCCGACAGGGCCCATAACATGCGAACTCTCGGCCACCTGCCATCCGAAAGACAGGCCGAGATAGCGCAGGAAACGCTGGACATTTACGCGCCGCTCGCGCACAGGCTCGGTATCTATTGGCTGAAGAGCGAGCTCGAGGACAACGCGCTTCGCTACCTCCACCCGGAGGTTTACTACCAGTTGAAGCGCAACGTCGCCAAGACTCGCCGCGAGCGCGAGGAGTACATACGAACGGTCGTAGACATTTTGCGCAAGAAGCTCACCGAGGCGGGGATCGAATGCGAGGTGTCGGGCCGCCCCAAGCACTTCTATTCCATCTACCAGAAGATGCAGACCCAAAACCTCCTCTACGAGCAGATCTACGACGTCATCGCCTTTCGCATCATCACCGACACCACCAGGGAGTGTTACGAGGCGCTCGGGGTAGTGCATGCCAACTGGAAGCCGGTGCCGGGACGCCTGCGGGACTACATCGCTCTTCCGAAGCCCAACTTCTATCAGTCGCTGCACACAACCGTAATAGGCCCCTACGGGGAGCGCATGGAAGTGCAGATCCGCACGCACGAAATGCACAAGGTGGCCGAACAGGGGATCGCCGCGCACTGGCGTTACAAAGAAGCGAGCGGCAAGGCGGCGAGCGACGATGTGGAGCGCTTCTCCTGGCTCAGGCAGCTTCTCGAATGGCAGCAAAACCTCGAGGATCCGCAGGAGTTCTTGCACTCCTTCAAAGAGGACCTTTTCCCCGACGACGTCTTCGTGTTCACCCCCAAAGGGGATCTCTTCACCTTTCCCCCCGGAGCGACGGTTATCGATTTCGCCTACCGCGTTCACTCCGAGGTCGGCCACCACTGCGCGGGGGCCCGCGTGAACGGCCGCCTGGTGCCGCTGCGCTATCGGCTCCAAAACGGCGACACCGTGGAGATAATAACTACCAGCCATCAGACACCGAGCAAGGACTGGCTGAAGCTGGTAAAGACACCTAGGGCTCTATCGCGCATCAGGGCCTTCTTGAAGGGACAGCAGCGGGCCAAGAGCCTCGAGATCGGAAGGGAGATACTGGGTCGGGATCTGTCGCGCTACGGGCTCGATCTTGCGAAGTTGCGAAAGTCGGGGGACTTGGCCAAGGCTGCGGCCGCCTTGGGTTTCAAAGACGAGGAATCGCTGATCGCCGCCGTGGGCTATGGGCGGCTTTCGGGGAAGCAGATCGCGAGCAAGATCCTTCCGCCGGAGGCTATCGCCGCAAGCAAAGAGCAGGCCGAGGAGCGAGGCCGCCTCAAGCGCTTGTTCCGCTTCGCCTCGCGGCCGGATAAATCCGGGGTGCGGGTGGGAGGGTTGAACGACATGCTGGTCCGCTTCGGGCGCTGCTGCGACCCGCTTCCGGGAGAGGCCATCACCGGATTCGTGACCCGCGGGCGGGGGGTCACCGTACATACGGTGAACTGCCCGAGAGCCATCGAGGCGGACCCGCAGCGGCGCATAACGGTAAGCTGGGACACTCGCGTGGCGGCGGCAAGGCCGGTCAAGGTCGAGGTGGTATGCGTGGATCGGCCGGGGCTGCTTGCGGCGATGAGCAAGGTCATAAGCTCTAGCGGCGTCAACATAACGAGAGCCGAAGTGAGGACGATCGGAGACAAGAAGGCACTCAATACCTTCGAGGTGATGGTAGAGCGGGCCGAGGTGCTGCAGCGGATCTTGCGCGGGCTTTCGCGAGTGAAGGGAGTGGTTCGGGTCAGCAGGATGCGCGCCTAAGAGGCGGGCCGGCAGGGTAGGCGGTCCGGGCAAAGGGGAGGCAAACGAGAGATGGGAGCGAGAGAGGAAGTTAGAACCGGGGGGGCACCTGCGGCCGTAGGCCCCTACAGTCAAGGTATTCGGGCCGGGGGCCTAGTCTTCGTATCGGGTCAGCTCGGGATCGACCCGGCAACGGGAAAGCTCTGTTCCGCGGAGGTCGAGGCTCAGGCCGAAAGGGTTTTGGAGAACCTCAAGGCGGTCATCGAGGCGGCGGGGTCATCGCTCGATAATGTCGTAAAAACGACGGTTTATCTGACTGACATAAACGAGTTTGCGAAGGTCAACGCGGTCTACGGCCGCTACTTCCAAGCGCCCGCGCCTGCCCGGGCCACAGTGCAGGTGGCGGCACTGCCGCTCGGGGCCAAGATCGAAATCGAGGCCATCGGGGTGGCTTCACGTTGAATCCCAACCCGCGCCCGGGGTTCGGTCTCGAGCGAGAGCGCCCGTTACCTCCGTCCCCCGGCCGGCTCGATAGCGCCACTTAGGGAGCTGGAGAGGAAATGCGGGGTTACGGTGCAGGCTGGAGAAAGGCCCCGCAGCTCCGCTCTCATTCGCTGGTTGCGGTCTAGAATACAACTAAGGAAGAATTTCTTTCGGGAGCGCAAAGAAGCCGGGGGTGCAAAGCGCCCCCCTTCGCTTCACGGTTCAAGCCACTAGCTCGCAGCGCTACGCCGCCTTGGAGACCTTGCCGGAGCGGATGCAGCGCGTGCACGCGAGAATGCGTCGGGTCCCCGCGCCGAGCTTGACCCTGACCCGCTGCAGATTGGGCCGCCAGCGCCGCTTGGTCCGATTGTTGGCGTGACTCACGTTGTTTCCCACCGACGGTCCCTTACCGCATATCTCGCAAACCCGTGCCATGATCCCTCCAGACGCGCGAACCTAACATAACGCTCATCGCTCGGCAAGCGGGAGTCGTCGGATCCGTGCGACCAGGTCGGTCGTCGAATGGCCGCCTTCGAACGGCACGATCACCACCTTGCCCCCTCGCGCTTCGACGAGGTCGCGCCCCACGACCTCCTCGACTTTCCAGTCGCCTCCCTTTACGAGCACGTCGGGCTTTATGGCGGCGATCAGCTCCCGTGGCGTTTCCTCCTCGAAAACGACGACGTAATCGACGAAACCGAGGGCAGCCAACACCTCGGCCCGCTCCGCTTGCGGCACGAGCGGCCGCCCGCTGCCTTTGATTTTCGCTACCGACCCGTCGCTGTTCAGCCCGACAACGAGAAGATCGCCCAGCGCGCGAGCGCGGCTCAGGCATCGGACGTGCCCCACGTGCAGGAGATCGAAGCAGCCATTGGTGAAGACGATGCGCTTGCCGGCGCTTCGCACTGGCTCTAGCAGCCGCCTAAGTTCTTCGATCGCCACGATCTTTCGCGGTTCCATCGTTTGGCTTCCCTTAGTAGCACGGCCCCGGTTGAAACGGTACCCTTGTCGTGTTAGACGCGCGCTCATGGCGAGAGGAAAAGCCCGCGGAGAAAGTTCCGCGAAAAGTCTCGTCCGCCTGGATATCAACGGCTTGATGCGCGACTTCGTCGGGCAGGTCAGCGGACTTGGCGACGAAGATTTCGCCGCACTCGAGCCTCGTCTTGCGGCGATCTCGCAAGCCCTTGCCGAGGAGCGAAGGGGCGGCGGCCTGGCCTTTGCCGCTCTTCCGTTCGACAAGAAAACGCACGCTGCCGTGCGCGGCCTGTGCGAGCGCCTGAGGGGGCGCTTCGATGATCTCGTGGTCCTGGGAATCGGCGGCTCGGCTTTGGGCGCGCGTGCTCTTTACGGTGCTTTGAGACCGGCCTTCCATCGCGAAAGCCCAGGCGAGGGGGAGATGCGGCTTAGCGTCTGCGACAACGTGGATCCCAGCACCTTCGCGGCGCTCCTCGATCGGTTGGATCTAAGACGCACGCTCTTCAACGTGGTGAGCAAGTCCGGGCAGACGGCCGAGACCATGGCGCAGTTTCTCTACGTGCGCGATCGGTTGCTTTCCGTGCTCGGAGCGGTCGAGTACAGCGAGCATGTGGTAGTCACCACCGATCAGGAGAGCGGCTACCTGCGCCAGATCGTAAACGACGAAGGCTTCGCCTCGCTTCCGATCCCGCCGGGGGTGGGCGGGCGCTTCTCGGTTTTGAGCCCCGTCGGGATTTTCCCCGCGGCTTGCGCGGGGATAGACACCGAGAAGCTCCTTTTGGGCGCGGCGGCGATGGCGAGGCGCTGCGAGGGCTTCTCCGGTATTTTCTTTAACCCGGCTTACCTTTTGGGAGCGGCGCTCTATCTCGCCCACACCCGGCGCGGGCGCACCATCGCCGTCATGATGCCCTACTCGGATCGGCTGGCCGCGCTTGCGGAATGGTTCTGCCAGCTTTGGGCGGAAAGCCTGGGCAAGGAGCTAAACGTCAAGGGGGAGCGGGTCAAGAACGGCCAGACTCCCGTCAGGGCCCTGGGTGCCACGGATCAGCACTCCCAGCTCCAGCTCTACGCCGAAGGGCCGGAGGACAAGGTGATAATCTTCGTTCGCGTGGAGGAGCACGGCAGCGACTTCACTATCCCTAGAGCCTACGAGGACCTCGAGGGCGTCAGATACCTCGGGGGGCTGACTCTCGGCGGCCTCCTCAACATGGAGCAGCGGGGCACCGAGCTCGCCCTGGCCAAGCGGGGCTGCCCGACCATGGTGCTCGAGCTTCCGGCGGTCACCGAGGCGGCATTGGGCGAACTCATATTCCTGCTCGAGTACGCCACCGTGGTCGCCGGTTTTCTCTACGAGGTAAATCCCTTCGACCAACCCGGGGTGGAGGAGGGTAAGAGGCTCACCTACGGGCTCGCCGGAAGGGGCGGCTTCGAGGCCGAGCGAGCGGAAGTCGAGCGGTGGCTCGCCAAGAAGGAATCGAAGTACATCCTCTGAGCTCCATTCGGGTGCTCCCCGCCGAGGTGGCCGAGAAAATAGCGGCGGGGGAGGTGGTCGAGCGGCCGGCTTCGGTGGTAAAGGAGCTGGTCGAGAACTCGATCGATGCGGGCGCGCTGCGCATCGAAGTGGAGCTTTTGGACGGCGGCAAGCGCCTGGTCCGAGTCGCCGATGACGGCTGCGGCATGAGCCGGCCTGACGCCGAGCTCGCCTTTGCCCGCCACGCGACGAGCAAGCTCGTGCCCGGACGCGAGCTGGAATCGATCTCGACTCTGGGCTTTCGCGGGGAAGCCCTGCCGAGCATCGCGGCGGTCAGCCACGTCGAGTTGGTTACCAGGCGCCGCGGCCTCGATGGGGTGCGGGTGGTGGTGGAGGGTGGCGAGGTGAGGGAAGTGGCGCAGTGTGGCGCCGCGCACGGCACGGTGGTTGCGGTCCGCGACCTATTCGCGAGCGTGCCGGCGCGGTTGAAGTTCTTGCGAAGCCGGGCGGTCGAGCTCGGGCACACAAGCGAGCTTTTGACGCGCATCGCGCTTGCGTATCCGCAGATCGGCTTCTTTCTTCGAAGCGACGGCCGGGAGATCTTGCGTTATTTGCCTGTCGGCGACCCCGAGGAGCGCATCGCGCAGGTGTTCGGGAAAGAGCGGGCGCGCGAACTCAGAAGGGTTTGCCACGCCCGGGACGGAATCGAGATAACGGGCGCGGTCTTGGGCGCAGGCATCACCTTTTCCACCTCTCGTTATCTCTTTACCTTCGTGAATCGCAGGCTCGTGCGAGACAGGCTCCTAAATCACGCCATCCTGGAAGGCTTCGCAACGCTCATCCCCAAAGGTCGGCAGCCCGGGGCCGTGATCATGGTAGAGATTCCCCCACAGGAAGTGGACGTGAACGTGCACCCGGCCAAGCACGAGGTGAGATTCCTAAACGGGCACCTGGTCCACGAGCGCGTGAGCGAGGCGGTACGAAACGCCTTGGCGGCCACCCGCGAGAAGACGCCTTCTTTGCGCGAAGCGGCGGCGGCCGAGTCGCAACGCGTGTGCGAGGCGAAAGCGGAAGGCGGGGCCCGGCTTGCGCCGAACTTTCGCGGGGTACAGTATTCTTTACAGTCACGGGGCGAGCAGCCCGTTTTCGGCAAGGTCACGGTCGAAAGCTTCGGCCGGCTTCGCTTCATCGGGCAGGTCTTCGACGGCTATCTGGTTTGCGAGCGGCCCGGCTCGCTGGTGCTGATAGACCAGCACGCGGCCCACGAGCGCGTGATCTTCGAGAAGCTCCGCGAGCAGTATCGGCGAGGAGCGGTCGAGCGGCAGAGCCTGCTGGTTGCGCAGACGCTCGACGTCGGTGAGGCCGAGGCTTCGGTTCTGGAGCACAAGCGTGAGGAGCTTTTGAGCTTGGGATTCGAGCTCGAGTTTTTCGGCGGCGAGACCGTGATTCTCAGGGCGGTGCCCGCGCTCCTTCGCTCTTGCGAGTGGAAGGCGCTTCTGGAGGATGTCGCCGCTACGCTCGGCCAGACCGGGTCAGCGGGCTCGGTCCGCGAAAGCGCCCACGCGCTCTTGGCTACGGCAGCCTGTCACAGCGCTATCCGGGTGGGGCAGAAAATAGGGGCGGAGGAGGCCGCTCGGCTGCTCGCGGAATTGGACCGGATCGACTTCTCCTCCAATTGCCCGCACGGGCGGCCGGTTGCGCTAGGGCTCGAGCGCGGAAGAGTCGAGCGCTGGTTCGGCCGTTGAAGCTTGGCCCGGACGCGTAATATAGAAATGTCGCTTGGAGCCGCCCGCAGCCCTTCTCGCCTTGGCGCTGCGAGCCATGCCTTGGCGCGCGCGGGTTGGGCTTGCGGGGCGGGCCGCGAGCGTTCGATCCCATGAAGCCTGGTATCGTAGCCATTGTGGGCCCCACCGCGGCGGGAAAGAGCGCGCTTGCACTGGAGATGGCCGAGCTCTTCGGCGCCGAGATCGTGAATGCGGATTCGCGCCAGATCTACCGTTACATGGACATCGGGACGGCCAAACCGAGCCTGGCGGATCGCACCCGCGTACCCCACCATCTTCTCGATGTAGCCGATCCGGACGAGCCCTTCGACGTCGCCCGTTTTCGCAAGCTCGCCCTTTCGGCAATCGGGGAGATAACGCGCCGCGGCCGCCGAGTTTTCGTTTGCGGGGGAACCGGCCTCTATGTAAGGGCGTTGCTGCGCGGCCTTTTCGAAGGGCCGGCTGCGGATCCCGACCTCAGGCGGCGCTTGCGGAGGCAAGAAGAGGAGCAGGGCAGGGGAACGCTCTGGCGCATTTTGGCCGAGCGCGATCCGCTCGTGGCGGCGCGCGTCCACCCCAACGATCTTTGCCGGATCGTGCGCGCCCTAGAGGTCTTGGAGCTTACCGGCAGGCCGATGGGGGAATGGCAGCGCGCCCATGGATTCGCGCAGACTCCCTTCGACTGCCTCATGATAGGTCTTACGCGCCCGAGGCCGCTTCTCTATGCGCTCATCGAGGAGCGTTGCCGGGCGATGTTGGAGGCGGGATTGGCGGAGGAGATAGCGGAGCTTTACCGGCGGGGCTACGGCCCGGAGTTGGCGCCGCTACAGAGCCTGGGATACCGCGAGATCGGACTGTTCGTCCGGGGAAAGGCGAAGCTCGAGTCTGCCTTCGAATCCTTCGTGCGCCAAACCCGCAGGTTCGCCAAGCGCCAGATAACTTGGTTCAAGAGGGAGCCGAGCATTGTATGGCACGATCCCGACCGCGATCGCTCCGCGATCAGGCAAGCCATGGAGCGGTTCCTGGAGTCCCGATGCTCAGCACCTATCTAGAGTTCGAAAAGCCCCTGGCCGAAGTGGACCGCAAGATCGCCGCGCTCGGCCGGCCGACCTCGGCCGAGGCCAAGCGGGCGCTTGCGCGACTGAGGAAAGAGAGGCGGCGCCTGGAGCGCGAAATCTACGGCAATTTGACCGCATGGCAGAGAGTACAATTATCGCGCCACAGCGACCGCCCCCAGACGGCGGATTACATAAGGCTCGTCTTCGCGGATTTCTTCCCCCTTTGCGGGGATCGAAGCTCGGCCGAGGATCCGGCCATCTTGGGTGGGGTGGCGAGCTACCGCACAAGAACGATCGTCGTGGTGGGGCACCAGAGGGGACACACCACCCAGGAGAAGCTTCACCACAACTTCGGCATGGCGCGGCCCGAGGGTTACCGCAAGGCAGTTCGCCTCTTTCACCTGGCCGCCCGCTTCGGCTTTCCCCTGGTAACCTTTATCGATACCCAGGGCGCATACCCGGGAGTGGGAGCGGAGGAACGAGGGCAGGCGGAGGCCATAGCGACGAGTTTGCGCGAGTTGTCTTCGCTACCCGTGCCGGTGGTCTGCGTGGTGATCGGGGAGGGGGGGAGCGGCGGTGCGCTGGCTTTGGGGGTGGGGGACCGGATTCTCATGCAGGAGTACGCGTGCTATTCTGTGATCAGCCCCGAGGGTTGTGCCTCGATCCTCTACCGGGAAAGCAGCCCCGAGGCGGTCGAGCGGGCGGCCGCCGCGCTCAGGCTCACGGCTCCCGACCTTCTTTCCTTTGGGTTGATAGACGAGGTAATCTGCGAGCCGGCCGGAGGAGCGCACCGGGACCCGACGAAAGCGGCGGAGCTTTTGGACGAGGCGCTGAAGAGGAACTTGGAGGGCTTGCTTGACGTACCGATACGAGATTTGTTACGGACGCGCTACGAGAAGTTCCGCAGGCTCGGCGCGCGGCAGCAGCCCCCGGACGGGTAAAGGTTTGGTGTACAATTGGCACGAAAAGCAAAGTCAGGTAGCGAAAACCACCCGCTGCGCTCCCTGAGAAACAAGATCGACGTCATAGACGAGCGCATAGTGGCGCTGCTCAACCGGCGCGCTCGCCTGGCCTCGCTCATCGCCCGCTCGAAAAACCAGCGTGGGGGCGCAGGCGAGGGGGAGCGCGTTTTCGTCCCCTCGCGCGAGAAGCGCATCTTCAAGCGCCTGGAGCGCTTGAATCGCGGCCCCCTCGGGCAGGGCGCCATAAAGGCCATCTTCCGGGAGATCATCTCCGCGTGCCGGGCGGTGCAGAGGCCGCTTGTAGTGGCCTACCTGGGGCCCCCGGCGAGCTATACGCACCAGGCGGCCACCGAGCAGTTCGGGTCGAGCACTCGGTTTCGGGCGCTCGAGAGCGTGGGTCTCGTCTTCGACGAGGTGGAGCAGGAGCGGGCCGACTGGGGGGTGGTGCCGGTCGAGAATTCGACCGAGGGGATGGTAGGAGACACGCTCGACACCTTCGTGCGCTCCCCGCTCAAGATCGCCGGGGAGCTGCTGCTGCCGATACGCCACCAGCTACTGGCCCGCCAGGAGGGGATCGATTCCATCCGCAAGGTCGTATCGCACCGCCAGGCGCTGGCCCAGTGCAGGGGGTGGCTCGCCCGCAATCTGCCGGGCGTGGAGTTGGACGAGGTATCCTCGACCAGCAAGGCGGCGGAGCTCGCGGCTGCCCGCCCCGGCATCGGCGCCATCGCAAGCCTCCTTGCGGCAAGCTGTTACAAGCTCAAGGTGGTGGCCTCTAACATCCAGGATGTGAGCAACAACGTGACGAGATTTCTCGTCGTGGGCCGAAAGGATTCCGAGGCGCCGAGCGGACACGACAAGACCTCGATCCTTTTTACGGTCAAGGACGAGCCGGGGATCCTCTCTCGGCTGCTCCGGCTCCTCGCGGCCGAGGGGATCAACCTGACCGCGATCGAGTCTCGGCCGGCGCGAAGCGCTCTGGGAGAGTACGTATTCTTTCTCGATCTAAGCGGCCATCGCCTGGACCGGCGCGTGGATGCGGCGCTACGGCGCCTCGAGCGCCACTGTTCCAAGCTTACCATTTTGGGGTCCTACCCCTGTTCGCGCTAGCTAAGGAGCGGGATGGCGGGGCGAAGATCAGTGGCCGACTGCGTGCTTCCCTGGGTTCGCGGGCTCACGCCTTACGCTCCGGGTCTTTCCGCGGAGGATCTAAAGAGGCGCTGGGGGATATCGGAGTGCGTGAAGCTCGCTTCGAACGAGAACCCCTTGGGTCCCTCGCCGCTCGCGCTTCGCGCCATGGCGGATGCGTGTCCGCTCGTGGCACGGTACCCGGATGGCGGAGGGCGGCTGCTCAAGGAGGCTTTGGCCGGCCATCTTGGGGTTTCGAGCGAAGAGATCCTTTTGGGAAACGGCTCGAACGAGCTAATCGAGCTCGTGGCCAGAGCCTTCCTGAGCGTCGGTCTCAGTGCCGTGGTTCCCGAGTTCGCCTTCGTGATCTTCTCTTCGGTGGTGCGGGCGACGGGAGCCGAGCCTAGGGTCGCGCCGGCGCGCGGGCTCGCCCACGATTTGCGAGCGGTGCGCCGCACCATAGCGCCGAATACCAGAGTGGTCTTTCTCGCCAACCCGAACAATCCCACGGGCACGATTTTCACGCGCCGGGAGTGGAAGGAGTTTTTGGCCGACCTGCCGCGCGGCGTGGTAGTGGTGGTGGACGAGGCGTACGCAGAATTCGTGGAGGACCATGACTACCCGGATTCCATGAGAGAAAGGGAGGCAGAGGCGGCGGTCTTGACCGTGCGCACCTTTTCCAAAGCCTACGGCCTTGCCGGCTTGAGAATCGGCTACGGCGTGGGGCCGAGCGAGCTCGTCTCGGCGCTAGAGCGCGTGCGGCAGCCCTTCAACGTGAACACGCTGGCGCAGGTCGCGGCGGCGGCGGCTCTGAAAGACAGAGAGCATGTGGAGCGCACGGTAAAAAACAACCGAGAGGGTATGGCATACCTTAGGCGAGAGCTTACGCGCTTGGGGCTGCGTGTCGAGCCGAGTTGGGCGAACTTTCTCCTTTTTTCCGTCGCGCGGGGGAACGAGGTGCACGAGCGGCTTCTCGCCAAAGGGGTGATAGTTCGCCCGCTTGCCGCTTACGGCTTGGAGGACTACCTTAGGGTGTCGATAGGCACGCCGAAGGAGAACCGGTTTTTCATCGAGAGGCTCGAAGAGGTATTGAGGCGGTGAGCGGGCATGCATCGGGCGAGCGCCCCGTGGTGGAGACCCTCCTTGTCGTGGGAGTAGGGCTCATCGGCGGCTCTTTCGCGCTTGCGGCCAGAGAGCGGGGGCTGGTGCGAAAGGTGGTCGGAGTCGGAAGGACGCGGGCCAATCTCGAGCTTGCGGCTCGGCGGGGCATAATCGACGTTGCCACGCTCGACTGGGCGCAGGCGGGAAAAGGGGCGGCTCTCGTCCTGCTCGCGGTCCCGGTCAACAGCGTGGTACCGAGTGCAAAAAAACTGTTGGGGTGCTTGCCCGAGGGGGCGGTCGTGACGGATGCGGGAAGCGTAAAGGGAACAATCGTGCAGGAGATGGACGAGCTTTTGCGCGATTCGGGCCTGCGCTTCGTGGGGGCGCACCCGATTGCGGGCACGGAGCGCTCCGGCGCGGGGGCGGCGGAGGCGGATCTTTTTGTGGGCAAGCGCTGCGTGATTACCCCCGGCGCGACCAGTTCCCCGGAGGCGATCGCGCTCGTGCGCGGGCTTTGGGAGCGGGTCGGGATGGAAGTGGTAGAGATGCCAGCACGGGTGCACGATCGGATCCTCGCCCTGGTGAGCCACCTGCCTCACATGCTGGCGTTTGCGCTGATCGAGGCCGCCGGGTTCGCCCACACGGAGGTGGGAAGCCCGCTCGGCTTTGCGGGGACGAGCTTCGCCGATGCCACCCGAGTGGCGGCGAGCCCGGGGGAGATGTGGCGGGACATATGCTTGGCCAATCGCGACGAGCTCTTGAAAGCGATCGACGAGTTCATAGGCCGCTTGAACGAGATTCGCCGAAATATCGACGAGAAGGACGCCGCCGGCTTGGAAAAATTGTTCGCCGCGGCTCGGGCTCTCAAGACCGGCGGCATGCACGGGTGAGACGGGTGGCGCTAGCTCGTATAAGGCGCGCCACGCGCGGTTTGATCGGCAGCGTTGGCGTGCCCGCGGATAAGTCGATCGCCCACCGCGCCATCATCTTGGGCTCTTTTGCCAGAGGGGAGACCCGTCTTCGCAACTTCTCGCCCGGCGCGGATAACCTGGCCACGGTCGAGGCCTGCCGAATGCTAGGTGCCGAGATCGGCTTCGAGGGGAGCGAGGCGTGGATCCGAGGCGTGGGCTGGGAAGGGATAGGAAAGCCCGCCGGTGTCATCGACTGCGGTAACTCCGGGACGACGATGCGCCTTATGGCCGGCGTACTCGCCGCCCGCCCCTTCTCGGCTCGTCTCGATGGCGATAGCTCGCTCCGCCGCCGTCCCATGGCGCGAGTGGCGCAGCCGCTATCGCGCATGGGGGCTCGGATCGAAGCCTTGGGGGAAGGAGGGCGCCCGCCCCTCGTGATACACGGGGGCGCGCTTCGCGGCTGCCATCACAAGCTTGAGATCGCAAGCGCGCAGGTAAAGTCGGCCATTCTTCTGGCCGGGCTTCAGGCGACGGGGCTTACCGTGGTCGAGGAGCCCGCTAAATCCCGCGATCACACCGAGAGGATGCTCTCGGCATTCGGGGCCAGCGTGACCATCGAAGGGAGGAAAGTGGAGATCTTCGGCCCCCAGGAGCTCGAGGGGACCGAAGTCGAGCTAGTGGGCGATCTATCGTCGGCCGCCTTCTTGATTGTAGCGGCGGCTTTGGTTCCCGGCTCGGATCTCAAGCTCGAGCGCGTCGGCTTGAACCCGACTCGCGCCGGCCTCCTCGATCTTTTGGCGGAGATGGGGGGCGATGTTTCCCTGGTTAGGCAGGGAGAGGCTGCCGGAGAGCCGGTGGGAACGGTGGAGGTGCGCTCGAGCACGCTCAGGGGAATCGAGGTTGGGGGGGAAAGACTCCTCAGGGCCATAGACGAGTTCCCGATTCTTTGCGTGGCCGCCTCGCTTGCCGAGGGAGATACCAAGATTACGGGCGCTGGTGAGCTCAGGGTAAAGGAGAGCGACCGGATCGCGGCGATGGCGTGCGAGCTCCGAAAGCTCGGGGCGCGCGTGGAGGAGCTTTCGGACGGGCTCGTGATCCGGGGGGGCGAGAGGCTTGGCGGGGCGCGGCTCGAAAGCCACGGAGATCACCGCATAGCGATGGCGCTTGCGGTAGCGGGTCTCGTTAGCCAGGGGGAGACCGAGCTCGAGGGCGCCGAGGTTGTCGCCGTCTCTTTCCCCGGCTTTTTCGAGTGTCTGGGCCGCCTGAGTGGCGGAGCCGTGGAGGTCGCGTGAGCGGGGGGTCGGGGCTGGTCGTCGCGCTCGATGGGCCGGCGGGAGCTGGAAAGAGCACCGCGGGCCGCGCGCTCGCCCGCGAGCTCGGCTACACCTACGTGGATACTGGTGCCATGTACAGAGCGGTCGGCCTCATCGCGCGAGAGCGAGGTGTGTCCCCCGAAGATGACGATGCACTTGCCGATCTCGTGGCGCAGTTGCGCATAACGTTTGTACCCGCACCCGAAGGGCAGCGAGTCTTGGTTAACGGGCGAGACGTTACTTCGGAGATTCGATCCGCGGCGATCGGCCAGTGGGCGTCGCGGGTGTCGGCTCGCCCGGTGGTGCGTGCCAGACTCGTGGCCATGCAACGGGAGCTTGGCGCGCAAGGTGGGGTCGTCATGGACGGCCGGGACATCGGCACGGTGGTATTTCCCTCAGCCGACGTCAAGGTGTATCTTGACGCAGCCCTGCCGGAGAGGGCGAGACGCCGCCATCGGGAACTTCGTGACGCGGGAGAAGCGGTTTCCTACGAAGATGTGTTGAAGGAGATGGAGCAGCGCGATGAGCGCGATTCCACGCGGGCCGCGGCGCCGCTTCGGCCCGCTAGAGATGCTGTCGTCATCGACACCACGCACCTCTCTCCCGCCGAGGTTTGCAACAGGCTCGTCGCTCTTGTACGGGAGCGCGTAAGGTCTTGAACTTCTTGGCGCATAGCGGTATGCAGGGGCAGCGGGTTGAGGGGTGGCTGGGTTTTCTATCTTCGGTTTAGGGGGTAACGCCGTAATGGACAGCGACAAGCCGGCTGATCGGCCAAACTCTTCGGCTCGGACGGAGAATTTCGAAGAACTGTTCGAGCGCAGCCTGCGCAGCGTGAAGCCGGGTGACATCGTGCGTGGTCGTGTCGTTTTGCTCGGCAAGGATCACGTTACCGTCGATATTGGTTACAAGTCCGAAGGGCAGATCCCCATTCAGGAGTTCAGGAGCCACGACGGTTCCATCTCGGTCAAGGAAGGAGACGAGGTGGACGTGTATTTCGACCTTGCGGAGGGAGAGGACGGAGACATAGTCCTTTCGCGTGCGAAGGCCGAGCAGCTCATGATCTGGCGGGAGATAGAGAGGGCATACGAGAACAAGGGGTACGTCGAGGGGACGATCGTCGCTAAGGTGAAGGGGGGCCTCAAGGTGGACATCGGGGTCGCCGCTTTCCTGCCAGGTTCCCACACCGACATCCGCCCGGTCAGGAATCTCGACCGTTTCATCGGACAGCGGGGGCGCTTCGCCATTTTGAAGTTCAACCGCGCTCGGGGAAACGTGGTGGTCTCGCGCCGGGCGGTGATGGAGAGGGAGCGCGAGGCGATAAAGGGGGAGACCCTGAAGGTCCTCGAAGAGGGGGTGCTTCTGGAAGGCGTGGTCAAGAATATTACCGACTACGGGGCCTTCGTGGATCTGGGGGGCATCGACGGGTTGCTTCACATAACCGACATGTCCTACGGCCGGGTGGGCCATCCCTCGGAAGTGGTGTCGGTCGGGGACAAGGTCAAGGTGGTGGTCCTGAAGTACGATCCCGAGCGGCAGCGGGTATCGCTCGGTATGAAGCAAACCGAGCCCGATCCCTGGGAGAGGGTCGCCGAGACCTACCCGGTGGGTGCTCGGGTTCAGGGGAAGGTGGTAAGTCTTACCGACTACGGGGCTTTCGTCGAGTTGGAAAAGGGAGTCGAGGGGCTGATCCACGTCTCCGAGATGTCCTGGACCAAGCGCGTGGTGCATCCCTCGAAGCTTCTCAACGTGAATGACACGGTGCAGGTGGTGGTCTTGGACGTCGATCCGGTGAATCGGCGCGTCTCGCTCGGGCTCAAGCAAGCTGGGCAAAATCCCTGGGAGCTCGTCAAGGTAAACCACCCGGTCGGAAGCAGGATAAAGGGTAAGATAAAGAGCGTGACGGACTTCGGGGTATTTATCGAGGTAGCAGAGGATATCGACGGTCTGTGCCACGTCTCCGACCTTCACTGGACCAGGAAGGTTCGCCATCCTGCCGAGCTTTACAAGAAGGGGGACGAGGTGGAAGCGGTCGTCTTGGCGGTGGACGTGGAAAACGAGCGCATCTCGCTCAGCATAAAGCAGGCGACCGCAGACCCTTGGATCACGGTTCCGCAGCGCTACCCGATCGGCACCAAGGTCAAGGGAAAGGTTACCAGCGTCACCGATTTCGGGGTTTTCGTCGAGATCGAAGACGGGATCGAGGGCCTCATTCACGTGAGCCAGTTGAGCACCGAGCGGGTCGATAAGCCTCAGTCGCTTTACCAACCTGGGGACGAGGTAGAGGCCGAGGTGACGTCGGTGGATTCCCGGGAGCGCCGGATCGGTTTGAGCATCAAGGCGCTGCGGCGGACCGAAGAGCGCGAAGAGATGGATAGCTATCTCAAGCGGGACCGCGAGGGAGGGAGGTTCTCGTTTCAGGATATCCTGACCGAGGATCTTCGCCTGGACCGCGAGGAAGGGGAGAGGCCGGCCGAGAAAGGGCCGGAGGAAGCGAAAGTTGCCTCGCGGCCAGGATCGGCCGAGGAGAAAAGCTCCGGCGAAAGTTAGCCTCGAGCGACCCGATGTGGGCACGGGCCGGCTCCTCGGCTCGGCCTAGAGAGCGGGGCTATTCGTTGACTATGGCGAGGCGGCACTCGATAGCGCGCTTGATGGCGCTCTTATTGGCGGCGCTTTTTCTGGCCCTCGTCGCGATAACGGTGCTCTCCTATCTGGGAGATGGGTTTTCGGAGGAGTTCGGGCTCGGGGAGAAGGTCGGGCTTGTAGAGGTCGAAGGCGTGATCGGCGATAGCGCCCCGATCGTCGCCGCGCTAAAGAAGTTTCGCAAGTCGAAGAGCGTCAGGGCCGTGGTGGTGCGAATCGAGTCGCCCGGAGGGGGAGTGGCTCCTTCGCAGGAGATCTACGAGGAGATCGCGAGGCTTAGGCGCGAGAAGCCGGTGGTTGCGTCTTTGGGAGGGCTGGCGGCATCTGGTGGCTACTACATCGCCAGCGCCTGCTCCAGCATCGTGGCCAATCCGGGATCGCTTACCGGCTCGATCGGCGTGCTCATGGAGTTCGGCAACGTCGAGGAGCTTTTCCGCAAGATCGGCGTCAAAGGTGTGGTAGTGAAAGCCGGCGAGCACAAGGACCTGGGCTCTCCCGTAAGGTCTCTCACCGAGGAAGAGCAGAAGATGGTGCAGGAGATGGTGGACCGGGTACACCGGCAGTTTATCGAGGCCGTGAGGAGGGGCAGGGGGGAGAGGCTGGATGCGGCCAATCTGGAGCGCATCGCCGACGGCAGGGTCTTTTCGGGCGACCAGGCCAAAGAGGTCGGACTGGTGGACAGACTCGGGGGGCTTGAAGACGCGATCGACCTTGCCGCGAGCGAAGCCGGTATCGAAGGGGAGCCTAGCGTCGTCAAGGCGGACTTAGGGCGCGGCCCCTGGTGGCTGCGGATGCTCTTCGGGTCCCTTTCCGGCCTTCCGGGCACGGGCCAGGCTGGTTTTGGGTTGCAGCTTCTTTACGCTGGGCCCTCCATCGGGTCGCTCGTGAGTTATTGAGAGAAGGGAGGAGAGAAGCTGGCGATGACAAAGCGGGACTTGATCGAGGAAGTCGTGCGGATCTATCCACGTTTCTCCCGTCGGGATGCCGAAGTGATGGTCAATGCCGTCTTCGACAGCATGGCGGAGGCTCTGGCCAGCGGTGAGCGGATAGAAATCCGGGGCTTTGGCAGTTTCGCGGTGAAACAGCGCAGGGCCCGCGAGGGGCGAAACCCCAAGACCGGCGAGATCGTCTCGGTCGTGGCCAAGAAGGTCCCCTTCTTCAAGGTTGGCAAGGAGCTGCGCTTGCGCGTCGACGGCAAGGAGTGGAAGGCGGAGGAAGTGCGGTGAGCGGGGAGGCCCGGATGCCGGCGCGAGCGACAACCAAACGCCGGTCGGCCCGCCGATGAGAGTCCTATGGGCCCCCTGGCGCATGAGCTACATCGAGGGGGAAAAGGAGGGTGGATGCTTTCTTTGCGTGGGGGACGGCGACGGGCCGGATCGGGAGAAGCTTGCCCTTTTCCGGGATAGCGACACGGTTGTCATTCTCAACCGCTATCCCTACGGGAACGGTCATGTCATGGTCGCGCCGCGGCGCCATGTGGGCCGGCTCGACGAGCTTTGCGAGGCCGAGTTCCTGGCTCTCATGCTGATGGTCAAAAAGGCCGCGTCGGCCCTGGAAGAGGCGTACCATCCGCAGGGCATGAACATCGGGATCAACTTGGGCAAGGCTGCCGGAGCCGGCGTCGAAGACCACCTCCACTGGCACCTCCTGCCCCGCTGGCTGGCGGATACGAATTTCATGCCCTTGGTATCGGAAACCAAGGTCATTCCCGAGCACCTGCTCTCCACCTACGATAGGTTGCTCCCTTTCTTCGAGAAAAAAGACGGTAGCGAGCGGGGCTAGAGACTGGCGAGCCAGGCCCCATTCGCCCCTGGAGCGAGGGTGGGCGGCGCAGCGTGCGCCCAAACCGCGGGCCTCGTGGGTGTCGGGTGCGCCTTGCGCGCGGTCACACGTTCATGTCTGTGTTGTCGCACGATCGAGGAGCTTCTCGACATACGTTGCCCGGTCCTCCCGCTGGAAGAGGACGTTTCGCGCCTCGAACTCCTCCTTGGTCATGCCGCCGTCCCACCAGGCTACTTCCGGGAGGCGCGTGCTGGAAACGATGAAGGAACTAAGCACCACCGCGGGGTCGCCCAGTTGGCGCTCGAGATCCTTGATCGTCTGGTGGAACCGGATCTTTGGGTCCTCCGGACCCTCGAGATTTCGAAGACCCTTGGGATCGATGAAATTCACGTATTGCTTGCCGTTGACAAGGAGCCAGAGGATGAAGTCGGGGTAGAAATTGCCCGCCTCGAAGAAACCGATACCGCGACCGC